>NZ_VTEH01000001.1 GCF_008180615.1 Rossellomorea vietnamensis
AAGGTTACAAACTGAGGTGTGGCGAATGGTTCGAGCTGAATCTTGGTTATGGAAAGGTGTTGTCATGCAGGCTTGAGCTCGGCAGAGATTGGTACATTATCACCGGCAGTCACGAAGTCCGTTTTTATTTGAAGCAAAATGAAACCTATGAGGTAGATTTATAGATGTTTTGGGGAGGCCTCACAAGCCTCCCTTCTGTATCTTTAATAGGCAATAAATCCGTCAAGTTCAGGACAAAATGAGCCGTCAGTTTCAGGACATTATGGAGCGTCATTAACATCCTTAGGTTTTCTGACAAAGGCCATAATACCTGCAACCAGGAAAAGGATTCCTGGGAGGAAACCAGCGCCTACCGTACCAAGCCCGACTACTAAAGCAGCCAGGATAAACAAAATTCCTGCTATAACAGGTTTCTTGTTTCCTTTAATTAGAAGAACAGCAATCAAGCCAAGTATCGAGCTGATCAAGCCCAGACCTATCAAAAACGGACCTACCGATTCCATAGACTGAAGGATAAAATTTGTATCTTCGGCGGTAAGAGTTGGATCCTGGCTGAACTCCTCCTCCACCATCTCCTGCATGGCTCCGCTGTTTGCATTTAAAATAAAGCCCATTACGGCAAATAATGCACTCAGTATAATCCCAATGACTCCCATAACTATTTCTCCTGTGCGTTTTACCAATTTAATCTCCTCCTGAACATTTATTTATGTACTACACGTATTTACGAACAAACTTAATAAAAGATTCATTTTTTCTCATTGAATGAATCTTTTTTTCATTTCAGGGGATGGAAGCATACAACTATCTCTCTTTCCGAACCATTGATATCGATTTCGGGCAATAAGGTCATATACTTTATCTCTTATGACAGGAGGAATAATGATAAAGATAAAAAAGGTCTTCCAAATACCAGAGAGTTTTTTGCTCACTCTCAAGGCTGCAGAAGATTTCATATAACATTCATCTTGCTCTATCAAGACGATGCTGTCTGTTTTAGGATCAACCATAAATTTCTCCAGTAACGTTTGGCCGGTTTCGCTTTGTAAGGAAGCAAATTTAAAATAAGCATGCTTATCCCTTTTTATCACGAATTGAACGATATGATTGCAGAGATTGCAAACTCCATCAAATAGAATGATAGCTCCCATAATATCACCCTCCTTTCCTGCAACTCTATAATATCATTTTCCATGAAGGTTATGGTAATGTTTTCATATTACCTTTCAATATGCTTAGAGTTATAGTTATTCATGATTTCGCTACGTAACAGAAGATTTTTTCCTATTCAAAGGATTATATGGACAGCTATGGACTTATATCAATATTGGCTTTCCGTTAAATTAGAGGTACATTATAAAAGAAGATTTGAAAGACTATTTGGCCCCCTCGTTTTTTCTGACCTGGTTTATCCAGGTCAGCTTTTTTTTACTGTGGGGTACCTACATACATAATTTGAAGTTTCATCTGCATCCTAGAGGATGGAGGTGAATTTTTATGGATAATGATAAAGATAAAAAACAGCAAGACCCAAACTTTGACAGCCTGGATGACAGGCTGATTGCTTCACGGCCATCAAGTCCGTCTCTTGTTATCAAAACCAATCTGGATCAGCAAAACTCAGAAGAGTCCAATCCTTATTATCAAGAAGGAAACCAGCAAGATCGAGAGAAATTTCAAAATTTCTTCAAAGAATAACACCTTGCGCTTTGTACCCCGTAAATTAAGACTGTCCCATTTTCTCAGAGGAATTGGGCGGTCTTTTTATATTTCGATTTATAGTGTGAGATGATAAATTTCGGGTAATGGGTTATAATAGAATCGCTTTAGTAATCTTCTCAGAAAAGATATAGATCAACTATTGTAATCTATGAAAATATATAATCCATGTTTTCATCATCGATTGTGAGGTTGCATAAAATGTTACATTATCGAACATATGTTAAAGATACTTCTTTGCCTTGGGTAACTTTTATCCATGGTGCCGGGGGTAGTTCCAGTATCTGGTTTAAACAAATTAAAGATTTCAAAAAAGAATTTAATGTATTATTAATTGATCTAAGAGGACATGGAAGTTCCCAGGCTTCTTGGAAAAAAGGCGACTCCTTTGTCAATGTGGCTGAGGAAGTCATCGATGTTCTCGACTATCTAAAGATAAAGTCATCCCACTTTATAGGAATATCACTCGGAACGATTGTAGTACAGACTCTTGCAGGAAAACATCCTGAACGGCTTTCTTCCATGATATTAGCAGGAGCCATCATAAAGTTGAACCTTAGAACAAAATTTTTGCTGGCCGTCGGGAATGCATTTAAGTTTCTCATTCCTTATATGTGGCTCTACAAATTATTTGCCTGGATTATCATGCCTCAGCCAAGGCATATTGAATCCAGATACACATTCGTGAAGCAGGCTAGAAAAATGTGTCAAAAAGAATTCATACGCTGGTTAGGGTTGACAAAATCCATCAATCCATACCTGAAAAATTTACAAATTGATTCCCAGGGGATTCCTACTCTCTTTGTGATGGGTGAGGAAGACCACTTGTTCCTGGCCCCGGTGAAACAGCTGGTGGAAAAGCAAAAAGAGCTTGATTTACACCTAATAGAGGATTCCGGCCATGTATGCAATATCGATCAGCCGGAAAAATTCAACTTAATCACTCTGAAATATTTAAGGAAATTGAGCCCTGTGGCTGTTTCCATGCTCTTCCCATTATCCGTCTTTCTATAAGACGGTTTTTTTTGTGCTGATAACTCTCGAAAGATGATCTGCATACAGAGGAGTTCGCTGATAGAAGCTGTGCTTGTTATACAATACAAGCGGATTTAATAAAAAACTTTCAGCGCCCATTACCCCAAAAAATCCGATTTATAACCTTAGTAATATGGGTAGAGTGTTATGAAACAACATCAAAAGCTTAAGCATGTTAAAAAGGATAACGATTCGCTTGACAAGCACTGAAATTATAATTCAATAAAATAGAAAGCAGGTGAGATCATGATTGTTATGGGAATTGATTTATCAGGTCCCTCTAATCCAAAAGATACGGTAATTTCAATTTTTGAAAAAGTCAATGGATCTTTAAGATTTCGGCAGTTGATTTCAGGAGCTACTGATGAAGTGATCCTCTCTCAAATTAAAAGAGAAGTAGAAAATGATTCTGTGTTTGTAGGCATAGATTCCCCCTTATCTTACCAGGACGGCGGCGGCGACCGAAAAGCAGACAAGAGCCTTCGTGCCTATATAAAAAGTCTTGGTATGAATACTTCTTCGGTCATGTCACCCACCATGAATCGAATGGCTTATCTCACCCTGAGGGGAATTGCCCTGACACGTTCGATTGACTCTCTTAAGACAGACAGACCAATAAAGGTTGTGGAGGTTCATCCAGGTGCTGTAATGGGTTCTAGAATCCCTGATGAACTGCTTCCTCATCTGCTTGAATACAAAAGAAGCGAAGACTCTCAAAAGCAGATCTTTCATTTTCTCCAGTCCACAGATTTGAATGAACTGCCTAATGAGGCAGGATCCTCTACACATGCAATAGATGCTTGTGCAGCTGCTTTGGGAGCGTGGCATTGGGGAGATCCTTACCTTGAACCGAACTGGTGCCAAAAAGCAGTGCCTCCTCACCACCCCTTTGATTTCTGCTGCTAATGATCGACATTAACTAAAACCCCGGCTGAAACTTTCAGCCGGGGTTTTGATTATTAATGCAAGGCTCTTTTCGTAAACTTCGTCGCTATTTGGATGCTAATTCCAAAAAAACTAATCATTATTCATCTTAATAACTTGGTGATCATGAAAGAAAAGAGCTGCTTTCCCCGATTAGAGAGAAATCCCTTAGTATCCGGGGACCTCCGAAAGCAACAATTGTTGCGATAAACAGCCTAATGTAAAAAGCTCTCTACATGCAGACCATTTTCCTTTAAAGCCTGTTTTAAGCTGCTGTATGATGGATATTCTTTAAAATCAATACCCAGGTGGACCGCGGTCATCGCCAATTCAGGACGAATGCCCGAAAGAAAGGCCTCGACACCTATCAATTTCAGACTGGATATCATTTGAAAGATTTGGTTGGCAATCATTGTGTCTATAGTTCCCACTCCGGAAATGTCGATAAACAACTTGGTGATATTATATTTCGTGCATTGCTCCAAAACTGAATCTGCAAGTCCTTCTGCAATCGTTATATTTAAGTTTCCTAAAAGAGGAAAGATGGCAGCAGATTCAGTGACGGGAATCACAGGGGAAATAATTGCTTTAATCAGATTTTCCTGCTTTGATAAAGAGTCCTTTGTTTTCGCATGGTATAGCTCGGTAAATTTCTCAATGACTGAATCAAAACCTGAATTTAATTCTCTGCTCCATTCTAAGACCTGGGGTACTTCTGTATGGTTTTCATGAATGAACTTTTCAATGAAATCCCAAAAGATTTTCCGGAAAATACCGAACTGCTGAACTATTTCATTAATCGATGTACCCAGCTCAACTCTCTCATGAGCTATTTTTTCTGCCCATCTGTCTACTCTTTCGCTAAAGTTGTCTTTGCATATTAATACATACGCAAGGCTCTCAATGAATTCTGAATTCTGGCTTCTAAGCTTGCTTTCTATTTCTGAAGAGGTATTTTTAGCATATACTGAAAAACCAGCACAGTGCTTACGGCAATCGAGCCAGGCATCCGTCATTTTATGGTCATTATCGATAATATATTGAAAAAGCAGCCTATTATTTTTTTCCTGCATCAGGGGGTTCACCTCATCTTAAATATACTTTTATTTTATAAAGCTTTGATATTTTTAGCAATATTTAAACTGTTAAAAATGCAGCGTAAATTAAAGGAATCTTCCTTCTGAAAACTTTTCTAAACCTGCCTTTGACATTCCATACTCTTCACCTTCGAAAGGCTTCAGCTCAATTGCTCGTGGATTCTGCCTCTCTTCTAAATGTATAATAATTCCTTACCGAGTTTACTTCGTCTTATGAATATTAAAATCATCTTTTGGTAAAATTTGCTGCTATTTGGTACTACTTCCGAAGAAATGTCACTATTAAGAAGTGTCAATATGGTAAGGTCGAAAAGAAAAAAAATGCTCTTCTCCGATAAGAGATCAAACTCTTAGTATCCAGGGAAAATCAGGCTTTTCGAATTTTTGCATAAGCAACAATGAATGCGAAAACAGCCTTTTAAAAAGACTAAAGTGAAAATTTAATGAAATCTTTAGAAAGCAGGGATTTATCCCATCACAATATACTATAATAAGAACAAGTATAGATATTGGAGGAACTACTATGTTAAAAACAGATATTGGACGATTTAGGTTAATGGGATTTATAGAAGGAGCATCCCTGTTGGTTTTATTATTCATTGCAATGCCGCTTAAGTACATAGCAGACATCCCTGAAGCTGTGTCGGTTGTGGGGGCTTTACATGGTTTTTTCTTCATTGTATATTTGCTGGTCATTGGTTATACGACAATCAAGGTACGCTGGGCATTTAAATGGATCTTCGGCTCTGTTCTAGTCGCCTTTGTTCCGTTCGGCAACCTGATGCTTGACAGCAGGCTGAAGAAAACAAATTTTACGGTGTAGGTGCAATCATAAATGAGAAATAATCAAAAGCAGCGATTCTTTTGCTGCTTTTTTTTGTGAAGCTAAATAAGGTTAGGTTATACTCTAACTTTCAAGTGTCATACCTGCTTCCAGCTTTAGAGACCAGCTCTCGTCGACAGATAACCTGAAGAGAATTAAAGGAAAAACCGCCTTTTTCTCTAAGCTATTTTTCACAAGCTTTGTTGCTATTATGGATTAAATTCTAGAGATAACAATATAATTCACCTAGATAATTCTGATAAGCAAGAAAGAAAAGAGCTGCTCTTCCCGATTAGAGAGAAAACCTCTTTAGCCAGGCGAGATCAGCTGTGGGAATTTTCCAAAAAGCAATGAATGCAAAAGGCTGTTTTCGTAAAGATTGTGGCTGTGGAAAAGTGATGGATTTCCTCTCCAGCCGCACGACTCCGCGGGGCGGGCGGTGAGCCTCCTCGGCTTTGCCTGCGGGGTCTCACCTGTCCCGCTAGTCCCGCAGGAGGTCGCACGCCTTCCGTTCCAATCCCCTTCCGTGAAGGGGGTGAAATGCAAATAGCCATCCAAAAGCAACAATCTTTTAGAAAAGAGCTATGCAAAAACACCCTTTAAAAAACCCTTCTCATAAATTTTCCGAGAAGGGTTTTCTAACTTAACAAGGTTTTCAATATGATTTTGAACTCCTTTTTTTGTTTCTATACTTTTTATATAATGGATATACGATTGGCCCCCATTTGACAAGGGACTTTATGAGTCGCTTCATGCCGCCAATACCTCCCTATGAAATCTAATAGTAGTGTTTTTCCCTGAATTACAAATTCGTAAACTATTAAACTCAGCCTATTCTCAATCTCCAGTTAAGAGAGAAACTATACATACCGGGGTTTAGTTTTTTCTATCAATTTTAATCCTGCCTGTAAACAGGTAGTTCAAAGATGATAAATCAGTCTATTGGATCCGCCTTCTTCCCATATTTAATCACCTCGTAAATGGCAAGTCCGTCACTTGGCTGCCCTTCCCCTGTCTTGAATGGAAACAGAGAGAAAAAGATGAAATAGACAGAGAAATAAACGAACTGGTAAAAGAAAATATGGACAGGCAGTGTACCTTGATAGATCAAAAAGTTGATTACCAGAATGACTGCAAGGTTAGATAAACTGCCGGATATATAGATAAATATATGAACCCATAATTTATCGTATTTGAGGCTTTCATATTGACACCAGCCATCCATAAAATATAATCTCTTCACCTCAAGCGGCCCTATCTTGAACAAGGTTTTCCCTGCACCCAACGTAAACTTAATTTTGGCACCAAATGCTCTTGCGGCCAGTACGTGTCCCGCCTCATGGACCAAGGTCACTAAAGGCAATGTCAAAAAGAACGCAAGAAAAAAGGTCCACATATCACTCAATGTAAACATTCATGAAACCCCCGATTTTAATTTTTCCTATGTCTATTGCCGGAACTCTTATGCTTTAACCTTATTCTTCTTGAATTTAATAGACTCGTAACACAAAGTACATGGATGTATTAAAGGAGGGAGATTTTGGTGCAGTAAAGTTATCCAGTTTAACAGCCCCAGAATTCAAAAATCTTCTTATGATATCCCTATCCGAACCCTTTCTAACCTATTGATGCAGCATACCAAGCATCTCTGCTTAAATTAATTCCACAATAATATAGAAAGAGGCTGGGACATAAGTTGGGATAGTAGAAAAATAAAACCGCATGAGTTCAAGGTTTTATACTTGATTTCATGCGGTTCTTTCATTTTAATTGGCTCTATTTGAAAGATGTTGCTTTTAAGGTTATTTATCGATTTTTCCTGAACGTAGACGGATTGGAGCGGAAGGTGTGCGACCTCCTGCGGGACTAGCGGGACAGGTGAGACCCCACAGGCAAAGCCGAGGAGGCTCATCCAGCTCCAGCGGCCAGCGACTAGCAGATTTCGGTCTCTCTCCTTGCGATAAGTCATCATCGAATCGCGGTCGCTCTCCGTGATTCCTTTATCTCATGCGAGAGCCCTAAAATCTGTACGTCGCTGAACGGCCACTTCCGCTTTTGCTTCACCGCCCGCCCCGCGGAGTCGTGCACCTGGAGCGGAAATCCATTCTTTTTACTCAGCCACAATCTTTGCGAAGAGAGCTTTTTATTATGGTTTTGTCCCAGCCTCTTTCCGGCTAATCGCAAAAGTATTTTTGGATGGTTCCGCTACTGAAGTTTCTTGTATTCCTTGATGAATGAAGCTGGATTTTGTTTTACATAAAAAGTGTGTACTCCCTGATGAGTATGTAAATAAAGAAAACCTTTTCCTTCATTTAATGACTTATAAGAGATATCATAGACATCTTTCAGCCAAAAAGATTTCAGCGAACACGCTATGCATTCGCCATAAAGTAATAGCTCATGTTCTGATTCATATGATGCCTGAACGTTACTTTCAATTTTCCTGGTGACGACGTAATATGGATGACTAGCAATTAGGTTCATTGTGAATCATCACTGGGAAACTTGATACCAATCTGCCTTCTCGCCTCTTCCAGAATTTCCATAGTATTTAAAGACTGCTGAAAGGATTGTTTCGTGGATTCTCTTTCACCTTTCACTATGGAATCGACAAACTCACTGATTTCATAAAACATAGTGTTTTCTTTTTGATCAGCACTTATATCTTCAACTAAACCATCTCTATAATGTATTTCTACCTTTTGAGGATCAGAAATACTGTCAATGATGATACTCCCATCCTCTCCCTGTATTTCTGAAGGGATAGCAGAATTAGTAATCTTGGAGTACATCGCCACCGCTTCCATCTCTTCATACTTAAAAAGAATGGTCCCTTCGCCATCTGCACCCGTTTCTAATAACATACCCTGCGCAAAGATGCTTTCAGGAAGTCCGAATAAGGTGATGATTGGAACAACACAGTATATGCCTATATCCATCAATGACCCATTTGCCAGTTGCGGTTTAAAAGCATTGAGGACGGTTCCATTCCGATAGGCATCATACCGGGAGGAATATTGATTTTTAACAGAAACAAATCTTCTTACCCTGCCGATTTTGGGCAGGTTATCTTTGATTGCCTGAAACCCTGGAATAAAGGTTGTTTTCAGAGCTTCCATTAACAAAACATCATTATCCTTTGCCGCCTCAATCATTTTTTGAAGTTCTTTAGTATTGCTGGCAGCAGGCTTTTCGCACAGAACGTGTTTTCCACCATTCATAAAGAGGATGGATTGCTCAGCGTGCAGAATATTAGGGCTCGCTATGTAAACAGCATCGATACTATCGCTCTTAGCCATTTCCTCTAAATCAGTAAATGTCTGCTTAACTCCATGCTTGCCTGCAAATTCTTTGGCGCGTTCTTCCGTCCTGGAATATACCGCTTTGAGTTCAAACCCGTCTACTCCTTCCGCAGCATCCAGAAACCGATCAGTAATCCAGTTTGTTCCAATAACTCCAAAACGAATCATAGTAAAACCCTCTCTATTCTCTTATAAGTGATTAATACACATACTTTATCACTTTTTACGAGCAGGGTGAAATTATTCAGGCTGACAGAGAAATAACTTTTACTAATTTTTGCTGTCATCCTCTCATATATTAAATCGATATCATTTAGACAGGTCTGATTCCTTCCCTTTTTTAAAGGGTCATTCTGAAATTGGGAATTTCAAGTCATTAGGATAGTACTTTCGAAAAAATCTAAAGGAGTGTCATATTGGATGAATAGAGAACGTTTTGAGGAAAAGGCTCTTTACGAGCACCGTTTCTGGCTTCAAATACTTGGAGACCATGCCCGGTTTATTCGTGATACCTTATCCCCCCTTGAGAAAGAGGAGATAAATAGGGCAGAACAATTCATCGTAAATATGGATCAGCTCCTGGAAATGTCAAGGCAGCCTCTCTCAGGCCAAAAACTGGACGATTTGACTTCAATGGCTGCAAAGCAAACGGAAAAATTGAGAACCTTTAAACTTTCGCTTATAAGAAAAAAATTAACTGGTAAAGTCGTCCTCGGTCTTGGTGAAACATTCATTAATCACATGGTCAATGAATTAGAAGAATATATTAAAATCCTTGATCATCTGTTGAAAAACGAAGAAGTTCCTGACTTTCATCCCGTTCATCACCACCTCCTCTGGCTGGCCGATGCAGCGGGACATGCAGGCGCAATTAATGACAGCCTTGACCTTAGTGAGAAAAAACTGAAAGAAAAAGGGACGGAATTTCAAAAAGATTTTGAAGCTTTTTACTTAAAGGCGATTGAACTTGCAGGCTATATGAGAACTGGTTTGCTCGAATTTCCTGCCTTATCGAAGTTCAATGCAGATGTAGAATTGGAAATGAAGATATTCAGAAGCTTCCTCAATGAGTTGGAAGAATGGGAAATGAACAATAAGCTTCTAGGATCCTTTTCAGCATTAATGRCTGACCATATGGGAAGGGAAGAATGCTACTATCTTATCAAACTATATGAATCTGCAGGAACACAGCTGCCGGAGTGCGACCCAACAGCTCCCCGTATAAAAGCATAAGTACTTCACCACTTTAAAGCACAAAAAGAACAGATCTTTTTCGTGCTTTAAAGTGATAAAATTAAAAGGCTCTACTCTTAACCTTTGTTGGTATTATATAGTAACTTCGTAGGTAAACCGCTTTATATTCTGCTAAACCAAAAGAAAAGAGATGCTCCCTGTTTAGAGAGATAACTTTTAGTGTCCCGAGGGTGATACTGCCGAAAGCAATATCAATGAGAAAACAGTCTATTTAATTAACGGATTCTGTTTTGAAGTACAAATTTCTAATTAGTCAAAGAAACGGTTGAGTTATTCGCACCCCGAAAATAGGTCTATTGATCTCCAATCCAGGTGCGTGACTCCGCGGTTGATTTCATGCGGTTCTTTCATTTTAATTGGCTCTATTTGAAAGATGTTGCTTTTAAGGTTATTTATCGATTTTTCCTGAACGTAGACGGATTGGAGCGGAAGGTGTGCGACCTCCTGCGGGACTAGCGGGACAGGTGAGACCCCACAGGCAAAGCCGAGGAGGCTCACCGCCCGCCCCGCGGAGTCGTGCACCTGGAGCGGAAATCCATTCTTTTTACTCAGCCACAATCTTTGCGAAGAGAGCTTTTTATTATGGTTTTGTCCCAGCCTCTTTCATTATTTTGTACAACGGATAATTCTTACTCCCAGCAAGTCTTTGTATTCCGCTAAATATCCTTCGTGTCTATCCAGCATTTCATGAATCTCTTCGGGAATCTCTTCTGATAAATTAAATTCTATAACTGGTTCTTGAGACAACAGTGGAAAATCCGGTCTTTCTATTTCCACTTTCTTGAATCCTGCCTCTTCCGAACACTTCCTCCACTCCTCTTCTCTAAGCAGCTGCTTCACCCCATAAAATCCTGTCAAGATTTTCATATCTTCACTTGAGATTTCCCGCTCAACCGTCATCTCGACAGCGATGAAGACACCCCCCGCCTTCATAACCCTGTTCGCTTCCATCAGAACGGCCTTCTTATCAACAAAGGACAAAACAGATTCACAAATAATGAAATCAAACTCTTGATCCTTAAATGGCATCTTCTCTGCAGATCCTGAGATAACTTCCACCTCAGCCTCTTCAGCCCTCATTCTCTTATGTGCTTTTTCCAGCATTACCGGATGATTCTCCAATCCGACCACTCTGCAGCCGAACATCTCTTTTATAAAAGCTGCAGTCTGCCCTGTACCACAGCCGATATCCAGTACTGACATATCTTCTGAAATTGTTTCGCGGTACATCAGCTCCTTGGTTAATAAAATTCCTCCTGGATGTGCGCCTCCAATTCCATACAACGCCAAGAAATCAAGATAACTGCCCATTTCTCAAACCCCTTTTCCCCGATAATGTCTTATCAACACTTAACCTTCTGTATGAGTTAAAGCATCCGTCACTTTCCCTTTCTCTAATTATCTAATGAAAAGAAGAGAAAATAGGTGAATGTACAAGCAACCATTCTATCGGGGAATAAGTTAATACTATACTAACTGAATTTGAGAGGAGAAGAGAATTATGAATTATTACAATCTATGCTGCCGTTACCATGGGAAAGTCGTCAGAATCAATGATCGTTTTGGAAGAAATCATATTGGGGAAATCACTCGGGTTACCAACAGCAAGGTTTATATCCGTCCTGTCAGGCCAAATCAAGGATATGGCTACCTAGGGTGGGGTTATGGCTATGGTGGATTCGGATACGGAATCGCATTAGGAGCGATTACAGGGTTAGCACTTGCTGCTTTCTTTTGGTAAAACGGTATAAAGGAGCCAGAGCATCATGCCTTGTTTTATTAAAAATGTATATATTAAAGAAGTAAGCGGTGGAGAAGTAACCTTCGGTGCTCCACTCTATCAGTCACCCATCTCAAGCACTAAAAGCACTACGGGATCCGGTTCAGGAAATACAGGACCATTTCAAATAACAAACACAGGATTTTCTGTCACCTCTACAACTCCAGTTCAAATATCCGAATGAACTTGTTGCTATTTAATATTAATTTCGTAAGATAACACCATAAATCACCCTTAAAATCCTGGTAAGCAAGAAAGAAAAGAGATGCTCCCCCGGATTAGAGCGGAAAACCTTAGCAATCCAGAGAAAAATCCAATTATTGGGATTTATTATGAAAGCAATCTTTAGAAAAGAGCCTTACAGAATAAATTAATGAGACTGCACCAAAGCAAGGTATTTAAACACCTTGCTTTTTTACATTTTTGATACTTATAGTTATACCTAAGGGAAAGAAAAATTTTCACCAGGTATGGATATACACCAAATAGATTAATATGATACCGGTATCTGCCAAAACATGGCTGAGGATAGGTGCAGCGAGCGAACCAGATTTGTGTCTAAAGATCCCCCAGATGAGCCCTGCCAGAAAAATCGGAATGACAGCAAGTACATTGAATGGCCAATTAAACAGCTCTACAAGTGAAAGCAAATGATACAAGCTGTAAAAGAAAGAAGAAATGATAATGGCATTTCCAGCTGATGTAGACATTTTCAACTCTTGAAAAATGAAATTCCTCCAATAATTTTCTTCAAGATAAGGGTTTAATATTAGTAGTACAGCAATTAACACCCATATCATCTTTCCATCAAAATCCCATTGCTTCAGTAATGAACGAATAAGTTCCAGATCAATCAGGAATGAGAATAAATAGGAAACAGCGGCAAAGATAATCACCAGTACAAGGGTTCCGCTAACCATCCCCAGCATTAGTGAGCGGGAGGTTATACTGAATTTCCATTGTGAATGGTTTTGCTTCTTCCAGCTTGAATAGACTGGGATAAGAAGGAGCCACCCGTAGAATAACGCAAAAGTTAAAGGTACATTCCCAATAAGGGTCAGCCCAATGAAAATCATGATGGTTGGACCCATCAGCAATAGAGTTTTTCTCATTTCACACCTCAAAAAAAGTTTATATGTACTATTCTTCTTATGGTACCATCGGCAGTGACCGCTTAGGACCATGCATACATCAATAGTTTTTGATAGGCTGTTTTCGTATACTTTGCTGCTATTTCAGATAAATTCCTTTAAAAATAACCATATTTCGCCGGAATAACCTCGTAAACAGGAAAAGAAAGAGCTCCTCTCTCAGGTTTGAGAGAAAACCCTTAGTATTCGGGGAGAATTCCGGCTCTTGGGATTTTTCCGAAAGCAACAATTGAGGAAATAGCTGCAAAAAGGATAGAACCCTATGGATTCTACCCTTGGCTTACGTATATAACCAGAATCAATCTTCCGGATGCTTCGGCTTATCCGGATCCTTTTGCGGATCGATTTCCTGGTTGCTTTCCTTTTTTTCTTCCTGTTCTAAAGAGAGGTTATCTTTTTCTTCTTGTTCTTTGCTCATTATGAATTCCTCCTTTAAGTTGCGTTCATTAAATCTTTTCCCGTTCCGAATTTTAATCAAACAGGATTTCTTCAGATTTTTTTCACTTTCTCTTTCTCTGATCAGTATGAGTGATCCTCCCAAAAAGACTTTTCTTAAATTGAAGATTAATTCGGCATAATTTATGCCTCCCCTTTTAGGTTCATACTGATACAAACCCTGAAAAGAAAAAAAGTATTCTAACTCTATAGAATAGCTTCCCATTTTTTATGCTGCTGCTATTTAGAAATGTATGTATTTCCAGTGATCCAATAGCGATAAAGATAATCACGTGCTTCCCCGGAATTGCCAATTCCGATTCTTGTACCTTTTTCTATACTAACCGGCTTATACCCTTCTGCAATATATAAAGGACCCTGATGAAAGCATCCGCCATAGTCTTCCATGGTGATTCCCATGGCTTTTGTCAATTTTCCCGGTCCATTTGTCAGCTCTTTTCCCTTCTTTGGTCTTCTTTCCATCATATAATCTATGCCATCTCTCGGCTCCACGGCTCTGATCAGAATTGCCTCCGGTTTTTCCACCTGCCCGCTCACCACATTTACCAGACAATGAGTGTGCATCACATAGGTATACACCCTCCCTGCCTCAGCATACATAATTTCCGTTCTTTTGGTCCGTCGATTATTAAAGCTGTGAGCAGCTCTGTCCTCCGGTCCCATATAGGCCTCTGTTTCCACTATATATCCAGAAGTTATCCCTTCTTCTGTCTCTTTGATAAGCAGACAGCCGAGCAAGTTTTCAGCCAATTGAAGTGTGGGTGCCTCATAAAAGCTTTGGGGCAGGATTGTATAGGATGTAGAGTCAAACATTTCAGCCTCTCCTTTCTATGCGTGAATGATTACTAAGATTTTGAAGAAAATAGTATTTACCAAAGTTCTTAAATTAGGATGTGTTTATAATGAATCTGCAGTCGGGAAAGCTATATTGGCCTTCTACCTTCTTGAATGCCCCATCTTACCCGGTCCTTCAAGAAAATATAAATTGTGATGTATTGATTATTGGAGGAGGCAGTTCCGGTGCTCAATGTGCCTACTTCCTTTCCGAATCCGGACTTGATGTAGCAGTAGTCGATAAACGGAAAATAGGCTATGGAAGTACAGCAGCTAACACAGCCCTCATCCAGTACATGGGCGATAAAATGGTCCATGAACTAGTCAATTCCTTTGGGGAAACTAAAGCCATGCAGCACCTAATCTTATGCAGGCAAGGTATGAGTGAAATTAAAAAAGCGGCTGAATCACTCGATATAGATGTCGAGTTTCACGAAAGAGACACTCTTTACTACGCAAGTACAAAAGAAGATCTTCCCAAACTCAAAAAGGACTTCCAACTTCTCAATAAACATGGTTTCCCTGTGGAGTATCTTGATAGAGAAAAGATAGCATCCAGCTATTCCTTTTCCAAATTGGCAGCCATCTACGGAAAAAAGGATGCTGAGTTGAATCCTTTTAAATTCACTCATGGATTACTGAAAAAAGGGATGAAAAGCGGAACAAGAATATTCGAAGAAACCCTTATTACTGGACAAAAAGTGACAGAGAAGGAAAGTGTATACTATACGGACAACTCCTCTTCCATCACAGCTCAATATGTAATTGTTGCCGGGGGCTATGAATCCCTGGAATTTAAAAAGGAAAAAAACGCAGTGTTGAACTCTTCCTACAGCATTGTCACAAATGTTGTAGAGGATTTCAGCGGATGGCATAAACGCTCCCTTATATGGGAAACTGCCAGGCCTTATATCTATATGCGTACCACAGCAGACAATCGAATAATCATTGGAGGATTGGATGAGAATACCGATATCGCTGCCGAAAGAAACGGGAAAATTCTCAATAAGAAGGATAGACTTGTCCAAGAGTTCAATAAGCTTTTTCCTCATATTAAAATCACTCCTGAATTTTACCTGGGTGCATTTTATGGAGGAACTCACGATGGCCTTCCTATGCTCGGTATATATGAGAGCAAACCAAACCATTTTTACTTAATGGGTTACGGAGATAACGGGACTGTATATAATATGGTACTTGCTAAAATCATCAGGGATTTGATAGTAAAGGGCAGTTCAGAAGATCATAAAATCTATCTTAAGACTTAAGTCCATATATCCAGGTACCAAGCTTTTAATTACAGGAAAAAACTTAAGTTGCACAATATAACAGGTTGAACACTAAGTTTAATCAACCATTTTTGCATTTTTACTTACTAAAAAACGGAGGTACAGGATGGACATCAACATTGAACAACTTGCTGAAGAGATGCCTGAATTTGAGAGTCACCAAGAAGCAAGTGAATGGTTCGGAAATCGGTTTCAAGGACAGTTTATTTTTAAGGAAAAGGATACCTTGAATGGGATTCCTACTTACTTTTACCACATAATTAAAGATGTTAATAGTTATAACCGTTACATGAATGCCCTCTCGCAAGAAGAAAGTGAAATAGAAGCAGCCCAGTCCTTCTACAGCTATACGACTGTTTTAATAACCGATGATGGTGATATTGAGATATCTTTATAACTGCCATTTCATTTCCTTCAATGTGTTAAAGCCCAGCTTCCTTGTTAGAGGTAAAATAAAACCTCCATTGATTCAATCAAACTCAAGTCACTCACTTAATTCTTAGGGGGCTGTTATCAACAGTTCCCATTTTATCCCAAAAAGATCGTATTTAGTTTTTGTTGTGCTGCCTTTCCCCCGCATTCTTCTACAAGATAAGCAAAAGCATGCCGGCGTGAAGAAACTGCTTTTGCAAGATTGCCATCGATAAAGTGCAGGGCTGCACCATCATCCGCTGCGTAACCTGCTTTCAATATCGAACGTGCTATTAAATCTGTGTATGCTGGACGCCTTTCCAATTCCCCATCATAATGGGGACAGTGACTTCCTTTTAAAAAACCCAGACCATTAATTGGTTCCAACCCTTCTCCAAAGGAATCTGTGACTCCTTCTTCAAACCAGCATATGGAACCCGCACTTAGCCCCGAAAGTATGATTCCGGAAGACAAAGCCTCTTTCAGAATAGTGTCTAATCCCCATTCATGCCAGAGTGCCATTAAATTTTTGGTATTCCCTCCTCCAACGTAAATGATATCCTGACTTAATAGAAAACTTTTGAAATCACGGGTGTGAGGTTTAAAAACTGATAAGTGTGATGGTGTACAATCGAGTTTCTGAAAAAATTGATAAAATCTGTCTATGTATCCTTCAGCATCACCGCTGGCTGTTGCAAGAAAGCAAATGTTAGGTGTCTTCACAGATGCTTGTTCCAAAATGTATGTATCAAGGAGGCTGTTTTCAGGTTCCATCGAAAACCCACCGCCCCCAAGCGCAATGATTTGCTGCATGCCAAACCTTCCTTCCCCTGATTAATTCAAATACTTCGGATCTGTTTCAATATGCCTTAACAGATCTAGTTCGGGGTGTTTCTTATCCAATTGATAGATATATTTCAGAAAGTCTTCACTGCCAAGAGTGTAAGCCACCTCAGGAAATAGTTCACTAATGAGAAGCAATTCTTTGCGGCTTCCTTGTTCCAAAAACTGAATCGTCTTTTCTTCATCTTGAAGAAGCAAATCCAGCAGTCTTTGCAGATATTCTTCCATACGGGGATCTTCATCGTCCATTAAGGCAAGCTTTCCCAGAACACCCCTTACATGTTCATTAAACATTCTTCTCCCTCCAATATAATAGACTCCGGTGCTTTAGTAATTTCAAGCTGTATTTACTGCTTTCTGATATTTCTTGTTACCGAGGTTTTTCTCTCTGCCCTATTCTTATTGTATTTCAGAAAATATCCGATTACATTGGCGTTATATGATTACATAGCTGCATAACGTAACTAATGTGACATAAAGTTATTATATCCTCCAGGCTAAGGTATACCCAGAGCTTTGACAAACGTTCCCCTTTGGACATAGATACTTATACACAGAATCGGGTTGGAGTATAAGCTGTTTACTCTATTTCGGTCAATTCATCAATAAAATGCTTCAATATCTTAGCCGTCAATCCCCATATGACCTTATCCTCATAGAAATAGAAATACTCGTCGATCTTTCTTGTCAGCCAGTTATAATTCTCCCCTCCGGCGATTAAATCCAGTGGAAAGTCCTCTTCAGGTTCAATTGTAAAGCGTACTTTATATACTTTAGGTTCTGTATCAATGAAAAATGACAAAGGAACCGTAAAAGTTTCAGCTACCTCATCTGCATTCGGTTTGATTATGGCCTTCTCATCCAGTATTCCTACATAAGGGAAGATGAAAGTGCCAAACGAGGAAACAATGTAATCCATCGGGTAGAGGGCAGATAAGTTTCCTTCCTGGATCCCTAGTTCTTCACAAGTTTCCCTGATAGCTGTCTGCTTTTCTGTTTCATCACTCTCATCGACTTTTCCTCCTGGAAAACATATATCGCCAGGCTGACGCCTCAGCTGCTCTGACCTCACTTCAAACAAGATATGAATGTCATTATTAACTTTAATTAAAGGCAGAAGCACTGAAAATCGGTAATACTGTCCGCTGCCCAGAATGGTTGGTGTCCGATTTTTAAATCTTCGTTGAATATCTTCTATGTTCATCATTTCCCCCCTATCCTTTACCTTACCCTTTTTTTCCGTTATAGCAACTGGTTATTGCTAATTCCTTTGCAGCATTGCTTCTTAATAGTGAAGGCAACTCATTTTTCTTCTCATATCACCAAATTCATTATTTCAACAGGACTATTGCCTTATCTCATGCAGTCAATGCCTATCAGGCACAATAAACAAAGCTTTCCCACTTTAAGTAATTCTTGTTAACACTTGTATATCCTGCTTTTTCCTGCAAATCGCCTTGTACTTATCAACAAGGTTTAACTTCATTAAAAATCAGCTATAGTAAAGGAAGGAGAAAAAAGGAAAGGGTTGATAAACTTGATAAGGGAATTTGAAATCACGACGACAAGCAGAGATGAAATAGTGGATATCACAGCAAGGATACAAGAGTGGATATCTAAAACAGGGGTAAAAGAAGGGTCATTGATCGTTCAGTCCATGCACACAACAGCCGGAATAACCGTAAATGAAAATGCCGACCCTGATGTTAAAACAGATTTTTTAATGAGACTGGATGAAACCTATCCATGGAATCATATTAAAGATCTTCATAGGGAAGGAAACACTGCAGCTCACTTAAAAACCAGCACGGTCGGCCATTCACAGACATTTATCATTTCAAAGGGCAGAATCCTTCTGGGTACATGGCAGGGAATCTACTTTTGTGAATTCGACGGACCTAGAACAAGAAGGTGTGTTTGTAAGCTGACTGAATAAAGACGTGCTGATAAAGTATAATCTACTCCCCTTTTTCACAACCTAATCATCAATAAGGTGGTTTGCAGAAGCTCATTAACACACAGCAAAGCACTTATTTAACGGGAACGTACTTAGAAGGAAGTGAAAAGGTAATGGATTTTGACTTACTTTGGAAAGCTGTTCTAATCGTTTTTGGAGGAACATTACTTTTACGTGTGGCAGGAAGAAAATCTATCTCACAGATGACATTAGCACAAGTTGTCATCATGATAGGACTCGGTTCACTTCTTGTGCAGCCGATTGTCGGCAAAGGAGTTTGGGCTACACTGCTGGTTGGGCTTACCTTGGTACTTACATTGGTTTTTATGGAATTTGTCCAGATTAAAAATGATCCATTGGAGAAATTCATCACAGGACAATCAAAAGTGGTTATACAAAATGGCACATTGCAAAAAAAGGCATTGAAAAAAATGCGCCTGACCGTTGATCAGCTGGAAATGAAACTGCGGCAGTCCCAAGTCAGCAACATTTCAGATGTTCAGTATGCGACATTGGAACCGAATGGACAGCTGGGAATCATTTTGAAGCAGCCAAAACAGCCTGCAACCAAAGAAGATATCATTCAGCTCAGGCAGGAATTGGAGCTGCTTACTCAAATGATCAATAATAAACTGACTGTTTTCCCCGGAAATTCAGGCTATAAAGCCATTCCTGTCCAACAGCCAACAAGTTATACCGCCTCCACTGCTTCTATGCAGGAAAACATTTTTGATGAAGTGAGTAATAAGGGGCATATCAATGAACCTCCGAATGACTTACAATAATTAAACAACCCGTTCACAGAAATGGAACGGGTTGTTCGGTTCGTTGTTACCATAATATCATTATGGTAAATTTAAATATTCATTCCTCAACATAGAAAATACGACAGTGTCATGATACTTCTCTCCATCGAAATCTGTCTGCCTCAGCACCCCTTCTTCACAAAATCCATGAGCAAGCAGCAATTTACGTGATCCTTCATTCTCATCGAAGATATCCCCCACCACCCTGTTTAATCTCAGATTATTGAAGCAATAGGATAAAATCACAGGTAAAAGTACGGTCATTACTCCCTTTTTTTGATACTCCCTGGAGATCACTACTCCCATCTCCGTTTTACTATGCCAGAAGTTAAGCTTATGAAGCCGAAATATACCAATGATTTTCCTGCTATGTTTCTCTTTGATTACCCAGGGTATTTCACTTTGCATGCTGAACTGCTTCAGTGAATGTTTTATACTTTCAGCCACCTCTTGTACCGTTTTATCAGGGTGGGGTGTTAAATACTTCATGGTTACTCTGTCTCCTAGAAATTCAAACATATGTGAAGCATAGTCCTCTTTAATTTCAGTCAATAAATAGTTCTCTGTTTCAATTACAGGTATACTTTCCAATTGCATTTTCTTCTCTCCCTACTTTTTGCCGAGTTTTATAAGGCGGTTGTCTTTATAAATAATAATAACTTTATCTCCTATAGTAAAATCAAGATATTTGTCACAATCAACTTCAAATATTTTTTTGTTGCTGAATTCCATTGCACAGTGTTTCTCTCCGCTATCCCTTATCTCGATGGTTTTATTTGTTTTTATTCCAACAGCCACATTGGATTGACCAGGTGCAAAATATTTTTCGGTAAGGGTCACCTTGTCTTTTTTTAATTCTTCACCTTTTTTAATTTCATACATCAGCATTATGCCCAGTATCACTGCCAGCACGATGAAGACACAGCTTTTCACGATTACTTTGTTCATTAGTTACTCTCCCCCGCTTAAATATTCAGCAACTTAAAAATATTCGCCTGAAGAGGGTTTATGACAGAAAGATATAGCAGAAGAACAAAAGCGGAAGCGCCTTGATCAGCCCCGACAGGCAAATGTTCCAAAGAGAAAAAAAGGCGGTCTTTCCTTTTATTCTCTGAGAGTTATTTGACCCCGAGGGGCTAGGCGCTGTAGCTGGACGGATCAAAAGCGGAAGCGTCTTGATCAGCCCCGACAGGCAAATGTTCCTCAGAGAAAAAAAGGCGGTCTTTCCTTTTATTCTCTGAGGGTTATTTGACCCCGAGGGGCTAGGCGCTGTAGCTGGACGGATCAAAAGCGGAAGCGTCTTGATCAGCCCCGACAGGCAAATGTTCCTCAGAGAAAAAAAGGCGGTCTTTCCTTTTATTCTCTGAGGGTTATTTGACCCCGAGGGGCTAGGCGCTGTAGCTGGACGTGGATAATTCAGCTGCAAATTATCAACAGAGGGTGGTTTTATAATTTCCTAAACCTAAATAAATCTTCCGCCCTGTCAGGCAGTTGTTTTTCACATCCTTACCGAAAGTTATCCCTTCACCGCACAAATAAACCAATAATGGATCCGGTATCATTTAACAATCATGATTTTCTGAATGTGTTCCATACTAAAAAAGAAAATTTCTTGGAAGGAATGATGAAATGACACTGACTGCACAACAACTGTCTGCCTTCCGCTCAACTTTAGGAGAACTGGAAAAGACCATTATTAAAAGACAGGAAGATAACGACAATTTCGACCTTAATCAAGGACATCCTCATGAAACAGTTGGCGAATTATCCAGTTATGATAATCATCCCGGGGACGAGGGCACCGAACTTTATGAGAGAGAAAAGGATATAGCCCTGCATCAGCACCTTGACTATGAGCTTGAAAGTATACAAAAGGCCCTGGCTGCAATGGAAGAAGGCAGTTATGGAAAGTGCCATGAATGCGGGAAGGATATCCCGGTCGAAAGGCTTGAGGCCATTCCTACTGCCTTATATTGCAAAGAACACAGCCCTGATCAGACCGTTTCTCATAACCGTCCTATAGAAGAAGGTGTCCTTATGCCGCCATTCGGTAAGTTCTTTTTGTATGAAAAGGATGAGAATACGGCTTATGATGCAGAAGACTCATGGCAGGCGGTAGCAGAATGGGGTACTTCTGAATCCCCTTCTGCCTTGATGAATCCTCCAGATGATTATAATGACGTTTATATCGATTATGAGGAGAATGTTGGGTATACGGAGGATTTCGAGAATTTTACCGGTAATGATATCGAAGGCAGGAATGTCACCGTGTATCCTAACAAACAACATGAAATGTATGAACAAGCTCTAGATGAAGAAGGGACCATGACAACCTTTGGTGATCTGCCTGCCTACGAACATGACCCTTACGTTGAAGAATAAAAGAGGTGAAAAATATGGATAAAAAACAAAAGAGCCCATCTACTGATCTTGCCGGAAGAACGTACGATGTTTCTGACTACAAGAAGAGTGATGAGCTTTCACAAGGACTTGCAATGACACACGAACAGGCAAGCGACAGCCTGACTGAAGGCACTATTGATGGAAAAATTGAGAATCTGGAAGGCAAGGATATCGACCTGCCAAGATAAATACTGCATAGTACTCACACTGCATTATTCTTTTAAGGAGGATTTTGAATGGTTAATACAGATCGGGGAAAAGTGGCTAAACTATCTCATGAGCATAAGTCCATATACCCCGGAAATAAACATATCAAGCAAAATGCCGGAAGCACATACGGACCGCAGCGTACGGAAAACCTCCCTCCCCTTATAAGGGAAGAACAATAAAAACAGCAACGCTCTAAAGGACTGAAAGGAATAGTTTCTTTCAACCTTTCAGACACTAAAGTACAAGCTGTTTAGTCTGTTTCCTTCAGGGTAATTAATCAATAAGCAAGATATTAATTACTTTGAAAGAAGAATCATCATGGCAGGCAGAAATGAGAAGAGACTTCCATACAAAGGGATTAATACTGAAAGAAATAATGGACTATCCAGTTCCCAAGAGGTGCAATACGTAAAAGACTTCAAAGCAGCGACTAAAGCAGGTTTCCCAGATGAAGTCAAGTCGGATAATCAAGAGAATAAGTAAAAAAATGGAGGGCAGCCCCCTCCTTTTTATATTGATTTGAAGTGTCTGAATTCGTAAATATTTTTTGTTATTCAACATGTTCTTAGTCATTACTTCTGCTTCTGTCGTGCAGCTTTAATCAAACAGTTGTAGCAGGAAGTAAGAACCACATTTTTCCAGAAAAACTGATTTTGCATATATTAGATTACCCTTTGTACAAATGGGGTATGGTAGTGGAAACTACCTTAAGGAGGGATATCATGGAATTCACCTTATCACTGATCCTGCAATTTTTCATGCTTGGTGCTGTTACACTTTTTGT
The DNA here is from genome assembly GCF_008180615.1 of Rossellomorea vietnamensis. Lineage (GTDB taxonomy): Bacteria > Bacillota > Bacilli > Bacillales > Bacillaceae_B > Rossellomorea > Rossellomorea vietnamensis_D. The sequence continues at coordinate 23,079 of NZ_VTEH01000001.1, forward strand.
AAGCGGCCTTATTACATTTCTTTTTCCCAAAATCCCACTATCTGTTTTAATTCTCCTGAGTTCTATGGCTGGGTACATTTTTACTGCTTCCAACCAATTGCATGGCTTAATCATTACCGCCTCCATCCTGAATTCATTGCTCGCCTTGACTGCTTCGTGGCTTGTAAATTATGGGCAGTTTGTCAAACGGATGGCTGAAAAATATAGTAATGTAACAGCTTAACAAAACAGGTGCATCTCCTATTTAATAAGGAAATGCACCTGTTTTTTCAGGGTTTTAAACAAGTTCTTTTTATTTACACTTAGTAATAATATCCGCGTTTGTTATCGAGCAATTCAGCGCCCAAATAGCCTGCCCCGAGTCCCAGTAACCCGGCACCTAAAGGAGATAGTCCTCCTCCTGGCCCATATCCAGGCCCGCCATATGAACCTCCAAACCCTTGATAACCCCCATACCCTGGAGAACCATATCCTCCATAGCCCGGACTTTGAAATGGCCCATATCCACCGGCATAGCCCTGGTATCCTCCTAACCCAGGTCCGTAGCCTCCTTGAAATCCTGTGTTCCCATAAGGTCCTTGCCCGTATCCTCCAGGTTGATAGCCATACATGAAGTTTTGTCTTTGATTATATGAATCATAAGGCAGCAAAGTATACACTCCTTGTTTTTATTTAGCTCTTTTCGTAAACTTTGTTGCTATTTAATACTAATCCCCTATTAGAGTAAAACTCTTAGTATCCGGTAAAAATTCCCGCTCTTGGGATTTTTCCGAAGGCAGCAATGTGTGCGAAAACAGCTTTTTATTTGAAACACTCCATTTATGTATATGCAAAGCCGATTCTTTTCGATATCAAAGCTCTTTGAAGGAACAGCAGAACTTCCTTATTCCCACACAGCAATCAACATTAGATAGATGTATAAAGACACCCTATAAAAGCTTTGTATAACTAACCTCTTCACAAGAATTTATTCGACACAAGGAAAACAAAAAAAATCATAAATAACCCTTCCTTTTAGACCGCTATCAGTGTTATATTTGGAAAGTATTTTTTGAACTTAACTTTTTTAAATAAAGGAGTACTTTTCATGATAGATATTTTGTTGATCTTTGCTCTGCAATTGATTTATGTGCCTATTTTAACTTTAAGGACCATCTTCCTTGTAAAAAACATGAGTGTAGCAGCCTCTGCCTTTGGGTTTATGGAAGCCTTGATTTACGTATTTGGTTTGGCCCTGGTTTTCTCCGGTGACCAGAGTATCGCCAGCATGCTGGTATACGCTTTAGGATTTGGTATCGGATTGTTTATCGGAAGCAAAGTTGAGAATAAACTTGCAATAGGATATACAAGCATCGTGGTGAACCTGATGGATATTAATGAAACGTTAATAGAAATCCTTAGAAATGAAGGGTTTGGGGTAACTGTATTTGAAGGCATGGGACGTGACAGCAAACGGTACCAGCTTGAAATACTGACAAAACGGAACCGTGAGGAAGAACTTCTTGAAATTGTTGAAGAACATGAGCCGCGTGCCTTCGTCATTTCATATGAACCGCGCCGATTCAAAGGCGGCTTCCTCGTGAAGGCAATGAAAAAAAGAATGAAAAAGAACCAGCGTGAGGCGTCCTCAGCTGCTGCAGAATCGAATAGTTAAACAATCCAGCCCTCTTCATTTGAAGGGGGTTTTTGTTTGAGGACTCTCATATAAGGAAAAATAACAACAGAGACAAAGAAAGGAGGATTTCCATGTTTTTTTCCGGTTTCGATATCATCGAGAGAACTATCATAATTGCGATTTTCTCTTATATCTCGCTTGTTATTCTTCTTAGAATTTCAGGAAAACGCACCCTTTCTAAGTTAAATGCCTTTGACTTAGTGATAACTGTTGCGATGGGGTCCACTCTCTCTTCCATTCTTCTTGATAAGAATATTACCTGGGCACAAGGAACAACGGCATTCTTTATGTTGATTGCTCTCCAATATGTTATCGCCAAGCTCGCTGTACATATTGACTGGTTCAACAAAATTATCAAATCGGACCCTCAAGTTCTTTATCAGGACGGGGTTTTCAGGGAGGGACCTATGAAGAAGGAACGGGTACCGAAAAAAGCTATATTCCAAGCGGCCCGTTCGCAAGGAATTGGTTCGATGAAGAGAATAGACACCGTTGTATTGGAGTCTGACGGATCGATTTCCATCATTAAAAAATCAGATAAAGATGATAAAGATACATTGGTAGAGGTTAAGGGATATAAATAAAAAACAGGCTGACTCACTTGGCGGGTCAGCCTCTTTTCCGGGTTTTTAAAAGCTTTAAAGAGAGACTGTCATCCTGGTGACTATAAAAACTATAGCTTGCCGATATATTTAAGCTGTTCTGCTGACATGCTGTCGGCTCCTCCATCAATTATTTTCTGTACACCTGCCAGCGAGACCTCCACGGGAACGTATTCTCCTTTTAGATTAGTAAAAGCTTCTGCAGCATAAAAAGGCTGAGTTAGAAATGCTTCTAATCGCTGCCCCCTATGAAAAAGAGCCATTTCCGATTGAGGAATTCTCTCTTCACCAATATTATTGATAAGTATCCGAATTTCCCTGTACCTTCTTAAAAGCTTTCTTGCCCTGCGCTGGATTGATAAGTGGTTATTATCCACGAGGGCGTCTTCTAACAAGGTTGAAGTTGCTTTAACTGGCTGCACTGCTGGATACATTTGTCTGACAGACAAGTCCATGTCAAAAGGAATAAGAGAATCGAGTGGTCCATAAGGATCTTCAACATCAACAACCTCCCCGCTTGGATCATATAAGAAGGTTGTAATGTCAGGAAAACCAGCCTGTTCGAACCGTTCCATCATGGCAAACAATTCTCCTGATTTTACAATGGCCCGGTCTGCTATTATGATGGCGTCTTCCTTATTTTCAAATTTCTTAAGCAGGTCAAAAACTTCTTCTGTATTTTGGAAAACATGATCACAGGCTGCTCTGGCCTCAGCGACATCCGGGACAGTAGAATTTTCATCAACGAAAATCATCTGAAAGCCCTTGTCTTTAAGCCTGATAATCAGCTCATTCAACAGAACAAGCTGTCCCATTTGAGCCCTCGCTATAAATCCGATCTTTCCCCCTTTAACAATCGGACAAAAGATATCCACCACTTTAATCCCGCTTTCAATCATTTCCAGGCCGCTGCCCCGAATCAGCAGTTCATCAATCGTGCAGTTGGCTAAGGAAGCAAGCGCGACAATAGTCTTTACCTCTGCTCTGCCAACCGGTATCTTTCCAGTACAGAGGTTAGATACTGTAGCAGGCCTCAAACCAACAGCCTTAGCTGCTGAAGTAAGATTAGGAACCCGTCTCCGTAATAAGGCTGCATTCAACTTAATATTCGTATTCATCCCCTCACTCCTTTACCTTAAATAGTAAAACATTTTACTCCGTAAAACAAGAACGAAACTGGTATGACTGTATACTACTCGTTGATTTAGATTCATTCTATTTGCGCTTTCTCCTTTAAAATGGATAAAGTAAATGGGATTGAAAAGTATATAAAAAGAAAGGATGATGAGTATGGCGTGGATCTATCTTTTAATCGGCGGAGTATTAGAAGTTGGCTGGGCCATCGGGTTATCTTTATCGAAGGGCTAGCGAACCTATACCCAGCGTTATAACTGTAATCCTTCTGCTGATCAGTTTTTATTTTTTCGCAAAGTCAATGAAAATGATACCAATAGGTACTGCTTATGCAGCATTTGCAGGTATAGGAGCTGGAGGAACTTCTATAATTGGGATGATCATTTTAGTAGATGATGTGAGTTACGCCAAATTTTTTTATCAGCCTTCTTATCTTCGGCGTGCTCGGTCTGAAGTTCAGTTCAAGAGATGAAACGAAAAAAGTAACAACATTCCGAGGGTTGAATAATGGCTTGGATTTATTTAATTACAGCTGGAATATTCGACGTTCTTCTTGTGACGTTCATGAAGCTTTCGGAAGGCTATAAAAAAGTACTGCCGCCTATCCTTGCCTTTGTTTCAGGCGGTGCAAGTTTCTACCTACTCTCACTTGCCCTGATATCCATTCCCATAAGTACTGGATATTCGGTTTGGACTGGTATAAGATCAGCTGGTGCAGTTATTACACGCATGGTGTTTTTAAGCGAATCGAGAGATCTTAAAAGAATCTTTTTCATCAGTTGTATTGATATAAGTGTTATAGGCCTCAAGGCTTTTTCATAGTGCTGTTTTCATTTATATTGTTGCTTACGGATAACCCCGGACTAAGAATTTTAACTCTAGCGGGGAGGAGCAGCTCTTTTCTTTTCGGTGTTACCAGATTTCATCTTTGTAATAGGATTATTTTTTCGGATTTAGTAAAAAATAGCAGCCAAGGTTATGAAAAGAGCCTTTCAAAAAGAACTGGACGGGATGCCTGCAACTGATATACCCGTTTTTCTTTTTCAAAAGGCTTTTGCTTCAATGCTTTCTTCTTCGTAGCAAGTGCTTTCAATCTGCTAGCAATTGCCTATCACCTTTTACCTCTCACCCTTATGCACCCCAAATGAGTCCTTCCCTTAAAATCATGTTTTTTATATGATAACTGAATATACATCCTCTCTATGGAAAACAATAATGTTGTGCATATTGAAAGAGGTGGCACAAAAAATGAATGTTTTCAGGAGGATTACAATGGGTATTCTAAGCGGAAATCCTAAAGAAGAACCAATGCATTATGGTGAGGTTTTTGGAGCCTGGTCTTTTTTACTGGCTGCAAAAGGAATGGTGGCAGGTTATCAAACGTTAAAGAATCATACAGGTGATGAAGATTTAAATAAGTTTATAGAGGAGCTCATCCAAAACGGACAGCAGGAAATCAAGCAAATTGAAGAACTGCTGAAAGAGAATGGCGTCGGCCTTCCTCCTTCTCCTCCAGAGCGCCCAAATGCTTGCCTTGAAGATATCCCGGTAGGAGCGAGATTCCAGGATCCTGAGATATCAGCAACACTATCAATGGATATTGCTGGCGGATTGGTCGCATGCAGCCAAGCTATAGGACAATCAGTTAGAGAAGACATCGCAATGATGTTTGGACAATTCCATATGCAGAAAGTAACATTGGGAGGCAAGCTTCTTCGTCTTAATAAAGAAAAAGGCTGGTTAATCCCTCCTCCACTTCATCAGCATAAGAATGAAGACTGCTAAATCATTCAGGGATATTCCAAACGGAATATTCCCTTTTTATTAGGCTGTTTTCTCATTCATTGCTGCTTTCGTAAAATCCCAAAAGCCTGATCCCCCCTGAATACTTATGTTTTTTCCGTTTTTCACGGGAACTATCTTTTGGAATCAAATATCTAAAAACCAAAAAGTTTATGAAAAGAGCCTTTTATTAACATCACCCAGGAGGATTGACTATGATAAGTCAAAAATTAAAAGAAGCATTAATACAAGTAGATATCGCTGAACGTCATTTAATGGATGCTCAAGGGAACAATGATCCCCAGCACTATCAACGAGCGTCACTTGATATCCATTACGCACAATCACTGCTGAATAGCGTCCATGATATTATCCATGACGCCTCACAAGAAGAACAACAACAATATCACCGTGCTCAAGAAATGATGAGAATTTTGGAAGAAACTCAAGCTTCCCTATAACTATTAATTATGAAGCCTTCGCCACTCACCCTTGAATTTGGGGTTATATAACTTGTTAGAATTTGAGTGGCGTCTTCCTTTTTAATTCTCTTACAGGATCCTTAAGATCACATTGGACTCTTCTAATTTTAGTACCTATAATTACCCGCTTTGCCATTAGCTTATCCGGCAAGTGGACCTTCTCCGTTTCAATTGAACCAGCTGCAATGTGGATACTATTTAGAAGTGATAAATAAGACAACTTCTGAATAAGATGTACAAGTTATCTTATTTAGGGGTGAAAAAATGGCTGTCTTTATAAGCTATATCTTTCTCGGGTTATCGCTCGCCGCACCGATTGGACCTATCAATGCGGCACAGCTCGACCGGGGAATTAAAAGTGGGTTTTGGCATGCCTGGCTCATTGGAATAGGCTCTGTGGCAGCCGACTTTCTATACATGCTGGTTGTTTATTTTGGTGTCGTCAGCTTTCTAGATACCCCCTTAGTACAGACGTTCCTTTGGTCCTTTGGATTTTTCGTACTGGTTTATACCGGGATTGAAAGCCTCCTTGGAGCTGGAAAGATCAGTTCTACCAACAGGCAGAACAGTGATTCTTACCTGAAAACTTTCTTAACCGGTTTTCTGATGGCTCTGTCCAATCCGTTAACCATTTTATTTTGGCTGGGGATTTATGGATCTGTTCTTGCCAAAACAGCCCAGACTTATGACCATGCTCATCTGGTCCTCTACAGCGGTGCTATATTCATTGGAATTACACTATGGGATGTCAGTATGGCGGCATTGTCAAGTTCCTTCAGAAAATTCCTTACTGACAAGTTACTTGTCGTCATCTCATGTGTATCGGGTCTTTCTCTGATCGGCTTTGGTTTTTACTTTGGCTGGGAAGCTATTAAAATTATTTTCTTTTAATCTAATAAAACAGCATGACAATGCAGCTGATTTATCGCTGAAATTCATTAAATTTCAGACCAGACTGTCCATTTTATGTACAGTCTTTTTGAGCCCTAAAGAGATACATCACTTCTTAATTATGAGACCAATTTAAAGTGAAAAGAATTTTCTATGCCTACAAATAAAGACCAGCACTATGACTGGTCTTTGAGGGACTATTAGTTATTCACGCTGTCTTTTAAAGCTTTGCCTGGCTTGAATGCAGGTTGTTTGCTGGACGGGATTTCCATTTCTTCTCCTGTTTGAGGGTTTCTCCCTTTTCTTGCAGAACGTTCTCTGACTTCAAAATTACCGAAACCGATTAATTGTACCTTATCACCTTTTGCAAGAGTTTCTTCAATATTCTGCAGGACCGCCTTGACGGCATTTTCTGCATCTTTCTTGCTTAATTCCGCTGATTCAGCAACTGCATTAATTAATTCTGTTTTATTCATATGTAAAACCTCCTAAAATATTATCTTTGCTACAATTGATTCTTACCACTGCATTCTGTCAGTTAAACCTTTTCTGCCGCAACTATCATTCCTTTATGCAAATAAGTCTTACATTCTTGGGCATCTTCTTCAGAAAAGCCATTATCAAGAAGAACCTTTTCTAACCTCATTAATTCTAAAGAACCATCATCCTCATCAAAGGCGGTAGCTAAGCTGTGTATGCCGCTGTCGTCATTTGCCGATGCAGTTTCCATCAGGTTCCCTTTAAAAGAAGTTTCATTTTCAAGAAACTGATACTGTTTAGGGTTCGCAGTAAAAAAAAGAATAGCAGACTCTGAATCTTTTAACTGTCTATCTTCTAAATCAGAAATCAGCTGTTTCGCTGTGCTGTAGACTCCAATTAGTTTATTTGGCATTCTTTACCCCTCCCTCCATTCTTTTTCCCTCCTCTATAAACGTATAAACTCGACCTCACCATGAAATGACACTTTTGTACAGCTGTTTTCTATATTAATTGCTTTTAAATTTTCAGTTTTTCTCTCTCAATCTGGCTCGACTAAGATTGTTCATGTCATTCGCAGAGCATACCTCCTGCTATGATGGAACAAAGATGGCAGGAGGTTTGCCCTGGGCGTTTGATAACTTCAAAACAAAGAGGCTGGGACAAAACCATAATAAAAAGCTCTCTTCGCAAAGATTGCGGCTGAGTAAAAAGAATGGATTTGCGCTCCAGGTGCACGACTCCGCGGGGCGGGCGGTGAAGCAAAAGCGGAAGTGGCCGTTCAGCGACGTACAGATTTTAGGGCTCTCGCATGAGATAAAGGAATCACGGAGAGCGACCGCGATTCGATGATGACTTATCGCAAGGAGAGAGACCGAAATCTGCTAGTCGCTGGCCGCTGGAGCTGGATGAGCCTCCTCGGCTTTGCCTGCGGGGTCTCACCTGTCCCGCTAGTCCCGCAGGAGGTCGCACACCTTCCGCTCCAATCCGTCTACGTTCAGGAAAAATCGATAAATAACCTTAAAAGCAACATCTTTCAAATAGAGCCTATTAAAATGAAAGAACCGCATGAAATCAAGTATAAAACCTTGAACTCATGCGGTTTTATTTTTCTACTATCTCAACTTATGTCCCAGCCTCTTTCTCTGCGGCTGGAAGCCTTCCTTACCAGCCTCGGCCTAAAAGGGCCAATGAATTATTTTCCCTGGCTATTTATTCCGGCTGAAAAAACTTCGAGAAATAAGGGAAGAAATTCCGCTTATTTGTATAAAAGAGGCTAAAATAATTTCGTTTCGCAGTGCTTAAGCGGAAAAATTCCGCTTATATACTCTAAATAACATTCAATTCGTAAGCTTAACCGGAAAAACTCCGCTTATTTTAGGCTTAATTAATGCCAATCAGCAAGGATACCTCCCCTCCTGCTGGACTGGCATGAAGTGATAAGGAACCGGCTTTTTCTAAAGAAAGAAGGTGTTCTCGACCACGCTATAAGCTCTCTGGAACCTCCAGCATAGCCAGGGGTTTTCAAGGCCATCAGACAAAATTAAAAAGCGAGCGGAATCCGCTCGCTTTTTAATATAACTGTCTTCCTTGCTGTCCGATCGCATAATAAATGCCATGCTTCAGTGTGGAAAAACAACTAAAACGTGACAATTGCATATCGGTACCCGTTATTTCCTGTGCAAGTTCCGGTGAAATACCTACAAGAATCGTTTCTGTTCCTATCAAGGAGGCAGCAGATGCAAGCTTGCTCAGAAATTCAACGGTGAATTGGCTGATATACTGATGAAGGCCAGTGAGGTCGATCACCAGATAATCTGCTTTATGTTTAGGAAGATTATTAAGAGTCTTGGTAATCAGGTCTTCTGATCGATTCTCATCGTATTTGCCGAGTAAAGGGACAACGACTATCCCTTCCAGCACTGGAATGATAGGCGATGAAATTTCTTTTACAAGGTCGGTGAGCTCCTGTGTTCGTTCTTCCACCATACTCTCCAGTTTCACTATTCTATCCGATTCGGATTTTCTGGCAAGATCATGAATGTTTTCTTCTATGGTGATATCTGAGGGAGCAAATTGAAACTCACTGTACTCTTCATTTTGTATCTGATCCTTTTGCAAGGTGAACCATACATTAGCACCAAACAGTCCGGTAAATATTCCTGAAAAATGACCAGCCAGGAATGTTGTGGATTTTCCCTTGCCTTGTGCTACATTAATCTTTGTTTCCCAGCTGTCTTTCAATCTTACTGTTGCCGTATGTTCATCCTTATTTAAATTGTGAATTTCGATCTTTCCCCAGCCCGCGGAGGCATATGTAGCCGGAATCGCTGCTGCTACTTGCTCCAGCGGCATATCCAGTCTTTGAAAATATTCACCTACTACTAGTCCCTGTCTGAATCCTGTTGTTTCAAGCACAACTTTGGCTGCTTCTTTTCCTGAAACCTCTTCAATTGTATCGAAAAAGGACTTCATTGCGGATGATATCCAAAATAAAACGGCATCATCCCCTTCAAATAGGAATAATCCCTGTTCCAACTTCCAGGCAAAATCCAGCCCCCCGACATTTATTTGATCATTAAGTAAAGTGTCGTTCTTTTCCATATGTATAAGGACCCCCGTATAATTTTATATTATTAATTTAACTTAAGTTAGTATATCCGTAAAGCCGCAGGACTTATCTCTTTACAAAGTACAAAAATTTAAAACGCTTTGATCATCCCCGACAGGCAAATGTTCCGCATTGAAAAAAAGGGCGGTCTTCCCTTTTATTCTCTGAGGGTTATTTGACCCCGAGTGGCTGGGCGCTGTAGCTGGACGCATCAAAAGCGGAAGCGCCTTGATCAGCCCCGACAGGCAAATGTTCCTCAGAGAAAAAAAGGCGGTCTTCCCTTTTATTCTCTGAGGGTTATTTGACCCCGAGGGGCTAGGCGCTGTAGCTGGACGAGATAAAAGTTGTCCACACACATTGATTTTATTAATTTTAAGCAAAGAAAAAACTCTGCATGAATTGCAGAGCTTTAGGCACCCAATATCAGAAGTCCTATCATAAGAAGAGAGGGCACCCCATAGTATAGCAGGCTTTTATTTATTACCGTCCGGTCCTGTCGTCCCTTCCAGGTTTCATACTTTTCGTTTTTGGAAGTATACCAGCTGCCTTGGTTGCTCATACTCCATCACTCCTTCCTATTTTAATTTTTATATACCCCAAATCCTTGAATTAAAAATGGAAATATTAAGAAGACCTTGATTTTTGTTTGATACATCCTTTATTAGGGAACTTTTTAATAACTAAATATTATTTTAAGGAGGCATTTCACATGAAAGACAAAAACAATAATAATGAAAAGGGCCAAGGTTTTGATAGATTTGACAATCCCGAGCAATATGACAGTGAAAAAGAAAGCATCCTGGATAAGTTTGAAAGCGAGCAAACCGTAGATCCGCTCCCTATGGAGGATATACGAGAAGAAAAGCAAGAGGAACGAGCAAAATCAAACACTAAAGATCAATCTTCAAGTGAACGAAAGTATGACCAGGACTATAATTAAGGTATATTCTCGGTGAACGCCGCATAAAAAAAGGGTTAAAGTCAGGGCCGTTCTCATTAATGAGAACGGCCCTGACTATGGTCACAGGTTTTTTATGCAATCAGTTTTTGGCATGTTTCTGCACAATTAAAGCATGCCTCTGCACATCTCTGACAATGATCATGTTCATGCTTCTTGCATTCATTCCCGCAAGATTCACATACTGAGACTAGAAGCTTCAGGATCTCCTTAACGTTCGGGCTGTCCGACTGTATGGAATTGATAGCCAGAGAACAAACATCTGCACATTCACGATCCAACCGGATACAGCCTGTCATCATGCCAACATTCTCTTCATTTAAACAGCTGTCAAAACAGACATTGCACGCCTCTAAACATTCCTGACAGGCTTTGACGCACTCCTCATAGGTTTGCTTCATTGATACCACTCCTTTAAAATGATTTACACAACTTTTCCCCATTAAATCATTTTAAAACGGGATTCTCAGATAGGTTTCCTATAGTATAATGAGCAGGTTATTGATAGAATGTTTATGTACCTCTTTGAATTAATAATAATTATTTAAAAAAATTATGAGCCTTTAAAACAATATGAAATAGTAAAGGAAGATTGTATGAAAAAGATTGCATGGATTACAGACAGTACGGCTTATATAACGGAAAGTCTTAAAAACAATCAGGATGTATTTGTTCTGCCGTTAAGTATTATCTTTGGTGCAGAGGCATATGAAGATGGGGTCGACTTAACTACTGAAGAGTTATATGAAAAAATCAATAATGAGAAAGAAATCCCTAAAACTTCACAGCCTTCAGTGGGAAAAACTGCAGAAATCATTAATTCTTTGAAAGGTGACTATGATGCAGCTATAGCCATTCACATTTCAGGCAAATTGAGCGGGACCTTAGAGGCGACAAGATCTGCAGCGGAAATTGCCGATTTCCCGGTGGAAGTCATTGACAGCAAGTCCATGAGTTATGCCATAACCTCCCTTCTCCTCTCGGGTATCCGGCAGGCAGAAACGGAATCCGACCATACCAAGATAGCAGACAACCTGCGTGCCGAGGCAGAAAAGCACGAAAACCTTATTCTCCTTGGCAGTCTTGAACAATTCTACAAAGGGGGCAGGATGTCCGGGACACAGTTCCTGCTGGGAAACCTTCTTAAAATAAAACCTATTATTCGAATCAATCCTTCTGGAGAATTTATGCTTTCTGAAAAAGTCCGGTCTGAAAAAAAAGCAACAAAAAGAATACTTGAACTATTCGATGATTCCTATAGTAAGTATAAAGTGAATGAAATTCAAATTATGCACGGCAATGTCCCTGCAAGAGCCCAAGAGATCAAGAACGAACTTAGCTCCAAATATCCCTCATTACAATTTGTTGTAGGTGAAATCAGTTCTACAATAGCCGTTCATGCCGGAGAAGGAACTGTCGGGCTCATGTGGCAGAACAATCCCAAATAGGAAAAAATCCAATAACATTATAATTATTCCCCTTTTCTTCCTGTGTTTTACAGGGCAGAAGAAGGGGATTTTTTTTATACGGCTGCACATAGAATATTCTTGAAGAAAAAAAGGAGAGACAGAAAGGATTAATCAATGCGCAAGCACCCATGCTCGGTAAACACCAGAGGTTAGAGGGACCCTCCTGTGATGAAAAAAGAAAAAGGCAGCCGCTGACAAAACGACCGCCGTAGAAAAATCCAGTTTCTTAAAACAAATTAAAAATATAAGGCCCTATGGAGAATATGTAAAGCATCATGTAAACAAGCATATAATAGAATACACCTGCAAATGTTCCCCATTCAGGGTCCCTGCCAACCTTCCAAATGATGGCTGTCATTAAGCTGATGGCGACCAGCAATATTGCTCCGCTGTAAGGAAAGGTGTAGTAGACTGGTGCTACCTCATAAAAGAAAGAGTTCATAGCTCTGCTCATATAAGTAAAAGGCATAACAAGGAATAAGGCAATGGAAGCATACTCCACCCAATTGATTTCTTCCTTCTCAAAGGTATTAGGGCTCCAAATGTAAAGAACCAGCAGCAGGGTCAACGATGGAAAAAGCCAATAAGAAGCAGTAAGCACTGTAACCATGCTGCTGAACAGCATCAAGAATGCATTATAGGCACTCAGCTTCCAATCCTCGGCTGCAAGCTCAGTGCTTGCTTCCTTCACCTTGCTGTTTTGCGAGGCACCATAGAGCTGATAATAGTCCCCGTTGAATGAAATCCATAATAGTGACTCTTCATTAATCTTCATGGGATGTTGAGCCACATTTTGATTCGTATTAACAGGTCTGGCAGCTATTTGTGTTCCTTCCTCCAACTCTCCTGCGTACAGCCTGATATTCCGGTTATCACCTACCCTCTGCCCCTCAGCTGTAAATACAAGGTTCAATTCTCCATTAAGACTCACTATCCTTGCATAATCGGGAGATTGAAGTTTTGCATTAGTTTCTTCATTAATAAAGTTCAGTTTTTGAGCAGAAAGAGGAGCGGCTTCCAATGAACTTACTTTGCCTGCTGCTTTAAACATATTGAAAGAGAGCGAACCCCCTGTTCTCATTTTTCTGCCAAATATAATCGTAACCTCATCACCAGCCGTATGAAGGACCAAGCTGCCAAGCTGGTCATACGTAGAATTTTTTACGGTTAAAACCGGGGAGGTTGCCATTTCACCGGCTGAACTCACGTAGAACACTTCCGCATTCACTGTATCTTTCTGATGGATCACAGCGTAACTCTCGTCATTTCCGAATACAACATCGAGAATTTCATTTGGAAAAGTATGTAGTTCACTTGCCGCCCCATCTGCAGGTAAATATTCATATACCGCTCCCTGTTTCCAGTAGAGGACTTGTTCTTCTTCAGCAGCAATTCCGGTGACTTCTTCATCGATGACCTCTGTCTTACCGTCTGCTGTCAGAGTTAACTGACCACCTGAAAGGGTAATAAATTCAGTTCCATCTGTCCAAAAAGGATATCCCCTTGGTATGTCCATGGATAGTGTCTCAGTCTTTTCAATAGTGAGTCCTTCCCCTATGGTAAACTTCCTGACTTCGTCTACATTCGTCAGGTACACTTCATTCTGCCGTTGAAAGGTAATAGGGCTTTCTTGACCTTCATAGTTAAATGGTATCGAGCGGCTCCATTCTTGATTCGGCAGCTTAGTCATAGACGAAAGCTGATGAAAAAATAAAGCAGCAATCAGTGCAATGATTGCAAGTAATGGTATTCCAAAAGATTTTAATTTTTGCTTCATCCAAACATCCTTTATATTGTTTTATTTATTAGTCTGTTTACGCATATATTGCTGCTTTCCGATATCCCAGGAGACTAAGGGTTTTCTCTCTTATCGGTGAGGGTCGCTCTTTTCGTTCAAGATCAGCAGGTAATTCTGATGAATTCTTTCTGAATTCGCACCAAATAGCAACAAAGTTTGCGAAAAGAGCCTTTTATCAAAGACTAATTACAGTTCTGACAATTTTATATTACAAAAATGTAACAACTAAATTCTCATGTAAAATTCTAGGTGGAATTTTCCGAAAAGTCAATACTTTATTGGCAGCCACGCTAAAGAAAGACCGGAAAAACTGTCTTGGGGCCACTTTTGTTAATAGATTCATGATTGATTTTTATCAGTTGCGAATTCTAATTACTAAAAAAGCTTAGAGAAACATGTCTCTAAGCTTTTTTAACTGTATATTTTTTGGATGTTCAATCTAAACGGTTTACCTGAAAGAACCCCTCAAAGCCTTTAAGTGGGACACCTTAGTCTTCTGTGTTACCTGGAGACAAGACACTATTCGTCGAGTACAAACCTTAAAATAATACACCAAAAGGAGTATAGAATCGCATTGATTTCCCCACTCTTTTTTGGGTGATTTAACGGTATTCTTGCTGGTAAGTCTGTTCAATTAGTAATACAAAAAGCACCCTAAATAGAAAATGACAGGACTTTTTATTCTTCTAAATATCCCACACAATTTCCTATACACTTTCAATCCTATATTAATATGAAGGAAAGTTGTTAATTCTAAAAAACCCTAGCAAAGATTTGATTGGAACGGAAGGTGCGTGACCTCCTGCGGGACTAGCGTGACGTCTAGTTCCAGCACATAGCCCCTCGGGGTCAAATAACCCCAAGAGATAAAAAGGAAGACCGCCTTTTCTTCTCTTGAGAAAATTTGCCTGTCGGAGCTGACCAAGGCGCTTCCACTTTTGATGACAGGTGAGACCCCACAGGCGAATCTAGCTTCAGCGGCCAGCGACTAGCAGATTTAGGTCTCTCTCCTTGCTAATCTAGCTGCATGACCCCAACGGCTAGCGTACTTCCCTGCCTCCTCCTTGCGATAAGTCAACATCAAATCACTACGTTCGTTGTGTTTCCTTTATCTCATGCGGAGTCAGTCCAGTCCGTACGCCGCTGAGCGGGGCCATTTCACTTTATATAGATAAGTCATCATCGAATCGCTTAAGCTCTTCGTGATTCCTTTATCTCATACGAGAGCCCTAAAATCTGTACGTCGCTGAACGGCCGCTTCCGCTTTTTTATGAAGCCGAGGAGGCTCACCGCACGCCCCGCGGAGTCACCCACCTGGAGTGGAAATCAGTATACATTGTTTTCAGGTGTGAATCACTCAACCATTTCTTTGGCTAATTAAAAGTTTGTACTTCAAAACAGAATCCGTTACTAAAAAAGATCTTTCAGTAATTGTCTCTATAAATGTTCAGGCACTGTATTTTAATGTGTACATGTGTTTTAATTTCTTCCTTGCCCTAAAGAAGCGGGTCTTGACGGTGCTTTTCTTTAAATCAAGTTTTTTAGCTATTTCTTCCTCATTCATTCCGTGCTGTACACGGAGCATAAAAACTTCCTGCTGTGCCAGCGGCAGCTGTTTAATGTGTGTCTCGATGTCCTGCTTGAGTATCATTATATCGACTGACTCCTGCACACTCTCCCCTGCAGGCAATATCGAACCATTCAGCTCTATGGTAAATGGATCAAGTAATACTTCCCTCGCCCTGATTTCTTTTCGGAGAAAATCAATGCTGGTCCTGGTTGCAATAGCTGAGAGCCAGCTCCCTGCCTTTTCGTTCTCTGTAAGGGTATCAAGTTTTTTATAGGCTTTTAGAAAGGTTTCCTGCACAATATCTTCTGAAACGGTTTTATTTTTGGTGATCCGGAAAGCAATTTGGAAAACCAGCTTATAATAATTTTCATATAAATGGTTAAAGTTAATTTTCAAGAAACCCACCCCTGTCCACTAATCCTCTATCTTTCAAAATGATTTTTAACATACTCGGGCACTTTATCAGCGGAGGTAAACCCTTTAATATCAGGATAATCGTTTCCTTTAAAGTAGAAGGCAGCGACGTAATCACCCTCCGAGGTCCATGAAGTTAATTCCAATAATTCTTCAACTTTTTTATCCGAACCGATTTTAAGTGCTCTTCCTTCTTCCTCGAGTATTTCAAAGGACTGGTTAAAATCCAATTCCATTCCTGTTTCCGAACCAAGATCTTCTCGTTTGATGATAAGTACTTTTGAAATGTCATCCGTTGTGACTTGGACTTTCTCATACAGCCCCTGCTCAATAAGCCAATTTCTGAAGTTGGTATAAGTGGGCTTCCAAGGCACATACACTTTTTTGTCATCAGACAGCAGGAATTCGATACCGTAAAGAGAGTCCATACGATTCACCATGCTTTCGTAGGATTCTTCCTCTACCTCTTTTTTTAGAATTTGAGCGGCCTCTTTTAAAAGGGACTCGTCCGTAATAGTGACTTGCCTGTTATGCGGCCCTCTAGCTGTAATCGTTAATTTATCTGCTTTATTCTCATTCATTGAGAGAATTTCGCTATCTGACTTTTTAAATTCAAGAGATTCATATAGCGATTCAAAATACGTATCAAAGTGATCTCGATTTAATTGATACCCCCTGACCACTTTTTCTCCTGAATGTAATTCGTAAATAATAAAAACCCTTTCTGATCCATGACTATTTCGATTTTCAAGAATAGCCTGGTGAAGTCCCAAAACGATGTGAATATTCTTCTTCTCCGTTAGGTACCGGACAGGCTGCTCTTCGTATTCATCCATATAAGAATAAATATTTCCGCTGAAGAAGACTCTGTCTATCTCTTTTTCTTGCGGTATATAAGTCTCGTAGTTCTTAGAGCTAATTTGAAAAACCATGGCTGCCAATGCGATAAAAGCAGCGAAAATGATTAACCGTTTGAGCTTGAATGACATTCTCCATGTTTTCTGCAGAATCATCTCGGAAGTTAAAAATCCTATTGTGAAACCGGCTGCATAACCAAAAATCGTCCATCTTGAATCTGGCTGCATCGCTGTGAAGTAAGCGCCGGTAAGAAGCATAAAGCTGAAGATCAGTCCAAACTGAAAAACTGGCGTCAAAACCGGAAAAACTAAAGCTTGTGAAGCAGATTCGATGTTACGTTTCTTATATAGAAAAAAGGCCAAAATGAATAGAATGACACTGACCACTATGTATACAGCCGCCTCGCTGACGGTTAAGAAGGTTTCATCAAGCATCCCTGCTTTTATAATCGGAGAGAAATTTTCAGACTGTACGTTCATATAGTATTCCTCTGGAAAACCGAACAGGAAATTTTTTAGGTTTAAAACAACTAATATAAATATTCCTGATGGGAATAGAAGCAGTATATAAGTCAGTACTGCCTGGATTACTGAAAGGCCCGTTAACATGGCTACAGCAATCCCGCTAACATAAAAAATACTAGTGAACAAGATGGTAGTGAATGTCCATTTCCATATATCCTCATACTGAAAATGCTGTCCCAGGTCGACTGCCCCCGTCATGATACTCATGATGAGTCCAGTCAAGATTACCGGCAAAACCAGCATAGAAAGGCCAGCTGCTGAAAATTGCAGAAAAAGAGTCCCTCTTCTGACAGGAAGACTATGAATCAAGTCCGCCTGTTGTTTTACATGCAAAAAACGGAATAAAAAGACCGACAGCAAAACAGGTACCACCATAATCATCCCTGCTTGCAGAAAATAGTTCACACGAAACATTCTGCCGTAAGTTAAGAGGTAATGATAACTTTCTTCATTGGAAATCCGCATCCAAACATTTAGCGGAAGCGCAAAGACCAAACCTGCGAAATACAAGATTCCTATCCAGCCGGTATTCCTGCCAATCAGAAATAGGATTTCTTTATTTAACCAGGATGTTCTTGAGTGCATATCCGGCATCCCCCATTTCATGAATGAATATTTCCTCTAAAGTTAATGGAAGCATATCGAAAATAACAGGTTGGAAGCTGGTTACGACCTCTTCTATTTCTTTCTCAGCACCTTTTACAATGAAAGACAGAACACTTCCTCTTTTTTCTCTCTGTAAAACGTGCAGTTTATCAACCATTTCTTGCGGCGTGTCTCCTCGAAAAGCCACCTGGATTTTGTGAAACGCTGATTTTAATTCATCTAATTCCTTTTGTAATAACATTCTCCCTTGGTGAAGAATCCCCACATGATCACAAAGATCTTCAATTTCCTCAAGATTATGGGAGGAAATCAGAATAGTCATCTCCCTATAAGCTGCTTCTTCCATAAGGATGGATTTAATTTTCTTTCGAACTACTGGATCCAAGCCATCGACAGGCTCGTCCATGACTAACAAATCCGGTCGGCATGATAAGGCAATTAAGAAGGCAGCTTGACGCTGAACTCCCTTAGAAAATTTATGTAATTTGATCGTTGTGTCGATACCCAGAGCCATGCATAGTTCCAGGAATCTCTCTTCATCCCAGTTCATATAAATGGCCCTGTAAAAAGAAGCCATCTGCTTCAAAGTATATTGCGGGAAGAAGCCTGGTGTGTCGGCCAGAAAAAAAATCCTCTGTTTTATTTCAGGACTTTCAAACACCTGCTGTCCAAATATTTTGACCTCTCCCTTTTCCGGTTTATATATGCCTGCCAGTATCTTTAGAAGCGTTGTTTTCCCTGCTCCATTAGAACCCAGCAGTCCGTATACAGAACCTTTTTTGATTGAAAGGGAAACATCATGGACACTCTCTTTGCCTTCAAACTGCTTTGATATTTTATGAAGTTGTATCATCACTAAGCCCCCCTCCAGCACTTCCCTCTATTTCCTTAATCATGGAGATCAATTCATCACTAGTAATTCCGAGATAGATTCCTTCAGCTATCAGTTTCTGCAAATCAGCCCTGAGCTTATTTAGTTTATCGGCATTTCCAATTTGTGCAGCTTCATTCACAAAGCTGCCCCTTCCTTTAACGGAATAAATATATCCTTGTACTTCTAGTTCTCTGTAGGCTTTTTGAATAGTATTGGGATTGATTGTCAACTCTCCAGCAAGGGTTCTCACAGAGGGTAATTGCTCATTCTCAATCATTACTTCATTGATAATCAATACTTTAAACCTTTCAACAAGCTGTTCATAAATAGGCTTACGGCTTCTTAGATCAAGTTCGAACATTTATACCCTCCCTGCTGTATTAAGTGTACTACTATTGATAATACAGTTTAGTATACTCTAGAATTTTAAAAAAGAGAAGGACAATTTTTATTATCTGTACATCTTTGTTAAAACTAATCCGGCTAACCCTTACCTGACAAACGCCTTTTGATATCCGAAAATTACGTATAGATTTTTCAAACTCCCGCATTTTTTTCGATCACCATAATTTTCAAGATTGTTATTGATATTTTCAAGAATTTCTTTATTTTGTCTTTCAAACACGCAAGCACAAAAGATCATATTTCATGAATATATGTGGAAGGTTCTTCTTGAAGAAAAGAATTACGAAGTAGAATTAGAATTAAAATCCATGAAAAAGCTCCTGTTTGGCTTGGAATTACCAGGGATGAGCTCGATATTGCCCCGGAAGTCTGGCTTCCTCACACAGACAAACCATTAATGAATAAATACGAAGAAAACCTTGATATGCATGAAATATGGTATGAAAATACCGGACTTGGATTGGTAGTGCCTTCTTATATGGATGATATTTCAAGCATTGAAGAACTTAATGAGATAAAAGAAGAAATCGGCGGAAGAATCGTCGGTATCGATCCCGGAGCAAGCTTAACATCCATGACTCAGGATGCTATAGAAGAATATGGCCTTGAACTTGATCTGGTAACAAGCTCAGGACCAGCCATTATGGCAGAATTATCAAAAGCGTATAAGGATAAAGAACCTATAATGGTAACCCTTTGTATCCGCACTGGGCTTTTTCTTAATATGACCTGAAATATCTGGAAGATCCTAAAAAAGTTTATGGGATCCGGACTATAGACAAGAAAAGGCTTTGAAGAAGACCATCCAGAAGTAATCAAATGGATGAATAATTGGAAGATGGATGATGAAACACTCGGAAGTCTCATGGCGACAGTTAAAGAAACAGGTGACCCCGCTGAAGGTACAAAGGCATGGATCGATGAAAATCGTGATTTAGTGGATCAATGGCTTAAGTGACAGACAGAAATCATATCCATCAGCACTTCAGAAATATAGGGTCGTGTTTTTGACTGTCTACATGAAATAGAGCGAAATCTTATTAATACACATGCTAATCAGGCAGAAAACTTACTGTTTTCTGCCTTTAATCATTTTATCTCGGTTTTAGTCATTTACAGAACAGGAGATGATCATTGGGGCAATGAAGGTTCTTTTCCCTTAACTGTCTTCTCCCCGCGACTGCCTGTTAATTATCCCTATATTTCGATGCACTTATAATTTATCCAGTAACCGCTCCATGAGTTCCTCGCCATTTAATACAGCATTTCCCCCTCCTTGAGCTAAAGAAGGTCTGCCCCCGCCTTTTCCTTCAGTCAGCTGGACAGCATATGTCATCAGCTCTTTCATATTCTTATCAGCTTTTGCTGATCCAAACACAAATTGCAGCTTATCTCCATTTTCACTCACTAGCAAAACAACAGCCTCATTTGCCTGTAGAATGCCTTTAGCTAAATGCTGTAAATCCGCCATGGATCTTTGGCTGAAGATCTGTTTCACTACTTTCATCCCGTTTATATCCTCAAAGGAACGAGAGAGAATATCTGCTTCATAGTCAAGAATGGTCTTCCTTGCTTCAGCCAGCAGTTTTTCATTTCTATTTCCATTTTCGATTAATGTGCGTACAGCCTGAGACATTTGGGCAGGAGGTGCATTCAAAACACCTGTCAGTTCCTTTAATAATTCATTCTTCTGATGTAACTGGGAGGTGACACGCTTTCCGCAAACGAACGTCACTCTTATATTTTTTCTTTGTTTCTCCCAATCAAGGATTTTAATCAGCCCGGCCTGTCCTGTACTTTCTGGATGTGTACCTCCGCAGCCATTGTAATCAAACCCGGGAATGATGACCAGTCTGATGTCTTTCTCCACAGCAGGCGTTTTCCGAAGGGGATAGTGATCAAGTTCATTCTTCGATATCCATTTCGTATGTATTGGAACGTTCTCCATAATTTTTTGGTTCGCCAGGGCTTCGGCTTTCAGGCAATCTTCTTCAGATAATTCCTGAATGTTTAAGTCGATAGAACATGTTTCCTTTCCTAGATGAAAGCTGACTGTTTCATAGCCTGAACTTTCAGAGAATGCAGCTGACAGGATATGCTGACCTGAATGCTGCTGCATATGGTCAAAGCGCTTATCCCACTCTATCCTCCCCTCTATTTCATGAGAGGACTTCAGCGGCCTGTCCATGTAGTGCCGAATGACACCAGCTATTTCCTCAACTTCCACGACAGCATTATTATTAAGCGTGCCCGTATCAGATGGCTGCCCTCCTCCTGCCGGATAAAAAGCAGTCTCTTCCAAGATTGCGAACCACCTTCCATCCTCACTTTTTTCCTGTGAAATCAGCTTTGTCTTGAAATCGCGTAAATATGGATCCAGGTAATACAGTTTTTGTGTCAATTTTTTATAGTCACCTTCTTTGTTCAATATAGCCCGAGGGATCGGTCAACAGAGATATACTATCCATTATACCTACATATATGAGGAACAGTCCAAGCAGAATAAATCTGATTTTCACAATCTTGTTCTGCACATTATCTGCATCCTTGCCTTTAAGGCCCGCAAAAGCAAAAATCAAAAGAGCGAGACCTGCAAGCAGCGGCACTATAAACATGAGCTTTCCTCCTTCATTCCTTATCTGAACTGCGCGTTCATTAAAATACATCTTTGTTTTTACCTTTCCATTGAGTTGATGATTTAAACTAGAAAAGCACTCTCTTCAAAAAAGAGAGTGCCAATTGTTATCCGTTGACAATTGTGCCGCCGTTCACATGAATCATCTGTCCAGAAATATAGGATGCATCCTCGCTGGCAAGGAAGACATAGCTGCCTGCAAGTTCAGCCGGCTGTCCAGGACGCTTCATTGGAACAGGTACAGCATCTCCGCCGAATCCATCAACTGTCTCTTTTGAAAATGTTGACGGGATGAGCGGAGTCCATATTGGTCCTGGTGCGACCGCATTTACCCTGATTTTACGGTCAATCAATGACTGTGACAGCGATCTCGTAAATGTGGTGATCGCACCTTTAGTCGCAGAATAATCTATCAGCTGCGGCATGCCCTGATAAGCTGTAATGGATGAAGTATTGATTATTGAAGCTCCTTCTTTCATATGCTTTAGAGCTTCTTTCGTCAGATAAAACATAGAGAAGATATTGGTGCTGAATGTTTTTGTCAGCTGGTCTTTCGTAATGTCTTCTATTGAATCCTGCGGGTGCTGTTCCCCGGCATTGTTCACAAGAATATCTAATTTGCCGAATTCATCAATTGTCTTCTTTACCGCTTGCTGGCAGAATTCTTCGTCACCGACATCCCCAGGAATAAGCAGACACTTGCCGCCTTCTTTTTCAACATATTCTTTTGTTTCATTTGCATCACTGTCTTCTTCTAAATAAACGATGGCTACATCTGCACCTTCTTTAGCATAAGCAACAGCGACAGCTCTGCCGATACCGCTGTCACCACCTGTAATCAATGCAGTCTTTCCATTCAGTCTTTTGGATACACCTGCTAGATTTCCTGTAAAATCAGGTCTTGGGTCCATTTCAGATTCGATTCCAGGTTGATGGCTTTGTTCTTGTCCAGGTACTGATTCAGGTCTTTTTTTGTCTGTCATAATGTTATCCCTCCATAATTTTTGTATATGCTAACCTTTCCCTTTCACTTTTAAGGTAAACCTCATTTCACTACCCATATTTTGGACGGGATTGAAATTCCTTGAAGAGGGCACTATATTAAAAAGGAGGATTTTGATGAATGAATTTATAGAAAGAATTAAAACCTTTTCTAAACACCTGACTCATGATATTGAAGAAATGATTCATGATCATTCAAGTGAAAAAATACCATTTACTGATATGCCTGCCATAATTATAGAACATCCAAAAACAAAGCATACCTGCCAAAAACTCCTGGAGAATGTCTTCCATACATATGAACTCAATTTATTTCCTTACTTCCTTCAATTGGAAACAAAAGGGGAAAGAAGTGAGTTTATTTTGCAACTGACAATATCCTCACAAGAAAAGACGATTTACTCTTATAGATCCTATGAAGAGTCCGCGGCAAGACGAAAGCCTGTTTCTATTCCTGCACCTTTATGGGAAGAGTTAAAAGTCCCTTTCACCTCAGGAGTAGTTCATTAAGCAGCTGCCTTTTATTGCATAAACAGTTATTACAAGAGGATGCAAAACAAAAAACGCTTGGCTGTCCAAGCGTTTTTCTTCTGGTATCTTTTCCTGCCAGTATCACTTAATTGATTTATCCCTCTTAGGACTTTCCCCTACGCAAAAAAGTTTCTTTTCAATCCTCGTTTAAATTGTCTTCATTTTCCCATATATTACTTCTTCTAATTTTCATGAATGGACTTAAAAAAACCACTCTGCCTCTTCTCTTCCCTAGGTACATTCTGCTTTTCTGAGTAGAAGTGCAGAGCATTCCTTTATCCTTTATCGATACAGTCTTGGTAAGTCAGAATTTCGGATATTCATCTCATAGCAACATAGTTTGCGGGATGAGCATTCAAAAAGGTTGTGTTTTCCCTCCCCATTAACACCTATTCCTTATCTAGTTCCGGCACCTAATTCTTCTTGATCTTAGGAGGTAAACCATTGGATCTCCTTAAAGCAGCATTTCAAAAAAGCCTTTTTTCTTATTCCTTCAGCACACTTAAAGGGATATCAAATATCATCCAGAGCGTCATGATGATCGGTACCGTCAGAACCCAGGCTGTCAATGGTCTCTTATAATGAATAATCAACATAATAAACATCATTAAATTGAAAGCAATATCCCAGCCATAGTTCCAGCCTCTATGATAAGTTAAGCCGCCAAAATGGTTAGTGACAAATTCATTGGCCCCATAAATCGCTGTCCACAACAGCACCCTGAGGAATTGACTGTACAGCCCTTCCGGCAGCCTGCCAATAAAAATAGCTATCGTGACGGTGTATTGTATGGCCATTTTCAATAAAGCAATATACGTATGATTCAAGTTAAAAAAACGACCTACAGCATCCATGGGATGAAACATCCACAGAGAATGATTAAAAAGGAGGAACTGCGCCAACAAGTCACCTATGATTAAATAAAGTAAAGTGGGGTAATATTTCTCAAACTCCGACCATTCTCCAAATTTTATTCCTGCCAGAATGTATAAAAGTAAGATAACTATACTCATTACAAAACCTTCCAAATTTATATTTCCTTTAGTTTCAATCAAAACCACTCTTTTTATGTGCCCTAGCTGCAAAAGCGGAAGCGCCTCGATCAGCCCCGACAGGCAAATGTTCTCAAGAGAAAAAAGGCGGTCTTTCCTTTTATTCTCTTGAGGTTATTTGATTCCGAGGGGTTAGGCGCTGAAGCTGGATGTACCAAAAGCGGAAGCGCCTCGATCAACCCCGAAAGGCAAATGTTCTCAAGAGAAAAAAAGGCGGTCTTTCCTTTTATTCTCTTGAGGTTATTTGACCCCGAGGGGTTAGGCGCTGAAGCTGGATGTACCAAAAGCGGAAGCGCCTCGATCAGCCCCGAAAGGCAAATGTTCTCAAGAGAAAAAAAGGCGGTCTTTCCTTTTATTCTCTTGAGGTTATTTGACCCCGAGGGGTTAGGCGCTGAAGCTGGATGTACCAAAAGCGGATGCGCCTCGATTAACCCCGACAGGCAAATGTTCTCAAGAGAAAAAAAGGCGGTCTTTCCTTTTATTCTCTTGAGGTTATTTGACCCCGAGGGGTTAGGCGCTGAAGCTGGATGAGGATAACATAGTTAAACATTATTCATAAAGGGTGATTTAACAAATAAATTCCAGACAAAAAAAGAGAACGAAACTGTAAGCAGTTTCGTCCTCCCAACGATTTATTGTTAATCACCCATTGCTCCCTGAACAGGATAATCACATAAGTCCAATTCCGTCTCGATCCCCAATGCCAACCTAGCCAGTTCTGCCCCAAGGTAGGGGCCGCTGGTCAATCCCGAAGCCCCAAGCCCATTGGCTGTAAGTGCGCCTTCTATACCAGGGATTCTTCCAATAATAGGAAGGAATCCTGGGGTATACGGCCTGAAACCAACCCTTATTTCAATTATTTCGCCGTTGGATATACCTGGAGCAAACTTCATCGTCTTATCCAATATTTCATAAATTCCGCCAGCAGTTGGACGAACATCATAGCCAGTATTATCTTCATGGGTGGCACCCGCAACTATTCTGCCATCCTCAAAACTGAGCAGGTATTGGTTGTTGGGCGGCATGACAACAGGCCAATCTCCGGTCTGAAATTCTTTTATATGCATATGCAGTATCTGAGCTTTTTGAAAAGTTACTTGAAATGTGAGCCCTAAAGGTTTCAGAAGATCGGAACCCCATGCCCCTCCAGTCAGGACTACTTCATCTGCCAGGTATCGTTCTCCCTCCACAGCGGCACCATAAACTCTTTCCCCTTCAAAGAGCAGCGAAGCATGTCCCTGTACGAACCGTGCACCATGCTTTTTCGCCCCATTTAACAAGGCATTTCTGAGTGCCCTGCCATTGACTCGAGCACCGCCGCTTATGTAGACGGAACCGTATTCTTCCGATAAGAGAGGCAGCAGCTTTTGAGTATCCTCCTTGGACAAGATATGGATCTCCCCGATTTCAGGAGCTTCTTCCCGCCTTTTTTCTGCGCGTTCAGCCATCTTCTCTAATTTTCCCCTATCATAATGCAGGCTGATAGCTCCGACCTGCTTATAGCCGGTTTCTGTCTCGCCATCCTCTTCAAGCTGTCTAATAAGCGAAGGGTAATAACGGGCTCCACCTTTCACAAGCCTGTACCACGCTTTATTTCTCCGTTGTGATAACCA
Source organism: Rossellomorea vietnamensis (assembly GCF_008180615.1). Taxonomy (GTDB): domain Bacteria; phylum Bacillota; class Bacilli; order Bacillales; family Bacillaceae_B; genus Rossellomorea; species Rossellomorea vietnamensis_D. The sequence goes on from NZ_VTEH01000001.1 coordinate 49,042, forward strand.
TGGACAAACAATGCCTGCTGCAGCATCTGTAGCCTGTCCTTGTTGAGGCCTGTCGACAATAAGCACCTCCGCTCCTTGTTTAGCCAGATGATAGGCTGTGGACGCACCAAGTACTCCTCCGCCAATGATAATGACCTTCTTCATTTGAACACCACTCTTCACATTCTCTATTCATCGATTGTACTAAAGGCAGCCAAGATTCTCAACGTTTTAAAAAACCACTTGCGTGGATAATCAGTGAAGAGGATCAGCCCTTTAAGTTTCAGAATAGAATAGCTGCAAAATATCCCTTTCTGCACAAGCGAGGCACCTCATTAGTTTCAGTTATTACCATGAGAATCTTGCTGTAACAAGAACAAGAAGTACAGCACAGTATTGAAAAAGCCCGGAACAAGTTTTCAACCTGTCCCGGACTTCCATTATATTTATTTTGCGGATAGAGAACCCACATGTTTGGCAATTGAGTTGGAAAGAGTGGACTCAATTGAGATTCTATCCAAAGGTATACCGAGTTGAACAGCTGTCACAGCAATTTCCGGGCGAATACCAGAGAGTGTTGTTTTGACACCAATTAAATTCAAAGCATCAATCAACTGAAAAATTTCATGTGCAACCATCGTATCTATAATGACAACACCTGAAAGATCTATGAATAGTTGATCGACTTCTTTAGCGGTACATTGTTCAAGGGTATTTTCCAATATCACTTTAGCCCTTGCTGTATCAATATCTCCCACAAGCGGAAGCAAAGCCGTATCAGAACTGATTGAAATGATAGGTGAACTCAGCTCGTTAATCATTTCCTGCTGTGCTCTTAATTGTTTCAAGGAAGCATTGTGTGTTCCTTCGACAAACTGAAGCACAACGTAATCAAAAACATCCTGAATCAAATCTTTCCAATTATCAATTCTTTGCTGTTCAATTTTTTGATCATTTTCTTTTGCAAATCGATTGATATAAGAAAAGTATTGATCTCTCACTCTTAAAAATTCCCTGATTACATAATGAATCGGTGTTTCTATGTGCCCGCTATCATTCGCTATTCTGTGGATCCATTTGTTAAACTCATCAAAAAACGCATCTCTTTCTTCTAAAAAGATGTTTGCCATATGTAAGTAGAATTCATAGTTTTGCTGTTTCAATTTTCTAATAGAGTCCTGGTCTGTGGTCACATATATACCGGAGGAATTTTTTTTATTAATGGTTTGATACCATTCCTCACTCATTTCTTTTGTATGGTTCAGAAAAAACTTATGTAATTCCTTATTCAGATGCATTCACCCTTACTCCCTTCTGAAGCGTTTATCCTATAATATTAACCTAAGACCCATAAAAAAGATACAAATAATGCTTTCGCACCCCCGTTTAAAGGCATTTTAAGAAACGAAACAAAAGAATCAATTCGTAGATTTCGCTTCTAAATAATGTACAGTTCTGCTTTGTTTATACATGGATAGCAGCAAGGTCAATAAAGGAAGAATCCATAAAAAGACTGCATATGGAAGATAAGACAGGATCGGCACCCCTAAAATTGTGCTGCACATGATGGCCAGCACACTCCAAGGAATCATGCCTGGAAACAGCATAGTTGAATCTCCCATGGTTCTCGCCAATTCGGATTTATCATACTTTTCGTTCCAGTGGTGCAAGAAAGAGCGGCCTGTTAAAATGATTGGCAGTGTCTGATTCGCAGAAATCATTGAAATAATAAATGTCGCTATGATCGTTTTAATCGAATCGTTGAATAGTCCTTTGGAATTTCTCAGCCAGCGGTCAAGCAGAGGCTGAATAATCCGATATCCTTCTATGATTCCATTATAGGCACCCGCCAGCGCTAAGAATAGAAGCAGGAATAGCATACTTGAAAGGCCGCCTCCGATCCCTTCCACTCCATACCACAAGGCTTCAAGAATGAAGAAAATCCCCGCACCTTCCGCCAAACCTATGAGACAGGCAGACAAAACACTGCAGATGAATGCATACAGAATACGAACGCGAAGTACAACAAAAGCAACCAATATAAAGGGAGGCAGAAATTTAATAATAGAAAGGGTTTCCCGCTCGAAGGCTTCATTCGAAAAAACAGTTGTTCCATAGTGCCTTCCAGAGTCCATGAACATAAAAAAAATCAGGCACACACATATGGCAGTTATAGTGGTAGGAAGGAGCTTCTTAAACTGCTTCCCTGTCCTGACTTCCACTGTGTGTGATAAAAGCTGGTGTGAACTGGAGAAAGGAGAAGTCCTGTCCCCTACAAACGCTCCGGAAACCAATGCCCCTGCAGTTATGGCAGATGAAAGGTCAAGGGCAAGAGCACTGCTCATTAAAGGTATGCCGACAGCACTCAACGTTCCTACTGAAGTTCCGAGAATCATAGAAAAAACCAGACAAATTATAAAAGAAAGAACATAAAAGTGATCGGGAGTGACTAAAAACAACGCTATGGAAACAAGCTGTTGAATCACTCCGGAAATATACCAGGATGGAAGGAGAAAGCTGACCAGCAGCAAGATATAGATGACGCCTCTTGTCTTCTTTACTCCAGTCCACGATATTGTAAGCACTTCTTTTAAACGTGCCCCTTTTAAAAGAACCATTATTGTAAGAATAGAATAACCAGGCAAAAAACCAAAGAAAAGAGGGAATTCCAGACTGACTGAAACCAGAACCCCTGATAATGTAACTGCGATGATAGCGAGGACTTGCCTTATAGTAAAGTTCCAAGATTTCATGATTATCCACTCCTAACCTTCTAACCAAAAGTTTACTATAAATCGGATTTCTTAGGTGAATTATTTATAGAGATTCCTTTTCATTTATGGAGAATCAACTCAATCCAAAGGTGTATGGCTGCACAGGTTTAGAAAAAGGACTTATATAAATAGAATGTTTTGGTCTATATTATTGCTTTCGGAGTAATCCCATTAGTCGAAACCCAGATACAAAGGGTCTTCCTCTCCAATTGGTAGAGCAGCTCTTTTTTCTCTTGATTAGCAGGTTTTTTTGGTCTATTATGGCGCTGCCTTTCATAACATAGAACAGCCAAAATTTCCGAAAGAGCTTTAAAAAAGAAACCCGGGGAAACAGGAAAACGACCAGGGATTTCCCTCTGGTCGTATTTCAATGTCTCATATATCTTTTTTTTCGTTGATAGACTTGTGCTTATTGCTGAAATGGACCTACGCGAAAAGATAAAGGACCTGCCTCATCATTCAAAGTCGAATTCCTTCAGCTTATCGCTGTGGCTGGCGATCATTGCAATGATGGTATTGGCTTCTTCCTTACTGAAAATGAAATGAGATTCATCTTTTATCAGTTGATCATCAGCTGTTACAATTCTATTCAGCCTTCTTAATACACCATCACCTGTTTCATTTAGAATACCAAACTGATAGGTGACTTCCACTTCATCTCCGTGTATGAAAGCAGTGACCTCGGGAGTTTCCCATTCAACATCGACTTCTTCCAGAATATCTTCTTCTGCCTGCTCTTCATATTCATAATCATGGTCATCGACGACATAATGCACTGGCCCTTCTTCATCTTCATCATCCACAATATAATCAATATGATCATCATCGTATTCATCTGTTTCATCGTAAAAATCAATTTCTTCCATATTGAGATAATCATGAAGACTTTCATGGACGGCATCAATAAGGTCCTCAATATCAGGAAGAATGATTTTAAGACTTTGTCCATAATCAATATCATAGGATTCCATATAAAATTCTTCGTTATATGGATCAAATAGAAGAGAGCAAAAGTAGTCTCTTTCACCATCTTCTGTCTCAACATAGAATTCAATCCGCGGATGCTTTGCTCCGCGATCAATATTCATTTGCCCTGCTTTATCATATTTCTCACATATTGATTGAAGATGATCCTGAAGCTCACCACTGACTCTGTCGAACCACTCTATATTCATTGAAACTTCACCCCTTCTTTAAATATCATTGTTCTTACCTTGATGTGTATAACAATAATTGTTGACCAGCTCTTCAATTTGATCATGTTGCGGAAACTTCCCGTTGAACTCAAACCGGATTTCTTCCACAAAAGTGCCTTCCTTATACACATGGATGGCCCCTTTTTGAGCAGTCACACTGAATTCAGTCTCAAACACAAAGCCATTTGCATCAATTGCGCCCATATCCTGTCTCCTTAAATGGTTTCTCAATTTAGTATGATTAAAAATGTGAAAGAATAATCCCCGTTACGCCGAAATACTGTTTATGATAAAATTTCCATATAAATAAACTTTTTAAGGAGAACGGCCCATGAAAGAATGTTTTGATTTTTTATTAGAAATTGACAAGTTGAAAAGAGTGATCAGAAGAACTTATATTTCTGATGGAAGCAGAAATGAAAATACGGCCGAACACTCCTGGCATGTGGCGATGATGGCCATGACTCTTTGGGAACGGTATGAACATAAAGAAGAGGTTGATTTATTCAAAAGTGTTAAAATGCTGCTGCTTCATGATATTGTCGAGGTCGATGCAGGAGACACCTATGCATTCGACGAAGAAGGATATAAGGATAAGATACAGCGTGAAAAGCTTGCTGCCGACAGGCTTTATGGCTTGCTGCCAGAAGGAATAAAGGACGATTACAGAAAGACGTGGGAAGAATATGAAGAAGCACAGTCACCTGAAGCAACTTTTGCTCACATCATTGACCATATCCAGCCACTGATGCTCAATATCGCAACTTCCGGTGTTTCATGGAAAGAGCACGGAATCCGCTCTCAACAAGTATTGAAACGAAATGAATGGATACAGGAACTTTCCCCCTCGATCTACCGCCAAATTCAGGCATGGGTAGACACAGGAAAAGAAAATGGCTGGCTGAAGCCGTAAAAACGCCTGTACTCCCCCGCTTTAAAGCAAAAAAGGGATAGTCCCTCTCTATTCTGATAAAAGAGAAAAAATACATCACACAAGGGAGATGCCGGGAATGATGGACCCAAATACTGTAACAGATGCACTGAAAAGGTATAATGATTTCTTAGAAGGATTGGTCTATATAGATGAAAAACAAGCTGATCTTCCTTTAGCAAAAGGAAAGTGGTCCACCAAACAAGTCATCAGCCATATGTATGGATGGGATCTTTATCTTTTAGAAACAGTGCTGCCATCTGCCTTAATCAAAAAAGCTGTTTCCTTCCCTTCTCATAATGAATTCAATGCCCGGTCTCTTATAAGCACAGAAGCATTCACCATTAAAAAACTCATTGAGCAGTCTATTCATTTAAGAAACAGACTGCTCAATGAACTGAAAATGGAAAAATACACGCTAATACTGGATAAACCTTTGACGGTTAATGGCATATCTCATTGCCCGAATACCGGATCTCAATACACTCTCGCGTATTTGATGTATGAATTTGCTGATCATGACAATTATCACTCCAGGCAAATCATCGACTTTATGAAACTCCAGTCAAAGTAAAGAAACGCCGATTCCGGCGTTTCTTATTCGTTCCTATCATTGTTACCAGTTACATTTTTTAATGCTTTTGATGTTGTATCCACCGCTCCCATAGCTGCATTTTCAGTAGCCTCCAAAGCTTTATGCGTCGCATGGAATAGGGCACCTGCTCCATCTTTGATATTGTTCGTAATTGTATCTTTTTGGTTTTGTCTATTTTGATCAGACATGAAATCACCTCCTGAACGAGCTTAGGTTATGCTATAATCAGGAACTTATTCTCAGAAAAATTGCCAATTCAATTTTACAGGTGCTTCTCTGATAAAATTGACGTTCACCTTTAGGAAAATCATCGACTGTTCCAAAAACCTTGTATCCCTGACTTTTGTAAAATTCAGGAGCCTGACAACTGAACGTATCCTGGCTCACCAAACAGCACCCTTTTTCCTTCGCCAGGTTTTCAATTTTTATTAAAAGATCCTTTCCCAGCCCCGATCGCCTATACTTCTACATCACAAAAAATTCCGTAATCGAGTAATATAGTTTATTTCCTTGCTCTATTTTCCTGACAAAAGCTAACTCCGCATACTTATCCTCATACTTCAAAATAAAAGGGTGCTTGACTTTTTCTTCCCAATAATGGTCCAGGTAAGGATATTCACCAAACCTCCCATCCCCGACTATATCCGCCCCATTTAATTCTGAAAAGTCATTGAAGTAATATTGCATCATATATAAATAATGTCTCTCTCATTTTTACGGCTGCTTCCAACGTAAAATTCATTCTCTCCTCCTCTTTCATGTCTGCCTAATGGATCTCTTCTTGAGTGGATAGATTAATAACCATTCCGGAAATCTCAGCGTGAATAAAGGCATCTTGAAGGGCTTTAATTTGTTAATATCTTGAAAATTCCTTCTTTCGGTTCATTTTGAATAGCTAATGAGCAGTACCTTTCCAAAAGCAATGACTCTTATGCTACCTTTATTTAAGAAGATACTAATATGAATGAGGAGGAGTTTTATGATCCCCGAAAAAAGTAAACGTGTCAGCTTAGCCTCACGACCGCATGGGAAACCGGAAAGGAATGATTTTCAGTATGAGGAGGTACCTGTTCCTGAACCGGAAAATAACCAAGTACTCTTGAAAACGATCTATCTTTCAGTAGATCCATATATGAGAGGGAGGATGTCGAATGCAAAATCGTACGTTGAGCCCTTTCAATTGGGAGAACCTATTGAGGGAGGTGCCATCTCTCAGGTTGTCAAATCCAATTCAAGCCGATTTTCAGAAGGAGATTACGTAATCGGGATCCTTCCTTGGCAAGAATATTGTATCGCTTCAGAAAAAGAAGTACGAAAAGTGGATCCTTCTTTAGCCCCTTTATCTTCCTACCTTGGAATCCTTGGGATGACTGGTCTGACTGCTTATTTTGGCTTGACGGATATAGGTCAGCCTAAAGAAGGGGAAACTGTAGTCATTTCGGGTGCTGCCGGTGCAGTCGGCTCTGCTGCAGGACAAATCGCGAAGATAAAAGGCGCTTATGTAGTAGGGATTGCAGGGTCTGACGAAAAGGTTGAGTATTTAACTGAAAAGCTTGGATTCGATAAAGCTATCAACTATAAAACTTGCGGAAACATCAAGGACGCATTGAAGGAAGCCTGCCCAGATGGAATTGATGTTTATTTTGAAAATGTCGGCGGAGAAATCGGCGATGCTGCACTCAGCCTTCTCAATAAGTTTGCCCGTGTCCCTGTTTGCGGAGCTATTTCAGCTTATAACAGCACAGAAGGGGATATAGGAAATCGTGTCCAGACAGTCCTCATTAAGTCCAGCGCCTTAATGAAAGGATATGTAGTCAATGATTATGCAGACCGTTTTAAGGAAGGTGCTTCTCAATTAGGCAAATGGTTATCAGAAGGCAGACTTTCTTATGAAGAGACTATTACAGAAGGGTTTGACAATATACCTGAAGCCTTTCTCGGTTTGTTCCAAGGGAATAATCTGGGTAAACAGCTGGTTAAAGTCAGCGATACCGAGTAAGAGACAATATCTACTGACTGTTTGGATTGGCACCAGACTCTTAGTCAGATACTTTAAGACTTAGTTGAAACGGGTTTTTCGGTGATAGGTTGTATGAACTATTTCAGAATTTAGAAAGAGAATGGGCAATACTCCGCAAAGCAGCGTTCGCTCGGCTAAAGCTGCTTTGTCAACAGACCTTAACAAAGAAACCGTCTCACCTGCAACCTGCATAACCTATCAGCGTTCAGGGTACTAAAAGACCGGCATATTTACTATGCCGGTCTTCTCTTATTATCCTTCAACATCTATGCTGTTTTTCAAGTGAGTATTCTCTGCGGGCTCTTTTTCTTTAGAAAGAAACCATCCTCCTGCAGCGATAAGAAGCAGCACTGCATAGAAGGTTATTTTCCATTCTGGCGATTTAGCAAAACTCTCGCTCAGGACTCCTAATGCAGGATGTGATAGCGTGTATACCGATAACTTAACCCCAACCCAGCCAACAATCAAGAAAGCAGCGATTTCCAGCCCAGGTTTTCTTTGCAGCAATTTAACGAAGAATCCAGCAGCGAATCTCATAATGACCAAGCCTATTAATCCTCCTGCGAAGATGACGAGAAATTTACCTCCATCCAAACCACCTATCTGAGGCAGCGATGTATCTGGAAGTACTACAGCAAGGGCAACGGCTGCCAGTATCGAATCTACAGCAAAGGCTATGTCAGCAAGCTCCACTTTAAAGACAGTCGACCAGAACCCTGAAGGATTTTTTTCTTTTTTAAGATCTGTTCCCTCTTGCTTTTTTACGACGAGCTTCCTGAAAATATGATTAGCCGCAATAAATAGAAGATAAAGAGCCCCGATAGCCTGAACCTGCCATACATTCACAAGAAAGCTGATGGCGAATAGGGATCCGAACCTGAATACAAAGGCACCTGCCAGACCATAAAATAATGCCTTTTTCCTTTGCTCCTCAGGCAGATGCTTGACCATTATGGCCAACACTAAGGCATTGTCTGCTGCAAGAAGACCCTCAATTCCAATCAGCAGCAGCAGCACCCATAAATACTCCATTAATAAAGCCCATTCCATTTACTATCTCCTCCTCTATTCTTCAAGTCAGCCGCTCATTTGACTGACGGTAATAATATCCTGATCTTTACTTTCCATGCCTTTATTAAATGAAAGCCTTGTTCTGAACTGATAGACGATTGTGTTTGTTGAATGAGGCAGATTCTCCGGTATCTTGAAGGTGAAATTCCTCTCAGATTCCTCTTCAGCATTGATGACTGTAGAAGTTAAGATTGTTGTTGAATCGATCAGGCTTTCTGTCTTGGCAACCTTGTCAATCCTGATCAATTCACAATCTATTCTGTTTATCCTCTGGTCCACCGTACCTCCTTCGATTTGGAACACTCCTTTAACGGTTTCCCCGGAACAATAGTTTTCTTTAGGCAGCTGCAGGTCAATCTTTGCAGCACCGACACCCATAAGAGACATATATTTTCTTAACAGCAATCCTTTCACCTCCATAGAATCCTGAATCTAATTCTTCATATATTTTTCTTCCAAACGCAATTCAATCTTTTCGATCTTCACCTTATCTTTTAGAAGCTCTTCCTTATTTATTTTCACAAGTTCATCTATTGTCAGTTGACCTTTTTTCATAAAGCTCCCTCCCTTCCTGCTTTAGTCGCAAATGTATCTCCTAAGACTTTTTTTCAACAAAAAAAGCCTTTACCAACAGTGTGGTAAAGGCTTTATAAACATAAATAAAGACCTGTACCAACGAGGTAAAGGTCTTGCTAACAACATTTCTGCTGCCAACAAAGCCGAGAGTTTTCACTCTGAAATGACGACTTTGCTGTAAAAGCTACTCCCCTTTAAGGAGAAACTATTCAACTTGTAATCTAACTATATAACATTCACAAGAGTCTGTCAATTAGTTATAAGCTCATTTTTTATATAAGGGGTAGAATCTGTTCATTCTAACGGGGAGTAGAGTCAGCTATCGCCGGCTTTATTTGACCTAAAGATATAGCACGGTATCCGCCTGATGCAAAAGCAAAAGCTTTTTTTCCCTTTCATCCTCATAAATCGTCGTTTTCTAATTCAATAATTTTAATCATTTCATTGGGCAAATGCATAAATATGTGCATTCCGGGCAAACTTTTTTTAACCCTTTCTCACAGTCTTGTCCCTATATTGAAATAGTAATTAAATTTAGTAAATCTTCAAAATATTGTCCATTTTAACACACTTAGCAATAAAACAATTATTTCAATATAAGGTTTAATTGTTGCATTTGTGAAAATCTTTGATTAACATTGAAACTGGTCCCTAAGAAAGGGGATACATAAAATAAAACAGATAGGTGGTTACGTTTACATGAAGAAACAGTCCATAATATTACTGTCTATCCTGCTTGTTTTAAGTGCTTTTCTAACAGCATGCGGCGGCGGTAATAACAACGACAATGGTACTGCCGATACTGGCGGCGGTAAAGATGAGCAAGTTCTGAACTTGCTGGAAAGCTCAGAAATTCCTTCCCTGGATTCTACACTTGGAACAGATTCAGTTTCATTTAACGTTATGAATAATGTATTTGAAGGTCTTTACCGATTAGGTGAAGATGATGAACCTGTGTTAGGTATGGCTGCTGAAGAACCTGAAGTTTCCGAAGATGGCAAGACATACACGTTCAAATTACGTGATGCGAAATGGTCTAACGGTGAGGCTGTCACAGCTCAGGATTTTGAATATGCTTGGAAAAAAGCACTAAATCCTGATACTGGATCAGAATATGCGTATATCATGTTTGACATTAAGAATGCTGAGAAAGTTAACAATGGTGAGCTTCCTCTTGATGAAGCAGGAATCACGGCAATTGATGATAAAACACTTCAAGTGGAATTGGAAACAATTGTCCCTTACTTTAAATCGCTGCTGACATTCGCAACGTTCCTTCCTCAGAATCAAGCATTTGTAGAAGAGCAAGGAGATCAGTATGGCCTTGAGTTTGAAAATGCCATCTACAATGGTCCTTTTGTTTTATCTGATTGGAAACATGAACAAAGCTTCCAAATGAAGAAAAATGCTGACTACTGGGAAGCAGATGTTGTAAAACTTGAAGAAATTAACTTTAACATTGTTAAAGATACTTCTACACGAGTGAATCTATATGAAACAAACGAGACGGACGTTGCCGTATTGTCTGAACAATATGTAGATTCATACCAAGAAGATCCAAACTTCAATACACAGCTTCGTACTTCTACTTTCTTCCTTCGCCTTAACCAGGAAAATGAAGTACTTTCTAATAAGAATGCCCGAAAAGCATTCGACATGGCTTGGGATAAAGAAGGTCTAGTACAAGTCCTTCTAAATGATGGATCCATTCCTGCCTACTACCTGGTTCCAGATGACTTCGTAACCGGACCTGACGGCGATGATTTCCGTGACACTAACGGGCAACTTGGGGAATTTAACCCTGAAGAAGCTGCTAAACTTTGGAATACAGCTAAAGATGAACTAAGTATCGAAACAGCTGAACTTGAACTGTTGAACTATGACAGTGAAAATTCCCGTAAAGTCGGTGAATACTTGAAAGAGCAGCTTGAAGGTACTTTAGAAGGTCTTTCTATCACTATTTCTCAACAGCCATTCAAGCAAAAGCTGGAAGTTGAGCAAAGAGGAGACTATGACTTCTCCTATGCTGGCTGGGGCCCGGATTATCCAGATCCAATGACTTTCCTGGATATGTTCGTAACGGGAAGCTCTAATAACCAAACAGGCTTCTCTAATGAGAAGTACGATCAATTAATTAACGATGCTCAAACAACTCTTCTTGAAGACCCGGAAAAACGCTGGGAAGCTTTACTGGAGGCAGAACAAATTCTTATGGAAGAGCAGGCTATCAGCCCAATGTTCCAAGATGGTTCTGCATACCTGCAAAGAGAGTATGTTAAAGACTTGTATCGTCATTCATTTGGTGCTGACTACTCTTATAAGTGGACTCACATCGAATAATAATACACCAAAAGGAGACCGGGTACCGGTCTCCTTTCAGCTTGCAGTTGAACTGCAAGCTTTTTTTCTGTTTAACGTTCCCATTTCTGACACATATGCGGTCACATTATGTATAGACCCTAATTCACTTTCAGTATATTATGTAAAAAAATAGTGATTATTTTTCAACCTTTTATGTTTTTTCAAGGTTTATTGGGTTATGGTACAATATAAACCTTTTTGATCACTGCATTAATACATCAATATGCCACGGATATCTTCTTAACAAAGGTGTGACTAAAGTGCGGGTCGTCAAAGTTTATTTCCCTAATACGAAAGGTGTCATCACACTGATGGCCATCGGCTACGTAATCCTCTTGGCCGGCGGCAGTGCCTTAAGCTTTATACTTAATGAAACCCTGGTTCAATGGACTTTTTTTCTGATGCAGAGCCTTCTTTATATAGTGGTATGTTCACTTATTTATCTTTCCATAAAAAGCCAGCGAGTCATCGTTACAGAGAAATATTTCGTCCTTAAAGTAATAGGGATCACACGGCATAAAATTGACTTTGATCACATCCGTGAAGTTCGAAAAGGAAAAATGAGCGGATCTCCTATAATGGAGATCCATGCAAAAAAGGGCAGCTATTCAAAAGTATGTCCAGTTCCGTTCCTCCCTTTTTCTGAAGCTTGGGATGAGCTTCTTTTGACGATCGAAAGGAAATGCGGCAGTGACGTAATCGGAAGTATGGACTTGAAAAGAAGAAAAGGAGAAATTCGATCATGGAAAGAAACCTAATAAATTCATAGTAAAAGGACAGCAGTTACAGCTGTCCTTTTTTTAATGGTTGTGGTTGTAAGGGGTTTTGAATCCAGCTACAGCGCCCGACGGTCCGAACCCACTGGAACGGACTTAGTCCCTCGGGGTCAATTAACCCTTGGTGAATAAAAGGAAAACCACCTTTTTATAGAAAAATTTACCTGTTGGGACTATACAGGGTGCTTTCGCTTTCTATGTTTTATTCACCATATCATTTCTGCCCATTCAGGATGATCGATGAAAGGATTCCTGTTACCTTGATATTCTTCATAAATTAAGTTATTTCTTTTCCTTTCCCTTTCATCTACAGGATCCATACTGTGCCATTCCAATAAAACAGAAACCTTTCCATGAAAAGGATTAGACCCATTCTCGACTTTGTCATTCAACTCTAAATCCAGTTCGCCGTCATCTCCCTCGTACCTCAGAGCCATGTAAAATAACATGCGGGCTGTATCCCCTTTTACTTCATCCCTTGGTTCCCAGGAATCATTGTCAGAGAAATTACCTTCTGCTTCTTTATGAGGACTTCCCCCATTGTCAAAATCAAGATTGCTTCTCGAAGAATTGACGGTCGTGTCAGTCGGGCGCAAATGATGCAGATCAGTTCCCGCTCCTTTAGCAGTCCCAAATCTTCCATGAGACTTTGCCCACACGTGTTCCCGGTTCCACTCATCGGCACCTCCGCCATTCAAGAATTTTGATTGGGAGCGTCCTGTGTAAAATAATAGTACATTTTCTGAGTTGTTAGGATCTTCGTCAGTTTTCCTCAAGGCATCCCAGACTTCATCATAGGAAAGTGTCCTGTGGTCGTCTATAATCTCATGGAGCACATCCTTCAACTCTTCCCCTGTCTTCCCAGATGCCGATTCATAATAGGAATCATTAATTTCAGGCGGGTCAGCCGTCTCTTCTTCATCATTTCCTCTTTCAGGATTTTCTTCAGTTGATGTTAATTCAATGGAAGAAATGGTTTTCAGGCCTGGATGGGCGAAATAGCTTTCACGCTGCCCGGTCACTGTGATCTTTTTACCCACTAAAGAAGGGTTACTCTGTAAGCCGAAGGATTCCCGGAATTCAGCCGTGATTTGCACAAAAATCATGTTCCGCGGATCCTTCTCTTCCTTATCATCAGCAATAGCCACTGCGTAATCGTTTGAAAACCCCTCTCCCATGACAGTGCTATCAGAAACCGGCTGTCCTATGATGTACCCTTGAGCTGTAACTTCTTTTCCTTCTTCTTTGGCTATTGTTTCTTCTATTGTCAGCAAAGAATCTTGAGTAGTCTTAAATGATTGATTTTCGGTAAGGCTGCACCCTCCTATTAAAAAGGACAAAAAGACCATTGCGATTCCAATATATTTATTCCTAACCATTGTCATTTCTCTCCTATCCGGCAGTTTGAAGGTAAAGCAGCTCCTCGCCGACTCTCATTAAGCTTACTATAAGATGCATTATAATAGTAATCCGCCAGAAAGAATGGTGCTTTAGATGTACTTAAATGAATCTAATGTAAAAAGGATGTCCCTTTCTTAAAAGTTGTTTTCGCATTTCTTTTTGCTTTCTGATATCCCGGCTACCAAGATTTTTCTCTCTGACCAGGGAGATCATCACTTTTCTTTCTTGCTTATCAGGTTATTTCCGCTCATTTATGGCAGAAATTTTCGAATATCATATAGAGTAGCAAATAGTTTTAACGAAAAGAGTCTGTAATTAAGACTTTTTTCACTGTAAAATTCTTATGAGAAATAAGCTGAGTATTGCCTCTTATTATATATCCAAATGAGAAAGAATAACTTCCCTTATTCACCTAATAGATAGGAGGATGGTTCAATATTCCAAACTAAAGCAGAAAATTTCCGCTTATTTAGGTTATATATGGTTTCTCATTAGGATAGTTTATGTCAATTACAGAAATCCTTCTACATTGGCAGAAGGAAATAATCGGTAGACCATTTTTACCCTATTATAAAGAGGGTTAACCTAATACCAAGCTATAAGTTCCACGGGGTCCAGGATTAGCAAGCGGTTTTAAGACCATTAAAAAGAGCAGCCCGGCAAACACCGGACCGCTCTTTCCTGCTATTTATAAGCAGAGTTCCATGCTCTTAATTCCTCTAAACCTTTAACACTTCCGCCATTCTTTTTGCAAAGGATTCAGGCTTTTCAACTGACTGTACGTGTAAGTATTTGATGGCAGACTCTGCAAACATCCAATAATCATGAAGAGCCGATCTCGGGATATCATTCTTTCATAAAGCTAAAGTAAACCCGGGGACTTCATCAGGAAGCAATACAATTTCGCTATGATTGAGAGCTGTTCCAACATCATGAAAGGCTTCAAAATAAATTTTGTAATCTGTATCACTTTTAACTGGCCTGCCTTGCACCCTAACTTCAATATCCCCTGGTTTTTCCTGCTTAATCAGCCCTTCCTTGGCTGCCTCTTCTGCACCTAACATTTCTACTATTGTACTGCAATCTTTTCCAGGTCTTTCACTTTAACAGTCCTGTTCTTTCTTGATATGTTTCATCCATAAGAGTTAACGCTCAATTGAAAATTCAATAAATTCCTGAGAAATGTTATTGGCAGTATTCCGGTTGAATTTATTCAGGGCGCTTGTCAGCTCTAAGAACCATTCCTTGTCATTGGTTTCCAGCGCTATATCGATTAAAAAGTGAAGCTGTGGTTCTGTTAGCGTACTCGTGGGCTTCATCTTTTCCATGAGACTGTCATCCATATTGAGTGTATATCCAATCAAGTCTTTGTCATCACTGTCAATCACTCTGATTTTGAACAATGGATCGATGGGATCGATGTTCTCCATATACCCTTGGATCAAAGCCCCATTCTTTGCAAAACCTCTAACCCAATCACCTACGTTCACTTTGTCTCGTTTAATGTTAGTCATTCCAATACACCGCCTTAATTATTTTGGGTCAACCAGATTCAAATGATTATTTTTTTGGTTTCGTATTTTTATTATCTTAATTGCTAATTATCCTTTTCTGAAGGAAGTCAAACATCTTCAATAGTGATAGGGAACTCGTTTTTTAGTTAATTGCTGTTCTATAAATGTTGATAGTAAATAATATCTTAAAGAATTTTTATATTTTTTTAATAGCTGGGAGATAGTTTTGGAGCAAGTTCAATTTACTTTCAGCCATTTTTAATAACAGCGTTAATGCTCAGTGGAAAAGAAAATTTCAAGGAGATAATAGAAAGGTGATAAATAAAAAAACTTCCCTATAAAGGAAGTTCTTAAAAGCAAACTACTAAGTTCTGATGCACGATATCGTGGGAAATACACTCGGAGTTGGTGCCTTCTGTCTTGTTATTACTCCTCAACAATCAGTGCAATCGAAAACACGGCAGAAGTGAGAAACCCAATGCAAAAAGCATAGCCCGTCAAAGGACTTTCATCAAAAAAGAGAGTTATTAGCGCACAAAGGCTCATAATTATTGAACATACTATGATTACCTTGGATTTTATTTTCTCTTGTTTCATACTTATCTCCTTTAATTTCTTTATCTAAAGGTATTGTTATGACGAAGCTCTCACAGGGGACACCAAATGAATCGTGTTTTTTTTATTGTATGGCTTAATGATAATCGGCCTAAGGCTTCCCCCGAAACTTAGTGTTACCAGGTCGTCCTGAATCGATTTTAGCGCCTCTGCGAGGAATTTCCCATCAAAAGATATCTTAAAATTCCTATCTCCTTCTACTTCAACTGTATCCAGCTTCTCATTGATTTGACCTATTTCAGATGTACTTGAAGTCAATCGGATCTTTTCGTCCATATTTAACGCTAGAGTCACATTATTATGTTTCCATTGAGATGCAAGCAGATTAGCCCTTTCTATTCCTTCGAGAAATCTAAGTCTCGGAACAACCACCTCAGTTACGGCCTCTTCAGGAATAATCCTGCTGATATCAGGGTAGTTTCCTGTTATCAGGCGAGAGTGGAGAGACAAGCCCTCTGATTGAAAGGTCATCATGCTTTCAGTGGAGAAAATTCGTATAAAGTCGTGTTTATCAATGACATGAACAAGTTCCGTCAAAGCTTTAATGGGCAGGATAAATGAGCCAGTCAAGTTGGTTTTCAAAGAAGCCTTTCTCATAGCCAGCCTTTGTGAATTAGTAGCTATCATGGTCAATTCGCCTTCTCCAAATACCCAATTTACACCAGTCAACACCGCACGTGTCTCCGATTTAGCAGCAGCAAATTGTGTTTCCTTTATCATTTCAATCAGCAGACTGCCCTTGACTTTTATTCCATCTCCAGAAGGTACATCTGCAGCGGCGGGGTAGTCCTCTTCATTCAAACCGCTTAATGTTGTTTCTATGTCACCGCATTTAATGAAAATCTGCTTATTGTATTTTCTGATTGTGATCAGGCTGTTAACCGGCATCTTCTTGATAAGCTCATGAAAGTACTTTGCTGGAACAACAAGTGAACCCTGTTCTACCATTTTTTCTTGAGGGCTGTCTTTCAAGTCTATGGTTTTTATAATGCTGATGTCCGAATCTCCTCCCGTAACAATCAGCCTATCTTTAACTCCTTCTAATTTGAAACCGGACATGACTGGAACCGATGGGTTTCCAGAAACCACCCGGCTGACAATGTTTAAAGCTTTTTTTAGTGTCTCACTATGTATAACGAATTCCATGATAATCTCCCTTTTATAAATACTCTCTCTATGATAACATATTAAAAATTCTGAAATTCAGATTCTATATAATTATTGGGTTTTCTTTGTTCATTCTATTTGCAAATTTGATTCTCAAGAAAAATTCTTTTCCGTTGTTATTTGTAACTTCTAGTACTCCACTTAGTTCAGATTACTTAGCCCATCTTATTAAAACAAAACCCCCAGTTTAAACTGGTAGTTTGCTCTGCTTCAGGAAGCCTTCCTGACCAGCCTCTGCCTAAAAGGCACTATGAATAATCTTCTCTGTCTATTTTATTCCGGCTGTAAAAACGTGGAGAAATAAGCGGAGAAATTCCGCTTATTTAAGTCATAGCACGAAAAAACAGCTAGAATAAGCGGAGAATTTCCGCTTATTTGTGTAAAAGATGAGAAAATGATTCGTTTCGCTGTGCTTAAGCGGAAAAATTCCGCTTATATACCCCAAATCACATGCAAATCTGATGTTTAACCGGAAAAACTCCGCTTATTTTAGCTTTATTAATACCCATCGCAAGAATACCTGCCCCTCCTACTGGAATAGCATGAAGTGAAAGGGAACCGGCGGCTTATTCTATAGTAAGAGGGTACTTTATACCACGCTATAAGTTCTCTGGAATCCCCGGCTGCCTAGGGGTTTTCAAGACTATTATAAAGAGCGCATCCATAATACAGGATGCGCCCTTTATGATTATTTCTCCTCTCTTTCCTCTGTTGCTGACTCTGGCTCTCTTTCATGAGGGGTATCTTCAGGCGCTGATGCAAGGGCAGTTCCGCCGCCTGAATATTGCTGTGAATGGTTCGTGTTCGATCTATTGGCATAGGACTTGAGCAATTCACCGACATCAATACCTGTCATTTCTTTTAACGGTTCCTGCATATCAACCATCGTTTTTGTAATACTTTTACCGAATGAGGGGATTCCATTTCCATTTCCAGAATCAATGATCTTAACAGAATCTATGTTATTCAGCGGCTGTGCAATCTTCTCAGCAAACAACGGCAGCATTTCGATGAGTTTCTCGGTAATAATGACATCTCCGTGCTTTTCCATCGCTTCAGCCAGCAATTTTCTGGATTCTGCTTCAGCTTTACCGCGTTCACGGATGACATCTGCTTCTGCAGAACCTTCTTCTCTGCGGATTTTAGCTTTGGCTTCCCCGTCAATTTCTGATCTGCGCGCATCCGCTTCTGCTTTTCTGGTAGTTTCATAGTATTCTGCATCAGCCTTGGTCTTACGCAGCTTGCTTTCTTCCTCTTCCAGCTTGACAGCACGTTCGCGTTCGAGGAATTTCAGCGTTAATTCCTCTTCTTTAATCTCTTTCGCCAGCTTTGCTTTCTCTAGTTCATAGGACTGTTCAGATTTCGCACGTGCTCTTTCTGTTTCTTCCTTGAACGCTGCGTCCTTTATATCTTTTTCTTTTTTACTCTCAGCAATGGTTATCTGCCGCTTAT
The DNA here is from genome assembly GCF_008180615.1 of Rossellomorea vietnamensis. Classification (GTDB taxonomy): domain Bacteria; phylum Bacillota; class Bacilli; order Bacillales; family Bacillaceae_B; genus Rossellomorea; species Rossellomorea vietnamensis_D. Next base: position 67,470 of record NZ_VTEH01000001.1, read on the forward strand.
ATTCCTCTTCTTTTGTCTGCTGGTCGGTTTGCGCTCTGTGGATTCTTGTTTCGCGGTCGTTCTCAGCTTCTGCAATTTCAGCCAGTTTCCGGACTTCCGCTATCCTCGGGCGCCCCAGGTTTTCTAAGTATCCATTCTCTTCATCAGCATCCCTTAAGTCTGTCAATCCAAGAGAAGTGATTTTGAAACCCATCAAATCCAATTGTTTCTGGGCGATTTCCGCCACATCTGCATTAAATTTTTCTCGATCGCTGTTGATATCCTCCACAGTCATCTTCGAAAGGATTGCCCGCAGGTTACTTCCCAATACTTCAATGATTTCAGATTCAATTTCTTCTTGGTCTTTTCCCAGGAATTGCTCTGCATAATTAGCTATGCCATTCAGTGAATCCGCTACCTTAACCATTGCCACTGCATCAGCAACGATTGGCACCCCTCCATTGGTATAAACCCTCGGCGTAGCCAGCTTCAACTGAAAAGATGTCAGGTTTACCGGAGTGGATGTCTGGAACCTTCTTAAACGGTAACCCCCTCCACGGATAATCTTCATGGATCGTCCTTCATCGTCTGTAAAAATATTCGTTTCTTTTTCCGGATCACCCAATCTTGGACCTGTAATGATTAAAGCTTGATTGGACTTCGCGGTGCGATAACGGAACCTCACCCAAAAAAAGTATGCAACCCCTGCTATCGCTGCAACAACCAGCACAGGTATCAAAATCATAAGTACACCAAATAACTCCATTTTTATAGCCCTCCCTATGTATTTCCCCTCTTTTGCTTATCCGCTTGAGGGTATAGTATGTATACGAGAGAGAATACTTGAAAGTTTCATATTTTACAAAAAAATTAAAAATTTCGAAACAATGCTTTTACTATCAATATCTTGTCTCATTTTAATAAGTCTTTTTCTTTATTAAGACAAATTCCGAATTGTAATTCTATTCTACACGTGCCATTAAAGTTTCAGTTAAGCAAAGGGAACCTTAAAGCATAATCTTATATAGAAAAAACCGCGTAATTTTACTGCTGGTTCATGCAGCCTCCCAGCCCCCTGTATCATTTAAAACCATAGGAAGGACCGCTTTTTCATTTTCTTTTTATCTAATAGGAACCCACAGTAAAAAGCCGCCTTAAACAAGACGGCTGGTATACTTGCTTTAATTTTCCTTGCTTTCTTCCCATTTCGAATGCTTATCATCTTCATCAAATTGAATAATTACATCTGTGACCCCATTTTCTCTTAATATCCTATCTTGCAGGCGGTCTTTAATATCATCGGCCTCTGCCACAGTGATGGAGGAATCTACTTCCACAATTAGTTCAACATGATATTCATCTCCCTCTTTCAGGACTGCAATTTCCTGGACATCCTTAACTCCCGGATCACTAAAAGCAAGATCACCAATCACACTTTTCAGAGATAAATCTGCTTCTCCCAGTACCCCTGCAGCATTGTCCAAAAATGTCTTTCCGACTACGATGAACATCATTAAGCCGATAATGATAGAAGCAATCCCTTCTGCCTGATGATACGGCGTGAAATGAGAAATGATGATGGCAGCAAGGGCCAGCACCCCTCCTCCTGTTGCAACTGCATCCTCTAAGAATACAAGCTTTGTTGCCGCTTTAGCCTTATTGACGTTTGCAACGCTTTTAGTAATGATATCAAAGCCGTTCGCCTCGATTCCGACCTCATGGAGGGTCTCTTTCATTGCTTTAAACAATACAAAGGCTTCAAGTATGACAGCAAGTGATAAAACAACGATACTTATTATGAAGCCTTTGGACTCTTGGGGATGAAGTATATGATGATACCCCTCGATAATTGTCTCATACGCCATAATACCCACGATCAGCACCGCTGCCAGCAATACAAGGTTAACCAATCTTCCGAACCCGTTTGGAAAGCGGGGAGTTGGTGACTTTTTGCTTAATGCGGAACCAATAAAGACAAAAAACTGGTTGGCTGAATCTCCTATACTGTGAAGCGTTTCAGCAAACATGGCAACATTGCCTGTAAGAGTATAAGCCACCCCTTTTGCAACTGAAATTACAGCATTAATAATCGTCGCTAGAAGAGCAGACCTATTCCCCTGCTTCAGTAAATTCCAAAGTTCCCCCATACCCATACCTCCTTTTGAACTTTTTTCCGATATCAGGATTAGTAAAACATGAAGGACATTACGAAAATATCTAAGTTATATCCATTTTCAGCCTGTCTCCGGGATTACTTCAGGGCTTCAACTGTCACCTTCTTTTTTAAATTAGACGGTTTTCGCTTATATTGTTGCTGAAGATACTTCCTCTATACGGAAAGCAGCTCATTTCTTATTGCAACACTATATATTTCCTGTAAATAATGGCATAATCTTACGAAATTCATCTCAAATAGCAACAATGCTTACGGTAAGAGACTGATAAAAACTTTCATACCCCTTATTTTATATTCATTAACTTATCGTTCCTCCCTTTTTCTCCTTGCATTTGCAGTATTCAAATATGCCCGCTTCTCACAAGGTAAAATCCTATATAAAAAAGCCAGCAGGTATGCCTGCTGGCTCGAAAGACTTTCACTAAGTTTTCTAATTATGCTTTATTTACGTTTGCAGCTTGAGGTCCGCGTTGACCTTGCTCGATGTCAAATGTTACTGCTTGACCTTCGTCAAGAGATTTGAAACCTTCGCCTTGAATAGCTGAGAAATGTACGAATACGTCTTCTCCACCTTCAACTTCGATGAATCCGAAACCTTTTTCTGCGTTGAACCATTTTACTGTACCTTTTTCCATGTTTGTTGCCTCCTAGTGCGTTTCACACATTATTAATACTATCCTTGCTCTCAGGGTATTCAGAATTAAAGATTTCATTCTCTTTCTTTCTTACATACCGAACAAAAATAATTCCTTATTATCATAACAGGTTAGCGGAAGATATGAAAGGAAAACACCACTTTCTTTCGAAAAAAAATTAATTTATCTTCTCTATGACATATTTCAGGCCGGCATGAGCATTCCTAAAAATGGGCAGTTCTCCTGATAAATCTCCTGCAGCTAAAGCAAATTCCGGGGTAATACCGGCTATTACACATTGTGAACCTATGAGGCTCAGACAATCACAAAGCTTTTGTATATGAAATTTAATATTCATATCCAGTTCATATATTCCGCTTAAGTCTACCAGCACATATTCAATTTTTTTGAGCGCACATTCATGCAAGACAGAAGCAATCATGCTTTCCGCTCGATCATTATCAAAATGTCCGATCAGCGGTAAAGCAATTGTCTTTTCCCAGACTTGAATTATCGGCACTGACAGCGATTTGATCAGTTTCTCCCTTTCTTCTTCCTCTATAGCTTGTGTCGTTACATCCATAAGCATAACGACATAACCATCAATATAAGCTTTCTCGTTTTTGATAGGGGTCACGACAATATCAGCTGCAAATTTATCCCGAATCGAAATTCGAGCCCTGTGTATTTCTGTAAGCTCATCCATAACCTCTTTTTGGCGGGAAGGCGTATGGTGAAATGCGCTCATATTCAGTCCAATCATATCTTCTGCAGAATTCAAACCAAACAATGGGGCAAGTTCAGTCATCAATCCTGCGGCATAATTATTCATCCAGCAAACGGTATAGTCCAGATCCGCAATTATAATGTTTTCTCCTATACTATTTAATGCATTTAGCAGAGAAATTTTCTCAGGCAGTATTCCTATCGGCTTCATCCTAATTCACCCTTACTTACAGAATATCTTTATTATACTACAATCCGGGAAAGGTGAACGCCTAATAGATTGATCACCAGCACAAGCACAGTGCTCTTTAACAAAGTTTGGTTTCGTTTATATTGTTGCTTTTGGAAAAATTCCATGAGCCGAATTTTTATAAGGGTACTATAAGTTTTCTCTCTCTAAACGAGGAGCAGTTCAATGGTTTACCAGATTAAAGCAGTTATCTTTTGAAGTGAATTTTAAAACAGCAGAAAAGTTTACAAAAAGAGCCTTAACCGAACAAGGCCTTTATGCCCTGAAAACCAAAGTAACTGCCGAAACACAGCAAGGACAGGCCTGATAGAACCGATATAATAATTAAGATATTGGAATTAAAATACTTTTTTAAAGAGGTAGTGAGCAGCGCAACAAATATATCCCAGATAGTCAGCCCAAGAAAAATCATACTGCTGTAAATCAAAAGATCTCCTGTCCCATTCTCGGATGCCGTTTTCGCCAGGATAGATCCATATATACCAAGCCAGAAAAGGATTGAGAGCGGACTCGATATGGACATTAGAAAGCCAATAAAAAAACACTTGGTCAGCGAGTCTCTTTTCCTGACACTTTCTATAGAGAATGACTTCATGCTGGTCATACTTTCTATACCGGAGTAAATCAGTACAAATCCACCAAATAACCAAAGAAATATTTGAACAGCAGGAATATCGAGAAAGCGGACCATCCCCACATACACCAGCAGCATGAATACTGCATCAGCTATCATGGAGCCTGCACCCACTATCCACGCATGCCAGAATCCATTCTTAATTCCTTTATCCAGTCGTGCTGAATTCACTGGGCCTATCGGGGCCGCTAAGGTCAAGCCTAATAATACATAACTGAAAAGAATACTGATGCTCAAGGAACCTCTCCACCTTTTTAAGACAGCTTGTACAGTTTATGTCTTCTGGTAGAGAAATAGAATAATTTATAGTACTTTACTGCATTTACTTCAGGGTTGCCGCTGGCTGAAAACAGCAAGTTATATAGAATCTAAATTGAAGGATGGACCCAATTTAATAACTTATATTATTCCTGTATGCTAAAACACCTTTTGCTTATTACAAAAGGTGTTTTAGCATAATATGGGTTTCTTCCCTGTTCTATATTCTCTTTTCTTTTGAGATTAGGAGATCCGATTCCGATGAATCTAACTCCAATAGCTCTTACAGGGGATATCACTTATTCTAAGAACCTTAATAGATCCCCATAAATGATGTCGTCGGAAAGCTCAAGCTCCTGGCGGACAGTTTCCTCATAAGGGATACATTTGGCAGGTACTATTGCTTCACTAGTGTTTTCATAACAAACTCCATCGTTGAATGTAATATCTTTTGCAACAAAACTTCCGTCACGGAATATAACTGGGTGATCCTCATTTCTGTTAAATAATACGTGTCCAAAAGAGAGCTTATTTTCCGTATTGATCCCCAACAAGTGAAGGATGGTAGGACGGATATCTATCTCGCCGCCTGCCCTGCTGACTATTTCCCCTTCCTGTCCAGGTATGTGAATAATCAAAGGCACTTGCTGTAATGAAACATGGTTGACAGGGGACACCTCTTTCCCCAGCATTTCGAAAATTCCCTCTTCAAACTTCTCGGAAATACCATAATGGTCACCGTAAAGGACGAACATTGTATTTTCATATAGTCCTTTATCTTTCAAATCCTGAAATAGCTTCTTAATTGCTTCATCCTGGTACCGTACAGTGGTTATATAACGATTGACAACATCCACTTCGGTATCCGCTTCTTTAATAAATTTATCTTCTTCTTCAAGAAGGAATGGGAAATGATTCGTTAAAGTAATCAGTCTTGAATAAAATGGCTGAGGAAGTTCCTCAAGCTTTTCTGCTGTTTGATTGAAGAACTCAATATCTTTTATTCCATAGTTCACTGAGTTTTCCTCAGTAACCTTATAGTCACGTTCTGAATAAAACCGGTCATACCCCAAAGCACTATACATATTTTCACGGTTCCAAAAGGTTCTTTCGTTACCATGAAAAACAGTTGAATAATAGTCCTTTTCCTTTAAAATGTGAGGAAGGCTGTAATAAGTATTTTCCGGCTTTTGAACAAATACCGATCCGCTTGCTAGAGGGTATAATCCCGTATCAATCATAAATTCTGAATCGGATGTCTTTCCCTGCGCTGTCTGATCATACACACGGCTGAAATAAAAGCTATCTTCTATCAGGTCGTTTAAAAATGGAGTAATTTCCTCTCCATTATTATCCCGGTTGATTACAAAATTTTGAGTCGATTCCATACTAATCAGAATCACATTTTTTCCTCTCGCAGCCCCAAATAAATCAGTTGAAGCACCTTCCTTGCTCTTAAGGTAATCTAAAGGAGGCAGTGCATCAGCCTTAGTGGCTAGTGATCGATTAAAAGGAGTCACCGCCCCAAGTGCAAAATCATACAGATGATAGTTATAGGGACCCAGAGCCTTAACCATGCCGTCACGGTCATAGGAAGCTGCAAATAGATATGGTGAGCGGAACAATCCGGTACCGACTGTAAATAATACGAGCACAACTCCCGCAGCAACGTATAATCCCTTTGTCTTGGCGGTAATAACAGTTCCCTTTTTTGTCCTTGTTATCATTATCCAAGGAAGTATAAATAAATCAATAAATAGCAGCAGATCCCAAGGGCTCATCAATTCAAGAGTACTCGGGCCCAATCCACCTACATTATCGAACTGAAATAAGATGGGCAGAGTGACAAAATCGGTATAAAATCTATAATAAAGCAAGTCTCCGTATAATAAGGCATTGGCGGCTGCCCAGGCTGTCCAGAAGAAAAGAGGTTTTACAGTTTTCGTGAAATAGAAACTGAAACCGAACAAGAGGAGCAGCGACCCAATAGGGCTCAACATGATGAAAGGAACTTCAACAGCTGAAGTAATTTTCAAATCGAATCCTAAGAATAAAACAAATACCGTTTTTATCCAAATTGCTATAACAGCTATGATTACTAGTCTAATTGAAGTGATCTTACCGGCAGCAGACACCTGCGGAATTTTCACAGGACCGCTGCCTCACTGGCTGTTTGTTCCTTATAATCTTCTTTAAATTTATCCAAAGCCATCATCACTTCGTTTAATTTATATTCGCCCATTAATGCGATTTGAACCCAATTTCTTTTAAGTAAATAGTCACTTTCATAGCTGATAAGAATTTTTTTCTTTTTGAGATTATCACCAAACCCTCTTGATGAGATATCCTCCGGCAAAGGAATGGTAATGATCCCCGGAGAATAGGTGCCATCTCCAAGGCAAGAAATACCCGACCTCTCTAACGTCCGCCTTACTTCATAATTCAGCCTGGCCTTGCTATAAGGGTCCATTTCCAATAAGGCAGTATGAAAGGCCGCTACGAGGTTAGAAGAATGCGTATAAGGAACACTATTATTCTCTTGATACATACCGAGATCTAAATAACGCGGCAAAGAATTATCCGCCTCTACCTCTTCGCGGTGAAAGACTACCGCCAGTCCAGGGTAGGAACCAAAAGCTTTCCCGCTTACAGTAGTTGCCATAAAAACGCCGTTTAAATTCAACGGTGTGCTTCCAGCTGAACTGCAAGCATCCACACATAAATTGACCCCATGTTTATTGCAGAGCCGTTTAAACCCTTCCAAATCGAACAGATATCCTGTTGAGGTTTCACAATGCACCAACCATAACCACCTGATATCAGGCTCATAATGAAGGAACTCATCTACTTCCTCCAAAGTAATCTCTTCAATCCAGCCTTTGGCTATCACATCATAGTGAAGGTCCATCCGACGGGCATGGTCAACGAGACGCAAGCCAAATTCCCCATTCGCAAGAATTAAACCCCTGCCCCCCTGGCGATGCAATTGAGCGGCAACAAGATCATTAGACAGAGTGCCCGTCCCGACTAGCACTTGAACATTTGGCGCACCCGTCATTTCCTTCAGCCTGCTTTTCACGTCACTGATCTGGTTCATAAAATCCGTCGATCTATGGGAGACTGCTTCCTTAGAAAATGCTATTTCTACTTCTTTTTTCACAGGCACAGGTCCGGGAAGGAAATTCATTACCTTCCTTTGGGAATCCTCCCTGTGCATCAGCCTGCTGAATGCTTTGGTTGCCCCTTCAAAATTCTCCTTAGTGATAAACATAGGCTGAAAACGCGCTTCGTTTTCACCTGTAAGAGGACCAAATGTTTCAAAGCCTATTCGTTTATATAATTTGAGCTGCCTCACAGTTCCGGAAATAAGAGCAAGGTTATATCCATTCCTCAAACAGTGAGATACCGCTCTCTCTACCAGTTTATAAAACACGATACTGCTGCGGTAATCCTTGTGTACAGAGAGTAAGCGAATTTCACAGGGGCTCCCCCCTTCTGGCAAATATGTATGGATATTAGGAAGTTTTTGATCCAAAGAGAAAGGTCTATTCCCCCTGACCGCAATCATCCCAATCAGCTCACTCCCTTTTTTTGCTATAATATATGTATTTTCGTTATGAAAACGGTCAACGAGCATCCGTTCCGGGTTTCTTTCATGCTGCGGAATTTTATTTACAAAAGTTTCATAATTCATTCTATGAATCTGGTTAAATTCTTCTATGTCGTTTGCTATCTTAAAGTGAAGAGAATCAGTTTTCATTCTCAGACCTCCTAATGGTGCTGGTTATGAAGTTGCGGCAATGGTGATTTTTTATGTACTAGCAAGACTATAAAAAGCATAATCAGTAAAGCTGTCGAATATTGGGATGGAGCACTTAGCAGAAAAGCAGATACGGGTATAGACAGCATTGATAGAAAACCTGCCTTCTTGTAGTCCTTTAACAAAAAAAAGCTGATCCCCATAATCATTCCACATATAAGAATGCTGAGCGGGACCAAAAAAAGAGAGTTTGCCAAAAAGACAACTACCCCTTTTCCACCCCTGAATCCAAGCTGCAGAGGAAAGATATGTCCAATAAGCAGGAAAAACGCACTCAGGGACATGGAAATGACATCATTTTCGGTGATCCAAAAAGCAATCGTCATCGCTGCCATTACTTTTGATACATCCAAGATGACCGTCAATATAAAACCTTTCTTTCCAAGTATTCTTCCTGCATTTGTAGCTCCGACATTTCCGCTTCCATAGCGGCGGATGTCGTCTTTAATATAATATCCGGTTAAATAATAAGCTCCATTCAGGCCTCCAAACCCGTATGAAAGGAGACAAACAGCGATTAGCATATATACATTCATTTGGTTTCACGCTCAATCTTAATTATTTCTAAGGGTGTTGGAACCAAAACCACCCCTTATAACATAACGAAACTTACCATTAAAAAGTTTCACTTTTACCAATATATTTTAAAAAACTGAATTAAAAGTCACCTATTGATCAGTTCTAACCCGCTTGTTCTGACTTTGTTCTCAATGATCCATCTATTCTAAAAAAATCCTTCTTGAATAGTATATTAACATCATCTAACTTATAGAAAAGAGGTGAGGAAATGGACCACAGCAGAAATCACAATGAAGATCGGTATTTTTGTGCACAGACATCAGACCCTGCACCATTGTTTTCAGCAGAGGCTTTCTTTAATTCCGATAAATCAATTAAGAATATTTCGTTGAATCAACTCCGGGGAAAATGGGTGATCCTGTTTTTTTACGGAAGTGATTTTACATTTGTATGACCTACTGAACTAGCAGCGGTCGCTGCTATCTACCCTGAATTTCAATCTTTAAACGCTGAAGTGCTTGCTATCAGCACCGACAGTGTATATGCCCATAAGGTGTTCAGTGAAGTTTCGCCTTCACTTTCAAAAGTAATGTATCCTCTCGTAAGTGATAGAACACAAGAGATATCACGGGCATATCGGGTTTTGAATGTGAAAAGCGGGGCGGCTTTAAGAGCAACCATCATTATCGACCCCGAAGGAATCATAGTTACTAAACTTGTCAATCCAATGGAAGTAGGCCGCAATGTTTATGAAATCTTAAGGCTTCTACAAGGTATACAATATGGACGTGAAACAGGTCAAGGCATACCTGCGAACTGGATTCCGGGACACTCCGGCATTTCAAGGGACCCAAAGTTAATAGGCAGAATCTAAGATGATTAGGGTACCTGGTATAAAACAGCCTATTTGTACCAGGTGCACGATTCTGCTTAATCCTGTAAAGCTTTTTTGACAGCCGCTTCCGCATGAATGGCAGCAGTATCATAGATAGGGACCTCCCACTCGTCATCTTTGATGAGAAGCCCAATCTCTGTACATCCCAAAACGATTCCTTCAGTTCCATTTCTATTTAGCTCATTCATCACCTTTTGGAAAAAGTCCCTTGATGAATCCTTAATTTCACCAACACATAATTCTTCAAATATAATAGTATTAATTCTTTCTCTGTCCTCTCTTCCGGGTACAATCACATTAACCCCATTTACCAGCATGCGGTCTCTGTAAAAATCCTGCTCCATTGTATAGCGTGTGCCAAGAAGTCCGACTGTGTCGAATCCTTCATTTCTTATTTGGGATGAAGCTGCGTCCGCAATATGCAGAAAGGGAATATTGACGCTGTCTGAGATATCCTCAAAAACCTTGTGCATCGTATTGGTACATAGGATGAGAAAGTCAGCCCCTGCCTTCTCGAGAGACTCTGCCGCTTCTTTTAAAATGCAAGCTGCTTTTTCCCATTCACCCTGCGCCTGATACCTTTCAATTTCTTCAAAATCCACACTATAGAGAATGCATTTAGCAGAGTGAAGCCCTCCTAATTGAGCTTTGACCGTTTCATTTATATGCCTATAGTATTCTGATGAGGATTCCCAGCTCATTCCGCCTATTAACCCGATTGTTTTCATTGATATCTACCTCCATACTTCATATTCAATGGTTGTTTGCGCAAAGATTGCGGCTTTCTTAATTGTAATAGATTTCCGCTCCAATCCTACTACGAAAAGACGGATATGGATAAAATAGCCTTCAATAGCAACAATTTTTCAGAAAAGCTTCCATGACAGCTCCACCACCATCTACCAAAAAAAGCTATAATAATCAATCACGCAGTATAAGTTTGATACATAGTAAATATAGTAATATGTTAATGCTGTCTAAAAACGTCCATATGTTGACGGTATTGTTTGTCCGGGGATTGACGGATATAATGTCCTTAATCACCCTGAAGAAAGGAAAAGACGCCTTCCATTATGCCGGCCATTACCAGTGGCGCGACGGAAGACGTCCCTCAAACAATATGATTGTTGTAAATGATTATATCATAGTGGAATCCGCCGATAAAAGCGTTTTTTATTAAATGTGCAGAAAAGGTTCCTTGTCCCTGTTGTAATCATCAGGACTTCAAGGTCATTGGTTCAAGGGAGACGTCCCTCAAACAATATGATTGTTGTAAATGATTATATCATAGTGGAATCCGCCGATAAAAGCGTTTTTTATTAAATGTGCAGAAAAGGTTCCTTGTCCCTGTTGTAATCATCAGGACTTCAAGGTCATTGGTTCAAGGGAGAGAAAGTTAAAAGATGAGAGAGGCATGGCCAGAACGTTTATCATCAGGAGGCTGCGTTGCCAGCAGTGCAACAAGATTCACCACGAGCTTCCTGACTTAATGATCCCATATAAACGATACGCTGCAGATGTCATCGAGGAAACCATTTTCCAAACAGCCCACCTGACGGTGGCAGCAGATGAATCTACGATTTACAGGTGGAGGAAATGGTTTTCTACTTTGATTGATTACTGGTTGTTTATTCTTCAATCCTTACTAATTCAATTTGATCAGAATGAGACCCCAACGGTCGACCTGTCCAGTCGCCTGTTGCCTGTACATAAACGAATTGGACAATGGTTTGGCACAGCAAGTGGATGGCTGGGGGAAATTGTCCATCCAGTTGCAAATCATCATTTTTGGATACATACCCGTTCTGCGTTTTTGTCCGCTTATCCATGATTTACACTTCAATTATCAAGAAAAAAGGAGTGTTAACAATGGATAGAACTAAAGCAGATGAAAAGGCGACGAATCGCTTTCAAATGATTGCGCCGTTATTAGATGAAGAATTGGATAAGCAGGAGCGAGGAAGACTCATCAAGCAAATCTGTCTGAGGCACGGACTTTCAGAACGCACCATTCGACGCTATATCTCGCAGTTTAAAGAAAAAGGCTTTGAGGGTCTAAAACAAAAACCTTATCGTTCAGTTCCAGAAGAATTACAGGATCAAGTGCTTGAACAGGCTATTTTACTGAGACGTGAAGTGCCAAGTAGGAGTATTGCCTCCATTATTCAAATCCTCGAGTGGGATGGCCTTGTAGAAAAAGGTGTACTGAAACGATCAACACTGCAGGAGCGTCTCGCAAAACGTGGTTATAGTTCACGGCAAATGAAGATGTATCATGAAACATCTGGAGCAGCCCGACGTTTTCAGAAGCGTTGTCGTAATGCCTTATGGCACTCTGATATTAAATATGGACCTTATTTACCGATTGGACCGAACGGTACGAAAAAACAGGTATATATGGTAGCTTTTTTAGACGACGCGACTCGATTTCCTCTTCACGTGGCATTCTATCCTATGCTTGATGCTCGTTGTGTTGAAGATGCTTTTCGTGAAGCTGTCAGAAAGCATGGGGTTCCTGAAAGTGTTTACTTTGATAACGGTAAGCAGTACCGGACGAAATGGATGGCCAGAACCTGTTCCAAGTTAGGGACACGGCTTCTATATGCCCGTCCTTACTCGCCTGAATCGACTGGTAAAGTAGAACGTTTTAATCGAACATTCGAAGAGTTTTTAAACGAGGTGAAACTAGAAAACCCTCAAACAATTGAAGCGTTAAATCAATGGTTAGGTGTATGGCTTGATGAGCGTTATCTTCATAAGCCGCACTCAGCTTTAGAGAAAAACATCACACCATTAGAAGCTTATCGCAGTGAAGGTACGCCCATTCGCCACGTTTCTGCAGAAGAGCTCGCTCACGCATTCCTGCATTCAGAAACAAGGAAAGTCGATAAAGCCGGCTGCATCAGTTTTCAGGATGAAAAATATGAAGTGGGTATCAATTTCGTTGGATGTAAAGTTGAAATTACCTATGACCCTAAAGACACTACTGAATTAACCGTAGATTATCCGGGTTTTGATAGTTGGAAAGCAAAAAGAATGGTGATTTCAGAGAGAACAGGAAAAAGACCATCTCTTCCGGAGAAGATGATAAAGGAACCTGCCGGTTCTTCAAGACTTCTTCAGGGAGCTAAAAAACCTAACCAGGCAAGAAAGGCTGCCGCCATTACACCTTCTGTCCCAGCCGTGAGTTTCCGTCATATCAACAAAGGGGGAACGAGTCATGTTTGAGTCCTTCTTTGAGATGCGCCATACGCCATTTTCTCGCAGCATTCCAACGACTGAACTATATGAATCTACTCAGCTCGAAGAGATTATTGGACGACTGAACTATGCCGCAGAACGTCAGCTTTTCGCTATCATGACTGGTGAGTGTGGGCTTGGAAAAACGACAGCTATTCGCAGATTTACAGATCAACTAGATCCATCTCATTTCAAGCTGATCTATTTATCAGATTCTAAGTTGACACCACGTCACTTCTATAAAGGAATGTTAGAACAGTTGGGCCTCGAAGCAAAGTTCTACAGAGGTGATGCCAAGCGCCAATTACATCGTGAAATCGAATTGATGAAAGGCATTCACAAGATAACGCCTGTGGTTGTGGTCGATGAAGCCCATCTGCTTGATCGTGAAATGTTAGAGGAAGTACGTTTCCTTTTAAATTTCCGTATGGATGCGCAAAGTCCCATGGCATTGATTATGGTGGGACAGACTGAGCTTTGGGATCGCCTTCAGCTTCAGTCCTTCGCAGCAATCCGTCAGCGCATTGATATCCAGTTTAAGCTTGATCATCTTGACAGAGCAGAAACAGAGCAATATATGAATAAGCATTTAAGCTATGCAGGTGTTGAACGAGATATTTTTAGTGATCTAGCCCTGGATGAGATTTTCAGCTATTCAAGTGGTGCATCACGACTGATCAATAAACTGGCGACACATTGTCTTCTGTTCGCAGCTCAAAACGGCTCAAGAATCATTGATGACCGTATGGTCAAGAAGGTGATTGAAGGAGAACTTGCATGAAGAAAAGCCGTTGGAAGAGTATGTACTTTGATGAGACACTTGATTGTTGGATTGTTAATTGGGGAGATCAAAAAGGTTACAAACTGAGGTGTGGCGAATGGTTCGAGCTGAATCTTGGTTATGGAAAGGTGTTGTCATGCAGGCTTGAGCTCGGCAGAGATTGGTACATTATCACCGGCAGTCACGAAGTCCGTTTTTATTTGAAGCAAAATGAAACCTATGAGGTAGATTTATAGATGTTTTGGGGAGGCCTCACAAGCCTCCCTTCTGTATCTTTAATAGGCAATAAATCCGTCAAGTTCAGGACAAAATGAGCCGTCAGTTTCAGGACATTATGGAGCGTCATTAACANGGTTACAAACTGAGGTGTGGCGAATGGTTCGAGCTGAATCTTGGTTATGGAAAGGTGTTGTCATGCAGGCTTGAGCTCGGCAGAGATTGGTACATTATCACCGGCAGTCACGAAGTCCGTTTTTATTTGAAGCAAAATGAAACCTATGAGGTAGATTTATAGATGTTTTGGGGAGGCCTCACAAGCCTCCCTTCTGTATCTTTAATAGGCAATAAATCCGTCAAGTTCAGGACAAAATGAGCCGTCAGTTTCAGGACATTATGGAGCGTCATTAACAGTAATAGTTTTACAAAGCCTAAACTTTTATATGCAAAAGACCCAATTATATAAAGACATTATAATGTAACTTTCTGTTTATGGGGAATATTTTGTTTTTTACTTGAAAACATGCTCTTACAACCTTCTAATTCAGAGTTAATCAGTTATGAGTTTTCAGGAAGGTTTCTGTGCAGAAACACAGCTTTTTCAATATGTGCTGGAATTCTGTTTTAAGATCCAGCTTGGGTTCATCTTATTCTCCTTTTTCACATATTCATGCCCTCATATTGTCTGCTTGGATACATCTCCTTCTCCTTCTCCTTTTCCACTAGTTCATGTCCTCATTAAGCCGGCCTGGATACATCTTCTTCATCGCTTTGCACTTGTTCATATAACTAAAAAGAGCCAGCAGCTTAAGCTGTTGGCTCTTTAAAGTGTATAATCTCTGTCAAGAACGCACTCTGTCTTGATCTTTCTTAATCTGCTTACTTCGCAGCTGTCCGCATGCTGCATCGATATCTGTTCCGTGTTCAGTACGGACACCACAGTTAATTCCCTGATCCATTAGTGTACCATAGAATTCTACAATGGCTTCTTTGGTACTGCGCTGGTATTGGCCGTGTTCATCAACTGGATTATAAGGAATTAAATTCACGTAAGAAAGATGTTTTTTGCTTTTCAGAAGCTTCGCAAGCTGGAGAGCTTCTTCTTTATGATCATTAACATCCTTCAACAGAATGTACTCAAAAGTAATTCTTCTGTTTGTCTTCTCCAAATAATAATCAATAGCCGGCATCAGCTTTTCAAGCGGATAAGCTTTATTGATTTTCATGATTCTGGACCTGAGTTCATTATTTGGCGCGTGCAAAGATACTGCCAAATTGACTTGGATATTTTCATCTGCCCAATCATAGATTCTATTAGCGAGACCGCTTGTTGACACTGTGATATGTCTGGCTCCAATTGATAATCCTTTTTGATCATTCACTACACGAAGGAAGTCCATCAAATTATTATAATTATCAAAGGGTTCGCCGATTCCCATCACAACGATATGGCTGACCCTGTCATCGTTTCCTTTTGCGTCAAGGTGATGCTGGACATTCATGATCTGCTCGACGATTTCCCCGCTTGATAGATCCCGATTTTTTCTCAGCAGACCGCTCGCACAAAAAGAACAACCTATATTACAGCCGACTTGGGTTGTAACACAAACGGAGTATCCATAATTAAACTTCATTAAAACCGTCTCTATCAGGTTTCCATCTTCCAGCTTGAACAGGAACTTGATTGTGCCGTCTTTAGATTCCTGTTTGATTTCCTGCTGAAGCGTACCTAGGTGAAAATTCTCTTCCAGCAAGGCAGTCAGCTGCCCGCCGATATTTTTCATATCAGAGAAGCTTGTTACGCGCTTTTTATATAGCCAGTCCCAAATCTGAGAAGCACGGAATTTCTTTTCGCCCTTTTCAACAATCCAAGACGTCAATTGATCTATTGTTAATCCATATATAGAAACTTTTTCCATTGTAAACCCTCATTTCAAAATACTTGCCTTTTTCTACTTTTCTATACTACTTAAAGTATGCCAATGTCGCAACCCATTTATAATGAAAAGAGAAATATAATTGTCTATGAGTTAAGCAGTTCTACTCAGCAAGGCCTAAGAAGGACTGCTTCTTTTAAATAATGGAAAAGTGCCTCTCTTAGGATTGGCATTTCTCAATCTTCTGATTAAAATATTCTTCCACTGAGTTTTTCCAGCCAGTAGCTTCACCCAAATTTTCCATTCTCTCTTTGATTAACTGAACGGCTTTCTCCAAATCATCATTGTTTGTGTCAATCTCAATGTCGTACTCCTCTTGTTGCTGATGAACATAGGATAGTTGGCCGCACGCTTGTCCAAGCGGCCTGTCTCGCCTGGTCATTTCCCTTCTTTCCAGCTCAATTGCAGGACAATGCACCCCGACAAACAATACTGGATAATCCTTTAACGTTTGATAACAGTCTTCTTGTGTTTCTTCATTAAAAAGAATTTGATCTACAACAAGGTTTATTCCATTATCGGAAAACATTGACATAGTTCTATGAAAAAAACACTCAGTCGGAACAGGGATCAACCTTTGGTTCTCACGGTCTTCCATCTTTTCGATAATACAGTCATAATCATCAATGGAAAGATGAAAATAATCGGGCAGTTTTTCTATTATCTTTTGTGCTAAAGTGCTTTTTCCAGAACTAGATACTCCATTTAACAAAATTATTTTTCCTCTTGTCATGTCATACACCATTCCATTTCTGTCCTATTTACTGACAATTTCTGCCTTATTAGAGAAGCTTTTAATTTCAGAAGCATTTAATATTTCTATAGATACAATCGAATATCCTTTTTTAACGGCTTTTTTACTAAAAGATTTAGCGTTAAAAGCAGTGGATTTCAGCTTCAAGCGGGCGCCGGTCTCGGGCTGTCAACCGGGTGGATTGTAAATGTCACTACTTTGATTCAGCCACAAATATAGTGAGAAGAGCGCTTTAAAGAGACTTCTTATTGCTTGGAATAGAAGTTATTCGAAAATCTGCGAAACTTTTTTAGCATGTCGTTCGTATAACATTACAAGGAATGCATTAGGCTATTATTTATTTTCATTTTTTAGGCTTTTTTGTAAACTTTGATGCTATTTTATATAACCTTTGTAAGATAAATTCAGGACCTCCGCCTCTTCAAAACACAGTCCCCAGGCCGAGATAATAATCTATTAATTCAGATAAAATAACTATATAATAGAAAATACATTCAACAATAATCTTATTGTAAGGAGGGGTATTATGACAGGCACCATCGCTGTTGTCATGATTTTTTCCATCCCGATTATAGCCATCATTAGCGATCATTTTCAAAAAAGCTATAAGTACAAGCAGGCCTTATTAAAAGATGAACTTAAGTTAGAAAAACTGAAACAAGAGAACTTTGTCATGGAAACTGAAATGATGAAATTGGAATTGGAGCGAATGAAACTGGACCGCCCTCGGGAAGACAAGACTGAGGTTCTCTAATATCATTGGTCCTGGACCCTTAGGCGAACCAGGACCAAATGCCCTTTTTAGTAATCGTTCCTGTAATCCTTTCCGGAGCTTACAATTCCCCCTGGAGGAATTTCTTAATGAGGTTCTTTTCGTTAGGAACAGACTATAATTCCCCTTCCTCTAACCTGCATCCTGAACAGGTACAGTATTTCCCCTATTTTAATAAGGGCTTCCCTTTATATAAGGCATTTCATTTGAATGTACTTGGATTCTTATGTACTATTAACTAGGAATCTTATTACTTAAATACTAATGGGGTAAAGACATGGATCAATTAGCGTTATTATCTGAAAAATTAATTGAGAATAAATATAACATCGCTAGAGAAATTACAGATATAAAGCCTTATCAAGAGTTAGATCTTGATGAATCTATCGTACAAGAACTGCTTGAAGGCCGGGCAAAGTTCATTCACCTTCTTTCTCAAGCACTGCAGCATGATAATCCAGATACATTGAAGGAAGACATTGCTCACTGGGCTGAATTCGCCGGACAGGCTGCTATCAAATCCAATGCACCGATGAAGAGCACTCTCAGCACTTCTAAATTGTATAGAAAATATATCTGGAAGTATATCCGTGAAATAGCCTTGGAAAATGATTTATCTCTTGAAACCGTTTTCGATGCAGCATCCATTATAGATCCATTACTAGACGATGCCATTTTGATATTCGGTTTGAGTTACGTTAAATATCATGAAAATATTTTGAAGAATACAAAGGAAGAATTCCTCCGTATTTCTTCTCCCGTTGTTAAAATCTTTGAAAGTGTTGCAATATTGCCTCTGATTGGTGATATTGATGGAGAAAGGGCACAGATCATTCTTGAAAAAACCTTAACTAAGGCTTCCCAATACCGGCTCTCACATTTAATCATTGACCTTTCAGGCGTCACGATGATGGATGATATGGTGGCTTCTGAAGTCGTAAAAATTGCAGAGGCCTTAAAATTACTCGGAATCAAGGTAATCATTACGGGAATTCTTCCTGATGTGGCCCAGAAAATCATCCAGCTGGGAATCCAGCTCCCTGACATCAACACACTCGGCTCTCTTGAAAAAGCCGTGAAAGAACTTCTTTAGATCCTAAAGGGAAGCATTTGCTTCCCTTTTATCATAGAGTGAAATAAAATAGGGATTCTCACATTCATTGGATTTCATGTTTTCTTACTTTTTTTCTTACTCTCCAATTTATGATTTCCATTTATCCACTCTTCAGCGAACTCGATTATACCGGTTATTGCCTCTTTTTCAAAAGGGCTTATCAGCCCTGCAGCCTGACAATGCTCCTTCAGTGTCCTGCTTCCACCAGCTTTACACATCTCAAGATAGTTTTCCCAAGCAGCCGCTGGTTCTTTTTGGGCCATTTTCATCAATTGCACTGCCACTGTATGGGCCAGGTCATAGTCTATAAAATAAAAAGGACTAAAAAATATGTGAGCGATGCTGTGAAAACTCCCGCCATCCTCCAGATACTTATTTCCGTCATAATCTAATTCAGGCATGTAGCTCTTCTCTAGTTTTCTCCACTTTTCCCTTCTTTCTCTTATAGAAGCTTGCGGTTTTTCATACAGGAAATGTTCAAATTCATCCACGGCATTGGCTAGCGGCATATACATAAAGGCTTCAGCCATGTGGGAGTATTTATATTTCCAGGTGTCCTCTTTAAAAAATTGATCAAGCCACGGCCACGCAAAGCGTTCCATTGCAAAAGCAAAAATCTCTGCAGAATCTACTGGAATGATATATTCTGGACAGTTCATACTGCTGCTCATAAAAAATTGAAAGGCGTGCCCGGCTTCATGAGTGAAGACACGTACATCATTTGAAGTACCTGTAAGATTTGCAAAAATGAACGGCTTTCTTTCTTTTCCCAGGTAGGTTGCATATCCCCCGCCCTTCTTGCCTTTTCTGGGATAGAAATCATAATGACCCTCTTGGAAAAGAGCATTTGAAAATATTTTTGTTTCTTCAGATAGATCTCTTAACAAATTATGCATTCCTTCCCTGAACTGCTTCTCACTAACCTTTATTGAGGGCGGGCCCTCCTTAAACATTATTTTGTCATCGTAATACTTTAATCTTTCAACACCCAGACTGGACTTTTGCCTCTCTCTCAAAGAGAAAGCAAACCCAACTCCATATTTCCTGATTTGTTTTCTATAATTCTCTAAATCAAAGGGTGTAAAATCCGTCCTGTTCATCCGTTCGTATCCGACTTCTACGAAGTTCTTTCTTCCTAACTTAAGAGAGATTTCATTTCTCACAGTGATTAACTTATCTAAAATGTCATCAAACTTACCTCCATTCTTTTCAAAAAATTCTGTTCTGGCTTCCCATGCCTGTTTTCTTATCATCCTGTCTGGACTAGCCATATACTTTCCCAGAGCGGATAATGGCAAGTGTTCTCCCTGAAATTCCACTTCAGCCGTACCAAGTAATGTTGAGTACTCTTCCATAAGCTTAACTTCAAGATCGATCTCTCTTTCAATCTCTTTCCGATAAGAGTTAACTTTCAATCCGGCAAGCCTGAAAATCTTTTTTCCCCAGTTCTCTTCAATTTTCTCTTTCTGCGGACAAAGAAGAAGAGCCTGATAATACCGGGTCACTAAATTTTGATAACCGGTATCCCTTGACATAAATTCCTGGCAGGCTGAAGATGTTTCTCTATCATTAAAATCCTGTACATGGCGGAGAGTGATAAGATTTTGAGTTCCCTCATATTCAAACCGCAATTCATTAATCTCCTCTAATATCCTCTTAAGGGTAAAGACATTGTCAGTTTCATTAAATTCATTCAGCTTCTCTTCAAACTGTTTTTGGAAAGCATCAAAATCGAATGGGCTTTCGGTTTCAACATAGTAATTGGTTTTCATAGTTAACACCCTCTTTACTTATTTACTTTAAATAGTAATTTAAATTACTACACAAAACAAGAAGTGTTTTCTGAAAATAAAAAAAAAGCCCGAATCTAACGGGCCAAAAGTACATTTATTTTTTTCGTTTGTCCAAGTCATTTATAATAAGTCTCTTTTGGTTAACTTCGCTTGAAATCCCGCATTATAATGGGGAGCATAAAAGTTAAGCGAAGTTCTCTCCGCGCAGCGAGAAAAGACCTCTCTGTCTAAGACATTGGCAGATTACAAAAGCAAATTACTACTTTATCCTGTTTCCATCTCTCTCGTGCATTTCTACGAAGTCAGTGCAGGATCAGATGTAAGTACAAGGCTGTTTCCTTCGAGGTATTTCAGCAAATCGCTGCTATTGAGAGGTCTGCTATAATGATAACCTTGTGCGTAACGGCACTGCTCCCTTAGTAGAAAATGTTCCTGCTGGGGAAGCTCCACACCTTCTGCCACTACTTCTATCCCAAGATTTTCGGCGATGGACATGATGGCTTTTACAATCGCATCATCTTTTCCGCTCTCATTGACACTTTTAATGAATGAACGATCGATCTTGATACTCTGGATTGAAAAGTCCTTTAAATAGCTGAGAGAGCTGTATCCTGTCCCCAAATCATCTATGGAAATTCCGATTCCGTTTTCTCTGAATTTTTCTAAAAGAGAAAGGGTATGTGCAGTATTGACCATTGCCATGGATTCCGTTATCTCGATCGTCACAAGTGAAGGGGATATTCCTGAATCCGTGATGATTTCCCAAAGCACTTCAAAGATATCTTTCTTCGAAAATTGTTTGAGTGACAGGTTGACAGAAATGGTATATTCCTGATTCAGCTGCCTATTCCAGTCATGGATCTGCCTGCAAGCCTCCCGGACCACCCATTCCCCTATGGAGACAATCATTCCCGTTTCCTCTGCTATATGTATGAATTCCCCTGGACTGACCATCCCTTTTTCTGGGTGGTTCCACCGAAGCAGCGCTTCAAAACCGACGACTTTTTTATCCTTCAGGCTGACAACCGGCTGATAGTAGACTTCAAATTCCTTATTAAGAAGAGCCTTGCTTAAATCAGCCTGTAAGGTAATGTCCTTGTTGAATTCTTCCTCTAACTGGCGGTTGAAAATGGTGTAGGAGTTACGTCCATCCCCTTTCGTCTTATACATGCTGATATCTGCCTTCACTAAGAGTTCTCCAGGAGTCTCCGCATTTTCAGGGTATGAAGCAACACCAATTGAAGTCGTCACTGTAATTTGACGGTCATTGATAATGAGCGGATTGGATAAGTAATCCAAAATGCTTTCGCAAAATTCTTCTACTGTTAATTCGTTCATTTCCTCGTGGTAAAAAATAACGAACTCATCCCCTCCCAAGCGTCCTGCACGATCAAGAGGGCCTAACTTACTTTTTATAAAGGAGGAAACTTTTATCAGCACTTCATCTCCGAAAAAATGGCCGTGTGTATCATTAATATGCTTAAAATAATCCAGGTCTAACAGTAATACATGAAATGGACTTCTTGACTCTCCCGTTTTTTTAGAGATGCTCTCCTGCATATAGCTGCGATTATACAGGCCTGTAAGAGAATCATGATAGGCCAAATAATTAAGCTTTGCCCTTTCATCCAGGTATTGCCTCTCTCCCTGCGCCACTGTTATGGCAAACAACAGGATCGCACTTACATATTCTACATTGAACAAGTCATAGTTTACCGTCAAGCTGAATGCCTCTATAACGGTAATAAAAGAACCAAATAAAGAATGGCCGCATATTATTGAGATGATCACCAGAGATACGTTTTTAACTTTTGCAGGCGAATGCAGCTGATCGAATCTGACCTGCTGCAGCACCCTGGTAAGCAGAAATAAAGTTATAACGGTATGAAGTACCGCGAACAGAAGAGTGTTATTCAAGATATATGTATCAAAACCAGTAAATTCCAGGTAGAGACTGCATTGAATGGCTACCAGGAAAACCCCCGCAACGATACTGCTTATGAAATAACCTAAGGAATTTTTGTCCTGTTCTATATTTTTCAGGTTATAAAAAACAAGACTGAACGCCAGGATAGTAAATGAAAACAGGCTGATTAACAGGATGGACATGCCTGGCTTGCTTATATTTGCACCCAGACCATATTCAACTGCCAAAAGGAAGATGACTCCCCATGTAATAACGGATGCTGAAAAAGAATATAGTACGACAGCCTTTGTCTCTTTAAAGAGGTGACTGTACTTTAATAAAAGATAGATTGAAATACTGATAACCAGTATTGAAGATAGCAGCGTCAAACTCTCAATGCTCACTCAATAGCCCCCTCCCTAATTATGCTTTTGCCTATATGATGTGAAAATGGAAATGTGGATATATCTTCCTATCTATTATATTTAAGTAATGTTTCTTTCTGCAACTCTATTTTTATGATTAAGCCGCGGTATCCTTAGGCCGCTTCATGTACCCATCCACTTCGAATAGGCATGGATAGTAACCAGATACTCTTTAACATAAACACCGTTTTCTTAAGGAATATAATGTTTACACCTAATTCGTACTGAGCATTATCGCTTAGAATACTGGTTCCCATTCAACTAGATAAGAATTCTATTTTATTTTACCATATATTTCTTTCGGTTTTACTAAATTTGATAATAGTCCTGCTTGCTTTATTATTGCAGTAACTAAGTGTTCTTACTACTGAAATAGGTAGTTTTGAAGAAGCACTTACTAGTTTTTTCCTTAATAATTGTTAAGGACCGGCCAAGTTATGACCGGTCCTTGCATTATTGAATCGGCATGAATCCTACATTCCATATTCCATCTTTATCTTTCACCATCTGAAAGCCCTTCAAGCCATTGTTGTTGAACTCGACATAACCGTGATTTTTATTTTTTTCTATGAACTTCCCGTTTTGTATACCATTAAAGATGTTGAGAAGTTCTTTTTGAGAAACTTCCTCTTTAAGCGATATTTCTAAATGTTCTTCCTTAGTCCATCTAACATACTCTTCCCTGTCTGTGAATAATGCATATTCTGCCTCATGGTTATTTTCGAGCCCTGCTTGCACATAAAGCTTTGCTATGCTGACAGGATCAAGATTGCGAAGGTGTTCTTCATTAAAATCAGCCGAGAAATAATCATAAATCGCTTGCTCGGATTCTGTTAATGAAAACGAATCATAGGGAATCTCCGTACCTTGTTCATTTGAGCTTCCCAGATTATCTCCATAAGAAAATGGCAGCTTTTCATCCAGTTTCCACCCATCTTCATAACGAAGTGTCAGTTCAAATATTGAAAAGTTTTCACTGTTCTCTCGTTGAACTTTGTATTCAATTCTCCGGGCTTTCTGTCCGTCTTTTTTATAGCTCAGTATTTCACCATCCGCCCAAAGCAGGTCGCCGCTGATCAATTTATTAGGCTGTGCGAGCTTATCATTCACCATTCTAAAGGGAATTTCTGCAAAGATCGCTGATGAAATTTCCTCTGAATATTTTTCCTGTAAGAAGGAAAGTACTTCACCTTTTGATTGGAAGTCGTCTCCCATATAGCGATATTCCATTCCGTCGTATTTAAATACATCACCCATATTCGGACCTCCGCCATTCACGACAATAGAGTAGTGAGCAAAAGCCGTTCCGATCAGTTCTACTGCTTCTTTTTCCGTTATGTCTGCTATGCTTTCAGAGATTGGCACGTCTTGATTATCCGTGGCTGCAGTTAAATCCGGCTGCTGGTCTGACAGGATAATTTCTCTGCTAATAAACACTGCAGCCACCACTAATAGAAGGGCAGCCGCCAAATTGGGCAGCAAAGAATGATGTCTAGTTTTCTGTGCTTTCAATTGTCCGCTGATCAGCCGATGATGAAGTTCCTCTTGAAATCCTTTACGAGGATTGGAGTCAGGCCTATTTTTTAAAGGCTGAAGGAAATGATCAACCTCTCTTTTTTTCATGTAATATCACCACTCCTTCATTGGATTCTGACAATTGTTTCTTTAAATGTTTGATAGCCCGGTGAAAATAAACTTTCACCTTGGACTCTTTCCAACTCAGTATTTCTGCCGTTTCTTTAACCGAATACTCTTTCAGCCCTCTCAAAATAACTACATTCCGAAAATCAGGTTTTAAAGTTGATAACGATTTTTGCAAAGTTTGCCAATCATCCATCCGCTCCAATTCTTTATCAGGATTCCACCGGTTGCTTTTTTCCAGACCCGCAATAATTTCTGGCAATACGGAAATTATTTTTCTTTTTCTGTAATGATCAACCGCTGTTCTTCTTGCGATGGAAAGAATCCACGTATTAATCGATGAACGGTGCTCAAAACGATTATAGCTCTTAAAAACCTTGATAAACGTTTCCTGAGTCAAATCTTCTGCATCTGTATGGCTATTTGTGAAATACAATAAATAGTGGTAAACATCATAGAAGCAGGATTCGTATAATTCGTTTAAGTCTGGCTCCTTCAATTCCATCCCCCCTGGCGTCCTGCACATTAGTCGTTCGTTAACTGAAAATGGTTACAGTTTCTCATAAATTTTCCTTAATTCTATTCAGTTTACGGGTCGTAAGAATTGCAACTTAAAAAAGAAGCCCTCAATGAGGCTTCCAGGATAGTTATGTAATTGTATTGAAAGAGTGTGAGACACTCTTGAACAAAGGCAGATCCTCAGCATACATCTGTGGCAGACTTTCGAACTCTTCGAATGATTTCCAGCAGGCTTCTTCTATATTGAGATCAGGATCATCGACCTCTAATTTACCGCCAGTTATATCCACAAGAAAATAATAAGTCGTAACGGCAATGCCTTTGATTTCTGTTTGTTTGACCTTTAACTCTCTTACAATTTCTACTTCGCAGCCTGTTTCTTCCTTTACCTCACGGATACAGCACTCTTCAGGCGATTCACCTGCTTCAATTCCTCCAGAGGGCACACTCCATATATCTGTTCCCATTCCTCTCACCACAAGTATTTCCTGTTTTTCGTTTAAGCATATAGCCGCAGCACCTCTCCATTCTTTCAATGCAATACCCCCGCTTAAGTAATATATGTATATTATACAATTATTTACTGATTTTTCGGAATAAAAAATATACAGAGTTTAACAGCTTGACTCACCGGCACTTTATGAGCTGTCTTAGAAAATAGTGATGACTGCTTTAAAAGAAATGGATTTCCGTTCTAGGAGGAGGAGGATAAGAAAACATTTAAAAGCAACAACTTTTTAAAAAAAGCCTTCAAAAAAAAATCTTTTCTTCCCGAAGGAACGAAGAGATTTACGAAGAGTCTCTATGGCAAATAAAAATTGCTGCAAAAATAAAAAGTCGAAGCGCGGAGCAGATAAGAAAGAGTTGTTCTTTCCTCTGCTCTTCTACAAAGAGTACCTTTCTTTTACTGCAATTTGAGCTCTTTAATTGAACCAGTATCAGTACCGCCCTTTAAAACTCCTTTACCATCTCCTTTTTCTTAGACAGATGAAAAGGCAAATACAATAGAGAAAACAGGATGAACGCTACAGCTTCCAAAGAAAGGATATACCATGGATAAGGGCCCAGCAAGTCGATAGGGCTCGCATTTACAGGCTTATGAAGAAGAAACATATAATTTGCATCTATAGCTATATTAATTAAAAAAACAAAGAATGCGATGATATTCAGAGCCGCAAGCGACTTTAAGACAGATGAGTAGGTGGCTCTATATCCTTCAATCCATACCATATATAAGCAGGAAAGGATGATCGCAATATGTGCTATGAAAAACTGGAAATAGCGAAAGTGAGGAAAACCATAGAATAATTCCGGTGTTAAAATAGCAACGAAAGCACCTGTCATGCTCACAAAAAAACTGATTTCAAAGATTCGATAGCTTCTCGTCAGCAGCATGAAAGTGCACAAATAGAGTGACAGAGAGCAAAGCTGAAAAGGAAGATTTATGGCGGTATCCCAGCGGTCATTGATGAAATACCAATACTGAAATGACACCTCTCCGAATATAAGCAATGCAATCAATAGGTGTCTGATCAACTGTCTTCCATGAGCTATAATCCGGTCTCGAGCCAGGTAAAAAAGCACCATAATCATAATAGAAGTCCCAATAGCCATCAAATGGGACATTGAGAACATTACAAAAGGATATCCCTCACTATCAAAATTCAATGTTTCCTTCAACATACCGTCCCCCTTTCTTCATCCTGTTAAAGCAATATGTAGTGAAGCAGTTAATTTATTATAATTATATTATGTTTATCTGGAAGTTTAATCCTCATCAAAGAAGGTATTTTTTGGAGACTCTATTGATAGTCTATTAAGGCCCTATGAATATTATGCATGATCAGAAAGGGTACGAATTTATTCAAGCCCGAAAGAACGGTACCATAAGCACTAGCTGCTAACGGTACGAAACTGAACTATAAACATTTGGTGTTGTTCTAAATTCCCTTGATTCTTTTGGAGTAAACTTACTAAATGCCAGCTGCTGCTCCTTCAGCACTTTAATCTATATTGAGAAGCAGTCCCTCATCCAGCGTAAGTACCGCTGGAATAATTTCAATAAATTGATTATTTCTTTCTCTATTGACGGTTAATTTTTATGTTGGTAAGATGACTACTATTATATTTGAATAATAACACCTTGTATAAGTTCAGGAATTCGGCCTGAGCGTTTCTACCAGCTACCTTAAATAGCTTGTCTACAAGGATAGTAATGATTTTATAATTATTTCTATTCTTATGGATAATTGCTCTGGCAGCTGATTTGCTGACAGAGCTTTTTTGTGTTGTTCTATTGAAATATTATCGAGCTGTTTAGCTGCATGGCACTCAAGGGAATTCACTTTCCTGATAATTTAAGGGCTCTTATTAAACAATCGCTATGTCTATCAAAATACTTAATGGTTCAACTTATCACTTTAAGACATCAGGAGGTCATACATCATGAAAAAATTTTTTCAGTTTGAAGAACGGGCAACGTCCTACAAACAAGAAACACTGGCAGGAATCACCACCTTTTTATCTATGGCCTATATATTAGTGGTCAACCCTGTCATTTTAAGTCAGGCTGGAATGGATAAAGGAGCATTATTTACGGCTACTGCCCTTTCTGCTATTGCAGGTACCTTACTTATCGGGATCTTGGCCAATTACCCAATCGGGATAGCCCCCAGCATGGGGTTGAATTCATTCTTTACCTTTTCTGTTTGCATTGGGATGGGAATCGATTGGGAAGTAGCTCTTACAGGTGTATTTGTGGCAGGGATCATATTTATGATTTTAAGCTTGATGAAAATTCGCGAAAAAATCATTAATGTCATTCCTCAGGATTTGAAACACGCAATAGCGGCGGGGATCGGCTTTTTCATTGCTTTTATCGGATTGAAGAACGCTGGAATTATTGTAGCCAATCCTGACACATTCGTATCTATTGGTCAGTTGGCGTCTCCTTTGACAGGACTTGCAGTCGGAGGATTTGTTATTACCGTTTTAATGCTTGTCAGGGGCGTTCATGGTGCCATCTTCATAGGAATGGTCATTACAACTATGATCGGAATGATTGCCGGTTTGATCGGCATCCCGGATTCGTTTGTCGGAAAAGTCCCAAGCCTTGAACCAACTTTTGGAGTGGTTTTCTATCACTTAGGAGATATTTTGACTCCTCAAGTATTGACTGTTATTTTCACTTTCTTGTTTGTTGCTTTCTTCGATACTGCTGGTGCGTTGATTGCGGTGGCAAGCCAGGCTGGATTGATGAAAAACAACCAAATACCTAATGCAGGGCGAGCACTCCTGGCCGATTCAACTTCCGGAGTCATCGGAGCCGTACTGGGCACTTCAACAACTGCTACCTTTGTTGAATCCTCTGCAGGTATTGCCGTAGGAGGAAGAACCGGTTTCACATCCATCATCATTTCCGCCTGCTTCTTTATCGCGTTGTTTTTCTCTCCGATTCTAGGAGTGATTACACCAGAAGTAACAGCACCAGCGTTGATCATTGTCGGCGCGTTGATGGCAACAGAGATGAGCAAAATCAACTGGAGCCGCATGGAAATCGTGATTCCATCCTTCATCACGATCCTGATGATGCCGTTGACTTTTAGTATTGCTACTGGAATTGCACTAGGCTTTATACTCTATCCTTTAGCACTGATTTCTCAAAAGCGATTGAAAGAAGTTCACCCGATCATGTATGCTCTCTGCATTCTGTTCACCTCCTACTTCCTTTTCGTCTAAGCATTGCTGTCACCGGCTTTACTATGAGGTACTGTCTCTATAAAACACTAAATATATAAACCCATTAAACTCATGTATACAAGCAGAAGGAGGTGCCGGTATTTCTGCCGGCACCTCTTTCTGCTTATTTATAATCTTTAGGCTTAACTTCCTCCCCGTTTTTCCCGCTGTAGCGAAGTCCCCATCCAGTGGAGGCTGCGATCAGCATCACGATCAGCAAGCCCCACCCTTGAAAGACGTATGGAACCACCTCTGTAGGGCTGACAATCGGCAGGAATTCATACTCTTCCGCCGCCCCCTTTATCGTAGCCCATGCAAGCAATACTCCTCCACTCCATGGAAAGATATAGCCTAGTGAAGACGAAACCGTATCAAGGAAGTTTGCCCGGCGGTAAGGATGAATGTTCATCTCTTTGCCGATTTTCCGGACAAACGGCGCAGCAGCAATTTCTGCTGCCGTATTGATTGTGATAAAGATATTGAGAAATGCCACGATTCCGAAAATTGACAACTCTGCTCTTCGAACCACGTTATTAATCAGTTTCAGGAAAAAGTTCTTAATGACTTCCATCGTACCAGCCACTTCCATCAAGTGAGCGGCAGCCAGGATGAACAGGATCAGAATCGCCATATTGAAATAGCCTCCGATTCCGCTCATCAAGGCACCTTCCACGACCGCATTTCCTGTATCATCTTTGTAAATATGGATCACTTCTGTAAAAGGTGTTCCTGAAATGATGATGAATACAATGGATGCCACAATTCCCCATGTAAGGGAAGTCAGCAAATGATGGCCTGATAGTGCCAGATATAAGACGATCGCAAAAGGAATCAGCAGTAGCAGGCCGCTTGGAGATACCTGCTCCTGCAGCTGAGCCATTGCTTCTGTTCCTGCAGTTTCTCCTCCTCCGCCTAACAGGACAAATAGAAACAGAGCAGGAATAGCTGCGGAAATGGAATATTTGAACCTGGATTTAACCACTCCTGGAACATCGGCTTCCTGTGTAGTTGCAGAAACAATCGTCGTATCAGACACCGGCGCAAGGTTGTCCCCAAATACTGCCCCACTGAGAATTGCTGCCAGCAGAACGACAGGATCGGCACCTAATATAATTCCGGCAGGATACATAAGAATGCCAAAAGTAGCGACTGTTCCATATCCTGTTCCAACAGCTGTAGAAAACAGGGCAGCCAGCAAAAATGTTAAACCTGCAAATAAGCCGCCTTCCAAATTGGTCTGAAAGCCAAACCATATCAGTCCATCCACCAGTCCACCCGCAGAAAGCAATTTAGCGAACATTCCAGCCCAGAACCAGGCAATTACAGCTATGACACCTATTGGCTGCGCCATCCCAGAAAATAAACTCTGTGCATAATCTGCCCACTTTGATTTACAGAAAAAAAGACCAATTGCGATTCCGATGACCATCCCGAGCACAAGTGCTTCCTCTGTAACAAGCTCAAGGACGCTTAGCGTTATTGCCCAAACGATGAAGAATACAAGGGGAATTGTTGCAGCAAAAACCCCTCCTCTGAACTCAAGCCGCTGGACTGATCTTTCCCCAATCGCGTCATCAATGACTTCATCTCTTTGTTTCTTATCCATATTGACACCACCTAAGTTTGTTCATACTAGTCTATCATTCTGCAAAATATTTTGAAAATATTTTTAGGCTAAAATAGCAATTTAGTACTTTAGCATGGCATGAAATATATAATCCCCTGTAAAAAAAGCAATATTTAAATAACATCCCTCACACTTCATTACTATTTTCAGCCACGATTTATCATCAGCTTACATATCCTGCAATAAAAGCTTCTTGGAGGTACGCCATGTATCAACATACAGTAAAATCCGGAGAAACTTTATGGTCGATTTCTGAGGATTACCGAACACCATTTGCTGAATTAGTGAAAACCAACAACATCACGGATCCCAGCTTGATTTATGCGGGACAGCTGATCACTATTCCCGGCCTTCCTGACCCGGATACTATCCCTTACTCTATCAGGGTTTCCACCAAACAAAGGAAACTGACACTATTGAGAAATGGAGAGGAAGTTAAGACTTATCCAATCGCCGTAGGAAAAATGTTGTCAGCTACTCCTATTGGAAAATTCGTCATTATAAACAAAGCCCCCAACCCTGGAGGACCATTTGGAACTATGTGGATGTCCCTATCCAAAAAATCTTATGGAATCCATGGAACCAATAATCCTTCTTCTATTGGAAAAGCCGTTTCAAAAGGCTGTATTCGTATGTATAACAAGGATGTTGAAGAGCTAGCCAATACCATCCCAGTAGGAACACGTGTGATCATATCTCCATAAACAGATTCAGAAGAAAAGTAAAGTAAAAAGGACGAAATCAATATCGATTTCGTCCTTAATCATTTTTAGTTTTCTGTACTTACTTGAGACATCTTTTTCATTGATTACTTACTGCAAAACATCCTCATACTTATCATCATTTTTCAATATTTGTTTGGCGAATGGACATTGAGAGTCAAGCTTTAAGTTATTCTCTCTTGCATACTGAACTGCCTTGTCGACCAATTTTTCTCCTATTCCCTGGCCTCTTAACTGTTCCGAAACTAGCGTATGCTCAATCACAATAGCTTCCTCATCAGCAGAATACACTAATTCCGCTTCGGGCGCATTCTCGTCTTCACCCTTATAAAATTTATTTGCACCTTTCCGAATGTCACTCATACTATCCCTCCTCCTCTTTAGGTTTATAAGCTTCTAAACTCCGATTCTTATCAGTGAGCCAAGCCTCTAAACCGTTTCATATTCTGCTGGAACTGTTTTAAAGGTCAGCAGCGAAATACTTGTTGAAAGGACTATAGCTAAATAAGAATTCAGCCTTCCAAAACAAAACCTTCCATTTGTACTATTCCCTAATTAAAAAACAGATAAAACGTTTGAATGTTCTATTTGTCTTTTATCATCTTTATTTTGCAATAAAAAAAGAAGCTATCCTCCTGATA
This sequence comes from Rossellomorea vietnamensis, assembly GCF_008180615.1. Taxonomy (GTDB): domain Bacteria; phylum Bacillota; class Bacilli; order Bacillales; family Bacillaceae_B; genus Rossellomorea; species Rossellomorea vietnamensis_D. The sequence continues at coordinate 99,188 of NZ_VTEH01000001.1, forward strand.
ACTTCTTAATCTATCTTCATTTCCATTTTCCTTGCCTGGGTTGTCATGCCCATTTTTTGATAAAAGTCAATGGCACTTCTATTGAATTCCCACACGCCCAATTCCAAACTTCCAGCACCGCACTCCTTTGTAAACTCCACCGCTTTTTCAAACAGGAGCCTGGCAAGTCCCTTTCTTCTGTATGAACCTTTCACCCCAAGGTCTTCCATAAATACGACCGGAGCCTGCACTTTGGTATTCCAATTAGGAGGCCAGGTTTTTTTTAGTATCGTAAACGCAACAATTTCACCCTGCTCCTCAATGGTAAAAATTTTCGCTTCAGGAGAAGAAATCAACTCTTCGTAATAGGTTTGATCAAGAGTTTCTTCAGCTTCCTTATATTTATCAGGCCTTGCCTCGGCATGCAAGTCATGAACTTCTTTATGAAGCGGCTGGAGCTTGAAAAAATCATTTATCCCTGCTTCTCTCACTGTGTATTCCATCTGACGACCCCCTGCCTATATTCTGTAAATGTTTCTATGCCACTGTTCCAATACCATGGAAATCTCCTTTTGGACCTCCTTGAATTTCTGTGAATAACCCAGACGGAAATAAAGCGATTTTAATAAGTCCAAGAAGTTCTTCTTTTTCTTGAAAAAAGGTACAGAATAACCAGTTTCATCAAACTGTTTCTTAAGATGATCATTCATTGAGTGAACCCACTCCAGCAGCTGCTGTTGAGTCAACCCTTTTTGCAGGAGGGCTTCTATGACAAAAATCAGCCTTTCATCCTCATCGTCCGTGTAGATTGCTTCTTTTTGATAACAAGACTTTACAGCTTCTAAACAGGCAGCAATCTTTTCTGAGGGGAAATATGGATGGCGAATGGAGGCAGCAAGGAGATCTGCACCGTGAGCAATACTATGAGCCCACCCTTTTCCATGCAAAAACCCGCGGGTATCACGCTCTTTTTTCAGGTATTGAATGGATTTGTCAATTGCTTCTAAAATCAGTTCTTCAGGAAGGTGTTGATTCTCAGCATCTTTTCTCAATACCAATGCAGCAGCAAGTGATGAAAAGCTTCTCGTGAAAACTGTATCAGTCGACCTTTCGCCAATCTTGTAAAAGAGATGGCTCTCATCCAAGGATACACTCAATAATTTTCTCAAGCTGTTATCAGATAGAAGATCTTTCTCCACCCACCAATAGAATGTTGTATAGATTAATTGATCTCTGAGTTCAGGATCAGGATGTCCAATATTCTCTATCATTTCGTCCATGACGATTTCATAGTCGTTTCCTTCGTAATCATTCTTCTTAATATCTTGCAATCTACTCTTTAGATCCATATAAAATCCTCTATTCTCATTATTTCTTCCACTCATGTGAGAGCATGCCGTAAACTTCATGATCAACGTAATGGTCGTAAAGTTTTTCTGCACACCTGATGCTGCCTTCATTCATAAATCCCAGACGCTCAGGAATGCCTCTGCTTCTTTTATTTTCCACTGCAGCCCTGATTTCTACTTTATTCATTTTCAGCTCATTGAAAGCATACTCCGTCAGTGCCTCTACCACCCTGGTCATAATTCCGCTGCCTTGAAATCCCTGTCCGAGCCAATACCCTATGTAAACTATCCCATTGCTCCAGTCAATTTGATTAAAACCTGCTGTACCTGCTACTTCTCCTTTATAAAGAATAAGCGTGGTAAGACTTTTTTGACTAGCGAAGTTTGTGAGGGCATATTGAATAAACCCCTTTGTATCCTCAACTGAATTCGTGCCGTCCAGCCAGGGAAGCCACTCTCGCAAATGTTCTCTTGAAGAATCCGTTAAAGCAAAAAGATCTTCCGCATCCTTTAGTTCCGGTAATTTCAGCGAAAGATTCTGATCAATAATATGTATAAACATAGCGCCACTCCTAATTTCAGCAAATTATCTTTTTAATCTAGAAGGTTGACTCTTTTTCTCTTGTAGGCAGGAGACCTTTTTATTGTAGGCTCTGTTAAAGACTATTGTTGTTTTTAATGGGTATGTTGACTTCCATTCCATGTGTACGACTCCGCGGGGCGGGCGGTGAGCCTCCAGTCAACATATGCGGAGAAACTGAGAATCCAATATAAACTGTCGTATCAACATCCAATAAAAAATTTGGTTAATTCACACTAGAATTAAAAGGAAAAACAAGTCGATTAACCAGCATTTATCAAGTTTCTTTATTGGATGACGCCTTCCTGCTGGCACTTAAACCCAGAATAATCTATAACAACAATATTAACTAACAGTGCCTTATTGTATAGCGTCATTCAAAGATAGTAACGCCCTATGGATAGAAGCTGGCCTGCAATTGAAACGTGCAGCGACTGCTTACTTGAACCATTCCAGCTGTTGACCGTGTTTTCATAACTTGTCGTAAAGCCTGAATAATACGGTATGGTCCATATAAATATCAGAAATATAAATCCTGTGACAAACATGGTATCAATGAGGGATAATGAAAAAGTCTGTGAGCTGAACTAAATCATCATTAATTCAACCTCTAAGGTTAACACCAGCAAATGGTTATACCTTTTAAGAGGTTAAAGTTTGTATGTAAAGAATTTCTCCACCCATGCCCAGGTCTTCGCAACTACCATTATGATAATGATTCCTAAAAAGATGAATACAAAAGCTAAAAAATATCGACCAATCTTTCACCATCTTTCAAGGAAAATATCCCGCTTCCCGCCCTCACCTTACTCCTATCCGATGCGTGGTAGTAACAATGATTGATACTAAATGAAAGGTATTGTGTACTGAGAATAAGTTGTACGATCGGACTTGAACCGATAGGCACTCTCCCAGCCCTGCCATCTTAGAAAGCAATTGCATCCGCTATATTCATAAGGTTACACCTAAAGAGTCAACTGCAAGAACCGCCCGCAGCTCTTCTCACTATATTAGAAAGAAATTAGAATTAGTCTATTTCTGTCAGCCAGTTTGCTTGTTGGATTTTTGTATCGAGCAAACGGTATTCTTTAGATAACTCGTCTATTTCTTTCTGGATTTTCCGAACGCTTACAGTTGGAATTCTGCGGATTTCCGACATACTGTATCTCGCTTCAACAATGGATGCCTGATCTGCTAAAGTTTGGAGCATCTGTCTCTTTTGCATGATAATATCTCTTTTCACAAGTGCATCAGAGAGCTTTCCGAAAGGTTCCAAATCCGATGAAGCATTCGCTTTTTGTATCAATGTTACCAACTCTTCAAGCCTCTTAAAGATGCGTTTCATTTCTTTTAACAGAGTTTGCGGGTCCTCAGGCGGATCTTCTCCTTCCTGAATAACGGCAGACCGTTCAAGCCTTCCGGACATTTGAGAAAGCCGCTTTTGCAAGTCCGCTCTTTCTAATAAAGCTTCTGCTAATTTCAAATTATTCACCCCGACAATATAATTCTGTATTTAAGATATACTACCATAAATTACATAATTCTGAAAAGGTTGAATGTTTGATTTCAATATATTATCGCTATTCATGTGCAGGATTGATGATGGCCAAAACTTGGTGGTCCTCCCACTTGCCATTGATATTTACACTTTTTCGGGCTATACCTTCTTTGTAAAACCCAGCTTTCTCCAATACCCTGATTGACGCAGTATTATAAGGCATTACGCCTGCTTCAATTCTATGAAGCTTCAATTCTTTGAATCCGTAATGAACGAGTAATTTAACCGCTTCTGAAGTGTATCCCTTCCCATTCTGTTTCCTGTCCATAAAATAACCGATAAATGCACTTTGTAAGGAACCTCGCAGAATTTGAAAAAGGTTAATCGTTCCCAAAAGCTGACTTTCACTGCTAGAGTAAATTCCAAAATTGTAACTTTCATCCTTTTCCTTATCTCTTCGAAAGCTCCTGATTCTCTCTTCCTGACCTTGCTCAGTATAAAAACCATTCGGCTGGCGCATTGAAAATTGTTCAAAAAATTCTTTATTTTCTACTTGCAGGTGCAGTAACTCCGCAGCATCCTTATCAATGAATTCTTTTAAAAAGATATCACTGCCTTCTATTAAATCCGCCGTATCACTCGTAAGCAACAGCTTGCCTGTAACCGGCAGTACGCTGGTTAACAGAGCATTTATTTGATTTTGATAATGTTTATCATGCTGGATCAATTCATGGAAATAGTGACTCCATGACATTTTTTCACCTGGAAGTTTTTGCGAAAAAGCTTCAGAAGGCATCGCTTCAATCAAGCCTATGAGCTCAATTCTTGCATTGACAAATTCGTCAATCACTTCTTGTTTATCTGTTTTTCGAGCGTAGGCTGCTGCATTATCATTGATTTTTTGAACATCTAGCTTGCTCTCCGAAAGTTTTTCGTTTTGCAAGAAAGGCTTTAAACGGCTGTCAATCACGTTATGATCCCAGAACATTAAATGGGCAATCACCTCTGCCGTCCCCCACGAACCTTCTTTAAATGGCCTGAACCACACATCCCCTGGTAAGCCTTTGAGCGACAAAGCCCATTCTGCGATCCTTCTATTCTTTTCGATAATTTTGTCTTTCAAATCAATTCCTCCCTAACATAAAACAATGCAGATTTAAAGATTCTGCCCGCCATTTATCTATATTACCAATAGGCTTTATTGTGCTGAGCCTTTCATGCAGGAAAACTAAGCTGAAAAGGAAGAGCTGACTTCCTATTCTATACTTATTATGCATAGCAACTTCTCTTCAGGCAGAAACAAGCTTGGATTTCTAGTTTATTAAGCAATAAAGGCACCCCAAAAGGATGCCTTTACAAATTAATTATTATATTTTTCCTTATACCACTCAGCGGCATGATCCACTTCTTCCCTTGTCAGCTGATGTCCGCCTCTGGTCCAGAACTCTGTGACATCTGCATTTGAAGATCTCAAAGCCGCTGCTAGTTCTTTTGTTTCCTTAGCCGGGATTAAAGGATCATTTTCTCCTGCACCGATAAACACCGGTGTACCACTCAAATCTGCCATATCAATACCACGGAGCGGAACCATAGCATGAAAAAGAATGGCTCCCTGGATTGCATCGCTATAATGATACATCATACTTGCAGCAATATTTGCTCCGTTTGAATACCCAATGGCCAGAACATTATTTCGGTCAAAGCCATATTTTTCAGAACTCTGGTCAATGAATTCCTTCAATTCTTTCGTTCTGAAGACTAGATCTTCCTCATCAAATACTCCTTCTGACAGTCTTCGGAAAAACCGCGGCATGCCATGTTCTGAAACATTTCCTCTAACACCCAGCACCGAACAATCCGGCGCAATCATTTCCCCAAGAGGAAGGAGATCCGACTCGTTTCCTCCCGTACCGTGCAAAAGCAGCAAAGTCGGTCCATTCTTTTGTTTCCCTTGTTTAAAAATATGTTCCATTTTCAAGTCCTCCTTCTTTTACTCTTTCGTCTCGAGCGGCTTTAAACGCGCCTCAATTTGATCTCGCTGGTCTTCGAAATACGGAGGAAGAGCAAGGTTCTCTCCAAGGTGTTCGAAATCTTCATCTCCTTCGAATCCCGGTCCATCTGTAGCAAGTTCAAATAAAATTCCGTTGGCTTCCCTGAAATATAGAGAACGGAAATAATACCTTTCCACAAATCCAGAACTAGGAATTCTCAGTTCCTTCAGCAGCTCGACCCATTTGTTTAATTCGTCTTCATTTTCCACTCTGTAGGCAACATGATGGACACTTCCACGTCCGGGCCGTTCAACAGGAAGATCCGGGCGCTCAATGATGTGAACTTCGGCTCCTGTACCTCCTTCGCCTGTTTCCAAAACGTTTACTTCGAATTGTTTTTCATCAACGGTTGTGGAGTAGCTTCCCTTTCTACGGTACCCCATTAAATCGGTTAGAATTTTTTCTGTGTTTTCCCTCTTGGCGACCGTTAAGTGGATCGGCCCTAATCCGCGAATTCCGTATTCTTCAGGAATCGGACTCTTTTCCCAAGGCTTTCCGCCTTCTACACCCTGGTTATTTTCATCTGAGACGAACATCAGGCGCTGGCCTTCAAAATCTCTGAACGCCAAAGCTGCTCTTCCGCTTTCTGTTGATATTCCATCGTGATCCACTCCGTGTGATTCCAACCTTTTCATCCAGTAGTTGAGAGCTTCATCTGAAGCGACCCTTAATGAAGTAGTTGAAATGCTGTTTGTTCCCTGGTGGGTGCGTCCAGCATGTGGAATTTCAAAAAAGGTCAGGTCAGTTCCCGGATTACCCCTCTCATCTGCATAGAATAAATGGTACACAGATGTATCATCCTGATTGACCGTTTTCTTCACAAGCCTCATGCCTAACACTTTAGTATAAAACTCGTAATTTTCCTTCGCATTTGCAGTAATAGCCGATACATGGTGCTGGCCTTTCAATGGTTTTAATTCCATCATATCCTCCTTAAGTAAGAAAAGTTTTCATAAATCAATTTTATCGTTAATTATCTCAAATTAAAAATATTTGATATGAAAATAATACTTAAATTCTTCACCGCTATAAGAGACGAGTATTTTTCAGCACGGTGAATTGCTGAAGCCAGCTTTTTGCTTCCATTAATTTGAAGCTTTAGCAGAGGAGCAATAAGCACAAAATAGGAGTAAATCGCTATATATGGAGTTGACTAAATTGTGAAGAAGCTCGCTATAATCCTTTTTATCCTTTCTTTATCATTTGAACTGCATACAAACAAATTCTCAAAACAGGTACTCGCTAATGTAGATTTTCAAGTTGAAATGACCCACTGGGAAGAAGTTGATAGGCTGCTCCCCCGAAAATCCAGCTTCCTAGTGATCGATATGGAGACCGGAAAAAGCTTCAATGTCCAGAGAAGGGCTGGCAGCAATCATGCGGACGTTCAGCCACTTTCACACAAAGACACAAAAATCATGAAAGTGATTTACGGTGGAAAGTGGAGTTGGAAGAGGAGAGCCGTTCTCATTCTCTCAAATAACCATCTTATTGCTGCTTCCATGCATGGCATGCCGCATGGTGCAGGTGCATTACAAAATGGTTTTCCCGGCCATTTTTGTATTCACTTTAATGGGAGTACAACTCATAAGACCGACTCTCCCGACCTCTCTCATCACCTTATGATTATGAAAGCTGGAGGACAGCTGGATTCTTATCTCAGTGAATTAGCACCACTGGGGGTAGTTGATGCTTTTCTTACAGGCGCAAAAAATAATGATCAAGTTCTGTTTAAAAAAACGATCCTAAATGAGGAAGCCAACCTTAAAATCCTGAATGAAATCGAAGCGCTAAGGTGGCAGACCAGTACAGTAAGTAACGAGAGAACTCCTTTAATTCAGGAAATTAATGCTGATTTGAAACTTTTTCTAACGGACAAGGGGCCTTTAAATACACGCATTACATTCAAAGTAGTCAAAACCTCGCCAGCCGCACCTTGGAAAGTAGATGAAACACCACTTTTAAAATTACTAATAAAATGAATTGGAGGTGAGCAAATGAAATTGTTATTTATCTTACTAGCTGCTATGGGAATCTCTTCCGATAAATTGAATATCGATTTAAAATACGAAGAAGAAACAGTGGAGAACATCAGTCTGGCAGAATATGAGATGAGTCCTTACCCTGAGTATTTAATAGATGAGACCAAGCTGAACGAACTAATTATCAGGACGAACAAAAAAATTTCAAAAGAAGCTGTTGACGCTTCACTCAATGAACACGGAGAAATAGTCAGTGAACAAAATGGGCGTACAATAGATCAAACCAAGTTCAAACAAGCATTTTATGAAGCCTTTTATAATAGGAAACCTTCTCAGCTGGAAATCCCGGCAAGTCCGGTATATCCCAAAGTTGACAGCGAACTCCTCGAAAGAATTAAACGAAAAAGAATCAGCCATTATGTCACTTACTTTAATGTCAGAAACAAAGAAAGAGTTCATAATATAAAGCTGGCTTCCGATGCAATTAACAACCAGGTTGTGTTTCCCGGCGAAACCTTTTCCTTCAATCAGGTTGTGGGCAAAAGAACGGTTTCGAAGGGATATCTCCCTGCACCGGTCATTATAAAAGGAGAATTATCAGAAGGAATCGGAGGAGGAATCTGCCAGGTTTCCTCTACACTTTTTAATGCAGTGGACCGTGCCGGAGTAAAAATTTTAGAACGATATTCCCATAGTAGAAGAGTGCCTTACGTTCCACCCAAAAGGGATGCCACTGTCAGTTGGTATGGACCTGATTTCACCTTCCGCAATCAACATAACCAGCCCCTTCTTATCCGATCGATGGTTTTAGGCGGACAAATGATTATCATGGTATTTTCCTCAGAAGACCTGGACTATGAACATTAAGGTATTCTACAGCCGCACTAATAAAATGATGCTAATGGTCTCTGGATTTATTCAGGAGACCTTTTAAGTTTTGGTTCTATCCTCATGCTCCTCTTCCATTTTACAGTATTTTTAAATAGCCGACTTCAATGAAAACAATCTAAAGGTTCTAAAGCTTTAGTGGAATAAAAGCCCAGTTTCTCCTGCTAAATATGCTATACTAAACATATGTTTAATTATGAATAGTCGAAAAAGTTAAAGGAGGAAAAATGTTATTATATATAGGTTTTGCCGTACTCTTAATGAATCTGGTCTTTTTTCTGGCCAAATGGTTCGCTCCTGAATCAGAGCTTTTAAACAGCTTCAAAAAAACGTCTCATTTCTGGTGGACACAGTTTGTCTTATTACTGCTATCATTAACGATCATAGCCGGCCACTTTTACGGGCTTTCAAAAGCTCAGTGGTACACAAGTCCAATGTTTGAAAAAGAGTCTCAACTTTATGTAGGTGAAAAGAATGGTCCTGCCATTCTCCATGAATCATTTCCATTTGCAGAAAGGCCATTTGAGTCTGAAATTATCATTCCTGGAAGTGGTGATGGAAAAGAAGCTCTTCTTTCCCCTGTTTCTGAAAGCGGAGAAACTATTGAGCCTTTTGCTTTAACCATGGAGGAAGGGTGTTCCCCCTTAATCGTCACTTTTCCTGAAGAAGGCCAATGGAGAGTTGACGTTGAATACGACGGAAGCGAAAGAGGCTCTATAGTCTTAGAGGTGAAATGATATTCACACTATTAAAGAAGGCAGCATTATGCAGCCTTCTTTCTCTTTACCTGGCGTGGTTCTCTATCCAGAATCTTTTAATTACATTTCCATTTTGTTCTATATAATCTTCAGCTGGTTCTCCCCCATTTTTCAGGATAGTTCTTTCTGAACCGATATTTCCTTTATCACAAACAACAAGCACCCTTGCAATTCCCAACTCTTTAGCTTTTTCCAGCGACAGTGACAATATTTTTGCTGCATACCCTTTCCTTCTTGCGGTCGGACGGATACCGTATCCTATGTGGCCGCCTGTATTTAAAAGCTCTTCTGTTAAAGAGTGCCTGATATTGACCGCGCCGACAATCTTTTTATCCGGATCAATCAGCCAAAAGGTGGAGTCAGGGACCCATCCGTCCGGAAGATTCTCACCCTTAGCATTATTTTCTATAAAGTTCAGCATTGCTGAAAAGTCAGAGGGGTCTTTGCTAATGACCCACGGAACCATATTTTCTCCGCTCTCTTTCCATTCGCGGTAAAATTCCAGGTATTGTTCTTGCAATTCAATAGTTGGTTTAATGAGTTCCGTGTTTTGCACCATAATATATCCCTCTCTCCTGATAAATTCCAACTATAATAACACAAGAAACTCCTATTTTATATAGGTTTTTATGATGTTTTCAGATTAATTTACGCTATGAGGGTAGAAGACAGGAAATGAAAGCCGGTAAGGATAAATACCATCTAATATAATGATATTATGAGTAGGCTATCCAAAATGCAGCACTCCAGCTTCCTATGAGAAAGATCAAACTGGATAAAAAATATAAACTCATTTCTGATGAACTTGCAGCCTCATACTGATGCTTATAAGAATTATTGGTAATAAACTTGGCTACCGTTCCTTGGGAATTGATACTTGCCTTATTTGTTATATTAGTTATCCATCCCAGGCCAAAGAAACATAAACTAGAAACAAAAACAGTATCGATAAAACTCCAGCTGCCTAATTCACTGATTACATATGTTCCTATACCCATCAGTAAAAGAAGGGTTAAAATGATCATGATCTTCATTAATTTTGGATTAACCCTTTTCTCCAAAAACTTACTTATGTAGTCAATTGCAAATGAAGCTAATGTCAAGATGATTAAAAGAATAATCGTAAAAACAACATTCCAAAAAAAATACATTCTTCCGCCTCCTATTGTTTTATAAGTTTCTACGTATTCATTTGGAAAAAGTTTCAATTCATCAAAATTTCGTTTACTAGCTTCAGGTAAGTTTTAATATTTACAGAGTCGTTAACCTGCTTTTTTTGCAAGTGAATTTCAATAAGTTTCGCTGCAAGTCAAGGTCTGCAGTGCAAACGGCCTTCCTCCCTGCGGTGAATAAAAAAACGAAATCACATAAGATTTCGCCCATTCCTACTTACTGTTTCAGCACTCTTCTTCTTTATGACAGACATTTACGAAAGGATGAGGATCAATTTAAAAGCAGGCTGTTTTAGCATATATTGTTGCTTTCGGATTTCCCCGGATACTAAGAATTTTAACTATAAACGGGAAAGAATCACTCTTTTCTTTTCAGTTTTGCCAGATTTCATCTTCGTAATAGGGTTATTTCTCTAAAATTAGTATAGAATAGCAGCAAAGTTTGCGAAAAGAGCTTTTTGAAAGAACCTCTACTGCAATTTCTTAATCTCTAGAGAAATAATATCTCCTTTTTCTCCATAAGCAAGAATTCTTAAAAATTCTCCCCATACTCTGTTTCGCCCAGTTTCTGATTCATTCCAGGTCTCTCTTGCCACTTTTTCGCCCTCATATTCCGCATCAAAAGAATAAGGAATATATTCCAGGCTCTCTCCAAGATGTTTTCTAAGTGTTCTCTCCTGCCGACCGGCAGCATGGCTTTTACAAATATACAATAGAGACTGAATGCCTGAAAAATCAAAAACTTCTTTCGCGTAGAGAACGTTTTCTAAAGAGTTGGACGATCTGTTTTCAAATACGATTTTATTTACGGGAATGCCTTCCTCTATAAGATGGGCACAGATAAGATCCGCTTCTTTGGCTGTCCTGTCCTCCCACTGTGGGTGAGGAACACCAGTGATGCTTATTCCTCCCGTCACGATGACTCTGTCACACAACCCTCTATGATAGGCTTCAACTGCCTTTTTCCAGTGACCCGGATGAGTTCCGCTAAATACAAATAAGGCATCACATTTCTTCGGTTCAATTCTTTCTCCAAAAACGATGGTGGTAAGATCTTTAACCCTGCGCTCTGTAAATTCAGGTGAAATTGGCTCTTTAGATATCAACGGTTTCACTGCTATCCCTCTCCTTTTCTTTGTAATCTCCCGTCATCTCCCAAAACTCCTGGCTCGAAGATATAAATAGTTCTGGAAGCTCTTTCTTACGTTTTTTTGCCTCTTCATGCATTTTTGTCTGCCGTATTTTTCTTTCAATTTCTTCATAATGATCTAAATTCTCATATGCCCAGATCGCTGTGACTTTGTTTTTGTAAGAATTCACCCACCGGCCTATAAGATGAGAACCATGATTAATCTGGTTAGGAAACAAATACTGTAAAAAAAATTCATTGAATAACTCGAGGTTCTCTTCAGAAACTTTGTACGTTTTCACTCTATAAATCACAACAACCCCTCCTTTATTCCATTTTATGCCTTTTATTTCGCGTTTTCAATATAAATTTAATCTTTAATATAAAAATTATGAAATAAAATGAACAAAACAGCAAAAAAGCTATCCTTTAGCAACTATTTATGACAATCTATAATCAGCAAAAAAAAGCAAGTGCCTCAGCACTCGCTTTACATCATTATTCATCCAAAGCACTTTCTACATCTTCAATAAGATCTTCTACATCTTCCAGGCCAATCGACACACGAACAAGACCATCAGTTATTCCTAATTCCGCTCTTCTTTCAACAGGTATTGAGGCATGTGTCATTTTCGCAGGAACGGAGATCAAGCTCTCCACAGCACCAAGACTTTCCGCTAGCGTAAAGTACTTGACATTGGTTAACAATTTTTCAGCATTTTCTTCATTTCCCACATCAAACGAAATCATTCCGCCGGCACCACGCGCTTGTTTTCCGTGTACATCACTGCCTTTATGGGAATCAAGCCCTGGGTAGTAAATTGAGCTCACCTTGGGATGCTTTTGAAGAAACTCCACAAAACGTTTAGTATTTTCTTCGATCTCTTCCATTCTGATACCGAGTGTTTTGATACCTCTCATCAGTAACCAGGAATCCTGCGGCCCCAAAATGGCACCCGCAGAGTTTTGAACAAAGTGCATGTCTTCTGCAAGTTTTTCTGAATCAACGACAATCAATCCTGCTACAACATCGCTGTGGCCCCCAAGATATTTAGTTGCACTGTGCAGGACAATGTTAGCTCCCTGTTCAATCGGGTTCTGCCAATATGGTGTGCTGAAGGTATTATCAACGATGAATAATAAATCGTTCTCTTTTGTAATTTTAGAAACTGCTTGCAGGTCAGTAATCTTTAGCAGCGGGTTTGTTGGTGTTTCAACATAAACTGCCTTCGTGTTTTCCTGTATAGCTTCTTTTATCTTTTCCGTATCGGATGTATCAATGAAGGAAACGGAAATTTCGAAGCGATTCAGCACTTTGGAAAGCAGACGGTATGTACCGCCGTAAACATCATCCGTAAAGATGATATGATCTCCTGATTTAAACAGCATCATCAAGGATGATATGGCTGCCATTCCAGAACCAAAAGCAAATCCTGAGTGTCCGCCCTCAATATCAGCGATCAATGTTTCAAGTGCATGTCTGGTTGGGTTTCCTGTACGGGAATATTCAAAACCACGATGCTGCCCCACTCCATCTTGCTTGTATGTGCTGACTTGATAAATCGGAACGGATACCGCACCTGTCTGCTCGTCTCCGGTTATACCGCCATGAATTAATTTTGTTTTTCTTCTCATGATTTCACTCCTCATAGATTCCTTGACTTAGATATCGTTCGCTGCTGTCAGGGAAAATCGTCACAATGTTTGTTCCCTTTGCAGCCTTTTCTGCTTCTTTAAGAGCCGCTGTAAATGCAGCTCCTGATGAGCTGGCAACCAGCAAGCCCTCTTTAAGTGCCAGCTCTTTCACTGCTTTAAAGGCTTCCTTGTCGGATATGGTATATATCTCATCAAAGTAGTCAGTATCCATATAGGAAGGAAGAAATTCCATACCTATCCCCTCTGTCTTATGAGGACCGGATTCTCCACCATTTAAGATGGACCCTTCCGGTTCAACAATGACAGTTTTAACAGCTGAATTTTTTTCCTTGAGATACCTGGCCGTCCCCATAAAGGTTCCTCCCGTTCCTCCCCCAGCGATAAATATATCAATCTTTCCATCTAACCCATCGTGTAATTCCGGCCCCAAAGTTTCATAATAAGTCTCAGGGTTAGATGGGTTGTCGAATTGCTGGGGACAATAAGAGCCTTCTATTTCGCGGCTAAGTTCTTTCGCTTTCTGAATGGCGCCTTTCATCCCAAGTTCGGTGGGAGTATTGACCACTTCAGCACCTAAAGCACGCATAAGCGTCTGTTTTTCAACACTGAATTTTTCAGGTGTCACAAACATTACCTTATAGCCTTTCCCTACAGCTGCAAGGGCAATTCCAATCCCGGTATTACCGGCAGTGGGTTCGATGATTGTACCTCCGGGCTTAAGCGCTCCGGTACGCTCAGCATCTTCCAGCAGCTTAACTCCCAGGCGGTCTTTGATGCTTCCACCTGGATTGAAGTATTCAAGCTTGGCAAACAATCGAACTCCTTCAGGAAGCCCCATATTGGTCAGCTCCACCAATGGTGTATTTCCAATCAGTTCTTGTACACTATTTACATATTTCAAGAATACCGCCCCTTATTAAGCAAATACTTCTGTCCATTCATCTCTTTTTGAAAGCATATCTTCCGCTAGTTCTTTAGCACCTTCAAGGCTGTGGCTTGCCGCAAATCCGCATTGAACTTCATTACAGGCAGGAACTTCTGTTGCTTCAAGGACATCTTTCAAAGTATTTTCAATAACTTCCAGAACCGTATCATAGCTGTCATCATTCAGAACCGTAATGTAGAAACCTGTCTGGCAACCCATAGGACCAATATCGACGATTCGATCATGATGATTGCGGCTGAATTCAGCCATCATATGTTCAAGTGAATGCAAAGCAGGCATATTCATGTATTCTTTATTAGGTTGCTTGATCCGGAAATCATATTTGTATATTCTGTCTCCGCTTTGACCTTCTGTTGTCCCTACCAATCTCACATAAGGAGCTTTTACTTTTGTATGATCTAAATTAAAACTTTCGACATTCATTTTAGGCATATCCCATCTCTCGCTTTCCAAAAAATTAGTTTTCAAAATCCTGTTGAGGCTGCTTACTGTAATATGGCCATTTTCCTTTAAGACCTAATAAAGTCTCGGACTCCCTCAGATAATCAGATACCGGAAGCAGACAGTCTGCCAGAAAGTCAGCCCCCGATGATCTGCTTCTTCTGTATATGATTGGCTTTGCCTACTTCTTTGTTGCTGTCATAACCCAAACATACTTATTTTTCTGAATAAATTCAACTGTAAACCCATGCTTTTCACACATTGCTGTTAAATTTTCCAAATAGGAATAATGCTCACTGTTCAGGTCGTCTACCAGATTATTATAGTAAGAGGCTATCGCGTGTTCCATGATCGCTCTTTTGGCCGATTTATCTTTAAAAACAGTATCAGCAAAAACTATAACACCTTGATTAGGAAGTATTCTGCTGTACTTTTCGATCGCTCTGTCTTTATCAGCGTCAGTCAAATGGTGAAAAGCATAAGAGCTTACAATGGAAGTGATTTGTACTTCCGGAAGCTGAAAATCAAGAAAATCACCATCTTTTATCTTCGCTTCCGGCACTTTGAGCTGGCCAATCTTTAACATTTCTTGGGAAGGCTCAATTCCGTAAACATTGTACCCTTTATTGACCAGCTTTCTTGTCAGATTACCGGTCCCCACGCCAAATTCAAGTATATTCGGGCCTTTAGAATTTCTGACCACCGACTGCAATATTTCTTCATAGTTCTCAAAAACTTCTCTATATTCGATGTCTCCATCTTCAGAAACGGTCTGATCATATGATTGGGCCCAATTATTGAACAAATCAACAAATTCGCGACTCATTTTTTATCACCCTTTTGTTTTCTAACAAACCCGATAAGAATACTCAGGTATGCTGTTTGATTTTATGATATCACAACAACTTTATAAAATAAATCCGCAGATGCCTATTTTCAGAAAATATTCAGCTTGAAGAATGAACTTACTATGAATAAAATAGGCAATTCCTTGAAAGTATAATTAGGAAACAGCTCTGGTGAATATGTAAATGTTTCATTCACTTAAGGAGGTATCCAAAAGTCTTGAAACGAATCAATAAAAATTCAGTTCCTTTTATTCTGCTTTCCTTTATACATATTGCCCTTTTCATTTTCACTCTGCATAAAAAACGTGATAGAAAGACAATCACTCTTTTGCTATCTAATGTCGCGTTTGCTTATATATTTGAATACATTGTATTCAATGTGCTTCAGTCTTACCGTTACAACCCCAAAATCCTGAAGAAGCGACAGCTCGATAATGCCTTGGGAGCATTGCTTTCACAAGCGATTTACATTCCCATAACAGGGACAGCCCTTTCCGTTTTCCGGCTGGGATGGCCGGCAAAGTTCTTAGCCATTATTTATTTTCATTTAATTGAACTGTACTTTCTTAAGATCAATAATTACCGGCTTCACTGGTGGAAACCACTATACACATCTCTCTTGCTGCCTGTCTTTTTTGCTTGGAGTGACTATTGGAACAGAAATCTCCATCAGAAGAACAAATTGTTTCTTTGGTTTTCAACATATTTATCATTAGGAGTTATCACAAAAACCCTTTTGTTTGTTCTGGATATTTTTAAAAAACGAAAAATTGGAGTAGGGATGGTTCATACTTGGAGAGAGCATTTTTTGATTTCCCCACTCTATATGTTTATCTGCTCAGGTGTGGCTCTTCTGCCTGCGGTCAAAAACCGGACTTCCAGCAAAGCAGCCTCCATGATAATCATGACCTTCATTAACCTTCTGCTTTTACGAATGAAGATCATAAACAGCAGAACAACTTTGATATGGACCACGGTTCAAAACTTATTTATGGTTTTTTTATCTCCAAGAATAAAGTCCTTTATATTTTCCACACCAAAAGAAGACAGACACAACTAAAGGAGTGTATCTGTCTTCTTTTCTCAGCATTCTATTGGCATCTTCCAATTCTTTATCCAGCCTCTTGCTTTCATGGCTTCAGCCAAGCGTCCGACTCCTACGAGATAAGCGGACTCTCTCATCGAAGCGTTCTTCTCTATCTTCATACGGTACACGCTGTCAAAAGCATTTTCCATTTTCTCTCTCAGTTTTTCGTTCACTTCCTCTTCTTTCCAGAAGTAGTGCATTGCGTTTTGAACCCATTCAAAGTAGGACACTGTTACCCCGCCTGCATTGCATAAAATATCCGGAATGACAAAAATGCCTTTCTGCTCCATAATATGATTTCCTTGCGGAGTAGTCGGCCCGTTAGCAGCTTCTGCTACTATACTCGCTTTAATAGAAGGTGCCGTCTTCTCCGTAATTTGATTTTCCAGAGCAGCCGGGACAAGGATATCACAGTCTGCCGCAAACAATTCTTCATTCGCAATATCCCTGCTTCCAGGAAAGCCTTTGACCGTTCCTTTTTCATTAACATAGTCAATAAGGCTGATGATATCCAATCCATCAGGATTATAGGCGCCCCCTCCAGCATCAGTGATCGCGGCAACTTTTACACCCTGCTCATGAAGAAGCTTGGCGGTTATAGAACCAACATTCCCGAACCCTTGGATGACTGCTGACAATTTATCCAATTTCAGATTCAAACGCTTGGCCGCTTCCATAATGTTGATGACGACACCCCTTCCCGTTGCCTCAATACGGCCTTCAGATCCACCGATGATTACAGGCTTCCCTGTAATGAACCCGGAAACATCCTTGCCTCTCAGCCGATCAAATTCATCAAGCATCCACCCCATAATCTGTCCGTTTGTATTTACATCAGGTGCAGGGACATCCTTATCCGGTCCTATAATAGGTTCAAGCTCTCTGATATACCCCCTGCTCAATTCTTCAAGTTCTCTTTCAGATAGCTCTTTAGGATTAACAACGACACCGCCTTTCCCTCCTCCGAATGGAAGTCCGACGAGGGCGGATTTTATTGACATCCACATGGATAAAGCAACTACTTCATCCTCATTAACCTCTGGATGAAATCGTATTCCGCCTTTTGTCGGCCCAAGAATGTCAATGTGCTGGGAGCGCATTCCCGTGTAATTTACATATTCTCCGTTATCTTTACGGACGGGTATGGATACCTTCATCACCCTCTTAGGTTTTTTTAAAATGTTGTATACTCCTTCAGGGAGGTCGAGCGATTGAGCTGCCCTTGCAATCAATTGCTGTGCAATCAAATAAGGGTTTGTGATTTCCTCCCCATTTTTTTGTTCCTTTACCGGCATTTCTGTCTTCACTTCAGCCGCAACTTCATTCTTCGCACCTATTTGAGGTTCTTTATTCGTCACTTTAGGTTTTTCATCCATCTTGATATCTTTAGTTGGATCTGGTTTTCTCATTGAATTCCCTCCATCAATTAGTAGTCCGTACAGCCATTTCTCTCATTTCTTCAAATACCCCCTCACTTTCTATGTAAACGTTTTATTCCCGTTTCCTTGTTAAGGTCCAATGCGTGAAACCTTAAGCGGCATGTGCTGTTCAAAGACACAAGCGAGAATTCAACAAGTAACTTAAATGAATATTTTGATAATTAAGTATTTATTATTTTGTCACTCCGTTATTATTAAGAGGAAACCGTGAATTTAATTTAATGAGGTGAGGATAGCAGTGAAAGTTATGCTTGAGTTAGTCAGGATTTTGTTTTTGTTTCTTTTTTTTGGCGGAATGCTTGGCGGGCTGATTAATTTGATATATAAAGTTCTGGGGGTTGTAATAAATGAGGATGGTTCGGGTGGTTGGTTCCCAGCCTTTGCCATCCTGTTAATTCTATATGTACTCTATAAAAACTGGCTTCAATTTTCAAGCTTTGTGAAAGGAACAAAAAACAAGCTTTCTGCTAAAGTGTCACTTACACTGATTTCAAGTGCTTTGATGTTAATTATCATAGCCCCTTTTATTTGATCCTTATCATTCAGCCTATTTCCAGCTAAAATTTCAAGTGTGTAATTCAGGCACAACATTGAAAACAGCGGTTCTTCTATTGGATAGGCAACTATATACGCCATTCCAACTACCATACGAGGAGAATTTACTCAGCCGGGCAGGGAGACAGGCGAATTTTTTTAAAAATTTACCTTAAGTTTATTGGTGACAAAAAAAGACTGCATAAATGCAGTCTTTAAATTCTGTCAGCCTCTTCCTTCCACACTCCTGAAGCTTTACCCGGCCTGGTAGAGTCAGCAGCACCATAAAAGAGGTTTTCCTCTTTATCAATTAAAATTGCCTGAACATTACCTATAGGCATTGTATCATCAAGTATCTCGATCCCCAGATCTTTTAACTTTTGCTTTACTCCATCGCTGAAGTCATCTTCTACCCATACCTCAGGGGCTGTACTGTTATAAAGCCGGGGATGTTCAATTGCTTCTTTCAGGTCCATCTTGAAGTCGATTACATTCATAATCACATGAGCAACAGATGAGACAATCGTAGGCCCTCCTGGTGAACCAAGCGTCATAAAAGGCTCTCCATCTTTCAGGATAATTGTCGGGCACTTTGCGCTGACCGGATATTTCCCTCCACGCATTTCGTTGATATGCTCTTTCTCCACTTTGAAGTCTGTTAAATCATTGTTTAATAAAAATCCGTATTCTTCAATCATGATGCCCGTTCCGAAATAATGCTCTAATGAAGACGTACAGGAGGCAACATTTCCCCACTGGTCCACTGCAGTGAAATGAGTGGTTTCTCTTCCTTCGCTTCTATTTTGAGAGGAGGCACCTGGATTCATTTCACTTTTCTCATATTCCCATGGGTTACCAAAATCAATATCAGGGTTTCTGCCGCCGTTAAAATCAATAAATTTCGCTCTTTCAGCAATATACTCAGGATCAAGCAAGCCGTTTACAGGGACATTATGAAAATCGGGATCACTCATGTAGGCTAGTTTATCCGAGAAGACAAGGCGCATTGCTTCTGAAAGAATAAAATATTTTTCCCATGAAGAAGCATTATATTCACTTAAATCAAATTGCTCGATGATCTTTAATATCTGCAGCAGATTTGTTCCTCCCCCATTCGGCGGCGGCGGAACTGCAACGTCGTACCCTCTATAATTTCTTACAACAGGCTCTTGAATCTGGCATTCATAATTCTCAAGGTCACTCATCTCCATGTGACCATTATGAGACTGTAATCTATCAATAATTGCTTCGCCGATTTCACCTTTATACAATGCATCAATTCCTTTTTCTTTGAAAATCCTGAAAGTCCTTGCTAAGGCTTCATTTTTTACCAGATCTCCTTTGACGAGCGGAACGCCATTCGGGTAAAAGAATTCTTTGGCTGTATGGCCAACCCTGTCGCCATAAAGCTTTAAAGCTGTATCCCACAGCGAATTTACTGTGAATCCTTTTTCCGCGAGATCGATTGCAGGATCAATCAGTTCTCCAAGATCCTTAATTCCATAAGTTTTATTAATGGTATCCAGCGCTTTCATTATCCCTGGTATCCCGACAAAACTTTCATTCATCGTCCTTTCCACAAAAGGTATCACTTCTCCATTTTCATTCTTGCACACTTCGGGATGGGCACTTTGAGGAGCTTGTGAGTGTCCATTAAAAACTTTAGTTTCTCCCGACTTCTTATGGTGATAGACGATAAAACCACTGGCTCCTACACCTGTATTGAAAGGTTCAGAAACAGCAAGGGCAAACTGCATTGCTACTATGGCATCCGCTGCTGTCCCTCCTTTACGGAGCACTTCAGCACCAATGTCACTTGATTCCTTTGTTGCACTGGCAGTCATCCCATAATCCCCGACCGCTTTGTAACGATCTTCACTGCGTTCATATTTTTGGTTTTTATAGATTTCCTTCATCTTCATAACCCATTCCTCCTGACTGATTCCGGTCATATTAACTGCATGTCTGGCTATCTTAACAAACGCTATATTTAATTCCTGCTAGTTAACAGTTAACTATATAGATTACTTTTAATGTGATTCTTTTAATTGAAGTTAATAGTATCGTTACCCATAAAAATATCTGTTTAAAACCTTCTTCAAAAAGATAGTATGAAAGGAATAAATTTAATTAATGCCACCATAGGCTTCTTTCAATCCACTAAAGAACCTGATAGCCTTTTGTGAATTGCAAACTTGGGGTTAACTATCCCCCTGCTGTTAAAATGCCTGACAATTTAATCTCAGTTTCCTTACTATGTACAGGTAATCATTTTCACGGAAAGTAAAGAGCTTGCACATCAATGTGCAAGCTCTTTAGGATTCTTATGGTAAACGGTGCAGTACTTATTAGTTGTTATTATTGTTGTTGTTGTTCTGTCTGCTGTTTCCGCCTTTTTCGCCAATTTCCTTATAGAAATCTTTGTCATGGTTATTAGAAGTTGCTTCTCCGCCTTTTTCACCAATTTCCTGATAGAATTCTTTATCATGGTTTTCGGAAGTTGCTTCTCCGCCTTTTTTCCCAATCTCCTGATAGAAATCTTTGTCATGATTATTGGAGGTTGCCTCTCCGCCTTTTTCACCAATTTCCTGATAGAATTCCTTATCATGGTTGTTGGAAGTTGCTTCTCCGCCTTTTTGTCCGATTTCCTGATAAAATTCTTTGTCATGATTATTAGAAGTAGTCTGTCCGCCTTTACGTCCTGCTTCTTCCAAACTCATTTTACCATTGTCGTTTTGATTGTTGTTGTTTTTAGCCATTATTAATTCCTCCTTAAAGAATAAAATAGTTTTTTTCATTAGGTTGAATTACTCTAGCTGTTTTCTCAGATGTCCTTAACTGTCTTGATGAGTCGTCTTGCAGTTAACTCAACACGAAATAACCCTGTTGAGCAATGACTTTTTATCTTAACCTGTGTTCTTATTCTTCCACTTTTAAAGTCTATTAAACTCCAAATGATATTTTTAACATTAATGTAACGTTACTGTAATTCTATTTATACTTAAAATATGGTATGGAACCTTCTGCTTCTAGTACTTCTGCTCCTATGTAGATTAAGTTCATTTCCTTTTGTAATATTTAATTTTACAATGCTCTTTAAGTAAACTTTGATACTTTATAATAAAAATCCTGAATGAGTCTCTTATTTCATGCGCAATCTATCCAATAGGCAGAATATTAAAGCTCTTTTACCCAGCTAAGAACCGAGGCAGCCAAATTCACGTAAACGCCTGATAACTTCACTTGCCGCCAAACAAGCTTGCACTCTTTTTATTTTTTAGCATGATGCAAAGAGGAATAGTTATTTCCATACAAACAAGCTTCTACATCCACGCTTATGATAATCGGTTCATGGAAAAATAGTGGAAGTATATTCGCTTTCCTCTCAGAATGGATACATTTAAGGGGGAAGTTAATAAAAGCCAATAACAGAACCTGTTAGCATAATGGGTTCTGTTTTTAAGTACAAACTTCTAATTAGCCAAAGAAATGGTAGAGTGATTTCCACTCCAGATGCGTGACTCCGCGGGGCGTGCGGTGAAGCAAAAGTGGAAGCGGCCGTTCAGCGACGTACAGATTTTAGGGCTCTCGCATGAGATAAAGGAATCACGAAGAGCGACAGCGATTCGATGATGACTTATCTATATAAAGTGAAATGGCCCCGCTCAGCGGCGTACGGACTGGACTGACTCCGCATGAGATAAAGGAAACACAACGAACATAGTGAGTTGATGTTGACTTATCGCAAGGAGGAGGCAGGGAAGTACGCTAGCCGCCTTAGGCCATGCAGCTAGATTAGCAAGGAGAGAGACCGAAATCTGCTAGTCGCTGGCCGCTGGAGCTGGATGAGCCTCCTCGGCTTCATAAAAAGCGGAAGCGGCCGTTCACCGTTAAACCAACAAAAAAGGAGAGTCAAAATCTAGGCGATTCGACACTCCTTTTTATGTATAATTGTTAAATTTTCACTCTAAAACAGAACCTGTAAGCAGGTGTTTTTTGCTTTTATTCTTCTATAAGATCTTCTATAGCTACTTGAGACCTTTCTTCGAGCGGACCCCGCAAATGGATTTCGGCCAGTCTTTGATCCTCCAGCAGTTCATCAATCCAGACAGATACTCCTTGATAAGTAACATCAATATCAGCTGAAGAAGACAGTATTTGTTTAACTCTGTTAACGTCCATGTCTCCACCTCCAATTATAATCATGGAAATAGTTTGCCTGGTTCTTTAGCTTTTATTCAAATAATGAAATAAGGTACATCTGCTGTATAATTAAACAGTTTTATACTTGGAAATCAGTTAATACAGGTTGATCCACGACTTCTTGCCATTCTTTACGCAATAAGGAATAAACATACGTATCATTAGAAACACCGTTTTGAAAAATATACCCTCGAAGTATCCCCTCTTTTTTGAAGCCGATCTTCTCAAGCAGCCCGTAGGAAGAGTGATTCTCCAGAAATGTAACAGCTCCAATACGAAATAAATGTAGTTCTTCAAATGCGTAGCGGATGACTGCATTCGCCGCTTCTGTCGTGATGCCGCTCCTCCAATAATCAGGATGAATTTCAAAGCCTATTTCTGCTTTTTTCTGTCCGGTTTGTAAATTATTCAGCCCTGCCGTTCCGATAAATGCTCCAGTATCTTTTAAGATGATTCCCCACCTCATTGATCTTTTGCTTTCGTAGCCTGTCCTAAAAGCTTGAATAATCTCAGCAGCCTGCTCTTTCTTTTTAAGGCTTTCCATTCCATAATATTTCGTAACGCGATCCAAAGACATGACACTGAAATAAGCCTCAATATCCTTCTCTGTAATTTCAATTAATTTCAATCGCTTAGTTTCTAATTCTGGAAATGTCATATGTAACTCCCTTTCTCCACGGCAATATACAATATATGCTAATAAATCCAGCGTTTAAAAGGTGTAGAAATTTGTCGAGAATTAAAATTTCTCATCCCCCACCAAAGTACGAGGAGGACGCGGATAACATAGATACAGTTACTCAAAAAGATAAAATCACATTAACTATGTTCCTAGGATAAGGAGGCACCAATATATTGACCAATTTTTCTTAGAAGGTGCTCTTGCAGAACTAAATCTTCAATTGAGATACACTAACTTCATTCTGCATTTCTTTTCTAGTATTAAACACATTAATACCCACCTGTATTTTAAATATTAAATTAAGATGTTAACGCGGTGAACCACTATGTAATTAGATAAATGAAAAGGCTGTCGAGACATTCTCGACAGCCTGAGAGGCTGGGACAAAACCATAATAAATGCTCTCTTCGCAAAGATTGTGGCTGAGTAAAAAGAATGGATTTCCGCTCCAGGTGCACGACTCCGCGGGGCGGGCGGTGAGCCTCCTCGGCTTTGCCTGTGGGGTCTCACCTGTCCCGCTAGTCCCGCAGGAGGTCGCACACCTTCCGCTCCAATCCGTCTACGTTCAGAAAAAATCGATAAATAACCTTAAAAGCAACATCTTCAAATAGAGCCTATTAAAATGAAAGGACCGCATGAAATCAAGTATAAAACCTTGAACTCATGCGGTTTTATTTTTCTAATATCCCAACTTATGTCCCAGCCTCCTTCTGTGTTACTTCTTTTTTTGAATTCCCTTTGTCACTAGAGAGTTTTCACTATTAGCGAGATAGTTGTCGGGATCAACGCCTTTTGAAGATTTACCACTCTCCAGTTCTTCATTGATTTTCTTATTAGCATTCTCTGTTTTACTATCAGCTATAGACGAGTTTTCTTCTTTATAGAACTCCCCATTCAATTGCTGATTGGCTTTTTGAGCATTGTCTTTATCACTGTACCCGCTGATAACAATTACCTCCTTTGCAATCTGGTGTTCCAATCTTCCTATTCCCGTTTTGACAAGAAATAATCAGCACATTATTTTTACTGAAAAAAGCAATTTGAATGGGCAGGAAAATTCTTACTAGCTTTTGTTCTCATTTCTCCTCCTATAGAATTTGAACACAATAATAAAAAGGAGAAACAGCAGACCTCCAAGCAAAGATCCACTAGTGTTCGTCATCCAATCATCGATATCTGTCGACCGTCCAAGAGGCACTAAATACTGTATCACTTCTACAGTTACTGAGAGCAGACTGCCGGCAAGCGTCGTTTTTATCAACCTCCACTTCCGGTTCCGAATCCACCAAGAATAAAAAAATCCGAACGGTATGAAGAGCACTATGTTAGCCAGTAAGTTCCTGATAGGTATATCCAAATGGGTTCTGTAAACCAGGTTGAGCCTGAGATTATCAAACGGCCGGAAATTGGTATTCCCTTCAAGTGCAACCCCGGGTACAAGCGGAGATAGTGTAATAAGAAATATTCCGCCAATTGATATCAAGGTGAAAAGGACTGGAATAAGATCAGCCCACCTGGCGTCCTCTTTTCCTTTTCGGTTCTTCCATACAAAAACCGCCATCACCAGTGCGGCGGTCACTAGAGCCATAATAGGGATTACCCAACTGAATTGTCTCCAAAGCTGTATCATCTTCAGCCTTCTTTCTACTCATAATACAAAAATTCAATTAAAATTTTCTTAAACTAGTACACTACTTGTTCTTATAGTCGATTACTATTTTCACTGAAAATGAGTTTCTGTTCAAGAAAAATATAATGGATTAGCGATTTTATATGAATTAGTTGCGGTAATCATATTAAATGAGCATAATAAGGATGTGGCTTAAAAGAACGTTTAACAGGAGTGAATAGCATGAATGTACATAAAGCGATAACAAACCATTCAAAAAAGCAAAATGCAATTGCTAAAGAATTTATAAAACTTGATCAGCAGAGAGAGTATTATATTGATGAAGCAGTAAGTCTTTGCCTGAAGGGCGAGCCCTTTACAACTGATAAAATCAACGAAGTTACTAAAAGAATCAATGATGAGGCAAGGCTCGGTATAGTTCCCGAAAGAAAGTTAGTAACTGTACAGATGGTCGAGGAGTATTGTGCTTCCTTAACAAAAAATTAATTCCCCCACTCCCTTTCGTAGGAGAGGATAATGTCCAAGAACACCCAGGAAATCTAGTGAGGGCACAGAAAAAGTCCATTAAAGATCTAAAAGGCAGAATCGCTCTCTTCAAAGAGCGATTCTGCCTTTTTTACTTCAGGTTTTACGAAAAAGTGTAGATTTCCGTTGCAGGTACGCGACTCCTCGGGGCGGGCGTTGAGCCTCCTCCCGCTTCGCCTGTATAAATAGCGGAAGCACCCGGTCAGACCCGACAGGCAAATGGTCTTATTATGAGTTATAAGCACTCAGCATCCAAACATGCTGTTCCAGTGAGGATTTAATTCCAATGAACATATCAGCTGTAGGCTGATCATGCAGATCTTCGGCCGTTTCAATCAGCTTCTTGCTTTCTTTGATGACCTGTTCGAAATCTTCCACCAAGGCTTCCACCATATCCTTCGCATCTTCCTGACAAGTTGCTTCATTTATAGTAGCCGTTTCTAGGTATTTTTTTAAAGTGGCAACCGGTTTCCCTTTCAATGTAAGAATTCTTTCAGCAATTTCATCTATGTATTGTCCTGCTTCATTATAATACTCCTCAAACTTTTCATGTAGAGTAAAAAAGTCCGGACCTGTAACATACCAATGGTAATTATGAAGCTTGGTGTAGAGGATATTCCAGTTTGACAGCTGGTTATTCAGCATCACAATCAATCCGTTTGACATCCTTATATCCCGCCCTTTTCCTAATTTTTATTTCAATTTAATTAAATTCACTCTTATAGCTTTCCTTTTTTCTGCAAATGTTATACACTTGCTCCTAGGTTCAAATTTTGAGAGCCCGGCTAATTGGTGAATGATGTATCTCAGCCTTTATTGCAAGGGACGATGAGCCTATTTTTCATCACAATGGTCTTTTAAGACAATCAATTTTCCAACTAATAATTGGAAGAAAGAGGGGTAAGAAAATGAAAAACAGATGGAAATTGGCAATGCTTACGGGCATTCTTTCACTAGGATTGGCAGCATGTTCCGATAACGAGGAAAATGCTGAGGAAGCAGAAAATAATTCAGATGTTACTGAAGAACAACCTGCAGAGCAAACTGAGGAACAGGCGGATCAAGCCGCTCAAATGGAAGAAATGCAAAAGAAATTAGAAGAACAGCATATTGAAGAAGACAAAACGGTAGCTGTTGTCAATGATGAAGAAATCAAAGGTGAGGCTTACAATAGCCTTCTGACTGAAAGCCAAATGAGCTACCAGCAGATGGGACAAGACCCAACATCAGAAGAGATTGCAGCTCAATTAAAAGAAAGTACGATTGACAGCTTGATAGGCCAGACTCTACTCCTTCAGCAAGCTGAAGAAAAAGGGTACGAGGCTGATGATGAAGAGATTCAGCAAGAGATCGCCACACTCAAGGAAGGCTATGAAGATGAGGCTGAATTTGAAGAAGTGTTGAAAAGCAGCGGTCTGTCACTAGAAGATTTGGAAGCTGAAGTTGCTAAAAATATTAAGTATACTGCTTATATTGAGAATGAATTGACCGTCGAAGAAGTGAAAGAAGAAGATGTAAAAGCCTATTATGATCAAATCGTTGAACAAAATAGCGGATCCGAAGAGGCTGAGGCTCAAATTCCTGAATATGAAGAAGTGAAAGATCGAATCAGACAGGACCTTGAAGGTCAGAAAACACAAGAAGTGCTAGCCGCAGAGGTTGAGAAATTGCGGGAAAATGCATCAATAGATGTGAAGATCTAAAGTTGTGATATAAAGAAAAAAGCCTGTTCTCCCCTTAGGTGGACAGGCTTTTTTCTTTATAGTTCCCTGATAGTCACTTCTGCCTCATTCCGGACGTTTCCATCCCACTTAGAATGTATTTCAAAGACTCCCTCTTTGAAAAAGTAAGGAAGTCTTCTTTGGAACCAAGGCTGCATAGGCAAATCCATGACTTCTTTCTTATTTATCCATATAAGCTTTCCTTCCGGAGGGTCTTCCAGCAGGTCCCCTTCAATATCCTCAGCCAGATAGTTATAAACAATATATCGGTAGTTTTTATGAGGAATGACAAACTCGTCTATGCCTTTGAATTTCATAGACTTGACTTTCAGCCCTGTTTCTTCTCTTACTTCTCTTTCCGCGCCCTCTGCGGGACTCTCAGGAAAATCAATCTTTCCCCCTGGAGCTATGTATCCGGGGAAGCCTTTGTCAGAAGGCCTTTCGATCAATAGGAGCTGATCCTCTTTCTCTATCATCACCATTGTATAAAGCTCAGTCTCATATTCTCTACAATCCATTTCATACCACCCAATCGTATATGTACGGAGGATAGTTCATCCTCCCCTAAAATTATGATTCTACCATCGCTCCTCCATTCACATGCAGAACCTGGCCTGAGACATATCGTGAATCATCGGAAGCCAAATAAACGTAAGATGGCGCAAGTTCAAATGGCTGACCCGCCCTTTTCATAGGTACGTCCAATCCAAAAGACGCCGTTTTGTCTGCAGAAAAACTTGAAGGAATCAACGGTGTCCAAACAGGACCGGGAGCAACCGCATTTACCCTTATCCCCTTGTCAATTAACTGCAGTGACAATGATCTGGTAAATGTGACTATCGCTCCCTTAGTGGAAGAATAGTCCACCAGATCTTTATTTCCACGATATGCCGTAATTGATGAAGTATTGATGATGGAACTTCCACTTTTGAGATGCGGAAGAGCAGCCTTAGTCATGTAAAAATACGAAAAAATGTTTGTTCTGAATGTATCTTCCAGCTGCTCTTCCGTAATATCCAAAATGCTTTTCTGAGGATATTGGACAGCACAGTTGTTCACAAGAACATCAATTTTTCCAAACACTCTGATGGTTTCCTCTACAGCAGTCATTGAGGTACGAGGAGCTCTTAAATCACCGCTGATTGCCAAGCATTTTCTGCCAATCTCTTCAATCCTTCTCTTGGTTTCATGGGCATCTCTATGCTCATTAAGATAGACAAATGTAATATCCGCACCTTCCTTGGCCATCGCATAAGCAGCTGCCCTGCCGATGCCGCTGTCTCCTCCAGAAATGACTGCCACTTTGCCTTTCAGCTTTTCAGAACCTTTATAATGAGGGTTTTCTGAAATCGGCCTGGGTACCATGATGTACTCCAAGCCCGGCTGCCTCGCCTGATGCTGGGGAGGAAAGGGCACAGGAACCGTTTTACTTGTTTGTTTATAGGCATAATAAGGATAAACTGGGTACATTTTTTCACTCCTTTTTACTGTTACCGTACCCTATGCCTTAACCTTTCTTAATGTGCTGCCGATCTCCACTTCCGCTTATTTTCCACCCGGATAGTCAACCCCTGATTATCCAGCGCTTCCAAAAAGGGGATCAAAAACTTCCTGGACAAGCCAAGCGTTTCTTTAGCGTCAGACAATTCAAATTCATTATCTGTATTACCCTGAAGCTTTTTGACGGCTTTATGAAAGACTTCCGCATGAAATGCGAGCTTTTCATCCAGAAAGACGACCATATCCTGCTCCCGAAAATATTGCAGCAGCCCTCCCTGCATATCAGCAGGAATACCTGCATCCGCAAGATAATCAGCCAAGTACTCCGGCTTCATTCCATCCATCCTTAAATGCTCTAATACCTGCTGAGATCTTTTTTCCCATTGAGCAGGCACATGCGGATCAAACTCCGCTAAAGACAAGTAGTGCCCCTTTTGTTTCCAACTCCCCGTTTGCAGGTTTTTCTTTACTGCATAATCCAAAAGGGATTCTTTATATGTACTTCTATTCAATTGCATTAACATCGCTTTATCATATCCCGCTTTCAAGGGATTTTCATCATGATACCCCCTAAGCTGATCGTTCATCAACTGAATGATTTCTTCGAGGACATAGGTCGTTGTCAAGTCACCGCCCGGAAGCTGCAATAAAGTACCTTCCTCCAGCAATTCATACAGTGCGGAAGAAGCTAAAGAAGTTTCTTGCAGGAAATGACTTTTACTTAATACCTTATGTTTCTTTAAAGCATCCTCCGCCCGCTGCAATGGTGTTCCATTCTTTTTTTGCAGCAGTACTTGTATCGTTTCCTCACCAAATTTGTATCGGCCGCCGTTTGGATCAATGATGAATCCTCCGCCGATAGTTTCGGCTGGTGTCGGCCTCCTGAGAATCAGGCGGTCATTTCTTTTCACGACGATGGAATCGTCAAGCCTCAACTGGCAGAGTATTTCCTCATTCCCTGAATCCGCCTCGTTGCGGTCAAAGAAGATGATTTTCCCCATTGTTTCAGAAGTTCCGGTATGCAATTTTATCGGCATTCTTTGTTTAACAGCGTACGCCAGGTCATCAACCAGTTTTAAGCTGATATCTATAGTATCTGTTACGGTGAAAAATTCCGACTTCACTAGTGCATCTCCGCGTTCAGCCTCTTCTTTGGATAATCCTGACAGATTTATGGCCGTTCGTTGACCACCGAACGCTTCAGCAGCTGGTTTATGATGAACTTGAATCTGCCTTGCTTTGGTTTCTTTTCCTGAAGGAAGCAGAAGCAGGGATTCTCCCTCTTTGACACTTCCTTCATAAACCGTACCCCTTACCACCGTTCCTTGTCCTTTTACCGTGAATACTTGATCGATCGGCATGCGGAAATCTCCCGTTATACTTCTGGATGGAAGTTCCTCTAAAAATGCAAGGATTGTCTTCTTAATATCGGATATGCCTTTACCTGACAAACTATCGGCCAATAAGATTGGACTATCTTCAAAAACAGTGCCCACCAATTCTTCTTTGATTTCTTCCTTTGCCAAACTATGTAATTCTACATCAACGTTATCCATCTTGCTTAGTACCACAATTCCTCGATTCACACCCAGAAAAGAAAGAATCTCCAAATGTTCCTTCGTCTGGGGCATAACACCTTCATCAGCCGCCACCACAAGGATTACCAGATCAATTCCTGCTACACCGGCAATCATTTGCCTGATGAACTTTTCATGGCCTGGCACATCAATGACGGAAACCTCCATCTCTTCTGTTTCCAACAGGGGAGCAAACCCTAGTTCAATAGAGATCCCCCTTTCTTTCTCTTCTTTCAGCCGATCCGTTTCTTTATTTGTCAAAGCTTTAACCAATGCCGTTTTTCCATGATCAATATGCCCTGCCATACCTACTGTAAAATATCGTTTTGTCATTCCGTCCACCTTCTTTCTAAGTTGCAGCCTTTCAATGCCATTTTATCTTAATCTTCTGTTGAAGACCAAGAGACCCGCCATCACAACGAGAAGGATAGAGAAAATGATTCCTTTGGAAACATCTCCTTCTAAGAATGTCTTAACCACCCAAATAAAAATAAATATAGTAAACAAACTATCAAACAAAAATAATTTCTTCTTAGTCTTTTCCTTCACTTTCTGCCTTCATCCTTTCCTCAATAAACCCTCCCGGCCGGTACCTTGCCATTCTGTATTCACCGGCATACCTTCCATGCTGTACAATTGTACCTCTGGAAAAACCTTCGTCAATAAAACCGAGCCTCTCATAAAGTTTTTTTGCCTGCAGGTTATTGTCCAAAACCGTTAACTCCACTCTTTCAAGCATCAGCCAGTTATCAGCCATATCAAGCAGCTTCTTAATCAAGGCAGAGCCTGCACCTTTTCCGTGGAATTCTTCATGAATCATAATAAACAGAGTTCCGCAGTGAGACCTTCTTCCTTTTCCCTGATGAAGACCGGCAAACCCTATCACCACTCCATCCTGAACAGCGACAAATTCATGTTGTTCAGGAGCTGCCCCTTTTAAAATATTTTCAAAACGTTCGGCACGTACACTTGGCAATGATACCACATAAGGCATGACTTTTTCCTGAATCATAATTTCCGTAATCTGCATAGCGTCACTCACTCGTACCGGCCTGATTTCAATCTTCAATATGAGTACACCCTCTCTCTATAGTTCTATTTCTAATTCGACGTTCTCACTGCTTTCCCTTTATGCTGGAATAATTTTTAAAAAGGTTGTTGTTTCAATAGTGTTGCTTCCGAATATCTCAGGATTCTAAGGTTTTTCCTCTGATTGGGGAGGGTATTTCTTTTCGTTCTAAATCACCAGATAGTTTATGAAAACAACCTTTATAAAAGCTTTCCAAAAGCATATCATGTCAGAAAAATGCAGCTAGTATTCGACTATATGATTCCTACTTAAGGTACTACTCTTATGAAACAAGAATCCTGCAAGCATATCCTCTTCATTCTAATAATAACTTTTAATATATAACTTAGAACGGAGGATAAATATGCCAGAACAATATATCTCAACCTGGGATGAGCATCAATTTTGGCTGAACATGCTGCAGGACCACGCCTTTTTTGTCAGAGATTACCTTTCTCCTGCCGAAACTAGATACGTTATTGAAGCAGACATGCACATCAGAAGTTTTGAAGCAGTTTTACAGAAGTTACAAACCATCTCTAAAGATGCCCCATGTTCCTCTCCTGAAATGATGGAGCTGGCACAATTCGCTTATCAGACAGCAGGAAAATACTATTTATTTGAAGGAAACATCCTAAATTTGCGGCTGAAAAACGAGATTAATATAAACCTGACACCTACCTACTTTAACGGAACTTTGAACGAAAATGGAGAATACTTAAGGATTCTTCAATTTTTCATGAGGGGCCAAGAACCACCGCCGCTTTCATTGGTTGACCTTTTGTCTTTATGGCTTGAGGACCAGCTGGGGCATGTTGTCCTCCTAATCAGACTGGTCGACGGTATAGAGTTTGATATTATCAGGCAGGCAGACGTTTTGAAGGGAAAGTTCTCTCAGTTTATTGTAAAAAATAATGCAATCAAAGGTTATTTACGATTTCTGCCGGCCAACTCCCCAATTCAAATCCGCTTTGCTCATGAAGTGGCCGGATCTGTAGTGGCATTCAATAATCTTGTGGCTTTAACCTTAGAACTTTATGATGAAAAATCACTCGTTAACCAATCTACCCGGAGATTTCTATTTCACCATTTTCCTGAAGCCTGTTATTTTATGAAAAAAATGTCTCTCTATGCCCCTGAGATTCAGTATCCTCCATGCCAGGTAACTTATCCTCCAGGAAGGTGAGCAGGTTGCGGCAGGATGGAACAGCATGGCGACACCCATAAAATGTATGTTTGATTAAGCAGCACACAAATACAAATAAAGGACTGCTTGTGAGTCAGCAGTCCTTAAAGTAATCCTCATTTATTTCCCTCTTTGATCAACGCTTCAATATCCAAGGCAATCTGGTCAAACGGCACTTCTTCATAACCACTGTAGCTCTTTACCGTTCTTCCCTCTTGATTCACTAAATAGAAGCTTGTCTGGTGGACAACCTGATCTGTATTCGGGTCATCCGCCACAAGAGATTTAAAAGACTTTTCGGCAAATTTTGAAATATGGTCTTGTGTATAACCTGTTACTAGATCCCATTTACTTGTATCAGCATCGTATTTACTGATATATTCCGATAAGGCTTCAGGCGTATCCACTTCAGGATCAACACTGAAGGACACTATTTGGTAATCTTCAATACCCTTTTCTTGAAGCTTCTCTTGAAGCAGGGTCATGTTGTACGTCATTGGCGGACAAACCGTTTCACAGTTCGTGAAAATAAAGTCGGCCAGCCATACTTTCCCTTTTAAATCGTCCAGACTGACTGTTTCATTGTTCTGATTCGTATAACTAAAATCCTGTACCTGCCAATTATGATCAGCTTTGAAACCGCCGTTTCCGCAGGCAGCCAAAAAAGCGGCAGCAATGAGCACGAAGGACAGCAGTACCATCTTTTTAACCAAGGATATCCCTCCACAACACTTTCTTCATATAATTGTTTTCTTAATCTATGGTAGATGAAATGAAGGATTAATACAATCTGTTCCACTAATTATACTTGAAGATTTTGTGAAGAGTTTCGCAAAACCCTTTAGGTCCACCTGCCATTGCCTCCTTGAAGAACTTTTGGAGAATTCATAATCCTACTCCATCAAAGAGAATAATCTATATAGCAGGGTGATGGCACGTAAACACCATGCTTCAGCGCATAAACTGTGATCTAGCAGGGTGAAAGCCAGCGGCTGCAATAATTCTTATCGTTTTCTAACAGTATTTACCTCACAATAAACAGCCCATTGCTCCAGCAAAAGCTCCATGTTTTAAAAAAACTGGATCGTAATTTAATATATCCTGAAATTGTCCAAGGTCTTTCACTAATAAAGGATTTCCTTTCAGCGCTCCCCCTGAAAACACGATTGTTTTGGTTCCCGCCGCTTCAGCTTCCCTTGAGGATAGAAGAATGATATTTTCTGCCACCATATTGATTAAAGACCTCAATGCATCTGCAGGAATCAACTCATCAGTAAAATTACCAGCAAAGTTGGCAGCGGTAAGGTGACCCGGAATGGGAGGCTTCTCGTTTTCGTACAAGTCCTTTACCAGCAAGTCAACATTTTCACGGTCCCCTGATTCTGCCGATTGAATGATGTCCGAAAAGGTATACTGACCGCTCAATAGCCTTCCCAGGCCCATGATGGTTCCTCCTCCCATACCTGTACCGGCGAGGCGGCGCTGCTGGTCCTTAATGGGATTTACAAAGAACAAGGAAGTGCCGGTTCCAATATTAGCTAAAATAAATGGTTCCTTTTTCTTATGCTCTTCATATAGCAGGCTGGCTGCACCTGAACATACTGCCTTAAATTCCGGTATTTCAACCGCATTCTCAATTTGGGTTTTTACTCTGGCGGCCTTTCCTCCAGTAACGCAGAATTGCGAATTGGGGGAAAGCCAGCGAATCCACTGACTTAAGGAATCTGTTTCACTGGAAAGGAAGGTCTTGTAATGTCTTTCCCCTCTTTCTTGATAAACAACTTTAACAAGCGTACCTCCGGCATCAATCCCAATTTTTCTCATGAAGGTGTATCCTTCCTTTTGGAATATAAAAATGCCAAAACAGCTCCATTTAAAACCATGATGACCAGGAATGAAATCAGAAAATAAAAAATACCAGTCCATCTTTCTTCAGAGCTGCTGGAAATGAACGTCCACCACAACGATCCTGACATCAAAATAATGAAATTCAGAAAGGTTCCTTCCAGAAAAGGCTTCTTGTAACTGTTAAAATCCAGCAGGCGCTTGCAGCTCCACAAAAAAGACGCTGCTGCAGCAAGTAAAATGCACAAGATAAAAAAGAACAATACCATCTTCAATGAACCCTCCTCTTCTTTGTTATCTCTATTTCAGTAGAAAATTCTGCCTTCTGCCAATAAAAAGCACTTTCCCGACAAATGGCTGCTCTGCAAGATACCCTTCGATTCTTCTTGGTAAACTTCACCAGAATAGGTAGAGAGCGATATCGTTTTCACTCATGAAAATACCCTTAACTAAAGGCTGTTTTCGCACATATTGTTGCTTTCGGAAGAATCCCAAGAGCCGGATTTTCCACCGGATACTAAGAGTTTTATCTCTTATCGGAGAAGAGCAGGTCTTTTCTTTTCGGTATTACCGTATTTCACCTTATTGATATTGATATTTCTTCGGAATTAGCATCAAATAGCAACAAAGTTTACGAAAGAGCCTGACTAAAAAGGCAAGGAATTGGAAAACGACCAAGTCCTTGCCGCAATGTTAAGCTAAAAACTGAAATCTGGTGGTACTGCCTGTTTGTGAAGAGATGACTTCCAACCGTGCATCAATCCGTTCTTTCAGCTCCGGAACATGTGATATCAGACCGACTAAACGACCACTGCTTTGAATATCCATCAGTGCTTCTATCGCATGGTCAAGAGATTCAGGATCCAGTGTGCCAAATCCTTCATCAATAAACATTGTTTCCAGGGAAACACCCCCAGCATACTGCTGAACAACGTCAGCAAGACCGAGCGCCAGGCAAAGTGCTGCTTTGAAGCTTTCGCCTCCTGAAAGCGTTTTAACATGACGATCCTGTCCTGTATATTGATCAAAGACTAGCAGCTCCAAGCCGCTTTGGACATTCCCTTTACTTCTATCTTTTTTCCTGATCAGCCTGTATCTGCCTGATGTCATTTTCATCAGCCTCTCATTTGCCACCAACAAAATATCCTCTAAAAAAGAGGCCAGGACATAGCGTTCAAATGTCAGACGATGTGCATTTTGTCCTCGTGCCATCTCGGCAAGATGACCGGCAAGGCTGTATCTATTTTCCATATATTTCATCTTCTTGTTAAGTTGAAGGACGTATTCTAAGATCCCTTCATTTTCAGATTTCCTCATTTTCATGGAATTATAGTCTTCGTTCAGACTTTTTAATTCTTCGTTCATTAACGTGAATTGCTGTTGAAGTTCTTCAAGGCTTGGTTCTTCTGAATCCAGAAGAGCTTTTTCGAGTTCTTCAAGCCTGTCCTTCACCGAGCGGACTTCCTCCCCGTAACTGCTCACAACTTTTTCCATTGAACTGATTTCAGATTCGGTTCTTTTCGCTTCCTGAAATGCCCTGTAGCTTTCAAAACCTTGTTCTTCCAGTATTTGCAGAAATTTGTTCCGTTCATCTTCCATCTCTGTTTTAAGCCTATCCACTGCAGCCTGCCTGTCATTTGCTTGGGCTTCATTAACAGAAACGTCTTTACTCAGGCGATTATAGACTTCCTGAGCTTTTTCAAATGATGTTTGTAACAGATTCAATTCCTTCTCGGCTGCAAGCAATGCCTGGGTGAATTTCTCCCTGGTTCTGAGCTCGGGGGGAATGGCCGACCTTCTGCTTTCTAATGCTCCCTTCTTGGCATAAAAATTTTCAGATAAATTCTGTTCATCCTTTGTCAGCTGTTCGATCATCTTGTCCTGCTGCTCGATGAACCTCTTATTCTCTTCGATATTTTCAATAAGAAGCTGGAGCCCGCTAAGCTGCTGTCTGCCTGTCTTTAAATCTGTTTTTTTCGCTTCCATCAGCCTTCTTACCGACTCTAATTCGTTATCGATATGCTCCTCTTTGATCCCTTCAATCATTTCAGTAATTTCACTCAAAACTTCCCGTTTTTGGGTTTGAATCGATGTGTATTGAGCTTCAATCTCATAATAGCTTCTGCTGGATTCATTTGAGCGTTTTTCTTTTTCCGCTGCCATTTCTTTTGCTGCTTTAATATCCTTTTCATGTGGAAGGTCATCCTGCAGGTGTGCAAGAACAGGATGCTGCTCGGATCCGCATACTGGACATGGGTCTCCCTCATTTAGGTTGGAAGCAAGTATACCTGCTTGTGCTTTACTCCATTTACCTTCCAGCCAATTCAAAGTGGAACGGGCATCTTCAAGTTCTTGAACGGCATGCTTTTGCTGTTGGTTCCGCTTTTCAAGATTAAGTTTCAGGAGGGTGCTTTCTTTTGCTATTTTTTGATAATGCAAGAGTAGTTTCTCACTGCTTTGCAGTTCGGAAATCGCTTTTTCTATTTCAAACATCTCTATCCGGAGGTTTTCCAGAGCAGCTTTTCTTTCCTCCTGCTCCTGAAGAATTTTCTTCTTAGCAGACAGGCCTTCTACCGCCTGTTTCATTTCATCCTTCAACCGCTTCCGCTGTCCGTCAAGATTGGAGACCTCATCCTCTAATTGTCCGTAGGAGAAAACATCTTCCCGCAGGCTTTCCAGGGAATTGACCTTCTTTCCTGCTTCTTTTCTCTTCTCTTCCTTTTTCTGCTCTTGCTCCCAATTCTCACGGGCAGTATGCATACTCTCCGTTAACTCACGCTGTTGAATGTGGAGCTTCTCTAATTCTTGTTCTACCGATTTCAATTCACGATTCAACCTATGGCAGTATTCATCCTGTTTTAACAGCTTGTCTGCTTGATGAGCTTTTTTGATTTCGGCCTTCAATCGTTCTATATCTTCTCTCTTATTTACAAGGGTTTGTTTTTGTTCTCTAAGGACTCTCCTCTTCTCAAACTGTTCTACCAGTTTCTGCGCTTGAACGATTTGTTTTTGAAGCTGATCTCTATCTTTCTGTTTATTATCAAAGAGCTTGTTTAATTCACTCAGTGCCTTATTCATATCAGTATTGTGATATTGAAGTTTTTCAATTATTAATGTGTCGTTTAGGGGTTCCTCCAGAAGAAGCTCCCTTAATGCTTCATTTTGTTCAGGGTGTATACCCAGCAGATTTCTCGTTCTGTCTTCCACCGCTTTTTCAACATCTCTTTTTAAAAGATCACTTTCTTCTTTTAATTTATCCTGGATGTTTTTATAAAACTCTGTATGAAAAAGCCGTTGAAGAATCGCTTCTTTATCTTTGCTGTCAGAAGTCAGAAGCTTGCGGAACTCTCCCTGCGGAATCATGAGAATCTGCCTGAACTGGTTTGCATCAAGCTGAATGATTTCTTTTATTTTTTCATCGACATCTCTGACGTTCGCCGCCAGCAGCTTTTTCTCTCCGCTTTCATCGATTGAATAAAACTCTGCTTTTGCGTTGACAGTTGTGAACCCTTCACCACGCGCTTTCTTTTTTTCCTGTTGAGGAGACCTGGTAATGAGGTACGTCCTGCCCCTTAAGGAAAAAGTCAGAGACACTTCAGTCAAGTCGTTGTCATCTGCAAATTGACTGCGGAGATCGTTGCCGTTCCTGTCTTCTCCCGATGCTTTTCCATAAATGGCAAAGGAGATTCCATCAAAAATGGTTGTTTTTCCAGAGCCTGTTTTTCCGGAAATGACAAACATCGTTCTATTCTCAAGAAGCTGAAAATCAATGGTTTCGGCAGCAGGGTAAGGCCCGAACGCCTGCATGGTCAGTTGTAATGGTTTCATTTCTTTTCAGCCTCCCTCTTCGCCTTCTCAATGACATTGATCATCATTTGTTTCTTCTCTTCAGAAAAATCAGAAGTGGTCATTTCATTGTAAAACTGCTGAAATAGTTCCAACTCTGTCTTTTTCTCATCCTTGACTGTAGAATAATTCTCTTTCCTTCTTAAATCGTATTGTTCTACTTTTTTTTCTAAATGAAGCACATTTGGGTATACCTGGCGCAATTTATTGATTGGGTCGATGAGGGCTCCCTCATCATGCAGAGTCACTTTCAGAAAGTCATCTGTTTTTTGATCGTTGAAAAAATGGGGATCTAAGAGCTCTTCCATAAACCCTTTTATCTCACGCATGTCCTGTTTGGGTGTTAAAGTTTTTTCTTCTATCGAAATATTTCCTTTTGAATCGATTTCAACAATTGAAACAGCCTTTCTCTGTTTAGCTTCAGAAAAAGAGTATTTTAATAGTGAACCAGAATACTTCACTCTAGTGTGCTTGATGGCATCCGGGCTATGAAGATGTCCAAGGGCAGTATAATGGAAAGGATCAAATAATTCTGAGCCTACGCATCCTGAACCTCCCACAGACAAAGTTCTTTCAGAGTCAGAGGTTTTTCCGCCAAGAACAAAGGCATGGCCTACGAACACCTGGGGCAGTGAAGTATCCATATTCTTTTCGATTTGACCAACAAGTGCCTGCATGGCATCGTGATGGGAGTGAATGGAATCATCTTGAAGAAGCTGGCGGACGATTCCAGGATCTGCATAAGGGATCAAATGAAAATGAATACCATCAACTTCTATTGGAGTAAAATCATTCGTTAGTTTTCCTTTTAAATATAAACGGCTCTGTTTATACCAAGACGTACCAAAAGACAGCCTTTCAGCGCTATCATGATTTCCCGATATAGCTATTACCGGGATTTTCAACTCTACATTGATTTTGTATAAAATCTCATCAAGCAATTCCACAGCTTCTGTAGGCGGTACCGAGCGGTCATATAGATCACCGGCGATAACCACGGCGTCAGGCTGTTCATCTTCTACCAATTGAACGAATTGATATAAAACTTCCCGCTGCTGTTCAGTCATATAGATGCCGTGAACCAGCTTTCCCAAATGCCAGTCGGCTGTATGTATAAACTTCATCAAAATCACCTCTCCGAACAAATATTCTATTCGTATTATATCAGAGATTCTCAGATGTTTGTTACACTTTGATAGGTTGGCATGAATTAACGGAGGAAACTACTGTAATGTCGTTTCTCTGATTTGGGAGAGTAATTTCCTTTCTGTTTGGCAGCCTATCTACTTCACTCGCGAAAGCTTGTATTAGGCCAGTTCTCACCGAAACCCGGTTTAATAGTTTTATACGCTTATAAGAAAGTTGAAAAAGCCTTACCCTTTAAAAGCTATATGCAGAAGGCTGTTTTCGCATATTCCTATAAGAGATAAAACTCTTAGTATCCGGGGGAAAATCCAGCTCTTGAGATTTTTCCGAAAGCAACAAATTTTCCTCTCTTGATATTTCTTCTTCGGATTTAGTATCAAATAGCAGCAAAGTTTATGAACAGAGCCATAAAAAAAGGATTGCCCCTTTGGGAACAATCCTTTTACGCCTTTAATTAGCCGTTAATATCATTGCTAAGAGAAGATTTAACCAGTCCGGCTTCTTCAAGCAAGCTGCCGATTTGCTCTTCAGCTTCTGTAAATTTTTCATTAGCCGCTTCAAAGTTTACTTCTTCATTTTGCAGTTCTGCAGCTTTCATATCATAAGATTCGGCAAGTGTAGATTTGAACGTTTCTAATTCTTCCTCGAACTGAGAAAGCTCTTCAGAAACTTCCATCCCTTGTACTGCTTCACTTGATGCAGCCGCAGATGCAGCCGCGGCTTCTTTCATTTCAGCACTCGGAGCTTCTTCTCCACCCATAGCTGCTTCAAAATCATTTAATTCATTATCTACTCCATTAAGAGTACTTGTCATATTCAAGTAAAAATCCATCATTGCTCCGGATACATCAGCAGTTTCTTCCGTTGACTCAGTTTCTTCTGCATTGTCTGCACTATTATTGTCCGCCGCATTGTTTTCTCCATTGTTTGAACAACCTGCAACCGCTAACAAAATAGCTAATCCTAACCACCATAATTTTTTCATGTTCTTCATCCTTTCTGAATTGCCCATGTTGAATAGTTTTCCGGCAAGATCTGTGCTGCTGCCCATGCAGCTCCACAAGTTTCAGCCGATAAGTATCTTATCATGGGAATATCAGGCAGGTAAAGGAATTGTCCTTCATTTCCCTAAAGTTTAAATCTTGGAAATTTTGTATTATTTCTGAATAAAAGCACCCAATACTTACTGCTTGAAATTCTTTCTGAAATTCTCCATAATAGAGAATGCTGATATAACTTCTGTGGGGCTGATTGTGTTGCTGGTGCATGCCTCGGTCTTCAAAACCGCTTGGGAGGCGCGTGCCGTCTCCGCTGGGTTCGATTCCCAGGCAGTCCCGCCAAATTCAACTACAATATCTTTAAAATATGTTATGTCCTTAGAGATATCCTCTAAGGACATTTTAATTTGTAAGTTAGTCCCTGCTTTTCTTATACATCCGATAAGCTGCAAAGAATAAAATAACCCCAATAATAATGCCTGATAAATCCACCAGCAGCCCCATTGATCTTTCCGCCTTTCTATCCTCTTGTTCACATGAAAATGTGTACTGCTTTTTGTATATTTTTCCGAAAGAAGCAGAAATTAAATTATACAAGCACTAAGATTTTCCCATAAAAAGATTGCTTTTACCATATGGTTTCGAATATAAAATCTTACAATAGGGGGATTAGGGTGAAAAAGAGGAATGAGAAAAGGATTTTAATCTTTTTACTGGGTTTCGGGCTACTTTCCTTCATGAATATTCTACGAAAACCACCTATCAAGGACTGGCTGATTATTTTCCTGGTAAAGGGGTATATTTCTTCTATTTTAGATAAGTTTGTGGTTAAGAAGGGTTATATAAAATATCCTGTAAGATTGATCCATATATTTGATACAAGCTTTATTTTTGATTACTTACTATTTCCTATTACCTGTGTTTATTACAACCTGGCCACTTATCAAAAAAACTTTAAGACCATTTTTATTAGAGTCCTCTATTTCAGTGTTCCTATGACTATCGTTGAACAATGGCTGGAGAGGAAAACCAATCTCATCGAATATAGGAAAGGCTGGAGCTGGATATTTACTTTTATATCTTTGAATATCACCTTTTTAATGGTGAGGGGAATTATCTCACTAGTGAGAGTGAAAGCAGAGAGTGAAGATAGTAAATTTCAGAAGTATTAATTCTATGATTTCTCACGGCTTTTGCAACAGCTGTCTTGCAGCAGCCATTTATTCTTTCTGTTAGTCTCTTTACTTGAGATTTGCTTCTGTCTCTTAAACGTTTTAAGTACATTCCTGGAAATTAAAAGGACAAAGATGCTCTCCCGAATTTGAGAGAGAGAACGCCTCCATTACAGACTTTTAAGTTTTTCCAAAAGCAGCTCAATTTGAACAGTAAAAAAACCGGTAAAAACCGGTTTTTTTATCCAAGCTGTCCTGGTATTTTTTTGTCTGAACTGTTAGAAGTAGAAGAAGTGTTGTTAAACCCTGTACTGCTGTTCGAAGTTGACCTGCTATTCACGCTTCCGCCAGTTTGATTGGAGCTTTCATCCATTACTTCTTCCCCAGCTTCCTTTACCTTTCCGCCGATGTCTTTAAGGTCTGAAGTGGCTTCTTTAGCAGTTGAAAGGATTTCTGTGGATTCTTCCTTAACTTGATTGACTTGGCCAATAATATCTCCATTTACCTTTTCATACAGATTTTGAGCATCATTGATAGCTTCTTTCAATACGGATTGAGCCGAACTTAAACGATCTTGCAGGTCACTTTTTACACCTGATGGATCATTTCTTACTTGGCCAACCATGTCCATCGTGGAGTCTTTCATGTTTTTCGTATTGGAAGTCACCTTTTGTCTTGTAGTAGAGTCCAGCATTGCTAATGCTCCGCCAACTACCGCTCCCAATACCATTCCTTTTACAAGTTTTCCATTCTTCTCTTCTTCGTTTGATGATACATTTGTGTTGTTATACGATACTGTTTGTGTCATAAAAAACATCCTCCTAAGCAATATTTATATATGGTCTTAGTTTTTTCTTTCCCGATATTTTTCATTTTAAACTTTAAGTTCCTGCACATACTTTGGGAAATATTTCCCAAATTTAAAAGATGTGATATTCTCACAAGGCCATTGAACAAGTCTACCAAAGACACTTTTAACTACAGAATCGTGTCTTTCCCGCTTCCGATGGTATGAAAGAGTGTTGGTTTCTATTCAAGATGCCCACTCCACTTGGGTTTATGCCTGGATGAAATGGGCTTTATTTTGAAAGCGGCCTGTTATTTACACAATTGGATACCCGGCGGTTAAAACAAGGAAACTTTTTTCCCTTAATTTCAAATTCAAGCCCATTTTTTGGTGAATAGAGGAACTATTTTTCCTTAATTGA
Organism: Rossellomorea vietnamensis; assembly: GCF_008180615.1. Classification (GTDB taxonomy): domain Bacteria; phylum Bacillota; class Bacilli; order Bacillales; family Bacillaceae_B; genus Rossellomorea; species Rossellomorea vietnamensis_D. The sequence continues at coordinate 141,833 of NZ_VTEH01000001.1, forward strand.
TAAAAAGGCACATTTAACTAATGTATTAAGTTTAATAAGGGAAATTTATTCCCCTATTTTAGCTCTGCTAAGTGTTTTGTAGTAAACAAGGGAACTTTTTTTCTCTATTTATTACCCAAAATACTGAACGACATGGTTAAGTGCCACCGGTCACTGGATTTAATCAGAGTCTTTCCATCGATTAGATGAAAAAGGACCCTTTCAGCTCCCGCTGGCAAAAGTTCCAAAAATCATTCTATGACTTATGTAGTAAAGAGAGAAGCATATACATTGCTTCCAAAGAAAAAAGTCAACTTTTCTCCCTATTTAAGGAAGGGAAAGTTGACTTTATCTTTGATTATTACAAGGCAATTAAATTCGGCAGGTAGATTTTCAGTGCACTTGTTCTCACAGCTTAAACTTTTTCTTTTGTTCCTTCTTTTGCTCTCTTTGATTTTTTGGGGAGAGCAGCAGGCAATGTTAAATCAAAAGTAGTTCCTTTTCCTTTTTCACTTTGGACATGGATGGATCCGTGGTGATCTTTCAATATTCTGAGACACACCATGAAGCCAAGTCCAGTTCCCTTCTCTTTTGTTGTATAAAAAGGCTCACCAAGTTTATTTAAGGTCTTCTCATCCATGCCGTTTCCTTCATCCTGAAAGGTCAGCAGTACTTGTCCATTGAGTTCATTTGCCGATATGTAGATGTTGCCGCCCTCAGGCTGTGCTTCAATGGCATTTTTAATCAGATTGATAAACACCTGTTTGATCTGATTTTCGTCACATTTTATAAAAAGCTCCTTTTTCGTGAACTGCTGGTGGATCGAAACATCGAATAACGTAGCATTAGTCTGCAATAAAGCTGTAACCTGCTGAAGAATATGGAGGACATTTTTCTCCTTGAACTGGACCGCCTGCGGTTTTGCGAGCATGAGCAATTCGCTTAAAACCATTTCAATCCTCTTAATTTCCGCAAAAATTATGTCCAAGTAATATTGATTTGTATTAGAATCAGATTTCATTAGTTGAAGAAAACCGTTTATGGCTGTAAGAGGGTTTCTAACTTCATGTGCGATTCCCGCAGCCAGCTGCCCGGCAATCGACAGCTTTTGAGATTGTACAGCAAGGTTTTCATTTATTTTCATAAGCTCTTCTTCTGCATAAACTCTATGGGTTATATCTGAAATAGTGCCTATCGTTCCCTTGAAGACACCTTTGTCATCATAATTAAGTTTGATATGAAGTTCCGCCCAATAATTCCCGCCGTCTTTCGTTCTATACAGTACCTCTACCTTTGTACTGCCTGCCTTTTCTTTAATGCTTGTCCTGATTATCGGCAGAACTTCATGGCGCTGCTGTAAAGGTAAAAAATGGAGAGCATTCGCATTTATACTCTCATTGACCGAGTACCCCGAAAAACTCTCCCAGGCTGGATTAAGAAATTGAAATTGTCCTTGGGAATCAGTGCGAAACACCACCTCGTCTATTTCCTCCAGAACAAGGCTCATCTCATCAGATAACGTACGGTACTTCTCTTCGCTTTCCTTCAGCTGTTCGAGGTTTCTTTTATGGCGGTCATAATAGCCGCCCAGCCAAACTGCCGCTCCTAAAATGAGAATGGTATACACAATATCGACCACTAGGTTAAGATCGTTCTCCAATACAATATAAAAGATATAATCCCAGGCAACTACAAACAAAGCCACCGTAATAAAAGATGTTATCCGACCTTTATATCGACCCATTTCGTCACCCTTCGATTCATTCTTATAGTAATATCCTAATTTTCGCACAATTATCTTAAAAACAGTATACCATCTCTTGAAGAAAAAGGAATATTTTACTTGTGAAAAGTTTTAGAATTCTCTTTAGCCCTTAAAGCATAAAGAGGGACTGCCCCTCATTATGCTTTAAGGCATTAACCCAGCAGTGACGGCTTTTTCAAACTGCCTCTTGCCACTGCCCCTCCGCTTGTCTATAATGAAAGACGATAATTGGCTTTTACAGAAATTTTGAGGTGAAAAAACATGCAATTAGAAGGCTGGTTTTTAATCTTCATCCTTTTCTGGGTAGTTGTCCTCATTTCCTTGTTTGCAATCGGCGGTTTCTTTATGTTCAGGAAGTTCTTGAAACGCATGCCGAAAGAGGATGGACGATCTGATTTGGACTGGGAAGAATATTATGTCAATAAAACGTATACGTTATGGGGTCCTAAAGAAGTTGAAATTCTCAATGAATTGGTATCTCCAGTTCCGGAACTTTTCAGAGATGTTGCCAAACAAAAAATCGCTGGAAAAATCGGCGAGCTGGCTCTGAAAGAAAAGGCTTCTTCCATATCACAGGAGCTGATCGTCCGCGGATATATCATGGCCACTCCCAAAAGGGACCATAAATTTCTTAGAAAAAAACTGGATGAAATGAATATTGATGCTGCACCTTATGAACATCTATTCTAAGATTGCGGAAAGGAATTTATTTTAATGAGTGTCATTTTAATTATCCCCGTCATTTTTTATTTAATCTTCTTCGGGGCAGGTCTTGTTATCTATAAAAAATATAAAAAGCAAAAAGGCTGAAACAGGAATTTCTGTTTCAGCCTTTATTTTATAATAAAAACAAGGCAACAACCGCTGCCAGGGCAAATCGATAATAAGCAAAAGGAGTCAATTTCACTTTGGATAAGAGTTTTAAAAATGACATAATAGCAATCAATGCTACTATGAAAGCCGAAAAGAATCCCGCCATGAACATATCAATATCAGAAACTGATATTACTTCATAACTCTTAGCTAAATCCAGTCCGCTGGCCGCAAACATCATGGGTACTGCCACCAAAAAAGAAAACTCAGCAGCTGTTTTATGATTTGCACCGCTTAAAATCCCCCCTGCTATGGTCGCCCCTGCTCTTGAAAACCCAGGAAATAAGGCAAGACATTGAAACAATCCTATTCGAAACGCCTGCTTGTATGTCAATTCATCCAAGCTTTCGGTTAGTACACGCTGATTTTTCTTCTCTGCATAAATAAGCAGCACACCGCCTGCCGCAAGAGCAACGATCACCGTCTGTGGTGAAAACAAGTATTCTTTAATCAGCTCATGCAGCAACAATCCGACCACCACCGCAGGAAGCATGGCAAAAAGAATATGAAGGACGTTAAGGCCTTCCTTGAAATTAAATTTCAAAATCGACAGGACTCGTTTCCAATAGTAAACTACCACAGCCATAATAGCACCAAGCTGAATAAAAATACTAAAAGTCTTTTCCTTCTCCCCAGTAAAATCAAGAAAATGACCAGCCAGAATCAAGTGGCCAGTGGATGATACTGGCAGAAACTCAGTAAGTCCTTCAATAATCCCCAATATAATGGCGATAATGATTTCATTCAAATGTTCCATCTCCTACAATTTTTATTCTTCCTGATGCCGGTTAAGAGTATATGTATTCTTACCGTAACTCTATTTTAATTGGTATCAGCCTATACAAAATGAATCTATTAAATTGCTTTATACGATCTCTCAGCTGCTGCTTTATCCACCTTCTTATCCAGGTTAACAATATATCTCCTTTAATTGTATTTCATGATATACTGCTTCTCACAATACTATCTAAGTAATATTACTTCGAAGTGATTCTGCTGTAAAGATAATTTTTACCGCCCATATACTGTTCCGTAAACCGGCCATCTTCTTCGATTTTGGTAACTGTTCGGCCAGATTATCTTCTTTTAGCTGATTCTCATTTCTGCTCACTTCATCTTTATTGAACCCCATTAATAGCTCCCGCCTCACCACGGGATAGCCAGGATTTCCTTAAATCAACAAAAAACCGGCAGACTGCCGAGAGTGACAGGTACCGGTTTATGTTTAAATCGTAGTGGTCGTTAATTCATCTTTATCGTCCAGCAGTTTCTTATACTGCATATACATAGCAACTCTCCATGGAACAATCATCCCGAAAGCAAGAATCCAGAACATCCCACTGAGCTGGCCATAATCTATACTGCTGCTTAATACTATTTTTGCAGCAATCCTTACTAGCAGCAACCCGATTAAAATGAACGCAAAAGCTTTTGACCGTTTTAAGTAAATATCATTATCACGAACTTCAAAACGTGATGTTTTGACGAGGAATATAGAAAAGATCATGCCGACAACCAACGCTTCTACCATTTCTGCCAGGGTAACCCTGAACATCGGTATAAGAAACATAAGTGCACCTGTGCTCATAAATAGTGGAGGCAGGATAATCTTTCTGGCTGTTACCGGCTTTTTTTGGGCCTTCATTCTAATGAAAATCACAAAAAAACCCATACCAATCGCAATAATGGATGAAGCAATCGTCATGGACATAGTCATCATCCTTCTTAAATAATTTACATGTGTCGACACTAATTATAGACTATTAACACAAAAGCGCAAGTAGCCGTTCGCGGGCTCATCTTCACAATCAACAAGACATACCCTTCTGGTTGTACAAACAAATTCTTTCCTCACTCCGCTCAACCCGGCTAGTTATAAACACTAACTGGCAACAACGAAGGTATCATTTTATTTATTATGCCTCATACAAGTTTCTTCTCTGCTTCCTGCATACTTTTAATGCACTTTTCTTCCCTTAGCTTTCGTAACGGGAGCAGCCCTCATCTCTCTTTTCCAAGACATCAGAAATTATAACTGTTTTTCCATAGATTGTTGCTTTCTGAAAAATCCTAAGAGCGGGATTTGCCCCGGATACTAAGGCTTTCCTCACTAATCAGGGGGTGCAGCTCTTTTCTTTCTAACGATTATTTTCGGTGATTTACATCGATATCCCAGTATTTAATGTTAAATAGCAACAAAGTTTACGAGAAGAGCCTAATATAAAAAACCCCTGCATCACTGATGAGGGGAAGAATATTTAACTTATTGCTCTATTGATTGCCTCGACAACACGGCTTTCATCAAAAGGCTTTACAATGAAGTCTTTTGCGCCGGCTTCGATCGCTTCGACAACAAGCTTCTGCTGGCCCATTGCCGAGCACATGATGATTTTGGCATGTGGATATTCTTTCACAATATGTCTTACTGCTTCAATCCCGCTCATTTCAGGCATGGTGATATCCATTGTGACGATATCAGGGAGAAGCTCCCTGTATTTTTCAATAGCCTGGGTGCCTGTCTCGGCCTCTCCGATTACTCTATGTTCACTTGTTTTCAGCATATTCCCAAGCGTCATGCGCATGAATTTAGCATCGTCCACTATTAGTACTGTTGCCACAGGTGATCCTCCTTGTTCCAGCAATGGATGTGGAATTTCTAATTTTAGCAGGTTAATTTTCTGATTATTTTCATATTCAAATATAGCACTCTTTATCTAGTAATTTCAATCTTTAAAGCAAATCTTAACATTTATCTATTATTTTGATTTTTTGCCGCCGAGATGGTGGAAGACTTTTACTCAAGGCGGACGATTCTAATGAAATTATCCTCTGATATGTAAAATGGCCAGCTTGTCATAAAGCCGGCCTTCTATTAGTTAAAAACCAGTGAATCCCCCAGTGATTTTACTGAAGAAGATGATGATCTCGGTAAGCCAATCAAAAAATAGCATGATGCCGACAAGAATCATGATATAACCGCCGACTTTCATGATTTTAGCATTATTTTTTCTAATCCATTGCATTTTACCCACAAAGAAGGACAAAACAAGGAATGGAATGGAAAAGCCCAATGCATAAGATATCATGTAAATCATTCCTGACCCTGGATTCGAACCGATCAGCGATATGACAGCCCCCAGTATAGGACCTGTACATGGAGTCCATCCGGCTGCAAAAGCCATACCGATTAAGACTGATCCAATGAAACCAGCAGGCCGGTTCTTGAATTCAAACTTTCTGTCTTTCATTAAGAACTGCGGCTGGAAAACTCCTATAACCATCAGTCCGAAGATGACAATGAAGATGGCCCCCGCCTGACGGATGATATCTTCATATTGGAAGAGGAAATTCCCCAAATAGGTCGAACTGAATCCCAAAACAACAAATATTGACGAAAATCCTAATAGAAACAATATGGTATGGATCAAACTTCTTTTTTGCAGCTTTACATTTTCATTTTTCAAATCACTCACTGACATTCCTGTTATGTATGATAGAAATGCAGGATATAGCGGCAGACAGCACGGTGAAATGAAGCTAAGAAAACCAGCGCCGAAAGCTAAAAATATATTAATATCACCCATGACACCCCAACTCCTTAAGGTTTCTTTATTTTCATGGCTCTTTTCGAAAGCTTTGTTACTATTTCACACTATTTCCAAAAAACTATGATCCACCGGTCTACCCTTATTAAACAGGAAAAGAAAAGAGCTGCTCACCCTGAGAGAGTAATACCTCAGTATCCAGGGGAAATCCGGCTCTTGGGATTTTTCAGAAAGCAACAATGTATGAGAAAACATCCTTTATTATTGTATCAGACATCAATGCCTCATTGGAGATTTAGCACTGTGAACAATTTGTGTACAGAGCAGGATGCTTGATATAAAAGGAATTACACTTCCTCCTATTAACAATTACTTACTTTTTTCATAAATTATGTGAATAATTCTTTTAAAAAAAGCTTCTTTTCGCTATACTATTATTTATTAGTAACATTTATTAACAAAACCAAAACACTTTAAGACACTTCCAAGAAAGGACTTAAGACCATGTATAAACAAGAGCTACTAGATCGTATAGAAAAAAAACGTGCCCAATTAATAGATATTGCAGCTGTTAATGGTCTTAATTCACCTCTCGCCATCAAATACAGTCAAGAACTGGACTCCCTATTAAATCATTACAACCGACAATTTATAAAGGCTTCATCTATATCAAAATCATTGGCTGCCAAACATGCAGCTCATTAAAAATTTTTATCCCATATACTAGCGGACCTTCCACTGTGCTTCTGTCAAACAGTGCTTTGCTGAGTGTTAAACGCCCTGTTAGACAGCGAATATCTTCACCTAATATAATAGCTGATTAATAAGCTCCGCCCAAGTTTAAATCCTATTATTTAAATCAATTCTACCTAAAAAAGGCAAAAGCATATTTCAGCTTTTGCCTTTTACTATTAGAATCATTTAAAGTCCATTTCATCCTCGATTCTATCTTCTTGTTTCTCACTTTCCAATCCTTCTGCTTCAGCGTTATTATTCCCTTCAGGCTCTGTTTTCTCTTTATTATCAGTTTTAGTTTTAGAAACCAACCACGAATCATTATCCAACACTAAAACAAAAGTAACCTCTAAGTTCCCTCTCAATTCGCTGCTGTTGTTCTGGATGACATGGTATTCACCTTCAGAAATTTTCTCTACGTTATAATCCTGATCATACTTCAGCCAGATCGGTGCTTCCGTCGCCACTACGGATAATGTTCCATCCTTATCATTGATATAGATATCCGCAAGGTCTTCTGCCTGCTCTTTTGTCATGATCGTTGAAAATTGTTGAATGATTTCATCTCTGGATTCATATTCCTTGAGTTCAGGACCTTTATCGATCACTTCCATAAAGGTATCTTCATACTGCCTTAGAACCTCTGCCGCTTTCTCCTTAGTCATTTCCGCTTCTTCGGTATCGCCATTTACGGCTTTATCAGTTGAAGCGGTTTCAAATGTTTCCTCTTGTGTCTCCTTCACTGCCTGAGCTTCAGCAGGGTTGGCTTCTGTACTTTCTTCAGCTGTGCCACAACCTGCCAGCAACAATAAGGAAAGACCAACCCCATACGATATTTTTTTCATGCTCCTGATTCTCCTTTCTATAATTTACCTTATACTAGCCTATACACCACAGAGTCACCTTCTAAACAAAAAAAAGAAAGACAACCGCCAATTTAACGGTCATCTCTCCGAATTAGGAATTCACTGCACCCTCCATGCCTTCTACTAAGCCATTTTGCAAAAGATACATTTTGTGATACAAGCCTTTTTGTAATAAAAGCTGCTGATGATTCCCTCTTTCCACTATTTCTCCCTGGTGGAGGACGAGAATACAATCGGCATCTTGGATTGTAGATAGTCTGTGGGCAATGGCAATGGTTGTACGGCCTTTCCTCATTTTCGCCAAAGCCTCCTGGATAGCGTCTTCTGTTTCTGTATCAATGTTCGCTGTGGCTTCATCCAACACCAGAATTTTCGGGTTGGTGGCAATTGTCCTCGCGAAAGCGATCAATTGCCTTTGTCCGCTGGATAACGTGGAGCCGCGCTCAACTACCTTGTGGGAATAGGAATCCGGCAGCTTTTCAATAAATGTATGAGCTTGAACAAACTCTGCCGCTGACTCCACTTCTTCATCGGTCATATTACTGTTATGAAGCTTAATATTATCTTTTACTGTTCCATAAAACAGAAACGGATCCTGCAGAACAAGTCCGACACGGTCTCGGAGCTCTTCGATAGGATATTTCTTAATGGACTGTCCGTCAATCAAGATTTCCCCTTTTTTAAATTCATAAAACCTCATCAATAAATTGATAATTGAACTTTTCCCGCTGCCTGTATGACCGACCAATGCAATTGTTTCACCAGGTTTGGCTTTAAAAGAAATATTTTTCAAGACATCTTTATGGCCGTCATAGGAAAAGGTGATGTCTCTGAATTCGATCTCGGCATCTGCTATTTTCCCTTTTGCCCCTTTGATTTGTGCAGGTGATTCTTCAGTCTCATCAAGCAGCGTAAACACACGGGAAGAAGCGACAATCGCCTGCTGGAACAGCGACAGCCTCATCATGATATTATTTACGGGTTCAAAGAAACGGTCCAGATAGCTGATGAATGCATAAAGAACACCGATTTCGATTGGGTTATTAAAGGAAGCAATCCCGAAGTAACTCAGTACAAGAATCAAGGCAGAGGTATATACGAGATCAATCGCAGGACGAAGCAGCAGTCCATCGATTTTTATATTCCGCATACCGGCTTTATAGTGACTTTCATTAATGTCTCCAAACTCTTCTCTAAGCCGTTTTTCCTGCCTGAACACCTGAATGATTGACATTCCTTGCAAGGACTCGCTCAACTTGGCATTCAACTGACTCAATCTTTCCCGTAAGTCATGATAAAAGATGGAACTGTATTTTCTGTAAGTCCTGATTATCATGAACAGGACTGGCAGGATAAACAAGCAGAACAACGCCAGTTTCACATTGAGGATGAACATGGCGGTAAATATCCCTATAAACAGGAAACTTCCTTGTATGAAGCTCACCAGAACACTGACAAACATATCTTTAATTGCTTCCGTGTCATTTGTTACCCTGGATACAATACCTCCTGCAGGTGTTTGGTCGAAATATCTCATTCCGAGGTCCTGCACTTTTGAAAAAACGTCAACTCTCAGCTGTTGAATGATTTTCAAAGCTATTTCCTGAAACTTTAATAATTGAAAATAAGAAATGAGTACGTTGGCAATCTGTATACCGATATAACCCGCTGCCAGCCATACCAGCGGTTCATATGGAAAGTTCCTGGGTGTCAGATAGTCATCTATAAATACTTTGACAAGATAGGGGCCGAGAACATCGCCTACAGTCGTCAAAGCCAATAGAAAAAAGGCCAGGAATATAGATTTTTTATGCGGTATTGTATATCTTACCAACCTTTTTAAAACTTGGCGCTGGTCCTTGGCTGACATGGTTGTTGTTTTTTCCATAAGGTTATCCTCCATGCTCTACTAATTCTTCTAACTGCTGGCGCAAATACATCTCCCTGTACCAGCCTTCATTCTCCATCAACTCTTCATGAGTCCCTTTTTCTGTAATTCTTCCACTATCAAGGACAAGGATTAAATTCGCATGTTGTATGGCACTCAGCCTGTGAGCCGTAATAATGGTTGTCCTTCCTTCCCGGTTCTCCTTAAGTGCTCTAAGAATGGATTCTTCCGTCTTTGCATCTATAGCTGATAAAGAGTCATCCAGGATCAGTACCTCCGGCTCCATCATCAGGGCCCTTGCTATTGAAATCCTCTGTTTCTGCCCGCCTGACAAGGAGACCCCCCTCTCACCTACTACAGTTTGATAGCCGTCAGTGAATCCTTTAATATCTTCGTGGATGTGAGCCAGCGAAGCTGCGGCCTCAATAGCCTCCATATCAGACATGGGATTGGTAAAGGCTATGTTTTCAGCTATGGTGGCAGAGAACAAGAAATGATCCTGCGGGACATAGCCTAGGGAATTTCTGAGCGTCTCTAGTTTATAGTCTTTAATAGACCGGCCACCCAATCGGACTTCCCCATCATAGCCTTCGAATTCCCTGATAAGAATCTTGAGCAGGGTAGTCTTACCGGCACCAGTCTTACCGACAATCCCCAATGTTTCCCCTCGTTTTAGAGTGAAGCGGATTTCTTCGAGTACAGCCTCTTCTTCCCCAGGGTACTTAAAATGGGCAATATCATACTCAATATCTCCCTCAGGTTTCACATTCAATGCGCCAGGACTGTCATCAATTTCAACTTTTTCTGCCAGCAATCCGGATACCCGGTCATAAGAAGCACGACCTCTTTCAACAATGTTAAAAAGCCACCCAAACGCAAGCATCGGCCAAATCAACAGTCCCAAATAGGTTGTAAACGACACGAGTTCCCCTATCGTAATATCCCCTGCAATTACGAATCTGGAGCCAAATGCAACAGATAAAAAGAAAGAAATCCCGACTATAATGGAAATAGTTGGATCAAACAATGAATCGACCTTAGCGACCGAGATGTTTTTTTGGACCACATCTTCAGATTGATCCCTGAATGATTCTATGTCTTCTTTTTCCTGCCCAAAGGTCTTAATGACTTTTATGCCTGAAACACTTTCCTGCGTTTTATCATTGAGATTGGAGAAAGCCTCCTGAGCCTTATGAAATCTTTTATGTAATAAAGTGCCGTAATAATTGGTCAATATCGCCATGACCGGCATTGGAATCAACGCAATCAAGGTCAGTTTCCAGCTGATCGTGGCAGCCATGGCAATGATGACAAATCCACCTGTTGCCAGGGAATCCACAAGTGTCAGTACTCCCTGTCCTGCTGTCATTTGAATAGCTTGAAGATCATTTGTAGCGTGCGCCATCAAGTCGCCTACACGCCTTTTCTGATAAAAGGACGGCGTCATTTTCGTAAAATGATGATACAGCTTGTTTCGAAGCAATTTGGACAGCTTAACAGCAGAACCAAAAATCATCATTCTCCATACAAATCTCAGACCATACATACTTAACCCGGCTGCTGCCAAGATGCCCGCCCATTGCAGTAACCCAGCAGGTGTAAGTTCATTTTGTTTAATACTGTCCACCACTATACCGATGACCTTAGGCGGCACCAGCTGGAGCAATGCTACCAATAACAGAACGCTTATGCCTGTTAAATAGGATTTCTTTTCTTGTTTAAAAAACCACATCAAATCAAGAAAGACTTTCATGATGCAACCCCCGAATCCAGAAATATTTTTGCGACTCTTAATTTTAGCAAATTTTTGAATAATATAAAATAAAAACCAAGCTGTCTTCGTAAATATTTATTGCTTTCTAATGGGCGGCTTATTACCATTCCATATGCACGGCTTCAAACGGCTCGCAGTGAATTTGATTAGAAAGCGAAGTTGTTCCTTATAAAATTGCAAATCTTCTCCGTAAAAAGGAAACACAACGAACAAAATACTTATGCTGACTTATCGCAAGGTTGGGCGTCCGGAATTCTCCGGCCACTGCCCATTGCAGCTGCATTTATAGTAGGACGTCATTTCATCCCTGACATTCAAATTTCCTCCTGAGAAATAGGGTGGGACATTTATTTTCAGGAGGTTATTTGCCAACGGAGGGGCTAGCCAGACCCTCGCTAGTGTAATGAGGACTTTATTCACCTTCAGCTCTATATCAACGATGAGTTAAATATTATCAACAATTTATTAAAAGAGCCTAATTGAAACTTTCATAAGCTTCTAAATAGCAGCAGGCCTTTCCCATAATTTCTATTTGCTCTGACTTTGTCCGCAAGTTTTATTTTCTCCATGAGATTCGCGCAAATAAAAAAACGTGCATAAAGCACGTTTTTTAACTGCCGGTATCATGAATGTGTACTGCCGGTTCTTGTTCCGGCTCCAATAAGATTGTGGCTGCTGTACCTTCAGGAGTTTTCACATAAATATATACGGGTTCATGTGGGAAAAAGTCTTGAATTTCAGGAGTAAAGGCTTGTACAAAGCCGACAATTTCTCCGTATTTCGTCATGTCAGTATTAACATTGATCACCATCTTCTGCATGTCACTGCCAATATAAGTTCCTTTAGAAACCAATTGGATGGTACGGTCCACAAAGAACGAATTCATATCCTCTTCTAATCCTTTGAAGCGGTTCGAAACGACACGGTCATGCTCTTCAGCCTCATCCGATGGAAAGAGGTACTCTTGTTTTTCTGTGTCTCTCCACTTTTTAATCGACTTATCATTAGCATCCAGGTAAGCGTAACTGAAATAGGATCCTGGAAGAACACTGTTTTTCTTTTCAAGCTGATAGAGAGAAATTACAACAGGTATGTTTCCCAGGCCCTCCTTTTGTCTAATACGGTTAATGATTGTACCGGCCATCTTCTTGCCTTCACTAACCATTTTTTTACTGGGCTCATCCAAACCGCTGATTTCTTTCGTGTCAAAATGTTTCAATCCCATATTATCGTCCACAGTAATATAATCAACAGAGTTCATGGCAAGCGCAATGGATATCCCCTTCAAGTTCCCTTCTTTATCCACGTAATTTTGTTCATGGACATATCCAAGGTACATGGGACTTTCTTTTTTAATCTCCATTACTTTTTCCCAACCCATGCTATCCTCTACTTCTATTGCAGGATTTAAGCCGAGTTCATCATTAGACTCCCGGCGTATCCAGCTTCTGATTTCCTCCAGATGCTGCCCTTCCTGATAGATGTAGTCTTCAGCAGGGAAATATTCTTCTGAGATGCTCATCAGACCTGTTTCGATTTCGTTCATATCAACACGGTTATTCACCTGATAAGTAATAAGCTCGCGGTTCTTGCTGAAAGCTGAAGATTTAACATTGTATCTTAAATATTCATTGGTTTCATTTTCAGATGTAGTCTGCTGAGTAACCAAGTTTGTGTTTTCAGTATCTGACTCGCCAGGCATGCCCATGAAGTTGCATCCTGATAGAATCAACAGTAAACTCGCACTAGTTGCAATTAGTCGTTTATTCATTTAGGTCTCCCTCCGACCACTATTTTAACATAAAAACAGACAGGTGTAGACCAGCCGTTATAATTCAACACCATAATAATAGTGAAATAAACAGGATAGATAATCAAGTAAGAAGCTCATTAACCTTAATTTTTTTATAAGGCTCTTTCCGTAACTTATAGGTTGTATAATAATAATTCAAACTAACATTTTCATTTATAAGAGACTATATAGGAGCCAAAGCGAATTCCAAAAGCAGCTACCTATTTAAGGACAGACTTTCGAAGAGGTATGGCTGTTAATCAGTCACATTTTCAATAACCAAAAAAGATCACCACCCTGCTTTATACAGGAAAGTGATCTTCTTTATTTCAATGCTGAACGATTGCGCATAGTGGAAAAGCAGACTCTTCCTTATACTTCAATTTAATTAAGCATTTTCATGAGCTGAAACTCATTGTGCAATTGGCAGTTACTTGCCTTGCTGCTTGTTCATTGCGTTCATCATTTGATTGATTTTCTTTTGGGAAGGTTTCTGTCCCATTTGCATCATCATCATTCTTAACATTTGTTCATTGATTGGTGGATTTTTCTTTAGGTAGCTCATCATATATTTACGAGCGATGAAAAATCCTAGCGCTACCCCAGCTAAAGCAGCCAGAACACCGACTAGAATAAATTGCCAAAGCATAGTTCTATTTCCTCCTTCATGTTGTCCTTATAAAAGTGTACTAAACCAAGGAAGATTATACAATATTTTAATTTAAATTTCTTTATTCAAAACATTATTTTCTTATACATGATAGCTAATTGAGGATTAAGTTTGAATAACAGTTGTATAATCTACTAGCTGTCTTAGCAGTTAGAATATTGATTAGTTACGGCCTCTTAAACATACTTTCTCATTTTTATCGGTTTAAGCCAGCCAAATTGTTCATGTTCGAGATTAATTGCCAGCAGCCTGCCATCCAGCTTTCTCAACAGTTCAAAAATGTAAGCTTCCCAATCACTATGGCCTTGCAATTCTACCTTTACATAGTAATCCAGCACACTGATTTTGGCGGTATTTTTCCCGCAGGAAGATTCAATATAATATCTATTATCATTCTGGATGTATTCTTTTTTGATTGAAAGCGCCTGGGACAAAGCTCGATTGAAAGGCAAAAAAGGGATAGGTTTTGTAATATATTGAACTTGTTTCAACACTATCTCTTCCATCTGCCCAGTGGCAATCTTACTTTCAAGAAATAAATTATAAAACGCTCGTTCCCTGCCATAGAAATAATCAGCAACCTCATCTTCTATCCAATAGAGCCGGTAGGATTTCATATATCTTCCTCCCCATAGCTTGTCCTTTTTTATAGTATAAAGAACCAAGAGAGGCAAGATTGTAGAAAACTGTTGAGAAAATGCACTAGTTTTGTCGAATTTATTTACAAGGCTGTTTTCATATATAATTTTGCTCTCGGAAAAATCCCCAGAGGCGAATTTCCCCCGGTTACTAAGAATTTAAACATTAAACGGGGAAGAGCAGCTCTTTTCTTTTCGTTGTTACCAAATGTCATCTTGGTAATAGGCATTTTTTTGAAAGTTAGTATCAAATAGCAACAAACTTTACGAAAAGAGCCATTCACAAATACCTGCATTATCATAAAATGTATTCGATTTCATAAAACCAAAAGCTGCTGAAAAACAGCAGCTTTTAAAGATATCAACCATTCAATTATCTTTCAAGTAATGCTTTTACACGTGAAACGACATTTTCGACTGTAAAGCCATACTCTTCCATGATTCTTTCTCCAGGTGCTGAAGCTCCGAAACCATTAATCGCCAGGATATCACCCTCATCACCAGAGTAACGGTCCCAACCAAGAGGAGAACCAACTTCCAGTGCAAGACGCTTCTTAACAGCTTTTGGAATAATAGATTCTTTATATTCTTTAGACTGCTCTTCAAAGCGATCCCATGACGGCATGCTGATAACGGAAACAGCAATTCCATCCTTTATTAGAGCACTTTGAGCTTCTACAGCAAGACTTACTTCAGACCCTGATGCTAATAAAAGAGCATCAGGCTGTTCTTTGCCTGCAGGGGATACGACATAAGCGCCTTTTTCTACCCCAGTTTGTGCCTTGGCATCCGTTCCTTTTAAGGTAGGAAGATTTTGTCTTGTCAACACAAGTGCTGTCGGCTTATCTTTTGAAGTCAGTGCTGTGCGCCAAGCGGCAGCAGTTTCGTTTCCATCAGCTGGGCGGATGACGGAAAGATTAGGCATAGCCCTCAGAGAAGCCAGTTGTTCGATTGGCTCATGCGTCGGTCCATCCTCACCCACAGCTATACTGTCATGAGTGAACACATACGTTACAGGAAGACCCATCAAGGCAGCAAGACGGATTGCCGGTCTTAAGTAGTCAGAGAATACGAAGAACGTTCCGCCGAATACTTTAACTCCACCATGCAGCGCCATACCATTCATGGCAGCACCCATTCCGAATTCACGGACACCAAACCAGATATTGCGTCCTTCATAAGATTGAGGAGTGAAATCCTTTTGGTTTTTGATCATCGTCTTATTAGAACCAGCAAGGTCCGCTGAACCACCAATTAATGTAGGCATATTTTTAGCTATGCTATTCATCACTTCACCTGAAGAAGCACGGCTCGCCAAGCTGCTTCCTTCTTCATATACAGGAACCTCTTTATCCCAGCCTTCAGGAAGCTCGCCATTCATCGCAGATAGGAATTGAGCGGCAAGTTCAGGATATTCTGCTTTATATTGAGTGAATAACTCATTCCATTCCTTTTCTTTCTTCGCTCCTGCATCAACCATTTGCTCTTTGAATCGATCTTGAACTTCAGAAGGCACGTGGAAATCTTTTTCAAAAGTCCACTTGTATGCTTCCTTAGTCAACTTCATTTCATCTTCACCGAGCGGCGCACCGTGCACATCGGATTTACCCGATTTATTTGGAGCTCCGTAACCAATGACGGTCTTTACTTCGATCAGTGTCGGGTGGTTTTCGTCACTCTTTGCCTCTTCCAGCGCTTTTGCTATTGCTTCTGTATCATTTCCATCCTCGACACGAACATATTGCCAGCCATACGCTTTGAAACGGCCTTCTACGTCTTCAGAGAACGACCTGTCTAACTCTCCATCTAGTGAAATATCATTAGAATCATACATCACAACCAGACGCCCTAATTTTAAATGAGCTGCCAGTGATGCTGCTTCTGAAGATATCCCTTCCATGAGATCTCCATCACCACAAACACTGTATGTATAATGGTCCACAATATTGAAGTTGTCACGGTTATAAACAGATGCCAAATGACGTTCTGCCATTGCCATTCCCACTGCCATTGCCAACCCTTGTCCAAGTGGACCAGTCGTGGCTTCCACACCAGGAGTATGACCGTATTCAGGGTGCCCAGGCGTCTTGCTTCCCCACTGTCTGAACTGTTTCAGATCTTCCATTGAAACATCATAACCGGACAAGTGCAGCAAACTATATAACAACATCGATCCATGGCCTGCTGAAAGAACAAATCTGTCTCTGTTATGCCAATCAGGATTCTTTGGATTGTGGTTCATGAATTTGGACCAAAGTGCATACGTCATTGGTGCAGCACCCATCGGCATACCCGGGTGACCTGAATTTGCCTTTTCAATGGCATCAATTGAAAGTGTTCTAATTGTATTTACGGCTAATTGATCAGTTTTATCAAACATTAATCAACATCCTTCCTTTTTTCGATTACTACTTGTTAATATTAATATTCTTATCCAGTTTATACAAACGATTTGTTTGCTCCGAAAAGCAGGAATGACATACAGAAAGCGCTTACCTCATTGATATGAAAGCCTTTTCTTTATTGGGAAAATAATTTTCGCGAATCCATAAAAACGCGAAATTTTTTTCCTTCCTGCTCCTTTCACATAAAGAGCGTGTGAAATTAATCTTTCTCAATAGCAGTGTCCGCTATTTAACTGTGACTCATTAGAGCATAAATGAATTATTTAAAGGTTGTACACTCAGTATAGCACTGCAACGTGAAACAGATGACCCTCACATCTTTAGAATGCACCTTTTTACTATCCTGATACCCTGTTTAAAACACTCTTAATTCAACATAAAAAACATGCAGAAAAATGCATGTTTTAATGAAACTTCTTGCTATTTTGAATATCTTTGACCTTTTGGGGAGTTACTTCATTTCCTTCAGGATCGAACATTCTTGTATTCTCAATGGTCGAACGCATAGATTGTCTGAATGTTTCCAAATATTCTTTTCTTAATTTTGTTTGTTCTTTTGCTTCAGCAGCCGTCAAACCTTTGCTTTTGGCTTTATTAGCCAGCGTATTAATCTTTGCCATTTTTTCTTTTGATAGCATAACCTGGTTCTCCTCTCCTAATGAGTGTCAATTATTCTAAAAGCATCCTGTGCTTATAACTAATCAGAAAAGACCGATTGAATATCGACATGTTACTAGAAAAAGAGAGAAAAAACAAGTGTCACGCTTCTTCAGGAGGGTGTACATACTCCTGATACCTCCTGTGAACAGTGGCTTTAGAGATATTATAACCAAAGCCTCTCAGCGTAGCTGCTATTTCCGCAAAGGTCAGTTTATTGTTTCTTAGTCTTACAATTTCTTCAACTGGGACTTCGATTCTTTCACGTCCCTCTCCGTTTCCTCTGTTCTTTAAGTTTTTATGGGGTTCATAACCCTTCTCGACCGCTCTTTTCATTCCGCGCTTTATCTTCAGATTATGCAGCTTCCGCTGGTGTTCTTCTACCATACTGACGATTTGAAGGACCATAGAGTCTGACTCTGAAAGATGAAGCTCCCCGCTGTGTGAAATACTGAAAATCTTCACACCTTCCTTAATGATGCAGTGGATGAGGGCGATCTTGGCATTCCCTCTCCCGATCCTTGTTTCATCCTGTATTAATACCGCATCAATTTCTTCTGCCTTTAAGAGATCCAGCAATTCCAGTACGCCCTCTCTCTCAAGTTCATAACCGCTGGCTTGATCTTTTATGATATGGCTGACTTCAAAGTTAAAGTTGGAAGCCAGCTTAAGAAGCTCCTCTTCTTGACGCTGCAATGAAGACTCCTGAGTATTTTTTTTTGTACTGACTCTGCAATATATTGCTGCTTTCATAAGTCAAACTCCTATTCTGTTCCACTTGCAAGTTCATAATCGGCGTTGTTAAATAGAACCCGATTTTCCCCTGGAATTATCAGTGATTCCCCGGGTTTAATTATGTCCGTTGCCAGATTGTTTTTGTGTGTGACCCATTCTACTATCGCTTGTGTGGACATATCATGATCTTCAGATAACTCCTGAGCAATCTTCCAAAGTGAATCCCCTTCTTTTACTGTTACTTCGTGATAGGCTTCTCCCGCCCCAAGTTTAATAAGAGCTATGGAACTCATGGCCACGGCCAATCCCATAAGAAGGATAACATAAGAATAATTTCTCCAAATAGTTATAAGCATGACAATACCTCCGTACGAATGTGTGTTCGTTTTTTGTTAATATGATTATAGTACGAACATCCGTTTGGTGTCAACATTTATTCGAACTTATGTTTGTATCACTTTGGTTATCATGCTATAATGGGAACAAAAGATCGGTTTAGAGGTGAAAAAATGACAAAATTATCCAAAAGACAGCAGGATATCCTTCAATATATTAAAGAAGAAGTAAAATCAAAAGGATATCCGCCATCCGTAAGAGAGATTGGAGAAGCCGTAGGACTTGCCTCCAGTTCCACTGTTCATGGTCACCTGGCCAGATTGGAAAGCAAAGGCCTGATCAGGAGAGATCCAACCAAGCCCAGGGCGATTGAAGTCCTGAACCTTGAGGAAGACAATATTCCAAGACAAGCAGCAGTAAATGTTCCGTTAATCGGTAAAGTAACAGCAGGCCAACCCATTACAGCCATAGAAAATGTAGAAGAATTCTTTCCGCTTCCCCAGCATCTGGCCCCAGCAGATGAACAAGTGTTCATGCTGGAAATTATGGGTGATAGTATGATAGAAGCAGGTATACTGGATGGGGATTATGTTATTGTCCGCCAGCAGCAGACAGCCAATAATGGAGATATCGTTGTAGCTATGACGGAAGAAGATGAAGCAACGGTGAAACGCTTCTTCAAAGAACAGGATTTTGTCCGTCTGCAGCCAGAAAACTCCTCTATGGATCCCATTATCCTCCGCCATGTTTCCATTCTTGGTAAAGTTATAGGGGTTTACCGCCAAATTCATTGATAAAAAAACCAGGCCGGCATCCGGCCTGGTTTTTTATGAGTTTAATAGTTCATCCTATCTTTTAGACCCTGTAGAAAGGAATTCCTTCTTAAGTATATTCCGAAGCCGCAAAACGCTTATATATGCTGGGAAGCTGCCACCTTCACTAACAGGTCATCAAGGCTTCCAAAGCATTGTTCTACTTCCGGCAAGTGATAGAAAGTACTTGTAGCTGCCAGATCATTCATTGCATTTTCCGGTGAATAAAGAAATACTTTTTTTCCAAGTCCCAGCGCAATGCCCAACTCTATATGGCTTCCTTTTCCTGCAGGCAGCAGAACGATAATAAAGTCAGATTCCATAACTGCCCTTTTTTCTTCCCGGCCAATCCTCTCGAGCTCTTCCCGGGAAGATGCCCTGTCATTTTGAGTCCAATCATAGGTATGTATATAGCCAATTCGTTGTAACTCTTTGGTTAAGGTTTCTTACTGATTCGATATTTTTAAAACCGGAAGCTGTGTAAAACTTCATTACGTTCCCTCCTCATATTAAACCTCTTATTCTTTAAACTCTATATAAGCCTTTTATGGAGCTATTTCAAGGAAAACCTCTTCCTTTATCTATTGCAGCCTATGATCAATTTATAATTTCAGGATGTACAAATAAGGGCTTGGAGATTATTTGACCTCCAAACCCTTTTCACTGTGAATTATATGTGATTAGCTTCTTGAATGATGTTTGCATTTTACCGCATTTCATCTCAAGTTAAACACTTGGCAGTTCGTGATGGTGTTTCACTATTACTTCTCTAAAATTAGCTCTGCAACACACTCTACATGAACGGTATGAGGGAATAAATCAACCGGTTGAACCACTTTCAAGCTATATCCAAATTGCTCTAATTCTTTAATGTCTGCAGCAAAAGTGGAAGGGTTGCAAGAAACATAGACAATCCTTTCGGGCTGAGAACGTCCAATTCTTCTCATGACCTTCCCGCCCGCACCGGAACGAGGAGGGTCAAGCAGCAGCAGTTCAGGCCTTCCAAAGCTCTCGAGGATCTCATCGATTCCCTTTCTTGCATCCTTTGCGAGGAAGGTTGTATTGGAAATTCCATTATCTTCAGCATTGCGTTTAGCTGATTCAATCGAGCTTTCTACAATTTCAATTCCGGCAAGTTCTCCGACTCTGCTAGCAAATGGCAGTGAGAAAGTGCCTACACCACAGAAAAGATCGATCATTTTTTCTGTTTTCTTCGGTTTTCCCATCTCGACGGCCAAGTCTACTAGCTTCTGTGCCTGCACGGGGTTCGTTTGGAAGAACGTGTCAAACCAGAGGCGGAATCTGTAGCCATCCATTTCGTCATAGATGTAGTCGCGTCCAGCCAGCGTATGGCTTTTTTCTGATTGAGTACGATCTGCCCAATCTCTATTTTCAAGCCACAGCAAACTTTTGACTTTTGGGAACTTTTTTTCCACACGATCAACCAAATCAGATACTGCTACTTCCAGACTGCCATCTGGTGACTCTGTGGCAAAGACGCCAAGCATGATTTCTCCCGTTACAAATGACTGCCTTACCATCAGATGGCGAAGCAGGCCTTCATGGCTGTCTTTATCGTATCCTTTCAATTCATGCTCGCTTACCCAGTCTGCTACTTCCATTGCCGCTGTTACCATTTCTTCACTGGCGATCAAACATGTTTCGAGCGAAATGACTTTACGGAAATTCCCCTGCTCATGCAATCCAAGGGAACCGTCCGGTGAAAACGTGAACTCCATCTTGTTTCGATACTGCCAAGGATTATCCATTCCGATCGTATCAAGTACAAGAGCCGGGTCATATCCTTGAGAAGCAACTTCTTCTTTAACGTGAGCGGTTTTATGTCGTAACTGGCCTTCATAACTCCAGTGCTGCCATACACAGCCTCCGCAGCGTTCAAAATGAGGACAAGGTGCATTCGTCCTATCAGGATTCGGTTCAATGATTTCTTCAGGAATGGCTTTTCTTCTCCTTTTTAGAGGTTCATCGACCTTCACTCTGACCTTTTCTCCGGGAAGAGTACGGGGTATCGTAAGTTTCAGCTTGCCGATATGGCCCTTCTCATTCTCACGCCAAACAACAGCCTGTCCAGCACCCCTATCATCCAATCGATGAATTTGTGTTTCTACCATTTCACCTTGAGTAATCTTCAATTGGAATTCCTCCTTCATACCACAACTTTTAATAATCTATAAAGAATCTCTTTAAGATAAATTTATATTTCTGTTAGAAGACATACTTATCTAGTATAAAGGACGACGAGTGAATATGGAATGCTTTCCTGCAGATATGAAGAATTTTACTTTAAAAAACGGTATATTCCGAGCTGTGAATGGTCAGCGAAATGTTTTTATCTGTTCATACTTTTGCATAAAAGGCTATCTGATGTTTACGCTATGCATGTTTTCTCCTCTTCTCTTCTCCTTCTAATAAGGAAGTCCGCCTGCTTATTTCTCATGTGGAAATTTATTAAAGCCCCCTTGCTCAGTAACTACTCATGTTCATGATTTTCCACAGAAATAAGAAAACGCAGAGGTCTACCCCATCTGCATTAACATCTTTATTTCGGATTCACACTGACGGATCGGTATTACAGCTATGAATCATGTCTGAGGAATGATAAATCTGCATGTGCCCTGCCAAAATAAAATAAGCAAGCAATTCATAACAGAATTTGCTTGCTTATTGTTATTTCTACTTCTCTCCCATACACCTCAAACTTCTTCTCTATTTCTTTGGAAATACGCTGTTGCAGCCAAAGAGCTCAGCAATGCAAGTTCAAATAAGTTTGTGATTGCGCCGCTTTCGATTGGAAGCTGCACAGCACTTCCAGCCGCCATAACAAGCGAACCGAGGAAAAACCAAATCCATTTCTTCTTCGACCATATGATAATAGAGGCGGCCAACAGAACAACTGAAACGGCGAGAACCATTATGGGAGGTCCGCCAGAGGATGCTGTATTGCTATATGTAAGAACTCCATAATCCCAAGCAGCCTCCAATTCCATACCAAAGACTTCTGTGAAGAGTTCAAGCAAAACCAACGCTGCTGTCAGAAGATATGCGGCCCAGCGCAACCATTTGGTTTTTGCCCAACTGATATTCGCCTGCTCTAATGTCTTCCACGAGAAAAGAACCAGAAGAGGTGTGAAAAACGCATGATACCAATAACGGAGCGCATTCAGAAATTGAAGGAATGACCCTTCCCCGATGAATCTTCCTGCAGCTATGATACTATTATCATAAACAAGCCCCAAAATGACAGGCACCAGAAAAGCAGCACTGATCACACGTTCCGTTTTATATATCTTAATTGTCCAAATTGCCAATCCAATATATGCTGCAGCAAATAAACCAAAAAGAATTGTGTCCATCTCATTCTCCTTTCCTATTTTTTCTACCCTAAAAGATAAGGGAGAAACTGATTAGAGAAAAAAGTGACTTGAGCACTTCAGTTTTTTGATATAACCTTTCCCTGGTCTTGACGATTAGTCAACGACATCAATAAACATATTGCAGTTAATATTAAGACCAGGCCCGCCCAAGAATAAGTACTTAACGTTTCTCCAACCAAAAAGACACCCAGCAAGGCTGCAGTAATCGGTTCAGCTAATGAAAGTGTAACCGCTGTAGAGGAAGAAACATTCATAAGCCCTTTTGCGAAGAGTAAATAAGCAGCGGCAGTAGCAGCAAGTCCCAGGTGAAGACTGACAGCCACTCCACTTGCGTTAAATATCCATGTCATGTCTGAGAGAAATAGAAAAGGAGATAAACACAAGGCACTAAATGAAAATACGACCGCTGTCACTGAAAGCGAAGAGCGGTTACTGATCAGCTGCTTGCTGACTAATGTATAGACGGCAAATGAAAGCCCTGCTCCCAAGGCCAGCAATATTCCAACTGGCTCTATTATGAGCGATTCCCTGTTACTAAATAGCAAAGAGCAGCCTGTAACTGAGAGTATTGTTGAAAAAATCCATAGATTTGATAGTTTTCTTTTTTGCACTATCCATTCCAATAGCCCGGCAAGAATTGGCGCACTTCCGATGGCAACCACTGTTCCTACTGCCACTCCTGTCATAGATACAGCAGAAAAAAATAGCGGTTGATATAAAGCCATGCTCAAAGAAGCCAAAATGGTTGGTCTTATGGGCCAGTTCTTCAACTGAAGCTTTCCTGCAGCAATCATCAGCAGAAATAAAGCTCCCCCTCCAACTGCAAGCCTGAAGGCTCCAATAGAGATCGGACTTGCCCCCTGAGGAGCAAAAGTTTGAACAGTGCCGGTTGTTCCCCACAAAACCGCGGCCAGCAGCACTAATAAGGCGGACCTTTGATTCAACATACATACCACTCCTGCTCCTTCATTCTCTGAAAAAATCTGAGTTGCCAACGATTACAGCTGCATTATTGTGAAATGAGAAGACAAACAAGCCTATTAACTACCAGCGATATACACACTAAGAGCACAATAAAAAATAACAGGCGGCATCAGCACTCCTGCTATCTTCTTTATTCTGCTCCTGCATGTTGAGCATCAAGCCGTATATAAATCACTTCTTAAAAGAGAATACAAGTACAAATCATCGAATTTCCAACAAGTGTATTCATAGTGCCTGAGCAGACCTTCTCTTGGAAATCCCTTTGTAGCAAGCTCTCCTCCAAACGGTTTTCCAAGGAAATGCGTATTACAGATGGACTTGTCTAGTTTTTGCGTCCTCGATATCCAGTCCGCATTCTTCCTTTGTTTCACGTACAGCGACACCCTTTAAAGAATCATTGTTCAGGTATGTATTTAATAGATTTCTTCTGCATCATTTGAAAGATTCCGTACTCTTTCCATGTACCTCATCATATTTCGGTCATCCTGTTCTGGGTAAGTGTATTCCAGGCTTTCAGCAACTTCCCTGGCTAATTCACGGAACAACGAGCAGGCGGTGAAGACAGCTTCCCAAAAGTTATTATAGTTCCCGTCAGAATAGGTGGCCCGATACATCTCCCAATAGGCATCAGGAAGATACTTTTTAAAATACTTACCTGATTTCCCAGATGACACCCCAAAATTCGATTGGATTCCTATCCACCATGAGACTGCTTCATCCAGATGGGGCCGTATGATGCACTCAAACATGTTCTTTGCATAGGGAAGCTCATCACGCCATATTCCTTTGGCTACATTCTGCTGGCACCACCAGAAATTATTGCATGAGCTGAAGAATTGGGCTTCTGTCGGCTTCTTTATATGATAGTCTATATCAGTCGGTTTCACGATGGGAGGTAAGATGTTGTCTTTATCCATCAAAGGAACAGTCAACTTATCACTGAGATACCTCGGCAGCATCCCTTCTATTGCTTGGAGCTGCAGGTCGATTCGATTACCGTCTGCAAACAACATCAGAAAACCATAAGAATTGGCTGACTCCTTCCGAATGCCGGCCATTCTGTCATTTTTGTCTGGTTCCTGAATCATGAGAAGCTCACCAAATACTTTCAGCCAACTTTTATCTTCTATTAAAGGTGACGTTTCTTTAACCACATATACAATGTCATAATCTTGAAAGATATCGTTCGGGGCATTAGGATTTGTCCTTGAGCCATTCATATAGACAGCGCGGACGTTATCTTCGTTCCCTGCTGCCTCCAGTATGATATTCATCATTTCATTCTCAGTTCTCATTGAATCTCTCCAATTCCTATTCGTTTATAAGTAAGCAGCTTTCTGCAAGGTCTAAAAAACTCACCGATAGAGGAACATTATCTCTATGCATAATAACCTTCTAATTCAATGGAATATTAATCTTGCTCTCTATATACTTCGTAACGTTATACCCTTCAATCACCAGCTTCGTCGGATAACCTGGATCATTTGATGAATCATCATAAATTTCCAGTTCGTGGCTTGTCTCAAAGAAGCGGGGCTGTTCAACATCTTTAAAAGGGTAGTGATATTCTTCAGGTGCGAATTCCTGGCCATTTTTATCAACCAATATACCGTCAACCCCAAAACCATAACCTTGAGATGAATTAGCAGACATCACCTGAATACGAAGTCTTTCATGCTCTCTGCCTTTAGTATAAGGGTCAGTAATAGAGACTTTAGTAGTATTTCCTGCCGTTTCCACACGGTCGATGGAAAGCTCGCTTCCTCGATATTGAAAGGTTTGCGGAAGTTCATCAGCTTGATTAACCTCGATGTCTTTTTTGTCTTCAATAAAAAGGTGCATGGACTCCAAGGAAAGGGTCACTTGCTCAGGATTAGTAACAAAAAGCGGTTCAAACCTTGATTGTAAAGTCGTCCATTCTCCTGATTGATTGATAAACTCTCCACCTCCGAAATAATCAGCCTTCGCTGAATGACCATTAGTGGTAAGGGAATCCATGGTTACATGTTCTATCCATTGTTCCTGGTCTCTTTCCTGATAGCTGTATTCCAATAGGGTTGCCGTAGGAGCCAGTGTGATTTTGTTAATCTTGATTGGAAATCCATCTACTTCACTTTCCTGGTCAATATCATATACTGTGGATTTGTGCTTTTCGACCGGAATATCAAAACTCCATTCACCCTCTAAGAATTCAGGATAATAAGAGCCAACTGTATCACTGTCTGGTTCTTCTTTAATCGTTTCCTGAAGCCTCATGAGCCTTAGCTTAATCGTCCCGTTATCGGAATTAATCGGAGCGAGACTGATTTTTCCTCTAAAAATACTTTCCTCTTCTTCATTGGCCAGCCCATGTTCATAGGGATGGAAAAATCTTTGGTTAGCCTGCCTGTCCAGTATTTCATATTCATTTTCCACACGCAGTCCTTCATCTTGATTGAGGAAGTATTGATTCTCTTTGTTTATGTCTTCCACTTCGTAATAAATCATCGTCTGCACATCATCGGCTACCGCCGTCTTGATCGTTACTTTGACTCCATTGCTTTCCTGAACGAGTTCAAGCGGTTCGCCTATTCCGCTTTTGTAGTATTGGACGATTTCCATTTCTTCTTTTTCAGTCCATCCCATCCAAGAATAGTAGAGACTAGTGAATCCTCCTGTTACAAAACCGGTACATACGATAAATGTCAGCACGCCAACAGCGGCAAGGCCAAGGTTGTTTCTCTTCTTCTTTCTCTGTGTTCTGACCAATTCCGTTTCAGCTGCCTTCTCTTTGACCGAGCGCATCAACTCAGGTGGAATATGTAATTGATCTGCACTTCGTTGCAGCGAAAGAATAGCCTCCTGAACATCAGTCAGTTCCTCTTGACAGGAAGGGCACGTAGGGATATGAATCTCTAATTCAACCTTTTCATTTCTATCCAGGTTTTTCCCTAAATAATCGATGAATTTATTTCTATATGGTGTACAGCCTCCTTGGTGTTTCTTCTTTTCCAATCCTGTGCTTAACTGTTGTATCCCTCTGGACAGCAGTGATTTTAAAGAGTCAATGGAGATCTGCAGTATCTGCGCTGCCTCTTCAAACGATAATTCTTTCAGATATGTAACCGCAACCGCTTCTTTATCTTTCTCTTCAAGCTTTTTCAATTCATTGAATGTACTGCCAGACTGCTGACTTCCAGTATCATCGATGCTTGTCTTATTGATTGCCTGGCATTCTTTTATAAAAAGCGCTGCAGCCTGCAGCTCAAAATTCTGATCTTCCACATTATACTTTTTATCATCAAAAAGCTTCATTACCGTTTGATAAAAAACTTCCTGAATTTCATGGTTGCTGCTTGAATAGGCCCTGGCCAGCTTATAGAAAGACGCCTTTTGTACATCGAACCAATTCAAAATAGGCTTAATACCCTCTTCGCCGACATTTTTCACTACAACCGTCTCTGTTTCAGCTTTCATAAAATTGGCTTCCCTCCTCTTTCCCCTGATGCTATAGTACTATATAATATTACAGTTTAATAGGTGGAATTTTCAGAAATATGAATCCCAAAAAAAAAGCAACTCTCCCTATCCTGATTTTACCATAATGAAAACTCCTGTTTAATCGTTTCTTCAAAAATAAATAAAGACCTTACTCACGATGGTGAGACTGCATCTTCACAACAAGTGGACGCAATCAAGAAGCGGCATCGTTCAGTTTAAACAATTTCCACTATTTGTTTATCACTGTCATGAACATAATACCGGCTGCCATTAGATAAAAGGTACCCGTTACTCCCTCAATTGAATAGAAATAACTTATAGACAGAGGTATTTTAATTTCATTCACAAAAAAGAATAATCGATGCTGCAATCCTAAATACGGTGAAAGTTTTTGCTAAAAATATTTAATTCTTATGCTGCTTACTCGATTTTAGTGGTTAAAAGACCTTTCTTCACTGATTCCTAAAATCAAATTTTTCATCAGGGACTTTTAGTGAATGCCCATTAATCACGACTGTATTTTTATTAGTCCAGGAAATGTTCGCTGTTTCTTCCCTGTAATTCCAATAGATATTTCTTTTCTTTTTTTCCTCTTTGTTGAATACTAACTCGCCTCTGACAGCATAAGAAGTGGTTGCTCCGCCATTGGTTACATAGGCCTTTAGCGTTAATTTTCCGTCCGGTGATGTTTCTTCAGTAAGATACTCTCCAGCAGGCAGCCTGCCCATATTAAAAAAAGCCCAATTAGCTACATAGATGCCTGCTGCCAGGATTATAACACTGGTCATTAAAATACCAATCATGAACCGATTGATTTTTCTTTTTTTCGGAGCTTTCACTTTAGTATTTTTGTATATTGATGCCAATACTGCCACCCCTGTTCTCTCCCGTTTATACGTTGACGAGTTTAAAACGATAAAGGTTTCGATTTTTTGAGCCCAACTTGTAAAATAATTAGCAAGCCTGTGCGAGGATCCAAATGGAAGAGTGAGTGAAAAGAGAGCAAATTGAATATATTTTTATGTATAGATAACCTGAAAGAGATGCAAATCACAGCCGATTTGCATCTTTTTTCATGTGCCCCAACCTAAACTAATCTTTTTTTCCTGTAAAGACGTATATCGCATCTCTCAAGAACTTCGCAACTCCATCTTGTTCTTTATCGTAGTATGCTTTGAAACGCTCGTCTTCCACATACATGTCCGCCAGACCAGCGTGTCCTTCTGTGCTATATTCACTCCAATAAAACATCAGCCATTGTTTGTGGAGGCCGGCCGCTTTTTGAGCGAGATTACCAGCAGGGTCCCCTGTTTTATACGCTTCCGAAAGTGTTGTATGAATTTCTTCAGCGAGCTTGTTCACTTCCTCAAACTGGCTATGTGACATGCTTTTCACCTTGGTATTGGATCTGTTTACTGTTTCGTCTCCATATTTTGTTCTTATCTCTTCACCATATTTCCGTTCGTTTTCCTCTACTAACTTATTCTTAAAGCCTTCAAATCTCTCTTTAGCAGACATTTGTCTTCTCCCTTCTTTCATTTCGATGGTTTTGTCTATATTCATGATCAACCGATCAAGCTGACGCCGCTTGTCGACCATTTTCTTTCGATGTTCGGCCAAGGCACTGGTTATTTCAAAGCTAGGATCATCAAGGATTTCCTTGATCTGCTCCAATTCAACACCAAGTTCTTTATAAAAGAGAATCTGCTGCAGTCGGTCTACCTCCTCTAAACCGTAAATCCGATATCCTGAAGAATTGACTCTTGCCGGCTTAAGAATGCCGATTTCATCATAATAACGCAATGTGCGGGTGCTGATGCCTGCTAATTCTCCTAGCTTTTTTACCGTATATTCCATGAATTCACCTCCTGATATTTTCAACTTTATACCTTGACGCTGCGTTAAGGTAAAGAGGTTTTTTATAAAAATCTTTTAAATTGATTTATTCTATTTCAACGGAAGTGTCTTGAAATAATAAGGCTGTTTTCTCAATGGTTGTGGCTTTGAGAAGTAATAGATTTCCGCTCCAGGCGGACGACTCCGCGGGGCGGGCGGTGAGCCTCCTCGGCTGCGCCTGCAGGGTCTCACCTGTCCCGCTAGTCCCGCAGGAGATCGTACGCCTTCCGCTCCAATCCTTCTACGTAAAGGGGGTGAAGGTAAAGAAGCATTCTAAAGCTTTAATCATTTAGTTAAATAGACAGTTTTCGCATTTATTATTATTTTTGAAAAATCCCCAGAGTTCTCCCCCCTAATTATAATTTCCCTCTCTATATGGGAATCTGCTCAATTACTTTTGCTTCCAGAATATTTCCTCTTAAGGGCCATAAGATAGTAGCAAACTATACTAAAAAAGCCAATAATAAACACAGAATAATGATACTCGCTTCTGATTATCACCGAGTTTTTTAAAGTGTTGAAATTGAAGTATAGAGTTAATTCTAATAAAAAAGCTAAAGATCGATGAAGACCTTTAGCTGCTGCAACTGCACTATCTAATTAGCAATTCTGTGTGCTATGGCCTGATTTGTACACTCTGAGAAACAGGAAGATTGGCAAGCAGCCTGCTATTCCTCCGACTGTATTCAGAATTAAATCGTCCACATCAAAGCTTCCAAATTTGAATATAAATTGAATGATTTAGAATGTTAAACTTAAACAAAAGGCAGCAAAAGCAACTCTTTTTAAGCTATGAAACCTCACGGAAATTATGGGAAGCAAAAATCCCAGCGGCATAAAACCAATGATATTTCCCGCCAGGTTTTCTACCCGTAAATTTGTATTGATATCTGCCAAGAACAAATAATACAACATTGTTTTGAAGGGAATAAAGTTATTCTGATTCCAGTATGCCCCTTCCGTCTTAAATGTAAAATGACTTATGATTTCCGGAAACGAGATATACTTAAATAAAATCATATTTGTTAAGATCATTAAGTAAACACAAAGAACAGCCACAGCACCTGCTTTAATTTAAATCCTCATTAAGATGTCTCTCCTGTCCCAATGATTGAAAATTGTTCTTCATACTAGCAGCTTCGACATATAGTACTCATTAAAAAATCTACCTTTGATGAACAAGGAATTTCTCTTTGTACCTTCGATTTCAAATCCTCTATTTTTATAAAGAGCTACCCCTTCTTGATTTTCTGTTACTGCTGTAAGTTCAAGTCTGGATATTTTATGACGTGCAGCCCACTCTTCAATCCATTGAAACAATGAAGTGCCTGCCCCCTGTCCTCTGCAGGACTCGGCTATCCCAATTGCAAGATAAGCAGAATGCTTGGTTCTGAGGGTGTTCCCTCCGATGGCAAATAAATATCCTATCAATCTTCCATCCTTCTCTGCTACTAAGACCGTTGAATTTTCCTGATTCGTTATCCGCTCCAATTGTTTCCGCTGTCCTTCTGAAGTTGTTTTTCTTTCTCCAGGTTCCATGAGCATAAATCTGGAGCTTGCTTCAACCTCTTTGATGAGGGAGATCAACTCTTCTGCTTCCCCGGCTTCTGCCTCTCTGATTATCATAACGTTCTCACCTTTCAATAAAAATATAATATACTGCACATGATAATTTTAAAAAATATTTTTTCCATTCCTGATAATTTTCCGGCGTCGAAAAGGATCATGATTTACCAATAACCCCAGATACAGTAGGACCTTTCAGTATTTATGTGTTTCCCCAACCTTTTAACCTAATTATTCCAGCAAATCAACTTTTTCACAATATGTTTTTATTTAGGGTATTTAAAATCAAAATTAAAACCCGGGAATATTACTCCCGGGCTGAAAACTATTATTCATCTTTGTAGTTATGCTGTTCTTCAATCTGTCCATGTTCGCTGTGAACATAAGCCATGGTGCCTGATTTTTCTGCTCTCTGTTTGGCTTCCTTCACGGCATCAGACTTAGAGCCGGCTGTGTAAACGGGATCGTCGTTTCCTTCTTCTTTTACCGCCCAGCCCTCTTTATCATGCGGGACAACATGGTATCTTGCCTCATCTGTTCCCGCTCTGTCTTCAAAGTACTCATTTCGGTTGTTTTGATCATTATTATTGTTGTTTGCCATGATTAAAACCTCCATTTTAGAATAAGAATATGGTTCTCAGGTATAATTACCCTTTAATAATCGTAAAAAACATGGAAGGATTGAGGTAATTTTTGTTTTTTTTATCGAATATGCTATTTCGAATAACAGAGTAAGAGAGAAAGCAAAAAAGCTGAAGTGCGTGCCTTCAGCTTTTTAAAACATTTTTACATCTATTCTATTACTTCGGAGTCAGGCTCACTATCATCTGGTTCCACTTCTGCTTCCAAGTCGATTTCTTTTACATGCTCCAATACCCGCTTGGCTATAAGTTTATAACCATTTGTATTGGGATGAAAATAATCTTCCGCTAATAACTCCAGATCAGAATCCTCAAATAAATCAGCCGTCGGAATATAATTTACATTTTCAAATTCCTCTGTGACCGATTTTCCAGCGGTATTCCAGCTCTTCATGACCATTTCCAATTCACTGATATTCCCAAAGTAACCTTCAAACGGATTATAAAATCCGATCAAATAAATTTCAGCATCAGGATTATACTCATTAACCTTATCAAAAATCTCCTTCAGCCTTTCCTTGTACCCTCTCTTCTCTTCTTCAAAAGTTTCCATCTTCAAATCGATGAAATTGCTTTTTACTATTTTCATAATGTCGTTTGCACCAATGGTGATTAGGACCACATCAGCATTCTTAATAGAGTCGGCTATTTCCTTTTCTTCCAGTCTCTTTAACAATTGATCAGTGCGGTTTCCTCTTTTTCCAAAGTTATCTATGGTGATATTTATTTCGTTATCTTCAAACGTATTATTGAGGATTCCGACATAGCCTCCGTTCCCCGTTTCATCTCCTACACCTTGAGTAAGTGAATCGCCGATGGAAACGACTTTCATGTCTTGGATGAATAAACGGACTACTCCTTTAAGCACTTCCCTGACATTTTCCTTAATTTCTTCAGTGATCGACGAAGGCTTATCAGCTTTTTCTTCATCACTTTCTATTTCATTAAGCTCTTTCTTTATCTTTTTCTTCTCTTCAGGGTCCAGATTCTCCAGTTGCTCATTTATTGAAGCAGTTTGAGTTGAAATACTTACGTGTTCATTTTTTGAATACGGAGAAAAAAAATAAATAAGAATACCTGTTAACAGGAGACCTGTCGTGATCATTAAGATCTTCAGCTTTTGCAAGTTGACTTTACACCTGCCAATTAGATTTATTTTCTATTAAAATGACTTTACAGTAATTCAAAATTTAAAATTGAATAACTTAATGTCAATCAGAATAGTCAATATATTTTATCATGTAGAACACATTA
Organism: Rossellomorea vietnamensis; assembly: GCF_008180615.1. Lineage (GTDB taxonomy): Bacteria > Bacillota > Bacilli > Bacillales > Bacillaceae_B > Rossellomorea > Rossellomorea vietnamensis_D. The sequence goes on from NZ_VTEH01000001.1 coordinate 174,519, forward strand.
GTAAAAGATATCAAAATTTAGTAATGCTTTTTATATACTGTTTGGCAAAGATTGCTGCTCTTGATTATTCATCGAGGCTGCTAGGGATTTTCATTAATACTTATAAGGATATGTTTGTAAAAGTAAGAATGATTAGATAGTATCAATGTTTTTTTGAGGGTACCTTTGTTTTTTTTTAACCTAAAGTCTTATTTAGTAAACACTTCCTCAACTTACATTTGTTTCTAAAAGGTCCCCGGCACTTTGGCTAAATTTAAGGTTCATAGTCACTAGAAAAATGAATATGTTCAGCTAGGTATTGCTCGGTACAAATAAGCAGCATGGCACTAGAGTGAAGAAACACCACCCTGGAGCAATTGAGTAAAAAAAACGCCTGTCTCCCTTTGAATTACGGGAGCAGGCAGTACATGGATTTGTCAATTTTGGATATATCGATTAAAAATTTCTCCAAAATCTTTTTTCGTGTTCGTTTGGTAGTGGTCGTTTAACCAGGCATAGGCAAATGATGTGGTTTCTTTGAACTCATTTGAAATGTCGTTATCGTGGAAGCGGTTATTATGAATGAGATCCTTTGAAACCGTCAAACTTCTTTCAGCCCAGTCGAGTTTGCGCTTCCCTTCTTCTTGGATATGAGAAATGGCCAGTAGAGATTTATATAAATCTGCAATGGCTTCTCCTTCCTTTTTATCAATATCCACGGACACTGGTTTATCGCCTAGTGTGAATTTGATTTCCAGGTCAAGGTCGATTGTTCCGGCAGTTTCAATTGAAACATCGCTGATAGGATGTTGATAGTATTCATAACGATACAAATTTCGTTTGCTGCTTGCTGCTTTTTCTCCATCAAGGTGAATCAGCGCCCTATTGGTAAAACAGTATTCATCCGTCTTGGACTTGATTAAAAAATGAATTTTTTCGCCATCTTCATGAAGGACATAATCATCCGATAACGTTTTGTCAAAGTCCTCTTTCTTAATGATTTTTCCGATATCGCTTAGGCCCAGTGCATCACTTGCTAATTTCTTGAACATGTTACGACCCCTTTTCTTATTGATCTATTAAACTTTCAACTTCTTCATGCTATCAATAAATCCCATCTATCGTAAACGTTTTTAACTTTCCAAACCCTTTCATCCTATTCAGCTCTACACTAATTCATGCTAAAAAACCGCTTAAAAATACGAGAGTAGAATCTAGGCCTCTACTGAGTCTGCCTTAGAACGAAAGCTACTTATAAGTCGATCTCCATTACCCTCATTTTTGTCTTAAGATTCATTGATTCATAAAATTTTATGGCACTCTCATTAAATTCCCATACGCCTAATTCTAACGAATCTGCCTCTATATTTTTTGCAAATTCCACTATTTTCTCGAAGAATTTTCTTCCCACTCCCTTTCCTCGGAACTTAGAATCCACACCAAAATCATCCATGTAGACAACTTTCTTTGGTTTTAGAATGGGTCTATCAGCTGAGTGTTTTACAGTTAAGATAGTATAAGCGACTGGCTGGTCTTCTTCTAATAAAAATATCTTCGTGTCTTTTCCATCTATTAACTTGTTAAAATAAGCCTTGTCGAGCGTGATATCAGCCATCTTATAGTGGTCTGGTCTTTCCTGTGTATGAATATCGTGAACCTGCTTCTGTATTCGATGAACAGCATCGTAATCATTCTTTCCGGCTTCTCTAATATAACATTCCATTCTACTTTCCTCCTGGTGGTTGATGCTTTTGATTCTGGGAACATTTTCGATAGTATAAAAAACTGACCTATGCCGATTCATAAGTCAGTTTCCATGCACTTTCACGATAACGTTCCTCTTCTGTATTACTCACTTGATTCGCTGATATTCTTCTCTTCCCCACTATCTCGCTGTTTCTTCAATTCAAAATATTTGTCCATAATTCTTCTGGAAATATCTTTATTGATATAAGGATCTGTTTTCCCGTTATGTGACGCCGGCACAACAGTAGAGTAGGCAATTTCAGGCTGATCGTAAGGGGCGTATCCTATTAATGTAGTGTTATAAGTTGAGTACTTCAATCCAGTTACAGGATCACGAGGCGTAAAGGACTCTGCTGTTCCTGACTTCCCGGCAGCAACATACGGAGCATCGCCAAAGTGGGTAACAGCCGTTCCTTTAGATCCATGGTAAACCTGGTAGAAGCCTTTTTGAACATTTTCCAGCTGATGAGATGTCACGTTGACCTTATTCAGGATTGTGGGTTCATTTTTCATCTCCATCGCACCCAGGGTCTCTGGATCCCTCCCTGGCTTTCTTACTTCTTTCAAAATTTGCGGCTGGACTCTGTATCCGCCATTTGCAATCGTCGATACATACTGTGCCAGCTGCAAAGGAGTATATGTATCAAACTGCCCGATGGCAAAGTCAAGGAGGTTACCAGGCAGACTATATTGGCCCTTATAACCATCGACTTCACCCGGCAAATCTATTCCAGTATTCACTCCCAGGCCGAATTGGTTAAAATGATTTCTCAGATTCACCAGGTCCTTCTCGGAGCCATTGATAGGAGCTTTCGGGATGTAATGAGGATTTCCTGCCATTTTCATGGCAACTTTAAACATATAAACGTTCGAAGATCTTTCCAGGGCATATCGGTCCGTCATCGGTGTGGTGCTGCCACCATTCGTATTAAACCACGAAGTTTTCTTGTCATTCGCAATTTCTATAGGCTCATCCACTAAAGACTGCCCCGGGGTGATCACGCCTGCCATGTAACCAGTAAGGACCGTAGCTCCTTTTACAGCAGAACCTACTTCATAGAAACTGGTATATGTTCCGAGAGCATAATCCATCACTCTGTATTCACCCGTGCTGGGATCTTTTCCATACCTTTTACCAACGAGAGCCAGTACTTCTCCGCTATTGGGATCCATCATCACTACAAATGCTCTATCCAAATGCGAGGACCTTCCCTGATGGACATTCTTTAGAAGTTCTTCGGAAACGATTTTCTCCACTTCCTGCTGAAGCTCCATATCGATGGTGATGACGATATCCTTTCCTCGCTGTCCCTCTTTCATGACCTTCGTCTCCAGCACGGCTCCGTCCTTCGTAACATTCTTCATCTTTTCTTTGCGCCCGCTCAATATATGTTCATATTGCAGCTCAAGCTGACTCGTTCCGACCCGGTCATTACGGCTGTAATCCTTCGATAAATAATAATCAACCATTTCACTTGGTAGCCCTTGCTTTGATGAAGACACACTGCCCAGTATGGAACGGATCGTATTCTCAAACGGATACACTCTTTCCCAATCTGTGGTTGTATTGATGCCTGGTAATTCAGATAGGTTCTCACTAACTACGGCAAATTCTTTCTGGCTTACACCTTCGTTCTTGATGATTTTAGGCGTAAGTGCGTATCCCGTACTTAATTCACGGTAAATCGCAAGGTTTTCAATATCCTGTTCAGTGAGGGAGGCTAAATCCTGTTCAGATATTCTCTCCAAAGTCATCTGATAAATCTTGTTATTCTTTTCTTTAGAAGAAAGATCTTTGTTCCTTGCGATCTCCTTTTTTTCCTCAACTGTTACCTTTTTATCAGCTGCTTTCTTATTAGTTAAAATCCAATAATCCTTTTGATCTCTTTCTCTTACAGATGAAGTATCCATTTCAATAAGCTGCGCCAGTTTCACCGCCACTTCCATCATGTCTTCTGGATTAGATGACTGCGGCGGAGTATAGGTAATAGCATTTCTAGCCACGTTATCAACGATGACTTTCTCTGTACGGTCATAGATCTTTCCTCTTGGTACACTGTTGGTTACAACAACATCTTCTGTTCTCTCGACTTCCTGTTTATATCCCTCACCTGATACTATCTGAACAACTCCCAGCCTTAAAATCAGTACTGAGAATAAGAGAAATACAAAGAAAAACAAGAGATTCATCCGGACAGGGACATGCCTGTTCTTCTTTTTCTTCTTCTGTTTCTTTTTATCCATGGATAACACCTTCTCTTCAAAACTTCTTATGAATAATTGAAGTGAAACGCCAAAAATAGAAATAATTATAGCATTTTCTAAATATTTACACTTCAGTTTCATTATTTCAAACTTCAACTTCAACTTCAAGGCTATTAGACTATTTTAATGGAAAAAAGAAGAAGAAATCTGACCTAACTCGGGTGTACCTGTTTGACGAAGATTTAAGGAAGAGAGGCTTCCCTCCTGTTGGACTGTAAATTTTTTATATGAAAATTGCATCCATACATGACATTCTGGTAAAATAAATCTTTCTTTGAGGATTTCTTGTACTCGTTGTGTCAGCTGCTGAAGAAAATTATCCTCATCCCGAGCTATTCTTACATTGGTCTTCGCAGCCTAAAGCAATTGCAGTCTTTTTCACCAAGCAGCGATTTGTTTAGCATAGGCTGTATTCGTAAACTTTGCTGCTATTTAAAAAGAATTTCCCAAAATCCATTATTCCACTAGAGAGGAAAACTCTTTGTATCCGGGATATACGAAAGCAGCAATATATGCGAAAACTGCTTTACATAAAACTCTTTTTCCTTAATTTATGTACAATTTTTTGCCATCCTGATAGGCAGCCGCCCACCCCGCCAAGATTCCAACAGGGAGGTTTGGCATGAGCTTAAAAAGGGAAAAAACCTGAAAATATTTTGCCTAAAAAAGAAGGTGAGGAAATCATATGAAACTTGGTTTGACAAGCAAGATTATTATCGGCTTAATTGCCGGTGCCATTACTGGCTTATTACTGAATATCTTTGCAAAAGATGTATTTGATATAGCAGACCCTTATTTATTCACTCCATTAGGAAGAATCTTTCTTAATTTAATTTCCATGCTCGTGGTTCCCATTGTGTTTGTGTCAATTGTACTTGGCTCAGCCGGCCTTGGAGATCCTAAAAAGCTCGGAAGGATCGGAATCAAAACAATCCTATTCTTTCTTCTGACAACCTGCATCGCGATTGTTATCGGACTTTCACTGGCGAATGTCATTGACCCCGGACTTGTTGAAGGTATAGACACGACGAATAATGAAGGTTTTGAAACAGAAGAAGCTCCTCCAGTCGGCGAGACACTGATGAACATCATTCCTAAGAATCCGCTCGCTGCAATGACAGAGGGAAATATGCTGCAAATTATTGCGTTTGCCATCTTCATTGGGTTTGGTTTGACGGCATTGGGAGACAAAACAAAAGGGATACTGAAATTGGTTGATCAGGCAAATGACCTGCTGATGTATCTCGTGACCCTGGTTATGAAATTTGCCCCCTACGGTACATTCGGATTGATCGCTTCAGCAATTGGAAGCCAGGGCTGGGGAGCCATTAAGGCTATGTGGCTCTATATGATGGTAGTCATTCTTGCCTTAGTGGTCCATGCAGCCGTCACTTATGGAGGAGCTGTACTGCTTCTGGCTCGCAAAAGTCCACTATGGTTCTTCAAAAATTTCAGCCCGGCTATGAGTGTGGCCTTCAGTACATCCAGCAGTAATGCAACCCTTCCAATTTCAATGGAGACAGCACAAAAAAGATTGAAGGTTTCTGAGCCTGTCAGCTCTTTCGTACAGCCATTGGGCGCAACCATCAACATGGATGGCACTGCGATCATGCAGGGGGTTGCCACGGTTTTCATAGCCCAGGTATACAGTGTTGACCTTTCTATCGGAGAATTGGTTACTGTAGTGCTGACTGCCGTGCTAGCCAGCATTGGGACAGCCGGCGTCCCTGGTGTAGGACTCATTCTGCTCGCAATGGTACTTAGCAGCGTGAACCTTCCTGTTGAAGGCATTGGCTTGATTCTTGGTATTGACAGGCTGCTTGATATGGCAAGAACTTCGATTAATATTTCTGGAGATGCCGCTTGTGCGCTTATCGTTTCTGAAAGTGAGAAAAAACGCGAAAATACAGGTGAGAACATAAATAACGAGTAGAATGTGAAAATTCTCCCATTTAAAATGGGAGACTTTTTTCATAACACTGTATTTCATGACGTTGAAAAAGGAGATCCTTTATAGATTCCCTTTTAAAATTATATTTGTTCTCAGATCAGAGATTTCCTTTGTCCTCTGACTTATCCCTATTATACTGCTTCAGATACCCCTCAATCAGCCACTTGTTCTTATCCAAAATCTTATCCGCTGCTAATATAATCAGTACAAACACAATTGCCGGCTCTCCGGTTTCCAGCCAGTTTGTGATGACTAGAAAAAACACGAATGAAATGACGAGTAAAATGGTCAGATAAGCGATTCCTTCTTTCATATTCCCCCACCTTTAAATTGCTTTGAAAACTAATTTTCCCTAATTGAAAGTCAATTTTTTCTCATTCTCCTAGGTAGTTCTTAAAATAATTCCCCCAATGAGGCTGGGTTCCATCAATATCCTTAAATCCGTATTCTTCGGACAAGTCCCATGTGCTGAATACCCCGCCTGTCCTGCTATGTATTTCAGGGTCCGTTGCCAAGCTGCGAATCGCCTCTCCTATATAATAAGGAGATTCAGAAGCAATAAAATGAGGGTCTTTATTGGCTCCCTCTTTCCAGTTTTCTTCTGTCACACCAAATAGTTCAAGCATTGCTTCCGACCTTAAAAATCCAGGGGTGACTGCGATAGCGGTAATACGATCATCCTTTAGATCCTCTGCCATTGCTTGAGCAATATGAATGTTGGATATTTTAGCCAAACTGTAGTAAAAATTTCCACGGGGCTTATAATCTACTCCGTCGGTAATTTCCACAATCAAGCCTCCGCCGCTTTGTTTTAATAAAGGAATACTATGATGAGCGGTAATAATATGTGATTCTACTGCCTGCTTCTGCATTTGAAGACCTTTTGCCAAACTGTGTTCACCAATCGCTTTTCCCCATTCTGTCAGAGGATCTCCGCCCCATACATCATTGATGAGTATATCCAGTCTCCCACTTTCTGCGTTGACTCTCTCAAACAGCTCAATGACATCGGATTCAATTGTATGGTCCGTTTTTACTGGAATTCCTAAACCTCCAGCACGTGTAACTAATTCTGCAGTCTCTTCAATCGTTTCCTTTCGGCCCATGGGCGATGGGCTGTGAAGAGTCGTCCTTCCAGTGACATATACCGTTGCACCAGCTTCACCCAGTTTTACTGAGATCCCGCGTCCAGCCCCTCTTGTACCTCCAGCGACAACTGCAATCTTACCTTTTAATGATTTCATAACAATTTGCCTCCAGTCGAAAATCGTTTCAGCCCTTTGTGAACTTTACCTTCCGAAAAAAATAAAGTGGCTGCTCCAGTAACAAGCAGCCGCCTCTTTCAAAACTATATCACTTTATTGATAACTTCCTTGCACCAAGCATCGTTTTCCTGTATTCCTGTTTGACTGGAAAGCTGTTTGTTCAAGCGAAAAAATTCAGGTAAGATACTGCTTACTGTTTTCATGATATCCGCCGAATCACGGGTTGATTCCCAGCTGTCCAGTAAAGCCAGCTGCCAATCTTCCAGCAAGCTTCTTTCACCTTCAAGTTTTGACCAGATGCCATAAGAACTATCTATCCGCTGGTCATTTTCCATATACCAACCTTGGACGGTCAGCCATCTTAATCTATCTAAATTGGCTAGTGCATAATATTGTTCATTTCTCATGACGGCCCGGTATGTTTCATGGATAAAAGCAAGCACCTTTCCTCTCCATGCTTCCACTTCTTCCGGAGAAGGGCTGTATTTTAATTTTGAGGAAGCCTCTAAAACCTTTTCCACGATCCCCTCAGGATCATAAAGTGTTTTCAACCCAGACAGCCAAAGAGAAGGGGTCAACTCACCAGGTTCTTTATAAAAGGTATCCACTTTAACGAAACAATCAAAGTGGGAAACAATTACCGGCGTACTTGGATGTCCTTCAAAAAATAAAACATTTCCCCATTTTCTCGGCCGTTCGCACTTGTTTCGAATAAATTCATTCCTGGTTTCCGGAGAGACAATGATATGTAAATCTATATCCGAATAGCGGTCATGATTCCCCTTAGCCAGCGAACCTCCTAAATAAATCCCCATGACATCTGGGTCATTGGTTAAATCATTCAGGATGCGCTGTAGAAGTTTATCCCGTTCTTTCGGTAAATTCTGGTCTCTTAATTCGTGTCTACTCACAAATCCCGCACATTAATAACACTCCTCTTTTTAGTTTTCATTTTTAGTCATTCGACAAAGGTTCTCCCGATTCCTCTTAAAGAATATGGATCCTTCTTAGAGATGTTTCACTTTATCCTTTATAAATTATTTGGCCGACAAGGTTGCAGTCCACATTTTCCATTGTGGTACCTCATGACTCATCAACGGTATCATGCTGAAAAACTATCATTCTTTATACTGATGAATAGATTCCTTACAGAGCGAATCCTGACTCCCCCTCCAAGGTAAACAAGGAGCCCGGCTATGATGGATATAATAGAAATGATAACCGATCCATAAAAATCACCGAAAGAAGCCGGCAGCCATAATTCTACTAGAGCTTTCACTCCCCAAACTGCTAATCCCATAACGATTACTAATAAGGCCACTTCTCTTAAGGAATGTAAAAAGGGAGCCATTTTAAAACCGACACCTTTCTTAATCCTATAGACATTAAAAAGAATAGATACCGAAAATCCAAGGTAGGTTGCTATGATGGGACCTGCAACTTCCAAAGAACCTACAAGCGTTAAGTTCAACAAGATTTTTACCAGGACCCCAATTGCAATCCCTGCAATCAATTGCTTTTGCTGATCAATTCCTTGCATTATAGCGGCTGTCAGAGTAAAAAGAGCCAATACAATTGCTGCAGGTGCATACCACTGTAATATAAAACCACCCAGCTCAGGGCTGTTTCCCGTCCCAAAAATCATCGCATAAACCGGCTTTGCGAGTATACTTAATCCTATACCTGCCGGCAGAGTAAAAAACATCATGATCAGCATCGATTGAGAAATTTGACTGTTAACTTCCTTGGCTTTTCCCCTCGTAAAAGAAGAGGTAATTTCGGGGATAAGAGACATACCAAAGGCGGTTGCCAGTGATAAAGGAACCATGACCAGGATCAGCGACATTCTCATCACTGAATTAATCGTTTCTGCTTCACCTAATGTGTAGCCTGCTGATACAAATAGTTCGTTTATGGTAAATATATCAATGTTCTGGTAGACCGGTATCGCCAGCCCGGTTATCACAAATGGAATAGCGTACCCTATTAGTTCTTTTATTATTGAGAAAATAGGTAAATTTTCGTTATCCGGACTTTCATCCCTCTGCCTCTTAATAACTCCTCTTCGTTTAATGAAACTGAAGAGCAAAACACAAAAAGCAGCTGCCCCTCCTGCAAATGCTGCAAAAACAGCTGCCCCAACGGCATTCGCCACCGTTCCTTCAAACACGTGAATAATCAGGTATGCCCCAACAAGGATAAAGGCTATCCTGACTACCTGCTCAATCACTGTACTCATTGCGGAAGGACCCATTGACTGGCTTCCCTGAAAATATCCTCTAAAAATACTCATGGCTGGTATAATCATCAAAGCAAAGCTCACCAGGCGTATCACAGACTGAACATCCTCCACTTTATTTCCTGAAGATTCATTCGCTCCGACCACAGCTTCTGCTAAGTAAGGTGCAAGCACATACAAAAGAACAAAGGATATTCCCCCGCTCAAAATCATTAAACAAATACCGTATTTTAAAAGTGTCAGCCCTGCTCTGTAGTTGCCTAATTCGTTGTATTTGGCCACAAATTTGGAGACTGCCAGGGGAAGGCCGATAGTGGAAATACTTAAAAGTATAGTGTAAGGACCATAAGCATAACCATAGAGAGCAAAGCCCTGTGTCCCGACAAGAGCTGTAAATGGAATAATATATATAAAACCAAGAACTTTGGATATTAGGGTCGCTGCTGTTAAAAAGAATGTACCCCTGATGAATCTATTTTGCAATTTAACACCTCAATTGAATGGAAATACAATGCAGTAAATTGTCTCTTTTATAAATGCAATCTGACTGCTGACAGCCATGTTTACTAGGAGCCATGAACAAATCCATTTATAATATTTTCCTCAAGACCTCTGACACAAACTCGGTCTTATCATCTGCATATTGATGCTTGTCCCGTTTATTTTGTTGGGTTAATTGTAATTTCAGCTCTTCATAGTTTTTCCTGTCTTGCTCGTTGTTCCTTAAATGATCTCTGAATTTCAGCTGCTGAATCAAGTATTGACTTCCTCTTTGATACATATGAATTTGGTGGGTCCTGGGTTCGCCTTTATTGAAGTAGTGCCTATCTGGGAGAATATTTGTACCTCTGTAAGAATAGCCAAGCCCTTCAAGAGGCAGCGCAAACTTCTCTCCGGTATTAAAATCTTCTATTTCTAAAGCAATATCAATAATCGGTTTTGCCTTTAAATTCCTAACAGAAGTGCTTCCGATATGGTGGACTTTTACGCGGCTGCCCAGCACCCTGTGAATTTGTTCCCTTTCCCGTTCAAATTCGCTTTCCCACTTATCACTCCACGGAACTATAAAGACTTCTCCTCTTGGAAGACCAAGCATCCTCTCAGCCTCCTCAACTTTTATTTAGAAATGATCAATATTCGCTACTATTCTTTTTAAAACATCAATGGAATCTAGTGTCTTCTCATTGTATTCGAGAATATGATTAACTTCAGGAATTAAAATTGCTGTGAGATTAGGACTCTTACTTGCTTCTTCAAATCTTTCTGAAGTGAAATAAGGATCTTGATCACCAATGAATAACAAACCTTTATTTTTGCTTCCCAACAAGGATTCAAGAACATCCTCTCTTTGAATTAAAGGTGTCAGCCAAATCGCCTTGGCATTGCTGAACTCTTCCCTATTTAAAACTCCTCCCATGGCAATGGTCCCAAGAGACTTTCCAATAAGATAAATATTTTCATAGCTGTTATGGTAAAAAACTTCATCGATGACAGTATTAACATCCACTTTGATCGCTTCACTAATTTCCTCCATGCTGAAATCATCATATGAATTGTCATTATAGCGATAATTGATCTGCAAAACTTCGAATGACTTGTTAAGAAATACACTTGTGGAAAAATGCAGAAGAGGTGATTGAACAGTATAGCCGGCCCCTGGTAAAATGATGGCTATATCTTTACACCCTTCACTTTTACCTACAATGGAGTAGGGAACCTCCATGCCTTTGTATCCTTCAAGCGCATTCGTATATACCTTAAACATTACCCCTCCACCTTTCCTATATATAAAATAGGTTCTTTTCTGACTTACAGACTATTTATAAGGCTGTTTTCGCATAGATTGTGGTTGTACTAAAAGAATTGGATTTCCGCTCCAGGTGAACGACTCCGCGGGGCGGGCGGTGAGCCTCCTCGGCTGCGCCTGCGGGGTCTCACCTGTCCCGCTAGTCCCGCAGGAGGTCGTTCGCCTTCCGCTCCTATCCTTCTACGGGAAAAGGAGGCGAATAAAGATTCAAAAGCAACAATCTTATAGAAAAGAGACAATTATAGAGATACTGGAGCTAAATACATTATGAAGAGGTTATCAATTTTAAAATAACTCAACTTTTCTAGGTTTTCCTTTTATAAGAACGCTCTGTAGCTGGCTTCAATGGCAAGCAGAGAATGATTTAAGTCAAAAGAAACCTCCATAGCGTGCCATATTCCGAAGCCAGTAAAAACAGCGATTACGGTAATGGTCTCCTTAAACAGATTTCTTTTCTTAATAAAAAGGAAAAGAGTTAAACAAGCGACGATTAGTAAGTAAGTAATGGAAACAACAAGCTGCCAAAACTGAGCTTTAGCAGAACTTACTGCCTCAATGTAGTGCATTACATCATCTTCGTTTGCAGCTGTTTCTTCTATTGAAGAGGTTTCCCCTTTATAGCCAATTTCCCAGGTGAATCCTTCCTTCTCTTTCAGCAAGATATAGGTGTAATCAAAGGCTTCTCCTTCGCCAATAACCCCTATGTATTCCTTTGTGTCTTCTTCATTTTTGGAACACCCCGCTAATAATACTGGGAAAGAAAATAATACGATCAATAACAGTTTTTTCATCCAGCATACCTTCTTTTTTTTATTAGGCTGTTTTCTAAAAGATTGTTTCTGCTTTAAACCAAATGGATTTCCGCTCCATGCGAACGACTCCGCGGGGCGGGCGGTGAGCCTCCTCGGCTGCGCCTGCGGGGTCTCACCTGTCCCGCTAGACCCGCAGGAGATCGTACGCCTTCCGCTTCAATCCTCCTACAAATGAGGATGAAGGTAAGATTGCGTTCTAAATCAGCAATTAATTAGAAGAAATCCTATTAAACAGACTATTTTTGCATTAATTTTGCTTTCGTCAATATAGCCCTCCAGATACTAAGATTTCTCATTCTAATCGGGGAGCCTTAGCAGGGTATGAAGCAGTTATCTTACGAAGGTAATCTAAAATTGCAACAAAGTTTACGAAAAAGAAAAAGCATTTAATTAAATGTATTAAAATTCTCTTTATCTCTTAATTCAGCTGCCGCTAAATTTGTTTCCTAATTTTAACATATAAATAGGTTTTTTAGTATTGATTTTCCAGCTGTTCGTCTTAATTATTCTTGCTTTCGAAAGCAATTTTTCATTACATCTTAGAAAACATTTAAAACCTCTTCTCCTTTTTTCTTCCTTATTAACTACTTAGATTTCTACAATAAAAAACAGCCCTAAACAATTTGTTTAGGACTGCTTTTTTCAATTTAGTATCTTACAGCATCGTTAGAGTTGATACGGCCATGCTGGAAGTAAGATCCTGTTCCACTGATTGGATCTGCCGTTTGTTCAATGGCGGCACGGATCTGGGAGTTGCTGCGTCCCTGACCTGCTAATAAGCCAGCAAGTCCCGCAACGTGAGGGGATGCCATCGATGTTCCTGACATGTAAGAATATCCATTGTTAGGAACAGTTGAAGCAATATCCACACCAGGAGCAGTAACGTCTACCCAAGAGCCGTAGTTAGAGAATGAAGCTCTGCGGTCACGAGAATCAACAGCACCTACTGCAATGACATTGGAGTAGGAAGCAGGCTCGAAAGTTGTGGACACTCCGTCATTCCCTGCTGCAGCGATGACAACAGATCCCTTATTCCAAGCATAGTTTACCGCATTTTCTAAAGTGGTTGTATTACAATCGCAGCCAAGCGAAAGGTTGATGACTTCAGCACCTTGATCGGCAGCATAACGGATACCGTCAGCAATGTCATTCAAAGATCCGCTTCCATTTGCATCTAAGACACGAACAGCGAGAATTTTAGTGTTCGGCGCCATCCCTGCTACTCCTCGGGAGTTATTTGTAATTGCAGCAGCAGTCCCCGCAACGTGTGTTCCATGGCCGTTTAGATCCATTGGGTAATAATCGTTGTCTACAAAATCATAGCCGCGGATTGTTTTACTGGCCAAGTCAGGATGGTTATAGTCCACTCCAGAATCTAAGATGGCAATCTCCTGTGAACTGCTTCCTCTTGTTACATTCCACGCTAGGTCTGTATCAGTGTTTTGCGGTCCATATTGATAGCCCTGATAGTAAGTATCATTAGGAGTCCAGGTGGAGGCAAAGTTATAGTTAGGCTCTGCGTATTCTACATTAGGGTTTTTGCTCAGCGCCTTTACAACCGCCTCTACATTTCCTACCTTTAACACCTTATAATCGGATTTTACTGCATCAGTATCCTTCACTTCGGAAGCACCAAGTTTATTCAGTTCGCTTCCTTCTTTTGATTTGCTGACATTATCCTTAAATTTGACGATTACTTCACCTTTGACATAACTGCCTTTTTCAAGATTGACTTTTACTGCTGAATTTTTGGGAGCATTCTCTAGAGGGTTTGAATCCTTTGCAAAAGCACTACCTCCGAAGCTAGGGAACAGGGCAAGTGATGCAGCAAGGGATAAGGCGGCAATTTTTTTGATTTTCATAAACATTCCTCCGTTTTCATTTTTTTGAAAGCAAAATTCTTTATACCATTCTTCCTAAAGCAGCTTTCGACAGCTTTCCCTCCTTTTCTGTTAGATGCCAAGAGTCATAGGATATCTGCGCTGAGAGTATGTAATGACTCTTGTTAATAGGATTCTAGCAGATTTCCGTCGTTAACTGAATATATTTGAAATTCTGAAAATGGGTAAAATTAGGAGTTTAAAACTATAAAATTCGTAAAAAGGTTGTCTGATTATGAAATATTTCCATAGTCAACTAGATAACCCCTCATTCGGTATAGTCAAAAAGACCTTTATTTTCTCAACCTCATCAGTAAAATCCCCTTCTTTTTCAGCTGAAAATTTGGAGCATATGTATCTTTAAAATGGCAAGGGTTTTTAAATACTTCTGTTTATAACGATATGAGGAAGAGGATTTTACCTGCAATGACTCAAGGGTCTTTCTAGACACTACTTCACCTGGGTTTTTCTGCGGCACTGGTCTCTTGAATACTTTTACACACCACTTCATCTGGATTTTTCTGCGCTACTGGTCTCTAAATTACTTTTTGTCACCACTTCAACTGGATCTCTCTGCTGAACTGGTCTCTAAAATACTTTTACACACCACTTCATCTGGATTTTCCGGCGATATTGGTCTCTAAAATGCTCTTTGACACCACTTCTACCGGATCGCTCTGCTGAACTGGTCTCTTGAATACTTTTACACACCACTTMATCTGGATTTTTCTGCGCTACAGGTCTCTAAAATGCTCTTTGACACCACTTCAACCGGATCGCTCTGCTGAACTGGTCCCTTGAATACTTTTACACACCACTTCATCTTGATTTTCCGGCGATATTGGTCTCTAAAATGCTTTTTGTCACCACTTCAACCGGATCACTCTGCTGAACTGGTCTCTTGAATACTTTTACACACCACTTCAACTGGATCTCTCTGTTGAACTGGTCCCTTGAATACTTTTAGACACCACTTCATCTGGATTTTTCTACTGAACTGGTCCCTTGAATACTTTTTGACACCACTTCAACTGGATCTCTCTGTTGAACTGGTCTCTTGAATACTTTTAGACACCACTTCATCTGGATTTTCCAGCGATATTGGTCTCTAAAATGCTTTTTGACACCACTTCAACCGAATCGCTCTGCTGAACTGGTCTCTTGAATACTTTTTGACACCACTTCATCTGGATTTTCCTGCGCTACTGGTCTCTAAAATTCTTTTAGACACCACTTCATCTGGATTTTTCTACTGAACCGGTCCCTTGAATACTTTTAGAAACCACTTCAACTGGATCTCTCTGTTGAACTGGTCTCTTGAATACTTTTACATACCACTTCATCTGGATTTTTCTGCGCTACTGGTCTCTAAAATTCTTTTTGACACCACTTCTACTGGATCTCTCTGCTGAACTGGTCTCTTGAATACTTTTACACACCACTTCAACCGGATCGCTCTGCTGAACTGGTCCCTTGAATATTTTAGACACCACTTCAACTGGATCTTTCTGCTGAACTGGTCTCTTGAATACTTTTAGACACCACTTCATCTGGATTTTCCTGCGCTACTGGTCTCTAAAATACTTTTTGACACCACTTCAACCGGATCTCTCTGCTGAACTGGTCCCTTGAATATTTTAGACACCACTTCAACCGGATCACTCTGCTGAACTGGTCTCTTGAATACTTTTATACACCACTTCAACCGGATCGCTCTGCTGAACTGGTCTCTTGAATACTTTTATACACCACTTCAACCGGATCGCTCTGCTGAACTGGTCTCTGGCATGTCTTACATAATAGAAATCATCACTGCTGTTAATCATCTCCCGGCATCCACAGTATGAAAAGCTCACAAAAAAACCCCTGACGCAAAATGCGTCAGGGGTTGAACAATTTGGATCAATACATCTGCAGGTACTGCTCGCGCTCCCAAGGGTGAACTTGAGTACGGAACATATCCCATTCGATTTCTTTTGCTTCAATGAAGTGTTCAAAGATATGGTCGCCTAGTGCTTTCACCATTACCTCATCTTTCTTCAGTGCATCAAGCGCATTGGAAAGGTTTGCTGGAAGATCTTCGATTCCGGCTTCTTCGCGCTCTTCTTTGTTCATAACATAGATATTGCGGTCAACTGGCTTTGGAGCTTTCATTTCGTTCTTAATTCCATCTAAACCAGCCGCAAGCAATACAGACATTGCAAGGTAAGGGTTAGCAGCAGGATCGACACTTCTCACTTCAACACGAGTACTCATACCGCGTGAAGCAGGAATACGGATCAACGGACTGCGGTTTTGCGCAGACCATGCAACGTAGCAAGGTGCTTCGTAACCAGGAACCAGACGTTTGTAAGAGTTGACTGTCGGGTTCGTGATGGCCGTGAAACCAGTCGCATGCTTGATTGTTCCAGCTAAGAACTGGCGGGCAGTTTCACTTAATTGAAGTTCTCCGCTTTCATCAAAGAAAGAGTTTTTGCCTTCTTTGAATAGAGACATATTGCAGTGCATACCAGAACCGTTCACACCAAACAGCGGTTTTGGCATGAATGTTGCGTGAAGTCCGTGCTTACGCGCAATTGTTTTAACAACAAGTTTGAACGTCTGGATATCATCACATGCTTTAAGTGCAGATGCATATTTAAAATCGATTTCGTGCTGTCCTGGTGCTACTTCGTGGTGGGATGCTTCGATTTCAAAGCCCATTTCTTCTAGTTCAAGCACGATATCTCTGCGGCAGTTTTCACCTAGATCTGTTGGAGCAAGGTCAAAATATCCGCCGTTGTCATTCAATTCTAATGTCGGCTGTCCTTCTACATCAAGCTTGAAGAGGAAAAATTCCGGCTCAGGTCCAAGGTTGAAGTCTGAGAATCCAAGCTCTTCCATCTCTTTAAGAACCCTTTTCAGGTTGCTGCGTGGATCTCCTCCAAATGGAGTTCCGTCCGGATTGTAGATGTCGCAGATAAGACGTGCAACTTTACCTTTTTCAGCTGTCCAAGGGAATACAACCCAAGTATCAAAGTCAGGATATAATTTCATGTCGGATTCTTCAATTCTTACAAAACCTTCAATTGAAGAGCCATCAAACATCATTTCGTTATCAAGTGCTTTTCCTAACTGACTTACCGGGATTTCAACGTTTTTGATTGTTCCCAGGATATCGGTGAATTGCAAACGTATGAACTTTACATTCTCCTTGTCAGCCATTTGTAAAATGTCTTCACGAGTAAACTTTCCCATCTTAACTAATTCCTCCTCAAGATTATCAAATATTAATTTTTTAATGGAAAAAGCGTGAGAGATCTCCTTGGCGAAGCGAGGATTTGTTGAAACGACCCGCATGAAGAAGTTCATTCCTCAATAATTTCCTCAATTCGTTGTCGGTAAGATCCGGCTTAGCTTTTTCTGTTTGCTGCTTGTCGGATTCTGATTCTTTATGTTCTTCCTGCACAGCAAAAATTTTCTTAATACCAGCCATGTTGATTCCTTGATCCAATAAATCCTTAATTTCCAGTAATTTATCGATATCATTCAAGGAGAAGAGCCTGCGTTTCCCTTCAGTTCTTGCCGGGAAAATCAATTCATTCTCTTCATAGTAGCGAACCTGGCGAGCAGTCAAATCAGTCAGCTGCATCACAATTCCCATCGGAAACAATGGCATGCTTCGTCTAATTTCACTTCCACTCATCCCGATTCACCTCCTTCTTGCTTTCCTGATATCATTATATGTTATGTAAGGAATATTGTCAAAGGAATGTTAGGTTTTCTTACATCAAATTTCAATAAAAAAGGACAGCTCATTTTTAAGCTATCCTTTTAAGATATAATTATCCTTATTCTATAGTGATTAAACCTTTTTCCATCAACTTATTTATACTCGTCATTATCGCGATCTTAACGTGAGAGTATGTTAAGCCTCCTTGGACATACGCAGTAAACGGCGGTCGAAGCGGGCCATCTGCAGAAAGCTCGATGCTCGCTCCCTGAATAAATGTCCCAGCCGCCATAATCACATCATCTTCATAACCGGGCATATAATCCGGGTACGGCGTAAAATGCGAGTTAATTGGTGAAGCAAACTGAATCGCCTGGCAGAAAGCCACCATCT
This sequence comes from Rossellomorea vietnamensis, assembly GCF_008180615.1. Lineage (GTDB taxonomy): Bacteria > Bacillota > Bacilli > Bacillales > Bacillaceae_B > Rossellomorea > Rossellomorea vietnamensis_D. The sequence goes on from NZ_VTEH01000001.1 coordinate 192,568, forward strand.
TCTCTCTGTCATTGAACTGCACCGATTGAATCAAGTCCGTACGCTCAGCATTCCAGGCAGGATCTGTACTCATGCCAAATCCTTCAAGTATGGCAGCCGTAAAGACAGCTCCCTTCAAAGCTTGAGCAACTACATGAGGGGCCGCAAAGAAACCTTGATACATCTCCTGCAGAGAATATAATGATGCACCCGCCTCCGCTCCAATCCCAGGAGAAGTCATCCGATAAGAACAGGCTTCCACAAGGTCTCTCTTCCCTGCGATATACCCTCCTGTTTTCGCAAGGCCGCCTCCAGGGTTTTTAATCAGCGATCCCGCAATAAGATCAGCTCCGATGTGACACGGCTCCATATCTTCAACAAACTCGCCGTAGCAGTTATCAACGAATACCACCACATCCGGCTTGATTTCCTTTACAAACTTTATCATCACTTCGATTTGCTTAAGGGTAAAAGAAGGACGGTTGGCGTATCCCTTTGAACGCTGGATCCCGATCATCTTCGTATTAGACTTGATCGCTCGGGAAACAGAATCAAAATCCACTGAACCATCTTCATTCAGCGGGATCGAGTCATATCCGATCCCGAATTCCTTTAATGATCCTGTGCCTTTCCCTCGGATCCCTACAATTTCTTCCAAGGTATCATAAGGTTTTCCTGTGATATATAATAATTCATCACCAGGACGTAGAACTCCGAACAGCGAAATGGAAATGGCATGTGTGCCTGAAATGATCTGCGGGCGTACGAGTGCTGCTTCACCACCAAACACATCTGCATAGATCTGCTCGAGAGTATCTCTTCCGATATCGTCATATCCATACCCGGTGGTCGGGATGAAGTGGGAATCGCTGACACGATGTTTTTGAAAAGAAGTCAGCACCCTGAACTGGTTTTCTTCAGCTCGGCGGTCTATTCTTTTATGAATATCGTTAATTTTCACTTCTGCTTTTTCTGCTATGGTTTGTAATTCTTCTCCGTAAGTTAAGTACTGATACATGTGTTTCTCCTTCTAAAGGTGCAGTTTTATTGATATTTTTAAAAGCTGTTTCATTTTGGCAAGTTTATGTGTTACTTCTGAAACTTCTTAATACTCCCCGTCACAGGGTGATCAGATAACGAATAACCCTTTGCTTCATACTCGTGGGTTTCTTCATTGAACTGGAGCTTTCTTACGATTGTTTCGTTTTTCAACTGCGACAGTAATTTCCCCTCGTCAGAAGGAAGATGCACATGATAGGCTTCCATCTGCTCTATAACGATGCTTTCCATTTTATCTTTAAGGGCAGCTCTGTCTTCTTCATTTAATGCGCTGATGATGATTTTATCACTGCCGCTGTCCGGCACAAAATCAGGATGCATCTGGTCGCGTTTATTGTAAATTGTCAACTGGGGAATGTGGTTCATTCCGAGTTCTTCCAGCAGAGACTGCACAGTTTTTTCATGATTGTTGTAATCCGGATTTGAACTGTCGACGACATGCAGCAACAAGTCTGCTTCCTTAACTTCTTCCAAAGTAGATCTAAAAGCCGCTACCAGGGCAGTAGGGAGATCTTGAATGAATCCTACTGTATCCGTCACCAAAGCGGTGTATCCGCTCGGCAGGATCAACTTTCTCGTTAAAGGATCCAGCGTCGCAAACAATTGATTCTCTTCATAAGAATCCGCAATGGATATTCTATTGAAAAGAGTAGATTTACCTGCGTTCGTGTAGCCCATAAGTGCCATCTGGAAAGTTTTATTCTTTTTCCGCCGTTCTCTGTAGCGCTCACGGTGTTCCACAACCACTTGCAGAGCTTTTTTAATATCATCTATTCTCCGTCTAATATGGCGGCGGTCACTCTCAAGCTTCGTCTCACCCGGTCCCCTGGTTCCGATTCCTCCCGCCAGACGGGACATCGCCGTTCCTTTACCAACCAGGCGGGGCAGCATGTATTGCAGCTGAGCTAACTCGACCTGCAGCTTACCTTCTTTCGAACGGGCTCTCTGGGCAAAAATATCGAGAATCAATTGAGTCCTGTCGATGACCCGCGCCTCAAGCTGCTCAGACAAATTTCGAATCTGACTCGGAGATAATTCATCATTGAAAATTATTAGATCCGGTTCAAATTGCTCTTCCAGCGCAACAAGCTCTTCCACTTTCCCTTTTCCGATATAAGTTTTCGGGTGGATACGCTCCCTCTTTTGAGTAAGGGTTGCAGAAACTTCCGCCTGTGCTGTTTCCGTCAACGACTCCAGTTCTTCCATTGAGTACTGAAACCTTTGATCATCTTCTTCAATCTGACATCCGACTAATAACGCTTTTTCGATCATTTTTTCTTCCAAACAGAATCCTTCTTTCCTATAAGATTTGCTATTTTTCATCATATCAAAAACAAAATGTAAACACTATGTTTAACCTTTCTAAATATGTGATAAAAAAAGGTTGCAAAACTAAAATTGCGTGTTAAAATCAATATGTTTGAATAGAGACTGAAGAATCATCATGCAGAGTTTCTTTAACAGATCAACGCATTCATATATGGAGCAGAAACCACTCTCTGCGTTTATGTGTTAAAGGAATTCCGGAATCGACAGCAAAGGAGGAACAGTTATGACTTGGGAAGTTCTAAGTATTGTCGGCACAATTGCTTTTGCCGTTTCAGGAGCAATTATCGCCATGGAAGAAGAATATGACATTCTCGGTGTGTATATTTTAGGTATCGTTACTGCATTCGGAGGAGGAGCGATACGGAACCTGCTGATTGGCGTCCCGGTCTCCGCTCTTTGGGAACAAGGATTTCTTTTCCAAATTGCACTCCTATCCATTACCGCAGTTTTCTTATTCCCTAACAACCTGCTCCGCCATTGGAGAAGGTGGGGCAACTTCTTTGATGCTATTGGATTGTCCGCTTTCGCCATTCAAGGAGCACTGTATGCATCAGAAATGAACCATCCTCTCAGCGCGATTATCGTTGCAGCGGTTTTAACAGGCAGCGGAGGTGGAATCATTCGTGATCTTCTCGCCGGAAGAAAACCCTTGGTTCTAAGATCTGAGATTTATGCAGTATGGGCAGTTCTTTGCGGTGCCGCCATCGGATTAAAACTTGTAACTGAACCTTGGGAATTATACACTCTCTTCATTATGACTACTTCTCTAAGAGTATTGTCATATTCCTACAAATGGAGACTGCCAAACAAGAATATTAAAGCATTTCAATGACAACAAAGAAGCTTGATCCCTGGTGGATCAAGCTTTTTTTGTGCTCTTTTAAGAGAGTCACCTATTTAAAATCCCGAGGAATGATTATCTTAAAGAATGGCTCTTTTCTAAAAGATTGTTGCTTTTGAGCGCATTATTTTCCTCCTCCCTATTTTCACTAGAAGGATCTTCACTGCAGGCGTGCGACCTCCTGCGGGACTAGCGGGACAGATGAGACCCCGCAGGCAAAGCCGAAGAGGCCGGGCGCCCTCCCCGCGGAGTCGTGCGCCTGGAGCGGAAATCCATTACTTTTAAAATAGCCACAATCTATGCGAAAACAGCCTAATGAACTTATTTTACATTTAGAATGCTATAAAGTGCCGGTCAGTCATCTCTGCTATTCACTAGAGATGAAGGATAGCATCGCAAACCGTTCTTAAAAGAAATTCCAAGTCACCCTTTTTGATGCTTAATGGAGGAGAGATCGCCAGAACATTATTAAAGCCTGCAACAGTTGCCCCATTCTTCCCAATTAAGACCTTTTTTGATTTGCAGTATCCAACTGCACTATTCACCTTATCAACCATTAAAGGTTCTTTGGTTTCTTTATCCGAAACCAGTTCAATGCCAATCAACAACCCTTTTCCCCGTATATCCCCTACATACTTATGCCCCTGCAGCTCCTTTTTCAAGGTATCGAGAGCGAATTCACCTAATTCGGCAGAACGCTCAAACAACTTTTCGTCCTCCAAGAGCTGAATATTCTTCAGAGCCAGGGCACACGCAGCAGGATTTCCTCCAAATGTATTGATATGCCTGAAGTAATCGTACTCACCATTTTCCTTGAAAGCTTCATATATTTCACGCTTGACTGCTGTAGCCGCAAGCGGTAGATAACCACTGGTGATGCCTTTTGCCATCGTAATAATGTCTGGCTTCGTTTCATAATTCATAAATCCAAACGGTTTCCCTGTCCGGCCGAATCCGCAGATCACTTCATCAACGATTAATAACGCTCCATGCTTCTCACAAACTTCCATTACCGCTTTCATGTATCCTTCTTGCGGAAGCAGTATACCGCCTCCTGTGATAATCGGTTCCATGATCACAGCCGCAATTGTTTCGCTCAATTCCCAAGTCATCACGCTCTCAACAGCTTTAACACCAGGAAGCTTATGGGGTGGTGTACCCTCAGGCACTTCATCGCGGTAAGTGTCAGGAGGCTGAACATGGATAAACCCCGGCGCCAAGGGTTCATATTTGTATTTCCTTTGCGCCTGCCCGGTTGCAGCAAGTGTTCCCATCGTATTTCCGTGATACCCCCTGTAACGCGAAACAATCTTGTATCGGCTTCCTTCTCCTTGCTGCTGATGATATTGACGGGCAATTTTAAAAGCAGCCTCATTGGCTTCCGATCCGCTATTGGAGAAAAATATGACGTAGTCTCCTCCCAGCATCTCATTTAGTTTCTCAGCTAACTGAATAGCAGGAGGATGACTATGGGTCATAGGGTAATAAGCCATTTTCTTTAATTGCCCGTATGCCGCATCAGCCAATTCCTTCCGGCCATAGCCGACATTCACACACCATAACCCTGCCATTCCATCTAAATATTTGCTGCCCTTATGATCTGTAACCCAGGAACCATCCGATTCCGCAATCACCATAGTACCATCGGGATCATACGGCTTCATAGAATGCCATATATACTGTTCATCCTGAGATGACAAATTTTTATTTCGTTGTCCTTTTCCCACCTAGAAGACCCCCTTCATTAGGACTTTCTTTGTATTTATATGAAGAGGAACCTCCTTATAGAAACGGTATTATTTCTAATTGAAATCTGGTGTACATTCACATTCTAGTGCACTCCACTCAATACTCTGCCACCAATGAACTTTCGAGCTGCTCTCTTGGGGACATCTTCTTCTCCTTCTGCACGATTTCATGTATCCAAGAGGCTCTCTTGGATACATCTTCTTCTCCTATCACACGAGTTCATGTATCCAACAGACTTACTTGAGGGCATCATCTTCCCCTTCCGCACAAGTTCATGTACCCAACAGGCTCTCTTGGATACATCTTCTTCCCCTATCACACGAGTTCATATACCCAAGAGGCTGACTTGGAGACATCTTCTTCTCCTATCACACGAGTTCTTGTATCCAACAGGCTCTCTTGGATACATCTTCTTCCCCTTCTTCACGAGCAAGAGGCTCACTCGGGCACATCTTCGTCTACTTTCGCACTATTTCATGTACCCAAGAGGCTGACTTGGATACATCTTCTTCCCCTTTCGCTCGAGTTCATGTATCCAACAGGCTTACTCGGAGACATCTGCTTCCCCTTCCACACGAGTTCATGTATCCAACAGGATCACTCAGAGACATCTCCTTCCCCTTCTACACGAGTTAATATATCCAAGGGGCTCACATGGATGCTTCTCCCTCCCCTCCTAAACTAGTTCATGTACCCAACAGGCTCACTTGGAGACATCTCCCTCCCCTGCTAAACGTATTTTTGCACCCAAAAGGCAGGCCTTTGGCAGCTCCTCCTCCTTCTTCACGAGTTCACATTTCCATGTCATCAGCTCGGAGACTCTCCCTTCCAAACGAAGTAAAACGATCAAATCGCCAACTCATCCCGCCACATACCTCACCTTAAAACAGAATTTACATCACCAAAATTTTAGAGGGGTGCGCCGCCGACTGAATTAAACAATGCAATTTAAAAACACACCGTAAACAAAAACAACTCTAACCAAAATTGGCTCGAGTTGTTTTTGCAGCACCATTATTCAAATGTCCCTTTCACTACAGCCTCGCGGTTTTCGACCATAAGTTTTCCCCTCGCCAATACTGTGTCGATCTTCAAGGTCTCTTTGTCCACCAGCACAACATCAGCGTCTTTCCCTTCTGCAAGAGAGCCCTTTCCGGTTAACTTAAGGATTTTGGCCGGATTCGAGGTAATGACTTTGATCGCCGTCTCAAGGGGAACTCCGTCTTCAAGGACCGCTTTCCTGACAGCATTGAACAAACTTGAAACATGAGCAACCTTCAATCCTTTAAATTCGCCATTCTTGTCGAATTCAGGCAGACTCCCCTGCCCGTCAGAAGTGAAGGTAATATTTTCCTCAGGAACACCAGCTTCAAGCATGCGCTTAAGACCTTTACCGCATTCGACTTCACCATCTTCCAGAAATTGAGGAATGGTACTTGTAGTAAAATCAACATACCCTCCTTTTAATCCGAATTCGATACCCTCTTCAAATAAATAAGGGTTGCGGTTGATATGAGTGGGATAAAATTGCTTGATTGGGATGTCTGTGTTTTCGATAACATCATAAATCAGCTTTAAACAATCCCTGCTGTCACCCAAATGAACATTCACAACTCCTGATTTACCTGACAGAATTCCACCTACACGCGACTGCGAGGCAATCCTTGCAAACTCTTCAGCTGACGGCTGTGATGAACGGTGATCTGCAATCGCTATTTCGCCTGTTCCGATAATTTTATCCACGAGGAGAATGTCATCTTCTATTTTTCCAGTCAAAGTTCTCACAGGCACTTGGTATGACCCTGTCTGAACATAGCAGGTTATCCCTTCTTCATCAAGTCCCCGCGCTTTAGCCACCAGACTCGCCATAGTTCTGGTGGTCCCATCAGTGCCGATGACCCCGATTACGGTAGTAATACCAGATAAAGTAGCATCCGTCAGCTTCAATTCAGGAGTGCGGGTTTTATAGCCGCCTTCTCCCCCTCCTCCGATAATATGAACATGAGAATCGATGAAGCCAGGAAAGACTCTTTTACCAGCGGCCTCAATAATCTTAATTTTATCCGAAAAAAATCCCTCTGGAATATCAATGGTATCTTCTATGAATCCGATTTTGTCATTAACAATCAATATATCTTTTTTCCCTAAAAAATCTGGAGCATAAACTTCTCCATTTCGTATTAAAACCAACATGATGCAAGCTCCTTTCAACAAAAACTTTCTCTTCAAATGGGATTAATTATCCCCTGCCATATTTAATATCCAATCAATGCAGCCGTTATAACAAAGATAGAAGAAAGTACAAAAAGCACTCCCATGAATTTAATGATGAACTTCGCCCATACTCCCCAGTCCACACGGGCAGCTCCCAACGTACCCATCAATGCGGCAGATGTCGGCACGAATATATTCGTCAATCCGTCCCCGAGCTGGAAGGCAAGCACAGCTACCTGTCGTGTTACACCGGCAATATCCGCTAAAGGAGCCATCAATGGCATTGTAAGAGCCGCCTGGCCCGAGCCGGATACAACAAAAAAGTTAAAGATGGATTGAAACACATACATACTCCATGCAGAGATTGCTTCCGGGAAATCCCCGACAACCTGGCCGGCGCCGTACAAAACTGTATTCAATACAGAAGGAGCGTCCGGGCTGTCTCCGCCAAGAATGATGACAATCCCTTTTGCCATACCGACTACAAGCGCAGCAGGCAGCAAATCTTTCGCACCTTCTATGAACCCTTCCGCCATATCATTCCAAGTCATTCCATTCAACTTGAATAAAACACCAATAATACCTGCAGCTAACCCTATCGTGAAAAATTGACTTGCGATTTCCGGGATATAATACGCATGCTCAATGACTCCCCAGATAATCCAGCTGATCCCGATAGCCACAGTTGCAATGACCAGCATATGTCCCACTGTAAAAGAGGAATTCAGATTCCTGACCTTGCCTTCTTTCCTGAAATAATTATCTGTCTCATACGTCACACTTCGCCTTGGATCTTTTTTGATGCTTTGAGCGTATTTCCAAGTGTAAATAATCCCGAACAATGTAAACACCGCCCACATCACAATACGGAATGGCGCACCGGAGAGGACAGGTACATCTGATACCCCCTGCGCAATTGCCACTCCGAATGGATTCATCCAGGAAGTCGCAAATCCTATTTGTGTCGCTACGTAGGTGATCATGATACCTGTGATTGCGTCATAGCCTATCGCAACCATAATGGGAACCAGGATCATGGCGAATGCAATCGCTTCTTCTCCCATCCCGAAAACGGCTCCCCCTAAAGAAAACAAGAAGAACATGATCGGAATGATCAATGCTTCCTTCCCTTTCGTACGGTCAATAACCTTCAATATCCCTTCTTCGATCGCCCTGGTTCTCATGATGATACCAAAAGCTCCGCCAATAATAAGAATGAAGGCAATTACCCCCACGGCCGAACCCCATTTGTCACCGGATACCAAGCCCTCAAACACATAATTCAGTAAGCCTGCTCCGCCACCGGATTCAAACAAACTGGTTCCTTCCCTGACAAGATTTCCTTCCTCATCCTTTATGTAACTGAAAGAATCTGAATCAAGGACGGTTTTGGTTTGCTCTTCCCCATCCTGCATATACGTTATTTCCTGAGTTTCAAATTGACCTTTTGGTACCATGTAGGTTAGCAAAGCTGCCAAAATGACTACAAAAAATACAATAATGAATGTGTGCGGTACCTTCCACGCTTTCTGCTCTTTATTCATTCTTCTTTCTCCCCCTTGTATACCCCTGTAAAGCAAGACACAAAATTTCAGCACAACCGGAAATCAAGACCTCTCCATACAGGCGTATTTAGTTATCACTTACAGAGATGCAAGAATCATGCCAAGTGAAATAATCAGAAAATACTAACTAAATGTGGTAGAATAAAGTGAATAGGTTAACCATTAAGAACCTAAAAATATTACTTATCAACCAATTTATGAGGTGTAAATTAATGCGCAAGCTTGTTGTCATAGCCGGCACAAAAGAAACAGAGAAAGCATTGTTGAACCAGTTAAACTCTATTTTTGGAGAGCTGATTCAATTTGAAGGATATGCCATTGATGAGGGACTTCCTCACCATTTCAAAAATGAGCTCATCTTGTATTCTTCCTCATTAATAGAAGAAGAAGTCGAAAAACATATTGATTTCTCCACTTGTACCATTATCGTCGCTACCCGAACCGTCAATTATGAATTTATTGACAGGATTTTTGAATTATCACCAGGTCAAAAAGTCTTATATGTTAATGATTTTACCCGAACTGCCGATGAAGCGATTGCCACCTTAAAAGGGCTGGGCATCAACCATGTCGATTATATCCCCTATTCTAGTGAAAGTATCAGTTTTCCACCGGACATCGACGTAGCTGTTTCACCTGGTGAAACCCACTTGATCCCTGAGAAAGTGGGGAAAAAGATTGATATAGGTGTAAGGCTGATTGATTTGAATACCATAATGAAAATCATCACTCATTTCCGCTTATCTGATGAATTAAGCATTGATATTACCAACCGCTATACTAAAAAAATTATAGATTTAAGCCAGAAACTGTCTCAAGTTCATATGCAGGCCAGAACACTGAATAAGTTCTTGAACAGGGTTGTGGATGGAGTCAATGATGGAATCCTGGCTTTTCAGGAAAATGGAGAAATCACAGTATTCAACGAGGTTCTTGAAAAAATGCTCGGAATATCCGCCAGCTATGCAAAAGGAAAGAAGCTTTCACAGGTGTTTAGGAACATAGAGTTAACAAGATTTCTCTATTCCAAAGAAACGGAAGCACAGGTATTACTGACCTTAAGGCAGAGAGATCTGATGGTTTTCCGTTTCCGGATGAACGATGAAGCCGTCACAGTGGCTACTTTCAAAGATCTCGATGAAACACTTGAAATGGAAAAAGCACGTAAACAGGAACTGCAGAAAAGGGGATATATCGCCAAATATTCTTTTTCAAGCATCTTAGGATCCTCTTCCATCATTCAGGAAACCAAAAAGATTGCGGCAAAACTAGCCAAATCAGGCCTTCCGATCTTGATTCATGGTGAAACGGGAACTGGAAAAGAATTATTCTCTTCCGCCATTCACAATGAATCATCCAGAAAACATGACCCCTTTCTGGCGATCAACTGCGGAGCACTGCCTGATGATCTCCTCGAAAGTGAATTATTCGGTTATGAAGAAGGAGCTTTCACCGGGGCAGTAAAAGGAGGAAAAAAAGGGGTATTTGAACAAGCGGACGGAGGGACCCTTTTTCTGGATGAAATCGGGGATATCAACTTAAAGCTACAAGCAAGGCTCCTGCGGGTTCTGGAAGAGATGGAAGTGCGGAGAATCGGGGGAACCAAAAATATTTCTGTGGATGTGAGAATCATTTCAGCTACTAACAAAAACCTTACTGAATTAGTCGAAGCTGGTACGTTCCGGGAAGATCTGTATCACCGGCTTAAAGTGCTGAATCTGAACCTTCCCAGCCTAAGGGAACGGAAAGCAGACATTAAGCTCCTGACCGACACATTCATTCTCCAGGAGTCCGGGTCTCATAAAAAACTATCTTCTGAAGTTCTGAGCATCTTGGAAAATGAAGAGTGGAAGGGGAATATCCGGGAGTTAAAAAACACGATAATGTATATGCTCGCAGTATCAGAAGAAAGCACACTTACTAAGAATGATCTTCCGAAAACAGGTTCTTTTAGTGAAGGAGCAGCTTCCCGTGAGCAAATTTCTCTCGACATTCCTCCCTTAAGAAAAAAAGAGTATCTTGCTCTTCTCACTGCAATAAAAGTGCTGTTTGCCCAAAATGAAAATGCCAGCAGGCAGAAATTGAAAGAAATGCTCAACGAAACCAGACATCCCCTTTCTCTTCAGCAAATCAGGACTAGAATGAAAGAACTCCAAGACATGGGCTGCCTGGAAATTCATAAAGGCCGAAAAGGAACGGAAATCACCGAAAAAGGGATAGAAATGATCGATCGATTAAAAGGTTAACGTTCATAAAGATCTCCCTGAAGGTTGATTTATTATTTATTGAGCAAAAAAACAGCCAGTCAGGGCCTCAGTCCTGTACTGGCTCTTTTCTATTCTTCGGTCGATGGAAATAACAAGTCATTACTTCTTATTGTCATCAACTCATGGCGGTCATAGGTATTTTGCAAAAGCAGGCGCATAGCTTGCGATCTTATAGATTTCTCAATCACATTTCTGACATATCTTCCATTAGAAAAGGCTGCCGGGCTAATTGCCGTCTTCACCTGATGAAGGTGTTCTCTGATTTTTCTTTCTGCATCTATACTCAATTCATATTCTTTGTCAGTGAGCATCCTTCTTCCTATCTCCATTAACTGGTCAACGGAATAATCCTGAAATTGAAATACTAAGGGAAAACGAGAATGAAGACCAGGGTTCAAAGTAAGAAATTGATCCATTTCACGTGAATACCCTGCAAGGATAAGTATGAATTCATGCTGTTTGTCTTCCATATGTTTTACAAGGGTATCAATGGCTTCCTTCCCGAAATCCTTTTCCCCTCCGCGTCCTAAAGAGTACGCTTCATCTACAAACAGAATTCCGCCCATTGCCTTTTTAACCAGGTCCCTGGTCTTCTGGGCCGTATGTCCGATATATTCTCCCACAAGATCAGCTCTCTCCGCTTCAATTAAGTGGCCTTTTGAAAGAACATTCATTTTAAGAAACAATTTTCCTATCAACCTGGCAACGGTAGTTTTTCCAGTCCCGGGATTTCCTTTAAACATCATATGCAAGGCCTGCTTACCCGCTTTAAGCCCTGCTTCCTCCCTCTTTTTATTTACGTAGATCCAAGCGTAAATTTCTTTCACCATTTTTTTCATATCTTCCATGCCGACTAATGAGGCCAGTTCCGCTTCGATTTCCTTCAGTGCTGCATGCTCTTGAGGAAAAACCTTAACTGGTTCCTCAGCATTTCTCATTTCCCGAACAGGATTACGTTTATGTGAATTTAATACAATACTTATTTGTCCATTATTTTTCATTCTCATCGGCTGTTCCATAAATTCACCTCACCATTCTATACAGTATACGTCTGGAGGTTTTTAACGGTGACAAATGCCCAGTTAAAACGCTTAGAAAACTCTCTTATCATCCTATTCAATAAAGGATGAAATCATTATTAAATTTTGGATTGGATATGGGAGGTCGAGCTATCCAGTTTACAATAATACTATTATGTATTTTACAATTAGAAAATATATGTCTTTCCATTTTCAGCCCCTAAAACAGGAAAGACACCAACCCTCTCTTTCTGGAAAGGTCATCAAATTCCTTTTTTGAAAGGCTCTGCGATAATCCACTGCATTTAACCAGCAACAATTATTGCGAAAAGAGCCTTTTGAAAACATCAGAAATAAAAAAAACACACCGGCAAATTACCGGCGCGCTTTATCATTCAATCAAATTTTATTGAGCTTCGTCGAAATTAATTTGAACGTTGCGCTGAGGCGAGAAGGTGGAAATAGCATGCTTATAAACCAATTGCTGCTTACCTTCTGACTCAAAAAGTACGGTAAAGTTGTCAAACCCTTTAACTAGCCCCCGGATTTGGAACCCGTTCAATAAGAATACGGTTACTTGCGTGTTGTCTTTACGTAATTGATTAAGAAATTGATCTTGGATATTAATTGCTTGTTTCATGATAAGTCCTCCTCTTCTATCTCTACCTTAACTATTCGACTATAACCCTAGCTTTCCTGCAACAAAATCCGATATCTCTTCAATTTTTTTGTTCTTTTCCCTCGTGCTGCTCATATCAAACCATTCTACATCCATTTTATTGCGGAACCAAGTTAACTGCCGCTTGGCATATCTTCTGGAGTTCTGCTTCAAGTTTTCAACCGCATCATCTAAAGTGACTTTTCCTTCAAGAAACTCGTAAATTTCTTTATATCCAATCGCCTGGATGGATTGAACATCTTTCAGTCCTTTGTCAAAAAGCGCTTTAACTTCCTGAATAAGTCCCTGTTCCAGCATGATGTCCACCCTGCTGTCAATTCTGCTGTAAAGTAATTCCCTGTCCATCGTCAGGCCAACTAGAGCCACGTCATACAGAAGTTCGTTATTCTGATTCTCCTGATACTCAGACATCGTCTTTCCTGTACAGTGATGTATTTCCAAGGCTCTTATCACCCTTCTGATGTTGTTCGGGTGTATGCTGCCAGCCGCTTTTGGATCAACCGTTTGCAATCTAAGGTGGACTTCCTGATTGCCATGGTCCTCGGCTTCTTTTTCCAATTTCCTTCTGTATTCTTCATCACCGGGAGCATCCGTAAAATGATAATCGTAGATGACGGACTGAATATATAAGCCGGTTCCTCCTACAATCATCGGAAGTTTTCTACGGTTGTGAATTTCGGAAATCTTTTTCCTGACCAGCTCCTGAAATTCTGCTGCTGAAAAACTCTCTTCTGGTTCCCTAATATCTATCAGGTGATGAGGAATTCCTTCCCTTTCTTCTTCTGTTACCTTGGCGGTGCCGATGTCCATCGACTTATAAATCTGCATGGAATCCCCGCTAATGATTTCTCCGTTGAATTTCTTAGCCAGATGTATACTGGAAGCTGTTTTTCCCACAGCCGTAGGCCCTATAAGTACGACAAGTTTTTCTTTCTGTTTCAAACGATTCACTGCTTTCTATGTAAAAGAATAAGTTTACATATTATCGTACCATAAGAATCCATCGTTACATATCAGAAGAGTATAACCGTATAAAGTTTTTTTATACATCATTCTTTTTATTCTTAGCTCATTTCGGAAGTTTTGTCTGGTTTAAAAGTTTTGAATTTCTGCACCAGCACACGACTTTGCGGGGCGGGTGGCAAACTAGACGACCTATAGTTCCCTGGGGATTCGGATTTCATGGAACGTTCTTCTAATCGTACCATCTTCTTTTCATTCATCAGTGTTAATGGTACATTTCCCGCCTAATCGTACCATTATTTATTCATTCCCCTGTTGTAATGGTACGTTTCCCGGCTAATCGTACCATTAACTTATCCAATCCACCGATTTCATGGTACGTTTCACTTCAAAACATCATCTACCCAGCTTGACCTTCCATTTCTACTGTCTCTTCCCGCTCGTTATTGAAAAACAGCAGTGCCAGCCCGCTTCCGGCAAACAAAAAAGAAGCTATATAAAAAATAATCGCTATAGTAAAGAAGTCAATCAGGACGCCGGTTGCAAAAACAGCCAAGGAGGCAAACAGTGATGTCCAGAAATGGTAGCTGCCAATCTTTTTCCCCGCTCCTTTACCATGAAACACTTCACCTGCCAGTGTTTTTTCACATGTTTTTTGGACAGCTCCCAATAAGCCCAATATGACTTGAAGTACATATACACCTGCAAGAGAATCTACTTCAGGTATAAATAAGAAGATGAATGCCATTCCCCATGCATACCCAATCAGTAAGGGACGGCTGCCGAATTTATCTGAAGCGGCTCCTATCCAGCGGTGAAACAGCGCAGAGCTGAGCATGAACAGTCCATAAGCAAACCCGAAGCTGGAAAAGTTCGATCCGACGTTTTTAATAAAAAGAAGATAGAATGGGAAAGAAACCGAACTGGCCATCATGGCAAAGCTCTGTGAAAGCACAAAATATCTCATTGACCATACTCCTCATAAAAGTGATTCATGAACACTTCTTCGGGGTCCAGCTTTCTTTTGCTTTTGAAGAATTCCTCCGTCCTTGGATAAGCCTCTTTCATCTGCTTCTTTGAGGGATACTCATAATAAGGAAGATAGTAGCTTCCTTCATGCTTCAATGTCACATCTACCATCCTTCTGACAATTCTCTCTGTATCTTCTTTTCCTTCAGCTGATTTTTCCTGGTTGATAAGCAGTACGAGCGCGAACATCTCTTCTTTGGAATATGACAAGACCGCATGATCATTTTCATCAACGTAACGGACGGTAATGTTCACCAGGTTCAACTCCTCCTCATTGAGTACCTCTCTTAAATCATCGATATAGGCGGTGAACTTATCTACAGGAACAAAGTATTCCTGCAGTACATCTGTATCACTCCGGCTTTCGTATTCCATGAATTTGGATTCTGATCTCATTGCATTATTCCTGCTGATGAAGTCGCCATCTTTGCCTTGAAAATAGGTTTTCTGCATACTCCAAAAGAGATCTTTTCCCCAATCGAATCTCCTTGAGATTCCAAGCATGAATTTAGAAATGAATGTCCCTTTTTCACCTTTCATTGAATTATGCTCCTTCAGCAGAACCTGGCTGTCAGAATGAACATAGTCCGTTATATACATGTCTTCCAAAAAAGTATCCGGAGCAGTCGAGATTCGGGCAAGATGCATCTTAACATCTTCTTCGCCTTTTACTTCTTCAAGAAAAAAATCACTGTATTCATCATATGGTAGTTCCGTTGTTTTCATTTCATATAGTTCATCATCGGTCAGTTGCAATTCTGCATCAAGAATAACTCCAAACAGCCCATACCCTCCGATAACCAATGGAAAGAATTCTTTATTTTCAGTCCGGGATACGTTGATAATCTCTCCATCATGCTTCAATAAACGGAAAGAATTGACCGTCTCAATTAATGCCCCATGCCTTATATCTCTGCCATGTACATTGACAGACAGCGACCCTCCGATAGTAAATATATTTTGGGACTGCATTACTTTCACTGATAACCCATGTAGATTGGCTGCCTCTTGTATGTCTGCCCAGGTCGCACCGCTCTGTACGCGTATGGTTTTTTCCACTGTATTGAGATCCAGTATCTTATTATGACCGGTCATATCCAATACGACGCTTCCAGGATAATAAGTGTGCCCGCCTTGGCTGTGCATCTTTCCGGCAATTGACACTTTAAGATTTTCATCGGCTGCCTTCTTAACTGTTTTCACTATCTCCCGTTCTTCCTCACCCTTGGTCACCTGCTCTATTCTAGTCGGCATCAAGCCGCCTATATCACTGACGATTTCAGAACTAACAGGGTCATTATCCACAGTGAAAAAAACACACCCGTAAATTATGAAAAAAATCATCCCTATTGCCGCTCTTTGTGATACTTTCTTTCTTCTTATCTCTTTTTTCAATTATCTCACCTCATATTTACCAAATTTAACTATTATTTCTTAGTGTAATTTTACACTATTTAAGTTAAATTACAACATTATTCTGATATATTTCTCTTTTTACACCATAATAAAAATACGCACGAAACCATAAGAAGAAAGGATGATAGCCATGAGCAAAAGAAAGCCTCGCGTTCCCAGGTCTCAAAGGGCACTAAATAAAATGAAAGCCGACTTATTTCACCAAGAGGATCCTTCTGCAGTGAAGTATGAGGCAGCAAAAGAGCAGGGTATCACCTTAACCAAAGGCTATAACGGGGAACTTAGCGCACGGGAAGCCGGAAAGGTCGGCGGGAAAATTGGCGGAAGTATGGTAAGAGAAATGATAAAGATGGCTGAAGCGTCGTTAAACGCAAAAAAAGGTAGAAGCAAAATAAAATAAGCTTCTACCTTTTTTGATCTAGCTTGTATGTCAATATGGACTGCAAGCCCTTCCTTCCCATAAGTTTCTTTCCATCATCCTTAAAGCCTGACTTCATGTATAGTGTTCTCGCTGCTGAATTTCTTTCGTTCACAGCCAGGACGATTTCACTTGTTCCAGGAAAATGATTCTGGACGAACGAAGGCAGCAATTTCATGGCAGCTTTGGCATATCCTTTTCCCTGCTGTATCTCATTAATGGAAAAAGCCCGTAATAATAAGGCATTGGTATCAAGTGAATAGTCCTTTACAACTGTTCCTTTATGAAGAACAAAAAAACCAACTGCCCTGTCCCCATCCATTATGACGACTGGATGTCTATTTCGGTCTTCAATTTCTAATGCTTCTGAAGGCAAAGCCGTAAATTGATGCTGTTCTTCTGCAAGTGAGAACTTATATAGCTCGGCTTTCACATTTTCACTGTAAAACTGCAGCTGCATATCGATTCCCCCCGATCATTAGCAGCCGATCATTTCTTTGATTTTTTTGAGTTGAACAGACGCAATGCTTCTTGCCCTTTCTGCCCCTCGTTCAAGAATCTTATCAATTTCCTGCTTATTGTCGAGATATTCATAATACTTCTGGCGAGGTTCGCTCAGTTCCCTGTTCATGACTTCGAACACTTCTTTTTTTACTTGGCCCCAGCCGATTCCTTGTTTGTACTTCTCTTTCATGGAATCAGCTTCAGCAGCAGCCGCAAACTCTTTATAAAGAGTGAACAGCGAGGAACCCTTCACTTCCTTAGGCTCTTCCGGGGGCGTAGAATCCGTTACAATTTTATTGACAAGCTTTTTCAGAGCTTTTTCTTCTGCAAAAAGCGGGATGGTGTTTCCATAGCTTTTACTCATCTTTCTTCCATCAAGCCCGGGTATGACAGCAGTCTCTTCTTCAATCACATATTGAGGCAGCTTAACGGCTTCTCCGAAAGTACGATTGAAGTTTTCCGCGATATCTCTTGCGATTTCCACATGCTGAACCTGATCTTTTCCAACAGGAACCTTATCTGAGTTAAAAAGCAAGATATCCGCAGCCATTAGAATTGGATAAGTAAACAGTCCCATGTTGACACCAGCATCAGAGTCGTTTGCTTCTGCCATGTTTTCTTCGACTTTGGCTTTATAAGCGTGTGCCCGGTTCATTAATCCTTTAGGTGTCATACAGGAGAGAATCCAGTGGAGTTCAAGAATTTCAGGAACATCTGATTGTCTGTAAAAAATCACCTTTTCCGGATCCAACCCTAATGAAAGCCAAGCCGCCGCGATTTCGTAGGTGTACTCTTTAAATTTTTTGCGGTCCTGCACAGAGTTTAAGGCATGGTAGTCCGCAATGAAGTAAATCCCTTGTGATGTGTTGTCTTTTGCCATTTCAAGTGCTGGCTTGATCGCGCCGATATAATTCCCCAGATGAGGGTGCCCTGTGGGTTTTATCCCTGTTAGTGCTGTTGGTCTTTCCATATAAATTCCTCCTAAAAATAAAAGGCTGTTTTCGCATACATTGTTGCTCGGAAAAATCCTAAGAGCCGGATTTTTCCCTGGATACTAAGGGTTCTCTCTCAAAACGGGGAGAGTAGCTCTTTTCTTTTCATGATTACCAGGTTATTCCGGTGAAACATGGTTATTTTTTTCAGAATGAGTATCGGATAGCAACAAATTTTACGAAAAGAGCCAAATAAAAAAAGCCCCCATCCAAAAAAGGACGAGAAACCCGCGGTGCCACCTTCGTTTACCCAGAATAAAAAAGGTAATCTTTAAAAGAGCTGATTATATGCTCTCTGTTCCTTTTATCGGTAGAACTCTCCGCCTGCCTATTTGTTCGGCATGGATGCTCCGAAGCCCATTCAACATGGTCCGACACTGATTCCCACCAGCCATCAGCTCTCTAAAGTCTTATCCATGCATACTCTTCTTCATCATTGCATAATATTAAAAAAATTTTGATTTTATTATATCCCATTGTTTTAAGATTGGCAATGTATATTTCCACTGTTTTCCTACTCGCAAAAGACCGTTTTATTCAGAACATAAAGGGTAAACAAAGATACAAAGAATAACTTACCCTTGAAAATAAGCAGAAATTTAGGAGGTATTCCATGATCATTGTTTACGCAAGCATAGCCCTATTTGTTCTCTCGATTGCATACCTGGGATATAAAGGCTTTAAGTTTATGAAGGAAACCAAACCGACCATCAACCACTTGAATAAAACGGTAGAGAGCCTGCAGCAAAGAGCACAGACCCTGCAGGAGGAGACCAATGAACTTTCTACACACAGCCAGGAAATTAAAGAAGACATTGATAGCAAGAAAGATAACATTCAATATACAGTTGGTGCCGTTAAACAGCTGCCAAAGCCTGTAAAGAGAATTTGGGAAAACAACTTCAAGAAGCCTGATGAAGGAAAGAATTATCGTACTTCCAATGGGTGATTTTAAGACTCGTCTATGGACGGGTCTTTTTTAGATTTATTAAGGCTTTTTCGTGAACTTTGTTGCTATTTAATACTAAGCTCAAAAAAACAACCATATTAAGAGGGGTAAAAACTGGTAACACCGAAAAGAAAAGAGCTCTCCCTCGATAAAGATAAAACTCTTAGTATCCGGGCATATCCGAAAGCCACAATATTTGCGAAAACAGCCTTTATTAAAGACTTTTGGAATAAAAAAAAGAACTTTTCTTAGGTACCTACGAAACGTGTGATTCATTCATCCTGTTTTCCTCCCAGACTATGGAGTGTGGATTACCCCAGAGGCCTTAGATAAACAATGCATAACTTCAATATAAAAGCCGATAAAAACTTTGAAAGTAATAAGAAGAGTTAGTATAAATTTTCACCCTGCTTTTTTAACATACTGAAAGCACAATATTCATTATCATAGCCTTCCTGCGTTGGAGTTGTTCCTCTTTATAGGCAACTATTTTGACGCTAGAATTGTAAAAAGACCCGGAATTCTATTCTCTATCCGTTCAGGAGAATTTTCGGGAAATGCCCACCGGATACCCTCTTCTTCTTCTAAGCATTCAATTGTCAAACCAGTTCCGGCCAGCTTCGTGACAATTTCGCCTAAAGTCCATCTCCGTATTATATTTTTTAATAGTGATTCACGTTCCTTCTCTGATAACAGCTTGCTAAAAGCTGCTTCTACTTCTTGAAGCTCTTCATCAAAATAATTTCCGTTTGCAACTAAATTATTATTCTCCAACCGCATTAATTTAGTAACCAGAGGATGATAGTCTCTTAAAATTAATTTACCGCCTGGTTTTAACATACTTGATATCAATTCAAAAAGCGGGTTAAGTTCAACGAAATAATGCAAAACACCGACTTCCATAAGGACAATATCAAAATTCTGCAGCTTTTCTTGAGGTGGTATTTCTAAAACATCACATACTAAATAGTGAATGTGTATTCCGGCTGCTTCAGCCAATTCAGTTGCATACCGCTTATTTCCTTCAGAAATATCCACTACGGTTAATTCCGCTCCCAATAGTGCAAGTGAAACAGCTTTGTTTCCTTTAGAACCTAAAAGATTGGCAATTCTCTTACCCTTTATATCACCCATATATTTAAGATAGTGGCTAACCTTCTTTTCCGGGTTTGCTTTTAACATTTGGGCATACTCCTGAGGCGTCCCATGACGATTAACCCAAGCCTGATAAGTTGACTGGTTCCACCCCAACTGGTTTTTTTCACTAAAGCTCTTTTGGTTCATTTACGCCCCTCCTTCAATGAATATGAATAATTGTAAAAGCTATACAATTTGTTTACTTAAGATTGCTGCCTTTTTTCAGTCTATAATAAATAATCTCCGGGTCTCCATCATCCAGGTTCTCCACTACACCACTCTTCACAAAACCATTAGATTTAAACACCTGCTGCATACTGTAATTAGATTGATTCGCAGAGGAGAATATTTTTTGAGTAGGAGAATGATCTGCCATGTAATGCAGTAATTCACTTGCATATCCCATTCGTCTTTTGCTTTTAGACACAATTATCAAAGCTATAAAAGCACAGTCAAAAAAATTACGATCGTAAACTAAAAATCCGGCAATCTCGTTATCTTCTTTTACAATAATACAGTTTTCATGACTAATAGCTTTCTCAATGTAATTCCTCCTGCTCGTGTCACCGATAACTTCACTGTCTAACTGTGCTAGTGCATCTAAGTCTGCTATTCGTGCAGCCATGATATTCATTTCCGCATCTCCTTAGTAAAATTTAATAAACCAGAAACTGATCTGTTTCAAACTGCTAAATATGAATTTCTATAACTTATTTGTAAGTAGTCAACATTTACTAATTTTACCACAAAAAAATCTTTACTTAGTTTTCCATAGCATTCAGATTATTGATTTATAATTAAAGAGAGTAAAGCTCCAGCCCTTCACTCTTTCCTTAAACACAAATAAACCGTCCTGTGCATGACACAGAACGGTTTTTATTAAGAAAAAGATCAGGCAGCTTCTCATTGGACTACTGGTTTTTATGTTAGTTTCTGGTTACATTACTGGCACTTGTGCATCTCTGATTGCATTGTCCAGGTCAATGAGATATTGCCTCTTTAATTCCGGTTTCCAGTCAAGCAGGATAGCCATCATGTCGACAACCTCTTTTTTCCACTGCTTCACCCATTCTATATTGAAAAACAGTTTACCTGTCCTTCTCATGAAGAAATCGATTGGCGTGACGGTCATTTCTTCATTGATGGAATAAAGGAGCATGGCATATATTTCGGCAGGCAGTTCATTATTAGCATACTTTGTTGTCTTTTTGTAAGAATGAGCCATTTTGAAAAGTTCGTCTGCGTTCGATCCATACTGTTGAACAAGTTTTCGTCCTTCATCAATGCTTAACCCGAATTGTTCCGCTTCCAGTGCTTTCTTATCAATAAAGTTTTGGAATCCTGATGATCCCCCGAAATCTCCGCCGGATAACGGAAGATGTTTAGTGCTGGAGCCTGGAAAATCTCTCTTAGTTTGCTGCTTTAATCTCTTTGCAATGAGATCTACCACATGCTCCGCCATCTTTCGGTAACCGGTCAACTTCCCTCCTGCAATTGTAACCAGCCCGCTGTCACCTTCCCAGACTTCATCTTTTCTTGAAATTTCCGAAGGATCTTTTCCTTCCTCATAGATTAGTGGCCGAATACCAGCCCAGCTCGATTCTACGTCTTCCTTTGTCACCGTCACTTCCGGGAACATATAGTGAATGGCATTCAGCAGGTATTCTCTGTCCCCCTCTGTCATTTTCGGGGAAGTAACATCTCCTTCAAAAAATGTATCGGTTGTGCCGACATATGCTTTTCCTTCTCTGGGTATAGCGAAAACCATCCTGCCGTCCTGTGTATCAAAGTAAACCGCTTGCTTCAAAGGGAATTTTTCCTGGTCTATCACAATGTGTACCCCTTTTGTATGACGAAGCTTTTTATTATTGGTTGAGTAATCTTTTTTCCTTACTTCATCCACCCAGGGTCCAGATGCATTGACAACTGTTTCAGAGTGAATTTCAAATGTTTCTCCTGACAGCACATCCTTGGCTTGAATTCCCTTTACCTTTTTATCCTCGTAAATGAAATGCTCTGCTTTCACATAATTCATAGCAGCTGCTCCATTCTCAACCGCCTTCTTCATCGTTTCGATTGTCAGCCTGGCATCATCCGTCCGGTATTCAACATAATAGCCTCCACCTTTAAGTCCTTCCCGTTTGACAAGAGGCTCCTTTTCCAGCGTTTCAGATGAAGAAAGCATTTTTCTTCGTTCAAGCTTCTTTACTCCGGCAAGATAATCATATACCCGTAAGCCGATGGAGGTGCTGAATCTCCCGAAGGTCCCGCCTTTATGG
The DNA here is from genome assembly GCF_008180615.1 of Rossellomorea vietnamensis. Taxonomy (GTDB): domain Bacteria; phylum Bacillota; class Bacilli; order Bacillales; family Bacillaceae_B; genus Rossellomorea; species Rossellomorea vietnamensis_D. The sequence goes on from NZ_VTEH01000001.1 coordinate 214,956, forward strand.
ATCGGCAGCAGCATCCATTCAGGTGTTGTAACATGAGGAGCGTTTTCGTACACGATCTCTCTTTCCTTTCCAACCTCGGCAACCATTTTCACTTCATATTGCTTTAAATACCGTAAGCCTCCGTGAACCAGCTTGGTCGAACGGCTGGAAGTTCCGGCAGCGTAGTCCTGCATTTCCACGAGGGCGACCTTCATGCCGCGATTCGCTGCATCCAAAGCGATTCCGGCTCCTGTAATGCCTCCCCCAATGATCGTGATGTCAAAATGGTCGTTCTTTAACTTTTCTTTGATTTGGCTTCTTTGCAAGCTCGAAAAACTCATCTGTCATTCCTCCGCTTCTGTTGTATGCAATAAAAAAAGAGACCGTGAACAAACATTATGAAAACAGCATAATGTTGTCAGGTCTCTCTAGATTCTCTAACCGTTTATTAACTTGTGTTTATAATACCATAACCTTCAGATTTTTAAAAATGTTATGTCTTGGTTTTATTTAAAGGCTGTTTTCGGATATCCCCGGGTACTAAGAGTTTTATCTCTTATCGGGGGGAGTAGCTCTTTTCTTTTCGATATTACCGTATTTTTTCCTTCTAGAGATTGATATTTTTCGGTACTAGTAACAAATAGCAACAAATTTCACGAAAAGAACCTATTTAAAAGCCATTGCCGCCTTCACTGCTTTTTGCCACCCGCCGTAATGCTTTTCTATATCTTCCGCTTGCATAGCAGGATCGAATTTCCGGTCAAGGTTCCACTGATCTGTAATCTCACTGGTATCACTCCAATACCCGACAGCAAGTCCGGCAAGGTAGGCTGCGCCTAACGCCGTCGTTTCATTTACCTCAGGCCGCTCTACAGCTGTATCGAGAATATCAGCTTGAAACTGCATTAAAAAGTCATTTTTAACCGCTCCTCCATCCACTCGCAGCGTTTTCAAGGACAGCCCTGAATCAGCTTCCATCGCGGTAAGTACATCTTTCGTTTGATAGGCAAGGGATTCTAATACGGCGCGGATAAAATGTTCTTTAGAGGTTCCGCGTGTTAATCCAAAAACTGCTCCACGTACATCGCTATCCCAATAAGGAGTTCCAAGGCCAACAAACGCCGGTACTACGTATACACCGTCATTTCCCTCGGTTCTCTCAGCATAGGCTTGTGTTTCACTTGCATCCTTGATCATCCGCATTCCATCACGGAGCCACTGGATGGCAGAGCCCGCTACAAATATGCTGCCTTCCAATGCGTATTCCACCTTGCCGTTATAGCCCCAGGCGATTGTAGTCAAAAGCCCGTGATCAGACCTCACAGCCTTTTCTCCTGTATTCATCAGCATAAAACAGCCGGTACCGTATGTGTTTTTCGCCATTCCCTCAGAAAAACAGGCCTGGCCGAACAGTGCTGCTTGCTGATCGCCCGCTACTCCGGCAATCGGTATTTCCTTCCCGAAGAAATGATACGGCACTGTTTTTCCATAAACTTCAGAAGAAGGCTTCACTTCTGGAAGCATGCTTGCAGGAACACCTAATATATCGAGGAGTTCCTGGTCCCATTGCAAGTCATAAATATTGTACATTAATGTCCTTGAAGCATTAGAGTAGTCAGTTACATGGGATTTTCCTCCGGTAAGCTTCCAGATCAGCCAAGTATCTATTGTACCAAAGAGAAGGTCCCCTTTCTCTGCCTTTGCCTTCGCTCCCTCTACATTATCGAGAATCCACTTGACTTTTGTTCCGGAAAAATAGGCATCGATTAAGAGCCCGGTTTTACTGCGGAAAGTATCTTGGAGACCTTTTTCCTTTAGTTCATCGCAAATCCCCGATGTCTGGCGGGATTGCCAGACTATAGCATTATAAACCGGTTCACCGGTGTGTTTATCCCATACCACAGTGGTTTCCCTCTGATTGGTGATCCCAATGGCCGCTATCTCTTCAGGCTTAACGGATGATTCAGAAAGTACTGAAGCTATCACAGCCAGAATCGATCCCCAGATCTCGTTAGGATTGTGTTCTACCCAGCCGGGCTGAGGAAAATGCTGCGTAAATTCTTTTTGAGAGGTATGAACAATCTCTCCTTTTTTATTAAAAAGGATCGCCCTCGAGCTGGTCGTTCCCTGGTCTAAAGATAATATGTATTCTGCCAATGCTCCCACTCCTTCTTCCAGTAAAGTTTTCATAGGATTCTGAAAAAAAGCAGAAAAACCCACACAACTATCGCTGGCGATAAACTGTGTGAGTCTCATCTTCTCTCTTCACGAATCATTAACTTGTTATTAGATTAATAGATTATGGAAACGTTGTCAAATCCGTTTATCCGGATTAAAGTGCTTCCACAGTTCTCTATTTGAAGTGGTAATGGCTGATGCACCTGCTTCTATCGCTTCTTCGACTTCATTTACCGTATCGATTAATCCTCCTGCAAAAACAGGCTTTCCTGTTTCAGTTTTGATGGTTTTGATCACTTTTGGAATAACACCAGGCAGAAGTTCGATATAATCAGGATTCGAGTGCTTCACCAGTTCCATGCTTCTCTCCATGGCTGAGCTGTCAAGGACGAACGCACGCTGAATCGCTACAACTCCTTTTTTCTTCGCTTGCTGGATCGCGTTGCCTTTTGTCGATATGATTCCGTACGGCTTGATTTCCTGGCAGACATACTGCGCACCATATTCATCACCCTTCAAGCCCTGGATCAAATCCAGGTGCAGGAACATCTTCCGGTTATTTTCCTTTGCATACTGATAGACCGTCTTAAGCATCCCGATATGTAGATCGAGGAACACACCATATTCATAGTTAGTCTGCAGCATCTTATCGAATTCTTTCATTGACCTGACTGCCGGGAGAATTTTTTGACCTTTGAACGTCATTGTGACACCTCTTTCTTGGTGAAAATTATATTACTATTGTAACCTCTTGACGTCTGATCTGGGTTCGTTTGTTAAGGTTTCCCATAATTTAATTCGGAAAGGCGTTCAGTTGATACCGGCTGAGCGCGGGACATTAAAATGAGAAATACTAGAGTAGATGTGCCCCGCTGACGGAGCATAGTCTATCAAAGCAATTATACGAACATGGATGCTAAGATTGGAGCTGTCATGCTGTATTAATGCCCTTTTTACTGCATCAAGTTTCTATTTCTATGATTTCATGCTGTATAAACGCCTTTTTTACTGCATCAAGTTTCTAGTTCTATGATTTTATGCTGTATAAACGATCTTTTTACTGCATCAAGTTTCTAATTCTATGATTKCATGCTGTATAAACGCCTTTTTAACTGCATCAAGTTTCTAATTCTAAGATTTCATGCTGTATAAACGATCTTTTTACTACATCAATTCTCTAATTCTTAAGTTTCATGCTGTATAAACGATCTTTTTACTGCATCATAGTTCTAATTCTAGGTTTTCTTGCTGTATAAACGCCTTTTTTACTGCATCAAGTTTCTAGTTCTATGATTTCATGCTGTATAAACGCCTTTTTTACTGCATCAAGTTTCTAGTTCTATGATTTCATGCTGTATAAACGATCTTTTTACTGCATCATTTCTCTAATTCTATGATTTCATGCTGTATAAACGGGCTTTTTACACCAGCTAACCTCAAAACACTAAATTTTAAGCTTAATGCCCCAGGCCAGCACACATCAGCTTCGAACATCTTCGAACAAAGCAGACGAGGTCCGCTTTGATAGCAGGTTCTATAAAAAGTCCTATACACTACTGCGTATAAGCCCCTTTCCCTACATAACCCTCTTGAACATCTTCTCCATCTCATAAACTGAATAGTGAATGATGATCGGGCGGCCGTGCGGGCATGTGAATGGATCTTCGGAACGCCTCAGTTCGTCAAGCAGCGCTGAAATTTCTTCGTTCCTCAAGTACTGATTCGCCTTGATCGAAGCTTTGCAGCTCATCATGATGGCCGCTTCTTCCCGAAGTTTTTTAATATCCACCTTTTTCATATTGAGCAGCTGTTCTATCATTTCATCGATCAGCTCTCCTTCCTGGCCAGGAGGCAGCCATTGAGGATGGGAGCGGATGATGAAGCTGTTGTAACCGAACTCCTCCAGAAAAACGCCGACCTTTTCAAGCTCTTCTTTGTGCTCAACGATTTTCATATACTCATCTGCAGAATATTCGAGAGTGATTGGAACAAGCATTTCCTGGAGTTCATTCTCCACTTTTCCGACCTTTTCCCTGAAGTATTCATATTTGATCCGTTCCTGTGCCGCATGCTGATCGATGATGTATAAGCCATTTTCGTTTTGAGCAAAGATATAAGTTCCGTGCATCTGTCCGACAGGATATAACGGCGGAACTCTTGAGGCCTTGGGCTCTTCCTGCTCATCCATTCTTTGTGGAATAGAATCTGCTACTTCCGGTTTCTCTTCATGAATCACCGAAGCTTCCTCTTCTTCAAAACCAGCCCGTTCTGGGGTTTTATACAGCATCTCCATGACTTCCTTAGGAGGCAGCTTCTCCTGCTGAAAGGTTCTTTCCGGCAACTTATCTATGCTTTTTTCTTCTGGCAGGTGTTCTAATGTAAACGCACCCTGTTCAGACTGGGGTTTCATTGGCTTTGGCTCTTTGTAACCTGATGGAATGAGTTCTTTTGTTTTAAAAGAATCTCTTATTGCACTGGAGACCAGTTCGAACAGCTCAGGTTCTTTACTGATTCTCACTTCCATTTTGGAAGGATGAACGTTGACGTCCACCAATAAGGGATCCATTTCGATTAACAGCAATACAATTGGATATCTCCCAATCGGCAGAAGTGTGTGGTATCCTTCTCCAATTGCTTTGGCTAAACCGTAATTCTTGATGAATCTGCCGTTGATCATGGTTGAGATATAGTTCCTTGAAGCTCTTGTAATTTCAGGCAGGGAGATATACCCTTTGACCGAGAAATCCAGTGACGACGCTTCGATCCTGACCATTTTCCTGGCAATATTGGTTCCGTAGATAGCTGCCAGCACCTGCCGGACATCTCCATTTCCATTTGTATGAAGCAATGTTTTGCCATTGTGTATGAGCTTAATTGATATATCAGGATGTGAAAGAGCGATCCGGTTTGTTACATCGGTTATATTTCCAAGCTCTGTATGGATCGTTTTCATATATTTTAACCGTGCAGGTGTATTGAAAAAAAGATTCGATACCGTTATATCCGTTCCCCGCCTGCTTGAGGACTTTTCCTGTGAAAGGACCTTTCCTCCCTGCAGCTTGATCTTTACTCCAGGTCCGTCACCTGTGCTGGTAAGCATGTCCAAATGGGAAACAGAAGCGATACTTGGAAGTGCCTCACCCCTGAAGCCAAGGGTGCGGATTCTGAACAAGTCATTTTCATCCTTGATTTTGCTTGTGGCATGCCTGCTGAAAGCGGTGAGTACATCGTCTTCAAGGATACCGTCCCCATTGTCGATGATACGGATGGAAGCCAGACCGGCTTCTTCTACATGAATCTCAATGACATTCCCATTGGCATCAATAGCGTTCTCCAAAAGCTCTTTTACAACAGAAGCAGGTCTTTCCACCACTTCTCCGGCGGCAATTTTGTTAGATAACGCATCATCAAGCTGAAAAATCTTTCCCATGTTCACACCTCCCTATTTTTTCAATTTCTTTTGCAGGTCATAAAGGGCATTCATGGCCTGCAAAGGATTCATTTCAAGAATGTCAAAAGATTTCAATTCTTCAAGCAGCTTTCTTTCTTTTCTTCCTAAGCCATTGCCCCCTTGCGCGCCCGCTTTTTCCTCTTGGAAGAAAGAGAGCTGGGCCGGCTGCTCTCCGGCTGCGGCTTCTGCAATCCTGTTCTGCTGAGCAGTAACTTTGTCTGTAACCGTATCGACAGTTTTCTTTTCCAACTTCTCTAAAATTTCATTAGCTCTGGTAATCAGTTCTTCTGGAAGCTCAGCCAATTGGGCAACATGGATTCCATAGCTTTTATCGGCTGCTCCTTCTTTGATCTTATGAAGGAATACAAGGTTTCCGTTATGCTCCATAGCACTTACGTGGATGTTCTTCAGGTTTACTAATTCTTGCTCCAATATAGTAAGCTCATGATAATGGGTTGAAAATAATGTCTTGGCTTTTATTTTTTCATGAATGTATTCAATGATTGCCTGCGCTAACGCCATTCCATCGTAGGTGCTTGTTCCCCTTCCGATTTCATCAAAAAGAATCAAGCTGTCCTGGGTAGCATTAGTGATGGCATTTTTCGCCTCAAGCATTTCAACCATGAAGGTACTCTGTCCTGATATCAGGTCATCGGCTGCACCTATACGGGTGAATACCTGGTCAAAGATCGGCAGGCTGGCTTCACGAGCCGGTACGTAACAACCGATTTGAGCCAGTACAGCGGTAAGGGCCAGCTGTCTCATATAGGTGCTTTTACCTGACATATTGGGCCCTGTAACCAGCAGGATCTCCCTCTCTTGATCCATATAACAGTCATTTGGAACATATTCTTGTGCATCCATCACTTTTTCGACAACAGGATGGCGGCCGTCTTTAATGACGATCCTTCTTTCACGGTTGAAGGAAGGCTTCACATAATGCCTCTTCTCACTCACCGTTGCAAAGCACTGGAGGACATCGATTTCACTAACAATCCTAGCGAGCTTTTGTAAGCGCGGAATATATTCTTTGACTTTTTCCCTTAGTTCAAGAAATAGGTTATACTCCAGGTCGATACACTTTTCATCAGCTTGCAGGATCAAGGCTTCTTTCTCTTTCAATTCAGGGGTGATGAACCGTTCTGCATTGGTCAGTGTCTGCTTGCGCTCGTACCGGCCTTCTTCCAAGGCGCCAAGGTTCGCTCTGGTCACCTCAATGTAATAACCGAACACCCGGTTATAACCGACCTTCAACGAACGGATACCGGTTCTTTCCCGCTCTTCTCTTTCAAGCTGGGCAATCCAGTTCTTACCGTTTCTGCTGGCATCGCGGTATTGATCCAATTCTTCATGAAAGCCGTCCTTGATGATGTTGCCTTCTTTAATGGAAAGCGGCGGCTGTTCATGCAGGGAATCATGAAGAGTATCCGTCAGCTCATCACAGGGGTCCAGCGTTTTCACCATTTCATCTGCTATATCGTGATCCAGCTCGCCGATAAGCTTTTTAAGCAGCGGAATCTGTGAGAGTGATTTTCTTAGTTGGATAAGGTCCCTCGCATTTACATTTCCAAAAGCCACACGTCCGGCAAGCCGCTCCAGGTCATAAACCTCCTTAAGCAGTTCCCTGATATCTTCTCTCTCAAAGAAACGTTCCTGCAGGAGCTCGACCATGCTGTGCCTCTTCTCGATTTCTTCCTGATCGATCAGCGGACGGTCAATCCAGCGTTTAAGCATTCTTGCTCCCATGGCAGTCATGGTTTCATCAAGAAGCCACAGCAAAGAACCTTTCTTTCCTTTGGAACGGATGGTTTCTGTCAGTTCGAGATTGCGCTTGGAATAGTAATCGATTTTCATGAATTGGTGGATTTGATAGGTTTCCACTTTCTGAAGATGATCCAGGCTCCGTTTCTGGGTTTTGAATAAGTAGTTTAAGAGTCTGCAGACAGCAACCTTCAGCTTGTCCTGTTTCACCTCATCGATGAGCATACCGAAGCTGTCAGTGATTTCCGTCTCATTTCCATATGAAATGGTGACTCCGTTCCTGTCAATCATGCTCTTCTGCAGTTCTTCATTAAACTCTGAGTCTACAACAACTTCCTTTGCACCGATTGTAGCAAGCTCATTGATTGCGTCATCAAAACGAGAGGTTAATTGTGTCACCTTTGTTTCCCCCGTCGATAAGTCACTGTAGGCCAAAACAGCCGTTTCATCCTCAAACATACTGATGGACGCAATATAGTTATTCTCTTTATCCTGCAGACCTTTCCCATCCATCACAGTACCTGGAGTGATAAGCTGCACTACTTCTCTTTTCACGACTCCTTTAGCCTGCTTGGGGTCTTCTGTTTGCTCGCATATTGCTACTTTAAAGCCTTTTTCAATCAGCTGTTCAATATAGTTGGGTGCAGAGTGATAAGGCACTCCGCACATGGGGATTTTTTCTGTGCTTCCTCCGTCACGGCTCGTCAATGTTATCTCAAGTTCCTGGGAAGCTTTGATGGCATCCTCGAAGAACATTTCATAAAAATCGCCTAATCGAAAAAACAAAAAGGCATCCCGATACTCTGCCTTCACTTTTAAGTATTGCATAATCATTGGAGTGTATGTCGCCATTGGCCAACCAAACCTTTCCGATCTTATCTAGTAATCTCAAACACTAATTATAGCACACCCTTTCCTTTTTTTATATTGAAGGAAACAACAGGAAAGGGATACGCAGTTATCTCCCACCTTAGGTAAAAGAGTCTTAAGTTTTGCAGCACGGAGAATTTTTCTACATAAGAAAGAAGGCAGTATTTAAGGTCATACCCTCTTAGAAAAAGGCTCTTTTCGTAAATTTTGCTGCTATTAATATAGTTTTGAAATGCTAATGCCATAGCTCACCAAATTTACTCTCGTAAGCAAGAAAGAAAAGAACTGCTCTCTCCGTTTAGAAAGAACAACCTTAGTATCCGGAAAAAAGCGAAATAAAGTTCACGTACTGTAATTGAGTCACTAGCGTTCAAAAATAAGGGAAGATTTTACCGTTATTTATAGATTTGAACTTAATTTGCTGGGGGATAAGGGAACTTTTTCCCCTTATATCAAACAGAAGCACAAAGATTAGAGCATTTCGAATCAATTAAGGGGATTTTTTACCGCTATTTAAGCATTTTTCGGAGTCTTTTACAAATTAAGGGGATTTTTTCCCTTTATTTGAAAGCAGCAGTAACGATTCTGATAAGAGTAACCCTTATTGTTCGCAGGCTTCGCATCTTTTCATATACACAATTAAGAAGTAAAAATTACCTATCCAGTTCTGACAGGAAAAAGCCCCATAAAAGGCTGAAGTAGTTTAATATTTATATTAATAAGCAACAAGGGTTACAGTTCGTTTCTGATAAAAAAACCGCCTCCCCTCAAGGAAAGCGGCTTGCTCATTAATAATACTCAAGAAATTCCACTCTGTTCCCAAACGGGTCATTAACGAAAATTCTCTTCCTGTCTTCTATGCGGGTATCTTCTTTGACTTGATAACCGCTCTCTTCCAGGCGGCTTACCACCGCTTCAATATTTTTTACAACAATTCCAGGATGCGCTTTCACAGCGGGAATAAATTCATTTTCTACTCCAATATGTAATTCCTGGCTTCCGCATATGAACCAGCAGCCTCCGCTTGATTTCAGTTTTTCAGGCTTGTCCATTTCCTTCAGGCCAAGAACTTCTCCATAAAACTTACGCGCTTTTTCCTCAGAACCTTTTGGAGCCGTTAACTGGACATGGTCCAATCCGATCATTTCAAATTGCATTTATTACCCTCCTCATCAGAGTTTTTCTGTTTTCTATGGCGGCTGATGTACAAAGCGGCTGAATCTAAAGTAAACCATAACTACCCATTATGTCTTTAAAGACAGCCGAACATAACTTTTAAAAAAACAGATCTTCATAAATCATACTACTCTTTTTTTCTTAGGAATCAAAACAAAAAGATGCAGCTTTATCACTGCATCTTACGTAAAACAAAAGCTCAATCGCCTTGGTCAGCCCCGGCAGGCAAATGTTCTCAAAAGAAAAAAGACGGGCTTTCCTTTTTGCTATTTAATCCCGATGGGCTAAGCGCTGGACATGGATAATACAGCTATTTTTGACCCACAGAGCGTGGTTTCATAAATTCCCAGTAATAAAAAAACTAGGAAGAGGCCGTCTTCCTAGTCTCCGTTATTCTTCGTCAAGCCCTTCCAGGAAGTCCGGGTTGAGCTCTTCAAAATCCTCATCATCGAAGTCGCAATCCCAGTCATCGTCACAGCCATCAGGGTTAACCAATACACAAACCTTGGTTTCACCGATGACTTCGACTTGGAATTCGCGTTCTACATGTACGATGATCTTATTGCCGTTTGGTGAAATAACCGCTTCCACACAATTAGGCTGCTGCAGTACGATTGCTTTTACCTCTTTATCATCTAAGCAGTCAGGATCACGGTATTTCAATTTGATGACGTCACAATACTCCACTTTCTCTGTAACTACGGAAGTTTTTCGATTGTCATCATGTGAATACCAGACGTTAATCTCGTAGAAACCGGATATTTCGACTTTCTTGCCGACTTTGTGGGCTTCGTACGTGTGATTTATGATCCAGCAGCCTAAAATGCTCGATGGATGATGCGGCGGGCTAATCGTATGGTGGGATTGAGTGAATTTACGTCCCTTCGCTACGACCGCTTTGGTAATAATCTCTCTGTATTCTGCCATTCGAGCGTACCTCCTCATTCATTTTCAATTCATCTTATGCGGGCATCTAGACGTTTGTGCGAGTATTTTTTGATCGGTGACAAATTAGTTTCGGGATAGTTCATTGTATGCTTCAGTATAGTGAATGTTCCCAATTTCCCATCTGCCGGATAGCCGGCGGAAATATCCCACGGTACACGGTAAATATTATGAATAATAAATATAACTGTTTCCGTTATATAGTATGATGGTTAAAGAAAAAAAGACTTCATTTATCAGGAGGGATCGCTATGTTACATAAAGGAGCCAGCGTATACGAAGAAAAACAATTCTTTGAAAGTTTCATGGCCAGAAGACAAAGAAAAGAAAGTCCCAACAATGCCATGGAAACTCCCGTCATTTTCGAGCTGATCGGGGATATTCATAATAAGGACATCCTTGATCTGGGGTGCGGGGATGGTTCATTCGGCAAAGAACTGCTTGCCCAAGGAGCAGGCTATTACACAGGTATTGACGGGTCAAAGAATATGGTGGAAAGAGCCATTTCTACGATCAATTCCAAAAAGGCTGCTGTCCGTTTGGGTGATCTCGAGAATCTGAATTTGAACCGGGCAGAGTACGATCTGATCACCTCAAGGATGGTTCTTCACTATATAGAAAACCCGAATTCTCTAGTGAAGGAGGTATATACAGGATTAAAACCGGGCGGCAAGTTCGTGTTCTCAGTCATGCATCCTGTCCTGACCTCCACTTTCGATCATTTCTCTGGAAAAGAAAAGCGGACCCACTGGGTAGTCGACAACTATTTTGAGTCTGGAAAAAGGGTAGAGGCATGGATGGATCATTCAGTCGTTAAATATCATCGTACACTCGAAGAATATTTCTCTCTTGTGCTTTCAGCTGGATTCATAATAAAAAATGTTAAGGAAGCTGCACCCAGGAGGGAACTTTTCCATAGTGAAGAGGAATATAAAAGAAGAACTCGAATACCGCTGATGCTTATCCTTGAACTTGTAAAGTGATTCTTTCTTGATCTAGAATTTTCCTCCTATATCCTATTCATTCAGTCTGCTTAAAGCACCTGCACCGCTTTCAGAAAAAAAGACATCTTATGTTTTGAAAGAGTTCTCGAGACCAATCTCAACCAAAGAAAATACAGGGGTGCAGTAAATTTTAAGGCTGCTTCCGGATTCATCCTTTCTTATTGGATGGCGGCGTTTAGTTTACCTGCTTAACAGGATGATTATGGTGAATTGAGGAAGTTCTATCCCCAAATCATGTTCTATAGCCTTTAAAAAGGCTTCCTTCCCTTCTCTGTTCATGGTTAAATAGAAATACCTCCAGTGTGAGGAATTTCTATAAGAGGTGAAAACAATGGCTAAAAGCAAGGCTAGAAAGAAACGGGAACATACGCTAAGGACAGAGGGCAGGGACGTGACGCGCCTTAGAGCTGCTGCTAGGGAGTTCAGTACCCATGAGAGGAAAACGATGACAAAAGATGAAAAGGCAAGGAAATTTCATACTAAACACAAGAAGCGCCATCTTCAGGATTCATACCGTGAAGATAGCGCTTCTTTATTTTATTATTTTATGAACAGCTGCCAGGAGCAGAATTTTTCACTTGTGATCCTGTTTCCCCTCTTAATAGGTCTCCGCCTGTAGAAGTAAGGATCTGATCTGTTACTGTGTTGGAAATCGTTGATGCTACTATCTGAAGCAAATCATTCACGTCCACTTGAGACTGTTTGAATTCTTGGACCACTGGAATTGCATCGATGTCATCTTCCAGTTTTTCAATTTTTGCTTCAACCATCTTTAACGCTTCTGCTTTACCATAGTGCTGGAAGTTGACTGCTTGTTTTTGCAAGCTTTTAATGCTGGCGATCATTTCCCGTACTTTTTGGTTTTCATGGATTTGCGCTTCTGCACGTTTGAAGAAATCCACTTCTTCCGTTTCAGCGATCATGTTTGCCAGATCAGCTGCTCTTTTCATAATATCGTCTTTTGTATATTTAGCCATATTATTTCACCTCTGCCGCTTCTTGAAATTCTGTGCCAATTCGGCCTTCCCCAACCATTTCACCGCTGAGAGACCAAGATTTCGCATCAGTTATCTTTACTTTTACGATTTTGCCGATGGCCGTTTTAGGAGCTTTAAAGTTTACCAGCTTGCTCCGGCGTGTATACCCCGCAAGGACTTCTGGGTTCTTTTTGCTTTCTCCTTCTACCAGCACTTCAACAATTCTGCCTTCGTAGTCTTTAAGTGCTTCTTTAGAATATTCATTGACCATCTGATTAAGGCGCTGAAGACGTTCTTTCTTGACTTCCATCGGAACATTGTCATTCATCTTTGCCGCAGGCGTGCCTTCTCTTGGAGAGTAGATATATGTGAAGGCCGATTCAAAACCGACTTCCCGGTATAGAGAAAGTGTTTCTTCGAATTGTTCATCCGTTTCATTCGGATACCCGACGATGATGTCTGTGGTCAGCGCAACATCCGGCATAGCCGCTTTGATTTTTCCTACGAGTTCCAGGAATCTTTCTCGAGTATATTTTCGTGCCATGATTTTCAAGACATCAGATGAACCGGATTGTACCGGCAGATGAATATGCTCGACAAGGTTCCCTTTTTTGGATAGAACCTCGATCAAATGATCATCAAAGTCCCGTGGATGGCTTGTTGTAAAGCGGATTCTCGGGATATCTATTTTCCGGAGTTCATCCATCAAATCACCAAGACCATAGTTTTCGAGGTCTTCTATGTCCTTGCCATAGGCATTGACATTCTGGCCAAGAAGAGTGACTTCCTGATAGCCCTGAGCAGCAAGATGCCGAACCTCCTGAATGATTTCTTCAGGTCTTCTGCTCCGCTCTTTTCCTCTAGTATAAGGAACAATGCAGTATGTGCAGAACTTATCACAGCCATACATGATGTTTACCCAGGCCTTAATGTTTCCGCGGCGTACTTTAGGAAGGTTTTCAATGACATCCCCTTCCTTTGACCATACTTCCACAACCATCGCTTTAGACATATAAGCATCCGATAGAATGTTTGGAAGGCGGTGGATATTGTGGGTGCCAAAGATCATATCCACCTGATGATAAGTTTTAAGGATCTTGTTGACGACCGATTCCTCTTGAGACATACACCCGCAAACACCGATAAGAAGCTCAGGCTTTTCACGTTTAAGATGCTTTAAGTGGCCAAGCTCGCCAAACACTTTGTTTTCAGCATTTTCACGGATCGCACAAGTATTAAGAAGGATGACATCAGCATCCTCAGTAGTATTTGTCGCTTCATAGCCCAGAGCCATGAAAATTCCTGCCATTACTTCTGTATCATGTTCATTCATTTGACAGCCGTAAGTGCGGATATAGAATTTTTTGTTGTTCCCCATCCCGCGGTACTTTTCATCGATCTTAAAATCATTATGATATTGTACAGATTCTTTCCCGCGCTTTTTGGCATCTTTCAGTGACGGGGGAATATAGACGCTTTGAAAGTACTTTGAATAATCTTTTTCGGTTTTTTTATTTGTAGGATCAGCCGCTTGCTGGCCAAGCTTTCGCTGTTCTTCATTCATCGAAAATGACTCCTTTCCTGCTCACCTGTGCCGGGGCTGTAGAATTCTGATACCCGCGGCACAAAAAAAGAACGACTCTATTATATAAATACTGATAGTTTTTCACAAAAGGATTGCACGTTAATCTAGTATAAAGCTTTTTCATCCTTGATACAATAGAAGCACACAGATGTTGCAAAATGTTCACTTTAGCACTTTAAAGTTCTAAGAGAGCTTATTTGTCACTCCTTAAAAAGCGTTAAATAGAAAAAAAGCATCACCGGATTAAAACGGTGATGCCCTTTTGATTGTCCTACTGTTCTTCTGGCAATGCTTCATAGAAATTTTCGAAAAGGAATTTCTTCACTTGTGATTCTGTATAGTGCTTCTGCAGTGCCTCTGTGAGATTTTCGTATTCACGGTAGCATGACAAACCTTCTACTGTCTGGGATATGCCATCGAAGTCAGAACCAAAGCCGACTTGGTTTTTACCGCCAAGTGAACAAGCATGGTCCAGGTGGTGAAGGATATCGGAAATTTCCGCATCCCCGTTTTGCTTAAGAAACTGAGGGACAAATGTTAAACCCATAACTCCATTCTTTTGGAATAGTGCCTTGATCTGTTCATCTTTTAGATTCCTTGGGTGGGAACATACACTGAAAGTATTTGAATGTGAAGCAATTGGGTATCTTGCAATTTCTATAGTGTCCCAGAATGAGCGTTCACATAGGTGGGAGACATCCGTCATAATGTTATGTTCATTCAGGAACTGAACTGTCTCCCTGCCAAACTTCGTCAGCCCCGCTGCTCTGGGCTCAAGTGCACCATCTGCTGCCGCATTTGCCCAATTCCATGTTAACCCGACAGCCCGGACCCCCAACTGATACAAAGTAAAGAGTTTGGTCAGGTCTTCCTCAATGGCTTCGCACCCTTCAAGGGTCAGCATTGCCCCTATCTCATCCTCTTCTAATCTTGCTATATCACTTTTACTCCGGATCATTTTCATCTTGGAATTTGGCTCAAGGATTTTTTCATGAAAAACCTCCACCATCTCCAGTGCAGCCTGGAACCGCTGGCCGGGTTTCAAATACGAAGGAAGGTAAATGGCGAACAGCTGAACCTTGCTTCCTGCTTGGAGCAGCTGAGGATAGGTTATATGTAAATCATCCCGACTTTGAAAGGACACATCCTCCCTGTAATGGTGAAGCTTTAACAATACATCACAATGAGCATCGAATATCATCTTAAAACCCCTCTCTTTTGTCTTCTGTTCAATAACACCTGTTAAATAAGACTTCATCCTCTAACATAATGCCCGGCTTTCCAGCGGGTCCCCTGCAGCCGCACACCTCATTGATCGCTATTTCCTAGTATCTTATTGAAATCGTTACTCTCCAAACTAGCCAGAGAGAGATATTTCTATTTTAATTCTATATTTATACTTCTGGACAATTTCCTAAACTCCTCTTGAGGATTTTCCTTCCGTCCTTGTGTGTAGATGGAAAGCCTCTTCCATCAAGAATTGGTGCGTCCTGCTGAAGAAGATGTTTTTCACAAAATTACGATAACAATCAGCACTTATCCAATTGAAAAATACCCACAAAAAAGAGGCTGTCCCATTCAGGTTTATAGGGACAGCCTCGAATTAGTTAACGAGGTTCAATAATCAACTTGATAGCCGTGCGCTCTTCTCCATCAATCAGGATATCAGTGAAAGCAGGAATACATATTAGGTCTACCCCGCTTGGAGCGACAAAACCGCGGGCAATGGCAACAGCTTTGACTGCCTGATTAAGGGCGCCTGCCCCTATGGCTTGAATTTCTGCTGCTCCTCTCTCACGAAGAACTCCGGCAAGTGCACCAGCTACAGAATTAGGATTAGATTTTGCTGAAACTTTTAATATTTCCATTTCTTTTCCTCCTTGTCATTTCCCCATACCGAATGTTCAAAGCACAGAACAACCTGGTATAAACGATTCCACTGCTACTATATTCAGCAATTCGTGAAATCATTCCCGCTTGGCCTAAAAAAGCGGATAACAAAGGACTCCAGCTTTCAGAAATGGTGGACATCCACAATCAGGAAATTCGTTAAGAAGTTTTGGGATTTATCAACTCAGCTGCCGATTCTTACTTGAAATTGTCTATGGTTTGTCCAAATAAATAAAAAAAGCAAAAGAGCCATTTGCCCTTTTGCTTTCAGCTTATTCTGACAGGAAAGGATGATCATCATTGATCAAAATCCGATCGATGCTCTTTGCCTTTCCTGTTTTCTCATTAATTTCGATAATGACCCCGCTCAATAACTTTCTGCCTGTGCTTGGTACCTCGAAACGAACAGGCAGAGAGGTCCTGAACTTAGTAATGACAGAATCTTTATTCATCCCAAGAATCTCATCATAGGGACCTGTCATGCCTACATCAGCTATGAAGGCTGTTCCATTAGGAAGGACGCGGTTGTCCGCTGTCTGTATATGCGTATGGGTACCCACAACGGCTGAGACCTTTCCATCCAGAAACCAGCCCATTGCCTGCTTTTCACTTGTCGCTTCAGCATGGAAGTCGACAAAAACAAATGGTGTCCTTTCTTTTGCCTCGGCGACAAGCTCTTCCGCAGCTTCAAAAGGACAATCCAATGCAGGCATGAAGGTTCTGCCCTGCAAGTTGATGACCGCTGTCTCAAAGCCGTTGATGTTAATAAACGTCAATCCGCTTCCTGGTGTGCCTTTCGGATAGTTGGCAGGCCTCACCATTAACTTAGTATTATCAATAAAATCAAAAATTTCTTTGTTGTCCCAAGTATGGTTACCCATCGTGATGATGTTGGCACCATCATTTAAAAAACGTTTGTATATTTTTTCTGTTATTCCTCTTCCACCTGCTGCATTTTCACCATTCACGATCGTGACAGAAGGACGGTATTTCGCCTTAAGCTTAGGAAGATATTCCGAGACCATTTCTCGGCCTAGAGAACCGACTACATCTCCAATAAATAAGATATTCATTTGCAAACCCTTTCTGCTTCAACATTTCTTACATTTTATCACAGCCAGCACAAATCTCATACTGCTCCACTTTTACACGCTAATAAAGACATGCTTTAAAGCAATAATGCGCCTTGACAGCCATAGAAAAAGCGGTGTGAAAATCACACCGCTTTATTTTGCGTATTCTACAGCTCTTGTTTCCCGTATGACGGTAACCTTGATATGGCCTGGATAATCCAGTTCCTCTTCAATCCGTTTCCGGATGTCACGCGCCAGACGATGAGCTTCCAAATCATCAATCGATTCTGGTTTAACCATGATACGTACTTCCCTGCCCGCTTGGATTGCGAATGACTTCTCAACACCCTCATAGGATTCTGAGATGTCTTCCAGCTTCTCTAAGCGGCGGATGTAGTTCTCAAGCGTTTCACTCCTGGCACCCGGCCTTGCAGCTGAAAGTGCATCAGCAGCCGCCACAAGTACTGAAATGACAGACGTTGGTTCCGTATCACCATGATGGGATGCGATACTGTTAATGACCACTGGGTGTTCTTTATACTTCCCAGCCAGTTCAACACCGATTTCCACATGGCTTCCTTCTACTTCATGGTCAATCGCTTTACCGATATCATGCAGAAGACCTGCACGGCGGGCAAGCGTAACATCCTCACCCAGTTCGGCAGCGAGCAGACCTGAAAGGTACGCCACTTCCGTTGAGTGCTTCAGGACGTTTTGACCATAGCTTGTACGGAATTTCAATCTTCCAAGAATCTTAATTAAATCTGGATGGAGCCCGTGAACTCCAACATCGAATGTTGTCTGTTCACCTATTTCACGAATATGCTCATCCACTTCCCGTCTTGCCTTATCGACCATTTCCTCGATTCGGGCTGGATGGATCCGTCCGTCCTGTACCAATTTTTCAAGTGCAATTCTCGCAGTTTCGCGGCGAATTGGATCAAAACCGGATAAGATAACCGCCTCTGGAGTATCGTCAATAATCAAATCAATTCCAGTAAGCGTTTCTAATGTACGAATATTACGTCCTTCACGACCGATGATTCGACCTTTCATCTCATCATTCGGAAGGTTTACAACAGATACCGTTGTTTCTGCAACATGTTCTGCTGCACAACGCTGGATTGCAAGTGAAAGAATCTCTTTCGCTTTCTTATCAGAGTCTTCCTTTGCACGTGTTTCATGCTCTCTGATCATCAAGGCAAGGTCATGAGAAAGTTCATTCTCAGTACGGTCAAGAATGATCGCTTTTGCCTCATCACGCGTAAGTGCAGAGATGCGTTCCAGTTCGGTTTGCTGTAATCGTATCATCTCGTCCACTTTGCTTTCCATCTCTTCAATATGTTGTTGTCTTCCATTCAGAGTATCCTCTTTTCGTTCAAGCTGAGATTCCCGCTTATCGAGTGACTCATCTTTGCGATCAAGGTTCTCTTCTTTTTGCATTAAACGATTTTCCTGCTTTTGCAATTCATTTCTTCGTTCACGAAGGTCATTTTCCATATCAGTACGAAGCTTATGATTTTCATCCTTTGCTTCTAAGAGCTTTTCCTTCTTCAGAGCCTCGGCCTCGCGCTTAGCATCTTCAAGAATCTGCTCTGCGGAACCTTTAGCTCCAGCAATTTTTGCCTCAGCAATGGATTTACGAATAAAGTATCCAACAACTACACCGACGATTAGGCCAAGCAAAATGGAGATGATTGTAATGGGTTCCATCATTTCACCTCCCCTTGCTATGAACTTTAGTCATGTCTTTTTTACATGTCGGCTGGTACATTGTTCCAAAGGTTTCAATATACAGCGCTAGGCTTTCAAATATTAACATTCGAAAATTTGTAAAATATACATGTTAATTTTAAATCTCAGAATATTCATTGTCAAGGGGGTGAGACCTTTCCCCCTTGATTCTATGGATAATTTCGTTAAAAAGTGATAAAAAACACCTTATTTTGTAATTAGTCCACTAACTTTTCATGATACGGCTCCAGGATAGTGGTTGATTTTTATACCAGATACAATTCCTCTTTACAGACGCGCGGAACCAGCATCGCCTTTATAAAAGGCTGTTTTCACATATATTGCTGCTTGGGGAGATCCCCTGATACTAAGAGTTTTATCTCTATTCGGGCAAGAGCAGCTCTTTTCTTTTCAAAATCACCGTATTTTTACTTCTTAAATTAGATATTTCTTCAGAATTATTATCTAATAACAACAAATTTTCCGAAAAGACCCTTATAAAAAGAGGAAGTGCCCAGTCTTCTTTGGAATCAAGGGCTATTTAACGAGAAAGGACGCTTAATTGTCACAACAATTTTAAAAAGGAAGCAGGGAGACCGGCTCCCTGCTTCCTTGAAAGTCTTATTGATCTAATAACAATTCGTCCTGTCCTTCTTCAGTTTCTGCTTTGCCTGTATCCAGACCATAGTGGTCGCGGATTTTAATCATGATTTCATTGCGGATTTCAGGGTTTTCTTTCAAGAAAATCTTCGCATTTTCACGCCCCTGGCCAAGGCGCTCTTCATTATATGAGTACCAGGCACCGCTTTTTTGAACGATGTCCAGTTCTGACCCCATATCAATGATCTCGCCTTCCCTGGAAATCCCTTGTCCGTACATAATATCAACTTCAGCTACCCTGAAAGGAGGAGCTACTTTATTTTTAACAACTTTGACTTTCGTTTTGTTACCGACCATTTCGTTTCCTTGCTTCAACGCTTCCGCACGACGCACCTCAAGACGGACAGAGGAATAGAATTTCAGCGCACGTCCACCAGGTGTCGTTTCAGGGTTACCAAACATAACTCCGACTTTCTCACGGATCTGGTTAATGAAAATTGCAATGGTTTTCGATTTATTGATCGCTCCAGACAGCTTCCTCAAAGCCTGGGACATCAAACGGGCTTGAAGACCAACGTGCGAGTCCCCCATTTCGCCTTCAATCTCCGCTTTAGGAACAAGCGCTGCGACAGAGTCAATGACAAGGATATCCACAGCGCCGCTTCGTACAAGAGCTTCTGCGATTTCCAATGCCTGCTCTCCTGTATCGGGCTGTGAGAGGAGAAGTTCATCAATGTTAACACCAAGTTTTTGAGCATAGACAGGGTCAAGAGCATGCTCAGCATCTATGAATGCCGCCTGTCCTCCCTGTGCTTGTACTTCAGCAATTGCATGAAGGGCCACAGTTGTCTTACCAGAAGATTCCGGACCGTACGTTTCAATGATTCTTCCGCGCGGATATCCTCCTACTCCAAGTGCAACATCCAAGGCTAGTGAACCACTTGGGATTGTTACTATGTTTCGATCTGTTTGTTCTCCCAGCTTCATGATTGAACCTTTACCGAATTGTTTCTCAATTTGTTTAAGTGCCATATCCAAGGCAGCTTGACGATCGCTCACAAATATTTCCTCCTTTTAATCTCTTACATATATAGAAAGACAAAATAGCAATTTATCAATTGCTTGTCTCATTTCAACAACCTATCTCTACTATAAACCTTTTTCGTTAATTTAACAAGAGAAAAATCGAACATTCATTCGGTTTTTTTCTCCGTACAATTATCCGCACTTTATATAATTCCTATGAAGAAATTATCGTTTTAACGTTTTCTGCAGGGAGAAAATTATATTTTCAGCTCAAAAACTGATTTAATTGTATTCCCTGCTTTCAACCCTGTCTGGTCATTTATACCTTAGGGTGCGGGCTGATTACAGAGAAGATCCAGAGGCTTTAGGTGCATTCAAACCTGCCTGGACTGAATATCACTGCGGGCAGACAAAAAGCCGGCAGGAGAGCCTGCCGGCCAGCAACTTATGACTTTCCCTCTCCTCTTAGCTCTTTCAAAAGGAAGTAACTTCCGTATTTAACTGTCCGCGCACGGTTGCCATTTCGCGTGCCGGCAAGATTTAATAAAAAAGTTTTGGTGTTTCTGTCTCTTCGGGAAATACCTATCCAGATCGTGCCTTCATCCTTCCCTTCATGAGGTCCCGGACCTGCAGCTCCTGTAAAACTGATTCCGATGTCAGAATCGAATTTCTCCCTGACATTTTCAGCAAGTTCTTTAGCACAAGGTTCACTGACGGTCCCATGTATACTGATCGTGTTGGGAGAAACATCAAGAAGTTCCTTTTTTATCTCAGGAGAGTAACAAACTATGCCGCCTTTCAGAACGGATCCAGCCCCTGAGATGGAAGTCATCTGGGATTGAAATAATCCTCCTGTCAAACTTTCGGCACAAGCAATGGTTAACTCTTGCTTCTTCAGTTCTTTCGACATCTCATCCATCAGGGTTGTGTCATCATATCCATAAAAATACGGTCTGACCCTTTTGAGGATTTGGGTTTCCATTTCATCCAGCATGTTTTCTGCCTTCTCTTTTGAAACGTCTTTAGCCGTCAATCTAAGAGTTACTTCTCCGTCGGAAGCAAGAGGAGCAACTGTAGGGTTTGTTTGAGCATCAATAAGATCCATCATTTCTGTTTCCAGTTCCGCTTCGCCTATGCCAAAAAACCGAAGAACCCTGGAAGAAATGGTCTCTTTTCTGCCCAGCGCTTCTTCTATTTGGGGCCTTCCGTATTTTTTGAACATCGGAATCATCTCAGAAGGAGGACCGGGAAGGAGCATATATTGACGAGATTCATGAATCAGGAACATTCCTGGCGCCATTCCCTGTTCATTCTTCAGCACATTAGAACCCTTTAAAACATGGGCCTGCTTTTCATTGTTAGGTGTCATTTCCCTTTGTACCCTTATAAAGTAATCCTTGATGAATTTTAAAGCCTCTTCATCTTTTTCAAGAGAGGTATTTAAGTGGCCAGCTATTGTTTCTTTCGTCAAATCGTCCTTGGTGGGGCCAAGCCCTCCTGTAAAGATGATTAATTGAGCACGCGATTCTGCAGTCTTTACAGCATTTTTAAGCCGGTCGGGGTTATCTCCCACAACTGTATGATAATATACATTCACACCTATTTCTGCCAGCTGTTCTGAAAGGAATTTCGCATTGGAATTTACTATTTGCCCTAAAAGTAATTCAGAACCTACAGCAATGATTTCTGCGTTCATAATTTTATCCCCTTTATCTCTAGCTTGATTTATTTCACTATAAGAATTATAGGCTTTTTGAAATGATTCCACAAAAAAGAAGTCCTAAACCTCTGAGCAAACCAGGAAAGGACTTCTATTTACTGAATTATTTAGAATTGAGAAATGCCTGGCGGTTCTTGTAAAAGTATTCCCAGCCAGACCAAATTGTTATGAGCATCGCGATCCATAAAGTGATCGTGTCAAATGGAATCGAAACAGCTTCAAAGATGATGTTATGAAGCAGCAATGATGAGATGGCGATGATCTGAGCCCACGTTTTGATTTTTCCCAGCGTATTAGCGGCAACTACTTCGCCTGTGCCTGCCAATACCAGCCTTAATCCCGTAACGGCAAATTCCCTGCTTATGATGATGATAACAATCCAAGAAGGAGCAAATCCCATTTCAACTAAAACGATTAAAGCTGCAGATACGAGCAATTTATCTGCAAGCGGATCAAGGAATTTCCCTAGATTCGTGACAAGATCCAATTTCCTGGCATAGTAGCCGTCGATCCAATCTGTTGTGGAGGCTATGATGAACAACAGCCCTCCAGCAAAGTGGTTCACAGGCATTTCAGTGCCCAATAGTGAAATGTTTCCCCAATCGAAGGGGTATAGCATGATGATCATAAATAGCGGGATTAAGATAATCCTCGATACCGTAATTTTATTTGGCAAGTTCACTCTTTCTACCTCCTTGAATCATAACAAAACAGAATAGCCACAGAGGTGGCTATTCTTGTGCAGAACGCCTGATGATGATGTCCTGCCTGACAACTTCCGATGCTGATACCTCATAATTAATCTGTTCGTCGTTCACTTTAATTGTCGCCGCAGGAGCATTCCCGACAATGATGAAAGCTTCACCGTCTTCTGAAAGATCGAAGGATTCACTGTCCCCGTTTTTCATCATTTGGGAAAAAAGCTGTTCATCTTTGGAATTATAAACGCCTATCCAAGTATCTCCGCTGGCCGCAATGTTTAAATTGAAGTTCTCTGCATTTTTCAAATCGTAAGTCGTTTCTTTTCCGCTTACTTTCGCAACAGTAATTTCCTGAGATGGCTGCTCGGCTGGTTCTTCTGCATCTTCTTCGTTTTCTTCATTTTCTTCTGAATCCGTTCCTTCTTCAGAACTGCCGGCAGAATCACCGGATTCAGCCGTTTCTTCGTCCTCATCCTCAGGCTGCTGAACCTCCGGAGACTCGGAGTAATCTACGGACTCTTCCTGGTCATTTCCTGTACCAGCATTATCATTGCCAAATGTGTTCGGCAGCAAATACCATACCACAAAAACCGCTCCAATAACAAAAAGAGCCACAAGAATCTTCGGAATGATGTTCAGAACTTTCGATGAACTTTCAGACACCGGTTTTCTCGACTGCACCCTTGAAAGTTCAGGAAGATCTCCTGCATTGGTAACGGGTATATCATTTGGATATTCTTCAAATATCCTTTCAGGATCCAAGCCGACAGCTTCGGCATATTGCTTGATAAAGGCCCTGACATAAAACTTGCCGGGCATCATTTCATAATT
This sequence comes from Rossellomorea vietnamensis, assembly GCF_008180615.1. Lineage (GTDB taxonomy): Bacteria > Bacillota > Bacilli > Bacillales > Bacillaceae_B > Rossellomorea > Rossellomorea vietnamensis_D. The sequence continues at coordinate 238,457 of NZ_VTEH01000001.1, forward strand.
TCCTTCTTCAATTCCCATTAGATAGCGTTTCTGGATCTTCGTCATGTTCTGCAAATCGTCCAGGGAATATCCATTAGCTTCACGAGCTTCTCTGAGTCGTGTTCCTAGTTCAGTCAAAACAAACACCTGCCAATTTTAAAAATCGAATCCCCCAAAATCTGAGTCTTGGAAGAAGTTGTTCTTTTCTACCAAATCATATGTAATCTCTTCGTCAGGGTCATTTCGAAGTTCAATGATATAGTCAAAATCATCCAGAGAGTACTCAGAGTTCTGTACAAATATATCTGGATGCTCAATTACTTTTACAGCGGAAAGGCGCATAATCTCTCTAACGAGCTGCCAATGCCGTTCATTCGCTCTTCTGGTCGAAACAATTCCGTCAATCAGAAAAATATTTTCGGAAGAATATTCATCATCAATTAACTGGCTGCGTATGGTTTGTTTCAACAATGTGGATGAAACAAAGAGCCACTTCTTATTGGCACACACGGAAGAAGCCACTACCGATTCCGTTTTTCCAACACGCGGCATCCCTCTGATCCCAACAAGTTTATGGCCTTCCTGCTTAAAGAGTTCAGCCATGAAATCCACCAGCAGTCCCAATTCGTCCCTGATGAACCTGAATGTTTTTTTATCATCTGCATCTCTTTGAATGTACCTTCCATGCCTGACAGCAAGGCGGTCCCTTAATTTAGGTTCCCTTAACTTTGTTACATTTATCGTATCCATTGTCTGCAAAATCGATTCAAGCCTCGTAATCTGCTCATCGCTGTTAGCGAGAAGCAGCATCCCTCTTCTGCCTTCGTCCACACCATTAATAGTCACAATGTTAATTGAAAGCATACCAAGCAATGAAGAAATGTCACCAAGGAGTCCTGGACGGTTTATTTGAATTTCATATTCCAAATACCATTCTTTTCGTTCCATAAGATCCCTCCGAAATTAAAGTGACAATTGTCCAACAGCAAATTTCTACATTTTTCCCGACAATTAGAGAATTTAAGTCATCTATCGTATAACTTCTATAATATATGATTTTCCCTAGTTAGAAAAGGAAAACCTTACATTACAGCCTAATATTTCATCATTTCTTACTATTCTTACCCCTATAGACCTATCCTGAATCATTTTCTAAACAAATCTGCGTTATTGGCATCGCTTTCATTAACCATGATGTTTTAGCTCCTGATTTTCTTATTAAGCTATCTCCGTAGTTTTGTTTTGGATAAGGACTATCAATAAGGAGAGCGAAGCGGCGTTTTCAACATGGGGGATACTCTTTTAAAACAGCAGCTTTTAATCCCCCAGCGGGACTTTCTTTACTGGTTGCCGGGATCATTCTGGGAGAAACAAATAAAAAAAGAGAGGAATTGCTTCCCCTCTTAGCGAGTGCCGTCATTCTTTACAAGTTTGACCATCATGTTGGCAATTGCATGCTGCTCTTCAGTAGATGCAACAGACCATAAGTCAGCAAGGACACGCTCCTGGTCGTTTTTCGCTTCTACCTGATTTGCCAAATAGTCTCCCACTTGAAAAGCAAGGTCTGAAACGACTTCACCTTGAACGCCTTCACTTTGTGCTTGATGCAAACGGTCACCCAAAAAGTTTTTCCAATCCTGCCAGTTATCCAATACAGACATACGTGGAGCCTCCTTAGAAGTCATGCTTTGATTCAGGCCTCATTCTGCAGATCAAAGGCCCTGCATTTCTTTAAGAAATACAACCTTAGTTTGCATCTTCACTAAGAAAATATTCATGGGCTTTCAGAAATTCTCAAGGCCGTTTGCCAAGTCACGTATACCAGCCTCCATTGACTGAAAGCACTTGTCCTGTAATGTAAGAAGATTTAGCCGAAAGCAAAAAATCAATAGTGTCTGCCACTTCGGAAGGCTCTGCCATTCTGCCCATAGGGATTTCATCAACAATTTCAGAAATTTCTTCTGTTGAAAAACTGGTCATCATGTTTGTCTTTACAGCTCCCGGTGCAACCGCATTCACTCTAACACTGTTTCTGGCCAGTTCTTTGCTCAAAGATTTCACAAACGCAATTTGAGCACCTTTTACTGAGGAATATAACACTTCACAAGCAGCTCCTGTCTGACCCCAAATCGAGCTGACAATGACTGCATTCCCGATAGGACTCTGTAACAATTTCGGAAGCAGACCCTGCATGATTTTCATCAATGATTTAACATGAAGATTCCACATGCTTTCCATTTGTTCATCTGAGATATCTTGAAACAATCCATACAGAGGTGTCCCGCTCGTATAGATGACCGCATCTACATGGAATATCTGTGAGAGAAGATTTTCTGCACCGCTTTCTGATGAAAGATCTGCTTTCACTGGTATATACTCACCCTGAAACTCACTAATTTCCCCAAGAAGTTCCTCAACTGCCATTTGATTAGAATGAAAATGAAGATATAAATTCCATCCTTTTTCGGCTAATGTGAGGGCTGTTTGTCTGCCGATCCCTCCTGAGGACCCTGTAATTAAAGCAAACTTTTTCATAAGTCTCCTGACCCCCTTTTGGAGATTTTTATACATTTTATGTAAGATTGTTTTTACCATAAGTTATTGCTTTTGCTTTCGAATGTCCCATGGATACTGAGACCTCTCTATAAATCGGAAAAGCTGCCCTATTCTTACCTGCTAGGATAGTTTAGGACACAATGCCGTTTTCTTTGCTGTTTTCATATTACGGGTTCTGTTACCGATTGAACAAATTTACCAGCAAGAATACCGGTAAATCATCAAAAACGAGTGCAAAATCAATGCAATTCAACACTCATTTTGGTGTTTTTTTTTAATTTTGAAATACTAAGTGCACCCTAAATAGCGAATGACAGAACTTTTTGTTCTTCAAATTTGTCGCACAATCTCCTATACACTTTTAATCCCATATAAATATGAAGGAGATTTGTTAATTCTAAAAAATCCAGCAATGACTTGATTGGAACGGAAGGTGCGTGACCTCCTGCGGGACTAGCGTGCGTCTAGTTCCAGCACCTAGCCCCTCGGGGTCAAATAACCCCAAGAGATAAAAAGGAAGACCGCCTTTTTTTCTCTTGAGAACATTTGCCTGTCGGGGCTGACCAAGGTGCTTCCACTTTTGAAGACAGGTGAGACCCCACAATCCAGTTCCAGCGCCCAGCCCCTCAGGGTCAAATAACCTCAAGAGAATAAAAGGAAAGACCACCTTTTTTTCTCTTGAGAACATTTGCCTGTCGGGTCTGACCAAGGCGCTTCCACTTTTTATACAGGCAAAGTCGAGGAGGCTCACCGCACGCCCCGCGGAGTCACGCACCTGGAGTGGAAATCAGTAGACATTGTTTTTTTGTACTTCAAACTAAGAGTTTTATTTCTACAGGGGGAGAGTAGCTCTTTTCTTTTCGCTGTCCCTAGATTTTACCTCTCTTGATATGGTTAATCGTTAGGAATCAGCATCAAATAGCAACAAAGTTTACGAAGATAGCTTTCAAAAAAATTATAGCATTAAAATTCATGAAGGACCCTTATGAAAAACCCAGCAGGAACTGAGGTTTTGATCCCTCAATTTCTGCCGGGCTTTTTCTTTCTGTTTATTTTTCTTTAGGAAGCACCTGACAGACTGTGAACCTTTTTTCGTCAAAAAACTCTGACACCACTGAGTTGATATCGTCAAAGGTGATCGTTTCTAGTGTAGGCACGACATCAAATAAGTCCATTTCATTGAACGCATAGCGAGTGAATTGATTGGCTATATACTCAGGTGAATTGATTGCCCTTAAGAAAGCTCCGATTTTTTTCTTTTTCGTCCGCTCCAAAGCTTCTTCTGTAAGGGTCTTCCCGTCCTTTGCATTTAAGAGGATTTCAGTGATTCGATCTGCCATCTCATCGGGTTTCTCTGTGTCACCTCCGAGAATCGCAAAGCCAAATCCTTTTTCCTGAGTGAAGTCATAATGAAATGTTTCATCAATAAGACCATCATTATATAATGAGAAGTAATTCTCTGAGCTTTTGCCGAATAACATATCCAATGCAATATTCATGGAAAGCTCGTGTTTAAGCATTTCGCTTCCCTGCTGTTCTGTATTGACGGCTTTGACACCCACGAGGCACTTCGGTGTCTGGACATTCATATGAAGGACCTGTTTCTTTTCAGCAGCCTCCACCGGTTCATCTTCGAAACGGCGTTTAATTTCGTCCATTTCTTTGTAGTCTTTTTTACTTTGGTTTTCCCTGACCTGCTTGATGATTTTTTCAGGTTCTACAGCGCCCACTATGAACATGAGCATGTTGCTTGGGTGATAAAATGTTTCATAGCATTGATAAAGCATATCCTTGGTAATATGTGAGATGGATTCAATAGTCCCTGCTATATCAATTTTCACAGGATGATTCTGATACATATTTTGGATGACACCAAAGTACAAACGCCAGTCAGCATTGTCGTCATACATTGTAATTTCCTGGCCGATGATTCCTTTTTCTTTCTCAACTGTACTTTCAGTGAAGTAAGGTGCTTGAACAAAGTCAATCAAAGTTTCCAGATTTTTCTCCACTTCAGAAGTGGAAGAAAAAAGGTAGGCAGTCCTTGTAAAGGAGGTGAATGCATTGGCGGAAGCTCCCTGCTTACTGAACTTCTGGAATACATCTTCATCTTCCTTTTCAAAAAGCTTATGCTCCAGGAAATGGGCGATTCCGTCTGGCACTTTTGAAAATTCAGTACTTCCTTTAGGGACAAAATGATTGTCTATCGATCCGTACTTGGTTGTAAAAGTAGCGTACGTTTTATTGAATCCCTTTTTCGGCAGTACATATACCTGAAGTCCATTATCCATCTTCTCAAAAAATAATTCTTCCTGCAGCTGATCGAATGAGATTTTTTCCATCATTCATCCCTCCATTCCTGTAAGAAAATAGATGGTATCCATATTGACTTTTTGGGCAACAGTGGTGATTTCTTCTTTTGTAACCTTCTCTATACTCTCCAGCCAATGATCAAGCTCTATTCTCTGACCTGAAACCACATTGTGGTAAAGGATTTCCACGAGGCCCCTTGGAGTGTCGATGGTTTCAAGAAGCTGATTCCTAATCACCGCTTTAGTCTGCTGAATTTCTCCTTCTGTGAAGTCACCATTTTTCATTGCCTGCATTTGTTCTTTGATGATGGTCACTGCCTGGTCATAATTCTTGCCATCGATCCCCGACATCACCATCATCAACCCTTTATGGCTTTCCAGTCTGCTCGCAGCATAGTAGGCAAGGCTTGCTTTCTCACGCACGTTAATGAATAACTTGGAATGTGAAAATCCTCCAAAAACTCCATTGAACACCTGCAGTGCCCAATAGTCATCCGCTCCATAAGCTACATTCGTTCTATAACCAATGTTCAACTTGCCTTGCTTAACATCATGTTTTTCAATCACTTCATTAACTTCATGGGAAGAAGCAGAGTTGGCACTGCTGATGAATTGGACATCCCTATTCTGTAAAGAAAAAATCTCTTCACACATTTTTTCAGCTTCCTCTGCGTCGACGTCCCCTATTATATATAGATCAATTTCATCATTTTGAATTGCTTCCCGATAATACTTATAAAGGCTTTCAGCCGAAGTTTTATCGACTTCCTCGAGAATACCATTGGGATGAAGGGAATATGGTTCATTCTTGCACATTTCCTCCACAAGACGGGAATTCGCATATCTCATCTTGTCGTCAAAAACAGACTGAATCCTCACCTTTTGGTTTTTCTTCTCTTTTTCTACTGTTTCTGTATGAAAAGAGTCACCAGAAATATTGGGATCCAATACTACATCTGCAAGAAATTGAAGCCCCTTTTTCAGCAGGGGTTCAGCATCCTTCAGGAATTTTTCATTCGCCACCTCGACGGAAAAGCTCATCACATGATATTCGCCTTTTTTAGCCAGGTCTACAAAAAAATTCGCTCCATACAATTCATCAAGATAAGAGCGGAGTGCTGTCGTACTTGGATATTTCTTAGCACTGCTTTGCAGCACGTGGGGAAGGAGTCCCCTCGGCGTCACTTCCTCTGCTTTTAAAGGAGATTTCATTCTCCAAACAAGGGTGTTTGTCTTATATTTATCAGTCCGGACAATATGTAACGAATAACCACTTTTCGTTTTGACCACTTCATTGACTATAGACATTAGCCATCCTCCTTTTGCTGACAAAATCCTTTTTGGCACTGCCATTCTACTATACAGCTTTCCATGAAAGAACTGGTTATCATACCTATTTTGAGGTAAATTCTCTTTAACTATACATGTAACGCTTCAACGCTTTCAAGTTTTTACCTCTATTCCCAATTGCAGCGCTGCGGATTGTATTCATTATATGCAAAAGGCTGGGCCGGCATTTCCCTTTCTAAAAAGCTTATGCTCTGGTTCAAGAAGGACGCCGGACAATTGTGGAGAATTCTTTTTTCGACGAGTCCATAAAATGAATAAGTTTTCTTGCATACTTTGTTGCTTTCGGAGCTCCCCAGGTACTAAGGGGTTTTCTCTACTTGGGAAGAGCAGCTCGTGAGTACCAGGTCATACCGGTGAACTACAGTAATTCTTTAAGGAATTAGTTCAGCAACAAAGTTGACGAAAAACTCCGATGAAGGGCCCCCCTCACTATCTATATAAAAAAGACGGTTATAGCTATTTCTACTGTATAAGTAAATACGATTTAAAGTGGTTAAGTTATTAATTTGACTATACCTGAATATGCCATTTTCCATAAAAAGAGCCAATAAAAAAGAGTGGAAGAACGTGAACGTTTTTCCACTCAAAGCTATAGAAAAGACCTACCTACTGCCTTTGATATAAGGATTTCCTAGCGCTTTAGGCGCATCGGCACGGCCGATGAAACCGGCAAGAGCAAGAATTGTCAATACATACGGCGCAATTTGCAAGTATACACTAGGTACATTTTCAAACAATGGAATGCTTGTTCCAACAATACTCAAACTTTGGGCAAATCCAAAGAATAGAGCTGCACCCATGGCACCTAACGGATTCCACTTTCCGAAGATCATCGCAGCAAGAGCCATGAAACCCTGTCCTGTAATGGTGGAATGACTGAAGTCCAATGAAATCGACTGAGCATATACTGCTCCTCCAAGCCCCCCAAGCACCCCGGAAATGAAAACCCCGATATAGCGCATTTTTGTTACATTGATTCCCATCGTGTCGGCAGCCATCGGATGTTCCCCTACAGAGCGAAGCCTTAACCCGAATGGTGTTTTGTATAAAATATACCACACGACAAAGGCAAGGATGATGGCGATATAAGCTGTATAGGTTACACGGCTGAAAAACAGGTTTCCTATCACTGGAATATCACTCAAAAACGGTATATCGATTTTCTTAAAACTGTTCTCCGTACGGATGATATCTGTTTGTCCTTTATCATAAATCAGTTTTACAAGGAATAAACCGGCTCCTAATGCAAGAAAGTTAATCGCAACACCGCTGACAACCTGATCTGCACGGAATGTGATAGAAGCGAGTGCATGGAGCAGTGAAAGCAGCCCTCCGACCGCCATTGCAGCCAGAAGCGCTACCCAAGGAGTAGCGGCACCAAATGCTGATGCAAAAGTAAGGTTAAAAACAATGGCGGCAAAAGCACCGATGACCATAAGCCCTTCCAGACCGATATTGACTACTCCAGAGCGTTCTGAGAACACTCCGCCCAGTGCAGTGAAAATAAGCGGAGCTGCCACAACCAGGGTTGAAGAGATGATGATCTCAAAGATTGTCATTATACCCACTTATTTCGCCCCCTTTTTCGTACGATTCAACAGCCATCTGATCATATAGCTTGAAGCCACAAAGAATATAATCAGGGCAATTACAATTTCCACCAGCTCATTTGGGACACCTGATTCAAGCGGCATATTTAAGGATCCTACCTTTAGGCCACCGAAAAGTATAGCTGCCAAGATAACTCCGATTGCAGCATTACCTCCAAGCAAGGCAACCGCGATCCCATCAAAACCAACACCTGAAAAACTGGAATGCAAGAAAGCAAAACCGAAAGTACCCAGCCCTTCCATAGCCCCAGCCAAACCTGCGAAAGCGCCTGAAATTACCATCGATAGAACAATGTTCTTGTTCACATTCATACCTGCATACTGTGAAGCATGCTGGTTGAATCCAACCGAACGCAGTTCATAACCTGTCGTCGTTTTTTCAAGCAGAAACCACATTATAACAGCGGCTGCTAACGCCAAATAAATCCCATTATGAAGTGTAGAGTAATCTGTTAATGTTTCAAAAAATCCACTTTTCAGTGATGCAGATTCAGGGACACTGTCTGTCGCATCAGCTTCATCAGATATTACATATCTTATAAGATAGTTAGTAGTATAAAGTGCAATATAGTTCATCATGATCGTTACAATTACTTCATGTACACGCCACTTAGCCTTAAGGATTCCAGGTATGAATCCCCATAATGCGCCGGCTGCTGCTGCTGCAAGAATAGATAAAGGCAGATGGATAGCTGTAGGAAGGTCGAAAGCAAGCCCTACCCAAACGGAAGCTGTCCAGCCAACCAAAAGCTGACCTTCAACACCAATGTTGAATAATCCCGTCCGGAAAGCAAACGCTACAGCCAAACCTGCCAGGATATATGGTATAACCTGCCTTATCGTTTCACCGACATAGAATCTGTCACCAAAAGCACCGTTCCATAACGCTGCATAGCCTTCAATCGGGTTGTATCCAGTGACGAGCATGATAATTGCTCCAGCAAGCAGACCCAGAATGACAGAAATAACCGGGATGAGTATTTTTTGATAATTTCTAGACATTAGCGGATTCACCTTCTTTCTTGCGGTTGGAACCTGCCATCAATAAGCCCAGTTCCTGCTCGGTTGTTTCTTTCGGATCAACGATCGCTACGATTTCACCTTCGTAGATGACGGCAATCCGGTCACTGACATTTAAAATCTCATCAAGTTCAAAAGATAGCAATAGAACCGCCTTGTTATTGTCACGCTGTTCGATCAATCGGTTGTGAATGAATTCAATTGCCCCTACATCCAATCCCCTTGTAGGCTGTGCGGCAATCAGCAGGTCTGGATTACGATCAATTTCACGTCCGATGATGGCTTTCTGTTGATTACCGCCGGACAAAGCTCTTGCAAGCGTATATTCGCTTGGCGTACGAACGTCATATTCACCAATTAATGAGGCTGCTTTTTTATAAACCTGCTTAAAACTCATTACTCCAGATTTGGAATAAGGTTTTTGATAATAGGTTTGCAGGACCATGTTTTCCCCAATAGGGAAATCAAGAACAAGGCCGTGTTTGTGGCGGTCTTGAGGAATATGCGCAAGACCCGACTCTGTAATTTTGCGGGGCTTGTGATTCTGAATTTCTTTTCCATTCAACTTTATTGAACCGCTTGCAGTTTTGTGCAGACCAGTTATCGATTCAATCAATTCTGTCTGGCCATTTCCGTCTACACCTGCAATCCCCACGATTTCCCCAGCCCTTACAGTAAGGTTCAACCCTCTGACTGCTTCAACCCCGCGGGAATCCTTCACTCTTAGATTTTCGATTTCAAGAACAGGGTCCCTCGGAACAGCTTTGCTTTTCTCAGTAGTAAAGATGACTTCCCTGCCGACCATCAGGCTTGCAAGTTCATTTACATCTGTATCCTCCACATTTACCGTGCCAATTCCCTGGCCTTTTCTAATGACTGTACAGCGGTCACAAACTTCCATGATTTCTTTTAGTTTGTGAGTAATAAGAATGATAGATTTGCCTTCTTGTATCAGCGTTTTCATTATCACTATTAGTTCCTTGATTTCTTGAGGTGTCAATACTGCTGTCGGCTCATCAAAAATCAGGATTTCAGCACCCCGGTATAAAGTTTTCAGGATTTCCACACGCTGCTGCATGCCGACTGAAATATCTGATATTTTAGCTTGAGGATCTACTGCCAGCCCGTAGCGATCTGAGATTTCACGAACATCCTGTTCAGCTTTTTTTATATCAATTTTCCCGCCAGATTTAGGCTCTTTGCCCAGTATGATATTTTCTGTGACCGTAAAGGTATCCACCAGCATAAAGTGCTGATGCACCATCCCGATCCCTAAATTATTCGCAATATTAGGATTCGTGATGTGAACACTCTTCCCATTGACTCTTATTTCACCTTTTTCCGGCTGGTACAAACCAAATAAAACATTCATAAGAGTCGATTTTCCTGCACCATTCTCTCCTAGGAGGGCATGTATTTCTCCCTGCTTAAGCTGAAGGGTAATATTATCGTTAGCAACAATCCCAGGAAATTCTTTGCGGATATTCAGCATCTCTATTACATAGTCCATCCCGTTTCACTCCTTGCTATAGATGAAGTCTGACTAAAAGTATGAAGTCAGACTTTTAAAGGATATAGGAATTTAGCCCTTGAAAAACCCCTAAATAAAAAGCAGAATTGGAAAATTCCACTTTTTATTTAAGTTTCTTCATTATTAAGCGGGAAAAGAGATTTTTTTCTCTTTCCCGCGTGAACTCATTATTATTCAGGTTTAGTTGGAACTTCAACTTCACCGTTAACGATTTTTTCTTTCCACTCATCAACTGCTGTCAGTACTTCTTCAGAAAGATTTTCTTGTGTTGGAGCAATACCAACTCCATCATCTTCCAACCCATACTCAACTAATTCTCCACCAGGGAATTCCCCGGCCATGCTTCTTTCAGCAATGTCGATAACAGCTGTATCTACACGTTTGATCATTGAAGTCAGGGTCACATTTACTTCTTCACCATCTACTGTCACTGATCCTTCAGCTGCCTGGTCACGGTCAACTCCAATAACCCATAATTCTGAATCTGGATCTTGCTGTTTACGGTTTTTAGCTTCTGTAAATACTCCATTACCTGTTCCACCTGCAGCGTGGTAAATGATGTCGCTTCCGGATTGATACATTGAAGCAGCCATAGATTGACCAGTATCTGCCTCATCAAAAGCGCCTGCAAACTGAATGTCTACTTCAGCATCAGGATTCACTGCTTTAACACCAGCTTCAAATCCACCAGCAAACTTATTGATCAAATCAGAATCCGTTCCGCCGATAAAACCTACTTTATTCGTTTTCGTAGAAAGACCTGCTGCGACACCAACAAGGAAAGATCCTTCATGCTCTTTAAAAGTAACACTTGCAACATTATCCATTCCTTCGATGACATCATCAACAATAACAAAGTTGCTGTCTTCGCGTTGTTTAGCCACTTCTTCAATAGCAGGCTTTAACTTGTAGCCGATTCCGTAAATAAGATCGAAGTTGTTACGAACAGCTGTATTTAAGTTCGTTTTATAGTCTGCATCAGAGTTTGATTGGATATAATTATAACCCTCTGTGCCTTTTTCAAGTCCATTATCCTGGCCGAAAGCTTCAAGGCCTTCCCATGCTGATTGGTTGAAGGATTTATCATCCACTCCACCAACGTCTGTAATCATTGCTGTCGTGAAAACTTCTCCTTCACCATTTTGTGCTGGTGCTACGTCTTCACCGTCATTTTCATTATTTCCGCATGCACCAAGAAATGTACCTGCTGCAAACAGCACTGAAAGCGCCAAACCAAATTTACGTTTTTTCACCTTGGTTACCCCCTGTAATTATGTTGATGTTACTGAATTGCTGATTTAGTAAGAAGAATACTAGACTTACAGAATTCGTCAGACCCGCTTTCTTAACACCTGGAAACTGAATTTATCTGAACGGAAATAATTGACTGAATAAAGAATCGGATGATCATTCTCATCGAAATGCATTTGCTTTAGTACAAGCAAAGCAGATTCCGGCTCACAATTGAGTATCGGGGAGATTCTTTCGTGATATCCCACCGGTTCAATTTGCGTCACGGCATAAGTGATTCTTTTATTCTCTTCCTGTTCAAGAACTTGAAAGAGAGAATTGACATCAGTGGTAAACCTGCGCGGATACACGCTGGAGGGCATTTTGTCCACACAGTAGACAACCGGTTCTCCATTAGCCGTCCTTACACGTTCAACCATGACGAGTTCCTCTTCTTGTTCCAGTGAAAATCGACGGAGGTCTTCATCTGTCGCGCCTTGGAAGCTTGAGCTTAAAAAAATGGTCCCAGGTTCCATACCTGCATGTTTGATCATGTTTGTTACACTGTTTAACTGCTCTATCCCAGAAGTGAAGAGCGGCTTAGCGTTTACAAAAGTTCCAACCCCGTGCCTGCGGATAATGACATTTTCTTCTTCGAGAATGCGTAAAGCTTCTCTAAGTGTCGCCCTGCTGACTCCAAGCTGTTTCGCAAGGTCGAATTCAGAAGGCAGCTTTTCTTTCTCTTTATACTGCCCTTCTTCGATGTCTTTTTTTAGACGATCGATCACTTGTAAGTACAAATGCCTATTGTCTGCTTTTATTGTCATCCAAGAACCACCACCATTTCTTCCCAAGCACATACTTTGATGTATATCTTTCCTACTAATCCAAAATACTATATCATTTTTAAAAAAATAAATAAATAGATTATTAGATTTTTGTCGAAAAAAGCAGAAAATCATAAATTTCAAAATTTTCAATCCCGGTGAAAGGGTTATCTTTTGGATGATAATTCCTTTTAGGTGCTGAATATTAAAGAAAGAAACTAAATGTAAACGCTTTTAAAAGTATAACACATTAAAGATTGAAAAGGATAGAGGTCTGACTTCTTTTAAAAAAATTCTTTTTTCTAAGGATATTAACCGTTTTCAAATCTCCTGTCCTACCTATCGGGTTATCCTTATAACAATTCGTATTGGGGCCAGATATTCTCCATAAAATGTAACGGCCAACTTGGTTTTTTAGCATGCAGAATAAAAGACGCTCTATAAAAGTATATTCCCTCTGTAAAGATTGATCTTATTTCTTGTCTGAGTTTCAGGTGATTGTTAAAATACTAAACATTCCTCCAATTGTCCTTCCTGCACTGTTTGAATTAATTGGAAACCGATTCAACTGCCATAGCCGCTCAGTTTCCGATTATAGCCAAACAACCCGGCTCGTTAGTTTTAACTATTTAAATTTGATAACTTTTACAATTCAGCCCTTACATAAGATCACTCAGAATTATTTAATTCACATAGACATTCGCTGAGTATAAAAAATGATTATGTGCAAAATAAGTTAAGCTGCTATATGTAGAAAAGAGGTCATAGCGTGGTTTATCTCTTGTTAATTTCAGGTTTTATCTTATTGATTAAAGGTGCAGACTTGTTTGTTGACGGATCTTCAAATATTGCCAGGGCTTTCCATGTCTCTCCGCTGCTAATCGGATTGACAATTGTTGCTCTGGGTACAAGCTCGCCGGAGGCTACAATCAGCATAATTGCAGCACTAAATGAGAATACGGGAGTTGCTTTAGGAAATGTAGTGGGAAGCAATATCATCAACACCGCATTGGTTGTAGGTGTGGCTGCATTTATTTATCCATTAGAGGTAAAGAGCGAAACGATTAGAAAAGAAATACCCTTCACATTATTGGCAGGTGTTGTCCTGCTGATTTTAGTCAGTGATATAACACTTCAGGAAGTTAATGAAAACCTCCTATCAAAAGGCGACGGCTTAGTTATTTTATTGTTTTTTGGCATTTTCTTATATTATATTTTTGAAGTGGCAAGAAACAGCCGTGAAAAAGGAAAAGTGGATTCTTCTGAAGAGAGTCATACTTCTTGGGTCAAGAATGCTATGATTACTCTAGCAGGCCTTGTTGGAATAATATTTGGTGGAGATCTAGTCGTAAGAAATGCTACTGAAATAGCCCTTAATCTTGGAATGAGTCAAACATTAGCAGGGCTGACAATTGTGGCAATCGGTACTTCTTTACCGGAATTAATCACATCAATTACTGCGGCGAAGAAGAAAGAGAGTGAAATAGCATTAGGGAACATAATAGGAAGCAATATCTTCAATATTCTGTTCGTATTGGGAACTACTGCTGCGATCCATCCTCTGGCGGTAAATAGTAAAATCACTACTGACATTATCATTATGATTTTCCTTACTGTCATTTTACTGCTTTTCTCCAGGTCTAATTATAAAATCGGAAAAGCAGAAGGAATATTCCTGATTATCGCTTATGTTCTATATATGATTTTTATCATTATAAGAAATTAAATCATTAATTTATATTACGCTGGTTTTCTTTAAACTAGGCTGTTCTCGCATAAATTGCTGCTATCGGAAAAATCCAAAGAGCCTTATTTTTCCCCTGGATACTGAGGTATTTCTTTCTAATCGGGAAGAGCAGTTCTTTTCTTTTCCTAATTATGAGGTTATACCCGTGAATTAGGTTACTTTCCTAGGAATAAGTGTGGAATAGCAACAAAGTTTACGAAACGAGCCTGTAACAAAAAACAAGCTCAGAGAAACTTTCGCTCTGAGCTTGTTTTTCGACTAATTCAATTTACTTTAGTTGTATTCATATTCTGGGATTCTGAGTAATGGTACATGTTATTAGTACAAACCCCTGCTTCAGGAACATGGCCTTCCTTCAAGGCTCTGATGAATTTTCATCAGCATTCTCCTTATGATGAATGCTCTTCAGAAGGCTTTCCGATTAAAACCGTTCTAGGTTTGCTGCCTTCATATGGACCGACAACTCCCCGTTCTTCCATTCCATCTATTAATCTGGCAGCCCTTGTGTATCCTATTCTGAATCTCCTTTGCAGCATGGAAACAGATGCCGTCTGCATTTCTGCGATCAATTGTACTGCTTCATCGTATAACTCGTCCTCAACAGTAGCTGCACTGCTTCCTTCAGGTACTTCATCAGGAATCATTTCTTCCTGATACTGTGCTCTTTGCTGGCCGATTACATAATCGACAATCTCTTCTACTTCTTCATCCGAAAGAAAAGCACCCTGTACCCGTGTTGGCTTTGATGCGCCAACAGGGGTGAAAAGCATGTCACCGCGTCCAAGGAGTTTCTCAGCTCCCCCAGTATCCAGAATTGTGCGGGAGTCCGTCTGTGAAGACACAGCAAAAGCAATACGAGAAGGAATGTTCGCTTTAATGACGCCCGTAATGACATCGACGGAAGGCCTCTGAGTAGCGATAATCAGATGAATTCCAGCAGCACGCGCCATTTGGGCAAGGCGGGTGATGGCATCCTCTACATCACTTGAAGCCACCATCATCAAGTCAGCCAGCTCATCGACAATAACAACGATATACGGAAGTTCCGGCTGTTTTTCCTCATTCTCTTTGTTATGTCTTTTGATATGTTCATTGTAGCCTTCTATGTTTCTTGTTCCTGTATGAGAGAACAGTTCATACCTTCTCTCCATTTCATTGACAACTTTCTTTAGTGCCTGCGAAGCTTTCTTGGCATCCGTTACAACCGGCGCAAGCAAATGCGGAACTCCGTTATAAACATTCAGCTCGACCATTTTAGGATCGATCATCATTAACTTTACTTCATGAGGTTTTGCCCGCATTAAGATGCTTGTAATAATGCCATTAATACATACACTTTTCCCGCTTCCCGTTGCACCGGCCACAAGAAGATGGGGCATTTTGTTCAGTTCGGCCAATACGGCTTCACCTGTGATATCCCGGCCGAGGCCGATCAGCAATTTAGAATTGGGTTTATCGTTGGATTTGGACTCAAGCACTTCCCTTAAGGATACCATTGCCACTTCCGAGTTAGGAACTTCAATTCCGATGGCTGATTTTCCGGGTATCGGTGCTTCAATTCTAATATCCTTCGCTGCCAGGGCAAGGGCAAGGTCATCACTCAAATTGACGATTTTGCTTACCTTCACTCCTGTATCCGGATGTACCTCGTACTTGGTAACGGCAGGGCCAAGATGAACCTGGGTCACCTTAGCTTTGACACCAAAACTCTGAAACGTTCTTTCAAGCTTCGCCGCATTTGCATGTATCATCTGGTACTCATTGCTTTGATCTGTCTGTGTTGGTCTTGTTAAAAGGGAGATAGGCGGCAGTTTATAATCTTTGTTTTCCACTTCTGTAAATGTTATTGGAGGAGCGTCATCATCACTTGAAGAGGAAGGTTCCTCCTGATCTCCCTGCTGTTGTGTTGTAGCAGTCTGATCAACTTCAGCTGATAAAGGAGGATTTGTCTCATCAGGATAGGCTCTTTCATTAAAACTTGAAATAATCGGCTCCACTTTTACTTCTTCTGCGGGTTCCACCATTGGATCAGATTCTGATTCAGCCTTAACCCTCTCTGTCTTCCTTTGCTGCTTCACTTCCTTCTTCTCGATTCTTTCTTCTTTCCAATCTTTCATATCTTCCCTGAAGGCCTGCCATTGGTTTCCGAAAAACTCCGTAGTTGTACTTCCCATTTTACCAAGAGCGGAACCGAAAGACTTTCCTGTAATCAATACAATACCGATAGCGATCAATGCCATACAAAGGATCTTGGTCCCGGCAGAATCAAACAGAAAGAAAGAAACAGCATATAAAACCGCTCCAATGATTCCTCCCCCTAGATCGGAGGTGCTTGCTTCCCCGCGGACTTCCATCCAGTATAGCTCCCATGTATTTGCGATCACACTGGGATTTTGGAATGCCCCGTCATTTGAAAGCAGTTCAAAAAGCTTAACATGGCTTAAAAGTAATGTACTTAATAAAATTATGTATATCCCGGCCAGCCTTCTTGTAAAAAAAGCCGGCATTTCCCTTTTTACCATCAAATATCCCGCCATAGCCAATAATGCAATGAACGCAGCCATGTACCACTCACCCATAAAGAACCTGAAAAAGTGGACCAATGCTTTTCCAACCGCTCCCAGTTGTATGATAGCAATCAAACTTAGGGCTATCATCAGCATGCCGATCAGTTCATATTTAATTGTCTGTTTGATATTGGACGACTTCTTACTGCTTCTTCTTTTTCTTTTCGCCAAAGTTCTTTCACCTAAATTCTATTTAATATGCTTATATTCCGGATCATTTATCATTCCCCGACGTTTGATCACAACGTCTTATAGATGAAGAAAGGGCTGGCATTTCCAGCTTCAGCCGCAAGCAGGAAAAACCAGTCCCGTATATTTGAGAAAGCTTGTCAGAAACATGTTATTTACTTCCGCTTTCTCCATTTATTATATCATATACTGCCATTGGCGAAAATCAATCCAAAGATTACATTTGAAGATACTGTCCAGGACAAACCTGCTCATTTAAATAGTGAGCCGGATCACTGCTCATGACCCTGACGACTCTGTATTGGTGCTGTGATTGTTCAACAAGCAGAGGAATGCCCTGCCATTCCATGAAGACTTGCTGTGTAAATGCATTTTCTTCAGGAGGGAATATCAGTTCTTGGGGAACAGTTGTATGGAGGATCATTGCAGCATTCCTTCTTCTTTGCTGCCGCCTTTAAGAGAAATCAGCTCGTTTAATTTCTTTATTGCTTCCCCAACTCCGCCTACTCCGTCAATCAATCCATATTTCACTGCATCTTCACCGACTACATTCGTACCGATGTCTCTTGTCAGGTTTCCTTTAGCAAACATTAGCTCTTTGAAGTCTTCTTCTGTCACTTTCGAATGCCTTGTAACAAAGTTGACTACACGGTCCTGCATTTTATCCAGATATTCGAAAGTCTGAGGAACCCCGATGACCAATCCTGTTAATCTTACAGGGTGTATGGTCATTGTCGCTGTACCGGCAATAAATGAGTAATCACAGGATACTGCTATTGGGACTCCTATCGAATGTCCCCCTCCCAATACGATAGAGACGGTTGGCTTAGATAAGGAAGCGAGCATTTCAGAGATAGCAAGCCCTGCTTCGACATCTCCTCCTACTGTATTGAGTACAATCAACAATCCCTCAATTTTCGGATTCTGTTCTATTGCCACCAGTTGAGGAATGACATGCTCGTATTTAGTTGTTTTATTTTGTGGAGGAAGCTGCATATGTCCTTCAATCTGTCCGACAATCGTTAAGCAATGGATATTAGAATCACTTGATAGCTGAGGTACATTGGTCTGCCCGAGCTGTTGAATTTTTTCCATTAAGCCAGTAGGTTTACCCTCTTTTTCTTTTTCCTCATTCTTATCCGCATTTTGATTCATATTAAAATTCATTCCTAAGTCACTCCTTCTTCAGCAATAATAGGAATAGTATTTTCTTGTTGAGGTGTTTCAATTCATGATAGGCCAGGAAGGAGTAAATATAAGGGACCGGCAAGGGGAGATGGCTTTCTGAAAATTCACCTCTTATGAAACATCCTTGGTATTGCAAAAAGCATACAAATATCAGGCACTTTTTCATTTCACTGTACTAAAAGCAACTGTTCATTATCGCGCATTTAAGCGTTAAAGTGTTTACCAAAGGCTCTTTTCGTAAGCTTTGTTGCTAGCTGATACTAGTTCTTAAAAAATAACCATATTAAGAGGGATGAAAACTGGTAACACCGAAAAGAAAAGAGCTGCTCTCCCTCTATAAGAGATAAAACTCTTGGTATCCGGGGAAAAATCCGGCTCTTGGGATTTTTTCTAAAGCAACAATATATGCTAAAACGGCCTTACCAAAAGAAAGAGCCGGCCTCTGTAGGGGCGGCTCTTTCTGAATTAGAATTATACTTCCATGATAATAGGCAGGATCATCGGCCTTCTTCTTGTTTTGCCAAAAAGCAGGTGGTTCAGCTGATCGCGGATATCCTGCTTGATATTGGACCATTCAAATGTCCCTTTAGCAAGATAACCCTCAACAATTTGTCTTACGAGCTGTGTAGATTCATCCATCAATTTTTCCGACTCACGGACGTATACAAAACCACGCGAGATGATTTCCGGCCCTGAGACAAGAATTTTCCCTTTACGGCTCAATGTCACAACAACAATAAAGATACCGTCTTGTGAAAGAAGCTTTCTGTCGCGAAGGACAATATTGCCGACATCACCGACACCAATGCCGTCAATGAGGACATTTCCAGCTTGGACCCTTCCGCTCATTCTCATTTTTCCATCTTTATACTGAGCGACATCCCCTTTATCAAGGATGAACACTCTGTTATGTGAGATTCCGACTGAATTCGCAACTTTGGCATGTGCGATCAGCATTCTGTATTCCCCTTGTATTGGAATGAAATATTTTGGTTTCATCAAATTCAGCATCAACTTCAAATCTTCCTGGCTTCCATGTCCTGAAACGTGGACTTTCTTATTGGCTGTCATCACATGAGCGCCTGAACGGTACAGCATGTCCACTGTTTTTGACATCGTCAGTTCCATTCCATGTGAAGGAGTGGCAGTGATAAAGACCGTATCGCCATCCTGAATGTTCACCAGTTTGTGTGTTTGTTTAGACATTTTCTGGAGTGCTTCAAACGGCTCTCCCTGATCACCGGTGGCAATGATGATGACTTCATCGTCATTATAGTTCGAGATATCCTGAATCGGGATGATCACGTCTTCCTTGATTTGGAGATATCCCATATTCAATGCAATTTCATAGACTCTTTCAAGGCTTTTGCCCACTACTGCCACTTTACGATTGTTTTTAAAAGCAGCATCGAAAACCTGCTGAATCCTGATTAAGTTTGAAGCAAAGCAAGCTACGATAATTCTGCTTTTCGCTGAATGAAATGCGGTGTTCAATTGGTTGGCAATCACTTCTTCCGAGGTTGTATAACCAGGCCTTTCTGCTTCTGTACTATCGGAAAGCAGGCAAAGCACTCCATTATCCCCTATTTTCGCCATCTTCCCCATATCCGGGCGGTACAGGCCTTTAGCTGCCTGGTCGAACTTAAATTCACCCGTATGTACAATCGAACCTTCAGATGTATTGATTGAAACTCCTACAGAATCAGGAATGCTGTGGGTTGTCCTGAAAAATGTTACATCGACACCATCAAAGAACAGCTTGCTGTCTGAATGGACATTATAAAATTTGATATCTGCCTTCATGTCCTCATCCTTGAGTCTCCCTTTTACAAGGGCATTGGTCAGTTTGGTGCCGTATACCGGAGCTTTAATTTTTCTAAGAACATACGTGATGGCACCGATTGCATCTTCATGTCCGTGGGTAAGAAAAATCCCTTTGACACGTTCTTTGTTCTCCACCAGGTATTGAATATCAGGGATGACCATATCAATCCCGAACATGCCGTCTTCAGGGAACATCAAACCTGCATCAATGACAAAAATCTCCTCATCCACTTCAATTACATACATGTTTTTGCCGATTTCCCCAACTCCTCCAAGGGGAATGATCTTTATACTTTCATTTTTTTTCTTGCTCAATGTCGTTTTCCTCCTATGCTGTAATTCCCGATCATTAATCAGTTAAATACATTATACTTTATCGTATTTTATCTTTACAACGAAAATCATCAGAATCGGTCAATAAATTCAAAATATTATGGTATTCAGTTCAATTATATTGTCTTTTACACATTCGCCGTTTTCTTATTCAGGCTTTCATATTTTTTCATGCCCCTATTTATTTTCTGGGGAAAAATTGACTGCAGAAAACCCTTGCTTTTAAGACAGTCACACTTTTGACAAGAACAGTACTTCATGAAATCATGGACTGTTTGCTCAAAAAAAAACGCAGCCGGATGGGTACGACTGCGTTCTTTGCATATCCCTTTATTTCAAATTCAGTACTGCTGCCAGCTGTGTTCTTTCCTCTTCTGTTAAAGGAATGAGCGGAAGCCTTACGGAACCTACATCCATCCCCCTAAATTGAAGTGCAGTTTTAACCGGCGCAGGGCTCGGAGCTGCAAATAAACCATTCATTACCGGCAGTAATCTGCCATGCAGTTTTGAGGCTTCACGCACGCTGCCTTCAAGGAAGACCTTGATCATTTCCTGCATCTCATTTCCGATTACGTGGGAAGCTACAGAAACCACCCCGGTTCCTCCGATTGAAAGGATGGGAAGTGTCAACCCGTCATCTCCGCTGTATAAGAGAAAGTCATCAGGAGTATTGGCGATGATTTCGGTCATTGCATCCAAATCCCCGCTCGCCTCTTTGACGGCTGTGATATTGCTTATTTCAGAAAGCCTGATGACCGTTTCAGGAGCAATTTTTGCTACTGCCCGGCCTGGCACATTATATAGCATGACAGGAAGCTCAGTGGCTTCAGCAATTGTCTTGAAGTGCTGGTACATACCTTCCTGGCTGGGTTTATTGTAATAAGGCACAACGACCATGATGGCGTCGATTCCCGTTTCGACAGCTTTTTTCGTAAACTCCACGGATGCATAAGTATTGTTGCTTCCCGTTCCCGCCACGACCGGGACCCTTCCATTCACTGCTTTCACTACGTGCCGGAAAAGCGCTAGTTTCTCTTCTTGTGATAAAGTCGGAGACTCTCCTGTCGTCCCTCCGACAACTAAAGAATCACTGCCGTTTTCGATCAAGTAGTTTACTAGTAATGTTGTTTTTGGAAAATCAATATTTCCCTTATTATCGAATGGTGTAACCATTGCTGTAGATACACGCCCAAAATGCACTGTTCTCCACTCCTTTTTATTCTTCTATACTTAGTTTACCCTCTTCCGCCTCTAATTGAAAAGAGTCATGAAGAGAATTCACTGCGGTTTTGAGATCTTTTTCTTTTATCAGTACCCAGATGGTTGTGTGGCTGTCTGCAGATTGCAGAATGCGGATGTTGTTCTCTGACAGCGCTGTAACAATTCCGGCTGTCACCCCCGGAACCCCCTTCATTCCTGCCCCAACAACTGATACCTTCGCACACTCGGTTTCAATCAAAGGTTCGTGTCCCAATTTCTTTAGAACATGGAAAGCCCTTGAGGTCAGTTCTGATGGTACCGTGTAAATGACTCCTTGAGGCGATATGTTGATAAAGTCGACCGATATATTCTCGTTAGCCATCGCCTTAAATACTTCTGACTGAAGATTATACTGCTCTTTCTTGGCGAAGACTTTAATTTGTGAGAGACCTCCGACATGCGCTATGCCGGTAATCGTCCCGTTCTCCAGCCCTTTTTCCCTTTTTTTCTCCAGCGAAGTCACCAATGTGCCAAGGTTTTCTGAATAAGTGGAACGGATCCGAAGAGGGATTCTTGCATCCATGGCAATTTCTACTGCGCGAGGGTGAATTACCTTAGCTCCCTGATTGGCAAGGTTGCACACTTCGTTGTATGAAATAACGGAAAGCGGCCTTGCTTTATCCGTAACTCGTGGATCAGCGGTCATGATCCCCTCGACATCTGTAAATATATCCACCCACTCTGCTCTTAAAGCTGCGCCTAAAGCTGCAGCAGATGTATCGCTTCCGCCCCGGCCGATAGTCGTTACATCTCCATTGGGTGAGACCCCCTGAAATCCAGCCACTACAACAGCTTGGTTTTCTTTTAATTCAGAGAGCAGCCGGTCACATCTCATTTCAGTGATTTTTGCGTTGGTATGGTCATTGTTTGTGCGGAAGCCTGCTTGTGCTCCTGTCAAAGCCGCTGCCTTGATTCCCATCTCCAGCAGCAGGTTCGTAAATACAATTGTGGAAATTGTCTCCCCGCAAGATAGAAGTACATCTTGTTCGCGGTTACTGACCTTAGTATCCTTGCCATTGATTAAAGAGAGCAATGTATCTGTTGAGTATGGCTCCCCTTTTCTTCCCATGGCAGATACCACCACGACCACCTTGAAACCTTCTTCAATTGCTTTTGCCACATGCCCGGCTGCTTTTGAACGCCCTTTATCATCACGGACCGATGTTCCTCCATACTTTTGAACAATTATTTTCATTTCTACACCCCGATGTTTTTAAAATATAAAAACAAGAGGCCTTACTGCAACTGTTTCATGGAAGATACGGTATATACTACTGGATGAGCCTCAAAAAAGCTGTTATTTCTTTTTAATTAAACTTAGTTTTATCAGGCTTTCGGCAATCTGAACAGAGTTCCAAGCTGCACCCTTCAGCAGATTATCTGAAACTACCCACATATGGAATCCGCGGCTGTCATCCAGATCTCTCCTGATTCTTCCTACAAAGATATCGTTGCTGCCGACTGCATTTGCCGGCATAGGATACAGCTGATCTTCAGGAGAGTCCTGAAGTACGATGCCAGGTGCATTCTTTAAGAGTGTCTGGATATCTTCTACTTTGACATTATCATCTTTAATCTCAAAATATACACTTTCAGAATGTCCTGTGACTATCGGAAGCCTTACACATGTAGCCGCAACCTTAAGGTCAGGCATCGCCATGATTTTCTTCGTTTCATTTATCATCTTCATCTCTTCAAATGTATAGCCATTCTCTTCAAAGTTATCAATTTGCGGAATGGCATTGAAAGCAATCTGGTGATGTTTCTTCCCGCTTTTAACCGGAAGTACTTCTGCTTTTGGCTCTTCTCCATTCAAAATCGCCTGAGATTGCTCATGCAGTTCATCGATTGCAGCCGCTCCGGCTCCGGAAACCGCTTGATAAGTAGATACAATCACTTTTTCCAATCCGTATTTTTCTCTGACAGGTTCTAAAGCTGCAACCATTTGGATAGTGGAGCAGTTCGGATTTGCGATAATTCCTTTATGATTTCTGATTTCTTCTTCATTCACCTCAGGCACTACCAAAGGGACATTCGGATCCATTCGGAATGCACTCGTATTATCGATACAGACAGCCCCGCGTTTGGCCGCTTGTGGTGCGAGTTCCTTAGACACGCTGCCTCCAGCACTGAACAAAGCAATATCAATATCATCAAATATTTCCGCTTTAGCTTCTTGAACGGTGATTTCTGTCCCTTTATAAGCAACTTTCTTGCCCGCAGAACGAGCTGAAGATAAAAGAGTCAGCTTTTCAATAGGAAAATCCCTGCTCTCCAGTGTTTTGATCATCTGCTGTCCGACCGCACCTGTTGCGCCGACAACTGCTACATGAAATCCATTCGAATTCATACTTCATTCTCCTCCCAGACCATAGATCCTTAGCTTTCACTGTTTTCATCACATTCTTCCTGCATTTAAGTCCAGCAGCTTTGCTTGCAGTAATTTCAACTCATTCTTGATCCCCGAAAAAACTCAAGGAGCACACCCCTAAGCCTCCTGCGATAAGAAACAAACGTATTGCCGCTGCCAGGAATGAAATGTTGCGAAAACTAATATAGAAAGCCTTGTTTATTTTAAAATTCGGTATAATTAACATTTTAATCATTTACCGTGATAAAGAGTATTTTAACATAAACAATAATCGGACAATATGATTTTTTGTTGAAACGCATCTGGAATATTTCGGTTCGCTGGCTGTGTCAGGAAGTCCGTATGTCTGCTTTCCGTTTTTAGCATTAACTCCCTTCCCCTCCAGGGCAAGCCAAAACCGCCCCCTGACTGGAGCGGCATAATCTTGGATTCTATAAAATCTTCGTACTAGGGAAGCTGCTGTTAACTATCCAGGTATTTTTCGACCACTACCGGCTGAAGTTGTTTTCCTTCAAGAGCCGCCTCCACTGTTTCCACTAAGCGGGACATTCTGGCAACCATCGATTTAGGTTTCTTTTCGGGATCATCCTGCCCGAACGGAATGAAGTAAATATCTTTCGCAGAAATCAGTCTCATCAAGTTTACACCATTAAGTCCTAATGCATCGTTCGTTGATATACCTACAACAACCGGCCGGTGATTTCTCAATGTCGCTTTTGCAGCCATCAGCACAGGAGAATCCGTCATCGCGTTCGCAAACTTGCTCATTGAATTTCCGGTTAAAGGAGCAATGACCATACAATCAAGCGGCAGTTTGGGACCCAGAGGCTCTGCTTTGACTATAGTATCGACTACCTTATTTCCTGTTACCTCTTCAATTCTCTGAATCCAGTCTTCGCCATCTCCAAATCTTGTAACCGTGTTTTTAACGGTAGAAGTAACGACCGGGATGACTTCTGCTCCTTCGTTCACCAGTCTTTCAATCTCTGGGAAGACTGCATCATAGGTACAATGTGATCCAGTTAAGCCGAATCCGATACGTTTTCCTTTCACACTCATATTCATTACTCCTTTCGTGATGTTAAATCATTAAGCAACAGCTGTGACAAAACGTTCGCCAGAATCTGTCCAGCTGATTTAGGAGCCACAATGCCAGGCAGCCCCGGGGCAAGAAGAGCTTTCACTCCACGTTTTTCTGCATATCGGAAGTCGGTCCCCCCTGGCTTAGATGCCAAATCGATTATAAGCGTGTGGGCCGGCATCTTTGCTATGACTCCAGCCGTCACTACTTGGGCGGGTATCGTATTAATAAGCATGTCACTATTACTGACTTCCTGTTCAAGATCATCCATATGGAACGGGATCAGCCCCATTTCGGTGATGCGTGCCAAATGCTCGCTCTTTCTGGCTCCAACCTTCACCCTCGCTCCTAAGTGATGAAACGTCCGCGCTACACTCATTCCAACACGCCCAAGGCCTAAAACGATCAGATTTGAGCCATGAATGGTAAAGTCCGTATGCTGGATAGCCATCATGATCGTTCCTTCTACAGTTGGGATGGAATTATATATTGCCACATCATCCCTCTCAAAAAGCTGTATCAGCTCTCTCTCTGCAGAAGAGGTAATTTCGCTCAGGTACTTGTTCGTGATCCCTGAATAAATCTTGCAATGTGAAGGAGTTTCCTTTAGAGCTTCTTCAGTAAGTTTTATCTTTTCATTAGAAAAAATCGTTTCGATTTCTCCCTCCAGGTTCGTTCCGGGTACCGGGAGGATGATCGCATCAACGGCGTTGAATTCGACTTCATCTATCTTTTCTTTAACCGCACCTGTAAATGCATGGTCCAATTGCTCAAATCCTATCAAGGATATTTTCGCATCGAGTTCTGTAAGCTTACGAATAATCTCGAGTTGACGAGCATCTCCGCCTAAGACTGCGATCTGCATTCCAGTCAACATCAATGCTTTCACCTTCTTTTAACGTAATCGCGTTGCCACCTGCAAAGGTTTATCACTTCAACATTGTATGAAGGGTAAAGGAGATGGGTGAGTGGCGCAAGAAAAATAACCATAATTCCAGGGGAATTGGGGATGTCCCGGGAGATAAAACCGCAGTTCGGATAACAAATTCAAGGTAAATGATTTGTTAAAATCACTTTGAATCCTGTGCAGGCTCAGCTGGGTGAAATACAAGTACAGCTATTATTGCTTATCCTGGCAAACTCAAGCTAATTAGTTGTACATTAGTTCTTTCTGACTGAGAACGTGGGTCTGCCTGGAAAGCACTCACTTTTGTCTGCACATTGCTTCTTTATGGACACGGAGGGACTGAATACAGCTCCCTCTTGTATCTACCTCGCACTCTCGAGGACATGAGCTGCTTGAAAGGACCAAACTCGTGTATCCACCTCACTCTCTTGAGGACATGAGCTGCTTGAAAACCGTTCACTCGTGTATCCACCTCACTCTTTTGAGGACATGAGCTGCTTGAAAAGGGCTCACTCGTGTATCCACCTCACTCTCTTGAGAACATGAGCTGTTTGAAAGGACCAAACTCGTGTATCCACCTCACTCTCTTGAGGACATGAGTTGCTTGAAAACAGCTCACTCATGTATCCATAGGCCGGTCAATTATCAAGTTCATTCTAACTGTAAAAAAATTTCAATAAATAAAGAGAGAGCTCTCTCTTATTTTTGAAGGGAGGTTTCTTTATTACCACACTCATAGCTCTCTGGCATCCCCGGCATTTCCATTGGTTCTCAAGTCCATCAAAAAAGCCTCCTTTGGCAAGGAGGCTTTTGGTCTCTTAATCTTCCGCTACTTCTAATATGATCATATCAGATCCAATTGTCCGGATTTGATGCCAGGGCACCCTGATTTCAGCGCTCTGCTTTCTCATCCATTTGCCTGTAGGAATCACCAAGGCGTTGATTTGACCTGTCCGTTCATTGAATTCCAAGTCTGTCTGTCCAAGCACACCCAATCGTTCAGCTTTCTTGTAGTCCACTATTTCCTTCCCGCTTAGTTCACTAAGACGCATTTGAGTCACCCGCTTTTCAGTAATGTAGCCCTTTCGAGAGCCAGCCTAATATATTTATCCTTATACTAAATGTATAAAGTGCTTTTCCATTTTAGAAGTAATGTTGAAAATTACTTGGATTTTTTATCAGATAGAAAAGCAAAAAGCTCCGACCCCTTTAAAGGCCGAAGCTTGTAGTCAGGCTTTCTTTATATTGGAAGGCATTTGCCCATCAGGACTGATAAGAGCGGCAGAAAAATCGTTACTGAAGATTTCTTTCCCCAGATTGTTAACCCTGTCAATGGAAACTCCATCGATTTCCTCAACAATTTCATCCAGAGTCCGGTGTTTTTTAAGCAGCAATTCATTTTTTCCATTCCTGCTCATCCGGCTGTTTGTGCTTTCAAGGCTGAGCATTAAGTTTCCTTTCAACTGCTCTTTGCTGTTGGCCAATTCTTTTGAAGTGATTCCTTCAGCTGTTAAAGTAGTAAGAGTGGATTGAATGGTATCAAACAACTGGTTCAACTGCTTTGCTCCGGTACCGCCGTAGATGGTGAGCATCCCGCTGTCTTCATAAGCTGAATGATAGGAAAACACGGAATAAGCTAGCCCCCTCTGTTCGCGCACTTCCTGGAACAGGCGGGAAGACATGCTGCCTCCCAGCACATTATTCAAAACGATTAAGCTGTAGACATCTTCATGGCCGATTTGCAGCCCTGGATAGCCAAGGCATAAGTGAGCCTGTTCTGTTTCTTTCTTTTTGGAAATTTTATTCTGGTGGAATGAAGGAGCCTCATTTTTCTCATGCCCTTTTCCGCCTTCATATTTCCCAAAAAGATCTTCAACTTCTTTAATGAACGAAGCATCCACATTTCCAGCTACTGAAATGACTACATCGTCAGGAGTGTACATGTTGTGCATGTACTCCCTTAATGTATGGCCATTGAATGTATCAAGAGTTTCTTCGGTTCCCAGGATCGGATAGCCCAGCGGATGGGTTTCATATACCGCCTTGCTCAGCACATCATGGACAATATCATCCGGAGTATCTTCATACATCTTGATTTCTTCATACACGACGTTCTTTTCTTTCTTCAATTCCTCTTCGTCGAATGCCGAGTTAAAGAACATATCCGCAAGTGTATCAAGGGCATATTTCGCGTGATTATCAAGTACCTTTGCATAATAGCAGGTATATTCTTTAGAGGTAAACGCATTTACCTGTCCTCCGATGCTGTCGAAAGATTCAGCGATATCACGAGCACTGCGGGTTTCCGTACCTTTGAAAAACATGTGTTCCAAAAAGTGGGAAATACCGTTGTTTTCTTTATTCTCATGGCGTGAACCAGTACCGATCCAGATACCGATCGCCACCGAGCGGACAGTTGGAATTTCCTCCAGAACAATTCTTAGACCATTTGAGCATGTATATTTCTTAATCAAAAAAATTCCTCCTGTTCATGTTGTCAACATCTGCTAGTTCTTATCATTACTTTTTCCTTTTAGGAGAGAATTATTTCCTGTTTTTATAATTCTTTCTTCCTTCAGTAAACTAGAGACTGTTCCAATTCTTAATTCTTTTTGTTTGATTGCCATTATAAGCGAGGGCAGCGCCGATGATGTAGAAGCTGTGGGATGCATCAAAATGAGCGCACCATTATGCAATTTTGAAGTGACTCTTTCTACTATGACATTTGGGGAGGGTTTTTGCCAGTCTATTGTATCAACACTCCACAATATCGTTTTCATTTTGAGCTCATCCGCAATCTTTACAACTTCATCGTTAAACCCGCCACTTGGGGGACCGAAAAGACTTACTCTTCTACCGGTTGTTGCTTCAATGATTTCATTGGTTTTTGACATTTCCTCCCTGATTTTTTGAGGAGTTAAGGTTTCCATTTTGGGGTGGGAGAAAGAATGATTTCCTATTTCATGTCCCGACTCTGCAATCATCTTTGCAAGTTCCGGATTCTGTTTAACCCATCTTCCTTCCAAAAAGAAAGTGGCATATATCTGGTGCTTCTTCAAGACAGCCAGCATATCCGGTATGTATTCATTTCCCCATGCTACATTGATGATAAACGAAGCCATAGGTTTTTCCGGATTTCCTCTATATATAGGAAGCGGCGGAAGGTTTGATAGATGAGTTTCTGGCGGAACCTGTTCGAAAACAAGCCTTTCACTGTCAAATTTGCCCTCTTTCTTCATTTTCTCATAAGAACTTTGAATATTCACCTTTAAACCATTATATCCTGGTGTTCCTTTCCAGACAGGATCATTCTTCGCATCTATTGGGGAAACTTCATATTTTTCTGCTTCTGATTTAATTTTCACCATCAAGTCTCCAGGCTTGGAATCCACAGCCACCGCCGGTTCTTTCAAACTCTTGACATATTGTGCTGTCATTGGATTGCTAACTGATAATATGGCCAGAGCGATGCAGACAGCTATGCCGGTCAGTACCTTAAAATTCATCTATTGATCACCCTTTCTTATCCCTACAACATATGAAAAAGAAGGACAAGGTAGAACCCTGGGTGTTCAGACGGGGGTGGAGAAATGTGTTTCACTTGCAGAGGGACAGCAGCGATTGCCCATATGGATCCACAAAACAGTTTTATCAGCATCCTTATATCCTTATAGACAGCTTCATATGTACAGACATGTCTCTTGGCAGGACTTCTTTTTAACATATCGCACATCTTCTAGCTAAGTGATTTTGAACTTTGCTGCTATTTAACGTGAATCTCAAAAAGGACAGCCCTAGTACACTAGGGAGAAAGATGAGAGCTGCTTCTCCATTAACATAGAAAACAGTCGGTTAAAAGCAGTCAGCGCTGCCACTGCAGGGAACTCATTAACCCTTCGTGGATGCTTTCTTTTTTCGGTTTCATTCTAAACCGATCTTTTTTCTTATAAGAAAGAAGCTGACCATAATGGCCAGCTTCAATCATTATCTTTTCTTATTTTTCAGCTTGTTCCGCCTTTTCGCGCTGCTCTTTGATTACCGCTTTACGAGAAAGGTTGACACGTCCTTGACGATCGATTTCAGTCACTTTCACCAGCAGTTCGTCACCGATGCTGACGACATCCTCAACTTTTCCGATTCGCTCTTCAGCCAGTTCAGAGATATGAACCAAGCCGTCTTTTCCGTTGAAGATTTCAACAAAAGCTCCGAATTTCTCGATACGTTTCACTTTACCAAGATATAACTGCCCGACTTCTACTTCACGAACGATATCCTCGATGATCTTTTTAGCCTTTTTATTCATTTCTTCATCAATGGAAGAGATGAATACAGTACCATCTTGTTCGATGTCAATTTTTACGCCGGTTTCTTCAATAATCTTATTGATTTGTTTTCCGCTCGGCCCAATAACATCCCTGATTTTATCCGGATTGATCGCCATCATAAGAATCTTAGGCGCGTATTGTGATAATTGTCCGCGTGATTCAGAGATTGTTGAAAGCATGCTGTCTAAGATATGCATACGGCCGCTCTTGGCCTGTTGAAGTGCTTCTTCAAGAATCTCCCTTGAAAGACCTTCAATTTTGATATCCATCTGCAATGCTGTTACTCCTTTAGAAGTACCTGCTACCTTAAAGTCCATGTCCCCTAAATGGTCTTCCATTCCTTGGATATCAGTCAGGATTGAATAATGTTCCCCTGATTGAATAAGGCCCATGGCGATACCGGCTACAGGTGCTTTGATCGGCACTCCGGCATCCATCATCGCAAGAGTACTTGCGCAGATACTCGCTTGGGAGGTTGACCCATTAGATTCCAACACTTCGGAAACAAGGCGGATTGTATAAGGGAAGTCCTTCTCATTTGGAATGATTGGCTCTAGTGCTCTTTCACCCAGTGCACCATGCCCGATTTCACGGCGTCCAGGTCCGCGTAGGAAACCTGTTTCACCCACACTGAATAATGGGAAATTGTAATGGTGCATAAACCGCTTTGACTCTTCAAGACCCAAGCCGTCAAGTACCTGTACATCTCCAAGAGCACCAAGGGTACAAATGCTTAACGCCTGAGTCTGTCCGCGTGTGAACAAACCAGAACCGTGAGTTCTTGGAAGAAGGCCTACTTGGGATGCAAGCGGGCGGATTTCATCAAGGCCGCGGCCATCAGGACGAAGCTTCTCTTCAGTTATCAAACGGCGGACTTCACCTTTGACCAGCTTGTCCAGTACCTGTTTAACCTGCTTAAGCTGATCATCGCCAGCTTCTTTCTCTTCGAATTTAGCGATGACTTCATCTTTCACTTCTTTGATCGCTGCTTCACGGGCATGCTTTTCCTGCACTTGAATCGCTTTGATCATATCTTCTTCACATATGCCGCGAACTTCCATTTCAAGTTCCTGGTCGATTTGATAGAGTTCAACTTCAATCTTTTCTTTGCCAACTTGGGCAGCAATTTCTTCCTGGAAGGAAATCAATCTTTTAATTTCTTCATGTCCGAACATAATCGCTTCAAGCATCGTTTCTTCAGGAACTTCGTTAGCACCTGCTTCAACCATGTTGATGGCATCTTTTGTTCCGGCAACGATCAGGTTGATTTCACTTTTTTCAAGCTGTTCCACGTTCGGATTGATAATGAAATCGCCCTGGATCAAACCAACCTGCACTCCTGCAATCGGCCCTTGGAATGGGATATCGGATAGAGTCAATGCAAGGGAAGATCCAAACATTGCCGCCATTTCAGAAGAACAGTCCTGATCCACACTCATGACCATGCTGATCACCTGTACTTCATTCCTGAAACCATCCGCGAACAGCGGACGGATCGGACGGTCAATCAAGCGGCTTGCCAAAATGGCTCTTTCACTTGGGCGTCCTTCACGCTTGATGAAACCTCCTGGAATTTTACCTACAGCATATAAACGCTCTTCGTAATTGACCGTCAGCGGGAAGAAATCAAGCGGCTTTGGACTCTTCGATGCTGTTGCCGTGCTTAGTACAGCTGTATCTCCGTAACGGATCATTGCTGCACCGTTGGCCTGCTTAGCCAACTGACCATACTCTACTGTTAACTTCCTGCCTGCCCAATCTATGGAAAATTCTTTTGTTTCCTGTTCCATAATGAACCCCTCTCTTTACTTCTCAATTAAGAGTATTCGGTTTCTCTCATACCCTTGAAGCAGTTATATACATTTTTAATTGAATGAACGACTTTTATATGTATTGTGACTTATCCTGGATGGGAATATTCCCGCTGCTTTCCCTTTCCAGAATTATAAAGTCTCCAGCAGCACTAATGAAAATACTAGCCAGCGAAAAATCCGCATACTTCCAAGTTTGAAAGTAAACAATCAAAAATGAAAAAGCAAAAGCTTTTTGCTGCTTCATTCTTGATTGTTTGGTTAGCAGTATTCCCATTATAGCGAGTGCCTTAAACCTAAATAAAAAGCGGGAAAAAAATCCCGCTTTTGAGTCACTTATCGGCGTAAACCTAATTTGTTGATCAAATCACGGTAGCGCGCAACATCTTTATTACGCAGGTACGTTAAAAGATTACGACGACGTCCTACCATTTTCAAAAGACCGCGACGAGAGTGGTGGTCTTTCTTATGCGTACGCAAGTGGTCGTTCAGAGTGTTAATTTCTTCTGTAAGGATAGCGATTTGAACTTCTGCAGATCCAGTATCGTTCTCATGAGTTTTGTACTCATTGATTAATTCATTTTTACGTGTTTGTGTGATAGCCATCCGTTTCACCTCCTAATATTCTTTCAAAATCCCCTGTGACCCAGCAAGCCGTTGGTGAATCGAGCTGCCAAGTAAAGGTTCATTGTCATACGTTAATTAGAATACTACTTTTTCTACTATAAATCAAGTCTAAACTAATAATTTTTCAAAGTATGATACAGCTTCCTGTTTATCCTTTTCGATTTGTGCAATCAATTGCTGGATTCCATTGAATTTTTGCTCTGATCGAATATACTTATGCCATTCTACTTTTACTTCTTCTCCATAGATAGAGGAGTTATAGTCAAAGATATGAACCTCTATGGACAGGACCTTATCGTCCGGATTATTGAACGTGGGCTTATATCCAAGGTTGGCCACTCCATTATGCCAGTGATTCTGCACAAAAATCCGCACTGCATAAACCCCGAGCTTTGGTATGATGTAATCATCGGAAAGTTCTATATTGGCTGTTGGGAATCCGATTTTTCTTCCCCGCTTATCTCCATGAATGACCGTTCCAGAAGTAGAATAATAACGGCCGAGGAGATGTTCCACCTTTTCTGCTTCTCCTTCAGCCAGTGATTTCCTGATCAAAGTTGAACTGATTTTCTCTTCATGGTCTGTCAGTTTGTTCACTGTTGTATAGGAGAATTTATCTCTTGAATGGAATTGAAGCGTTTCCATGTTCCCTTTTCCAAGCTTTCCATAGGAAAAGTCAAAACCTGCGGAAACATGATGTACATTCAAGTTAATTATATACTGATCAACATACTCTTGAGGATGGAGATTGGCAAAATCCGATGTAAACCTGACAATGAATAAATATTCTACTCCCAGCTCTTCCATCAGCTTAATCTTGTCCTGAAGCGGTGTAATATAGTGTACATGCTTATGCTTTCGTCCCAAAACCACTGAAGGGTGAGGATCGAATGTCATGACAGCGGTGCTCAGGCCGCTTTCTCCCGCTTCCTTGATAGCTGTTTTGATCACCTTCTGATGTCCTCTATGGACTCCGTCAAAATACCCCAGTGCCATTGACAAAGGAGGAAAATCCTCTGGAACGAAAGAATGGGGATGATGGACCGTAATAACCTTCATGTTATCTCACCTATTTTCGCTAATCATTGAATAATACTTTTACAGGCTTAATGATGCCCTTTTTCTCTGGATGAGCCTGATAGATCGCTAATGTCCTGCCATCATGGTTCATAGCAACTTGGTCATCCGGCCAATCATTCGGCATCTCAAGCACTGCTCCGTTCTTGACTTTCATAGCTAATGTATCACTTAAATTCCATTTCGGCAAATGAGAGATTCCCGTTTCAATGGGGAATAATGTTTTTTCAGCCTCACCTGAACCTGCCAGTTCTTCTAGTTCTTCAAAAGTGACACAATCTTTTTCCTCAAATGCAGCAGAGCGCACTCTGCATAGTTGAGACATATGGGCTGGATAACCAAGCTTTTCACCGATCTCTACTGCCAGAGTCCTGATATAGGTACCCTTGCTGCAGGAAACCCTGAATCTAAAACTAATGCTTTCCCCTTCAAAGACCTCTCGATCATCCAGCAATTCAATGTGATGAATGATTACTTTTCTGCTTGGGCGGTCAATCACTTTCCCTTCCCTTGCATACTCATACAGCCTCTTTCCGTTCACTTTGACAGCGGAAAACATGGGAGGTGTCTGGGTAATTTCTCCCTGGAACATATTAAGCGTTTCTAAAACCTTTTCCCTGCTAAATGGTTCACTTACCTTTTTCTCTGAAACTGTTTCACCCCAGGCATCTTCAGTTGTCGTGGCCCTGCCTATGGTGACTTCTCCTTCATAAGCTTTTCCTCCGTTCATTATGTATTCGGCAATCTTTGTTCCCCTGCCGATGCATAGCGGCAGGACACCAGTCACTTCAGGATCAAGTGTTCCAGTATGACCAACCTTCTTTGTCCTTAAAATCTTTCTGACTTTAAAGACGCAGTCATGCGAAGTCATCCCTCTCGGCTTCCATAATGGTAATATTCCATTCATGTCTTTCCCTGCCTTCCTTTTTTTGTTTGCTCTCTCTTGGAGACCTCTTCTTGGGCTGAACACTGTTTTCATGTACCCATGCTGCTCGCTTGGAGACATCTTCTTGGGCTGAAAACCACATTCTTGATCCCATGCAGCCCGCTTATGGTCATGTTAGTATTATGTACCAAATAAAAAGGCTGACCAGAATTAATTGGTCAGCCCTTGTCCATTGATGAAGCAAGCAGCTGTTTCCTCGCGGAAAATCAGTCCTGCTTTTCTTCAGGTTCATCTTGAATCTTTTTAAGCAATGATTCGATGCGATTTCCATAGTTGATCGATTCATCAAATTCAAAAATGAGTTCAGGTGTTTTACGCAAACGAACTCGCTGTCCGATTTCCGAACGAATAAATCCTTTAGCTTTTGCCAATCCCTTCAAAGTGTTTTCCCTCTGCTCCTCATCTCCGAGGACGGTTATAAACACCTTGGCCTGCTGCAGATCTCCTGATACTTCTACATCAGTCACTGTAACAAAGCCAATTCTTGGATCTTTGATTTTTCGTCCGATAATATCGCTGAGCTCCTTTTTCATCTGCTCGCCAACACGGTTAGAACGATGGCTCATCAATATCACCTCTTAACTTCCTGGTTTATATCTGAAGTCTGTGGGATTAAAGAAGTTCGTGTACTGTTTCCCCTCTTTCCCATTCGGGAAATGAATCAGTCAGCTTCAGAGCACTGTCAATCACTGCGCGGGCCGATTGACTGGATGACGACACAGTGACAATGGCTATTCTTGTCCTCTGCCAAACATCCTGGTGGTCAATTTCAGACACCGCTACATTGTATTTTTGCTTCAAGCGGGTTAACACCCGCTGAAGCACCGATCTTTTGTCCTTAAGAGAATGAGAATCATGGATAATAAACTCACATTCCACATAAGCGATCATTATCTTTTGATTTCCTGCATTACGAAGGCTTCAATGATATCTCCTTCTTTGATATCGTTGAAGTTCTTGATTGTGATACCGCACTCATAGTTAGTGGCAACTTCTTTCACGTCGTCTTTAAATCGTTTCAGGACATCGAGTTCGCCTTCATATACGACGACTCCATCACGGATTACGCGGACACCGCTGTCACGGGTAATTTTCCCGTCTGTTACATAGCTTCCCGCAATTGTTCCGACTTTAGACACTTTAAATGTTTGGCGCACTTCTGCCTGGCCGATGATTTTCTCTTCAAATTCAGGATCAAGCATACCTTTCATTGCAGATTCAATCTCTTCAATGACCTTATAAATGATACGGTGAAGACGGATTTCTACACCCTCTGCATCGGCCGCACGCTTAGCATTGACATCCGGCCTTACATTAAAGCCAATGACAATTGCATTCGATGCAGCGGCAAGAGTGATGTCTGATTCATTTAATGCACCGACACCGGTGTGGATGATTTTAACATTAACTCCTTCAACTTCTATTTTCTGAAGTGAAGCAGCCAAAGCTTCTGCAGATCCTTGAACATCCGCTTTCATGACAATATTAAGGTCTTTCATTTCACCTTGTTTCATCTGTTCAAACAGGTTATCAAGGCTGACACGTGATTTTTCACCACGCTGCGCTTGCAGGGCTTGCTGCGCACGGTTTTCCCCTACGGAACGTGCTGTTTTTTCATCTTCGAACACGACGAATCTGTCGCCTGCTTGAGGCACATCATTCAATCCAGTGATTTCAACAGGGGTTGAAGGGCCGGCTTCTTTTACTCGGCGGCCGATATCATTGACCATTGCACGTACACGGCCAAATGTGGTGCCGACTACAATCGGATCACCGACTCTCAGCGTTCCATTTTGAACAAGCAGGGTTGCTACTGATCCACGGCCTTTATCAAGTTCTGCTTCAATGACAGTACCTTGAGCCAGGCGGTTAGGATTAGCTTTTAATTCTTCCACTTCAGTTACAAGCAGGATCATTTCAAGAAGGTCATCGATGCCCTCGCCTTTCAGGGCAGAAAGCGGTACGAAGATTGTGTCGCCGCCCCATGCTTCAGGAACAAGCTGATACTCGGTAAGTTCCTGCATGACACGGTCAGGGTTCGCTGCTTCTTTATCCATTTTGTTTACTGCAATAATGATAGGAACTTCTGCGGCTTTGGCATGGTTGATGGCTTCAACCGTCTGCGGCATTACGCCGTCGTCAGCTGCTACGACGATGATGGCAATATCCGTAACTTGAGCTCCGCGGGCACGCATAGTGGTGAAAGCAGCATGTCCAGGTGTATCAAGGAACGTGATTTTTTTGCCATTCTCAACAATCTGATAAGCACCGATATGCTGCGTGATTCCGCCCGCTTCCCCTTCGGTTACTTTTGTGTTTCTGATAGAGTCCAAAAGCGTCGTTTTACCGTGGTCAACGTGACCCATGATGGTTACTACAGATGGTCGTTCCACCTGGTCTGCTTCAGAGTCTTCTGTGAAGTATACTTCCAGATCAGATGTATCGACAAGGATTTCTTCCTCTACTTCTACACCATACTCAGCAGCGACAAGTTCAATCGCTTCCTTCTCAAGCTCTTGGTTTATTGTTGCCATTACACCGAGCATGAACAGCTTCTTGATGATTTCAGAAGGCTCGCGGTGTAATTTTTTCGCCATTTCGGCAACAGTAAGAGATTCTGTGAAAGTGATTTTTTCTGGAAGCTCTTTTTCCTTTTTCTTTTGAGGCTGGCTGTTGGTATTCTGGCTGCCTCTGTTGTTGTTTCTGTTGTTATTATTATTGTTCTTGTTGTTGGGCTTATTGTTGTTTTTACCTTTTTTATTATTGTTAAACCCTTTTTTATCTTTTGACTGGCCTGACTGTTCAGGCTTTTTGCCATCGCGGTTTGCCGGTGTGCTGCTATTTGCTGCTTCTTTATTTGGAGTATTAGCTGAAGCAGAACCTTCAGATTTTCCTCCATAAGACTTGTCTAGTTTGTTAACGGTGTCGTCCTCCAGTGTTGCCATATGATTTGATACTTCAATATTCATTTCTTTCAGTTTGGAAATAACGTCTTTGCTTGAAACGTTATGTTTTTTTGCGTATTCATATATACGTAATTTGCTCATATGTTCACCCCCATTGAGATTCATCGAGCAGCTTGGAAATCTTACTTGCAAAACCGGCATCGAGTACAGCAATGGTTACCCTTGCTTCTTTTCCGATTGCCCTTCCGAGAACACCTCTGTCTTCCACTTGATAAACAGGAACTTTGTAGTAGCTGCATTTATCGGTGATTTTTTTTCTGGTATTATCAGATGCATCGCCTGCAAGCAGAACGACTTTAGCCCGGTTGTTTCTGATTTCCTTAATAACAAGCTCTTCGCCTGAGATCACTTTGCGTGCCCGATTGGCCAATCCTAGCAGAGACATCCATCGATTTTCCTGATTCATATAATCGTGAATTACTCCTTTTCCACCAGCGCCAGCAGTTCATCGTAAATCGAATCATCCACTTTTGTCTGTAATTGATTGGCTATTGCATTTTTCTTCTTTGCTGTGAGAATGGCATCCTCTGTTTTCGAAAGGTATGCCCCTCTCCCTGATTTCTTGCCCGTCTGGTCAACGGATACTTCGCCTTCCTTTGACCGAACGATCCTGATCATTTCTTTCTTTGGTTTCATTTCCCCTGTGGCCAAGCACTTTCTTAAAGGAATTTTCTTATGAGTACTCATCACTATCACCTTTATTCCAGATCTTCGGAAGAATTATCTTCATAATCCTCTTCTTCATTAACAGGAAGAAGCGGCTCGTCGCTGCTTGGATACAGGCCTAATTCACGGGCATCTGTTTCACTCTTGATGTCAATTTTCCAGCCTGTCAATTTTGCAGCAAGGCGTGCATTCTGGCCTCTTTTTCCGATTGCCAGTGATAGCTGATAGTCCGGTACAACCACCCTTGTTGCCTTTGCGTCTTCATCTACTTGCACATCCAATACCTTGGAAGGACTGAGAGCGTTGGCGACAAATGTAACAGGGTCTTCAGACCATTGGACAATATCAATCTTCTCGCCTTTGAGTTCATTTACGATCGCCTGGACACGGGCTCCTCTGGTACCTACACAGGCTCCGACAGAATCGATTTCCTCATTTGAGGCAGACACGGAAATTTTGGAACGGTCGCCTGCTTCCCGGGCAACAGATTTAATTTCCACTGTTCCGTCAAAAATCTCAGGCACTTCAATTTCAAACAACCTTTTTAACAGGCCTGGGTGGGTTCTTGACACAAAAATCTGCGGTCCTTTTGTTGTTTTTTCCACCTTTGTAATAAACACCTTAATACGGTCATGCGGTTTGTATGACTCGTTGGGCATTTGCTCATTAACCGGCAGAAGCGCTTCGATCTTTCCAAGCGCAACATAAATAAAACGTCCGTCCTGCCTTTGGACGATACCTGTCATGATGTCTTCTTCCCTGTCAGCGAATTCAGAGTAGATAATCCCGCGTTCCGCTTCCCTTACACGCTGTGTTACAACCTGTTTGGCTGTTTGTGCAGCAATTCGGCCGAAGTCTTTAGGCGTGACCTCCAGCTCTACTACATCCCCTGTGTCATAACCAGGGTTGATTTGTTTTGCATCTTCCAGGGAGATCTCGAGGCGTGAGTCAAAAACTTCATCAACGATTTCCTTGCGGGCAAATACACGCATGGAACCCGTTTCGAGATTAAGATCGACCCTCACATTCTGCGCCTGGTTGAAGTTTCGCTTGTAAGCAGAAACAAGGGCAGCTTCAATAGCTTCGATAATAACATCCCTAGAGATGCCTTTTTCTTTTTCAAGTACATTAAGAGCCTCAAGTAATTGTGAACTCATTATTATGTCATCCCCCTTCTAATAAAGGTCCTTCCGTCTTATGAAAAAGTGACAGCCAGACGTGCTTTAGCTACCTTTTCCATCGGAATGTCTACCTGCTTTTTCCTTGTCTTGATTGTCATTTCTATTGATAAAGAGTCTCCATTATAAGACAGGAGCTTCCCTTCAATCGCTTTTTCTCCATTGATAGGTTCATATGTTTTCACCAGGACATTTTTCCCGATCGCTTTCTCAAAGTCCCTTTCTTTTTTCAGCGGGCGTTCTGCCCCTGGAGAAGAAACCTCAAGAAAGTAATTGTGGGTGATCGGATCAAGTTCATCCAGTTTTTCACTCAGCCGCTCACTTACGATTCCGCATTCCTCAATGTCGACTCCGCTGTCTTTGTCAACAAATACACGCAGGAACCAGTTCGAGCCTTCTTTAACATATTCAACATCTACCAATTCAAGTGACATGTCATCTAAAATCGGTGTCACGAGTTCATCTACGAGTTCAGTGATTTTACTCATACATACCTCCTGGATTATAAAAAGAAATCTTGGACCAGGAATAATCATTCCCAGCGAATAAAATATCGGACGCCTAGTAATATAGACAGGTATTGCCACAACCTTCGCTGCACAACCCCTGTCTATCACCTTAACTCTCGTTAGTCTGGATACCAAGCCTGAAAGACCTGTGAGGGCTCCAGCCTGTCAGCAGCAGCTGCAGACAGGCTTAATCCGAAACCCACTTGAAAGATATTTTATCATTCCTGCTACAAGATGACTTTCGGCTTGAGGGATGAAAGGCAGAGCAAGATTCGTTTCTGTCATAAGATGAACAAATAGAATCCAGTCAAGCAAAAATCCCTAATCAACAACGAAAGAGTGGGGGCGCCCCACTCTTTCTTCAGAGTTATCATTAGTATTTCCAATAAAAATATACCATAACCAACATTTTTTTGCAAACAAAACCCTTGACAGGCAAGGGTCCGCATTAGAATAAGGACAGTTGGTTCTGGTCGGGAAGGGCATCAAGGCAGCCGTGATTTGTCAGGTACTCAATGATCGTCTTGG
Organism: Rossellomorea vietnamensis; assembly: GCF_008180615.1. GTDB lineage: Bacteria > Bacillota > Bacilli > Bacillales > Bacillaceae_B > Rossellomorea > Rossellomorea vietnamensis_D. Next base: position 278,972 of record NZ_VTEH01000001.1, read on the forward strand.
ATACTCTTCCTCTTTGCTGAAGATCTTCCTTTGAAAGGAATTCTCCTTCTTTTCGTGCATTGACAATGTTGATCGCCGCATTTGTGCCAAGGCCGGGTATAGCGTTGAACGGTGGAATAAGCGAATCTCCATCAATAACGAATTCTGTCGCTGAAGATCTGTATAAATCCACCTTTTGGAATTTATAGCCCCTTTCACACATTTCCAAGGCAAGTTCCAGCACTGTCAATGTATTCTTTTCTTTTGGCGAAGCATCAAGTCCCTTGCTGTTGATTTCTTCAACCTTTGCCTTGACAGCCTGGCTTCCCCTCACCATTGCTTCTATATCAAAGTCTTCTGCACGGACAGTAAAGTAAGCAGAATAATAGAGCAGGGCATGGTGGACTTTAAAATAGGCGATCCTTACAGCCATCAATACATAGGCGGCAGCATGGGCTTTAGGGAACATGTATTTAATTTTTTTGCAGGAATCGACATACCAGCCGGGAACACCATTTTTGGCCATTTCCTCTTCCCATTCAGGCTGAAGTCCCTTTCCTTTTCGGACAAATTCCATTATTTTAAACGCCAATGAAGGTTCAAGGCCCTGATAAATCAAATAGACCATGATATCATCACGACATCCGATAACTTCACTCAGGTTACAGATATTATTGTGGATCAATTCCTGGGCATTTCCAAGCCATACATCTGTTCCATGTGAAAGACCGGAAATCTGAACAAGTTCAGAGAAGGTAGTCGGTTTTGTATCTTCGAGCATCTGCCGGACAAATCGTGTTCCGAACTCTGGAATACCTAATGTTCCAGTTTTACACATAATCTGATCCTGAGTAACCCCAAGGGACTCTGTACCGCTGAAAATCTTCATGACTTCAGGGTCATCTGTAGGAATCGTTTTAGGGTCGATGCCGGATAAGTCTTGAAGCATACGGATGACGGTTGGATCATCGTGTCCAAGTATATCAAGTTTCAGCAAATTATCGTGAATGGAGTGGAAATCAAAATGTGTCGTTTTCCATTCCGAGTTTTTGTCGTCCGCCGGAAATTGGATAGGCGAAAAATCGAAAATATCCATATAATCAGGTACAACGATGATTCCGCCTGGATGCTGACCGGTGGTTCTCTTGACACCTGTGCATCCTTTGGCCAGCCTGTCGACTTCCGCTCCCCTGATTTGCAGGTTATTGTCTGAAGCGTATCCTTTTACATACCCGAAAGCCGTTTTGTCCGCTACTGTTCCAATAGTACCGGCACGGTAAACGTTATCCTCGCCGAACAGGACTTTTGTATAGTCATGCGCCTGCGGCTGGTACTCACCGGAGAAGTTCAAATCGATATCGGGGACTTTATCTCCTTTAAAACCAAGGAAAGTTTCAAAAGGGATATCATGTCCATCTTTTTTAAATTGAGTTCCGCATTCAGGACATTTCTTATTCGGAAGGTCAAACCCTGACCCCACTGATCCATCATCGAAGAACTCTGAATGCTTGCATGATGGACATACATAATGAGGCGGCAGCGGGTTAACTTCCGTGATTTCCGTCATTGTGGCCACAAGGGACGAGCCGACCGATCCACGTGACCCTACCAGATATCCATCACTCAGAGATTTTTTAACAAGTTTTGCCGAAATCAAATAGATAACAGCAAACCCATGTCCAATAATGCTTTTCAATTCCTTTTCAAGTCTTGCCTCGACAATTTCAGGAAGTTCCTCCCCGTAGATACTCTTTGCCATCGCATAACTCATCCGGCGCATTTCTTCGTCTGCACCTTCGATTTTAGGAGTATATAAATCATCTTTGATTGGTTTAACGTCTTCGATTAAGTCTGCGATTTTATTCGTGTTCGTCACAACTATTTCTTTCGCTTTGTCTTTCCCAAGGAATGAAAAACAATCAAGCATTTCATTTGTTGTTCTAAAATGAACATCAGGAAGTTTGTGGCGGTTAAGCGGATTGGCTCCGCCCTGTGAACCGACAAGAATCTCCCGATGAACTTTATCTGTAGGATTAAGATAATGTACGTTTCCTGTCGCCACTACCGGAAGGTCCAGCTTTTCTCCAAGCTTAACGATGTTTCCGATGATTTCTTCCAGGTTCTGATTGGATTGAATAAGTTCCAGTTCTATTAAGTGCTGATAGACTTCTTTCGGATGGACCTCGAGATAATCATAAAACCGGGCAACTTCTTCCACTTCTTCCGGAGCCTTCTGCATCATCCCTTCAAAGACTTCACCTTTGTCGCACCCTGACCCTATGAGAATACCGCTCCTGTATTTGCGGAGCAGTGACCGGGGGATCCTCGGTACACGGAAGAAGTATTCCAAATGAGACCTTGTCACCAGCTGAAACAAATTCTTTAACCCTTCTTCGTTCTGCGCAAGCAAAGTTACGTGAGATGGGCGTGAGCGCTTGTATGAGTCGCCTTTCCCCATATAATCATTGAACTGATCATGATAGACAATACCTTTTTCATGAGCATCTTTTAGCATCTTGAGCAGGAGATAGCCTGTTGCCTCTGCATCATATATTGCCCGGTGATGCTGAGTCAGTTCTATATCAAACTTTTTGGCCAGTGTATTCAGACGGTGGTTTTTCATCTCCGGATACAGTAGCCTTCCCAATTCAAGAGTATCAATGACAGGATTTTCAGCTTTATCCAGACCTGCCTTTCCGTATCCTACATTCAGGAAGCCCATATCAAAGGAAGCATTATGTGCAACCAGGACAGCATCTTCTGCCCAATCTTTAAATGATTTCAATGCCTCCTCAATTTCCGGGGCATCCTTCACCATTTCATCTGTGATACCTGTCAAATTGATGGTCGTTGCAGATAATGGATGATGAGGATTAGCAAATGACTCAAATCGGTCTATGATTTCACCATCGCGAATCTTAACCGCCGCCAGTTCGATAATCGTGTTATACATTGCAGAAAGACCGGTCGTTTCCACATCAAACACCACATAAGTATCTTCTTCCAAATTACGATGGGCATCATTATAGGCGATTGGCACGCCATCATCCACCAGATTTGCCTCAAGTCCGTATAGAATTTTGACTCCGTGTTTCTTGCTGGCATTATACGCTTCAGGGAATGATTGAACGACAGCGTGATCTGTAATTGCTACAGCTTTATGGCCCCATTTTTTCGCCTGTCCTACAAGATCAGCCACTGAAGAAATACCATCCATTTGACTCATAGGTGTATGAAGATGGAGTTCAACCCTTTTCTCATCTTCAGGTGCTGTATCTTTCCTCAGGACCGGAGTGATTTCATTAACATCATTGGCAATCATGACTAAGTCCCTGACAAATGTATCGTTCTGGATACTTCCTCTGCAGCGGACCCACATTCCTTTTTTCACATTGCCCATGATAGCTGCATCTTCCTTATCACGGGAGAACATTTTAACAAGGATTGAACTTGTATAATCAGTGATTTTGAATGTTAATAAGGTCCTGCCGCTTCGAAGTTCTTTCGTTTCAGCATCGAAAATATATCCTTCAAGAGCAATTCTTCTTTCCTCATCATAGATTTGCTCGATCTTTCGGAAATCAGCATCATCTTTGATTGTCAGGCCGATATTGACTGGTCCGGATGGTGCACCATCCTGTTCTTTCTCATTTGCCTGCTTCTGCATCTCGATAACTGCCTGTTTGGCTCGTTCTTCGTCTTCTTTTCTTTTCGCTTCGAGGAATTGCTTATAGTCATCGTTTCCGCTGTCTGACTGCTTGACTTCCGCATCAATTGTGTAAGCAGGGAAACCGAAATTTTGAAATACAGATGCAATAAAGCCTGCATACTTTCTTTTTAAGGCAGTGGCCTCTGTTTCATTTGATGTTTCCACAATGATCTTGCTTCCTTTAATCCTAGGAACCTGTTTATTTAAAAGAGCCAGAAGAGGCGGCGAAATTCCGTCAATTTCTTTAATGCATTCGCTCCAATATTCGAGAAGCTGCTCTTCCGTGTGCGAGTCATCGACCAGCTTGATGGAGTATTGGACTTTTGCTATATGCTGAAAGGCTTGCTGCAATCTAATGGAAAAGGTACTCCATACTGAACAAGGAACAAGCTTCTCTAATGTAAAGTGGAAATGCCATCTCTTTTCCTGGCGGTCAACCAACAGCTTTTCAATCTGGGCAGATTGAAAATGCCTTACAACAGCATCTTCTGTCAATCCAAGCTGCATGAGAAGGACTTGAAATCTTTCTTTTTTACCGGCGGGATTCTCCTGCAAATTATTTCTCCCCCATTCTTTTATCTTTATCTATAATAAAATCTTTCATATTAGACAACGTCACACTTTCAGTTTATCAAAAATCAAGCATAGTTAGAGGATTGCAATCATAATCTGGATACTCCTGAGATTATATTAAAGCGGAAGATGCTTGACCGTATCCGTTTTATACCAAACCAGCTTCAACAGCCGAGGTTCCTTACCCGATGGAGCGGATTTAGCGTCCAGGAGATATTGGTCTCTCTCCTTGCGATAAGTCAACTAGTTCATTTCCTGATCTTATATAAAGTTGTTCTTAGAAAAAGCGGGTATTAGGGTTTTTTCTTTGATTAAATATCTCCTCGTATAGACCAGAAGTAAAGTCTTAGAGAAATGATCACCAGCTCACTGTGTTCGCTGTGTTTCCTGTATCTCATGCGTGAGCCCTGAAATCTGTACGGCGCTGAACGGCCGCTTCCGCTTTATACTCAATCCACCTCCAGCGCCTAGCCCCTCGGGGTCAAATAACCCGCAGAGAATAAAAGGAAAAACCGCCTTTTTTCTCTAAGGAACATTTGCCTGTCGGGGCTGAACAAGGCGCTTCCGCTTTATACATAACAAAGGGACTGACCTAATGATCAGACCCTTTCTTAGTCTTTAGATTTATCTTACCATAAATTCCGCTGTTATTGATTGCGAAATAATTCCTGCAGCTTAGCGGCTAGTTCATCTTTGTGTACTTCGATGACTTCACCACTTTTTCTGACTTTCACTTCTACTACTCCATCTGCTGCTTTCTTGCCGACCGTAATTCTGAAAGGAATTCCAATCAAATCTGAGTCTGTAAACTTAACTCCAGGGCGTTCTTGGCGGTCATCAAGGAGCACGTCAAATCTATGCTCTTTCAATTGAGCATATAACAGTTCTGCAAGCCCTCTTTGATCATCATTTTTGATATTGACCGGGATAATATGAGCATCGAATGGTGTTAAACTGGAAGGCCACTGCAATCCATTTTCATCGCTGTACTGCTCCGCAGCAGCTGCAAGTGTCCTCGAAACACCTATCCCATAACAGCCCATGATCATGGATTGAGATCTTCCATTTTCATCAAGGTACTGTGCACCCATAGCATCACTGTATCGTGTACCGAGCTTGAAGACATGACCTACTTCAATTCCTTTTGCAAATCGGATGGTTCCTTCGCCGTCAGGAGATGGATCTCCCTCTTGAATGAATCGAAGGTCTGCGAATTGATTCACCTCAAAATCTCTTCCGTGATTAACATTTAAATAATGATAACCTTCTTCGTTTGCACCGCAAACAGCATTTTTAATATATTTTACTGCCTCGTCAGCAATGATAGTCACTTCTGCTTGTAGTTTCACAGGGCCGACTGAACCTACAGGGGCTTTAAGAAGTTGTTTTGTTTCCTCAGCAGAAGCTAACTCAACGACAGATGCGTTCAGCAGATTCTTTACTTTAATATCATTCACTTCATGGTCCCCGCGCACTAGGACAAGAACAAATTCTTCGTCTGCTTTAAAGAGAAGCGATTTGATACATTTGTCTTTCCCAGCTTCCAGCTGGCGGCTCACTTCCTCAATCGTTTTAATACCGGGTGTTTCTGCCTTTTCAATACCCTTCACATCTTCTGCGGATTCTTCAAATTGAGCCAAGACAGGAGCCATCTCGATATTTGCCGCATAACGGGAAGTGTCAGAGTAAGCTATCGTATCTTCTCCAATTTCAGAAAGCACCATGAATTCATGAGTATCTTTTCCGCCCATTGCGCCAGAATCGGCGATTACTGCCCTGAAGTTCAAACCGCAGCGCTTGAACACATTGGAATATGCCTGAAACATTTTCTCATAGGTATCATCAAGGCTTTCATATGAAGAATGGAATGAGTAAGCATCTTTCATGATGAATTCTCTTCCTCTAAGCAACCCGAATCGCGGACGCTTTTCATCACGGAACTTTGTCTGGATTTGAAACAGGGTAAGAGGCAGTTTCTTATAAGACTTGATTTCATCTCTTACAAGGGAAGTGATGACCTCTTCATGGGTGGCACCCAAAGCAAAACTGCGCTTGTGCCTGTCCTCCATTCGCATTAATTCGGGGCCGTATGTATTCCACCTTCCCGATTCCTGCCATAGTTCTGCCTGCTGCAGCGCCGGCATCAATAGTTCCACTCCGCCTGCGTTAATCATTTCCTCTCGAATGATTTCTTCCACTTTTTGAAGAACTTTACGTCCCAAAGGAAGAAAACTATAAATACCACTGGCATTTTGCCTGATATAACCTGCTCTCAGTAACTGCTGGTGACTTTTCACTTCTGCATCTGCTGGTGTTTCCCTCAGCGTTGGAATTAGCGTCATACTTTGTTTCATTGTGTTCCACCTCGACTAAAATAAGATTGATAACTTTTTTATATTTACTCTTCTGAAAAGCGGCGGATTTCCGGCTCAGCCGCATGACTGCCGCTCCAGACTTTAGCAACTTATATAACACTTTTTTTACAAAAGGATGATTCACAAAAAGTGCGCCTGTTGCTAAAAAAAATTCTACTGAATTATCTTTCGGTAACAAGATTTATATTATTTAATAATGGACGAATGATGCAATTACTGCAAGCTTCAGAAGAGTCGTTTTTTCTAAAGGCTCTTTTCGCAAACTTTGTGGCGATTTAATACTAATTCTCAAAAATTCCTTATTCACCGGAAGAACCTGATAATCATGAAAAGAAAAGAGAACGAACAAGTTCATTCTCTTTCCCCGGTGAATCTTACAAGAAGAAACGCTGAATATCGTTCCAGGTAACCACAAGCATTAATACCATCAATAAAGCAAAACCGATAAAGTGGACCATACCTTCTTTGTGGCGGTCTACAGGTTTGCCTCTTACCGCTTCTACGAGGAAGAACATCAATCTTCCGCCATCCAGTGCAGGAATAGGAAGTAGGTTCATAATACCCAGGTTGATACTGAGGATGGCTCCCCAATTCATTAAATTGTAGATACCAGATTTTGCAACGATATCAGTTGACTGATAGATCCCGACAGGACCTGACAGGGCATCTATGGAGAACTGCCCGGTTATGAGCTTTCCAAGCATGACAAAAATCAGCTTTGTCCATTCATAGGTTTGTGTAAAACCATTACCGACCACTTTTAATGGAGACTTTTCTACAGGGTTATATGCCCCGATTATACCTATCTCCTGATCTTCAATCACTTGCGGTTTTGGAGTAACAGCAATCTCTTCAGTAACACCATTACGGTCAATAGTGAATAGGAGTTGATCGCCAGGGTGCTTCTGAATGATGCTGACAATATCTTCCCATGTGGAAATCTCGTTGCCATCCACACTTAATACTTCGTCACCCTGTTGAAGACCAGCTTCTCTCGCTGCACCATCTTCGGTAAGCTTTCCAAGTACAGGTTCATCTACGGGTACTCCCTGCAGCAAACCTACGATTAAAAAGATAAAAAACGCCAAGATGAAGTTAAATAAAGGACCTGCAAAGATAGCCATTGCTCTCTGGGATAGAGTTTTGGAAGCAAACTGCCGGTCCCAAGGTGCCACTTGTGTTTCCATACCATCTTCAATAATGACCGCTTCTCTTCCGATAGAGAAAGTCTTCAATTCTTCTTCTCCATCTTCATATCCACGGATGAATAACTTGTGTTCCAAATCACTTTCTTCTACTTCTACGACCCGGATATCCGGGTATCTGTCTTTATTGTTAATTATGATTTTTTGAATTGTTTCGTTTTTATCAAGAACCAATCCTATTCTGTAACCCGGCTTCAGATCCACCATTTCCGGATCTTCTCCTGCCATTCGGACAAAGCCTCCAAGCGGCAGCAGCCTTATCGTATAAGTTGTTTCTGATTTCTTGTAGGAGAACACTTTTGGGCCAAAGCCAATAGCAAACTCCCGGCACATGATCCCCGCTCTTTTGGCAAAAATTAAATGTCCCAATTCATGGAAGAAAACAAGTGCGCCAAAAATGATAATAAAGGCTATCACTGTCTGCAAATAGAAAACCACCTTTATAGAGTATGTGTAAATGAAATTCAAATTGTACTGTTAAAAAGCTGCATTCTGCAGTTATACCCTTCAACGAAAACAAGGAACATTACCAATTTCGTGTTTTTAAGAACAATAGCAGCGGGAGGCCGCATTCAACCTCTCCCTTGCTTCGGTAAGAGCGGCCAGCCTTTCAAGCAAACATCCCGCATAAAGAAGGATCAACCTGAACCTGTAAATGATCTAAGTTCAGAAACTATCATCAACCAAGTTTCAACTCATTTACAAATCGGCGCGTTTCAGAATCGATCTCCCTTATGGCCTCCAGATCAGGCTGTTTAATCAATTCATGCCTTGTAAGGGATTTTTCTATGAGGGTCTCAATATCCAGGAAAGAAATATCCCCATTCAGGAAGCGTGCCACCGCTGCTTCATTGGCAGCATTCAGGACTGCCGGCATAGATCCGCCAGCCTTTCCTGCCTCAAAACAATATTCCAGACAGCGGAAACGTTCAAAATCCATTTCCTCAAAATGCAGCTTTCCGATTTCAGCAAGGTTCAGTCTGCCTCCCCTCGGTCTGGCAAAACGATCCGGGTATGTCAGTGCATATTGAATCGGCACTCTCATGTCAGGTGTTCCAAGCTGAGCCATAACTGAACTATCATGGAATTCCACCATAGAATGGATGATGCTTTCTCTATGTAACAAAACTTTTATATTTTCATAAGGAATGCCAAACAGCCAATGAGCCTCTATGACTTCCAGACCTTTATTCATCATCGTTGCAGAATCTATCGTGATTTTCGCACCCATAGCCCAATTGGGATGATTGAGCGCTTCATCTACAGTCACCCCTTCCAGCTCGGTTCTTGTTCGGTCACGGAAGCTGCCTCCTGAAGCTGTAATGATCAGGGATTCGATATTCTTCGTATTTTCACCTTGAAGGCTTTGAAAAATGGCAGAATGCTCACTGTCAACCGGCAAGAGAGAGACCTGATTTCTAGCGGCAGCTTCCATGACAATATGACCAGCAGTCACCAGGGTTTCCTTGTTCGCAATGGCAATCGTTTTTCCAGCCTCTATTGCCCTCAGTGTAGGGAATAGGCCAACGCTTCCTAGCACTGCATTCACCAGAACATCTGTATCCTCATGACAGGCAGTTTCAAGGAGTCCTTCCTCCCCCCAAAGCACTTTTGTTCCATGAGGTACCTCGTTTTTCAAAATCTCTGCATCCTCTTTCAATTGGACAGAAACAAGCCGTGGATTAAACTCTTGAATGATCTTGCGGGTTTCGGCTATATTTCTCCCTGCAGAGATGGCTGTAAGTTCAAATTGTTCCTTATTCTCTCGTATTACATCAAGGGTTTGCATTCCAATTGATCCGGTTGCCCCCATAAGACTGATTTTCCTCAAAAACATTCACTCCTACATTAAGACCAAGTTTTTCAGCTATTGCTTTATGACTTATAGAACATTCAAAAAATGCAGCAAAGGCAGCACGAATAAAAGACTATCAAAGCGGTCCAAAATTCCGCCATGTCCAGGCAGCAGCTGACCAGAATCTTTCACATTATAGTGTCGTTTCAAAGCTGATTCGACCAAATCGCCAATTTGCCCGAATACAGACAATATGGCAGAAACAATTAACAGCTTTGGAAGGGATATGGCCAAATCTGTAAACAAAGTGAAAATGACTGCCACTGCCATTGCACAAATGACTCCGCCTACAGAGCCTTCAATTGTCTTATTAGGACTGATATCCGGCCAGAGTTTCTTTTTCCCGAAAGCCCGTCCGATAAAATAAGCTCCTGAATCAGTTGACCAGATTAAAAACAGCGAATAAAAAACAAACTGTATTCCTGCATCAGCATTCCTGGTTTCAATGAAGTAATAAAATCCAATCCCGACATAAAGTGTCGCCAAGATGGAGAAAGCAACATCATCAAAAGAGAATCTGTTCTTTGCGGCTACTGTATAAGTAAGGAACAGCAAAACAGCAAGCAATGCAAGCTCAATCTTACTGTAACCCAATCCCTCTATAACACCAATATATTGATCCGGAAGTAAAAAAATCCATAAAAGTGCGATAGAAATTATTCCAGGTATCGATAGCAGGTGCAAATTCCTCATTTTTAGAGCTTCATAAAGGCCTACCGTTGCAATCAGATAAGTTAAAATTAAAAACGGCGTACCGCCGAACAATACTATTGGCAGAAATACTGCCGCTGCTATAACTCCAGTTAGTATTCTTTGTTTCATTCCAATTCCTCACTTTGTATACCGCCGAACCTTCTTGATCTTCCTTGATACACTTCTATTGCTTCAATTAAGTGTTCTTCCTTAAAATCCGGCCATAGAACTGGAGTAAACCAAAATTCAGTATACGCCAACTGCCAAAGCATAAAATTACTGAGCCTGATTTCACCACTGGTACGGATTAAAAGATCCGGATCGGGAAGATCCTTTGTCAACAAATAATTAGAGAAGGTTTCTTCGTTAATTTCATTTTTATCTATTATACCATTGCTGACATCATTTAAGACATCCTTTACAGCCTCAATGATTTCAAATCGGCTACCATAGTTCAGGGCAAAGTTTAATACAAGCCCATCATTATGTTCCGTTTCTTTCATTGCCTTCTTGATTGCATTAGCTGTATGGGACGGAAGTTTATCCTCATAACCCATCATTGTTACCCTTACGTTTTCCTCAATCAATTCTGGCAGAAAAGTACCAAGGAACTCTTCAGGAAGTTTCATAAGATAGTCCACTTCCATTTTAGGCCTCTTCCAATTTTCTGTCGAAAAGGCATACAGTGTTAATGTTTTGACTCCTAGTTCATTAGCCATTTTAGTAATTTTGCGAACCACTTTCATCCCCTCATGGTGGCCGGCTATTCTAGGGAGGGCCCTCTTTTTGGCCCATCTTCCATTACCGTCCATTATGATAGCGATGTGGCCGGGAATCTGGTACTTTAACACGTCATGAAATTTTTCGTCAACCTCGGATTTATCCTTTTGACTTTTCCATAACTTCATTCTATTTAACATAAATGATCCTCCACAAGACTATAGTATCAATTTTAGTTTGAATGCCGGCAAAGACATTGATATTGCCTTTATGATCCGTGCACAGGCCATACTCACCTGCAACGCGGATTAGAATCTCACATTATAAATGAATTGTGAAGCTTCGCAGCATGCTGCCTTTCAATCCCCTAATAGGACTTTTCACGCTGCAGTAATAATAACATAATTTATAAACAAGGATTCTCCATAGAAACTAAAATCGGATAGGAAAACTTTTTTCCCTACTATCATATCAAAAATATGTATATTAATCTTTAAAAAACAGAAATCGCTTCGCTTTATGTATATTTAGTATGTATTAACAGCTCTTTTCATAACGTTCTTTTCACCATGCCTGCCTTTCTTGCCTGCAGTTATGTGAATTGAAGACTGTTTAATTTGCTGCTTACATAAGAACCCTAAGATTCGTTTGTTCTCCTGGATACATAAGTTTTCTTTCTAAACGGCGAGAAGAGCTCTTTTCATTCATGCTTACTAGATTTTTCCTCGTGAACTTTGGTGATACTCTTTGAAATTCATTAAACAACAACCAAGTTTACGAAAAACTCCCATGACGGGACACCACCGCCACAATCTATCATAAAAATGATTATTATATCGTCTCATCGTATAAGTAGAATTCAAAGTGGATAAGCTAATAGTTTTGCCAAGCCTCAATAAACCTTTTTCATACAAAAAGCCTTATTAAAAAATTCATTATTACTCCACTGCATGTATAGACTTTGTATATTTACACAGATGAAAAAAACCCCCTGAATAGAGGGTTTGAAATGCATTATAGATTTTGACTCAGACTTCGAGGATCTCTTTTTCCTTATCTTTCGCTATAGAATCAATTTGAGTGATATGGTCATCTGTCATCTTTTGAATATCATCAGAATATCCACGAAGATCATCTTCTGTGATTTCGCCATTTTTTTCTAATTTCTTCAAGTCATCATTAGCGTCACGACGGATGTTCCGAATCGCCACTTTAGCATCTTCTGCTTCTTTTTTGACCAGTTTCACAAGGTCTTTACGGCGTTCTTCTGTCAATTGTGGAATCACAATACGAATAATGTTTCCATCACTTGTCGGTGTAATTCCTAAATCTGATTTCATAATCGCCTTTTCAATATCACCCAATGCTGTTTTATCATAAGGCTGAATGACCAGCATTCTTGCCTCAGGTACAGAAATACCCGCTAATTGGTTTACAGGAGTAGGAGCTCCGTAATAATCGACGGTAATCTTGTCCAGTAAAGATGCATTTGCTCTTCCTGCACGGATAGAAGCCAGTTCCCTTGTAAAAGTCTGAATTGCTTTACTCATTCTTTCTTTTGTGTTGGACATAGTTTTGCTTGGCATTATACTTTCCCCCTAACCATAGTTCCGATTGATTCGCCCATAACGGCACGTTTGATGTTGCCGTCTTCTGATATAGAGAAGACGATGAGTGGAATATCATTATCCATACATAGAGATGAAGCAGTGGAATCCATGACCGCCAGCCCTTCCTTGATCACTTCCAAGTATGAAAGTTCATCATATTTCACGGCATTTGCATCCGTTTTTGGATCGGCTGTATAAACACCATCGACATTATTCTTTGCCATGAGGATGACTTCAGCTTCAATTTCTGCAGCTCTCAATGCAGCAGTCGTATCAGTTGAGAAGTAGGGATTGCCTGTACCTGCTGCGAAAATCACGACTCTTTTTTTCTCAAGGTGGCGGATCGCTCTTCTGCGGATATATGGTTCTGCTACCTGACGCATGTCAATTGAAGTCTGAACCCGCGTTTCAACTCCTAGCTGTTCCAGGCTGTCCTGAAGAGCTAATGAATTCATAACTGTCGCAAGCATCCCCATATAATCTGCAGACGCTCGGTCCATCCCCATTTCGCTGCCTACTTTACCGCGCCAGATGTTTCCGCCGCCTACAACAACTGCGACTTCAACACCCAGTTCTGCAATTTCTTTTACATCTTCTGCTACATTTTTAATGATGGAAGGGCTGAGGCCGAATCCTTGTTCGCCTGCCAGCGCTTCACCACTTAGTTTTAATACTACTCGTTTGTATTTTGGAATGCTCATTTGAACCTCCATATGTAGTTGATTTTTTTATTCAAACTTGCAAGGTTCCTGTAATCACTTTTTGAAAAAGAGGGAACACACAGTGTGTTCCCTTTTCTGAGTAAAGCATACCCTTTGGGCTTACTTCTTATTTACTTGGCTCATTACTTCATCAGCGAAGTTTTCCTGGCGTTTCTCGATTCCTTCTCCAACTTCATAGCGAGTGAAATCTTTCAATTCCTCTCCGTTAGCTTCAAGGAATTGACGTACTTTTTGATCAGGATTCTTAACAAATGGCTGATCAAGGATACATACATCTTCAAAGAATTTGCCAAGGCGGCCTTCCACCATTTTTGCTACGATGTTTTCAGGCTTGCCTTCGTTAAGTGCCTGCTGAGTAAGAAGTTCACGCTCACGCTCAACTTCTTCTTCAGACACTTGGTCACGAGATACATATTTAGGGTTCAGCGCAGCTGCGTGCATTGCCACGTCTTTAGCTGTATCAGCATCAGTCGTTCCTTCAACTACACTCAGCACGGCAATTCTTCCGCCCATATGCAGGTATTCACCAAATGCGCCATTGTCCGTTTTAGTGCGGATTTCAAAACGGCGAAGAGTAATCTTCTCACCGATTTTAGCAATTGCAGAGTTGATGAATTCGCTGACAGTGCTTCCATTAGCCATAGTCTGGTCAAGAGCTTCTTCTACATTTGCAGGCTGGTTAGTCAGCAAGTGTTGAGAAAGCTCTTTTACAACACTTTGAAAGTTTTCGTTTTTGGCAACGAAATCAGTTTCAGCGTTAACTTCAAGGATAACTGCAGTATTTCCTTCACTTTGGATGAAAGTAGTACCTTCAGCTGCGATACGATCAGCTTTTTTAGCTGCCTTTGCGATCCCTTTTTCACGAAGAAAGTCGATTGCTTTGTCCATGTCGCCGTCTGTTTCCTGTAAAGCCTTTTTACAATCCATCATTCCGGCGCCAGTTTTTTCACGAAGTTCTTTTACCATTTGCGCAGTAATTGCCATAATGATATTCCTCCTTAAAGTATATTATGTAAGCTTGAAAAGCTTGTACTCTAGTTTTTCATTTTTTTAAAAAAGGTGATAAGGGGTATCCTCTCATCACCTTTTTCAGATCAACTGAACGGAGTATGATCCACAGCAGTTTCTGCTTATGCAAGGTGCAGATAGTCTGTCTTACATATCATCCGGCCGCAACCTTTAATTACTCAGCCGCAGTTACAGCAGCTTCTTCGCCTTGCTTAGCTTCAAGGATAGCATCCGCCATTTTTGAAGTAAGAAGTTTCACCGCACGGATTGCATCATCATTTGCAGGGATAACTACATCGATTTCATCCGGATCACAGTTTGTATCAACGATACCTACGATAGGGATGTTCAATTTGCGAGCTTCTGCAACAGCGATACGCTCTTTACGAGGATCGATGATGAATAATGCATCTGGAAGTGTTTGCATATCTTTAATTCCGCCTAGGAATTTAACTAAACGCTCATGCTCTTTTTTCAATTGTACTACTTCTTTCTTCGGAAGAACTTCAAAAGTTCCGTCTTCTTCCATCTTTTCGATTTGCTTAAGACGGGAGATACGCTTTTGGATTGTTTCGAAGTTTGTTAAAGTACCACCCAACCAGCGTTGGTTAATGAAGTACATTCCAGCACGTTCTGCTTCTTCTTTAACAGACTCCTGTGCTTGTTTCTTAGTTCCAACGAAAAGGACTTTTCCGCCGTTTCCAGCTAGTTCCTTAACGAAGTTGTAAGCTTCTTCAACCTTTTTGACTGTTTTTTGAAGGTCGATGATGTAGATGCCGTTACGCTCTGTGAAGATATATTTCTTCATCTTAGGGTTCCAACGGCGAGTCTGGTGACCGAAATGAACACCAGCTTCAAGCAATTGTTTCATAGAAATTACTGACATGTGTGTTTCCTCCTAATAGGTTTTTATATTCCTCCGCTTATGATCATCTCCAGACAGAAACTTTTTCAAGCACCTTCTGCCGAATCCCACAGCGTGTGTAATCACACCGTTAACTAATATAGCACAATCATCTACAGCAATCAAGAAATTTATTCTAGTTTCTGTCGAAATTTCAATGCCAGCTCAATTTCGGTTACACCTTTTCCTAATTCCCTGGCGATCTCCTCAAGTGTATACTCTTTCTCTTGCAGTCTTTTTATTCTGAGATAGAAAGGATCTTCTGTTGAAGAATTTTCAGCTTCCTGCGGGGAACCGCCCATTCCTTGCAAAGGCTGGGGTTCAGGCTTGAAATCCTGCTTATATGCTCGAGCTGCGCTTTGGCGCTTATATGACTGACTATTAAATTTCTTATTATCTAATTCATTGGAAGGGGACTCAGACTCGTTCTGAAAGGCAGATTCAGCCGCTTTTTTAATTTTTTCGACTTTAGCCTTACTCAGATCAGGTTGTCCCTCGTTGACTTCCTGAAATTGCTGGATAAACCGGTCATTGTCCTCCTTCATCTCGAGAAGGTAGGAGGAAATTACATCTTCCATCTCTTTTACGGTTTTTTCCTGCCTTTTCTCGACCTCGAGGAGTCTGTTCTGCCTAGTATATAGTAAAACGATAGCTAAAAGGGCTGCTATGTTCAAGATAAAGGAAATAAGGATTAAAAATGTCTGCATCTGTTCACCGTAATTTCTTTTTCAATAGTTAAAGCCTGTTAAACATCCAGGTTTTTTATCCAAGTAAGTTGCGAAGTTTAAAGATTGCTTTGGAGTGAATCTGCGAAATCCTGGAAGTTGAGAGGCTCATCACCTCTCCAATTTCTGTAAGAGTCAGTTCCTCGTAGTAAAACAAACTGAGGACCGTCTGTTCTTTCTCTGATAATGACCGGATGGTTTCTGTTAGTTCTTCTATATTTTCACTTTTAAGCAATTGGGCTTCCGGCAGGATGGTTTGATCATCTTTAATAGAAAAAGAATGCTGTCCGTCGTTTTCTTCATCTGAGAGCTGCTCATCAATGGAAAGTACATTGGCAAGGAAGTATTCATTCATAGTCTGATATACTTCTCCCTCTTCCATCTGCAGTTCTTCAGCTATTTCTTCAGGCGATACATGGCGAAGCATTTTTTGTTCCATTGATTCAATCTTTGCCTCGATTCTCTTGGCCCTCTCCCTTGTGGAACGGGGGAGCCAATCTTCTTTTCTAAGGCCGTCAATAATGGAACCACGCACCCTGAAAGAAGCATAGGTGTCAAATTTCAAATCCCTGGAAGGGTCGAACTTTTCCAAAGCATCGAGTAACCCCATAAGACCAAGGCTCTTCAAGTCTTCCCGGGAAACGTTTTTCGGCAATCCCACTGAAACCCTTTGAACATGGTAAGAAACAAGCGGCAAGTACTTTTTGACCAGCATATCTCCAGCATGCGGGTCTTTTGATTTTTTCCAAAGATCCCAATACTTTTGTTCATCCATTGTAGAGGGCTGAGACATGATACTCCTCCTCCCGGCTTTTCAATATAGGCTGATTTTCACTTGCAGATTGTCACCAAAGTATAATATCTGCATGGGCAAATGACTTATTCTTCTTTTAAGAACGTTTGAATTACAGCAGCAATCTCCTGATCGTCATACTCTGTCCTTTCAGCAGTAACAGCCTCCTGAGTTATTTGCTCTTCCAAAATCTCGCCTTTTACGATTCCGACTTTGGGAGCACCCTCATCCATCCCGATTCTCAGCAGCATTCTTATAAGGTACATCAGTCCAAAAAATGAAGCAGCAGTAAGAATTGACCCCCAGAGAACTTTGGTTGGTGCGCCGTTTGAAAATGCCACAAAAAAATATAAGCTGAATCCAAAGATGGCAAACCAGAAATTCCAGAGAAGGTTTCCCGTCATATGTCTTTTACACCCATATTAACTGTCCTGACATTCAATAAGAAAGAATCAAGGTGGAACTCAATCGTCCTGCCGTTGCTGCCTCCTACATCCTCCGATATTAAAGGAATGCCCAGGCTGTCCAAAGCTTGTGTTACAGCTTCCACATTTCTTGGTCCGATCCGCATCAAATCGCTTCCTGAGGTAAACTGAAACATTTGGGCCCCCCCGGCGATTTTGGCTTTCATTCGACTTATCCTGCCGCCTTGTTTCGATAGGAGGTTTGCTAATTCCCTGACTCCTGTATCAGCGAATTTGGCAAGTTTGAAGCTGCCGCCATTGGCAAGGCTCGAGGAAGGAAGCATCACATGGACCATGCCTGCTAAGTGTATCATTTCATCATAGAGGACGACCCCTACACAAGAGCCCAATCCAGATGTTCGGATGGATTGGCCCCTTGTGGCAATTTTCATATCCGCGATACCAACTTTTACTACTTCTTTCACAGTACTCATAACTCCACACCCAGAGCTTTAAAAATTGTTTCGAAGGAATCAGGGTCAGGAAGCAAGAAGAAATGCCCCCTGACACTTTCTGTTTCTGGTATTTCATCTTCCTTAAGAGCAGTATCGATCACAATCGCCGTGTCACTCTTTTGAGAAACTTCCAGCAGTCCGAAGCTTATAATCGCCCCGGCCATATCCACTGATAAAGCCGGAACAGAAGGGTATAAATTCAGGTTAGTGAAGTCACTCAAAGAAGAGAGGTAAGACCCTGAAAGAATATTGCCCAGCTCCTGCATGGCAGAAAGACCGAGTTCAGAATAAGGAGGCTCTTCAAATGAAAAATCTTTCTCGCCTGTCATCTGTTGAATGAAGCGGGCTCCTTGAGATAATGGCAGAACAAAAAACATGCTCCCCGGCGCTTCCCCTTCAATGCGAAGAAAAACGCTTACCACTACATTATCAGGCCCCCCTGCCATTTCCATCATTTCATCGAAGGACGCGACTCTAACCTGCGGGACTTTCATATCAATCTTTTTGTTTAATAAAGTGGATAAAGCTGTTGCAGCATGTCCTGCCCCGATATTCCCGATCTCTTTCAGGATATCCAATTGCAGGCTCGTAATCCGTTCTTCAAATCCCATAATTAGTAACCCCAGTTTGATAGTTTTTGGAACAATTAACAATTATATTGATTGGTCATGAAATGAATCCAAAGGATCACCGGAATCACCATTCAATCTCAGCTTGCGGCTAATTTAGAACTTCTTCAAGGTTTAATAGAACAAGAAGCCTTTTTTCCAGCTTTGCCACCCCGCTGATATAATCAGCTTCCACTGCACCAACGACTTCAGGCTGGGATTCGATCGCTTCAGAAGGAATGTCCAGTACATCATTGGCTGCATCTACGACAAGACCCACTTCCTTGTCGTTCACACCGGCAATAATTACCCGCGTATCTTCTGAATGGACTTCTTCGGGAAGTGAAAACCTGATCCTTAAATCAATGACAGGAGTAACCACACCTCGCAGGTTGATGACACCTTTAACGAAAGAAGCAGCTTTGGGCACACGTGTAATATGCTGGACTTTTTCAATTGAGCGTACCTGGCTGACTGGTATTGCATATTCTTTTCCCATTAATTGAAAGACAATTACTTTTACATTTTCAGCTATTACTGCATTTTCACTCATTATCTTCCGCCTCCCCTTATTTGATCAACGCATTACAATCCACTATCAGAGCGACTTGGCCATCCCCAAGGATGGTTGCACCGGAAATGGCAAATACATCTGTTAGATAGTTCCCAAGAGATTTAAGCACTACCTCCTGCTGGCCAATGAATGAATCGACAACAAGTCCTGCCATTCTATCTCCTTTGCGTACAATCACGACAGAATAGAACTCATCTTCCCCGCGTTGGGCAACTTGGAATACCTCCTCCAAGAACAGCAGCGGAACAACCTTGCCTCTGAAATCAATCACTTGTTGATTATGGGCATTTAAGATGTCCTCCCTTTTGATAATGGCTGTTTCAATGATGGAAGACAATGGAATGGCATATTTTTCTTTTTCTACTTCAACCAGCATCACAGAAATTATAGATAATGTAAGAGGAAGCTGTATGGAAAAAGTACTTCCTTCACCTAATACCGAGTCGATTGTAATTGAACCCCCAAGAGATTCAATCGTAGCTTTAACGACATCGAGACCTACCCCTCTTCCGGATATATCTGAAATGGTTTCTGCTGTGGAAAATCCAGATGCCAAAATCAATTCGTATACTTGCCTGTCCGTTAATGCAGAAGCGGCTTCTTCCGATACTACACCTTGAGAGATAGCTTTTTTCAACACTTTCTCCCGGCTGATTCCGCCGCCATTGTCTGAGATTTCGATGAAAACATGGTTGCCGCTGTGATAGGCTTTTAGAGTTACCTTTCCTTCATCCGGCTTTCCATTCTGTCTGCGGATTTCAGGCGTTTCGATTCCATGGTCAATGGCATTTCTCAGCAGATGGACTAACGGGTCACCTATCTCATCAATCACAGTGCGGTCCAGCTCTGTTTCTGCCCCAATGATTTCAAGTTCAATCTTCTTATTTAAATCTCTTGCAAGCTGCCTTATCATTCGAGGGAAACGGTTAAACACGGTTTCCACAGGCACCATTCTCATATTTAGAATGATATTTTGAAGATCTCCGGAAATCCTGGACATCCTTTCAACTGTTTCATTCAATTCCGGATGACCAAGTTCTTTTGAAATCTGTTCGAGTCGTCCCCGGTCAATGACCAGCTCCTCAAAAAGGTTCATTAATATATCCAGACGTTCAATGTTCACCCTGATCGTTTTATTGCCGGCATTAACTTGTTTGGAAGGAGATCCCTCCTTCTTAACTGTCTCTGCTGCCTGAGATGATACACTCGATACTTTTTCCGCGTTTTCTTCAGTCGAATCCATGCGGGCTGGTACAGATTCATCCTCCTCAGGAAGCGGTCCTTCTAGTGATTTATGTAGTTCAACAAGATGGACATCAACATTGGCAACCTCTGAAACTTTTAAAACTTTTTTCTTGATGTCTTCCTGAGGTTCTTTTGTCACGATACTTACCAAGAAGTCATGGTCAAAGTTTTCTTCTTCTAGAACCTCCACTGCAGGAACTGATTTAATGACTTCTCCGCACTTCTCCAATACCTCGAAGACCATAAAGACTCTCGCTGCTTTTAACAGACAGTCTTCCCTTAAAGATACCGAAATTTCAAAGCAGCTGTAACCCTGCTCCTTTGACTGTTGAATAACGGTTTGCTCAAACTGATCATACTCAGCTGCCTGAGATCTGGGTGATTCTATTTCCATAACCGCAGCAGCAGCCTCTTCCTGGGCTTTCATGCTATCGATAGATTCGCCTTTTTCAAGAAGTGCGAGTTTTTTGACGATTTCAGTTACTTCCCGTTTTCCGTCACCGCCTTCAGCAATAGACATGACCATTGCTTCAAGGTCATCAACTGCCATGAATACAACATCTAAAATTTGTGAAGATACTTTGAGTTTATTATTTCGAATAGCATCAAGGACATTCTCCATTTGATGAGTCAAATTGGCGAGGTCTTCATATCCCATGGTTGCAGCCATGCCTTTCAGCGTATGAGCGGATCTGAAAATTTCATTTACAATAGAAAGGTCGTCCGGTTTTTTCTCCAGCTCGAGCAGCTGGACATTGCATGTTTGTAAATGTTCTTTACTTTCTTCAATAAAAACCTCTAAATATTGATTCAATTCCATGTTCTCCACACCTCTCTAGGACATATACTTCATAATGCAGCCAGCGATATTTTCTAAGGGTTCGATGTCATCTACTAGATTTGTAGAGATGGCAGCCTTTGGCATTCCATAAACAATACAGGAATCCTCTGTTTCGGCAACTGCCTTCACCTTACCATTACCCTTCAATTTTACCAGACCTTTAGACCCATCTGAACCCATTCCTGTCATAATAATAGCTATTTTGTCATATCCTGCTATTTTACTGGCAGATTCAAACATTACATCCACTGACGGACGGTGGCTGTTTCGTGGTGGTTCTAAATCATCAAGCACCGCCTTCAACCCGGCTCTATCCTGCTTAACCTTCAAATGAAAGCCGCCTGGTGCAATATAGGCTGTATCATTTTTCAACAACTCTCCATCCTCTGCCTCTTTAACCGTGATCGCAGATAATGTATTCAGCCGATTGGCCAGAGATTTTGTAAACCCTGGCGGCATATGCTGAACAATCAGGACCGGTGCTCCAATCTTAGAAGGAAGCGAAGTCACAACTTGCTGCAGCGCCCGCGGTCCCCCTGTAGAAGTTCCTATGAGAACCAATTTCTTAGCTCCCCTGCTCCAATCTTCTTTACTATTACTGACTGTATTCAATTTACGCTGAATGGGACTTACATGAGTTTTCTCATTCACGGTCTTTAAGCGGTGAAGAGATACCTCACCGGCATTTAACACTTTTGAAACCAACTCTTCCTTAATTTTATGAAGATCCAGTGAAATAGCTCCCGAAGGTTTTGCCACAAAATCAATAGCGCCATTATTCATTGCGGTAATAGTATTCTCTGTTCCTTCTCTGGTTGTGGAGGAGAGCATGATAACAGGGAGTGGATGCTTGTCCATGATGGCTTGCAAAGCCTGAATGCCATTCATCTCCGGCATTTCAACATCCATAGTAACCACATCTGGGTTCAGCTTTTCGATTTTATTCAAAGCATCCCTGCCATTTCTGGCAGTTCCGACGACTTCCAAGCTGGATGAGCTGGAGAGAAAATCCGTTATTAACTTCCTCATAAAGGCCGAATCATCAACAACCAGAACTTTTTTACGAATCATCAGCCGTTCCTCCTGAACAGAAGCCGTTTCAAATTAGAAACAAAACCTTTTTTTTCGGCAGGTGTAAATGTCTTGATTCCTGCAAGATACTGTCTCAGCAGCCGGTTCAATGACAGGACAATTGACGACTGAGGATAAGAATTCAGCAATGGGACCTGCCTTGTGACCGCTTTCCTTACTGCAGCATCTTCCGGCAGCACCCCGAATAGGTGTACTTCTGTATTCAGAAATTTTGACATAGCCTGCTTCAGCCTGTTCAAAGTCTCTGTTCCCTCTTTTTCAGTTTCCGCTCTGTTGCATATCAGGTAAAACTGCTTGCTGCTGTCTTTTAAATAAATAAATTTCATCATAGAATAGGCATCCGTCACAGCAGTCGGCTCAGGTGTTGTTACCACAAAGATATCTTCCACTGCCATAAGGATCTCCATCGTATGCTGAGCAGCACCGGCACCCATATCAAAAACAATATAATCATAGGAATGAGTGAGTTCTGATAGGGCATTTAAAAGCCTTTCAACATCCTCTTCATCCCACTCCATAATATTCTGCAGCCCGTTTCCTCCGCTTATATAGGAAGCTCCCTCTTCATCACAGTAGATAATATCTTCTATTTTGGAAAAAGGATCGTTGATGAAATCAGCAATTGTTTTATCCGGCTGCCTTCCCAGTATGATATGAATATTGCCCATTCCGATATCAAGATCGAAAAGAAGTACTTTTTTACCTTCTTTCTGAAGCGCAAGTGAAAAATTCACCGCAAAGTTCGTTTTCCCTACGCCTCCTTTGCCGCTGACTATTGCAATAGTTTTGGCGTTCCTTGATTGTGCTTCCAGTATCTTAAGCCGTAGACTTTGTGCTTGATCTTTCATCGAGGGGCACCTTCCATCACTAAATCGATGATTTGTTTAGAAGATGCCTCTGATATATCTTCCGGGACACTTTGGCCGGCAGTTAAATAAGCCGCGCCCTTCTCTTCGTTTCTTATAAGATTGTACATGGTTCCATAACTGGAAGTTTCATCTGCCTTGGAAAAAATGAACTTTTCAACTGGTACAGTGGAGAAATTTTTTATAATGTCACGTAAGTCTTTTTCTTTTGCTGTCAGGGATAAAACTAGGAATGTTTCCATATCTTTTTTGAAATCTATGATTTTTTCCAGATCTTTAACGTACTTCTCTTCTCTGAAATTCCGGCCGGCAGTATCAATGAATACAACATCATAATCGGCGAATTTATCTATCGCCTTCTGAAAGTCTTCCAGCTTGTAAACTACTTCCAGCGGAACATTCAATAATTGGGCATACGTCTTTAATTGTTCTATGGCAGCAATTCTGTAAGTATCAGTAGTGATGAATGCGATTTTTTTCCTTTTTTCAAGAACGGCTTCAGACGCCATTTTGGCAAGAGTGGTTGTCTTGCCGACTCCAGTCGGTCCGATGACATTAACATATTTTTTGCGGTAACTTATGCCTCCGAAGTCGAAGCCGTGCAACTTCCCTTGTAGAAATTCAGAAAGAGCTGTGTTCAGTTCACTGTTAGAAGCTTGTTTATCTTCATTTAGAGCTGCTAAATGCTCTGCTGCTTCGAAAATATACCTTTCGTTAACATCCTGATCTTTCAGATACAAGAGAAGGGTGCGGATGTTTTCGGGATAATGTCCAAATTCTTCCTTTGTTTTAAATTGTCTTACGATACTTTGAAGCTCTGTGATTTCCTTTTTCAGCTCCTGCGCACCATTTCCTGTCTTTGCTTCAGGAGATGCTTTTCTTACGGAAGGCAAGGGCTGTTCTTGGATCTCTTTAGGACTATACTGCGGTCGTTTTTCCCTTGCCGTTTGGTTTGAATTAGGGTCAATTGCTGCAATCACTTCGATATTCTTCTTTTTGAATAACCCCAGGAAACCTCCTGTGTAAATGATCTTGGAATTTAATATGACAGCACCTTCACCCAATTCCGCCCGGATGTTTTTCATAGCTTCCGGCATGGTAGGTGCTATAATTTTTTTAACTTTCATTCTATATTCACCAACCCTAAACTCTGGACTTCAACATTCGCCTCTAATTCATTGTAAGAGAGCGTCGGTACTTGAGGGAAGTACCTTTCAATCAGCTGCCTTACATACATCCTGATGGCAGGGGAACACAAAATGATGGGTGATTCTTCCATAAGAGACAACTGCTCCACTTGTGAAGCAAGGGCCTCAAGTACTCTCTGGGAATCGTTAGGATCCATCGATAAATAGTTGCCATGTTCAGTCTGTTGAACAGCATCAGCAATAAGTTTCTCGATTCTTCCAGACAGGGTGACCACTTTAAGGCTGCCTCCCTGATCTACATATTGTGCAGTGATCTGCCTTGCCAGTGCCTGCCTGACATACTCTGCCAATAAATCTGTATCAGAGCTCATTTTTCCATAGTCAGCCAGGGTTTCAAAGATGATGGGAAGGTTTCTGATAGAAACATTCTCCTTTAATAGTTTCGCAAGAACTTTTTGAACTTCGCCAACTGACAAAGGATTCGGAGTAACTTCTTCCACAAGAATTGGATAGGATTCCTGAAGGTGATCGATGAGCTGCTTCGTTTCCTGTCTTCCGAGTAATTCATGCGCATTATTCTTAATTACTTCAGTGATATGCGTGGAAACAACTGAAGGTGGATCTACCACTGTGTAACCGAATATCTCGGCCTGCTCTTTCATATCTTCGCCAATCCACTTTGCCGGAAGACCAAAGGAAGGTTCAACTGTATCGATACCTTCTATAGACTCATCTTCCACTCCAGGGCTCATGGCTAAATAGTGGTCCAGCAGCAGTTCCCCCCTTGCCATTTCGTTCCCTTTAATTTTCAGCCTGTATTCATTAGGCTGTAATTGGATATTATCCCTTATGCGTACGACAGGAATAACCAATCCTAGTTCTATCGCCAGCTGTCTACGGATCATGACAACCCGGTCAAGGAGATCGCCTCCTTGGTTGGCATCGGCTAACGGTATTAGACCGTAACCGAATTCAAACTCAATCGGATCCACATTCAACAAGCTGACCACGCTCTCAGGGCTTTTCATTTCATCCTGTTCTCTCTCTTCTTCCATTTCAATGAGGTCTTCTTCATCTTCTTTTGGTGCCCGGGACAGCATATATCCGCCAATTCCAAGAGCAGCAGCTACTGGTATGGTCAGAATATCATTAATTGGAGTAAATAATCCCAGAAGGAAAATGGTGGCTCCCGATACATACAGCATCGGCGGAAAAGCCAAAAGCTGATTCATGATATCCTGTCCGAGGTTTCCATCGGAGGCTGCCCTGGTCACAACAATACCGGTTGCGGTTGAAATCAAAAGGGCTGGAATCTGGCTGACGATTCCATCTCCCACTGTCAATAATGAATAGCGTGTGGCCGCCTCTCCTATCGGCAGTCCCTGCTGGGTCATCCCTATGATGATTCCAAAAATCAAGTTCATCATAACGATAATGATTCCGGCAATCGCATCCCCTTTGACAAACTTGGAAGCACCATCCATCGCTCCATAGAAATCTGCTTCACTGCTTACTTTTTCCCTGCGCGCCCTGGCATCATGTTCGGAAATGATCCCGGCGTTCAGGTCTGCATCTATACTCATCTGTTTACCCGGCATGGCATCAAGAGTGAATCTTGCCGCGACCTCGGAAACCCGCTCAGAACCTTTGGTAATAACAACAAATTGGATAATGATTAAAATAATGAATACTACAAGACCTACCAGGACATTTCCCCCGACTACAAAAGTTCCGAAGGTTTCTACGACATCTCCCGCTTCCCCGTTACTGAGAATGGAACGGGTTGTTGACACATTCAGTCCCAGCCTGAACAGTGTCAATAGCAGCAGTAATGAGGGAAATATGGCAAATTGCAGCGGCTCATTCATATTCATTGAAATCAGAAGAACCAGGAGCGCCAAGGAAATATTAATTATGATTAGTACACTTAACAGCCAAGGCGGAAAAGGAATGATAAGCATAGCTACTATAAGAATGACACTGGATAAAACGGATAAATCTCTTACTGACATCTGCATTCCCTCCTAACTTAAGCTGTTACAGCTGATTTTTCATCCTGTAGACATAGGCCAAAATTTCTGCCACAGCCTTAAAGAACTCCTCTGGTATTGCATCACCTATTTCAGCACTGTCATAAAGTGATCGTGCCAGCGGCCTGTTTTCGACCATAATGACATCATTTTCACTGGCAATGAATTTAATTTTTTGGGCTAAATAATCGACGCCTTTTGCTACGACATAAGGAGCATCGGATTTGCTTTCATCATACTTTAATGCGATGGCAAAGTGGGTAGGATTGGTAATGACGACATCTGCTTCAGGAACTTCCTGCATCATCCGCCTCATTGCCATTTCCCTCTGCCTTTGCTTTATCTTGGATTTGATGAGGGGATCTCCCTCACTGTTTTTGTGTTCATCTTTGATATCCTGTTTGGACATCCGGATATTTTTTTCAAAATCATATTTTTGATATAGATAGTCAAAAACGGATAAAAACAGAAGTGCCAATGAAGCAGCAATACCCATTTGTACTGTCAGGGACGCCATTGTTGCTAACGAGTCATGGGCGGATTTAAATGAGAGCAGCAATACTTCATCAATATTCAACCATAAAATGACAAACGTTATGGCACCAACAAATCCGATTTTCAATATCGACTTCAACAATTCGACTATTGCTCTTAGAGAGAATATCCGTTTTGCCCCTTTGATCGGATCAATTTTTTCAAGCTTTGGCTGCAAGGGTTCTCCAGTGAACATGACACCGACTTGAACATAATTAGAGAAAACGCCTGCAAGCAATGCGACTAACATAATAGGTCCGAGCAATATGGCAACCTGCTGCAAAACTTCCATCACAATCAACATAAAGGAATCTTGAGTAAGGTCCATCATCATATAATCCTGAAAAGAAGTACGGAATAAATCAAAAACAATATTGCCTATATAGGAAGCACTAAAAGTCAAAAATAAAAATACAGCAAGTAATATAACAGCTGTATTCACATCCTGGCTTTTTGCTGTTTGCCCTTTCTTCCTTGAATCCTGGCGTTTTTTGGGTGTAGCTTTTTCTGTTTTTTCACCTGCAAAATACTGCAGATCAAGGGAAAGCAATTTCAATTCAAGCGCCTCCGATAATTTTCATAAGATCTCTCATGGTGTAAACCATCAATTCAAACATCTGCTGCATAACAGTCATCATGGCACCAAGCACAATGAATAGAACCAGGAAGCTGACTGCAATTTTAATAGGAAACCCAACTACGAAGATGTTAAGCTGCGGGACAGTCCTTGCCACAATCCCTAACGCGACGTCAACCAGAAAGAGTGTAGCTACCACCGGAATCGACATTTGAAAAGCAATGATAAACACAGAGTTAAAGGTTTTCACTACATATTCTGTCAAGTTCTCATCTCCTAAAGGAATCCAAGGCTGATCTATAGGGATAAATTGATAACTGTAAAAAACACCATCTAGAAGGAGGTGATGCCCATCGAGAGCCAGCAAAAGCAGAAGGGCAAAAGTGTATAGATACTGCCCGACCAGCGGCGATTGAGCCCCTGTTTGCGGGTCAATTACATTGGCTATGGCAAACCCCATTTGAAAATCGATGAAGCTGCCCGCAACCTGTATGGCCGCTATGATCATGTAAGCTGTGAATCCAATCAAAAGGCCAATCAAGGCTTCTTTCATAATCAAAAGAATATATGCCGCGTCAATTACCATTGGAGATGCATCAATAGAATAGTACATAATCCAGGCAATTACACCGGAGAAACCGATTCGGTGCTGTGCCGGAATGGATCTATATGAAAATAGCGGAAGGGTCACAAAGAATGCAGACACCCTTGTAAAAACTAATAGAAAGATAGACAGATTTGGAATCAATTCTTCCATTTCAGTTATCCTACAAACCTGTTTAGATTTGAGAAGATTTCAGATGTGTATGTGACCATTTTAGTAAGCATCCACGGTCCAAAAAAGACAACACCAACAAGGACTGCGACAATCTTTGGAATAAAGGCCAAAGTCTGCTCCTGAATTTGAGTGGTTGCCTGAAAAATACTAACAACGAGACCGACGACCAAGGCAAGCAAAAGCAAAGGGCCGCAAATCACCAATGTTGTATAGACTCCTCTTTCAGCTAAAGCAATTACCGATTCTACATTCATGTTTATCACCTACTTAAAAGCTTTGCAGCAGAGATTTAACGACCAGGTACCAGCCGTCTACCAAGACGAAAAGCAAGATTTTGAACGGCAAAGATATCATGACCGGAGGAAGCATCATCATCCCCATGGACATTAGTACACTGGCAACGACCATATCAATTACAAGAAAGGGAATAAAAATCATAAACCCAATCTGGAAAGCCGTCTTAATTTCACTTAGAGCAAAAGCCGGCACGAGAGCAGTCAAGGGAATATCCTCAATGGAGTCAGGGCGTTCTGCACCAGAATAATTCAGGAATAGTTCCAGGTCTTTCTGCCTCGTATGTTTACTCATAAAATCCTTAAACGGCACGGCTGCATTCTCGTATGCCTGCTCGAGGTTTATTTCATCATTGAATAAGGGAGTCAATGCCGTGTCATTCACTTCTTGAAAAGTCGGTGCCATGATGAAAAATGTCAAGAACAGCGCTAATCCCATCAGTACCTGATTGGGGGGCATTTGTTGTGTGGCTAATGAGGTTCTGACAAATGACAGCACGATGACAATCCTGGTAAAAGAAGTCATTAAGATCAGGATTCCGGGCGCAATGGAAAGGACAGTGAAGAGAAGCAGAAGCTTTACAGATGTTGAAACAGAATCGGAAGAAGTCGCATTAAAAAACTCCATGAACTCATTCATTGTTATCCTTCTCCCTGTTGTTAAGATCTTTAAGCATTTTTTTTCTGCCTTTTCTTACATCATCTATCTGCGATTTCAGCAATGCTTGAAATGACTGCTCTTCTTTAGGATTTTCAGAAGAAATACCGGTCTTCTTGCCCAGCCATTGAGTTATAAGATCCTTCTGCTGCTGTAGCCCTTGAGTTTTGTCTTCATAGTAATGAAGTATCTCTTCCTTTTCTTCTGACCCGTCAATTTCCTTTAATAATTGAATGTCTTCCCCCACACCAAGAATCAGGATTCTTTCTCCTACTTTCACAAGCTGAACAGAGCGGTTCCCCCCCAGCGTTGTACCGCCAAGGTTGTGGATCAATTTGGTCTGCTGAAATGATTTGCTCCTTTGATTGATAAATTTGAGTAAAAAATAAATTAATGCAATTACAAATACAAGCGCAAAGATCATTTTCATATAGTCCATGGCTGTTACACCTGTGGTTGGCTGGGGATTGCTGATGGTATTTTGTTCTTCTGCAGGCTGTTCTTCTTCATTTCGCTCATCGGACTGTTCCAAGTAGTCTTTCACAGTTCCATCAACCCCTGCATATACTGGAAAATTTCCAGTCATATGCAGAGCAGTTATTAAAGCAATAATGAAAAAAAGCTTCCTAGATATGTTTCTCAAAAAAAGCACCTTCTCTTTAATTCTCTTGCTTGAGTTGATTGTAATAGGACATCTTCTATCAATCTTCTTATTTTGTTTAACTTAACGCTTTTTGAATAGCTTCAATGACACGGTCCGCTTGAAACGGCTTAACGATGAAGTCCTTGGCACCGGCCTGGATGGCATCGATGACCATCGCCTGCTGACCCATTGCAGAACACATGATGATTTTGGCATTCCCATCTATTGCTTTTATTTCTTTGAGAGCAGCAATTCCATCTTTTTCAGGCATTGTAATATCCATCGTAACCAAATCAGGGTTCAACTCTTTAAATTTCTCTACGGCCTGATTGCCGTCCGCCGCTTCTCCTACAACCTCAAAGCCGTTCTTGGAAAGAATATCCTTGATCATCATTCTCATAAATGCTGCATCGTCAACTATTAAAATTCTATTTGCCATTTTCTTTTCCCCCGTTTTACTTCAATTTTTTTAATCTGTCAGTTTGACTGACAATATCTGTAATTCTTACTCCAAAGTTTTCATCTATAACGACCACTTCGCCTTTAGCTATGAGTCTGCTGTTTACCAGGACATCGACCGGTTCGCCGGCAAGCTTATCGAGTTCAATAATCGAGCCTGAAGATAACTCAAGAATATCTTTAACGGAACGATTCGTCCTGCCAAGCTCCACTGTCACATTCAATGGAATATCAAGGAGCATGTCCAGGTTTTTGCTTTCTGACTTCTGAACAGGTGTCTGATCAAAGCTTGAGAATGATGCGGACTGTACATCTACAGGCTGTTCATTCATCTGACTTCCTCCAAAGTGCTGAGGCTGCGTCCTTTCAGGTGCCTGATAAACTGGTGTCTCTTTGTATGGATCAGGCTGACGATAAGGCGGTACTATTTCAGCATTCCGGTTACTGTTATTCTGCTCGGCGACTCCCTGTTCCATTATATCGGAATTTGTCGAAGAAGTGTCGCTATTATTTGTTAATTCTTCGACAAGCTGTTTGGCAAATGGCAAAGGCAGCAATTGCATAATGTTGGAATCAATCAGATTTCCCACCTTTAATGTGAAAGAAATCTTTGTCAGCAAATCTTGTTCCGGTATGTTTTCGGCACCTTCTCCTTTAGGGAGATACATCATATCAACTGTTGGAGGGGAAATATCCACCCTTTTATTGAATACTGTCGACATCGAAGTTGCCGCTGATCCCATCATCTGGTTCATTGCTTCCTGAACGGCACTTACTTGTATTTCTCCAAGGTCTGCTGAAGGACTTAACCCATCTCCTCCCAGCATCAAGTCAGCTATAATGGCTGCATCTTCCTGCTTTATGACCAGTAGATTGACACCAGAAAATCCTTCTGTATATTGGACCTGGATAGCCACATAAGGATGTGGAAAGTCATCTTCCAACCTGCTTCTTTCCAGAATGGATACCTTCGGTGTGGTAATTTCCACCTTTTGGTTCAATAGAGTTGAAAGAGCTGTTGCTGAACTGCCAAAAGATATATTACCGATCTCTCCCAGGGTGTCCTGCTCGAAATCACTCAAGTACTCTTCCACACTTAATTTTTGAGAAGAAGCTGGTTCTTTTTCTTCGCTGGCTGTGCCTCTCAACAGGGCATCTATTTCGTCTTGTGATAACATATCATCACTCATCATCCTCTTCTCCCCCCTTCAAAGAATCTAGTATCTGTACAGCAAGTTTTTTGTTCTGCTCACCTGGCTGGGCAGTAAATTTCGGAATTTCCCCCACCTTTACAGTCAAAGGCGCATCTATTCGTTTGTTCAACTGTATAACATCGCCAATATCCAGCATTAGGAAATCATCGATTGTAATATCTGAGCTGCCCAATTCAGCCACGACCGGCACTTGGGCTGTTTTAATTCGTTTCTCCAGTTTTTCTGATTCCAGAGGATCATTTTCCTTTGCTTTCGTCTGCATCCAGTAGCTGACCGATAATTTAGGAATGATCGGCTCCAGGACGACATGCGGTATACAAATATTGATCATTCCGCTGGTTTCTCCGATTGTGGTATTCATCGAAATGACTACAACGGTTTCGTTAGGAGAGACCATTTGCAGAAATTGAGGATTGACTTCGAATTCTGCAAGCATCGGATCTATTTCGGCTATATTGCTCCAAGCATCACGGAGGTTATCAAATGCCCTTTCAAAAAGGTTGGACATGATTTTGGTTTCGATTTCAGTCAGGTTTTCGATCTTATTCATCCCAATTCCCTTGCCGCCCATTACCCGGTCCATCATGGCATATCCTATATTAGGATTAACTTCCATTAATATATGGCCGTCCAGAGGTGGGACGTCAAAGATATTCAATATAGTCATTTTGGGGACTGACCTGACAAACTCTTCAAACGGAACCTGATCGGCTGACACCACGGATATCTGTACATAGGTTCTCAGCTGTGCTGAAAAATAGGTAGTCAGGATTCTTGCAAAGTTTTCGTGTATCCTGGTCAAACTTCTGATTTGATCTTTTGAGAATCTTAGAGCTCTCTTAAAATCGTAAACTTTTACTTTTTTCTCTTCTTCATCTTTTTTAAAATCCTCTGCACTCATTTCACCTGTAGAGAGTGCCGATAATAATGCATCTATCTCATTTTGCGAGAGCACCTCACTGGACATTTCCTCACCCCGCTTCCTGCTTCAGCATTCTTATTGAATTATATAAGAGGTGATATATACTCTTTGTACTTTTCCCTCTAGCATAAGGCTGTTAGCTTTTTCTTTAATGGTCGTTTCCAGCTGCTGTTTTCCTTCTTTGCCCTGAAGTTCATCCGATTTCAATTCGGAAAGTTCTTCAATGATGATATTCTTCACTTGAAAGTCTCTTTTCTCAAACTCTTCCTTCGCTTTTTTGCCGTCGGTCTGGACCTTGAAGGAAATTCTGATGTAATCCCCGCTGAGCAGGTTAGTAGTAAGTTCCGGTACATCGACCGATGCTTCAATCACTTCATCAATGGTCGGTTCCTTAGTTTCGTCATCATTGAATTTCAATAAAACGACAAGAGCCAGAACACCTACCAAGGTGATTGTCACTAACAAAATCAGAGTTATCGTAAGCAATTTATTCTTCATCTTGAACCCCCGCAGCATTACGTAGTCCCAATATATTGATCTTTCGGTAGAAAGAAACTGTCTTATTTTCCACGTCTTCTACTGTCTCTTTCACAACAATCTTCTTGCCATTGGTCAGAGTGAGGGTTGTGTCAGGAAATGCTTCCGCACTTTCTATGTATATACAATTAAGTGAAAACGTCTTGCCATTCAATTTGGTCAGCTTTATCAAATTTATTCAGGACCGGCATGATTTTCATCATCCAGTCCTGTACCTCCCTTGCCATCTATTATCGTTTCAAGTTCACAAGTTCTTGAAGGATTTCGTCCGATGTCGTGATGATTTTAGTGTTCGCCTGGAAACCACGTTGAGCGGTAATCATTTCAGTGAACTCTTCAGACAGGTCGACGTTGGACATTTCTAATGACCCAGAAACAATGGATCCTCTTCCTTCACCAGCTATGTTTACATTTGCCGGCCCTGAATTTACCGACTGCTGAAAGGAGTTCCCCCCTGCCTTCGTCAATCCAGAAGGGTTGCTGAACTTGGCCAGCGCAAGGTAACCGATTGTCGTAATTTCACCATTTGAATATACTCCGTTAATCTCACCCATCGAACCGATGTTAAAGCTTTCAAGTGACCCGGCAGTGTTTCCATCAGGATCAGCAGAAGCTGAGAGGTCGCCACCAAGGTTTGTCAACTGTTCATAATCCATTTCGACATTTAATAGGGTATCTGCCGTGCCATCTTCATTTGTATCACTGATCGGCAGGTTAACGAACGGAGGAGCATCCATAGGATCTTGTGAAAAGTCAATAGTATAAGAATCTGATGTTAACGGATTTTCTCCGTTTTGATTGACGAATTGGAGGTCCCATTTGTTAGAAGGATTCTGCGGCGTCAACTTCATATCCAAAGTAACTTGCTCCCCAGTATCATCCACCACATTGATTTGCTGAACGAACGGTTCACTTCCTACTGCATCGCTTGAGAGATTGCCAAACATGTTGATGGTTTCAGTTATAGTTGCAGGAAGCTGAGCATTGACATTCACTTTTATATCCTGCAAAACTCCATTTTCATAAGACTGAACCTTCAATCCGTCTCCATTTACGAGAGTTCCGCTATCATCAAGGTAGAAGTTACCGGCTCTTGAGTAGAATTGAGCATCTCCCTGCTTTACTACAAAGTAGCCATCGCCATTGATTGCCAGATCAAGCGGACGGCCGGTTGACTGCAGACTCGATTGAGTATGGATGGTATCAATCGTGGAAAGTGTTGATCCCAATCCTACCTGCATAGGATTTTTCCCTCCGCGATTTTCCTGTGCTGCTGAAGCCCCTGAAATTGTTTGATTCATAGTATCCTTGAAAGTGACACGGCCTTTTTTAAATCCGTAAGTGTTCACGTTTGCAATATTATTACCGATTACGTCAAGCTTGGTTTGGAAATTTTTCATTCCGCTGATTCCTGAATACATTGAGCGTAGCATGTGTAATTTTCCCCTTTCATAATTCACTGCATCTTTCGGTCAGCAGTGACAGGCTTCCTTTTAAAGGTCCAGCCAATTAATCTATAATAATAGTTCCATCTATTTTGGTAAAAATCTGCGATCCCGCTTCTTTCCTGTCCATGGCAGTAATGACGGTGGAATTTTTAGCACTCACTATCAATGCTGCATTCTTTAGAAGAACCAGCGATTCCTTTACACCCTTCTTTTTGGCTTGGGCAACCTTGCTTTCAACTTCCTTCCATGTATCCCCAGGTATCTCAATCCCTCTCTGCTTTAGACGGGTATCAGCATGCTTGCTTATGGTAAGCCCTTCTCCTTTAACCGATTCCTGTAAGGTTTCAGCGAAAGACTTGGCAGGGATGGATTTCTGACTAATAGCTTTTAGAGGAAAATGTGACGTAATGGGTTGAGATGGCAAACGATTGATAAGCTTGCTTTGCATTCAACCACTTCCTTTATTATTCAATTTTCAAGATTTGTCCTTCATTTATCCGGCTTCCATTTTCTAAA
Source organism: Rossellomorea vietnamensis (assembly GCF_008180615.1). Taxonomy (GTDB): domain Bacteria; phylum Bacillota; class Bacilli; order Bacillales; family Bacillaceae_B; genus Rossellomorea; species Rossellomorea vietnamensis_D. Next base: position 313,745 of record NZ_VTEH01000001.1, read on the forward strand.
TGAAACCACAGACTGCCTTCCTTTGTAGATACAGAGGTCACAGCACTATGTAATTCTGTTTCTCCAGCTTTCCAATGTACCGTTCTTCCAATAAGGCCGCTTGCAGTAACTAAAGAATTGCCGCCAGAGGTATTGGCATACTGATTAACTTGCGATACGTTCCCCGGTGCGAGAGTGGTTCCATCTTCTAAAATAAACTGGACTTCATTATCCTTGAATCTTACAGAATTGATGATTCCCTTTCCTTCTTTTATATCTGTTTTACTGTCTTCACTGTTTGAAGATTCAAGTTTGTGCCAAGTAATTTCTTTTCCGACGAATTGGTTATAAGAAATTAAATTATTCTGGCCTTCTGCTTCAATGAATTTTTCCATAGATTCACCTAAGTTTGTGATCTGCTCCAATGTGGAGAAAGTCGCCATTTGCGCGATAAAATCTTTATCCTGCATAGGGTTAAGGGGATCTTGGTTCTGAAGCTGGGTCATCAGGATCTTCATGAAATCATCTTTTCCCAGGACATCTTTTCCGCCTTCTCTTTCTTTCTTTTGCTGCATTGAAGATAGTAGTAAATTTGAGTTGATCGTATTGGACATTTTTATCACCTATTCTTCACTGTTCATTAATAATTCTTTGAATCCTGTTTCCGGATGGTCATTTTCATTGTGCTGCGGAGTCGATTGCTCCCTTTGCTGCTGTCCGTTTTGCTGTTGTTGTGAAGTCTGCCTTTCCTGACGGGTCGAATCTGTCAATGTATGGGCTACTTCTATTTTTTCCACTTGGAGATTCTGGCTCGATAAGGCTTGTCTTAAGCCGGTCAGTTGAGAATCGAGAATATCCTTGGCTGCATTTGTGCTTGCCAGGATCCTTGCAGTCATGACTCCATTTTGCTGCAAAATTTCGATTCGCAGCGATCCCAGCCGCTCTGGGTAAAGTTTGATCAGCAGCTTGCTCATATTGGGGGTGTGCAGCATTTGAGATCTGGCCAGGATATTTCCAAACTCTTTAACAAACTGTTCGTAAGTTGGTCCATTTTGGTTTTTATTCACGAAAAGAGAGAATTGCTCTACTTTAGTGGTTTGATTCTGTCCAATAAACATTGATAGAGGTCCACCATTTCCCTTTACCTTGTCAACCTCTATTGAGCTTTCTCCTTTAGAATCATCGGACTGGGACTGAAAGATTAATAAATTTGGGTGAACCAGGTTAGTGATCTTTTCTCCTTGGGTTTTATTCACTGCGTGCGAAAGTTGTGTTCCGTTTTTAGGACCAGTTTCGAAATTTCTGATTATAGGATTTGCTTCGTACGCCTGTTTTAAAATCCCATTCCACTTTGCACTCTTATTATCCGAGACAATGAACAGCTGTTCCAACTTCTGGCTGATGGTTTTCAAGTTATGTTGTAAGCTTTCAGCCTTTTCTGCGTGATCATTGTTGGAATCTGCTTGCCTTAGCCCTTGTTCAAAGATCTTAGACGCTTTCAGTAAAAGTTGCAGGGAAGAGTGATCTAACTTCTTTAAGGTGTCGACAGATAATAAGCTGATCATTTCCAATAATTGAACTAAAACCGCTTCTCCTTCTTCGCCTTTCATTGTTGAAACTAATTCTTCAAGCTGAGGGATTTCTTTAACAATCCCCTTCGTCAACGATTGTACGGCCACAAGAAAATTCTCCTCAGTGAATCCTGCTTCAGAGAGCATTTCTTTCATATTTACTTCAGAAAGTCCCTTTTTCTCAACCGGGGCAATCACTTCCACCTGAAGAATATCCAGAAGTTCCAGGAGCTGAATCATTCCCGTGTCTACATTTTCTTCACTTCCATTGGCAGCCAGCTCATTGAAATATAATTGGCTGAAGAGAGAATCATTATCTCCATCTTGAAGACCAGGAGATTTTTCACGATTGGAAAGCTGTCCTAAATTCTGCATGGAGACAATAGCACCAACATTCATTTTTTCACCTCCCTTCAAAACTGAATCCTCTTAATATTCTTGATCAATTTTTGCCGAAAGCAATTCTGTATACTTTGCCGCATCTTCAGGAGGCATTTTCTCGAGAATTTTAGCAAGTGTATCAGGCTTGATGTTCGATAGAATTTTCACGGCTTCTTCATTTTCCATATTCAGTATGACAGGTGCAGAGCTTTTGGCTGACATGGATTCAAAGGTAGATATCACCTCTTTAAAAGCACGCTTATTTTCCTCGCGTATCTGCTCTAATTCCTCGATTTCCGCTTGAAGTTGATCTTGCTCAGCCAACAGGCGGTCTTTTTCGCTCTCCTGAGAATCAATTTTGCTTTTAAGGCTGGTGATCTCAGAATCTTTATTTTCTATCTCTGACTGAAGAGAAAGCACTCTCTCTTCCAGCTTGGCCGCTTCTTCTTTAGCATCTGTCGGTATGACTGACGATACAATGGGGATGTTTTCTCCTGCCTCTTTGGCTTTTTCAAACACATTGATGCCTAATACCGTCATGATAAGCAAGGCTATTACCACAGCAAACAGAAGAGGAATAATACCTGCAAACAACACCCACTGAAAGGGACTGTTTGTTTTTTCATTTCTATTCTTCCCTGCTTTCTTCCCCATGTTATCACCTAATTTCTCTTATTCGTAAACTGCATGACTGCCAGCTCATCAAGTACTTTGCTCTCTGTAGAGTGCAGGAATTCTTTATACCTATTAAAATCGTTCTCTCTGATCTTTTCATATTTCTTCACTTCAACGTTCATTTCTGAAAGTTTTTGTTCATGCCAATTCATCCTGTTCCTTGCCTGGATGACAAGGCCTTGGTAATATTCTATCGTTTTTTCAATATTTGTAATGAAATTTTGATTATGGCGTATATCTTGTACTGACAGACCGCTTACCAGCTTTTCGGTCTGGAAATTCTCAAGATCTTCTTTTTTCTTGAGCAATTCATAAAGCTTTTGAGCGATATCTTCGAACTTTTCCACTGCTGCCCGGTAAGATTCTCTGACTTCCTCTTTTTCTCTTTCTTTCAGATTGAGGATTTTTTCGAATTTAAACGTGTAGGTCATCCATTCCACTCTCCTTTTTCAGCAAGATCGATGAGGGAGTTGACACTTTCATCCATTGTCACTCTTTCCCCCGTTCCCTGCTTCAGAAATGAAAGGATCTGCGGTTGATAAGCGATGGCCATATCGATCTCCTGTGAAGTTCCCCTCTTATAAGCACCTATGTTAATGAGATCTTCAGAATTACTATATGTACTCATCAGTCCCCTGACTTTTTCAGCCGCCTTTAAGTGTTGCTGGGGTGCCAAGTGGTTCATCAGCCTGCTGACACTTTTCAGGACATTGATCGCTGGAAACTGACCTTTGTTGGCGATGTTACGATCAAGAATGATATGGCCGTCAAGAATACCTCTTGTTGTATCGGCAATCGGTTCGTTCATGTCATCTCCATCGACCAATACTGTGTAAAAAGCAGTGATGGTTCCATTCTGGTTTGTCCCAGTCCTCTCCAATAGCTTAGGCAAGATGGCAAAAACTGAAGGTGTATATCCTTTAGTCGCAGGAGGCTCTCCGACAGCAAGGCCGATCTCCCTTTGTGCCATTGCCACACGTGTAACCGAATCCATCATCAGCATGACATTCATTCCCTTATCGCGGAAATATTCGGCGATGGCGGTCGCTGTGAAGGCTCCCTTAATTCTCATCAGGGCAGGCTGGTCAGAGGTAGCTGCCACTACTATCGAACGCTTCAGCCCTTCTTCTCCGAGATCTCTTTCAATGAATTCCCTCACCTCTCGGCCCCGCTCTCCTATAAGGGCAATGACGTTTAAATCGGCCGTGGTATTCCTTGCGATCATTCCGAGGAGGGTGCTCTTTCCTACACCGCTCCCTGCAAAAATCCCGACCCTTTGTCCTTTCCCTACAGTCAGCATGCTGTCAATGGCTCTCACGCCTACTTCAATTTTTTCATTGATGGGCGGGCGGCTAAGCGGGCTTGGGGGATCTTGTTCTGTAAAAGTGCGGGTCAGCCCTTTAGGGAGAGGCTCTCCATCCAAGGGATGTCCCAGCGAATCAACAACCTTGCCTATAAGGGAATGGCCAACCTTTATTGTGAGGGGGTTGGAAGTCGCTTCTACAAGACTGCCTGGCGAAATTTCGTTAATGCCGGAATAAGGCATCAATATGACGGTCTCTTCTTTGAATCCCACTACTTCAGCCTGAATTGTTCTTGTAGATTCAGCAATATGTATAAAACACATATCCCCAATTGAACTTTTAGGACCTTGGGATTCAATCATTAACCCTACAACTCTTTTTACTTTCCCGAACTTCTTAAAGGAGTGTAATGAAGGAATATGTTCTAATAGTTCAGCAGCTTTCATTCACTTTCACCCTCTAAAATCTCAACTAGTTTATTTTTGATTTCCCGCAGCTGGCTGTCCACACTGACAATCACTCTGCCTTCACCGGTTTCTATGAAGCATTCATGTTGGCTGAGTTCATCATCCGGATACAAAAGGAGCTTGCGAAGAACAGGGAACAACGACTCGATTTCTTCTTGATTGCCGCTCAGCAGCTTATAATTTGAAGGATGGACATGCACCTGTACTTCAGGCAAATCCCGCACCTCTTTGATGCCGCGTTTTACGATATCCAAAAAGATTTCCGGGTCTTCTTCCAACTTCCTTCCAATAACTCTTTCTGCTGTTTTCATCCCCAGCTCTAAAATGACCCTTTCAGCTTTGGCAATATGAAGGTAGTAATCATCTTTAGCATTCGTGATTACACCTCGAGCTTCGCTGATCTGATGCTTGAACTCCTGCAATCCATTTTGCCTTCCTTCATCCAACCCTTGCAAAAAGGCTTGCTCATACGCCTCTTGCTGCAACAGTTCCTTCTCCTGTTCCCAATGGGATCTTAAAGAAGACACTTCCTCTTCCATTCTTTTCGCTTCATCTCTTGCTGATTTCAATATAAGTTGAGCTTCTCCATTTGCAGCCTCTATAAGTTTTTCTCTTTCCAGCAGCCCAATTTGTTTCTCCTGAATATCCCCGTCGAATTCTTCAGTGTGCGTTCCGAGAATATTCCTTACAGAAATAACCTTCGCTTTTCGTGACTGAGAATCAGTTACACCCGCATACTTGATGACTTTAGACAATGATATCGTCTCCTCCGCCACGGGCTATAATGATTTCACCAGCATCTTCCAGCCTTCTGATCACACTTACTATCCTGGACTGTGCCTCTTCTACATCCCGAAGCCTGACAGGGCCCATGAATTCCATTTCTTCTTTAAATGAGTCCACCATTCTGGTTGACATATTCCTGAAAACAATATCTTTGACTTCGTCACTTGATACTTTGAGAGACAAGAGTAAATCTTCATTTTCGCTGTCACGGATGACCCTCTGGATGGATCGGTTATCGAGAGTGACAATGTCTTCAAACACAAACATCCTCTTCTTGATTTCTTCTGCCAATTCAGGGTCTTGGATTTCCAAAGCATCAAGGATTGTCTTTTCGGTAGACCGGTCTACTCCATTCAGCACCTCAACAACCGCCTCTACTCCACCTGTCTGGGAGTAATCCTGGGTAACAGTTGTCGAGAGCTTCCTTTCCAGAATAGCTTCCACTTCACTTATCACTTCAGGCGACGTGCCGTCCATAAGGGCTATACGCCTGGCGATGTCGGCCTGTACCTCCTGTGACAGTTCAGAAAGGATCTGCCCAGCCTGCTGAGGATTCAAGTATGAGAGGATCAGGGCAATCGTTTGAGGATGCTCATTTTGAATGAAATTCAATATCTGGGATGCATCTGCTCTTCTCGCAAAATCAAATGGCTTCACTTGCAGAGATGAAGTTAATCTATTAATGATGGCCGACGCCTGCTCATTGCCCAATGCTTTCTCCAGCACTGTTTTGGCATAGCCGATACCGCCCTGTGTAATATAATCTTGGGCAAGGGCAATCGTGTGAAATTCCTCAAGCACTTCTTCCTTTGCTGTGGATTCAACCTTTTTCACACCGGAAATTTCCAACGTCAGCTTTTCAATTTCCTCTTCTGATAAATGTTTATAAACAGACGCCGACACATCCGGGCCCAGTGAGATAAGGAGAACGGCCGCTTTCTGTTTGCCCGTTAATTCTTTTTCGCGTTGCTTAGCCATGTTGCTTCCTCCTATTCATCAGCCAGCCAAGACCTTAGCAGCTTCGCAAATTCTTCAGGTTTTTCCCTGGCCATTTTTTCAAGTTGTTTTCTTCTGGCAGATCCTTCAGTCTCTTGCTCCGTGCCAATGTCAGGGATATTGATCGGCTGCATGACTTCCTCTTGGTAAGCTGCCTCTTCCTCCACAATGGTTTTCTTCCTTCTTACCATTAAGATAATCAGTAAAAGGATTACAGCGAGCAGTATTCCACCTATGACATATGTCCACCACGGCAAAGCAGTTTCTGATTCCTGGCCGAATTCCACCTTCCCATTAAAGGGCTGAACTGATACAACTATTTTGTCTTCAATGGCTTCTGGTGTCAGCTCCGTACCGGATTCTTTGTCAATTGAAGTTCTGACAATCGTCGACAATATCTGGGATATATCTTCCTGTCTATCCTGAGGAAAGGAGTTTGGATCTTCAGGATCCGGCGGTTCGACCATCACCTGGATACCGATATCACGAATTTTATATGGGCTTTCAACAATCTCTCTTCGGATTCTATTAACCTCGTTATTAATAGTCTCTTCAATCCGTTCATAATCTCCATCAGAATTCTCGCCCTCTACATATGTCCCCAAATCATCACCAGCATCTTCAGCAGCAGGAACACCCCCGGCAGCTGCTCCATTACCAGTAAAAATTTCAGTGATTCTCTGGACACTAACAGCGATTCCTTCCATATTTTCTTCATCAACTGGCGTTACTTCGTTTACTTCCCTGTTTTCCTGGGTAAAGTCTATATCAGTAGTTACAGAGACAACCACTTTATCGAAGCCTATCAAAGTTCCAAGCATGCTTTGTACTTGCTTTTGAATGTCCTTTTCCACCCTGTCTTTAACGTCCATTTGCTGGACAACACTTCCTCCAAAGGAAGAATTTTCATTTTCTAACTCAAAGTACTCAAAAAATTGATTCATGATGACGATATTACTTGTAGGCAGATTAGGAACACTCTTAGAAACTAGATGATGAAGGGACTTGATCTGTTTTTGATCAAAATTAAATCCCGGTTTTGTGTTCAGAACAATAGATGCTGAAGCCTGCTCTGTTTCGTCGCTGATGAAGACTCCTTTTTCAGGCAGGGTTATCATCACATTAGCATCCTGGACGCCTTCAATCCCTTTCATCAGGTTGGAAAGTTCTGTCTGCATGGCATCAAGCTTCATGACATTGAACTCATTGTCTGTCATTCCAAACCCGGCATTTTGACTAAAGAAAGAGTAATCGATACTGCCTGAATTTGGAATTCCTTCCGCAGCAAGCTCGACTTTTAAGGTATCGACCATCTCACCTGGAACCAAAATGGTAGAACCGCCATCGCTGATTTCTGAAGCAACTCCCCTGCCATCGAGATTTTCCTTAATAGCACCTGTTTCCGAGGGAGCCAGGTTGCTGTATAGCGGCACAAGGCTGGTCCTAGTGGAAAGAAATCCGGTAATCGCGATAGCAAGCACGACCACTAACACAACCGCTCCATACATACCTTTTTGTTTTTTTGTTCTGGTCGACCAAAACGTATTCAATTGTTCTTTATATTTTTTTACGTTGTCATTCATTATAATCCCCCGGTTACTTTGTCTAATTTACCCGGCAATAATAACCGTCATTACATAGGCATTCTCATGATTTCCTGATATGCTTCAACTACCTTATTTCGCACTTCCATAGTTGTCTGCATTGTTATGCTGGCTTTTTGTGATGCAATCATCACCTGGTGCAAGTCTACATTTTCACCGCGCACTAATTTATCGGTCATCATATCCGATTCTTTTTGGCTCACATTCACTTCTTCAATAGATTTTTTCAGAAAATCAGCGAAATTTTGCTGGTTTTGGATTGGCTTTGCAATATTTTTATCGAACGACGGACTTATCCTGCTCTGTGCAGCAGAATATATATTATGTACAGCCATTGGTCTCCTCCTTATTTACCTATTTCAAGAGATTTCATCATCATTGATTTATTTGCATTAAAAGCAGTTACATTTGCTTCATACGACCTAGTAGCTGAAATCAGGTCAATCATTTCCCTGAGAGGATCAACATTCGGCATCTGAACATATCCCTCTTGATTGGCATCAGGATGTTCAGGGTCATACACAAGGTTAAATGGAGTATCTCCATCCTCTTTAATCTCTGCAACCCTTACACCATTTCCAAGAGACTGTGAGCTTTTCACATTCATAGCTTTACTCAATAGTGTAGAAAAGCTGCCGGTATCCGGCTGCAGGACAACCGATTTCCTTCTGTAAGGCTGCCACTCACCATCAACCAGTTTTCCTCTTGTCGAATCTGCATTGGCCATATTCGAGGAAATGACATCCATCCTCAGCCTTTGGGCGCTAAGGGCAGAAGCAGTAGTATTCATTCCATGAAATATCGACATGTTTATTTACCTCCTGAAATGACAGACTTCATAGAATTAAATTTACCATTTAAGCGGTCTGACAATGCATTAAAATAGATTTGATTATTGGCCATTTCCGACATTTCTTTATCAATATCGACACCATTGCCATTGTGGTTATATTGGAAGGGCTTGTCATTAATACGGAACCCAGCTGCTGACCTTCCTGAGAATTCAAAGTGGCGGGGATTTGTTTTAATGGCTTCCATGGCAGATATGGAGTCATTTAACTGATCTTTAAAGCTCACAGATTTTGATTTGTAATTTGGAGTATCTACATTAGCAATATTTTGAGTAATCATCTTCTGTTTAACAGAAGAATAATTCAAACCATTTTCAAGTGATTGAATGGTGCTGGAAAACAAATTCATTTTTTACACCTCTAACCAGGATTTTGTCAAAAATTAATGGATTTTGACATTTTTTACGGAATCATACTTCCTATTGTAATATTAAGCAAAATGAGTGTCTATGAATATTAGGTTAATTTTTTTGCTACTTCCTGTTCATTTTTAACAGGGACTTTTAGCACAAAAACAGTGAAATAGTAGACAACCTTCGACATATAGGCTCAGATTTACTTAATTACCGTTACGATATACCCTCGTAATTTCCATTCATTACATGTGAAATCCAAGAAAATACGCGATCCAATTGTTACAATATCATTACAAACTTTAAAAACAAACGGATTATCCCACAATTTCACAAAGGAAAATACATCCAATTCAATCAGCTATAAAGAAAGCGACCCCTAAAGAGATCGCTTCATTAATAAAATTGACAATTGCTCTCTTAGGTAACCCGGCTGCCATATACTTGATAGTCGTTAGGCCCGTGGCTTTGCGTCCTTCCTTTTCAGTGAAGTTTGCCTTTTCTATGTGAAATTGTAGAATTATGTCGTAAACTGTTTGTACTATCATTTTACTATGTCACAGGGTAAAAACAACCCTTTCAACTATATAATTATTAGGTCTTTAGACCCCTTTTTCCTTGAATGTCGTAATTATCTCCTAATATCTTTCATTAATTAAAAAACCGCCGGTCCAAATGGACCAGCGGTTTTTTAATTAATTTGTTTTTAGTTTATCCAGCTCGATCAGGAACTTATCATTCAAGACTTTGATGTAGGTACCTTTCATTCCAAGAGAACGTGATTCGATTACACCTGCACTTTCAAGTTTACGAAGTGCGTTAACGATTACCGATCTGGTGATTCCAACTCTGTCAGCAATTTTTGAAGCTACAAGAAGACCTTCATTGCCATCTAATTCTTCAAAAATATGTTCAATGGCTTCAAGTTCACTATAGGATAAAGAACTGATTGCCATCTGAACGACTGCTTTACTTCTTGCTTCAACCTCAATCTCTTCCGATTTCTCTCTAAGGATTTCCATACCGACTACTGTCGCTCCATACTCACCCAGGATCAAGTCATCATCATCAAAACTGTCCTCTAGACGGGCCAGAATCAATGTACCAAGGCGCTCTCCTCCACCGATAATCGGCACGATTGTAGTCAGCCCATTTTTAAACAGCTCTCTATTCTCCACAGGGAATGCTGTATACTGGCTGTCAATATCCAGATTAGATGAAGTTTCTTGAATGTTGAACAGGCTGTTTGTATACTCTTCAGGAAACTGGCGGTCTTCAAGCATTTTCTTCATTCTTTCATTTTCGATCTTCTGATTAACCGCAAAGCCCAAAAGCTTTCCGCGGCGGCTTACCACGAATACATTTGCAATGATGACAGAACTCAATGTTTCTGCCATTTCTTTAAAATTAACCGGTTTTCCTGCTGCTTTTTGCAGCATTGCATTGATTGTTCTTGTTTTGCTTAATAAATTCATTTCATTTCCTCCTAGTGCAACTAATAGTTTCTATATTTATATAATTAAATCCATGTTTGATTAGTATAATCACTGGTACAAAAAAGGATATCCCTAAACAGGGCCGGTGTCTTCATTTCCTTGCCTATAACGTTTTACCCTTTGCACTTATTTCGCAAACTTATAAGATGAACTGGCTCAGGTCTTTATCCTGAGAAATCGCCCCTAGTTTATCCTCGACATAGGAAGGGGTAATGGTGATTTTCTCCATCGTAATGTCGGGAGCTTCAAATGATAAGTCCTCAAGCAGTTTTTCCATGATTGTATGGAGCCTTCTTGCACCAATATTATCGGTATTCTGGTTAACGGAAAAGGCGATTTCAGCCATCCTACGAATAGCTTCGTCAGAAAATTCAATTTGTATACCTTCTGTTTCCAAAAGAGCTATATATTGCTTAACGATAGCGTTATCCGGCTCAACCAATATTCTCACAAAGTCCTCGACAGATAATTTTTTCAATTCGACCCTGATCGGGAAACGTCCCTGCAATTCAGGAATCAAATCTGAAGGCTTGACAGTATGGAAAGCACCTGCGGCAATGAACAGCATATAATCAGTCTTGACTGAACCGTGCTTTGTAACAACCGTGGATCCTTCCACTATCGGAAGGATATCCCGCTGGACACCTTCTCTCGAAACCTCTCCTGAAGATTGGCTTGAGCTTTTGCTCGCAATCTTATCAATTTCATCAATGAAGATGATTCCTGTCTGTTCAGCTCTTACGATTCCTTCCTGCGTTACCTCATCCAAATCGATCAGTTTCTGGGCTTCTTCATTGATCAGCACGGGCCTGGCCTCTTTAACCTTCAGCTTTCGCTTCTTTTTCTTCTTAGGCATAAGTCCGCCAAGTGCATCTTGCATATTCATGCCCATCTGTTCCATACCTGAGCCTTGCAGCATGTCGAACATGGAAGCCTGCTGCTCTTCGAGTTCCACCGTTATGACTTCTTCCTCAAGGTCGCCTGACGCCAATTTATCTGCAATTACCCTGCGCTTTTCGTGAATAGAGGATTCTTCTTTCTGCTCTTCGTCCTCTTGCTGCTGCGGTCCGCCCTGGTTCCCTCCGAAAATCATTTCAAAAGGATTTTTGTAATTGTTGTTTTTCTTCTTCGAAGGAACAAGCAGTTCCACCAGACGGCGATTTGCATTCTCTTCTGCAGCTTCTTTGACATCAGCGATTTTCTCTTCCTTAACCAGCCTGACTGAAGTTTCTACCAAATCTCTTACCATCGACTCTACATCCCTGCCGACGTAACCGACTTCGGTAAACTTTGTAGCTTCTATCTTCAGGAATGGAGCCCCAACGAGTTTGGCCATCCTCCGGGCAATCTCTGTTTTCCCCACGCCTGTAGGTCCCATCATTAAAATATTCTTGGGCACAACTTCATCCCTGATTCCGTCAGCAAGCAGACTTCTTCTATATCGGTTTCTCAAGGCAACAGCTACCGCCTTTTTAGCGTCACTTTGCCCTACTATATATTGATCAAGTCGATCGACAATCTGTCTTGGCGTTAATTGATTAGCTTGTTTTTTCAAGAGAAACACTCCTTTGTCGGATAGGGTCCGCTATTCATCAGTCCCCGCAAAAGTAATTGACTATCTAAGGCCTTGGCGGTTTGCTTTCCATCATAATGGCACTTCAACCAACGTATCCATTCTACCATCACATTTTCAGACAGGCGAAAATAGGATCCGTCCTCTGCTGTGGCTTCTTGCTCTTAAAGCTTTTCCACAATAATATTATGGTTGGTATAAACGCATATTTCTGCAGCAGTTTCCAATGCTGCCTTTGCTATCTGTTCTGCGTTCAACTGTTCACCGCTCATATTCTTCAACGCACGACCGGCCGCAAGTGCATAATTCCCCCCGGAACCAATTGCCAAAATGCCATCATCCGGTTCTATCACTTCCCCGGTTCCTGATATCAAAAGCAAGTCTTCTTCATTCATGACAATCAGCATGGCTTCAAGTTTGCGAAGCACTTTATCGCTTCGCCACTGCTTTGCAAGCTCTACTGCAGCCCTTTGCAGGTTTCCATTGAACTCCTGTAATTTTCCTTCAAACATCTCAAATAACGTAAAAGCATCAGCAACTGACCCTGCGAATCCAGCTACCACTTTTCCATTAAATAACTTTCTGACCTTCTTGGCCGTATGTTTCATTACTACCGCATTTCCAAATGTAACCTGTCCGTCCCCCGACATGGCACATTCCCCTTTATGCCTTACAGCAAATATCGTGGTTGCATGAAAATTACCCAATATAAAGTACCTCCTTTTAAACTAAGCACGAGGATGGTGATTCAAGTAAGTCTTTCTAAGATGATCTTTCGTTACATGCGTATAAATTTGAGTTGATGATAAATTCTCGTGCCCAAGCAGTTCTTGCACTGTACGCATGTCTGCACCATTATTCAACAAATGGGTTGCAAACGTATGCCTGAGCATATGAGGATGGATTTTCGCAGTCAGGGATGCTTTCTTAATGATCCCGTTCAGCACATGCCTGATTCCCCTTGCAGTTAAAGGGCCTCCTTTGTAATTCACAAAGACATATTCATGTTCCCCATCTTTCATCAACTGTCCGCGAGATATATTTATGTATTTTTCCAGTTCTTCATGCGCGTAAGTTCCAAATGGCACATATCTTTCCTTGTTTCCCTTTCCCTTCACAAGGATAGTAGACAAGGAGAAATCTATATCTTTTATACGCAGTCCTGCACATTCACTTACCCTGATCCCTGTAGCGTAAAACAACTCGAACATCGCTCTGTTGCGGAGCTGCAGTGGCTCTTCACCCTCACACGCCTGCAAAAGGGTCTGCATCTCCTCTTCATAAAAGAATTGCGGAAGCCTCTTTTCAGCTTTAGGACTGCTTACCAAAGCAAAAGGATTCTCAGTAATCTCCCCCTCCCGGTTCAAAAACCGGAAAAAGCTTCTCAAACTTGAGATTTTCCTTGAGATTGATGCTCTGGCAAATTCCCTTTCATGCAGGCCTGTCAAGAATAATCGGGCATCAAAGTATTCTATTGCCTGTAAAGAGTGCAGGTTCTGTTCATTCATAAAAAGGAAAAATTCCCTGATATCATCCTTATAAAAAGTAACGGTATACTCTGAATAGTTCTTTTCAATCTGTAAATATGTAATAAAGTTATTCAGATATTGGTTTGCATTTTCCAACATAGTAATCACCTCATAAAAGGCTACTAAATAGTAACATAATTTAGTAGCCGGTGCAATGGAGTTTACAAATATTTCACAAAGTTCTGAATTGTTTCTAATTATATTCCATTTTTACCATCTCACGCTTATTCCTTTTATAAGGTTTCGCTGCTTTTTTGAAGGAAGCCAGTTTTGCAAAAGTCCTTCATTAGTGCTCAATAAGCTTCATTTATTTATCCGGGCAGCTCTTTATGCACCCATCAACCTTAAAGATACCATATATTTTTACAAAAGGAAAAAGTGAGCCCTGTCAGCTCACCATCCATTCCTTTATTGCTGTGTTTCTTCTTTATAATCACAGTTCGAACATTGTACTTGAACACCTTTTTTCAGCTTCTTCTCCACTAAGAGATGTTCACACTTAGGACATTTCCTGTCAATCGGTTTGTCCCAAGAAAGGAATTCGCACTTCGGATATTGGTCACACCCGTAGAAAATGCGTTTCTTCTTACTCTTTCTTTCGATGATATTACCCTCTGCACAATCAGGGCACTTAACACCGATTTCCTTCACGATTGCCTTGGTGTTGCGGCAGTCCGGGAAGTTGCTGCATGCCATGAACTTTCCATAGCGTCCCATTTTGAATACCATAGGGTGTCCGCAGTTTTCGCAGTCCTCACCAGCAGGTTCATCTTTAATCTCTACCTTCTCCATTTCTTCCTCGGCTTTTTCAAGATGTTTTTCGAATCCTCTGTAGAACTGATCGATAATGTTGACCCATTTTTCTTTACCATCTTCAACGTAATCAAGATCACGTTCCATATTGGCAGTAAATTCGACATCTATTATTTCAGGGAAGAACTCTGAAACAAGTTCGGAAACAATCCCTCCGAGCTCTGTCGGGATAAACCGTTTGTTGTCAAGGCTTACATACCCTCTCCTTTGTATTGTATCCAAAGTCGGGGCGTATGTGGACGGCCTCCCTATACCCAGCTCTTCCAGTGTCCTGACCAGCCTTGCCTCTGTATATCGGGGCGGCGGCTGTGTGAAATGCTGCTTGGGATCGATATCCTCGTAGCTGACAATGTCCCCTTCTTCTAGGGCCGGAAGCATATTCTCCTTCTCTTCTTTCCCGTCATCTGTTCCTTCTACGTACACTTTCATGAAACCAGGGAATTTAACTTTAGATCCGTTGGCACGGAAGAACACGTCACCATTTACTACATCAAAACTCATCGTATCCATGACTGCTGAAGCCATCTGGCTTGCGACAAAACGTTCCCATATAAGCTTATACAGCCTCAATTGATCTCTCGACAGATACTCCTTCATTGCAGCAGGGTCTCTCAAGGTTGAGGTTGGCCGGACAGCTTCATGGGCATCTTGTGCTTTTTGCCCCTTTTTCTCTTTTCGTTCCTGGCTTTTTATAAATTCCGAGCCATATTTCTCAGTGATATAGTCTGATGCTTCTTTTTGGGCTACTTCTGAAATACGGGTAGAGTCTGTTCTCATATACGTTATGAGACCGACAGTTCCTTCTTTTCCGATTTCAATCCCTTCGTATAACTGCTGAGCAAGCATCATCGTTTTCTTCGCCCTGAAGTTCAGCTTCCTGGCTGCCTCCTGCTGTAAAGATGAAGTAGTAAACGGTGCAGCAGGATTCCTTTTTCTTTCCTTCTTGGTTACTTTCTTGATTTCGAAAGAATCACCTTTAATCTTTTTCAGAACATCCTTTACCTCTTGTTCAGTTTTCAGGTCAAGTTTGTTTCCGTCCAGCCCATAGAAGGCTCCCTCGAATGAGCTCTTGCCCTTTTTAAATTGTGCATGAATCGTCCAATATTCTTCGGGTATGAACTCTTTTATTTCTTTTTCGCGGTCAATGATCAACCTTACTGCAACCGATTGAACCCTCCCGGCACTAAGACCCTTCTTTACTTTCTTCCAAAGGAGGGGGCTGATATTATAGCCGACGAGCCTGTCCAAGATCCTTCTTGCCTGCTGGGCGTCAACCAGATCCATATTTATGGCACGAGGATGCTTGAAAGATTCCTTGATGGCATCCTTCGTGATTTCATTAAACACGACCCTGCACTCAGAGTGGACATCCATGTCCAGGCTGTGGGCAAGATGCCAGGCAATTGCTTCTCCTTCTCTGTCGGGGTCAGCCGCAAGATAAATCTTTTTCGCTTTTTTGGCAGCTGTTTTTAATTCTTTTAAAACGGGTCCCTTACCACGGATTGTAATGTATTTTGGATTGAATCCGTCTTCTACATCAACACCCATCTGACTTTTAGGGAGATCTCGTACATGGCCCATCGAAGCACGGACCTTATATTTCTTTCCTAAATATTTCTCGATTGTCTTTGCCTTTGCGGGCGACTCAACAATCACTAGATAATCTGACATTAAATTGCCTCCTTAAAGAGGGAAATCGTTTATTTTTTCGTTCTAATCATCCATATCTTTGCTATATGATATACTTTCAGCTCCAGCAGTAATCCTTGCGGAGCGGAAGAGGCGATTCAGTAAAAACATCTGCAGGCTGGGCGCTCTTGCTTGCTTTCCAATCTATCTTTCTTAAAAAGGAAGAGCAGCTCTTTTCTTCTTGCTTACCACGATATTTCGTAATCATGGCGTTATCATACGTTCGTGATATCAAATAGCAGCAAAGTTTACGAAAAGTGTTAATTTTTTCACTGGAACGCTTATGATCCAACAGCTTTTAATTCGGGAAATTATTATGAATCATTGATAGAGCCAAGGAAACGGTTCCAACAGCTCAATCAAAAAGAAACTGTTTATTGGTATTATATCTGTTGCAAAATGTATAACAGATTGAGAAGAAATGCAACCTTTTTATACATTTTATACATATTAAGAGGGATTTTTCAAAAAAATCAGCTGATTATATACTATTCTTTTATCCTTTTTCTTGCTTTATAAGCACGCTGCATTATTCTAAGTCAGGCAGACCGTTATGTAAAGAACTGTCTGCTTTTCTAAAGTTTATATGTTTTTATAAGAATTATACGCGAATTCTGAAACAATGTCTTCAGACGATGTAATAAGTTTCGCCCCTTGTTGAATCAGTAAGTTGCTTCCCTCCGAAAGAGATGAATCCATTCTGCCAGGAAGCGCAAAGACATCTCTTCCTTCATTCAAGCTGTATTCTGCCGTAATCAAGGAACCGCTCTTTCTGCTTGCCTGGGTAACAAGGACTGCTTGAGTCATGCCGCTTATAATTCTATTCCTCAAAGGAAAATGCCAGCGCTGAGGCCGGGTATCCGGTGGATACTCTGAAAGGATCAGCTGATTGGTTTTCATCCATTCTGCCAGTCTTCGGTTGGCAGCAGGATAGATGTGATTCAGCCCGCCTCCTATTACTGCTATAGTTTCGCCTTTTAATTCTATGGTTTTCCGATGCGCCATCTCGTCTGCTCCTGCAGCCAGTCCGCTGACAATCACAAAGTTTTCTTTCACTAACTGGGGCAGAAGAAAATTTAAAGAAGCAGAAGAATATTCATCGGCTTTCCTGGAACCAACAATGGCAATCTTTTTCTCTCTCTCCAACAAGCCGGCTTTTCCTGAAAAGAATAATACCCAGGGCGGATCGTAAATATTCTTCAGCAGGGGAGGATATTTATGATCAAAAACAGTCATGAAGCTAATATTACGGTCTTCATATTCTTTCATTTTGGGTAAAGGGTCGAATGAGTGAAATTGCTTATAGAAAGCGTTGACTTTACTTGCGGAAATAGGGAGGATATTACGCAGATCAGCTGGTGTCAGCATGTTGATTTCATTTGGAGAAGGAACAGCCTTCATAAGAAGGGATATTGACTTCCAGCCTATACTCTCACAATGCTGAAGGGTAAAAAGAATGTTTCTGTCAATGTTCATTTAAACCTCCTGAATATAATTTTTCAAAATTTTAAAAAGGACTGAACAGGATGGTTTTATGCATCCTGTTCAGTCGAGTTTCTACTATATTAATGTGTTTTACATTTATCGTAAATGCCTTTATCCCTAAGGACTTTGATAAGTGTCTCACCCATGTCGGACGGTGTCGGAGCTACTTCGATTCCACACTCATTCATAACACGGATTTTTTCATCTGCCGTACCTTTACCGCCTGAAATGATGGCACCCGCATGGCCCATGCGCTTTCCTGGAGGTGCCGTACGCCCGCCGATAAAGCCGACTACCGGTTTTGTCATATTGGCTTTAACCCACTCGGCTGCTTCTTCCTCTGCAGTACCGCCAATCTCACCAATCATGATGACAGCATATGTGTCTTCATCTTCATTAAAAGCTTTCAACACATCGATGAAATCTGTGCCGTTTACAGGATCACCGCCGATACCTACTGCTGTAGACTGTCCTATCCCTTCCTGTGACAGTTGGTGTACAGCTTCATACGTTAATGTACCAGAACGGGAAACAACCCCTACATGCCCTTTTGTATGGATGTAGCCAGGCATGATTCCGATCTTGCATTCATCAGGAGTGATGACGCCAGGACAGTTAGGACCGACTAGACGTGTCTTTTTGCCTTCCATGTAGCGTTTCACTTTCACCATATCCAGCACAGGGATGTGCTCTGTAATACAGATGGCAAGGTCCAATTCAGCATCAACAGCTTCCAGGATCGCATCAGCTGCGAATGGAGCCGGAACATAGATAACTGAAGCATTTGCGCCAGTTTCTCTTGTTGCTTCCTCGACTGTATTGTATACAGGAACTCCTTCAACTTCGGTTCCGCCTTTTCCTGGAGTCACACCAGCAACGATCTGCGTACCGTATTCAAGCATTTGCTTTGTATGGAAAAGAGCAGTCGAACCAGTAATACCTTGAACAATAACTTTTGTATCTTTATTAATAAATACGCTCATTAGTCCTCCGCCTTTCTTATCCTACTTGCTCAACAATTTTTTGTGCGCCGTCCGCCATGGATTGCGCGGCAATGATATTAAGACCTGACTCACTCAGGATTTTCTTTCCTAGATCAACGTTCGTTCCTTCAAGACGTACAACCAACGGAACTTTAAGCTCAACTTGTTTAGCCGCTTCAACAACACCCTCGGCAATAATGTCACACTTCATGATTCCACCGAAGATATTAACGAATATGCCTTTTACATTTTCATCGGAAA
Source organism: Rossellomorea vietnamensis (assembly GCF_008180615.1). GTDB lineage: Bacteria > Bacillota > Bacilli > Bacillales > Bacillaceae_B > Rossellomorea > Rossellomorea vietnamensis_D. Next base: position 332,541 of record NZ_VTEH01000001.1, read on the forward strand.
GGATGATCTTAAATGCTTCAGTAACTTTTTCAGCTGTTGCTCCGCCCCCAACATCAAGGAAGTTCGCGGGATCTCCGCCGTAATGCTTAACGATATCCATAGTTGCCATCGCCAAGCCTGCACCATTAACCATGCAGCCAATATTTCCGTCAAGGGAAATGTAGCTCAAATCATATTTGGAAGCTTCGATTTCTTTTTGATCTTCTTCTTCAAGGTCACGAAGTTCCAGGACGCTTTTCTGGCGGTACAGTGCATTAGCATCAAAGTTGAACTTTGCATCCAATGCCATTACATTGCCATCACCCGTTACAACCAAAGGATTGATTTCAACGATAGAAGCATCTTTTTGGATATAAACATTATATAGGCCCAGCATGAACTTAGCCGCTTTATTGACAAGCTCTTTCGGGATATTGATATTGAATGCGATCCGGCGTGCCTGGAATCCAGTCAGGCCGACTACAGGATCAATATATTCTTTGAAGATCTTCTCAGGAGTAGCTTCAGCCACTTCTTCGATTTCTGTGCCTCCTTCTTCAGAAGCCATCAAGACCACTTGGGAAGTTGCTCTGTCCAGTACAAGACCGACATAATACTCCTTCTTGATGTCGCAGCCTTCCTCTACAAGTAAGCGCTTAACTTCCTTGCCTTCCGGGCCTGTTTGGTGGGTTACCAACGTTTTTCCCAGCAGTTCTTCTGCGTATGTACGTACTTCGTCAATACTCTTTGCGATTTTAACTCCGCCCGCTTTTCCACGGCCGCCTGCATGAATTTGCGCTTTCACAACATAAACGCTTGAATTCAATGTTTTTGCTGCTTCCACCGCTTCATCCGGAGTAAAAGCCACTTGACCATTAGGTACGGGTACCCCATTATTTCTGAGGATTTCTTTACCTTGATATTCATGGATATTCATTTTCCATCCTCCTATCAAACTCTTTCAAAAATAGACTGCGCTTTCATTGTATAAAATGAAAGATTAGATGTCTACATATATGCACAAAATATTATATTAATTTTAAAATTCAGAAATATAAAGAGAGAAAAAGGGTACTGTTTTTCGTTTTTGTGGAATGAAAACGTTATCTTAAAAAAACAATATGGGGGGATTTCCCCGGTACACTATCAATCTATGACCCTTTTTTCGTATAGATCTGAGCTGGTAACTCCCTGGCCAATTCTCTCCTTAAAACATAGTAATGTGAAAAGAAAAACATACAAATGCTTTACTGAAATCTTCTTGCTTTTTTTACAAGGCTGCACTCACATAAATTGCTGCTTTCAGAAAAATCCCAAGGGCCGGATTTTTCTCGGGATACTAACGTTTTCTCTCTCACCTGAAGGAGCAGCTCTCTTCTTTCTTGCTTACCATAATAAGGATAATATAGGTGAATTATGGTGTTATCTTATGAAATTCATATTAAACAGCAGGAAAGTTTTCGAAAAGAGCCTTTTACAATAACGGGTTCTTTTTTGAAGTACAAACTTCTAATTAGCCAAAGAAATGGTTGAGTGATTTCCACTCCAGATGCGTGACTCCGCGGGGCGTGCGGTGAGCCTCCTCGGCTTCATAAAAAGCGGAAGCGGCCGTTCAGCGACGTACAGATTTTAGGGCTCTCGTATGAGATAAAGGAATCACGAAGAGCGTAAGCGACTCGATGATGACTTATCGCAAGGAGAGAGACCGAAATCTGCTAGTCGCTGGCCGCTGAAGCTAGATTCGCCTGTGGGGTCTCACCTGTCACGCTAGTCCCGCAGGAGGTCACGCACCTTCCGTTCCAATCGCTAGAATCTCTATAATTAACTATAATTAACAACTCTCCTTCATACTAATATTAGGATTGAACGTGTGTATGAATTTGTGTCACAAATTTTGAAAAACAAAAAGTTCTGTCATTTGCTATTTAGGTTGCATTTTGCTTAACCAACAGAACAGATTTACCAGTAAGAATACCGCTAAACCAACCAAAAAGGAGTGTCAAAATCAATGCGATTTAACACTCCTTTTGATGTGTAATTGTTAATTTTGTACTCGAAAACAGAACCCGTTACTTTTACAAACCCTTTTCACAAGGCTTAGTAGTTCATCTGGAATAGCCGCAAAGTTTTTGAGGGCAGCCATTCGCACACGCTATATTGCTGCCTTTTTAATAGGTTCATAAATCAAAAGTCTTCCTTACCAGCCTCTGCCTAAAAGGCCCAATCAATTATTTTCTCTGGCTTTTTATCCGGCTGAAAAACGTGGAGAAATAAGTGGAAAAATTCCGCTTATTAAAGTCATCGCGTGAAAAAACAGCTATAATAAGCGAAGAAATTCCGCTTATTTGTAAAAAAGATTCGAAAATAGTTCATTTTGCTGTGCTTAAGCGGAAAATATCCGCTTATATACCCTAAATCACATTCAATTCTTTAGCTTAACCGGAAAAACTCCGCTTATTTTAGGCTTTTTTTGTAATGCCAATCGGCAAGGATACCTCCCCTCCTGCTGGAATGGCATGTAGTGATAAGGAACCGGCTTTTTCTATAGAAAGAGGGTGTTCTATACCACACTATAGGTTCTCTGGAACCCCCGGCATAGCTAGGGGTTTTCAAAACCATCATATAAAAGCTGAAGCCCCCTTCCGCTTCAGCTTCTTCCCGCTTCCTTATCGACTCTGTACAAAAAGGCAAACACTTCTGCCACTGCCTGATAGAGTTCCTCAGGTATCGATTCATTGATATCCAGGCTGCCGAGCAATTCTACAAGAGCAGGGTCCTCCTGCACTGGTATGTCATGCTGCCTCGCCCTTTCAAGGATATTATCCGCTATCAATCCTTTTCCCTTCGCAATGACTTTGGGAGCTTGCTGCCTGTCTGCTTCGTATTGAAGCGCCACAGCCTGCTTTCTCTTATTCTCATTCTTTTTCATACTTTTAAATCCACCCCCGCATAAGGAACTTCCCCCGCCAGCCCGCGATATTTTTCCTTCGCTGGTACAGCAGCAGTACCAGCATCCTTAAAATGGACGGATGACAACTTGTAACCGAGCTTTTCAAGGCCCTCCTTCATATTCATTGAAAAAGGAGCCGATAATTCTTTTAACCTGGGAGTATCATTGTATATGTTCAAGGCAATGACCCTGTTCTGGACAGTCATATCGACAATGACTTCTTTGATGCTTTCCAGTTCAAGATAGAATAATACACGACAATATTCTGAATCGATTTTCCCGCTTTCCGTTTTCCTTCCAGTCCACTGCATAGTCAAGTCTGTTCTTTGGTTCATCCATGACAGCGGAAGCTGGTAAACGACGTGCTGAAGCGGTCCGCTTTCCCCAGACAATGCAGCGTGGCCATTCAGCTTGTATAGGAGCCTTTCAGCAGATTCTCTCATCTCCCCATGAGGAAGCTCCTTTAAAAGGGCTATCAATGACGATTTTAGAGAGTCATGCATGGACCGGTCTACAGGAGCTCCTCCCGCAAGCTTTGCCTCTTGATTCAGTCCCAGCTTTGAAATAAGATCCTTGATAATATCAGGCAGGTTTTCTTTATGTACCTTAGCAGCATTGCCTTCATCAAAATCAACCATCTCTTGAAGCAGTCTCAACGCTTGCTGCTCCGGTCCGCGAATATCACTCAGGCTGCCCATCATTCTGGAGAAGCTGGTCAGTGCTTGCTGTTCTTTTCTTGAATGGATACCATACATCAGGTTGAATTTATCTGTTTTTGTCAATTGAGGGATTGTTTCTGGATGGGAAAGCAATGATTCTGCCCGCCTTATTAATTCTGCTCCCCACTTGAGTACTTCCTGGGACGAAGCTTCACCTGATTCCATGATTCTCAAGGCAGATTGGACATCTTTGAGAAGGAGATGTGCCTTTTCAGCGGATATCTCCACTTTTGCTAGAAGTTCAGCCAAAACGGTCATCTTATCTTTCATCAAGGCTGTTCCATTATTTCCGATAAAAGATCTTATTTCTCCCAAAGAACTTTCTGAAGGCTCAATCCCCATCAATTGAAGGAGGTTCTGCGCTGATGCACGACGGCTTGGCTCTCCAGCATTATCCACCGCTAAACCCGAGGCGTAGTTGACAACTTTTTGAAAAAGGTGATTGGTTTCGGATTCTTTGACCTCTCCAAGAATTTTTAAAATCCCTTTATTTCCCATTGATAAAGAAGTGCTTTTCTGTAAACCGGTTTCCAGCCTGTCCAACAGATCAGTTACCGGTTCCATGTTACGTCCATACAGGTAAGAAAAATATAGCGGCCTAGTAATGGTCAAATTTGCATCCTTCAGCCTCAAAAGAGTTTGGATACCCTCCTGCTTGTCTGGCGTATCGGTGAGTATCTCACCCATCCTGAGCAGCTCTCCTTTTGTGAAAGGCATAGAATTCCTAACCATGAGGGCAACTAATTCCTTAATATTCCCTCCTTTAGGAAGCTGAAGATCGCTCATGAACTTCTCGACAACATCTGAAAATGAGCCCTTACCTTTACTCTGGAGAGATGATATTACCCTTAATTTAAGAATTCCTTCATCCGCAATCTCTGCTTGAAAGAAATAATGATTTCCCGCAATCAGGGGGGCTTCCAATTTAGCAATGGTTTTCTGCCCCTTGTAATTGACTTCCGCCATCCCTTCTGGCAGCAGCTTATTGACTTTGGCATAAAGAACCTGTCCATCAGTCAATTTGGAGGGATAAGGAGATTTATTCAATCTTTGAAATGTAGCACTTTGTATACTGCGTTCAAGCATGAACACACCTTCTTTATTTCAACATAAGTTCTTTTACCGGCGCAAAGGAGCTGCGATGAATCGGACATGGACCATACTGCTTCAAACCTTCCAAGTGCTCCTTAGTTCCATAACCCATATTTTTCTGAAACCCATATCCCGGGTAGTCCTGGGCATACTCTTCCATCAGCCTGTCTCTCGTCACTTTAGCGACAATAGAGGCAGCGGCAATTGAAATACTCCGGGCGTCTCCTTTAATCAAAGAGATTTCAGGAAAGGGTGTCCCCAATTCCATCGCATCAATTAACAAATGGTCAGGGTATACACCAAGTCCATTGACGGCTGTGATCATGGCTTTCTTAGAAGCTTGATAGATATTCAACCTGTCAATCTCCTCTGCAGAAATAATCCCTGTCCCCCAGGCAACCGCTTTATCTGTAATAAGCTCATAGAATGACTCTCTCTGTTTTTCTGACAGTTTTTTTGAGTCATTGATGCCGAGCAGGCAAAAATCCTGAGGCAGGATGACAGCAGCCGCCACAACCGGTCCGGCCAATGGCCCTCTTCCTACCTCATCTATCCCCGCGATAAACCGGAAACCCTGATGCTTTAATTCGTTTTCAAATGAGCTCATCCGGTCGAATTCCTCTCGTAAAGCTGTCTCTTGTTCCTGTTGGCTGTACCATTTTGAAATGAGTTTCTGGATTCCTTTTCTTTCATCCTTTTTAAAGGTTTGAAAAAGCTCATCCTTCTCTTCTTTAATATCCTTGATGATTCTAGCTGCTTCAGAAATTGTATACTGTTTGGGCATAAGCGCTCTCCTATTTACTATGTATGTTCTTTCTTTTTATCGGCAGATTTACCTAAAAATAAAGCTGACTCTATAAGGGCGAAGTACGCCTATTGAATCAGCTTTTTCTCTATTCTTGTTCTGCTTCGGTAAAATCCCCCGGGATGTCAAATGTAATCTTACCCAGGCGTTCACTTCTGATATCACGGACAATCAGATCAGAAGTCTTGTCGTAGTCCACTCCGCCTCCAGCAATCAAGCACCCTCTCTGGACACCGATTTTATCAAACACTTCCACAATTTCCTCTGGAAATACTTCAATGCCATAGCGCTCTTCCAATCTGTTTGGATAATGCTTTTCCAAATAGCGCAATCCATATACAGCAATATCCTGCAAGTTGAGAATTGTGTCTTTGATTGCACCGGTTAAAGCCAGCTTGTAGCCTACTTCCTGATCTTCAAACTTTGGCCATAGTATACCTGGTGTATCAAGAAGCTCCATTTCCTTGCCGACCTTTATCCACTGCTGTGCTTTCGTTACACCTGGTGTATTTCCAGTCTTGGCGATATTCTTCTTAGCCAGCCTGTTGATTAATGTGGATTTTCCGACATTAGGTATACCTACGATCATCGCTCTGATCGCTCTCGGCTTCATTCCTCTTGATTTCATCCGGTCGAATTTTTCTCTCAAAATTTCTTTAGAAGCTCTTACGATATCTCCTAAACCAGTTCCGCCTTGGGCATTTACTGCCAGTGCCTTGATGTTCCTGTCAGCAAAATATCTTATCCACTGATCTGTAAGTGCCCTATCTGCCATGTCCGCTTTGTTTAAAAGGACAAGACGGGGCTTATGCTGTACCACTTCGTCAATCATCGGATTCCTGGAAGAAATCGGGATGCGGGCATCGACAAGTTCGATGATGATATCAACGAGCTTCAACTTTTCGGTTACCTGTCTCCTTGCCTTCGCCATGTGTCCCGGAAACCATTGAATGGTCATATTATCACCTCCATAAATTCTGTTTCTATCTTCTTACTTTATAACTTCTATGTCTTTGATCGGCCAATAGATGACATTAGTACTGCCAATGACTTCATCCACTTCCACTACGCCTATATGGCGGCTGTCCTTACTGAAACGGCGGTTATCCCCCATAACAAAGAGGGTGTTTTCCGGAACTGTTTCCCGCCCGATTTTTTCTGCTAACGTAAAGTCTTCAGTCAGCAGGCCATCATCGATCTGTTCCTTATATTCTTCCAAATAAGGTTCGTCATATGCTTCTCCGTTAACATAAAGTACATCGTCTATATATTTAACGGTGTCTCCAGGAAGCCCGATTACACGCTTGATATAATCTTTTTGTTCCGGGGCATGAAACACAATTATATCAAAACGATCCGGTTCTCCAACGCTATAACTTAACTTATTAACAATCATCCTGTCACCATTATGTAATGTCGGCATCATTGATAAACCGTCAACCACGATCGGCGTAAATAAAAAGTAACGGATGAGTGCAGCCAGTCCGACAGCAATCAATAATGCCTTGGTCCATTCCCACAGTTCATTCTTCTGCTTTGCCACCAGGTTCCCCTCCTGTGCCTCAAATTTTTCCCATAGTCATATTCTACAAAAAGCAGACACGGTTTACATCTGATATACTTTAAAATGATTATTATAGTATGTATTGTTTTATTAATTTAAGAAAAGAGCTTTCAATAGTTCCTGCTGAAAACATGAAATCCGCCTGGCTGGACGCTTTATAATGATCACATCTGTACACCTTTGCTAACGGCATATTAACTGAAAATCTGTTTAATAAACTGAAAAAGGAGCTTGTCTCCAAGCTCCTTTCCATCTTAAAATTATCGAATTTCTTTGATACGTGCAGCTTTACCGCGCAGGTTGCGCAAGTAGTAAAGTTTCGCACGGCGTACTTTACCGCGGCGAATAACTTCAAGCTTCGCGATTTTTGGTGTGTGTACAGGGAATGTACGCTCAACACCAACACCATAAGAAATTTTACGAACTGTGAACGTTTCGCTGATTCCGCCGCCACGACGGCCGATTACTACACCTTCGAATACCTGAATACGCTCGCGAGTACCCTCAACAATGTTAACGTGTACGCGAACTGTATCACCAGGACGGAAAGATGGTAAATCAGAACGAAGTTGTTCTTTTGTAATTTCTTCGATCAATTTGTGCATCTATTTCATCTCCTTCCACCAGATGCTCTTACAAAAACGATTTATTGCAGCGGAACATCCTAATCGATGACCCGATAGAAATTATCTGATCAAGTCACAAAGGTAATAATACCATATTGATACGATTGAATCAACTAGTTTCTATCATTTTTCCCATTCTTCAAGCCATTTTTTTTGGCGTTCATTCAATTCTTTGCTATCCAGCAGATCGGGTCTTCTTTCAAACGTCCTTCTGAGTGATTCCCTTTCTCTCCATTCCTCAATGAGTTTATGGTTACCGGAAATCAGTTCCTGAGGCACCTTCATCCCTCTAAAGTCAGACGGCCTTGTATAATGGGGGTGTTCTAGATATCCTGATGAGAAGGAGTCCTGTACAGGTGAATCTTCATTCCCCAGCACTCCCGGAAGAAGCCTTACTACACTGTCGATGATGACCATTGCTCCGAGTTCCCCGCCCGTGAGGACAAAGTCACCTATCGAAATTTCATCTGTCACCACATGCTCCCGGATTCTTTCATCGTATCCCTCATAATGGCCGCAGACAAAAATCAAATGGTCTTCCTGCGCCAGTTCTTCTGCTTTCTTCTGGGAATATCTTTCCCCCTGCGGACAAAGCAGTATGACTCTTGGCTTTTTCTGCTGGGACGGGATTGAGAGGGCTTCTACCGCGTCGAAAATGGGCTGTGGCTTCAACACCATTCCAGCACCGCCTCCGTATGGATAATCATCGACTTGTCCATGTTTGTTATCGGCATACTCCCTGAAATTCACTACATTATACTGAACGGCACCTTTTTCTTCTGCTTTTTTTAAAATGGACTCACCGAATACTCCACTGAACATTGATGGAAATAGAGAAAGTACATCTATTCTTTTCATGACAGAAGCCCTTCCATTGGATCAATAAGAATCAACTTATTATCTATATCTATTTCTTTAACAACCTCATCAATATAAGGAATCAGAATTTCCTTCCCTTTAGCACCTTTGACTACCCATACATCATTTGCTCCCGGTGTCAAAATTTCAGTGATTGAACCAACTTCCTCACCCGCAGATGTTTTGACTGTACAGCCGATAATTTCATGGAAGTAGAATTCTCCTTCTTCAAGGTGACCAAGCTGTGTTTCATTGATTTTCAGGATTCCATTTTTGAAAGGCTCCACTTTGCTGATGTCTGTGTAATCAACAAAAGTGAGCAAGTCAAAATTCTTATGTTTCCGGTGAGTTTCAACCGTCAATTCCAGAGGGTCTTTTCCTTTTTCAGAAAAAAAATAGAGTGTATTGCCCTTCTTGTATCTTTCTTCCGGGAAATCCGTCCTTGAAATTACCCTGACTTCACCTTTTACTCCATGTGTATTAACAACCTTGCCGACGTTAAACCATTTATCCATTAGTATCACCTCTATCGTATTTCACATATGTACCCGTCTTTCACCACAATCGTCCTGGAAAGATTCTTTTCTTCCCAATTATCCCCCACTTGCACTTCGACAATCCCCTGAATCTCTTTGTCCTTCAACTCACTACCAAGAGGAAGTATATCAAGCTGGTCAATCTGGAAGTCTGTCAGTTTGATTTTCTCCATTCTTGCCTCTATCTCTTTTTCAAAATGAGATTTTAAGCTTTGCGAGGAATACTTTTTCGTTTTTTCCATCTTCTTCATTTCAAATCTCAGCTGATCACATTCTTTATTAAGTTGGAACTTTTTCCCGAGGTATTCATCCAGCAATGCTTTCTTGCTCGATTCCGTCAGCACCTGATTCACTGTGACATTCTGGAGAATCTTCATTAATCCGCCTCCTGTGAATGTGTTCATTTTACCCGCTTCCACCTGGACATGCAGGGGCAGGGAATGTAATTAGGTAAACCCCCTTCCTAAAAGGGGCGTAACGTCTGGTTATCTGATTCAAAGCATCCGGGTCTGCTCTCTTAAAAATGGATGAAGGCTGCATTCAGACCTATAAAATGGTATATAAAAAGGGAGGTTTTTTCTCCTCCCTTTTGGCAACTGTCTTATATATGCCGGCTTAAGCGGAACCCCCATCCTGATGATTACCATGAAGGGAAGCAGCCGCTATGTCCGGCTCTTGTTGTTCACTCTGCGATTTCCAGAAAGACTCTCTTTTTTTCATGTGATCCTGCTGCAGCATAAACTACTGTCCGAATCGACTTTGCGACCCGTCCCTGCTTTCCGATCACTTTTCCCATGTCTTCGGGATGAAGAATAAGCTTATAAGTGACAGAATCATCATTCTCCTCAGCATCTACTTCTAAATGCTCAGGCCGATCTACAAGGGGAGCCACAATCGTTAAGATCAAATCTTTCATTCGTTCCACAATTACTTGCTGTATTTAGCGTTGTGGAATTTTTCCATGATACCTTGTTTAGAGAAAAGGTTGCGGACTGTGTCAGATGGTTTCGCACCATTTTGCATCCATTTAAGAGCAAGCTCTTCATTGATATCTACAACAGCTGGCTCTGCAACCGGGTTGTAAGTTCCAACTGTTTCAATTTGACGTCCATCACGCGGTGAACGAGAATCTGCTACTACAATACGATAGAAAGGGGACTTTTTAGCTCCCATACGTTTTAAACGAATTTTTACTGCCATGTTTAAAGCACCTCCGAATAGTTTTACACAAGTAGATATAATATCAGTGTGTATTTTGTTTGTAAAGTGTTTTTTCTTAACAGTTGAATTTTCTTTTTAACAGTTAAGATCAAAAGCCTACATGAACGGGAATTTCATACCTTTTTTCTTAGCTTTTCCCTGCATTCCGCTCATTTGTTTCATCATTTTTTTCATATCTTCAAACTGCTTAAGCAAGCGGTTGACTTCCTGGATATTTCTTCCACTTCCCCTTGCAATCCGTTTTTTTCTGCCTGCATTGATGGTTTCTGGATGCTGCTTCTCTTCTTTTGTCATGGATTGAATGATTGCTTCGACGTGGCTCAGCTGTTTTTCATCCACTTGCAGTTTATCCAGGCCCTTCATCTTGTTAGCGCCAGGCATCATCTTGATTAATTCATCAAGAGGACCCATTTGTTTGACTTGTCCAAGCTGCTCAAGGAAGTCTTCAAAAGTAAAGGACATAGTCCTCATTTTCTTTTCAAGCTCTTTGGCTTTCTCTTCATCGACATTAGCCTGGGCTTTCTCGATCAGCGACAGAACATCACCCATACCAAGGATACGGGAAGCCATTCGCTCAGGATGGAAAGCTTCAAGTGCATCCAGCTTTTCGCCCATCCCGACAAATTTAATCGGTTTCTCCGTAACAGATCGGATGGATAGAGCAGCACCGCCTCGAGTATCTCCGTCCAGTTTTGTCAGGACAACTCCTGAAATCCCTAATGAATCATTAAAGCTTTGGGCAACATTCACCGCATCCTGTCCGGTCATTGCATCGACAACAAGAAAGATTTCGTCTGGATTTGTGAGCTCCTTGATATCCTCCAATTCACCCATCAGCTTCTCATCAATATGAAGGCGTCCGGCTGTATCTATCAGAACATAATCATGGTGCTCTTCCTTCGCTTTCTCGATTGCCTGCTTTGCAATTTCCACAGGACTTACCTGGTCCCCCAATGAGAATACAGGCATGCTCAATTGTTTTCCAAGTGTTTCCAGCTGTTTGATCGCTGCAGGACGGTAAATATCTGCCGCCACCAGCAAAGGTTTGCGGTTATATTTCTTTCTCAGAAGATTGGCGAGCTTACCAGTGGTCGTTGTTTTACCTGCACCCTGAAGACCGACCATCATTATGACGGTAGGCGCACGCTTGGCGACAGCGATCTGGCTTTGCTCTCCTCCCATTAAATCGGTAAGTTCTTCTTTAACCACTTTGATGACCTGCTGGCCCGGCGTCAAACTTTGCATGACTTCCTGGCCTACAGCCCGTTCACTTACCTTTTTGACGAAAGTTTTTACTACTTTGAAGTTTACGTCTGCTTCAAGCAATGCAAGACGGACTTCACGCATCATTTCTTTTACATCCGCTTCATTGACTTTTCCTTTTCCGCGGATCTTCTGAATTGTGCCTTGCAGTCGGTCGGCTAATCCTTCAAATGCCATAATGCCGCCTCCTAATCCAATTTCTCGAGCTTTTCGAACAGCTCTTCTAATCCCGACGTTTTATTGTCTTGTTTATTAAGTAACTGTTTGATTTCCCGCAAAAGCTTGCTGCGCTCTTGAAACTTCTGAAATAATAAAAGCTTCTCTTCATATTCTTCAAGCATTGCTTCTGTACGCTTGATATTATCATAAACTGCTTGACGGCTGATCTCATATTCCTCGGCGATTTCGCCAAGCGAGAAGTCGTCCAAGTAGTAGAGGGACATGTAGCTGCTTTGCTTGGGAGTTAATAGCGACTGATAGAAATCATACAGATAATTCATTCTCGTCGTTTTCTCAAGCATTTCCTCACTCCCTCATGTGTTAAGTGAAAAACCTTTACATAAGAAGGATACATAGTTTTAGGGAAAATGTCAAGGTCTATGCGGAAGTATGGGATTACTGTGTGTTTTTGAGCTGTTTTCACAAGGCTCTTTTCGCAAAGATTTTGGCTATTGAGAAGTAATGGATTTCCGCTCCAGGCGGACGACTCCGCGGGGCGGGCGGTGAGCCTCCTCGGCTTCATAAAAAGCGGAAGCGGCCGTTCAGCGACGTACAGATTTTAGGGTTCTCGCATGAGATAAAGGAATCACGAAGAGCGACAGCGATTCGATGATGACTTATCGCAAGGAGAGAGACCGAAATCTGCTAGTCGCTGGCCGCTGAAGCTAGATTCGCCTGTGGGGTCTCACCTGTCCCGCTAGTCCCGCAGGAGATCGTACGCCTTCCGCTCCAATCCTCCTCCGTTAAGGGGTATGAAGCTAAAATCGCAGTCAAAAATGATTCATTTTCCTGTGCTTAACCGGATAAATTCCGCTTATTTTAGATTTAACTGGCGACTCAATGGCTCAAATCCTTCACAAGGAAAACCGCCTTCTATGAAAGAACGGAATGCTCGAAAAACCAATTTTATCTTATTTTGATGTGAGTTTCTTTATACCACGGTATAAGCTCTCTGGAAATCAAAAAACCGCGGCAAGCCAAAGGCTTATCGCGGTTCTGCATCTTACTCTTCCATTTCCTCTTCATCGACCACATTGGAGAATAAGCCGTACACATACTTCTCAGGATCGAACGGTTGAAGGTCATCGACTTTCTCACCAAGTCCGACGAACTTGACCGGGATTTGCAGTTCATTTTTAATTCCGATGACAATACCGCCTTTTGCAGTTCCGTCCAGCTTCGTCAAGACGATCCCTGATACATCTGTTGCTTCCTTGAATGTTTTGGCTTGCAGCAGGGCGTTCTGGCCAGTTGTTGCATCCAAAACCAGCAGAACTTCATGAGGAGCGCCCGGAATTTCACGATCAATGACTCTTTTTACCTTTTGAAGCTCATTCATCAGGTTTACTTTGTTCTGCAATCTTCCTGCAGTGTCACAAAGAAGGATATCCGCGTTTTTTGCTTTCGCGGATTGAACTGCATCATAGATGACCGCAGCGGGGTCTGACCCTTCTGAATGCTTGATGACCGGCACTTCTGCTCTTTGCCCCCAAACTTCTAATTGATCGATGGCACCAGCACGGAATGTATCTCCGGCAGCAAGCAGAACACTCTTGCCCTGCTCTTTAAACATATGAGCCATCTTCCCGATTGTAGTCGTTTTCCCTACACCATTGACACCGACAAACAGGATGACTGTCAGTGTATCTTCCTGGATGTTGAGTTCGTTGGAAGCACCAGCATCTCCTTCATAGATTTCAACAAGCTTTTCCGAGATGACACTTTGAAGCTCACTGGTTTCCTGGATATTACGGCGTTTAGCTTCGTACCTTAATTGGTCGACCAGCTCCATGACAGTATCAAACCCGACATCCGCCCCAATAAGGATCTCTTCCAGTTCTTCAAAGAACTCTTCGTCGACTTTACGATATCTCGCTACAAGGTCATTCACTTTTGAAGAAAAATTATTTCGCGTTTTTGAAAGTCCATCTTTAAATTTATTGGTTACTGAATCTGATGATGTTGTAAATTTTTCTTTTAATTTCTTAAAAAAGCTCACTTTATGCACCTGCCTTATTTAACTTGAACAAATTCTTTCGTTTCTTCCAGCCTTACTGACACAAGCATGGACACCCCTGATTCCTGCATGGTCACTCCATATAGGACATGGGCTTCCTCCATAGTTCCTTTTCTATGGGTGATTACGATGAATTGCGTTTCCTGGCTGAATTTTTTCAGATATTTACTGAATCTTTGAACGTTGGCTTCATCAAGAGCCGCTTCGACTTCATCAAGAATACAGAAGGGAACAGGACGGACTTTCAGTATGGAAAATAATAAGGCGATAGCGGTTAATGCCCGTTCTCCGCCTGACAAAAGGCCAAGATTTTGCAGTTTTTTTCCAGGGGGCTGTGCAACAATATCCACCCCTGTATTCAACAGATCATCCGGCGTGGTGAGTTTTAATTCAGCTCTGCCGCCTCCAAAGAGGGCAGAAAACACACCTTCAAATTCGGCTTTGATGGCATGGAAGGTGTAATCAAAACGCTTCACCATCTCCGCGTCCATTTCTTTGATGACTTCATGCAGGGTGTCCTTCGCCTCCTGCAGGTCAGCCTGCTGTTCAAGGAGAAATTGATAACGCTCGGAAACCCGCTCATATTCATCAATGGCACCAAGATTGACTGTTCCCAATTCTTCAAGAGCAAGTTTAATCAGTTTTACTTTTTTCCTTGCATCGGCTATATCCATCAAGAGCGGGTAATCTTCTTTAGCTGCTTCAAAGCTCAGCAGGTATTCTTCCCTCAAGTGAGCAAGGCGGTTTTCCAGCTCAACATCGAGCCGGTTGATTTTCACTTCCTCGTCTTTGAGCGCACCAAGCAATCCCTTATGCTGCCTCTTCAGCTCTTTCAGATGAAGTTCATCATCTTCCACCGCAGTTTGAAGTTTCATCCTTTCATCCCGCCGGCTGCTGATAAGACTTGCTGTTTCCTGCTTTTCACGTGCCCTTGCCACTGCATCTTCTTGGAGCTTGGCTTCTCCCGAGAAGTCGTTATCCATCTCGTTGGCCAGCCATTGAAGATCTTCTTCGTAATCTTTCTTCTTCTTCTCCGCCTGCTGCAGCTCTTCACTAATGCGCCCCAAAACACTTTTGCTTGAATTGAGCTGTTCATAGCGGGCAGCAAGCTGGGCCTTCATTTCACTTATCTCGCCGGAAATTTCTTCTTTTGATGTTCTGTCGGTATGTTTCTGATGGGTCAACTCATCAATTTCCTTTTCCATTGTCTGAAGTTCACCGGAAATTATACCTAGTTCTTCTTTCAGCTCATCAATTCTTTTAATATTCTTGGTTTTCTGATCAGAAAATTCTCCTTTTTCAAGGTCGTACAAAGAGAGTCTTTCATCCATGTTTTTTTGAGATAATTCCAATTCTCTCTGTCTGGACTTCTGTTCCTGTTCTTCATATCTCAGCTGCTCGCCTTTAAGCCGCATATCTTCCAGCTTTTTTTCATTAAAAGAAATGTCGGATTTGTATTGTTTGATCTGTTCTTCAAGACTGCCCGTTTTTTCTTCCATCTGCTGAAGTTTGACGATTAACTCTTCCAGTTCGCTTTTTCTGCTGAGCAGTGAAGATTTTTTCTGCTTGGTCGCTCCTCCGGACATTGATCCCCCAGGATTGACTATATCTCCCTCAAGAGTGACAAAACGGTATCGGTAACCGGTAGTTTTCGCAAGGGCATTTGCTCCCTTTAAATCCTCTGTAATAATGACATTTCCTAACAGATTCGAAATAATGGATTGATACCTTTGATCATAGTCCAAAAGGTCGGAAGCCACTCCTACAAATGAAGCTTGACTTTTCAATAAAGACAGCTGTACTGAGGGAATCGACTTTCCTTTGATAACATTCATAGGCAGGAACGTCGCTCTTCCATATTGATTTCTCTTCAGGAATGAAATCGCTTCGCGTCCATGCAACTCGCTTTCGACGACCACATGCTGCATTGCTGCGCCAAGGGCGGTTTCGATTGCTTTATCATACTGCTTCGGTACAGAAACAATTTCGGCCACTGCACCTTCGATTCCCTTCAGAGTACTGTTCCTTGCTTTAAGGACTTCTTTCACACCTTGAAAGAAACCTGAATAGTCTTCTTCCATCTCCTCGAGCATTTCTTTCCTGGATTTCGCCTGCTGAAGGAACTGGTAAGCTTGATAAAGCGTCGTCTCCAATTTTTGATACTTGCTTTTCAATGTATCCAGATCATTTTTTTCTTTCCTGTAGGAAGTGACTTGATCATCTATCGCTTCTTTCAATACGCTGAGCTGCTGTTCGTTTTCGATCTGAGCTGATTTGATCTCCTCACGCTGGGCCAGAAATTTTTCATTATCCTCATCCAGCCGCTTGCTTCGGCCTGTTTGTTGGTCGAGCTGGGTCTGCAGGTACTGAATTTCATTTTTGGCCGCAGCCTGGCGATTCAGCTTTTCAATATAGTCGCCTTTCAGGGTATCGATCATCGTTTCGATGTCGTCATTAAAATACTGGAAACGTTTTTGTTTCTCTGAGAGCTGCCCCTTAAGGTTTTCTGTTTCTGTTTTAACCTCTTTAAATTCTTTTTCTGTCTGCTGTTTCTCAACCGTCAGCTTTTCAATTCTAGTTGTAGCTTCATCAATATTTCTTTCTAATTGTTCTCTATTATTGGAAGCATTTTTCTTTCTTTCGTGAAGAACCTGTTTTCTTCCCTGCAGCTTTTCAAGTTCTTCAGAGGCCGCAAGAAGCACCTCCTGCAGCTGTGAGATTGACTCGTCAAGAGCTGCTGTATTGTCCCTGAGTTTTTCGAGCTGGGCTTCCCTCTTTTGAATTTCTGAGGATAATCTCAATTCATCTTTCCCATGAGATTCAAAAGAACTGCTCAGATCCTGCCATTGATTGTGAAGGTCTTCAATTTCAAAGACCGTCACACCGACTTCAACCTTTTCCAGTTCCTCTTTTTTCTCCAGGTAATCTTTTGCCATGGAAGCCTGAATCTTTAAAGGCTCTACCTGGCCTTCCAATTCTGAAATGATATCATTTACACGATTGAGGTTTTCCTGGGTTTCGAACAGCTTTGCTTCAGCTTTCTTTTTTCTGTTTTTATATTTCAGGACACCCGCTGCATCTTCGAAGATTGTCCGCCTTTCTTCAGGCTTGCTGTTCAGGATTTCTTCGACTTTCCCTTGACTGATGATTGAAAAGGCTTCCTTGCCGAGACCGGAGTCCATGAACAGTTCAATGATGTCCTTCAGCCGGCAAGGCTGTTTATTCAGCAGGTACTCGCTGTCCCCGGACCTGAACACCCTCCGAGTTACACTGACTTCGCTATATTCAATCGGAAGTGCTCCATCCCTGTTATCCAGAGTAAGAGTCACTTCAGCAAAGTTCAATGGTTTTCTGGAGTCGCTTCCCCCGAATATGACATCCTCCATCTTTGCTCCCCGCAGGGATTTGGCTGATTGTTCTCCGAGCACCCATCGTATGGCATCGATTATATTGCTCTTTCCGCTTCCATTTGGGCCGACTACTGCTGTTACACCTGGAACAAAATCAACAGAAATTCTTTCTGCGAATGATTTGAATCCTATGACATCTAGTTGTTTGAGGAACATAGTCTTCCTCCTTAGTTTTCTTCAAGCTTATGCTTCAATTTTTCTAACGCCATTTGAGCCGCATGCTGTTCGGCTTCTTTTTTAGATCTTCCGGTACCTATGCCCAGTTCTTCCCCGTTCAGGCATACCCTTGAGACGAATTCGCGGTTATGGGCAGGCCCTTTCTCATGAAGAATTCCATATTCAATCGTACCCGCACTGTCTCTCTGAACAAGCTCCTGCAGCTGACTTTTAAAATCCATCACATGAGAAAAAGCACCGGAATTGATTTTTGGAAAAACATTCTTCTCCAATATCACCAGGACTGTTTGGAGTCCCTGGTCCAAATAGAGGGCGCCGATAAAGGCTTCGAACACATCCGCTAAGAGGGCAGGCCTTTCTCTTCCGCCTGTCAGTTCCTCTCCTTTTCCTAAAAGGACCAGTTCCCCGAATTTCAATTCATTCGCAAAGGTGACCAATGATGGTTCACAGACAATTGCTGCACGCAGCTTGGTCAATTCTCCTTCACTCATTGTTGGGTATTTTTTATAAAGAAATTGTGAAACTGTCAATTCAAGGACAGCATCACCAAGAAATTCGAGACGTTCATTATCTTCATATGGTTTTTTCCGATGCTCATTCACATAGGATGAATGAGTGAAAGCTTGTCTGAGCAATTTTTCATTAGTAAATTGGATTTCATGTTTCCTTTGGAACTCTTTAAATTTCTCATCAACTAACAACATTGATTGTTTGTCCCTGTTTCTTACTTGTTTCCGCATTGGGCCTCCACCTTGCTATATATAATTACAATAATTTTTACACTACTCAAGTTTATGATAAAAACGCTAAAATCGCAAAAATTCTTTAGTTACGGCAGGCTTCCCCTTTTATTCGATAATCTGTTTTCGCAAAGATTGCAGCTATTTAAAAACATTCAATTTCAGCTCTGTTTTCCGTGCTTCAAGAATTTTGTCATTACCAGATTACCCCTTCGGACATTGGTTTTATTGAAATTAGTATTAAATAGCAGCAGAGTTTACAAAAAGAGCCTGATAAAAAGAAGAGGATGTCCTTGAAGAGGCAGACACAGTATGAAGGAATTGACTGACATTCGTTTACCGAAAGTCCGCCTTCATTGTGCCAAAACTCTTCAAAAACAGCCTCTTTAAAGGAAGAAGGGCTCCGCTGACCAGCGGAGCTCCAGGAATACATCGATTAGCCTTTGTTATTTATGTAGTTAACAGCGTCACCGACTGTAGCGATTTTTTCTGCATCATCGTCAGAAATCTCCATATCGAACTCATCTTCAAGTTCCATAACCAATTCTACTACATCTAGTGAATCCGCTCCTAGGTCTTCTTTGAAAGAAGCTTCAAGAGTTACTTGGGATTCGTCAACTCCAAGACGGTCAACGATAATTTTTGTTACGCGATCTAATACTTCTGCCATTCTTGTCACCTCCCCTCAAGTAATTATAGTAGATTCCTATGAATAATCAAGAACCGTTTGTTTTTTTCTTTAATAGGACATTAAATCGGAAGACAATCCGGTCACATAACCATTCCGCCGTCCACATGCAGCGTCTGGCCAGTCATGTAGGAAGAATCCTCGGATGCCAGGAACCCTGCTACTTTGGCGATATCTTTCGCATTCCCAAACCGGCTTAATGGAATGCCTTTTAACATTTCAGATTTCACTTCTTCGCTGAGTTCATCTGTCATGTCAGTCGAAATGAACCCAGGCGCTACCGCATTCACTGTGATGCCTCTAGGCGCCAGTTCCCTGGCAGCTGTCTTCGTCAACCCGATGACACCAGACTTGGCTGCGACATAGTTAGCCTGTCCTGGATTCCCGCTGACACCAACGATGGAAGAAATATTGATGATCCTTCCGCTTCTTTGCTTCATCATTTGGCGGCTGACCGCTTTAGTGCAAAGGAATACACCTTTTAAGTTCGTATCAATAACTTCATCCCATTCACTTTCTTTCATTCTCATCAATAAGTTGTCTCTTGTAATTCCAGCATTATTGACCAGGATATCAAGAGAACCAAAACGGGAGATAGTTTCTTTGACCATTGTCTGAACTGATTCTCCATTTGCTACATTGCATTGAATGGCAAAGGCGTCTCTGCCCATGGCTTTAATTTCCTCGGTTACTTCATTGGCCTTCGCTTCGCTTCCTGCATAGTTGACCGCCACGTTAGCTCCCTGGCGTGCAAGTTCAAGGGCTATTTCCCTGCCGATTCCGCGGGAAGCACCTGTTACTAATGCTGTTTTTCCTTCAAGATTCATTGTGCAGCCTCCTTTAGCTTCTCAACAGTCTCTCTGAAACTTTCTTCATCACTGATTGAGAAGGTATTGACCCTGCGATTGACCTTCTTAATCAATCCGGAAAGGACTTTCCCAGGGCCGATTTCGATAAATGTGTCCACACCTTGCTCCAAGAGGGACGAAACAGTATCTTCCCAAAGTACTGGTGAATATAATTGCTGAATCAATCTCTCTTTGATTTCGTGAGCCTGTCTCATCGGCTTGGCATCCACATTGGCGATGACCGGAACCGCGGCATCTGCAATCGTAATCTCATCCAGTACTCCTGAAAATTTTTCAGCTGCGGGTTTCATCAGTTGAGAGTGAAACGGTCCGCTCACCTGCAGCGGCAGTACACGTTTTGCCCCTTCTTCTTTAGCCATGTCCGAAGCCAGTTCCACTCCTCTGAATGACCCTGAAATGACAATTTGTCCAGGACAATTTAAGTTAGCCAAGCCTACATGATTTCCCTCTTGAGATATCCTATCTGTGATACCGACAAGCTTGCTGCGGTCCATGCCGAGTACAGCCGCCATTGTCCCTTCTCCTGCCGGAACAGCTTCTTCCATATATTCTCCACGCTTTCGGACAGCATACACTCCATCTTCAAAAGCAATAGCACCAGCAGCCACCAGCGCTGAATATTCCCCTAAGCTGTGACCTGCAGTGAAATCCGGCTCAATTCCTTCTGATTTCAGCAGCTGCAGGAAAGCTATGCTTGTGGTCAACAAGGCAGGCTGTGCGTTTTCGGTCAGCGTCAGTTTGTCTTGGGGTCCTTCAAAAATAAGAGTTGAAAGGTCCATTCCCAGTCTTCGGTCCGCACTATTGAAGTATTCTTCCACTTCAGGGAAATTACCAGCAAGCTCTTTCCCCATCCCGGCTTTTTGTGATCCCTGTCCTGGAAATACAAATGCTATCTTACCCATGTTATCCCCACTCCCCTATTTTGATTCTTCTTTCTCTTCCCTGGCTACAGCCTGTTTTATGGTATCCGGGACAGAGTGGCTGACCATCTGCCTGGCCTGGCGCACCGCATTAAAAAGTGCATTGGCATTGGATGATCCGTGTGCTTTGATCACCGGGGCATTCAACCCGAACAATCCTGCTCCTCCATACTCCGTATAATCCAGCATACTCTTCAATTCTCTTAAATCATTTTTCACAAGCCCTGCTGCTAGCTTATTTTTGAAAGAAGCAGTTAAAGTCGTTTTCAGCATTGAAAAGATGGATAATGCTGTTCCTTCAATCGTCTTCAATACCATATTACCTGTAAAACCATCCGTCACTACGACATCAGCTGCACCGCTCAGCAGGTCCCTGGATTCGACGTTTCCGATAAAGTTAATATCAGCATCCCTAAGCAGAGAAAAAGCAGCTTTCGTGAGCTCATTTCCCTTTTTCTCTTCTGTGCCGATATTTAACAGGCCGATTTTCGGATTTTCTATTCCTCTAACATTTTCAGCGTATATGCTTCCCATGATTGCATATTGCAAAAGATGTTCTGGCTTTGCATCTACATTGGCACCAAGGTCGAGCATTAAAAAGCCTTTTCCGTCAAGGGTCGGCAGTGTAGGTGCAAGGGCCGGCCGCTCTATTCCTTTAATCCTGCCAACAATGAACAGCCCGGCCGTCATAAGCGCTCCTGTATTGCCCGCAGATATACAGGCATCCGCTTTCCCATCGGCAACCGCCTGGGCCATTAACACCATCGAAGCATTTTTCTTTCGCCTGACTGCTCTTACGGGCTCGTCTGTTCCCAGAATGACTTCTGTTGTATGTACGATTTCAATTCTTTCATGTTCAGCAATTTCTGCTTTGATTTTGTCTTCATCACCGTAAAGAATGATTTCAACATCTCCAAACTCTTTTACAGCCCTTTCAGCTCCACGTACAATCTCTTTCGGAGCATTGTCCCCGCCCATTGCATCAATGGCTATCTTCATGTTCATCATCCTTTTCAGTATCATTGGAACGATACATTTCGAATTCCCCGGTAAATACTTTTTCGCCGCCGACATAACTATGTACTTCCACTATGGTACGCTCTTTATGTATATCAATAACCTTTGCTTTGGCGATGATCCTTTCTCCTTCTTTAACAGGACGAGTAAAACGGATTTGGGATTTTGCGGTTAATGCCAATTCATCATTGATCACAGCAACTGCCAAGGAATTAGCCTGCGCAAACAAATGATGTCCTCGGGCAATCCGGTTCCGCTTGAAAACATGCTCCGTCTTAACATCAAAAATGGAGATCGCATTCTGATCAAGTTCAATATCGATGATTTCCCCGATCACTTCCTCTATCGGCAGGGATTTCACTTCGTCACCAAATGTCTTTACGGCCACATGCTTGATCCTTTCCCTCAGCTCAGGAATGGAAAGTTCCATACGGTCGAGACGAATCGTCTGGACACTCACGCTAAATCTTTCAGCGAGTTCTTCATCTGTTATAAAAGGATTTTCTTTTATCGTATCCGACAATTCTAATTGCCGTTGTTTTTTAGTTGGTCTCATTTTAACACCGTCCACTACTAGTACTAGGTACTAATAGTAGTATATAATTTAAAAAAACAGATTGCAAGCATCTGCAATCTGTTTTTCAGTCCAATTTTTCCCCTTGCAGCACTCCTGTACTTTCAAGATAGTTCCTTAATCCTTCGTACTCAGCCGCATTCCAAAAATCTTTGCTCTGTATCAGCTTTTGCGCATCATTTCTGGCAACTTCAAGCGCCCTGTAATCATGGATCATATCCGCTACCTTAAATTCTGGAAGGCCGCTTTGTTTCTTCCCAAAGAAGTCACCGGGTCCTCTTAATTCCAGGTCTTTTTCACTGAGTTCGAATCCATCATTCGTTTCAGCCATGATCTTCATCCGTTCTTTCCCCACATCAGTTTTCGGATCGGCCAGCAGGATACAATAGGATTGATCACTTCCTCTTCCCACGCGCCCCCTTAACTGATGAAGCTGAGAAAGGCCAAATCTTTCCGCATCATAAATAACCATCATTGTTGCATTAGGAACATTAACCCCTACTTCAACTACGGTTGTTGACACAAGAACCTGTATTTCATTTTTGCTGAACGCCTTCATCACTTCGTCCTTTTCGTCTGAATGCAGCCTTCCATGCATCAGCCCCACTTCATACCGCTCCCCAAAATAAAACTGCAGCTGGGCATGAACATCAATCGCATTTTGGACATCCAGTTTGTCAGATTCCTCAATCAATGGACAAATCACATATGCCTGCCTGCCTTGCTTAAGTTCCTTCTCCATGAAATCAAGAACCCGTTCGAGTTTATCCTGTTTTGCCCAATAGGTTTCGATTATCTTTCTGCCAGCTGGCATTTCATCGATTATCGAAACATCCATTTCACCGAAAACAGTGATGGCAAGAGTTCGCGGGATGGGGGTGGCTGTCATGAAGAGTACATCAGGACTTTCCCCTTTTTCACGCAGTACACGCCTTTGCTGGACACCGAACCGATGCTGTTCGTCCGTGATGACCAAACCAAGGTTATTGAAATTGACTTCTTCCTGTATAAGGGCGTGTGTGCCAATCAACACATCAATCTCTCCGTCCTCCAATTTCTGGAGCAGAAGTTTTCTTCGTTTCCCTTTAACCGAGCTTGTCAGAAGTGCAGTATTCAACCCGGCAGGACCAAGCATCGCGCTGAGTGATTCCGCATGCTGTTCAGCGAGGATTTCCGTCGGGACCATAAGTGCTCCCTGGTAGCCGGCAGTGATACTGGAGTATAAAGCAATAGCCGCAACCACAGTTTTACCTGACCCAACATCTCCTTGAAGGAGCCTGTTCATTCGATATGGAGATTTCATATCAGCCGAGATCTCATTTACGACCCTTTTTTGGGCATCAGTCAGCGGGAATGGCAGTCCGTTGATGAATTCTTTGATCTTGTCTAAATCATAATTTTGAGAGATACCGTTAGAGTGTTCCCGCTCGAATTTCCTTAGTGCTTGCATTTTCAATTGAAACAGAAGGAATTCCTCATACACCATTCTCCGCCTTGCCTGCTTCAAACTATTGGGGTCAGCCGGGAAATGAAGATTGAAGAGCGCTTCATGCCGGTTAATAAGCTTGTAAGGCACCCGAAGTGATTCCGGAAGATTCTCATGTATCTCAGCCCCAAAATGATCGAAAGCCGATTTGATGAATTTGCGGAGAGATTGATTTTTGATTGAGCCTTTCAGGGAGTATACAGGCTCAAAATCCCCTTTTGAGGTATGAGGACCAAGTGAATATTGCGAGACAGTGATGATCTGCCGATTTTTATCCCATTTGCCTGTTACCGTAATTGTATCCTGAAGGTTCAGCTTTTTTTTTAGATAAGGCTGATTGAAGAAAGTAGCCTGGATCAGATAGCTTCCTGCAAGAAGTCTTACATTCAGGCGGGATTTCTTCTTTCCATAGAACATCAAGGAGGGTGCAGAGTGGACTTTCCCTTCCACTGTCACCCGTTCATCATGTTCCACTTCAGCAAGGTCCTTCAACCGGAAATCCTCATACCGATACGGGACATAATCAATTAAACCGCCGACGGTTTCAATACCCATGGCGGCAAGCTGCAAGGAGGTTTCCTCACCGACTCCTTTTATTTCCGTCACGGGTATTTGAAATAAATCAGTCACCTTTATTCAAGGATACTCCAAAAATTTTCGCTTCCAACTCCCGGCCGGTTGGCGTTGCCGCAAGTCCGCCCTGCGCTGTCTCCCTTAGCGCGACCGGCATGGTTTGACCAATCTTGAACATGGCATCGATTACTTCATCACAAGGAATTCTGCTTGTGATACCTGCAAGGGCCATATCAGCGGCAACCATAGCATTTGCTGCTCCCATCGCATTCCTTTTCACACACGGAACTTCTACTAACCCTGCTACAGGATCACAGACCAGCCCTAACATATTCTTAAGAGTAATGGCCATCGCCTCCGCACTTTGACTCGGAGTACCGCCGGCAAGCTCGACAATCGCTGCTGCCGCCATTCCGCTTGCAGAACCGACTTCCGCCTGGCAGCCGCCAGCTGCACCAGAAATGGACGCATTATTTGCAACGACAAATCCAAAAGCTCCTGAGACGAACAGGAATCGGACCATTTCTTCCCTTGTAGGGTTAAGTTTTTCCTTTACGGCAAAAAGAGTACCGGGCACCACACCTGCAGACCCTGCAGTCGGAGTAGCACAGATTGTTCCCATAGCCGCGTTCACTTCATTGGTGGCTACAGCTTTGCTGACTGCATCTAATAAAAATTCTCCGGAAAGGTAATTACCTTTTTCAATGTATTTCTGAAGAAGGACCGCATCTCCGCCAGTCAATCCTGAATGAGAACGGACACCTTTAAGTCCCTTCTCAATAGCTTCCTCCATAACTACAAGGTTTCTTTCCATCATTGAAAAGATTTCATCCCATGTCTTATTTTTGTACTCCATCTCCTGTTCAATCATAATGTCGGATATTTTCTTGTTATTGCTTTCTGCCAATTCTACTAATTCTGCTACATTGCGAAACATATCCATACTCCCTTCCGAGTGTTTTGTAAGCGCTGTCACCACTAAAAATTATTAATCAGCGATCATCGTAACCTGGGTTACATTGGCTAGTCGCTTTAGCTCTTCTATCACTTTATCCTCAATATTGTTTTGGTCAATTTCAATAGTCATTAAAGCCATCTTTCCTTTTTCCTTGCGCGATACATCCATGGAACCAATATTGATTTCGTGCTTGGCTAAAATTTGTGATACGGCTGCAATTGCACCGAATCGGTCTTCATGGACAACAAGGATCGCCGGGTGAAAACCTGTAAGCTTGAGTTCAAAGCCGTTAAGCTCTGTTACCTCTATTTTCCCGCCGCCAATTGAAATCCCAACCAATTCCATATCACTTTGATCATCACCAAGACGGATTCTGGCTGTGTTCGGATGATCTGTAACTGCATCTTCTTCACGGAACTTTATTCTCATGCCTTTTTGTTTAGCTATATTCAATGAATCTTTTATTCTCTCATCGAATGTATCATAATCCATCAGGCCGCCGACAATGGCGACATCTGTACCATGTCCTTTATAAGTCTTGGCAAACGAACCGTAAAAGGATATTTCAGCCCACTGTGGATCCCGTCCAAAAAGATTCCTTGCTACCCTTCCGATTCTAGCCGCCCCTGCAGTATGGGAACTTGAAGGTCCGATCATGACCGGGCCTATAATATCAAAAACACTTTTATATTTCATAGCCGTCTCCCTTTCCCCTTTAATTCTATATAAAAAATATGCTAAAAGATAAGACTTACTTAAAAGCTTCCCCGCCGTTAGGGATAGCCCGATTTGTAAAACGTCCAATTCAGCGGACACGTTCAGTATTTATAATAACATGACTTGTGCATACTTACATCTGTAACAATTGTTTAAAAAGTGGAAGCGCCTTGGTCAGCCCCGACAGGCAAATGTTCTCAAGAGAATAAAAGGCGCCCTTTCCTTTTCTTCTCTTGAGGTTATTTGACCCCGAGGGGCTAGGCGCTGGAACTAGACGGCACCAAAAGTGGAAGCGTCTTGGTCAGCCCCGACAGGCAAATGTTCTCAAGAGAAAAAAGGCGCTTTTTCCTTTTCTTCTCTTGAGGTTATTTGACCCCGAGGGGCTAGGCGCTGGAACTAGACGGCACCAAAAGTGGAAGCGCCTTGGTCAGCCCCGACAGGCAAATGTTCTCAAGAGAATAAAAGGCGCTCTTTCCTTTTCTTCTCTTGAGGTTATTTGACCCCGAGGGGCTAGGCGCTGGAACTAGACGGCACCAAAAGTGGAAGCGCCTTGGTCAGCCCCGACAGGCAAATGTTCTCAAGAGAATAAAAGGCGCTCTTTCCTTTTCTTCTCTTGAGGTTATTTGACCCCGAGGGGCTAGGCGCTGGAACTAGACGGCACCAAAAGCGGAAGCGTCTTGATCAGCCCCGACAGGCAAATGTTCCTCAGAGAAAAAAAGGCGGTCTTTCCTTTTCTTCTCTTGAGGTTATTTGACCCCGAGGGGCTAGGCGCTGGAACTAGACGGCACCAAAAGTGGAAGCGCCTTGGTCAGCCCCGACAGGCAAATGTTCTCAAGAGAATAAAAGGCGCTCTTTCCTTTTCTTCTCTTGAGGTTATTTGACCCCGAGGGGCTAGGCGCTGGAACTAGACGGCACCAAAAGTGGAAGCGTCTTGGTCGCATGCCTTCCGTTCACTACCCTAGGTTAAGGAAGGTAAGATAGTAATCAAATGCAGCAATTTCATAGAAAAGCCTTTCACTAGAAATGTGGCGGTTGAAAAGTAATGGATTTCCACTCCAATTCCCACGTGAAAGGGGAAGAAACGTATATATCATCCCAAAGCAACAATCTTTAAAAAAGGCCCTTTTCGTAAACTTTGATGCTATTTGTTACTCGTTTCAAAAAAACGACCTTAATATACCGGGAAAACCTAGTTAGCATGAAAAGAACAGAGCTGCTTTACCCGATTAGAGAGAGAACCCATAGTATCCGGAGAAAGATCCGGCTCTTGGGATTTTCCCGAAAGCAACAATATATGCGGAAACAGACTTACAAAAAAAGAAATAGAAGGGCTCCCCCTTCTATTTCTTTTAGTACTATTCTATTGAGAAGATAAAGGAGTATAAAGGCTGCTTGCCGTTATGAACCTCTACTTCCACATCTTCAAATTTTTCTTCAACAAACTCAGCCAGTGCATCTACATCTTCCTGAGATGCATCTTCTCCATAAAGGATCGTAAGGATTTCAGCCTCTGCGTCCAGCATTTCACCAAGCAGATTCTTTGCTGTTTCCAGGCGCTCTTTGCCCGTTACAACAATTTTCCCTTCCGCTATACCCATGAAATCATCTTTTTGGATGCTCAAGCCGTCTATGCTTGTATCCCTGACAGCAAAAGTGACCTGTCCTGTTTTTACATAGCTTGAAGCCTCTGACATGGAGTCCTGGTTCTCGGCAGTTCCCACCGACGGATTGAATGCCAGCAGTGCGGCCATTCCTTGAGGGACCGTCTTGGTCGGAACGACTACGACATCACCTTCTACAACCTCAGCAGCCTGATTAGCCGCCATAATGATGTTTTTATTGTTAGGAAGAATGATGACTTTTTCTGCATTCACTTCTTCGACAGCTTTAACGATATCTTCCGTGCTTGGATTCATCGTCTGTCCGCCTTCAATTACATAGGTTGCACCAATACTGCGGAACAGTTCTGCAATTCCTGCACCCATTGAAACCGTTACAATGCCATATTCTTTCTTTTCCTTTGATTCTTGTGTTTTGGCAGCATCTTCGTTCAAATGATGTGAAGTTTCATTCATGAGCGAGCTGTGCTGCTGGCGCATGTTTTCAATCTTCATTGAAATCAAGCTGCCGTATTTTTGCCCGTAGCTTAATACTTCACCAGGCTGCTCTGAATGGATATGTACCTTGGCAAGTTCCTCATCGCTGATAACAAGCAATGAATCTCCGAATGCACTCAGATCATTCCGGAAGTTTTCCTCGGAGAACGTTTCTTTGCCATCTTCAAAGCGGACCATGAATTCTGTACAATATCCGAATTCGATATCTTCCGTATTCATGAACCCCTGAACATTCTTATGGTGCTCGGCACTTACAAGGTCCGTCATTGAAGGAAGAGAAGCATAGTCAGAAACCTGCTCTCCTTTTAATTCGGCAAGAAACCCTTCATACACAAGCAGTAAGCCTTGTCCGCCGCTGTCCACTACTCCTACTTCCTTTAACACAGGCAGAAGATCAGGCGTCCTATTGAGAGAGGCTCTCGCTTCTTTCACAGTTTCCTCCATCAAGGTGACAATATCACTTGCGGTCTTTGCAGTGATGACAGCCTTTTTAGCTGCATCTTTGGCAACTGTAAGGATTGTTCCTTCAACAGGCTTCATTACCGCTTTATAAGCAGTTTCCACACCTGTCTGCAGTGCATCTGCGAATTCTTTACTGTTTAACGCGGGCTTATTTTCAATCGCTTTTCCAAACCCTCTGAACAATTGGGACAGAATGACACCTGAGTTACCCCTGGCTCCCATTAGGAGGCCTTTAGATAAAGCTCCAGCCACTTTGCCAATATGTTCTTGCACATTATTCTGAACTTCCTTGGCACCGGAAGTCATTGATAAGTTCATATTTGTTCCAGTATCACCATCAGGAACCGGAAACACGTTTAGTGCGTCAACCATATTTGCGTTGGCTGCCAGATTATTGGCACCCTGAATGACCATTTCCGCAAAACGCTTTCCTTCCAAAGATGTAATTGACACGAATCTTCCTCCTCACTACGGGTTCGTTACACGAACTCCCTGAACAAAAATATTTACTGAATCGACCGCCAAGCCGACGGTTTTGTTAAGAGTATACTTGACTTTTGATTGTACATTGTGAGCGATTTCAGAAATTTTCGTTCCGTAACTCACGATAATATACATATCAATATGTACTTCTTCCTCTTCCTGGCGAACGATAACACCCCGAGTGAAGTTCTCTTTGCGCAAAATATCTGTCAAACCGTCTTTGATTTGATTCTTAGAAGCCATTCCGACGATACCATAGCAATCGATAGCAGCTCCGCCTGCGATCATTGCGACAACATCATTAGTTATATCAATTTGCCCGAACTTCGTTTTCATTTCGATGGACATGATTGTTCCCCCTTCTAATACATGCTTGGCTAAAGACATTTTACTATAACTATAATATTTTTAAAAGCTAAAGTAATGACAGAAGCCTATTAAGTATAAATTATACGATTTTTCCCCGTCCTTATTATTGACCTTTCTATAAGTATTAACCCTTTTCTTGCAAGGATTATACATGGTAGAGGATATTTAACCCTGGCTTTTCAAATTATCTCCATTTTACAGCTTTCCCTTATAGACAACTGATCCTTCTAAGCGGAAGCAAGGACTGTTTGGCTTGCTCTTTCGCAAAAGCTCTTCGTAAAATTTGTTGCTATACTTTCCTAATTCCGACTAATAACCATATTACGAACGAATAATTTAGTAATAACGAATAGATAAGAGCTTCTCTTCCCCGATTATAGAAAAACCCCTTAGTATCCGGGGGAAACTCAGCTCTTGGGATTTTTCTGAAAACAGCAATATATGCGAAAACAGCCCTCTCAATTGAAGATGGCTGCAGCAGGATTATGGTTTCACTGGTTCCATGTTGCGCCCTACGGTGTTTTTCACTTTTCTTTTGTCCGGTTCCGCCGGCTCCACACTTCTCTGTCCAGCTCCAGCTCCAGGCGCTTGGCCCTCGGGTCACTGTGAAACTTACAGAAGAATCCAAGTTCGGGATTTCTCTGTTTTTTCCCCCAGTGCCTGTCGGGCCAGGGCGAGCACCTTCCGCTTTTCTCTTGTCCGGTTCCGCCGGCTAACTCCTCGAGTCGCTGCAAAAAAACTTAAAAATCCAGGTTCGGGATTTTTCAAGTTTTTCCGCCAGCGCTTGTCGGAGTTGAACGAGCCGGCTCCACACTTCAATGCGTCAAGTATTTTTTCTTGATATCTTTTTGCAGAAGTGTTGCATTGTTAGTGGTTGTATGATAAATTATTAAAGTATCTTTTATGACTATGTTGAAATGTGAAACAACTGATATTGTTTCAGCTTCTTTTATGAGGAGGGAATACCATGCCAAAACAATGCGTAGTAACTGGCCGTAAAGCTCGTTCGGGCAACGCTCGCTCTCACGCGATGAACGCTAACAAGCGTACATGGGGCGCTAACTTACAAAAAGTTCGCATTCTTGTAGATGGAAAACCAAAACGTGTTTGGGTTTCTGCAAGAGCTTTAAAATCCGGTAAAGTTGAACGTGTATAATGTTCATTAAGAGACTCCCTTTCGAGGGAGTCTCTTTTCGTTGTGTCTGCTTTTATTGCTGCCGGCGGTCAGGAAAATATTATAGTTTAAGGATGGTAACAACATTGATATCTGTATAGATAATTTCTATTGTTCTTTAAAAAAGAGCCTTTCTTAAAGATTGTTGCTTTTGAATGTTATTTTATCCGTAGGCTCTGTTAGTTAATATTGTTGTTATAAAATATTTTGGGTTCAAGTGCCAGTAAGAAGGCATCATCCAATTAAGAAACTTGAAAAATGCTGGTTAATCGACTTGCTTTTCCTTTTAATTCTAGCGTGAGTTTATAACCAAATTTAATATGAAAAGTTGATATGCCAGTTTATATTGGATTCTCAGTTCCTCCCCATATATTGACTGGAGTGGAAGGTGTACGACCTCCTGCGGGAGTAGCGGGACAGGTGAGACCCCGCAGGCGAAGCCGAGGAGGCTCACCGCCCGCCCCGCGGAGTCGTACACCTGGAATGGAAGTCAACATACCCATTAAAAACAACAATAGTCTTTAACGCAGCCTATCCGTAAAAAAACACCCTGGCTCTCAGGGTGTCTTACTGCTGTCTTACTCTTTTTTAAATGTCCCCAGCATTGCTTTCACCAGTCCACCCAAGAACTTAGGCAGTTTAATCGTATAGAATTTCATCAATAGTCCCTCCCCGTCAATCTTGAACCTGTCGTCTCGCTTGAATCGGTTATAGTATATTCAAACGATGAATTTAAGTACGCATCCTTCATGGTTAAAAGTTAAAAGTGCCTAATCATGACTTCTTATCACCATTAATATGCCGCTTAAGAATGAAAAAGTACCGGTTGGCTGAATAAGTTCGTTACTTATACATAGTGTGGATCCCAATGTAATATTCTTGTTCTCAAGAGGGTACTTGAACCCTTGCAGCGTCAATCCTTCAACACCTGCAGAAAGAGGAAGAAAGGATACATACTTGCTTTTTTTCTTTTCTGCTAATGTATATTCACCAGGGGGAACGATTTGAACATGATTTTGTATATCAATGATTTCGATCTCGATGTCTGGATGAAGATTTTCTTTTTTTCCAAGCAGCTGGATGTTTGCCAGGAAATGATCGATTCTTCCACCAGTTGCACCAAATATCCGGATAGTTTCCGGTGATTTTCCTATCGCCCAATTCAAGGCGAGTTCCATATCGGTCTCATTCTTCTCCGGCATGAACCGGTTGATTTGTTTTACTTTTTCTTCAATCAGCTTCCACTCTTCTTTATTGACTGAGTCAAAATCACCGAAAGCCATATCAGGGGTTATTCCCCTGCGGAGCAAGCGGAAGACTCCGTGATCGACTCCAATCCAGACGTCTCCTTCACCTTCTTGATGCTTTTTTAAATCGGGAATGAACTCTTCAGGTCCCCCGCCTAAAATATTTATATTCATAATTCCACCTCGAATTCTTTTATTAAGTTCTTTTCGTAAACTTGTTGCTATTAGATACTAATTCTTAAAAATAACCATATTACGAGTGGTAAAAACTGGTAACACCAGAAAGAAAAGAAAAGAGCTACTCTCCCTTGATAAGAGATAAAACTCTTAGTATACGGGGAAATTGCGGCTCATAGGATTTATTCGAAAGCACCAATCTATGAGAAAACACCCTTTATTAATCATGCTTTCCCATGCAGGTGTTCCCTTAATCTCCAAAAGAAAAAGTGAACAAAAAAAACCGGTAAAAAGAGGGATCCTTTCTACCGGTGAGGATTACATTATTGTTGGGCAGCTTTCCTTAACGCCATGATCGCGCTCTTTCGATCCTGCTGCTTATAGATTGAAGATCCTGCAACAAATACGTCCGCTCCCGCATCTGCACACAACTTGGCCGTCTCGGTATTGATTCCTCCGTCCACTTCAATTTCCAATGAAGGGTTGAATCTCTCTGCAAGTGCCCGGACCTCACGGATTTTTGGAACAACTGACTGAATGAAGCTTTGGCCGCCGAATCCAGGATTGACTGTCATCAGAAGAACCATATCAAGATCAGCGATCACATGCTTGATCATCTCCACCGGTGTTCCGGGATTCAATACAGCCCCGGCCTTTATTCCTTTAGACCTGATTAATTGAATGGTCCTGTGAAGATGCGGTGTTGTCTCAGCATGAACCGTGATGTAATCTGATCCGGCATCAGCAAAAGCTTCGATATATTGATCAGGATTGTCAATCATTAAGTGCACATCCAAAGGAAGCGTGGTAACCGGACGGATCGCATCGACAATCATGGGCCCCAAAGTGATATTCGGAACAAAATGTCCATCCATTACATCGACATGAATGTAGTCCGCTCCGCCTGCTTCAACATCTTTTATTTCATTGGCAAGATTTGCAAAGTCTGCTGATAGAATCGATGGTGCAATTTTAACCATTTTAATACCTCGGCTTTCTTTCTTTTATTTCATTATAAAATTGTTCATAGTGCTCATAGCGGAATTTCGGGATTTCTCCTTCTTCCACTGCCTTTTTAACAGCACATTTGGGTTCATTCATATGAAAACAGCCGCGAAATTTGCAGTTATCTGCTATTTCGGCCATTTCAGGAAAACAGACAGGAAGCTCTTCCAGCTCCATTTCATTGAATTCCAAAGAGCTGAAGCCCGGTGTGTCTGCAACAAGGCCATTCTCCACCCCAATCAGCTCTACATGCCTTGTAGTATGCTTGCCTCGGCCAAGGTGGGATGATATGTCATCTGTCTTCAGCTCCAGCTCTGGTCGTATGGCATTCAGGAGTGAAGACTTGCCGACACCGGATTGTCCTGCAAAAACAGAAATTTTATCAGCAAGGTGAGGCTTCAGCAGAGAAAGGCCTTCCTCTGTTTTTGAAGAAGTAACAATGACCTCATACCCAAAAGAGCGGTACTTCTCAACATACTCTTCAATTGTGCCTCGTTCCTCGTCCTTTACTAAATCCATTTTCGTAACGCAGATCAAAGGTTCGATGTCCTTGCTTTCTATCAGTACTAAAAACCTGTCAAGAAGTGCTGTACTGAAATCAGGTTCTACAGCGGAAAATACCAGGATAGCCTGATCGACATTGGCAATTGGCGGTCTTACTAATTCATTTTTCCTGGTAAAAACCTCAAGAATGTAGCCTTCTAAATCATTTTCAGACTGAAAACTGACATGATCACCGACAAGCGGGTTTATTTTATTTTTTCGAAAGATCCCCCTGCCGCGGCATTGGGTAACTTTATCCTCGCTCATAACGTAATAAAATCCGCTGAGCGCTTTTATGATTTTGCCTTCTGGCATAACTAGCCTCCTTGAATTCTACTCTTCCTCATTTTCGGGATATGGAACTGTTGTTTCATCAATAAAAACATTTCCATTTAGTAAGACTTTGTATTTCCCTGTTTTCCCCTCTTCAATGGTGAGCTCGATACTGCCTGTCCAGTCTTCTGTAATACCAAACACTGTCTCAGCCTCGTCCAGATTACGTGTCTGATCCTCAATATATATTTCTACAGATACAGGTTTTCCTTCCTCTTCAGGTTCATAAGGAATAGTAAGCTCTTCTTTTACCTTTCTAGGCGGCTGCGGCTCTTTTCCTTTGGAAAGAACAACATCTACAGTATCTCCCTTGACCAATTCAGTTTCTGCCGGCGGTTCCTGGGAAATCACCATTCCTTCAGGCACCTCTTCAGAAAATTCTCTGGTTATATTAATATTGATTCCACGATACTCCTCATAATCTTTCAGGCTTGTTTCCGTGTAGCCCTTTAATTCAGTCAAAGTGAAAGTTTCAAGCCCTGCGCTGACAGTAAAAGTAACGGTCGTTTCATCTGGTATTACTTCATTCCCTTCAGGAGGATCCTGCCTTAGAATGGTTCCAGGGGCTGATTCACTGAACTCTTCGTTCTTCACTATATCCGTGAATCCAAGTTCACTTAGTTCATTAGCCGCATCTTCGTAGGCTTCATCAGTGTAATCCTTGAATTCTACCCGCTTTTTCCCCGTGCTGATATACAGGTTGATTTCACTCTGCTCATTCACCATCCTGCCTGCAGGCGGATCTGTTTTTATCACATTATTAGCAGGCACTTCTTCATTGGCTTGTTCCAATGAGTCTCCGATAAGAAAGCCTTCCCTCACCAGGATCTCCACAGCCTCTTCCTGCGTCTCCCCAGCTACATCGGGAAGCTCCACCTCTTTCGGTCCAAGCATACCAGGAAGGACCGTTACAGCCAGAATACCCAGGAGTGCCAAAAGGAAAAACACACCGATAATGATTGCCGGCCACTTCTTCTTGTTCTTTTTCGGCGGCTTAACATCATTTCCTGCTTCACCAGGAACAGCGGCTGCAGCATCAGTTTCATTTTTATCATGCACAATAGTGTGTTCAATATTGGAATAAGGACGCTCATCGGTAATGACCGGAATCGCCTTTGTTGCATCCATATCCTCTTCAATGGAAAACTTAGGCTCATCCAATCGGCCAGGCTCTAGCGCCGTCCGGAGTTCTTCTTCAATTTCTTCCACTGAATCATAGCGCTGAAACGGATCTTTGGCTGTTGATTTCAAAACGATATTTTCCACACTTTGCGGGATATCCTGGTTCCATCTCCTGAGAGAAGGTGTTTCAGACTGCAGGTGTTTCAGAGCAATCGACACGGCCGATTCCCCCGAAAAAGGCAGCCTGCCTGAAAGCAGTTCAAACATAACAATCCCGAGCGAATAAATATCCGATTTTCTTGTCGCCATCCCGCCCCGCGCCTGTTCCGGAGACAGGTAATGAACGGATCCAAGAACAGAATTAGTCTGTGTGATGGATGTCGCGCTCAGTGCCATGGCTATGCCGAAATCAGTAATTTTTACAGTTCCGTCATGATCGATCAAAATGTTTTGCGGCTTGATGTCCCGATGCACTATATGATTCTGGTGGGCATGGGAAATAGCGGATGTTAACTGGCTCATAATATCAATGGCTTTATCGATGGAGATAGGGGAATGCTTCTGTATGTATTGTTTTAAAGTCATTCCGTTTACATATTCCATTACGATATAGTAGATATCATCCTCTTCTCCTACATCAAATATGCTTACTATGTTAGGGTGGGCAAGGCTTGTGGCAGATTGTGCCTCCCGCTGAAACCTTTTGATGAACTCTTCTTCATTGGCAAAATCAAGACGAAGCATTTTAATGGCTACTTCGCGGTCAAGGATCATGTCCTTTGCCAGGTATACATTGGCCATACCTCCGCCGCCAATCACCTCTATTATCTTGTATCTGCCGCTGATTCTCTTGCCGTTAAACATAAAGTTCACCCGTTTCCGCTTTCAGACGGATACTTGACGATTGCCAATGTAATATTGTCTTCTCCGCCGTTTTCATTCGCCAACGAAATGAACTGTTTGCCAATCTCATCCAGGTCCACGCCGCCTGAAAGGATCTCTTTCATTTCTTCCTGTGAAACCTTATTGGATAACCCGTCAGAGCAGAGCAGGAGGATATCATCTTCTTCAAAGATGATTGTCCTGGTGTCCATTTCAACCTTTTCTTCCGTCCCAAGGGCTCTTAAAAGAACATTTTTTCGAGGGTGATGTTCAGCATCTTCTTTTGAAATTTGTCCGCTTCTCACCAGTTCATTGACTAGAGAATGGTCTTCAGTCAGCTGGCTAAAACCGCTTTCATTCAAGATGTATCCTCTGCTGTCCCCGATGTTGACCACAGTGGCAAAATTTTCGGTGCAAATTGCCGCCACTACCGTGGTTCCCATCCCCTCGCACTCGATATTCGATTGAGAGTGCTCATAAACTTCCCGGTTTATCTCACTGATATTTTTCCTCAGCCAGCTTTCAGCCTGATCTGCAGTGGTGAATTTTTCTTGTGACTTCCATAACTCTTCGAATTTATTGATCGTCAATGAGCTGGCGACATCTCCAGCACGATGACCGCCCATCCCGTCAGCAACCACCGCCAGGCAGTCACCATCCTTATTGCTGAAGACACCTACACTATCTTCATTATGCTGTCTGACTTTCCCTTTATCTGTATAGTGCACAGATTTCATTACGGCCACCTCTTTCCTTCATTGCCATCATCAGAAAGCGGGCATTTCATGAGGAATTGACCCGCTTCGACTTTTTTCACCGGCATTATTTACATTTACGACTTTTATGTCTGTTTCTCCTGCTTGTAATTCCACCTTTTCCATACTATTGGAAGAGGAATGATAACAGGGACTCAAGAATCCTTTTTAAAACAAGAAATGAAGAATCCATCCCCGCCAAAATCCTGAGGGAAGATCTGCAGCATATGACCATCGATAAACGGCATGACGGTTTCAGGCAAATGAGACAGAGGGTATGGCCGCAATTCTGGATTTTCTCTCAAGAATCGCTCAACTGTCCCTTCGTTCTCAATTCTGTCAACAGTACATGTACTGTATACAAGAAGTCCTCCTTTTTTCAGCAGTGGAGAAACTGCTTTAAGAATTTCCAGCTGGATTTTTTGAAGAGAATTCAAGTCGCTCTCCTGCTTGCTATACTTGATATCCGGTTTTCTTCTTAAAACACCTAAGCCGGAACACGGGGCATCGACTAGGATCCGGTCAAAGGTTTCAGGCTCAAAAATCTCGCCTGCTTGCCGGCTGTCCTGAGCTTTCGTTTCAATATTAGGGAGACCCAGACGGGCCGCATTCTCACTAATCAATTTGATTTTATGTTTATGAAGGTCAAGAGAAAATACCTTTCCTTCTCCCTTCATTAATTCAGCGATATGTGTTGATTTTCCTCCTGGTGCTGCACATGCATCGAGTACACGTAAGTCTTCCTTAACATCGAGGCTGTGCCCCACAAGCATGGAACTTTCATCCTGTATGGTCATCAGACCTTTTCTAAAAGCATCCGTCTTGGCAAGGTTCCCTTTCAGGGAGACAATCGCATCGGGGACGATACTGCTTTTCTGGACAGACAACCCTTCTTCTGTAAGGGCGGAGATCACTTCATCCGCATTGGTTCTCAAGGTATTGACCCTTGCTGTCTGCAGCGGAGCGGTAATATTCGTCTCACACATTTCTCTAGTTTTTTCGATCCCGAATTGATCGACCCATCTTTTCACAAGCCATTGAGGATGGCTGGTTTCAATGGAAATCCTTTCGACAGGGTCTTGAATCGTATCAGTAGAAGGGATGCCTTTTCTCTGAACCGATCTCAGAATGCCATTTACCATACTGGCAATCCCTTTATGTCCCCTTCTCTTTCCAATTTCGACTGCTTCAAATAAAACAGCACGGTCTGGAATCTTATCCAGGTAGATCATTTGATAGAGAGAGAGCCTTAACAGCTGACGCACCCAGCTCTCTAATTTTTTGTTGATAAACGGCTCCAAATAAAAGTCCAGGGTCATCCTCCTCTGGATCGTTCCATAAGTCAATTCAGTCAACAATCCAGTATCGGGGCCTTTAATTCCATGTTTTTCAATGGCGTGATTCAGTAACAGGTTACTGTATGATTGATTTTTTTCGACGGATTCAAGTACATCCAGAGCAGCTTCGCGGACAGTCTTCTTGCCCTTACTCATTTCTTTCACCAAGCTTCATGCCTTTTTCAATGAATGAACCGGCACCTCTTAAATATTCTTTTGCGCTCATACGCTTTTTGCCTGAAGGCTGAAGATCCGTGATTTTAATTGATGTATCGCTGCCAGTTGCAACAACAATACCGTCTTCTTCAACAGAGACAATCTCTCCTGGGCTCCCCTTTGGCGATTTTACTTTCTCACTCCACCATACCTTCAGGACAGACCCGTCAAGCTCGGTATACGCCACAGGCCAAGGGTGCATCCCGCGTACATGGTTGTATATTTCTTCACCGGTTTTCGTCCAATCGATCTTCTCCTGCTCACGCTTAATATTCCAGGCAAATGTCACCTTGCTTTCATCCTGTTTCTCAGGTGAAATTTCCCCATTTAAAAGCTGCGGAAGCGTCTCAATTAAAAGATCAGCTCCGGCTGTGCTTAACTTATCATGCAATGTCCCCACGTGATCTCTTTCATCAATTTCCACTTCAACAGAGCTTATCATGTCACCTGCATCCAGCTTTTCCACCATATACATAATGGTAACACCGGTTGATTTTTTCCCTTGAATAATAGAGTAATGAATCGGCGCTCCCCCGCGGAGTTCAGGAAGCAGGGAAGCATGGACATTGATGCATCCGAATTGAGGAGCTTCCAATAATTCTTTCGGAAGAATCTGTCCGAAAGCTGCCGTCACAATCAGGTCAGGCTTAAGGGCGAGAATCTTTTCCAGCTCTTCTTTCTCTCTGATTTTTTCAGGCTGGTAGACTGGAATACCGTGTTTCTCAGCCTCAACCTTTACCGGAGGCGGTGTCATTACTCTTTTTCTTCCTACTGGACGATCAGGCTGTGTAACAACAGCTATGATGTCATAATCATTTGTTATCAGATTTTGCAGTACCGAGACTGAAAATTGGGGTGTTCCCATAAAGACAATTTTGGTCATTCGTTTTCATACCTTTCAAGTTCATCTTCTTCTATATATCTGGTCACCTTTGAAGTGAATAATATTCCATGTAAATGATCAATTTCATGCAGAATCGCCCTTGCCAGGAATCCCTCGGCTTCCACTAGAAGGTTCCGGCCTTTTCGGTCTTGAAAGGACACTTTCACAAATTCCGGCCTTGATACTTCGCCGTAAAGACCAGGAAAAGAGAGGCATCCTTCAAGATCTGTTTGTTCACCTTTCACTTCTAATACTTCTGGGTTGATTAATTCAATCGTCCCTGTTTCATCACCGATATCGACGATGGCGATGGAGGTCTCCTTACCGACCTGCGGTGCAGCAAGTCCCACGCCGTCAGCGGCAATCATCGTCTCATACATATCATCCAGGAACTTTTTTAATTTTTTATCAAAAATCGTCACTTTTCTGCACTCTACCTCTAGAATTTCATTAGGATAGGTGACAATCGGTAGTATAGCCAAAGATTAATCCCTCTTTCTTACATCATCATATAAGGATTGACATCTATTGAAATTGTTAACCCTTCTGATGCCTTTTGTTGTTGTGAATGTTCGAGTATCGTCTTTAATATGGAAGGCAGTTCTGGCTCCCGTTTGTATTTTATCAAACATTGATATCTATATCTATTGTTGATCCTCGGTATCGGAGAAGCGGCCGGGCCCAGCACAATCGACTGCGGCGATAATCTGGACTGCAGAAACTTCGTAACCTTTTCCGCAGAGGCTACCACCTTCAGCAGATCCTCATGACTGATAGTGATTAAGGATAAATAATAAAAAGGAGGATAACTTCCCATTTTCCTCATCATCATTTCTTTATGATAAAAAGAGTCATAGTTTTGTGTGCCTGCAAGCTCAATGCTGTAATGTTCAGGTGTGTAGGTCTGAATCACCACTTCTCCAGGAAGCTTATGCCTTCCTGCCCTTCCGCTTACCTGGGTGAGCAGCTGAAAGGTCTTTTCCGCCGAACGGAAATCGGGCAGATGAAGCATCGTGTCGGCAGTCAAGACGCCGACAAGAGTTATATTCGGAAAGTCCAGTCCCTTGGCAATCATCTGAGTGCCCAGCAGAATATCGGCATGGCCTTCCCCGAAGCTGTCCAGAAGCCGTTCATGAGCTCCCTTCCTGCTCGTCGTATCAACGTCCATCCGGATCACTCTCGCCTCAGGAAGGAGCTTGGCCAGTTCCTCTTCGACCTTCTGGGTACCTGTTCCAAAATAGCGTATATGTTCGCTATCACACTCCGGACATGTTTGAGGGACCCCTGTTTCGTATCCGCAGTAATGGCATTTCATATTATCCGAGAACCGGTGGTAGGTCAAAGAGATATCACAATGCGGACATTGCCCAACATATCCGCAATCTCTGCACATAATGAAGGACGAATGGCCTCGCTTGTTCAGGAAAAGCACCGTCTGCTCTCCTTTTTGGAGCCTGTCCTGCAGCTTTTCAAACAGTTCCTCTGAAAACATGGACCGGTTTCCGCCTCTTAATTCTTCTCTCATATCAACAATGGAGACAGACGGAAGCTCTCCTGAATTCATTCTCTTTGATAGAGTCAGCAGCGTATAAACCCCTTTTTGGGCGCGTGCAAATGTTTCCATGGCAGGTGTTGCACTGCCGAGGATAACAGGACAGCTGTACTGTCCAGCTCTGTAAATAGCGACATCCCTGGCATGATACCTCGGATTTTCTTCCTGCTTGTAGCTGGTTTCATGCTCTTCATCAATGATGATGATACCAAGGTTCTCAAACGGGGCGAAAACAGCCGAGCGGGCACCCACAACCACTTTCACTTCTTTTCTTTGAATCTTTCTCCATTCGTCATACTTTTCGCCAATGGATAATCCGCTGTGCAAAACAGCGACATCATTCCCGAACCTTCCTTTAAATCGATCGACCATTTGTGGTGTCAGGGAAATTTCAGGGACGAGTACGATTGCTTCTTTTCCTTTTTCATAAACTTCCTGGATCGACTGGAGATAGACTTCCGTTTTCCCGCTTCCTGTCACACCGTATAACAGAAAGGTTTCATGCTGCTCATGTTCTACCGCATGGAGGATGGGGGTTATCGCCTTTTCCTGCTGCTCGGTAAGTGGCAGAGGACTGGTTTTTTTGAAATTCTTGTGGGCGAAAGGATTACGGTACACTTCCCGATGTTTCTTGATCAGCAGTCCTTTATCCACAAGCGCTTTGACAGTTGCGGAGGAAGCTCCTGCAGCTTCTGCTGCCTCTTTTGCTGAAACTCCTTCACTGCTTTCGGAAGAGAGAACGTGTACCAGTACAGCTTTTTGTTTTTCTGCATTAGAGGGAAGCGCTTCGATTTCCTTCATCATTTTTTCTTTTGGCAATGCTGGTGAAACCATCTGGACCGTTTTCTTCTTGCCTTTAGATTTCACACTGTAAAACACATCAAGACTTCCAGTTTTGATTTCTTTTTGCAGCAAGGGAAGGACCCCTGCCTCTTCTGCGTATTTC
This sequence comes from Rossellomorea vietnamensis, assembly GCF_008180615.1. GTDB lineage: Bacteria > Bacillota > Bacilli > Bacillales > Bacillaceae_B > Rossellomorea > Rossellomorea vietnamensis_D. Next base: position 374,122 of record NZ_VTEH01000001.1, read on the forward strand.
CATGGTACTTCATCTTTATTCAAGAAAAGTTCGGCAGCTTCCGGGGACAAAAGGTCTCTTTTATCTGGATTCACCAGAATCTTCTTCTCATATTTTGCTTTCATGGCAGCTGGCAGCATAACTTGAAGTGCTGATATTTTAAAGCATAAAGTCTGCCTGGTCAGCCAGTCGGCCACATTCAGCAGATCTTCATTCAGGACAGGAGTAAGATCCATTGGCTGAACGAGATCCTTGAGCTTGGCAGCACTTGATTTATCTTTAAGACCGGTCACAAAACCTTGAATTTTTCGTGGACCGAATGGAACAATGACCCTCATTCCAGGAAAGATCTTCCCCTGCCAAATTGCAGGGATTGAATAGTCAAACACCCTGTCCGTCTGCATAGTGGGAACATCGACAATTACACTTGCAATCTTCATTCTTATCAACCTTTATCCATCAAGTTCTTGATTTCATAAAGTATCTCTTTAGCGGTATCCGCTTTCGTTAATAACGGAAGTTCCCTCTGAGTGCCGTCTTTCCTGAACACAGTGACTATATTGGTATCCCCGGCGAAACCGGCACCTTCCACCGTAATATTGTTTGCAACAATCATATCAGCATTTTTCTTTCTAAGCTTCTCTGCAGCATACTGCTCCACGTTATTTGTTTCTGCGGCAAATCCGATAAGCAGCTGGCCGTCTTTCTTTTCTCCCAGGGTTCTAAGGATATCTTTTGTCCTTTCGAATTCAATTGAAAGGTCTCCGTCCTGCTTTTTCATCTTCGTATCAGAAGTTATTTTGGGCTTGTAGTCGGCTACCGCAGCGCTCTTAATGACGATATCCGCAGTATCGAAGGCTTTAAGCACTTCATTGTACATGTCTTCTGCACTTTCTATTGAGATGATATTTACGCCTTGAGGTGCTTCAAGAGAAACCGGGCCTGAAACCAAGGTCACTTCGGCTCCTAACTTGGCCGCTTCCTCTGCAAGGGCAAATCCCATCTTTCCTGAAGATCGATTGCTGAAAAAACGCACAGGATCGATTTTTTCCCGGGTTGGACCTGCTGTGATGACAAGCTTTTTCCCTTTGAGGATAGGCTCCTGATTCGAAAAGAAATCCTCTATATGCCCGACGATTCTTTCCGGTTCTTCCAGTCTTCCTTTCCCTACATAGCCGCAGGCAAGATAGCCCTCACTCGGTTCAATAAAACGATAGCCATAGGAATAAAGCTCCCGGATATTTTTTTGGACAGCCGGGTGCCCATACATATGTACATTCATGGCAGGAGCAATCCAGACAGGTGCCGTCACAGCCAGAAGCGTGGTGGTCACCATATCATCACCGATTCCATGGGCAAGCTTTCCGATCACATTGGCAGTAGCCGGTGCTACCAGCACAAGGTCGGCCCAGTCAGCGAGATCTATGTGGGCAATTACTTCAGGGTTCTTTTCATCGAATGTATCGGTAAACACTTCGTTGCGGGATAAAGCTTGAAATGTCAGCGGGGTGACGAACTGCCTCGCAGACGAACTCATAATTACTTTTACGTCAGCTCCAGCCTGTACAAGCTTGCTCGTAAGTGCAGCTGCTTTATAGACAGCTATCCCCCCTGTTACACAAAGCAGGATTTTTTTCCCTTTCATTACAATCCCCTCATTTCATTGGATTCTCTCTATGAAAAGCAGTTGTAGAAAACAGTAAAAATGTTATTGAGCTATAATCTCCCATTGTAAAAAGGAAAGGGGATGACAGAAAAAATAACAATTAACCGTTAGTAACCGTTGTCACCAAATAATCTCATCGATAATTGGCAGAAGGCATCTGCCTTCCCTCAATTTAGCAGGCTGCTTCTATTTAACACTCATGAGGGTAAATCAACTACCCTTAAAATAGCATCATTATATATGTAACAGCCTTTTAGAGTTAGATTCCTTACTATATTATGAAGGATTTCGCTGTAAAAAGAAAATAAGGGGCTGACCCTCAAGGTATAAATTGAACCCTCGGTGTCAGTCCCTCATTAAAATGCGTTTGATAGCCCTTTTAAATCATTATTCGTCTGAATAAACGGCTCCAGCTTCTCTTTCCTTCATAGACAATTTGCCCGCTTCGATTTCTTCTAGTGCTTTTCCTACATACTTTTCTGAAACATACTTGTTAAGCATGAAATCTTCCACTTCCTGCAGGGATCTTGCACGCTTAGCAGCAATGCTGACAAGAGAGTACTTGGAATCAATCTTTTTCATTAATGAATCAATGGATGGGTTTAACATTCAATCTACCTCCAACATTTTTTGGTAACGCTGTTTCACACGCTCTATCCGGCAATGTTCCGCCTGTACGATTGACTTGATTTTTTCTGTAGCATTTTCCACTTTATCATTTTCCACTACATAATCGTATAAGTCCATCATTTCTATTTCTTTTCTCGCAGTGGTCATCCTGTTAAGGATCAAATCCTCTGTCTCTGTTCCCCTTGTCGTAATTCTGTTCTGAAGCTCCGACAGACTTGGGGGAGCAAGGAAGATAAAGAGGCCTTCCGGGAATTTTTCCCTGATCTGCTTAGCGCCTTGAACCTCGATTTCGAGAAAAACATCTTTCCCGTTGTTGATTGTCTCCCTCACATAGTCTTCAGGAGTTCCATAATAATTGCCGACAAACTCAGCGTACTCCAAAAGCTTTCCTTTTTCGATGAGGCCCTCAAATTCTTCACGTGATTTGAAGAAGTAGTCAACGCCGTCTACTTCTCCTTCTCTCGGAAGACGGGTCGTCATGGAAATGGAATACTCAAAACGAGTATCTTCCTGGGAGAATATTTCTTTACGTACTGTGCCTTTTCCTACTCCCGAAGGACCTGAAAGCACAATAAGCAGTCCTTTTTCTTTCATTATTTACCCTGCCCTTCTTCAGAAATATCATCTTTATCTGTTAAGCGTGCCGCAACCGTTTCCGGCTGGACTGCTGATAGAATTACATGATCACTGTCAGTGATGATTACCGCCCTTGTCCTTCTTCCATACGTTGCATCAACAAGTGTTCCCCGGTCCCTTGCATCCTGTATCAGCCTTTTGATCGGTGCCGATTCAGGACTGACAATGGAGATGATGCGATTCGCAGATACAATATTGCCAAATCCTATATTAATGAGCTTTATAGACATAATGCTCCTCCAATCAATAGTCTATTTTGACCTTCTCCAACAAAAATTAATCAATTCATTCCACATTCTGTACTTGTTCCCTTAATTTCTCCAGGCAGGTTTTCATTTCCACAACAAATGCCGCAATCAGTGCATCGTTTGCTTTGGAACCAATCGTGTTCACTTCCCTGTTCATTTCCTGGATAATGAAATCCAGCTTGCGGCCAATCGGGATATCCTGCCTGAGGGCTGATGTGAATTGAGTCAAGTGGCTTTCCAGCCTGGTAATCTCTTCGGATATATCGCTTTTATCTGCAAAAACAGCAATTTCAGTCAGGATTCTTGACTCATCCACCCGGTCATCTGTAAGTTCCTTGATTTTCCTTTCAATCCTGGTTCTGTATTGGGTAATAACCTCAGGGACATGTTTATTGATCGAAAGTAAGGTTTCCCTGAATGTGCTGATATGCAGCAGAAGATCTTCCTGAAGCTTTTCCCCCTCGGCCCTCCGCATTGCTGTCAAATCTTCAAGAGACTTCACTAGAGCTCGTTCGACGGTATGTTCCAGTTCTTTATTCTCTTCTTCTGTTTCTTCAATTGAAATAAGTTCATCCCTCTGTAAAATATCCTGCAGCAGAACATTGTCTTCCAGGGAATATTTTTCTTTTAAAGTATGTATGATTTGAAAATAATCATCGGCAAGCTGCCAATCGACCTTAAGTCTCCGGTGGACCAGCCCTTCTCCTGTGATGGTGATGAAGGCATCCACTTTTCCGCGCTTTATGTAACCGGTCATTTTTTTCTTTAACTTATCCTCTATTTTAACCAATTGCTTAGGTGTGCGGATATTCAACTCACAAAAACGGTGATTCACCGATTTTATCTCGACCGTAACCACATGTTGTCCCGACTCCACTCTGGCACTGCCAAAGCCGGTCATGCTTACAACCATTAACAGTCACATCCAATCCATCAGTCGTTTTACCCTTTAATTTATGCTGTTTTGTATATATGATACTGCTTATCCATTTGATTGGAACCGGATTGCACGCTGCCCCGCAGAAGCTGGAACAACCTCCGCTCCACCCATTATATTGAAATAGCAGAGTTAAATAGCGTGTAGAATAACTGCCTTTTATATGAGCATTTCGGGAAGAAATCCTGCGATAGCCTGTGAAAATGACAACTGCCTTATATGATGAGAAAGGCAGATGGGTTTACCCGCTGTAAAAACTGTCAGCTATTATAAAAGGAATCAATAAAAAAGGTAATAGAGTATGCACTCTACTACCTTAAGGATTATATCATATCTTAACGTTTTTTTCCTGCAAAAAATGATCCGGCAAGTAAAAACGTTGGAACTGAACTCATTCCGGCAATCAACAGCCAATCTTTAAGCTCGATTGGAACGGTATGGAATATAGGCTGCAGTCCAGGCAGATAGATGACGAGGACCATCAAAAGCAGGGATGATATGACCGCCCAGACAAGGTACATATTCCCAAAAGGGTTCCGCGCAAATACCGACTTCTCGCTTCTGCAGTCAAAGACGTGAATCAATTGAGCCATGACCAGCGTAGCGAATGCCACAGTCTGTGCATATGCCAAATGATCTGGATGCTGCTTATAAGCCAGAATAAAGGCAGCAAGAGTCGAGAGGCCAATTAGAAAGCCCCTGGAAACAACTTTCCATCCCAGCCCTCTTGCAAAGACCCCTTCTTTCGGATGTCTCGGATTCCGCTTCATCACATCTTCTTCAGGCTTGTCGAGTCCGAGTGCCATTGCCGGCAACCCGTCTGTGACAAGGTTGACCCATAAAATCTGGATCGGTACAAGCGGCAGCGGCAGTGCAAGGATCATCGCAAAAAGCATGACCAATATCTCGCCGACATTTGACGCCAGCAGATAGCGAATGAACTTGCGAATGTTCTCATAGATATTTCTGCCTTCATTAATAGCCGACTTTATAGTGGCAAAGTTATCATCCAATAGCACAAGGGAGGAAGCCTCCTTCGCTACATCTGTTCCAGTTATTCCCATAGCAACCCCGATGTCGGCAGCTTTGATGGCAGGAGCATCATTTACACCATCACCTGTCATCGCAACAACATGGCCGCGGTTTTGAAGAGCTTTTACAATTTTCAGCTTGTGTTCAGGAGATACTCGTGCAAACACCGAAACACTTTCAACTACTTCTTCCAAATCAGAAACTTCCATGCTGTTCAAGGCTGACCCCTCAAGTACCTTATCTTGAGTTCGTAAAATGCCAAGGTCCCTTGCGATGGCTTTCGCTGTCACAACATGGTCCCCTGTTATCATTACGGTCTTGATGCCTGCCTGCCTGCACTCTTTGACAGCTTGCTTCACCTCTGGCCTCGGCGGGTCGATCATCCCCTGCAGCCCAATGAGAGTCAGCCCCTTTTCCGCTTCCTCCTCATTCTTAGGAAGTACAGACGAAGTCCAGGGAGCATAAGCGATAGCAATTGTCCTCAAGGCATTGGACGCCAGATCATGAATGGCTTCCTGCACTTTTTCGGTGAATTCTTTAGTCCGGTATTGAAGCTTTTCATTCCAGAGAATCGATTCACTGATATCCACCAGAACATCAGGTGCTCCCTTTGTAACGATGAACCGTTTGCCTTCGCTGTCTTTAACCACTATACTCATCATCTTTCTAGTCGAATCAAACGGAAACTCCTTCTCAATCGTGAACTTACCAAGCAGCGCCTCTCTTTGCATACCCGCTTTCAAAGCAGCAACAAGCAGCGCGCCTTCAGTCGGATCTCCATCCAGGACATATTCTTCATCCTTCACACGAATCTTTGCATTATTGCAAAGCAGCCCGAATGTCAGCAGCTGGTTCAATGATTTTGCCGAGGCTGGACTTACTCTTTCTTCACGATGATAGAAGCTTCCCTCAGGGTCATAACCTGTTCCACTGACGGTCCAAGTGTTTCCCCCGCTCCACAGGTGAGTCACAGTCATCTTGTTTTGCGTCAGCGTCCCTGTTTTATCTGAGCATATGACAGAAGCGCATCCCAGTGTTTCTACTGCTGGAAGTTTTCGGACGATGGCATTTCTCCTGATCATCCGTTGTACGCCCAGGGACAAAGCCACTGTTACGATTGCAGGAAGTCCTTCCGGGATAGCCGCGACAGCTAATGAAACTCCGGCAAGGAACATTGTATACATATCATGTCCCTGAATGACTCCAATTCCGACGACAAGAGCCGTGAGCACCAATGCCACTGTGATTAGTATTTTTCCCAGCTGCTCCAGCCTTCTTTGAAGCGGAGTCACCATCGTCTCAGCTGTTTGGATCATATCTGCAATTTTCCCCATTGCCGTTCCCATTCCGGTGGCTGTGACAACCCCAATTCCATTTCCTCTTGTCACCATCGTGCCCATGAAAGCCATATTCTCTAAATCACCGAGATTAACATTCTCTCCTTGAATTTCCCCGGTCCTTTTCGCAACAGGAACGGATTCACCTGTCAAAGCAGACTCTTCTATCTCAAGATTGTTTACAGTAATTAACCTTACATCTGCTCCGATCCGGTCACCACTGGAGAATTTGATAATGTCCCCTGGTACTATTTCTTTAGAAGGAACTTTCGTCCATCCTCCATTCCGCAGTACATTCACTTGAGGAGCCGAGAGTTCCTTCAAAGCATTCAATGACTTTTCAGCTTTTCTCTCTTGAAAAAAACCAAGAAAGCCGTTGATCAGGATAATTGCTATAATGGCTATCGCATCTATATATTCTCCAAGCAGTCCCGAGATAAGGGTTGCAGCTAATAATACGATGACCATAAAATCTTTGAATTGATTAAAAAACAATAATAAAGCTGACTGTTTCTCAGCTTCCTGCAATTCATTGAAACCAAACTGCTTTCGTTTTTTCTCTACTTCTTCTTCACCAAGGCCGTTAGTAAAATCAGTATTGATTGTTTTTTCTATATCTTCCTGCCGCATCTCATGGTATCTCATTCAACCAACTCACTCTCCCATTTATTCTCCGAAAAGTTCTCCTGCTCATTGCATTATTATTCAGACTCGTCCCAAAAAATGATATGATTCTTATAGACGGAAGAATAAATGATGATTTACTTCAAAAATATAAAAAAGATGATGGATAAAAAAGCAAAAAAATAAGGTTATGCTTTTTCACAAAGTGTAGTTAATTTCCGCTACAGGTGTACGACTCCGCGGGGCGGGCGATGAGCCTCCTCAGCTACGCCTCTATAAAAAGTGGATGCGCCCTGGTCAGGCCCGACAGGCAAATGTTCTCAAGAGAAAAAAAGGCGATTTTTCCTTTTATTCTCTTGAGGTTATTTGACCCCGAGGGGCTAGGTGCTAGAACTAGACGTCCGCTAGTCCCGCAGGAGGTCGCACACCTTCCGCTACAATCTACGATGAATAACAAAGAGAGTTCACCAAGGTCACATTTTAAAAAAAGGATTTTTCTTTCTATATAATTTTTTCTGCCATATTATTAAGCTTAGCAAATGTGAATCCAAGGATTTTATAAAATGCTTTCCTTCCCTCTGTATGTTGCTACCTTTTAAAGTATGGATTGTTATCCTTTAAGGAACCCAACTAAAAATTCAGAAAACCAATCTGCTCAAGTTGTATGTAACTATCAATACTTCGAAAAACGGTGACTATACTAAAGCAAAAGACTCTAAGTACAAAAGCTAAAATTATTAATTCTAATTATCTATAGAAGAGGATGTAGAAGATGTCATTCGATGGATTATTTACAAAGGCCATGAGCGAAGAGCTCGGCGATACATTAAAAGGCGGGCGCATCAACAAGATTCACCAGCCTTATAAAAACGAAATCATTTTAGTAGTGCGGTCTCAAGGGAAAAATCATAAATTGCTGTTGTCCGCCCACCCAAGCTATGCCCGTGCGCAGCTGACTTCTCAAAGCTATGAAAACCCGGCAGCCCCTCCCATGTTCTGTATGCTGCTGAGAAAACACCTTGAAGGCTATATCATTGAAGATGTTTATCAAAAAGAGGTCGACAGGATCATCATCTTTGAAATAAAAGGACGAAGCGAAATCGGGGATATTTCCTATAAGCAGTTGATTATCGAAATCATGGGCCGGCACAGCAATATAGTCGTTGTTGACAAGAGCAGGAACATGATTCTTGATTCTATTAAGCATATCCCCCCTTCCATAAATAGCTATAGAACCGTACTGCCGGGGAACGAGTATATTTTCCCGCCGCCGCAGGATAAAAAAAATCCTCTCGAAGCAGATTCCGAGGATATTTTAAGAAGCATCGACTTTAACAGCGGTAAACTTGACAAGCAAATCGTCGGTTCTTTTTCCGGCATATCCCCCTTGCTTGCCAAAGAGGTGCTGCACCGGGCAGGACTTGCGACCAGAAATAGTCTGCCAAATGCGATGCTTCAACTGCTGAACCCTGTCAAAGAGAGAATGTATCAGCCAACACTTGTCAGAGGAGATAAAGAAACCTTTTACTTCCTTGACCTGCAGCATTTAGAAGGTGAACATACTTCTTTTCCTACGCTGAGCGGCCTGCTTGACCGGTATTTTCATCAAAAAGCTGAAAGAGATCGAGTCAAACAGCAGGGAAACGACCTGGAGAGACTGCTCAAGAATGAACGCGATAAAAACCTAAGCAAAATCGTGAAACTCGAAAAGACCCTAAAAGACGCTGAAAATGCAGATACCTATCAGCTTTATGGCGAACTATTGACAGCTAATCTGTACGCGGTAGAAAGAGGCATGAGTGAGATCGAAGTAATGAATTACTATGACGAAGAAGGCGGAACTGTTGTTATTCAATTGGACACGAGGAAATCTCCTTCCGAGAATGCACAGCATTACTTCTCCAGGTACTCGAAAGCAAAGACAGCGATAAGGATTGTAAAAGAGCAGATTGAAAAAGCGAAAGAAGAAATTCAATATTTAGATCAACTGCTTCAGCAGCTTGAATCAGCTTCTCCCAAAGATATCCTGGAAATCCGAGAGGAACTGGGTGAAGAAGGCTATATCAAAGCCAAGAAAGAAAAGAAGAAAAAGAAAACCAATGAAAAACCGTCGCTGGAATCTTATTTATCAAGCGACGGGACGACCATACTCGTCGGCAAAAATAATAAACAGAATGATTATCTCACCAATAAACTGGCAGGCAAAGAAGAAATCTGGCTGCATACAAAGGATATCCCGGGATCCCACGTTGTCATAAGAAGCAAGGCTCCTTCTGAAGAGACAATCAAGGAAGCCGCCGTACTGGCAGCCTACTTCAGCAAAGCCCGGGAATCCAGTTCAGTGCCTGTTGACTTCACAGCTGTAAGAAATGTGAAGAAACCGAATGGCGCTAAACCTGGTTTCGTCACATATGATGGCCAGCAAACGGTCTATACAACACCTAGTCTTGACACAGTTCGATCTATGAAAAAAGATTAATTTGATTACGGAACCACCTCTACTTTACGAGGATTCCCTAACCTAACGAAAAGGACGAAATCTCCCGGGATTTCGTCCTTTTTCATTTCAATGGAGCTGCTGTGCGCAGGAGGTTGGATTATAGATGCCATGAAGCGGTCTCGAAACCTACTTTACTCTCTCATGATTTGAGGTAAGGTGTTATAACAGGTTATATGCTCTCTGGATCCCCGGCATTACCAGGGATTTTCCAGGCTATCAACAAAAAAAGTTTGCAGACCAGAACCCAATTGGGATTTGGTCTGCAAACTGCAGCGGGTATCACTTAATGCACTCTTCTTAAAACCTATAAATTCTTTCCCCATTCCTCAGGGCTTTCTTTCCAGCTAATCAGCGCTTCCAGGTCCCGCTCTTCAATATAGTTATTTTCATGAGCAGCTTCCAGAAGAGAGGTATAGTCGGAGAGGGATACTGCTTTAATATCAGCTTCTGCCAGTTTGGAGATACCGCTTTGAAGTTCGTATGTAAAAATCGCGGCTACCCCCAGCACTTCACAGCCTTCCTCTCTAAGAGCATTAACTGCAGAGATGCAGCTTCCTCCTGTTGAGATAAGGTCTTCTACCACAACAACCTTCTGGCCCTTAGATACTTTTCCTTCAATCTGGCTTCCTTTGCCGTGCCCCTTCGGTTTAGAGCGCACATAACACATTGGAAGATCCAGAATTTCACTGACCCAGGCGGCATGGGGAATCCCCGCTGTAGCCGTACCCGCGATCATGTCAGCATCGGGAAAGTGATTTTTGATATTTTCAGCGATTCCTTGGGCGATCATTCTTCGCACTTCGGGATAAGAGATTGTCAACCGGTTATCACAATAGATTGGAGACTTCAGTCCGGAAGACCATGTAAATGGATCGTTTGGTTTTAAAAATACAGCCTCTATATTCAGTAACTGCTGAGCGATTTCTTTTTTCATACTCGTCTCTCCCATTCTGATTTCACTTGTTGATACGCTTTCGCTGGTTCATCCGCCCCTGTGATACTTCTTCCGACTACAATGGCAGATGCCCCAAGCTCACGTGCTTGTGATGGTGAGGCTATCCGCTGCTGGTCCTGTGAGGCATCACCCTTTAGGCGAATTCCCGGAGTAACACGCAGGAAGTCCTCACCGCAGATCTCTCTGATAGCCGCTGCCTCATGTGGAGAACAAACCACTCCGTCGAGGCCTGCTTCTCTGGAGATTTCCGCATAATGAAGGACTGATTCGATCAAAGGCTTTTCAATCAGCTGTTCCTTCATCATTTGTTCTTCTGAGGTGGAAGTCAGCTGAGTGACAGAAATCAGTTTTGGCCTCTCTTTTCCTGAAGGAGTTCCCTGAACTAATCCATTCAGTGCATGCTCCATCATTTTCACCCCGCCTGCTGCATGGACATTAATCAGGTCGATTTCCAATTGAGCAAGACCCTTCATCGTACGTCCAACCGTATTGGGGATATCATGAAGCTTGAGATCAAGGAATATCCGGTGGTTCATTTTTTTCAACTCTTCTATGACCGCCGGACCATTTTGTAAATAGAGCTCCATTCCGACTTTAACAAAAAGGGATGTATCCATTTTCTCTAAAAATGTTCTGCTGATTTCCCATGTCGGAAAATCAAGCGCGACTATAGGCTCCCGTTCCATTGGTTTTCCAGCTCCTTCCTATCAGTTCAGAAATGTGATCCACACCCATTTCTTCCAGCCTTACTTCCAGTCCATTAATCAACTCTGGGCAGATGAACGGATCGACGAAATTGGCGGTACCGACTGCCACGGCACTTGCTCCTGCATAAAAAAATTCAATAATATCGTCAACTGTCTGGATGCCGCCCATCCCAATAACCGGAATGCTGACCTGCTGGCTGACCTCATACACCATGCGGATGCTGACAGGTTTGATGGCAGGGCCTGATAATCCGCCTGTTCCATTGGCGATGACCGGCTTGCCTGTTCTTGTATCAATTCTCATGCCGATCAATGTATTGATCATCGTAAGACCATCTGCTCCGCCTTCTTCTACCGCTTTCGCCATTTCAACGATATTCGCTACATTTGGGGAAAGTTTCACATATACAGGAACAGAGGAAACTGCCTTCACTTTTTTAGTCAGTTCTTTTGCAATTTCAGGCACGGTTCCGAAGGCGATTCCCCCTGTTTTGACATTCGGGCAGGAGATGTTGAGCTCCAGCGCCTTTACGTTAGGTGCGGTAGAAATCGTCTCGGCAACCTCCACATAGTCCTCTGTCTGCGAACCGGCTACATTAGCAATAATCGGAACATCATACTTCTCCAGCCAAGGCAGTTCCTCTGTCATAACCTTTTGCAGCCCTGGATTTTGCAGCCCGATAGCGTTAAGCATTCCTGAAGAGGTTTCAGCAACACGCGGTGTCGGGTTTCCAAACCTTGTATCAAGGGTGGTTGCCTTGATCATGATGGCACCAAGCTGGCTCAAATCATAAAGTCCGGCAAATTCTTTGCCAAACCCAAAACATCCTGAAGCCGGCATGACAGGATTCTTTAAGTTCAACCCTGGAAGTTCTATCTTCAGCTTATTCATAACTTCACCATCCCTACTGGAAATACCGGGCCGTCACTACAGATCTTGACATAGTTTTTATCACCGTCGTTAACAGCTTTCTCACATACGCATGCAAAACAGGCACCGATTCCGCAGCCCATCCGTTCTTCTAAGGAAATATACCCTTTGCTGTCTCCATATGTGCTGCTGAGTGCTGCCAGCATGGCTTTGGGGCCGCAGGAATAGAAGAGGTCAAATTGAAGCCCCTCCTCTTTAATAACATCCGTGACGAAGCCTTTCGTTCCAAGTGACCCGTCCACTGTGGCGATATAAGTTGGGCCCAGCCGGGCAAACTCTTCTTCATAAAAGGCTGCATTGCGATTCTGAAATCCTAGTACATGCAGAACCTTAAAGTCTCTTTTCACCAGCTGCTTTGACAATTCATAGAGCGGCGGTACCCCGATTCCGCCTCCTACAAGCAAGGCCGTCTTCCCCTCATCTTCTTCATGGATAGGAAATCCATTACCGAGAGGTCCAAGTACATCTGCAAATGATCCCGTGCTTTCCGCAGAGAGTAATTTTGTCCCCCTGCCTTCTGCGCGGTAGATGACTGTCAGACTGTTATTCTCTTTATCTATCTCTGCAATACTGATAGGACGGCGCAGGAGCGGTTCCGCCCCTGTGCCTGTTTTAAAATGGAGAAACTGCCCCGGATCATTCAGTTGGGAGACAAGGTCCCCTGATACAACCATTTTGAAGATATTTTCTGCGATTTCTTCATTAGATAGTATTTTCATAAGATCTTTTTTGATCATAGAAGTACCGCCTCTTGCTTTTCGCCTGCACCCTCCATGGCTTCTGCGGAGAATGTCATAGATTCGAACACTTTGAGGATGGCTTCCGCCGTATCAAGGGAAGTAAGACAAGGGATGCCATTCTCAACTGATTCCCGTCTGATCCTGAATCCGTCCCTCTGCGGCTGCTTGCCTTTTGTCAATGTGTTAATGACAAGCTGTGTTTCACCGCTTTGGATAACATCCAGCAGTGTGGGCCCATCAGAACCGATTTTATCGACTTCTTTGACAGGGATTCCTTCTGATCTCAGGACATCCGCCGTTCCTTTGGTTGCCAGGATCTGATAACCGATATTCACAAAACGCTTCGCCAGTCCGAGTGCTTCTTCTTTATCTTTATCAGCGACTGTCAGAAGAACCGAACCGTACTCCTTCATCTGCATTCCTGCCGCCACAATTCCTTTATACAAAGCTTTTTCCAGTGTTGAATCTTTTCCCATGACTTCTCCTGTGGATTTCATCTCAGGCCCTAATGTAATGTCCACTCTTCTCAGTTTGGCAAAAGAGAATACTGGAACCTTTACATAGACACCCTTTTTCTCAGGCACAAGTCCGGACTGATATCCCATTTCTTTCAGCGTTCTTCCCAATATGACCTTGGTCGCAAGGTTTGCCATCGGTACATTCGTGATTTTGCTTAAGAATGGCACGGTGCGGCTTGAACGCGGATTAACCTCCAGGACATAGACTTCATTCTTGCTGATGACATACTGGATGTTCAACAGACCGATAATATTCAATCCTTTTGCAAGCTTGGTTGTATATTCAATGATTCTATCTTTCTGTTCCTGAGTCAGCTGCTGAGGAGGATAGACAGCGATGGAATCTCCTGAATGGACACCGGCTCTCTCAATATGCTCCATAATCCCTGGGATGACGACATCTGTACCGTCCGAGATGGCGTCGACTTCTATTTCTTTTCCGATTAAATAGCGGTCAATCAATACAGGGTGTTCCGGGTTGATTTTCACAGCATTCTTCATGTACTGAAGAAGTTCTTCTTTTCCATAAACAATTTCCATTGCTCTTCCGCCGAGAACATAGGATGGGCGGACCAAGACAGGGTATCCGATGTTGTCAGCTATTTTTACAGCCCCTTCAACTGTAACGGCTGTTTTTCCTTCAGGCTGAGGGATGCCGAGGGTCCCCAAGGTATACTCAAATTTATCCCGGTTTTCAGCACGATCCAGATCCTCTAATGATGTTCCGAGAATCTTCACACCTCTTTCTACCAGCTGGGCAGCCAGATTGATCGCTGTCTGACCGCCGAACTGCACCACAACACCTTCCGGCTTTTCGAGGTCGATGATATGCATGACATCCTCAATCGTTAACGGTTCAAAGTAAAGCTTGTCAGAGATGCTGAAGTCTGTTGAAACAGTTTCCGGGTTGTTATTCACGATGATAGCTTCATAGCCTGCTTCTTTGATAGCCCAGACAGAGTGTACCGTAGCATAGTCGAACTCGACTCCCTGCCCAATTCGGATAGGACCGGAACCAAGGACCACTACACTTTTCTTGTCAGAAACGACTGATTCATTTTCTCTTTCATATGTTCCATAAAAGTATGGAGTTTCAGATTCAAATTCAGCTGCACATGTATCCACCATTTTATAAACTGGAATCAGTTCCTGCTCTTTTCTCCAGTCATATACTTCTCTTTCTGTCACACTCCACAACTTTGCAAGGGTAATGTCGGCAAAGCCCATTCTCTTTGCTTTTTCTGCAAGATCCAAGTTAAAAGGAGAGGCAGATATTTCAGATTCAAAGTCGACAATTTTCTTCAATTTATGAAGGAAGAACAGGTCGATTTTGCTCCATCCATGGATGGTTTCGATTGTCACTCCGCGGCGCAGTGCTTCTCCTATATAGAAAAGCCTTTCATCCCCGGCGTTTCTTATGCGTTTTTCAATCAGCGCATCATCGAAGCTGTCAGCGTCTTCAAGTTCAAGATGATACACGTTGCTTTCCAAGGATCGGACAGCTTTCAGAATAGACTCTTCGAATGTCCGGCCGATCGCCATAACTTCTCCAGTTGCCTTCATCTGTGTTCCAAGGTTTCTTTTCGCAGATTCAAACTTATCGAAAGGCCAGCGCGGGATTTTCGATACAATATAGTCTAATGCCGGTTCAAAGCTTGCATAGGTTTTACCTGTAACAGGGTTCATCATTTCATCCAGGTTCAAGCCAACCGCTATTTTCGCAGCCAATTTTGCAATCGGATAGCCCGTCGCTTTGGAAGCAAGTGCGGATGAGCGGCTTACACGCGGATTCACTTCTATGATGTAGTACTGAAAGCTGTTGGGATCCAGAGCGAGCTGTACGTTACAGCCTCCTTCTATTCCCAGGGCGCGGATAATTTTCAATGAGCAGTTTCTCAGCATTTGATATTCACGGTCGCTCAGTGTCTGGCTTGGAGCGACAACAATGGAATCTCCTGTGTGTATTCCGACAGGGTCAAAGTTCTCCATATTGCAGACTACGATGGCACTGTCATTGCTGTCCCGCATAACCTCATATTCAATCTCTTTGAAGCCGGCGATGCTTTTTTCCAGCAAACACTGTGTGACAGGGCTGTATTTCAGGCCGCTGCTGACGATTTCGATCAATTCATCACGATGATGGCAGATTCCTCCGCCTGTCCCTCCGAGGGTATATGCAGGACGGACGATGACTGGATATCCAACCTCTTCAACAAATTGGAAAGCCTCTTCAACGTTGTGGATGATTTCGCTCTGCGGTACAGGTTCGTTAAGCTCGTTCATCAACTTTCGGAAAAGATCACGATCCTCAGCCTGTTCGATTGCTGATAATTTTGTTCCGAGGATTTCCACATGGCACTCTTCCAGGACACCCGCATTGGCCAATTCAACTGCCATATTCAAGCCTGTTTGTCCCCCAAGAGTCGGAAGAAGGGCATCCGGCCGTTCTTTGCGGATGATTCTGCTGACAAATTCCAGAGTCAAAGGCTCGATGTAAACCTTATCTGCGATTTCACTGTCTGTCATGATTGTCGCCGGATTAGAGTTTACGAGGATGACTTTGTAGCCTTCTTCTTTCAATGCGATACAGGCTTGTGTCCCCGCATAGTCAAATTCTGCAGCCTGGCCGATGACGATCGGACCGCTTCCGATCACCAATATGGTTTTGATATCTGTACGTTTAGGCATGTGAAATCTCCTTTCTCTTTTCCGTTTCCATCATTGTCATAAATTGATCGAACAATCCATTTGCATCTTCCGGGCCTGGTGAAGCTTCCGGATGATACTGTACTGTGAATGCCGGCAGATCAAGGTGCTTCAATCCCTCGATGGTACCATCATTCAACCCGATATGTGTCGCTTCAAGGCGAGTTTCCCTTAAAGAATCGGCATCGACAGAGTAACCATGATTCTGTGAAGTTATAGCAATTTTACCGGTGGCCAGATCTTTCACAGGATGGTTGGATCCGCGGTGACCGAACTTCATCTTGAACGTGTCCGCTCCCCCTGCGAGGGCAAAAAGCTGATGTCCAAGACAGATACCGAATAACGGAATCTCACCAAGGATCTCATTGATCATCGTTATGGCTTCCGGTACATCTTTCGGATCTCCAGGACCATTTGAAAGCATGATTCCATCAGGATTCAAAGCCTTGATTTCCTGTGCAGTAGTGTTATATGGGACCACAATCACATCACAATTTCTTTTATTGAGCTCTCTCAAAATGCCATGCTTCATACCGAAATCAACCAATACCACACGGAATCCACGGCCCGGGCTCGGATAGGCTGTTTTGGTCGAAACCTGTTTGACCTGATTTGTCGGCAATTCCGTTGCCATAAGCTTGTGGAGCATTTCCTCTTTATCCACCTCGACACCGCAAATTATGCCTTTCATGGTTCCGCGTTCCCTGATCTTTCTTGTCAGCATCCTGGTATCAATACCGGAAAGTCCCGGGATCCCCTTAGCTTCCAGGAGATCATGCAGTGTATTTTCACTTCTCCAGTTAGAAGGAAAGTCAGCCGCTTCTCTTACGATAAAGCCTTTGATTGCCGGCGAGATCGATTCGAAATCGTCACGGTTGATTCCATAATTCCCGATCAGAGGGTAAGTCAGTGTGATGATTTGTCCGCAATACGAAGGGTCAGACAAAATCTCCTGATACCCCGTCATCCCTGTATTAAAAACAACCTCTCCCACAGAACCTGTGTCTGCTCCGAAGCCTTCTCCTATGAAAACCGTACCATCATCAAGGATCAACTGTCTTTTCATCATTCTTCGCCTTCCTTCCAAACTAAAGTTCCTTCTGAAAATGTTGCTTTTGGCCAGCCTTGGCACTCCCAGCCGGCAAAAGGTGTATTTCTCCCCTTTGATAAAAAGGTTTCAGGGCTGATTGCCTGTGAATCTTCAAGGTTCACCAGTGTGATGTCTGCTAAACTTCCAGCCTCCAAAGTTCCATAAGGCAGCTTAAACGTCTCTGCCGGCTTGGCTGTCATCCAGTTCACCAGCTGGTTAAGTGTAAATACTTCTGTTTTGACAAAATGGGTGTAAAGAAGCGGGAAAGCTGTTTCCAAGCCGACAATCCCAAACGGCGCAAGTGCTATGCCTTCTGATTTTTCTTCAGCCGTATGAGGAGCATGATCGGTTGCGATGAAGTCAATGGTTCCATCAAGCAGTCCCTCGATCAGCGCTTCACGATCCTCCTTGCTTCTAAGTGGAGGATTCATTTTGAAGTTGGCATCATCTCCCGGGATATCATCCTCTGACAGAAGCAAGTGATGAGGGGTGACTTCAGCAGTCACTTTGATCCCGGCTTTTTTGGCGTCCCTCACCACCCGGACAGATTCCTTTGTACTGATATGGCAGACGTGGTAATGGCAGTCAGCTGCTTCAGCAAGAAGCACATCTCTGGCAATCTGGACCGACTCACAAATTGAAGGAATCCCTTTGAATCCATTTTCTTTTGAAAAGCGCCCTTCATGGACCGCCCCTCCATAAATTAGGGAGTTATCTTCACAGTGAGCAACAATCGCTTTGTCTATGGCAGCGGCAGCTTTCATTGCCTCATACATCTTTCCTGCCTCCTGCACCCCGACTCCGTCATCTGTAAAGGCAAAAGCCCCATTTTCTTTAAGAGCGGAAAAGTCTGTCAAATTCTTTCCTGTCTGCCTTTCTGTTATTGAAGCATACGGAAGGACCCGCACTTTTGCGGTTTCACTGATTCTTTCATTAAGCCACTGAAGGGTTTCTGCATTGTCCGGTACAGGCCTTGTGTTGGGCATTGCTGCGATTGTTGTATATCCTCCCTTTGCAGCTGCTTTTGTTCCGGTTTCAATTGTTTCCTTCTTTTCACCGCCCGGCTCGCGGAGATGGACATGGAGATCTACAAAACCAGGCAGGATTAAAAGCCCTTGTGCATCCAGTACTTCGGCTGTGTCATCGTGAAGATTTTCACCGATCTCAGAAATCTTCTTCCCTGCTATCTTTATATCTTTGGCAGTGATATTTCCGTTCTCTTCTAACCACATTGCGTTTTGAATGATCGTCACCATGATTTATTCTCCTCCTTGGTTTTCTAATGCTCTCTTTAAAACAGCCATTCTTACATAAACACCGTTTTCCATCTGTTTGAAAATCCTGGATTTCTCACTTTCAACTAGAACATCCGCAATTTCAACATCCCGGTTGACTGGTGCAGGATGAAGAATGATGCTATGGTCTTTCATCATCTCTGCCCTTTCCACCGTTAAGCCGAATTGCTGATGGTACTGTTTCTTTGACAATGATGCAGTGTCCTTGTGCCTTTCATGCTGAACTCTGAGCAGCATAACGGCATCACCTGTGCTGACTGCCTCGTCCATCGGGAGGTACATGCCGTTATCTATAAGGTTCTGCGGAAACCACTCAGGCGGTCCTGAGAAGAAGACCTGCGCACCAAGTTTTGTCAATGCTTCTGCATTTGACCGGGCGACCCTGCTGTGTAAGATATCTCCGATAATACTAATCTTCAAGTCTTGGAAGCTTCCAAACTCTTCTTGGATTGTCATGAGGTCCAATAAGCATTGTGTCGGGTGATTTCCGCAGCCGTCTCCTCCGTTAAGAATGGGTATGGACAGGTGATCTTTCAGAGCATCGAAGTAGCGGTCTTCCTCATGCCTGATGACTACGGCATCGACACCGATCGCTTCAAGGGTCTTGACGGTGTCATAGAGTGTTTCCCCTTTGGAGACGCTTGATGTTCCGGTTTCGAAAGGAATGACTTCCAATCCGAGCTTCCGTTCTGCCATTTCGAAACTGCATTTGGTCCTGGTGCTGTTTTCGAAAAACAGATTTGCTATGTACTTGGGTGAGCCAGGACTCCAGACTCCGCCATTTTTAAACTCTCCAGCCTGGGAGAGGATTTCTTCAATTTCATGGATACTTAGTTCAGACATTGTCAGCAAATGCTTCATCTTCTAACCTCCTATTGATCGGCTGAGGGCAATAAAAAAACACCCTGACCTTTTTATCAGGGTGTTTCGAGTCGGCATAAGGCATACCTGTCCCGCCGTCAGGCAAAACAAGTTCCCATGCTTCATCCAAACACCCTTCTAAGCCTCTCTGGACCTCTATTAAAAGGTGTTTACTGCATTATTTATTCTCTGCATTCTCGCTGAAAATTTCTTCTTCAACTACGGGATCCTGTCCCGGAAGTACAAGGTTCAGCACAACTCCGACGATCGCTGCCAATGCCATTCCGGAGAGTGACAGTCTGTCAGTGATTTCAACAAACGCACCACCGACACCGATTACCAGGATGACAGAAGAGATAATCAGGTTCCGCTTTTTGCCCAAGTCGATGTTATTATCGATTAGCATGCGCAGGCCGCTTGATGCGATGATACCGAACAGAAGGATGGATACGCCTCCCATTACAGCTGTAGGAATCGACTCGATCAGTGCTGTGATTTTTCCGATGAAACCGAAAGCGATAGCGATCACCGCGGCACCTCCGATAACAAACACGCTGAATACTCTCGTGATGGCCAGGACTCCGATGTTCTCACCGTAAGTAGTGTTTGGAGGCCCTCCCAGGAAAGACGCGATGATGGTTGCTACCCCGTCTCCCATGATTGAACGGTGAAGCCCGGGCTGTTTCAAGAAGTTCTTTCCAGCGACTTTACTCAGGACCATCTGGTCTCCTGTGTGTTCTGCAAGAGTAACGATTGCCACCGGTACCATGATGGCGGCAACTTCCCATGAGAACGAAGGTGTGTAGTTTACAAAAGGTATGATAAAGTCAGGCACTTGAAACCAAGGTGCTGTTTTGACCCCGGACAGGTCTACAATCCCTGCAAAAAAAGCAATAGTGTATCCGCCGACAATGCCGGCAAGAATCGGAATCAGCCCAAGAAAACCACGGAAGAACATTGATCCGATCACGGTGATGGAAAGAGTAGCCAGTGCGACCATCAAGTGCGTGGTGCTATAAACCAGTTCAGTTGCTCCTGGATTTTCATACATAGCCATATTGACCGCCGTTCCTGCCAATCCAAGACCAATGACCATAATGACCGGACCGACGACGATCGGCGGCAGGATTTTTAGAAGCCACCTAATGCCAAGCTGTGAAATCAGCAGCGCAACCACTCCATACACCAATCCTGCCAAGAAACTCCCCATCATGGCTGCTTCAGGTCCTCCGACCGTCTGGGCCGAGATGATCGGCGCTATGAATGCGAATGATGAGCCCAGATAAGCAGGTATTCTGCCTCTGGTGATTAAAAGGTAAGCAAGCGTTCCAAGTCCACTGGATACAAGCGCGACTGCCGGACTGAGGTCCACAAGGTAGGGTACCAATACGGTCGCCCCGAACATTGCGAATAAATGCTGCAAGCTCAGTGTAAGCCACTGTCCTGCCTTAGGTACGTCTCTTACGTCTAATACTATATCGTTGTTATCTGCCATGTTGTTTCCTCCTCTATTCCCCATAAAAAAAACCTCTCTGCCAGAGTGTGCAAAGAGGTCTCTTCAATCATGTTCCACCTGTGGTGAAGCTGAATCGATTGAGATTCCTTTGCCAGCCTCTCTGGACTGTCTTTAAAAGGAAAGCTATCTAATTATCATGTATTGTTACCTGGTCTTCATCGTCCACTTCTGTGAGTTCCACGACAATCTTTTCCGAACTTGAAGTCGGTATGTTCTTTCCGACAAAGTCGGCACGGATTGGAAGCTCTCTGTGCCCTCTGTCTACGAGGACTGCCAACTGGATAGTGCTCGGTCTTCCCAGGTCCATCAATGCATCCAGTGCCGCTCTTACCGTCCGCCCTGTGAAAAGGACATCATCAATCAGAATCACTTTCTTATCCGTGACATCAACTGGAAGATCCGAACCTTTTACTTCTGGTTCATCATTTTGAGTTTTTACGGTCAAATCGTCACGGTATAATGTGATGTCTATTTCTCCTACCGGAATTTTGGCACCTTCTATTTCTTCTATGCGGTTTGCCAGTCTTTCCGCCAAGTGAATCCCCCGGGTCTTGATCCCAACCAGGACACAGTCTTCAATCCCTTTGTTTCGTTCAATAATCTCGTGAGCGATTCTTGTCAGCGCCCTTCTGATAGCAGGCTGATCAAGAACGACTGTTTTTTGAGCCACTGTCATCACCTCGTCCTTAATATTGCCAGGAAACGTTTCATTAACACTTCTCAACAAAAAATCCCTCCCACCGCTATGGTGAGAGGGCATACTTATCGTTAGAAATCATTACACTGCGCTCTTGTAGTGTAATTCATGAAAAGTTCCTTCTCAGCCTCACGGGACTGTATTAAAGGTTTCCTTATTCGGTTAAATCAATCATAAGACCTTAAAGGCCGATTGTCAACGGGTATTTTGCAATTTCTGCAGAGTTTGTCGAAAAACCTCCGGCGGCTCTGCTTCAAATTCAAGATATTCTCCAGTCCTTGGATGCTCGAACCCAAGAACAGCCGCATGCAAGGCTTGTCCATCAAGATCTAGTGTTTTCCTTGGACCATACTTGGGATCTCCTGCAAGAGGATAGCCGATATATTTCATATGAACACGGATTTGGTGAGTTCTTCCCGTCTCTAGTTTACATTCAACATAGGTAAATGCTCCGAACTTTTCCAGCACATTAAAATGAGTAACGGCATCTCTGCCTGAGTCAACAACAGCCATTCTCTGGCGGTCCTTAGGATCCCTTCCAATAGGAGCATCAATGGTTCCTTGCTCATGGGGTATCATACCATGAACAATTGCTTTGTATTTCCTGGTTACCGTCTTATTGACAAGCTGCTCCACGAGTTTTTCGTGAGCGAGGTCGTTCTTTGCAATCATCAAAAGCCCGGAAGTATCTTTGTCTATCCGGTGGACGATACCTGGTCTCAATACACCATTTATTCCTGAAAGGTCTTTACAGTGTGCCATCAGGCCATTCACCAAAGTTCCTGAAGGGTGTCCTGGTGCAGGGTGGACGACCATCCCTCTCGGTTTATTGACAACTATGACGTCACTATCTTCATATCGGATATCCAGATCAAGTTCCTCAGCAACCACATCCAGTTCCTCTGGTTCAGGAATTGAAATACTGATTTTATCATCAACGGCACATTTATAATTAGTCTTTGCTTCTGCTCCGTTCACTTTAACATTTCCTTCTTTAATCCATTGCTGAACCTGTGATCTTGACCACTCTTCTTCAAGCTGGGTCAGCATCTTATCCAATCTTAGGCTTTTTTCTTCTTCACGAACGATATGTTCCATTGTTTCCATATAATTTCTCCTTCTTTTCTCTTCGCTCTTCCAGCAGCATGGTTATGATCATCATCACTACACCGATAGTAAGAGCAGCATCAGCTATATTGAAGATTGGAAAATCATATTGAAAAATATATGTATTCAGAAAATCAACAACTTCTTTCCTAAATAGCCTGTCAATAAAATTACCAATCGCCCCGCCAAGCAGCAAAGCAAGGCTCAAGCTGAACAGTTTATTTCCTTTAGCTTGTTTCTCAAGATAGTAAACGATTCCAATGATGACTCCGATTGTGATTATATAAAAGAACCACATTTGGCCTTGCAGTATGCCCCAGGCCGCTCCCTGGTTCCTGTGGGAAGTGATGTAGAACAAGTTTTCAATGACTGTTATGCTCTGCCCTTCTGTCATGTTCCGCACGATCAGCCACTTTGAAAGCTGATCCAATGCCACTACAACCAAAGCAATCAGATAATAAAACATACGGGAAGCCTCCGTCTCCAATCAAATTGATTACTTTAGCATTTTAGCATAATAACGGGCAGAAAGACATACTTATTCAATTGGGCTTTTTTAAAACGGCTTTATAATAAGCAGATGATTTCCACTCCATTTCCCCAATTCTGAGGGGCGAGCTTGAATTGTTAAGTAAGAGCTTACGTTTAGAAACATAAAAAAACAGAGGTCTCGCATTCCAGATAGTTCACCTAATAATTATTCTGCAGTCTCTTCCTTCTTCCTTTCAATGCAGATTAGAAGTTAAACTGACTTTTTAAGGCCTCTTAAAAAAGTGACTTCTTTGAATATGGATTCCATTTTCGGTGATCAGTCCCGCTGCCAATCCAAAAATATGATATCAGTTCATTGCAAAATGCTGGGTCTGTGAACTGCCTTGCATAGTATTGTTCCAAAAGAAATTGTATTTCCCGTTTTTCTTCTTGAATGTAATGTTGAACTAAAACATTTTCCGAGCGGGCATTTTCGAGCTCTTGTAAAGAAACTTCCAATTCCTTAATCGTTTGCTGTAGTTGTTCTTCCATGTACATCCCTCCGTGTTTTTAGTATGGTACAAACGCGGAAAATGTTGATATGTAAGTATTAGTAATAGTGGAGAGTACTGCTTGTTTACTTTATAAAAAAACAGGCCTAATGGAATTATAAAAGGGTTTGGTGTAAAACAAATTTTATAGGAAGCAAATGCTTTGGAAAGGTAACTTAAACTTTTTTTATCTCAGAGATATTGGGGAAAACTTTTATCTAATCGCTAACTTTGATTTTTTCTTGTTTAATGTACATTTTCAGGTTATTCGTACCATTATTTTTTTTTGCTGCTCACTTAATGGTATGTTTTCCGGCTTATCGTACCACTATCTTTTTTCCACGCTCACCTAATGGTACGTTTCCCGGCTTATCGTACCCTTATCTTTTTTCCACGCTCACCTAATGGTGTGTTTTCAGGCTAATCGTACCATTATCTTTTTTCCACGCTCACCTAATGGTACGTTTCCCGGCTTATCGTACGATTATCTTTTTTCCACGCTCACTTAATGGCACGTTTTCCGGCTTATCGTACCACTATCTTTTCTCCACGCTCACTTAATGGCGCGTTTTCCGGCTTATCCTACCACTATCTTTTTTCCACGCTCACTTAATGGCACGTTTTCCAGCTTATCGTACCACTATCTTTTTTCCATGCTCACTTATTGGTACGATTTGCGCTAAAAGTACCCTTACCACCTAGACAGCCATCAAAGCCATCAACACAACCGGTGAAATAACTGTTCTTAAATCAGCAGAAGACCCCGCAAGATATACTCACAGGGTCTCCGAAGATTTTAAGAGTAATGTTTCTTCACAACATCTGTACAGCGCGGGCAGAGACCTGGGTGATCAGCGTCACGGCCGATTTCAGTTGAAACCGTCCAGCAGCGTTCACAAGTCTCACCTTCTGCCTTTTCAACAACAAGGGCATTGTTCTCAAGCTTCAATGCATTTTCCGGAGCCTCTTCCAGACTTCCGCCAATCTCAAATGCAGAAACAATGAACAGCTGCTTCAGGTCTTCTTTTACAGACTGAAGGAGATTCTTCGTTTCTTCATTAACGTAAAGAGTCACTTTAGCTGTTAATGATTTACCGATAATCTTTTCGTTTCTTGCTTCCTCAAGAGCTTTCAATACATTATCACGGAGATTTAGAAAGGCTTCCCATTTAGAAAGAAGTTCCTTGCTGTCAGGGATCTCCTTGTATTCAGGCATATCCGTCAGTTGAACACTTTCTTCCTGTTGTGAAGGCATGTGAGTCCAGACCTCGTCAGCTGTATGAGAAAGAATCGGAGACATCAATTTTGTCAAAGCAACAAGACTTTCATGAAGAACCGTTTGCATCGCACGTCTTTCATAATTATCCTCTGCCTCGATGTAAAGCACGTCTTTGGCAAAGTCCAGATAAAAAGAGCTCAAATCAAGCGTACAGAAGTTATTGACACTTGTGTAGATGCTTGAGAAGTCATAGCTTTCGTATGCTGAACGGACATTTTTGATCAATTCGTTCAGCTTTACAAGCATGAATTGGTCTACTTCCCTTAAGTTCTCATAGGATACGGCATCTTTTGCAGGATTAAAGTCTGCAAGGTTACCTAACAGGAATCGGTATGTGTTTCTGATTTTGCGGTACACTTCGGAAACCTGTTTCAAAATGGCATCAGAGAAACGCACATCAGCCTGGTAATCCACGGAAGCCACCCAGAGGCGGAGGATATCCGCACCGCTTTGCTTGATCACTTTGTCTGGAGTAACAATATTGCCAATGGATTTACTCATTTTGCGGCCTTCGCCGTCATTCACGAACCCGTGGCTTAATACTCCTTTATAAGGTGCTTTCCCTGTTACAGCCACTCCGGTTGTCAGAGAAGAGTTGAACCAGCCGCGATATTGGTCAGATCCTTCTAAATATAGATCAGCTGGACGCTGAAGGTCTTCTCTTTGATGAAGCACGGATTGATGAGAAGATCCGGAGTCGAACCAGACATCCATGATATCCTGTTCTTTAGAGAATTCCCCATTAGGGCTTCCTTCATGGGTAAACCCTTCAGGAAGAAGTTCCTTGGCGCTCTTTTCGAACCAGATATTCGACCCATGCTGGCGGAACAGCTCAGAAACATGTGCGATCGTTTCCTCAGTGATGATTTCTTCACCGTTTTCAGCATAGAAAACAGGAATTGGTACGCCCCACGCACGCTGCCTGGAAATACACCAGTCGCCTCTGTCACGGACCATGTTGAACAGTCTTGTTTCACCCCAAGCCGGGACCCACTTTGTATCCTTGACTGCTTGCAGCAGATCTTCCCTGAAAGCATCGATGGAAGCAAACCATTGCGGAGTCGCACGGAAAATGACAGGTTTTTTTGTACGCCAGTCATGCGGATAGGAATGCTTGATAAAATCAAGTTTCAGCAGCGCGCCTGCTTCTTGCAGTTTTTCAGTGATCGGTTTGTTTGCCGCATCATAGAACAAACCTTCGAATCCAGGAGCTTCTTCTGTCATTACACCTTTATCGTTGACAGGGCAAAGCACATCCAGACCATATTTTTTCCCTACAAGGTAATCATCTTCACCATGGCCAGGGGCCGTGTGTACGCATCCTGTACCTGAATCTGTTGTGACATGCTCACCAAGAATAACCAGGGATTCCCTGTCATAAAGTGGATGCTGGGCTTTCACTAATTCCAGTTCCGATCCTTTGACTGTTTTTACGACTTTCGGTTCGTTCCATTCCAGAACGGAAGTGACTTCTTCCAGCAAGTCTTCTGCCACGACATATTTACTGCCTTCAACATCCACAACAACATAAGCAAGATCAGCATGGACAGTGATAGCAAGGTTTGCAGGAATAGTCCAAGGAGTTGTAGTCCAGATGATGATCTGCGTTCCTTCTTCAAGGACTCCATTTCCTTCTTTTACTGAAAAACCTACATAGATGGACGGAGAACGTTTATCCTGATACTCGATTTCCGCTTCTGCCAAAGCCGATTCACTTGACGGGCTCCAATATACCGGCTTTAACCCTTTATAGATATAGCCTTTGTTCGCCATATCGCCGAACACTTTGATTTGCTCCGCTTCATATTCAGGCTTCATAGTGATATAAGGATTAACCCAATCACCGCGTACCCCCAGCTGTTTAAATTGGCTGCGCTGGCTGTCGATTTGGCCGTAAGCATACTCTTCACAAAGCTTACGGAACTCAGCGACTGTCATTTCTTTACGGTTAACACCTTTCTTCGTCAAAGCCTGCTCGATTGGCAGCCCGTGGGTATCCCAGCCGGGAACGTAAGGAGCATTGAAACCGCTCATGGATTTGTATCTGACGATGAAGTCTTTCAATACTTTGTTGAGCGCATGCCCCATATGAAGATCACCATTGGCATATGGAGGGCCGTCATGAAGGACAAATAATGGCTTTCCATCGTTTCGTTCCTGTACTTTTTTGTAAATGTTGGTCTCTTCCCATTTTTCTTGCATTTCAGGTTCCCGCTTAGGCAGGTTGCCGCGCATAGGGAATTCTGTTTTTGGCATTAATAAAGTGTCTTTATAATTCAATGTATTTCCTCCTGTCCGGAAGCAGTATCTGGATACTGGCCCTGGCTCTTTTATTACGTTCTGGACGCGCAACTTCTGACTGTAACAGGATTATCGGTTTGCCTTTCCTTGATACATAGTGAAAAAAATAAACCAATAAAAAAAGCCTTCTCATCCCTGGAAAGGGACGAGAAAGCTAACCCGCGGTACCACCCTAATAGGCAAATAAGTTTGCCCACTCTGACATTCGTAACGAGAATGACACGCCGGAAGCTAATTGCTGTTCGCGTTCAAATCCGGTGCTCGAGGGTGATATTCCGCTTCCTTTGCCTGTGCCAAGCTTCCACCATCCTTGACTCGCTGTATTAAGGCTGTAAGTTAAAGAAACGTACTGTCCCTTTCATTGCGCTGCAGTATAATTGTAAAATCCATTATATGAAATATAATCTTATTTCGTCAAGGAATCTTCTTCTTTTAATGTCTTTAAATCTGTAGCATCGATTTCAAATTCCATGATTTGGTCCCAGTCATCACTGCTCAGCAGATCCAGCTGCGCCTCGATGAGCATCTTGAAGCGGGTTCTGAAAACTTTCGACTGTTTTTTCAATTCCTCGATTTCCATGGCGATTTTTCTTGCCTTGGAAAGTGATTCATTGACGATTCTGTCAGCATTCTTCTCTGCTTCCTTTACAATCAGCTTTGCTTCTTTAGAAGCATTGCGGCGGACTTCTTCGCCTGCTTCCTGAGCGATGACGATTGACTTGTTCAATGTCTCTTCAATGTTAGTGAAGTGGCCCAGACGCTCATTCATCGATCCAAGAGTTTCTTCCAGCTCTTTTTTCTCGCGAAGGAGAATCTCGTAATCCTTAATGATCTGATCAAGAAACTCATTCACTTCATCTTCATCATAACCGCGGAAACCGCGACTGAATTCTTTGTTATGTATATCCAACGGCGTTAAAGGCATAATGCCACCTCCATCTCTAAGTAGTATTGCTTTTCCTATTATAACTGAATTTTCGACAGTTTGTGGGAATTTCCCTTTATTTTTCGAAAATTTATTTTAAGATGCCTGCAGCAATCCGAATTTTGTCCTTTTTTGTCTTGCCTTCTATCGAAAGCAGTTTGCTTCTTCCGAAACCTCTCATGGAAAAGACATCTCCTTCGCCAACTTCAAAAGCCGCCGCCTCTATTACTCTCCAGTTCACCTTTACGGCTCCACCTGTAATCAAGGTCTGGACTTTCTGCCTGGAAATGTTGTATAAAGCGGAAAGTATCACATCAAGGCGCAGGGAGCTTGCCGTCGTGATGACTTCCCGCCATTCTTCTGAAGAAGTAATCATATTCTCAAAAGGAACTTTCTGCAGGGCTATCTTACTTCTGCCAGCCTCATTGAAATTCATGTCTACATAATCTCCAATTTCAGAAGCAGTCATTAATTGTATTCTGTCTCCATCCATCAGGATATCCCCGAATTTTTCTCTCTTTAATCCTAAAGACATCAGAGAACCAAGGATCTGGCGGTGCTCCAAAGTTACAAATTTCTTGGGATACTCGATTTCATACAGAGTCACTGCGTAGTCGGAATCGGAAGGCTCATAATAGCCAGGATATAAAATCGCTCTCTTCCGTTCTACGGCAGCCAGTTCAGGATAGAAGCTAATTTTAATATCATTATTTGTTCCTATTACAGCTTTTAGAATATGCTGCTGTCTTGGGTCTAAAAAGTCCGTAACTTTAGGAGAATATGAATTCTCTACATATTCACGCCACCCAATAACGTTATCAATAAATTCTTTCTCGTCTTTTCTAAAGTGCTGATAAATGGATGTCACCTTTACACCTTCTTTTTATTATGGAAACAATAAGAATCACTTTTTAAGAACAAACCCGCACCGCCCAAAACGTCCAACCCTCAATGATCCTTCAGGCTCGCCGTACTATTCGAAAGGACCCTCTGTCGCTAATGTTAGACACGGAGCCACGGAGAAATTACATCGACAGTTCTTTTTTTAACGTTGTTTTCGCATAAATTTTTGTATGTTTTAAAGTATTGGATTTCCGCTCCAGCCGCCCGACTCCGCGGGGCGGGCGGTGAGCCTCCGGGGTCTCACCTGTCCCGCTAGTCCCGCAGAAGGTCGGACGCCTTCCGCTCCAATCCTCCTTCGGCAAAGGGAAGGAGGGAAAGATGGCATTCGAAAGTACAATCTTTTAGAAAAAAGCCTTTGTAAATTATAAACATTGAAAAAGGGAGTCTCTTAAGACCCCCTCCTAGTTAAATAAAAAATGACTAAAACCACATGGATAACTGCCATATTCCTGTTCTAGCCATTCCCAGTACTAGAAAAGCAACAATTGGAGAAATATCAATCATCCCAATTGAAGGGACAATTTTACGGAAAGGTTCAAGATAAGGCTCACAAATAGTGGCTAAAAATTTTCCAATACCAGTTTCCCGAGCATTCGGAAACCATGACATAAGTATATAAACAATTAAAGCATAAGAGTAGTATTCCACTAATTTGTAGAGTACTAAAAAAATAAATTCCATTCACACTACCACCTTGTATTATGGTTATCTTCTTCTTGGAGGAACTCAGAGATATTCCCTGCAACTTCGACATTGTCCGGAGTGCATAGGAAGATGTTGCTGCCAATCCTCTGGATATCGCCGCCGAGGGCATAAACGGTCCCGCTTAAAAAGTCGACAATACGCTTTGCCTGGTCATGCTGAATTCTTTGCAGATTCACAACAATTGCTCTTCTGTTCTTTAAATGATCCGCAATTTCCTGAGCTTCTGCATAGACTCTCGGCTCTACAATAATCATCTTTGATGACTTTTGTACACTTTGCAGACTGACAACATTTTGTTTCGATGATGAAGGCTGTTGCTGCTTCAAGGGCAGCGTCTCCTCATATTGATCTTCGTTATGACTCTGTTCCTGGTCATATTCTTCCTCGTCCAGCAGAAAAAAGTTCTTGAACTTAGACTTCATCCCCACTTGTCTGCCTCCTTTTAATCTTCTCCTACAAGGGCTGTGCCTACCCGTATAAAGGTGGCTCCCTCTTCAATAGCAATCATGAAATCATTCGACATCCCCATTGAAAGTTCCTGACATGGTGCGTGTGTCAGTTTCATTTCAGCAATCTCTGTCTGCAGGTTCTTCATTTTCCTGAAGTATCCCCTCAACTCCACTTCGTCGTCTATATTCGGCATCATGGTCATTAATCCGGCAACTTTAATGTTTTCATATTGACTTAAACCTTCGATAAAGGAAGCCACCTCTTGAGGGGGAAGTCCCTGCTTCGATTCTTCACCCGATATGTTGACCTGCACAAAACAGGATACAGGTTTTTCTGCACGTTTATCGATTTCTTTTGCCAAAGACTTACGGTCCAGCGAATGTATGTATGTGACCTTGTCTATAATATTTTTCACCTTGCGTGATTGGAGGCTGCCAATAAAGTGCCATACAGGCTTGTCCTTTAAGTGCTCCCATTTTGAGGCAAGACCCTCATCCCTATTTTCGCCAAGATGGTTAAGCCCGGCTTCCAAAGCTTCCTGAGCCCTCTTATTGGAGACATATTTAGTAACGGCAACGACTGTAATATCTTCCGGGGTTCTGCCGGAAGCATCGCAAGCTGTCTTTATTTTTTCATTGAGGAGTTCAAGTTTTTCTCTTACGTCCATAGAAGTCACTCCTTCCAGCCAATAAAACTCATAATTCTGCCGGTTTTTCCATTATCCCGCCTGTGGGAAAAGAATTCCTCTTGTTCACACACTGTACAAAGCTGTGAAATTGAAATATTTTCTGAGGGAACTCCGTTGTTTTGGAGGACAAGTTCATTAGCCTTTTTCAGATCCAATTCATATTGCCCCTCATATTTAAGATTATATGGCTTTTCATCACAATCTTCCAGCAGTTTTTCAACTTTGTCAATAACTCTGTCGTCCACCTGGTAGCATTTTCTGCAAATCGAAGGACCGATTGCCACTTGGATGTCAGCAGGGTCTGCCCCTGCTCGTTTAAACTCTTCAATCATTTTACCGGCTATATTCAGCACAGTTCCTTTCCACCCTGCATGGGCAGCCCCAATAAGTCTGCCCTCTGGGTAAAGGAAATAAATCGGCACACAGTCGGCGTAACACATTGTCAGCAGCAGATTGGGCACATTCGTAATCAGGCCGTCCGTA
Organism: Rossellomorea vietnamensis; assembly: GCF_008180615.1. Taxonomy (GTDB): domain Bacteria; phylum Bacillota; class Bacilli; order Bacillales; family Bacillaceae_B; genus Rossellomorea; species Rossellomorea vietnamensis_D. Next base: position 405,590 of record NZ_VTEH01000001.1, read on the forward strand.
TCCCTGATGCTGTCTGAATAATTGAGCGTGCCGCTTCCACCATGGTTTTCTGTTACCCACTGGATATTACTGCCGTGGGTTTGTTCCGAACAAACCCATGTGTGTAAAGGGAAGCCGATCCTCTCCGCTGTTTTCTGCCGGTTTTTGAGGACATCATCCTTATCATCAGAGACATGAAGGCCCATATTCAATGATTGATATGCACCCTTGCTGAATCCGCTTTGTTTGCTTGTAATTCCCGCTTTAAGCCCCGGCAGGAGACTTTCCCAATGAGGAAGGGAGAATAGTAGATCATCTGCTTTGATAAAACTATCTGTCATTGCAAAAGTCTCCTTCCTTTTTCTATAGTCTACCATAAAACCCTCTATACCGTCATAATTCATCCGTCAGCTTATTGTTTTTTGGGTTCCTCCAATTGAGCCTGAAGATAATGATTATCTTTATGGCGGACGAGGATAACATCTTCACCGATTTTGACAATGGAGGTCCAAGGGATTACCACATCCTCTTCCTTGCCAAAGAAACCGAGCAGCTTTCCATTTCTTCCTATAACGATGGCTTCAATTCTCCCTGTGTCCAGATTAATCTCTATATCGGCAATATTTCCCAGTTTACGGCCGTCTGAAATACTGACTACATCCTTCACTTGAAATTCTGATATCCTGACCATCTCTCTCCCTCTTTCCTAGAAGTCTTATAGTCAATATATGCAAAATAAAATGGGGTCATGCCCCGTCTTGCTTAAGGGGCATGACCCTTTACTGGATATTTTTATTCATTTGTTTGATTGCTGCTTTTTCAAGCCTGGAAACCTGAGCTTGAGAAATACCTATTTCTTCTGCCACTTCCATCTGGGTTTTCCCTTGGAAGAATCTCTTGCGGATGATCATTTTTTCCCTGTCATTGAGTCTTCTCATACCTTCTTGAAGGGCAATCTCTTCTATCCATGTATGATCTCTATTTCTTTCATCACTTAACTGGTCCATTACAAAGATAGGATCGCCGCCATCATTATAAATCGGCTCAAACAATGAAACAGGATCCTGGATTGCATCCATTGCAAAAACTATGTCCTCATGAGGGACATCAAGCACCTTGGCAATCTCTTCTGCAGTCGGTTCTTTAGATGTTTCGCCCATCAGCTTCTCCCGTACCTGCAGAGCTTTATAGGCAATATCCCTAAGTGACCTTGAGACCCTTATTGGATTATTGTCCCTCAGATAACGACGGATTTCGCCGATGATCATTGGCACGGCATATGTAGAAAATCGGACGTTTTGCCCCAAGTCGAAATTGTCAATCGACTTCATCAATCCGATACATCCTACTTGAAAAAGATCATCTACATATTCTCCGCGATTATTGAACCTTTGAATGACACTAAGGACAAGCCGAAGGTTCCCATTTACAAGCTTCTCTCTGGCTGATAAATCTCCAGCCTGCATTTCCCGAAAGAGTTTCCTCATCTCTTCATTCTTGAGAACAGGAAGTTTCGAGGTGTCCACACCACAGATTTCTACTTTATTTCGAGTCAAATTCTTTCCCTCCTTGCAGGAGCTGCTGTACAAAAATCAGTATCTCCGCAGCAGGAAAAAATATGCATATTAGAATCGTCCTCCAAGACTTGGAAATACCTCCAATCCAGACAGGACAAGTGTTGAAAGAGCTAAATTTTTTTTGGGAATACAACATTTCACTCTTTTGATCTTTAGGATAAATAAATAAAAAAGAGGGCAGTACCCTATGTAACAGGTCCAGGAGCTTTTCTACGAATGAGGAATGAAATCTCCATTAAAAAAAGCGATTCTAATAAGAATCGCTGCCAAGGTATGTTTATACCATTTTATTAAATTCCTTTTTCAACCTCTTAATGATTCGTTTTTCCAACCTGGAAATATACGATTGAGAAATCCCCAGCATATCTGCAACATCTTTTTGTGTTTTTTCTTCTCCACCCATCAACCCAAAACGGAGTTCCATGATCTGCTTTTCCCTGTCCGATAGTTCAGTAAGCGCATTAAACAGAAGCTTTCTGTCAACCGTAGCTTCCAAGTCCTTGGTAATGATATCTTCTTCCGTCCCCAAAACATCGGAGAGGAGAAGTTCATTTCCATCCCAGTCAATGTTCAATGGTTCATCAAAGGATACTTCAGAACGGATTTTATTATTTCTCCTGAGGTACATGAGGATTTCATTTTCAATGCATCTGGAAGCATAAGTGGCCAGTTTGATCTTTTTTTCGGGGTTAAAAGTATTCACCGCCTTAATCAGCCCTATTGTGCCTATGCTGATGAGGTCTTCAATATTAATCCCTGTATTTTCAAACTTCCTTGCAATGTACACAACCAGCCTTAGATTCCTCTCAATGAGAAGTGAACGTGCTGTCTTATCACCGTTAGGAAGCTTTTTCAGGAGAACCTCTTCTTCTTCTTTTGTCAGAGGAGGCGGCAAAGCTTCACTGCCGCCAATGTAGTAGATCTCATCTGTCTTCAGCCCCAATTTTATCAGAAGCTTATACCAGTAATATGTAAGTCTCAGCCGTAAATTTTTCAATGTAGTTCCCCCTTCTATTTTGGTGAATTGTGAGTATAGTAATAGTGGCAATGTATTAAGATACGTTCTGAAGCGGCGATGAAGACAGCATCTTAGGATGTACTATGCAATTGAAGCTGTCATCAGCAGAGAAGGCAATTCTTTGAAAGACTATCAGGCCTTTGGGGCACCTCCAGACATCTTTTCCTTTTCTAATTCTGATTGAATCCGGCTTATAGGCAATGAGCAGCTGATTCTTTTTTCCAATTGATTGGGCCGGAACAAACCGCACCCGCTCTTCCCATTGGGGAGGAAGAGAATGATCCCCGCTCATAAAGCGATCATTATCTTCAGATAAATGAAGAATATCATCAGGTACTCTTCCTTCAAGCTTTTCAGTAGAAATCAGCATGACAGGGCTCTTGCTTAATGGGTCATATAATTGGTTACCGCTGTCTACGAGACCTTTTAATTGAAGTTTCAACCCATCAATCTCGATTTCGACTTCCACAAGCTCATCGTATTGGATTTTAACGGTTTCGATACTATTTATGCGATTGCGGGCAAAATACCAGGAAGCAGGCAAGGCGAACATGACAAAGACCCAGCTGATTGGATCACCAAAACCTTTTACGCTCGCCAGGAACATTGAGGACTGAAGACTGTTATCGAACCTCAGAAAGTAATGAACGCCAATCAATATTCCACCGGTTAGGAATGTGGAAAAATAGAGCATCAGCAAGTTTCCTGCGTAGAATCGAAACCGCTTGAAGCCAAAAGCAGTAAAAACCATTATCATTGAAAAAAAGAGTTTCATCAGCGGATGTCCGCTTATATGGGCATAAGATGTAAAGGAAAATAACACGATTAATGACCCGAAGAAACCTCCTAAAATAATCCTCCACCATATTAGATGTCTTTTTAAAAACACTGCGGTCATTACCAGCAGAATGCTGTCTATCAAAAAATTTAATAGCCAAATGACATCTAAATACAGAACCAATCTCTTCCCTCCTTTTGTTCTATTTCCTACTGTTACGAGAAGTATATCGTACATACTCTCATGAAGTGTGTCACTTTCTGTAAGGAATGAAGTGAAACTTTTCATACTCTCGTTCGAATATTGTCTAAATACTTTTATAAAAATATGGCTCTTGTTCGTTCTATATGGAAATTAGCAATCGACGCAGAAACTATTTCAAAACACAAAAAGACCCAAGGAAGTTTCCTTGGGTCTTTAGAATACATTAGTTTATCTGCGGCGGTTGCGATTTCTTAGGAACGTTGGAATGTCCAATGTTTCCTCCACTCCCTGTCCGCTTGAACGGGAAGGCTCTTGCTGCTGAGGTTCCTCCCTCTTCGGCTCACGCTTTGGTGCTGGCTGGCTTGTATTATTATTATTGCTGGAAGGTTTCATACCGCCGAAAGATGGTCTTGACGGTTTTGGCTGGACAGCTTCTTCATTGAAACCAGTTGCAATGACAGTAACCACGATATCATCTTTCAATTCTTCATTGATGACAGAACCGAAGATCATATTCACTTCCTGGTCTGATGCAGATGCTACGATATCCGCCGCTTCCTGAACTTCATACAGGGAAAGGTTCGTTCCACCTGTGATATTCATGAGGACACCTTGAGCGCCATCGAGAGACGTTTCCAGCAATGGACTCGAGATGGCTTTCTTCGCTGCCTCGGTAGCACGGTTTTCACCAGATGCCGCACCGATCCCCATTAAGGCAGATCCTTTATTGGACATGATGGTTTTCACGTCAGCAAAGTCGAGGTTGATCAGTCCTGGTGTAGCTATCAGATCGGAAATACCCTGAACACCTTGTCGTAGAACATTGTCAGCTTCACGGAACGCTTCAAGCATTGGAGTACTCTTATCGACAATTTCAAGCAGACGGTCATTCGGAATGACGATTAAAGTATCCACTGCTTCTTTCATTGCTCCGATTCCCCCGCTTGCTTGCGTGGAACGTTTGCGGCCTTCAAAGGTAAACGGGCGAGTAACAACACCGACAGTCAAGGCACCGATTTCACGTGCGATACTTGCAATGACAGGAGCTGCACCAGTTCCTGTACCGCCGCCCATTCCTGCAGTTACGAAAACCATGTCCGCCCCCTTCAGTGCTTCCTCAATCTGCTCTTTGCTTTCTTCGGCAGCCTTCTTGCCGACTTCTGGATTAGCCCCTGCTCCAAGTCCTCTTGTCAGTTTGCCGCCGATTTGCATTTTAATCTCAGCTTTGGACAAGTTAAGTGCCTGGGCATCAGTATTGACCGCTATGAATTCTACTCCTTGTACACCATGCTCAATCATTCGATTGACGGCATTGTTTCCGCCGCCTCCTACTCCGATTACTTTAATGGTGGCTAATGAATCTAAATTTGTATCAAACTCTAACATGAAACATCCTCCTAATTCCTCGATTCTCAACCTATTTGAAACTATTCAAAAAAGTAGCCGAAAAACTTCTTCATTTTTGATGACACTTTTTCATCGTCTGGCTTGTCCGTTTTTGGTTTTGGTTTTGGTTTTGGCTTTTCTGTCTGTTCAGGTTTCTTTGTATTGCGCTTTTCAGCAGGTTCTGCAGGAACAGGGGACGTACTGACGCTTCTGCCTTGCAATCTAGCATTCTTATGAGCATATTTAATCAGCCCGACAGACGTTGTATATTGTGGTTCACGAACGCCAATATAATCAGGGACAGCTACTCTGACACGGTTCTGGAAGACCAGCTGTGACAGCTCGAGCACTCCTGGAAGGTTGGCAATACCGCCTGTGAGCACATAGCCGCCAGGCAGATCATGGACACCCATCCTTCTTAACTCCTGCCCAATTATATCGAAAATTTCTTCTAATCTAGCTTCTATGATATCAGAAATTTCAAGCTGGTTAAATTGTTGATGCTGATCACTGCCGATAATCGGTACACTGAACACTTCATCTTCGGAAGCATGGTCATAAAAGGCATGACCATATTTTACTTTAATCATCTCGGCATCCTCGGTGGAAGTCCTTAATCCGATCGATAAATCCTTAGTGATATGCTCCCCGCCTACTGGAAGAACAGAAGCCGCTTTGATATGTCCTTGTTCAAAGACTGCAATAGTTGTCGAGCCTCCGCCAATATCGATTAAAGCCGCTCCAAGGCTTTGTTCATCCTTGGAGAGGGCAATGGAGCCTGAGGCAAGCGGCTGCAGAACAATATCCATAATCTCCAGTCCTGCTTTTTCCACGCAGCGCAGTGTATTATGTAAAAGTGTTTTGGATCCTGTTATGATTGTTCCTTCCATTTCCAGCCTTACACCAATCATCCCTCTTGGGTCAGTGATTTCGTCCAGGCCATCTACAATGAATTGTTTAGGAATGACATTGACAATTTCCCTTTCAGGAGGGATAGAGATGACTTGTGCAGCTTCCATGACACGTGCCACATCTTCATCTGTAATTTCCCTGTTCTCGCTTGATACAGCCACTACACCATGGCACGTTTGGAGGGCGACTCCGTTTCCAGGGATCCCGACGATTACCTGGTTGATATTTATTCCGACCATCCTTTCCGCTTGCTCGACGGCCTTTTTGATTGATTGAACAGTTTCATCGATATCTACGATGGATCCTTTTCGGATTCCTTGAGATTTGACATTTCCAACACCGATAATATTCAGGGAATCATTCGACATTTCTCCGATGATCACTTTCACTGTGGATGTACCGATGTCTAGACTTACGAAAATTTCATTGCTGTTCACTCTGTGGCACCTCCTTCAAATAGTATTCATTATAGAACAACAACTTTACAAAAGTTGAATTTTGAATATATCTTATAAAAATATTCGTCGCTTTTAAAAGATTCCCTTTTAAATTTTCAATTTTTTTCTTTTTTTTCGCTATTAGCACTCCAATTGCTTATCAAAATCCTGCGGATAACCGCGATATTCTGGAACAGCCTGACACCAAAAGCGAAAACAGCTGCTAAATATAAGTCTACACCAAGATGGACACCTAGAAAAGCCAAACTTGCAGCCAAGATGATATTAAAGAAAAAACCAGAGACAAATACTTTATCATCATAAATATTTTGGAGGTGGGCTCTGATCCCACCAAACAATGTATCGAGAGCTGCTAATACCGCAATGGATAAGTAATTCGAATATTCATCTGGAATCCTGATATCGGTAAGCAATCCAAGGATCACTCCTAGCAGCAACCCTAAAACGGGCAGCCACATGCTGTTAACTCCCTCCTTCTATAACAGGCTCCATATGGCGGACCCTGATGGTGTCTCCGTAAGCCGGAACGGTCAGGTTTTCCCTTGGAGGACCGATATTGACCCTGAGATTATCAATGAAAAAATCTTCTATTGCCCGGGAAACCTGCATGCGGTTATATAAATCTTCCGCTTTCTCCTGATTCAATGTCAGAACCTTTACTTCAAACGGAATGGAATTGATCGGGTAACCATCTATTTTGGTTTCGCCGTTGATATCCCTTATTACAGATGTATTGATTAGACGGTGTCCGTCAATGGAGATATCCTGTGCACCATAACGATTCAACTCATTGATCAACCTTTCAAGAAGTTCCGGGGAGACCGATTGAACTTTAACGCCAAGCAGCATTTCTTCGGTGGAAGGTTCTACTGTCAGCACCAATCCAGGCCCGCTTTTCTCCAGAAGGCCCGCTTCCTGCTTAAGTTCATCTAATGTCTCCCTTAAAGCCTGCTCCCGGCTCGTCTGTCTTTCCGTTTCATATTTCTCCAGCTTTTCATTAATTGACTGAAGTTCTTGCAGAAGGCTGCCCGCCGCGTCATTTTCATTTTGTATCGCTTCTCTTAATTCCCAAATATCCCTGGTATCCCTGATCACCGGTTCTTGAACAGTCTGGAATTGGACAGCCACCATGAATCCGATAATCAAAGTAATTAGAGTAAAGCTCACTTTATTGCCCACTCTTGCTCACCTTGCTTTCTTTGTTCCCGGCACAGGAGTTACTATGTTCACGATTCACTGATCACAGGCTCCAGTATCAATTTACTTTCTTTTCTGAGGCTGAAATCTATGTTGTCGTTTACTAATTGGTCTTTCACACCGCCTGTTAAGTTCAAAGCTGATGCTAATACTTCAGTGTCCCCGATAGCCGTAATTTCAAATGGAGCAGCAGAGGCCACTCCGTCAACTGTGATAACCGGTCCGGTGCAAAGGATATAAGAATCATGCTTAAGCCTTTGGCCGTTGATTGCGACAGCCGATGCTCCAGCAATATATAGTTCGTTAATCACTTTAAATACATGATGCTCATGAACGATATAGTTGTTCACATTAGGATCATCAGGATTATATTGAGAGTCGGAAAGAGTCACACTGACACCCGGTCCCTCTACTTTCACTTTTCCCAAAAACATTCTGTACTTCTCTGTGTCCTCTGCAAGATTGAAGTAAATCTGTTTCTCCTGGGACAATTCCTTTTCAATGTCAACGACCTTTTGCTGTTTATCAAAAATTTCTTTCTGTAATTCTGAATTTTTTTCCTGGTGGTCGATAAGCTGGCTGCGGAGCTCATCTTCCCTTTCCCACTGCCCATCAGTAATCCGTGTTCCTTCCTTCCTTTCAGAGTTTGCAATACTGTAAGAGAAGGCAAGGATGAACCCTAGAACCAGGCATACCAGCGAGAGGACGACGTGCCTAACTTTCACTTTCATTTTCATCGGCCGCAGGATCTCCTTCCTTTTCATATTCTCTGAAATAAGAGCCGACTTCCAAGTCGATAACTCCTTTGGCTGATTCATCGAGCTGGCTTACGATGGAAGGGTAATGGATCATTTTCTCAGAAAAAGTCCTAATTGAAGCACTGACCTCAAAACCGTCATTCATATACAATGAAACATGGTACTGATCCGTTTTCTTAGGTGCAAGGACGATTTCAGAAATTGAATTCTTGATCTCAGAAGGGAGAATGTTAAGTTCACTAACCATTTCTTTTAATATCTTATCTTCTTTGAAACCATTCAGAATCGGTGCGTCCGTTGGCAGTGCATCCAAGGTCCTTGAATCCAGAAGCTCTCCATTTTCTAGTATAGGATAGAACCGGCTCTCATTGATCAGGTATGCGGCTTTTTCATATTCATTGACGTGGATTGTTACTGTGTTAGGGAGCTTAAGCTTTACTTCTGCTCCAGCTATCTCGGCAATGGCTCTCAGCTCTTCTTCTGCCTTAGACCTGTCAACACTCCAGACATTCATGCCTTCTTCTACTGAGACCTCCTTAAGTATGGAGTCATCAGAAACTAATTGGTTTCCTGATAATACTATTTCCTTCACATGACTTAAAGAGGACTGAAAATACACAACCGCCAGCACTAAAAGAAGAAATAGTGATAACAAAAAAGTTAATCTCCGGTTAGCCTTTTTCTTACGGTGCTGCTTCAGTTTTGGTATCCGTTCCTCCAAGGACACAATTTTTCCTTTGTCCATATTTTTCTTTCCCCTCCAATAATCTCACCATGAAGCAAAAAGGCAGGCATTCCATCAAGACCATGCAGATCTATTCTGCTCATCTTATCAGCACCTGATGGCCCCTGCCGGGAACAGCATTTATTTCCAACTGATTTAGAAAACCTGCCACTCTTTTTGCACTGACTGGAAAAGGGATGTCCTTTTCTCTTTATGTAAGGCTCTATCCATAACTTTGCGGCTAGTTGTTATTTATTTTGAAAGACAGCGCCATAAGTAACCGGAAAAATTCTGTTAAGCAAGTGAGCAAAGAGTTTATCTCTTCTTCAGTGCGAAACTTGGTATCCCAAAGTGATTTCCGGTTTTTGGAACACTTTCAACAAGCCGCACATATGCGAAAACAGCCCTATGTTAATATATGCTTATTATTAATTGACCCAGACAATGGAATCAACTCTGCAAATATTCTAATTCAATAACTATATTCTATATGAAGGGAAAAGATGATTAAAGAGGTTAGACCATTATTTTCGCAATATTTTTCTATTTTTTGTATTTTGGGATGCACTATCCCCTTTGAAGATGAACTTATGCGATAAATACCTCCATAATTTTCCTGATAATGTCATCATAACCAGCTCAGCCTTACAAAAGCAAGGCTCTACAGCGTATTCCCTATACTACTATACTTTAAACGTCAGCGGGCTTTGATTTTTAGAATGTCATTGAACTGTAAATTAGCTAATGTATTTTGTTACATGATTAATCTGCCGGAGAGATTATCTTGTATTACAAATCTCCGAAAAAGAACCGAAACCCAGAATCATCTGAGTTTCGGTTCTTTTAAGATAGTTTAGCGATTATGGTATGGCTTTACTTTGGTGAATTATTCCAGTCACCCTGTTTCTTAAAAGCTCAGTGAACGATGGGTAAACTCATTGTTCTTAATTAAGGCTTCTGTTAATACCTGGCGTACCGGCTGATGTTTAAAAGGACCCCCACCGCCAGGAGCATCAGTGTTAAAGAAGATCCGCCATAACTCAGGAACGGAAGGGTAATACCAGTTACCGGCATTAAGCCGGTGACCACCCCGACATTAATCATGACCTGGATGGCAATCATCGAAACAATTCCGACAGCGAGGAAACTTCCGTACAAATCAGGAGCTCCCAGTGCAATTCTGATTCCCCTCCATAAAAGGAGTGAGAAGAGCAAGAGGACTAGACTGCCGCCGATAAATCCCAATTCCTCTGCCAGAATCGCAAAGATGAAATCGTTTTGAGGTTCTGGTAAATAAAAGAATTTCTGCCTGCTTTCTCCCAGGCCCAGACCAAGCAGTCCACCTGGGCCTATCGCATACAGAGACTGAATCATTTGAAACCCGCTGCCCAATGGGTCTTCCCACGGATCAAGAAAGGATGTTATTCGTTTGATTCGATACGGAGCGGACAGCACCAGAGCTGCAAATCCAGCAAGTCCAGCAAGTCCCATCATGGCAAAATGGCTGATTTTTGCGCCTGCGATAAAAACCATAACGACTGCAGTTCCGACCATGACTGTCCCTGTACCTAAGTCCGGCTGAAGCATAATCATGCCAAAAGCCATAAATACCAGGAACAGCGAAGGGACAAGACCCTTACGGAATGAGGTTATGTACTTCTGATTTTCAGATAAAAACTTTGCAAGAAAAGCAATCATGGCAAGTTTCATAAATTCAGAAGGCTGTATGGAGAATGCTCCGACGCCAATCCAGCTTCTTGAACCATTACGGAGAACCCCTACACCTGGAATCAGAACCAGAACAAGAAGGACAAAGCAGACAATAATGATCACTTTCCCCCAAGTCCGCCATGTCCAGTAATCAACATTCATGATAAAAAACATGGCCAATATTCCCACTCCGGCGAACAGCATCTGCCGTTTGGCAAAGAAGAAGGTATCGTCGAATTTGTAATCCGCCCACACAGCGCTCGCGCTGTATACCATAATAAGCCCAATGGCCAGCAGTGATAGTGTTACAACAATCAAAATGAAGTCGGGAGTTGATTTTTTCAAAGGCAATCCTAACACCTCGATAGACTTATTTGAGCCGTTTCGAGCAATCAAAACCTTTGATTTTCGCTGTCAAGACAAAATGTTGTTCCTCTTATTGCTCCAAAATAGACAAGCCCTTATTTAAGCTTATGCACCTCATCTATAAAAATGTCACCGCGGACTTCAAAAGTACGGTATTGATCCCAGCTTGCGCAGGCAGGCGAGAGCAGGATCACATCACCTTCTTCGGAAATTGAATAAGCGGCAGGTACTGCAGCCTCCACATTATCGACATGTTTTACTATTTGTATCCCTGCTCTTTCCGCTGTCTCCATCAATTTTGAAGCTGTTTCCCCAAAAGTAATCAGAGCTTTTATATTTTTCATATAAGGAATGAGTTCATCGAAGCTGTTTCCTCTGTCCAGTCCGCCTGCCAGCAGGATCGTCGGCTGTTCAAAAGCCTCCAGGGCACTTTTCGCAGCCAAAACATTAGTTGCTTTTGAATCATTGTAAAAAGATCTGCCATTCAAAGAACGTACAAATTGGGTTCTATGTTTCACACCAGTAAATGTCTTCAGGACCTCTTCTATCTCTGCGTTTCCTACACCGCTTAATTTTGCCGCTATAACAGCGCAAAGAATGTTTTCCAAGTTGTGTTTTCCCGGGAGGGCGATTGAGTCTGTATCCATGATTCTTTCATTGTTATAGTAAATGGCACCATCTATGATGCTTGCCCCTTTTTCAAGAACCATCTTGGTGGAAAAGTAAATTTTTTCTGCTTTTGAGAAACTTAGAAGTTCTTCCAGCCCAGGCTGGTCCGCATTGATGACAAGGAAATCTTCTTCTGTCTGATTAGCGGTGATATTTGCTTTTGCTTTGGCATAATCTTCAATTGAGCCATGATAATCCAAATGCGCTTCATAGAGATTAATGAAAATACTGATCTTCGGACGGAAAGATTCTATCCCCATCAGTTGAAAGGAAGAAAGTTCAATGACGATATTATTTTCTTCATCAGCCTCCTGAGCTACTTCAGAAGCAACCGTCCCGATATTCCCCGCAATTAACGGCAGTTTGCCGCCTTTGTTCAGCATTTCAAATACCAGCGTCGTTGTGGTTGTCTTACCGTTTGTCCCTGTGATCCCGATAAAAGGTGCCTCTGATACCAGGTAGGCAAGTTCCACTTCTGTAAGCACAGGAATACCTTTTGCAGCAGCACCGCTTACAAGCGGATTGTCATAAGGGATACCGGGATTTTTGACAATATAGTCAAACCCCTCATCCAGCAGTTCTATCGGATGGCTCCCGCAGATGACTTTGATCCCCTGCTGCAAAAGACCTTGAGCTTCAGGGTTTTCGGAAAAAGGCTTCCTGTCATTGACAGTTACGAATGCTTCCAATTTATGCAGCAGCGAAGCCGCACTGACCCCGCTTTTTGCCAGCCCTAATACCAATACTTTTTTATGTTTGAATTTTTGTGTTTTTTTCAATTAGATCCACACCTCGATATAAATTCCTAATACTGCACAAAGCAGTCCTACCGTCCAGAAAGTCACGACGACTCTCCATTCAGACCAGCCCACCAGTTCATAGTGGTGATGAAGCGGACTCATTTTGAATACCCGCTTCCCTGTAGTCTTGAAAGAAATTACCTGAATTATGACAGATAGTGTTTCAATTACAAAAACTCCGCCTATCAATACCAGCAGAATTTCAAGCTTGGTCAGGATAGCTATGGCTGCAATTGCCCCTCCCAGAGCAAGCGACCCTGTATCTCCCATAAATACCTTTGCGGGATGCGCGTTAAAGACGAGGAAGCCAAGCACAGCGCCGACTACTGCGACCGCAAATATGGAAACATCATATTGAGATTGATTCCACGCAAGCACAGCAAGTGCCCCGAAAGCAATGGCCGATGTACCAGAAACCAGTCCATCCAATCCATCTGTTAGATTTACTGCGTTCGAAAAACCGACAAGCCAGAAAATGATGAAGAACACATAAAACCACCCCAGATCGACACTGATATCAGTCAACGGAATGGAAACAGTCGAAGCAAAATCATTTTGCTGATAAATAAAAAAGAAAATGGCTGAAATCACAATTTGCCCGGCAAGTTTTTGTTTAGAAGTCAAGCCGAGATTTCTCTTCATCACCACTTTAATGAAGTCATCAAGAAAACCTAAAATACCAAAGCCGGCTGTTACGAGAAGCAGCAGGAAGGTTTCTGCACCAATTTCTGAATATCTGCTTGTTATGAATAACGTTGTTATAATGATAGACAACAGGAACACAAGCCCTCCCATTGTTGGGGTTCCGGACTTCTTCTGATGTGATTTCGGCCCTTCTTCCCTAATGCTCTGGCCGAATTTCAACCTTCTTAGAAACGGAATGAAGACGGGAGAGAGCACGACCGTTACAAGGAATCCCATAAGGATTGTATAAAAAATAACATTCTCCATTATCTGAAGTCCCCTCCCTTCGTCAGCAGTGATCTATAAGCAAGATCCCTGGTTTCTGAATATTGTAATCGATTGGTAATTGTATAAGTTTCATTCTTTTCTTTGTCTCTAAAGATAAATTTTGTCATCGTTCCCCACTCTTCTTGTTTCGTATTGTAGTAGTAATGATCGAGAATCGTTAGTGCAGCAATTGTTAGATTGTCAGTCAGGAATAACGGAAAATGATTGGGCAGCCAGGCAGGCAATTCAGCCGCCTTCATCCATAGAGATCCTATTGCTCCTTTATGTATGGCCTCAAACAGGTCCCTGTCCGAAGAAGGGATAAAGAGGCCCATAGGCATATCTTCCGTTGTTTCTCCAGTCACAATGGAGAAATTAAGACCGCTTTCCTTAATCCCCCTTGATTCAGAGACGAAATTCTCAACATCTGCATAGCTCAGCATCATTGAAGCCTCTTAATTGCAGCCCTTGCAGCTTCTCTGTCATCGAAATGCGTAACACTGTCTCCAATGATTTGATAAGCTTCATGGCCCTTGCCTGCTATGAGGATCACATCTCCCTTGCCCGCTATGGAAACAGCATGGTTTATAGCTTCCTTCCGGTCAGCCAGGACACAATAATTTGAGTGCTTTAAACCCTCGGTCATATCTGATAGGATTTCCATGGGGTCTTCATTCCTGGGATTATCCGAAGTGAAAATAACTCTATCTCCGTAATCGCAAGCGATTTGTGCCATAACCGGCCTTTTGGTTTTATCCCTGTCGCCTCCGCACCCCACGACAACAATCACCTTTTCATCGGTTATGCTTTCAATCGTCTTTAAAACATTTTCCAGGCTGTCAGGCGTATGGGCATAGTCAACAATCACAGAAAAATCCTGGCCTGCTTCCACACGTTCAAACCTTCCGCTCACCCCTTTGATGGATTGAATGGATGACTTGATTTCCTTTAACGAAATTCCAGAGATATAAGCCGAGGCAGAGGCGGCAAGAACATTGTAAATATTGAATTCCCCGGCCAATTGAATATTCATGTCGATGCTTTCCTTAGGCGTGACCATTGTAAAGGAAGATCCATTGTGGCGCAGGTTAATATCCTTGGCATGAAAATCTGCCTTGGAATTGAGACCGTATGTAATAACATGAGCCGCCGTTGAATGAATAAAGAAATCAGCAGAAGGATCGTCGAGATTAATGACGGAATATTTGGGCTGCCCCTCCACAAATGAATTCCCAAGCTGGGAAAACAGCAGGCTTTTGGCACTCTTATATTCTTCCATAGTTCGATGATAATCCAAATGATCCTGTGTGATGTTGGTAAAAACGGCTATATCAAAGTCACACCCGTGCACCCGTCCCTGATACAGAGCATGAGATGATACCTCCATGACTGCCTGTTTGACCCCTGACGTGATAAAATCATGGAAAATCTGCTGCAAAGTAAGACTGTCGGGTGTCGTATTCTTGCTTGCTGCCACTTCATCTCCTGTTTTCACATATAAGGTGCCGATTAAACCTGTTTTATCACCCTTAGTGCTGAAAATCCTTTCGATAAGGTGGGTGGTCGTAGTCTTTCCATTCGTACCGGTGACTCCAATCAGCTTCAGCTGCTTGGAAGGCTCGTTATAAAACCGGCATGACAGGACCGCCATCGCCCTTCTGGAATTCTTCACAATGACCACCGGAACATCCACATCCAGCTCCTGTTCGGAAACAACAGCTGCTGCGCCGGAGATAACTGCTTCTTTTGCTAGAGTATGGCTGTCCACATCAGACCCTTTTATACAAAAAAATAAATCACCATTTTGAACTTTTTTATGATGGTTTTTTAAGTTTGCAATTTCAGGATTGTCATTGCCCTTGATTGTGTAGAACGGCAATACTTCCAGCAAAGTGTGCAATTTCATCTTTTCAACTCCTCATGTATGTAAAGCAACCATTTTTTATTTTACAGAAAAACACCGCCGAAATCTATTAACCAGTTAGATTAGTTTTTGACATTTTCCCAAGATAACACGGCAACTTGGATTCAACAGCTGTCAAAATGACCCTTCATTTTTAGATTATGTTCAGAAAACAAAAGAAATGAGTGATTATCAGGGAATATGCCCGAAACCGATAACCGAGTTCAGTTTCGGCTTCAGGCTGACAGCAAACTCTTCTTCCTGGTGAATCACTCTGACATTTGAATTCTTATGGTACCGCCTTCTTTAATTTTCACTCCTGGATCAGGAGACTGCGCTACAACCTTATTTCCTTCGCCGCTGATGTCCAGCTTCAAATTGATGAGCTGCTGCTGCAATTCTTTTCTAGTAAATCCTATAAGATCAGGTGTCTCCAGCAAAGGAGTATCCAGCCATGTCATTTTTTTCTCAATTTGATCCTCCCGAGGAGGGACTCCCATCGCCCGCAGGCTGTCTCCAATGATATTCCCAACAATAGGAGCAGCCACCACCCCGCCGAACTGCACAGTTCCTTTTGGATTGTCCACCGCAAGATAAACAACAATTTCCGGTTTATCTGCAGGAGCAAACCCGAGGAAGGAAACGATGTGATTATTTTCCATATAACGTCCGTCTTTTACCTTCTGCGCTGTCCCGGTTTTACCGCCCACTCTATATCCATCAACAAATGCACCTTTTCCAGTTCCTTGTGCCACTACACTCTCCAAGGCATACCGGATTTCTTCTGAGGTTTCTTTAGAGATGACCTGCTTTTTTGCCTGTGGTGAATTTCTCATAACCACTTCTCCTGTCTTCGGATCCACGAGTTCTTTTGCCACATACGGCTGATAAAGAGTCCCTCCATTGATTGCCGCCGAAACGGCTGCAACCTGCTGTATAGGTGTAACCGCAACACCCTGGCCGAAAGCGGTGGTTGCCTGTTCAACCGGCCCTACCCGGTCCAGATTAAATAGAAGCCCCTTCCCTTCACCTTGCAGATCGATTCCAGTCTTCTGGCCGAACCCAAAGTCTTTGATATACTTGAACAGCGTTTCCTTGCCAAGCCTTTCGCCCAGTTCTACAAACCCAGGGTTACAGGAATTCTGGACAACTTCCAGGAAGGTTTGAGTCCCATGTCCCCCTCTCTTCCAGCAATGGAGGGTGGAACCCGCAACCTCGACGTGTCCTGGATCATGGAACTTTTCTTTAGTCAGATCTACTTTATTCTCTTCAAGAGCCGCTGCCAGCGTGATGATTTTAAAAGTGGAGCCCGGCTCATAAGTGCTCCATATAGGCAGGTTTCGATTGTAAATCTCCTGAGGGACGTTCCTGAAGTTGGCCGGGTCAAAGGTCGGCCTGCTTGACATTGCTAATATTTCTCCATTATTCGGATTCATTGCAATGGCGATAATCCCATCTGGATTGTATGCCGCTTCTGCAATATCTAGCTCCCTTTCAATGATAGTCTGGACTTTGGTGTCGATGGTCAATTTGAGGTCCAGTCCATCCACCGGGGCAGCATAATCATCAGCCATATCCGGCATACGTTTCCCTTTAGCGTCTGAGAAGAATTTCACCGAACCGCCATCCCCGCTTAATTCTTTATCATAAAAAAGTTCCAGGCCCATTAATCCCTGATTATCGACCCCTGCAAAACCGAGCACATGTGACAAATAACTTCCAAAAGGATAATACCTCTTGGAATCCTCAGCTATGTAAACTCCTTTGAGGTTCAGGTCTCTGATTTCCTTAGCTTTTTCATAGGAAATCTTCCTCGCTTCGTTGATTCTTACCATAGATGCGGATTTTGTTACATATTTATAGATTTCCTCCAAGGGCAGATTAAGCGCGGCTGCCAGCTTTTCTGCTGTTTTGGCGGGATCCGTTATCTGCCTGGGAACAACAAAGACAGTCGGAGCGCTCTGGTTGGTTGCAAGCTCCACACCGTTTTTATCCAATATCTTTCCCCTTTCAGGTTCGAAAGGAATGTTCCTGCTCCAGGAATCCTTCGCCAGGCCTGTCAGCTTGTCCCCCATAAAAAACTGGACATACCCTAGTCTCACATCTATAATCGCAAATATTAAAATCCCCATAACCAGAGCAAACGCCAGCCTCTTCCTCACCGTTACATTCGATACTCTCTTCACACGTAGAACCTCCCCTTATTTGGCTCGTTCAATTATATGCCTGTACAAGTGGAAGTATGATAGGAATAACACTTCAGAGAAGACGGGCAACATTTCCCGGGGAACTGATCTCAGAAGAAAATGGAGTGTTGTTAGAAGTAAAGAATTTGGCTGCGTGAAAGAAAAGTAGTATCACATTAGATCAGCAAGTTAAACAGCTATTGCTTTCTGCTTTTCTTAACTTCAATCTTTTCTAAACAGCAAAAAGCCGGAGATTCATCTCTCCGGCCTTCCTGCTAGTTCAATGGGGCTTCTTCGTCGGTCTCACTATCATTCTTCTCTTTTTCCAGCTGCTGTTCCGGGGTCTCGAATGTTACTACAAGAGGCTCAGCTTCATTAATCGCTGTACCGGGCGTAATATTTTGATTGGTAACATACCCAGTGCCTACCATGTTCAGTTTCAAGTTGGCCATTTTAGTTACCTTCAGCACATCCCTGACTGACCAGCCTTTCATATCCGGAATAGTCAGGTTCCCATCGGTACGCAGAACGATTCTTTCCCCTTGCAGGAGTTCTTCACCAGGTGAGGCAGACTGTTTCTGAACCTTGGAACCCTCCCCGAGGATAATTGGATTGAGTCCTGACTCTTTCAGCTGTTTCTTCGCCTTCTCTACAGGAACTCCCGTAAGATCGGCTGCTTTAGCTTTTTTCAGGCTTTTATTCTCTTCCGGTTTAATATTAAGATATTTCAAGCTGTTGAGCATTACCGGGTTGAAGACACCTGAAACAGGGTCTGAACCGATTTCACTAGTTTTCAAACTAGGCTTTTTGATAGCTACATACACAATCAGCTGCGGGTCATCGGCTGGTGCCATTCCGAGAAAGGAGAATAAATAGTTTTCTTTTCCTATTTCATATCCTCCATTTTCATAATCTGGAATTTGAGCAGTACCGGATTTCCCTGAAACATCATAACCATCTATAGCAAATCTGCGGCCTGTTCCATCATCAGCAGTAACTGTAGTCGCAAGGTATTCTCTCACCTTTTTAGCTGTTTCAGCCGAAATAGGTGTCCCCGCAACCTCGGGTTCTGTTTTCTTTATCGTCTCATTGGTATTATGATCAACGATTTCAGAAATGATATACGGCTTCATCATTTTTCCATCATTCGCTATAGCTGTTTCGGCTTGTATAATCTGCAGCGGAGTGACGGTGGTACCTTGCCCAAAGATTGTTGTATACTTCTCAATTGGATAATGATAAAGGATTTGCCCTGTTGTTTCGTTTGGAAGGTCAATACCTGTCTTCCGGCCAAATCCGAAAGCATCAAGATACTCCCTGAAGCGGTCCTCTCCGATTTTATCAAGAAGCTTTGCAAAAGCTACATTTGAGGATTGCTGGACACCTTCAAGATAGGTGATCGTTCCCCACCCATCACCATTATTGTGGTCGCGGATTGGCACCGAATTTCCTTCCAGAAAGTATTTTCCAGATTCATAATACTCATTAGGATTAAAAGCACCTTCTTCGACTGCTGCGGCCAAAGAGAAGCTTTTCATGGTGGATCCTGGCTCATAGGAAGTCTCGACAATATCATTCTGCCAAGATTGAAGATCTTCTCTTGTATCAGGATGAAAAGTGGGTCTCTGAGCCATGGCAAGGATTTTGCCGGTCTTCGGGTCGGCAACCACCGCCAGCATGTTTTCAGGTTTATATTGCTGATCAACTTTGCTCATCGTCTCTTCTAAGAAGGTTTGGATCTTTTTATCAATCGTCAGGTACACATCGTTACCATTTTGCGGAGGTGTGACATGCTCTTCTGTCTGCGGGAGAATGTATCCCCACTTATCGCTGTCATACTTTACCTTTCCGTTTTTTCCGGTCAGGTAGTCATTCAGGCTTTGCTCTATGCCCATCTTGCCGACAATCTCAGTAGTATTATCTTCTTTTTCTTCTTTTTGGGCAAAGCCTATCAAATGAGAAGAGAATACACCGTTAGGATAAAATCTCTTAGACTCTTTTACAAAATTGACACCAGGAAGGGCTTCTTTTTCAATAGCGAGCTTCAAACGATGTGATATGCCTCTCCCCACACTGCCAAACTCCACCTGAAATCTTTTTTCCTCCACTCCTTTGGAGAGCCGGGCGTACAGGTCAGACTCATCCGCCTCCAGTAAAGGAGCCAGAACTGCAGCGGTCTTTCTGATGTCTTGAACATGCTTAGGCTTTTCGCTATCCTGGGACACAGATTCGTCAAGAATTGCTACAAGGGTATAGGCGGATGTATCTTCGGCAATCACTTCACCTTTTTGATCATAGATTGTACCCCTTGCTGCTTCAAGAACCCCTGTCTTCAGGTACTTTTTGGCCGCTTGTGCAGCCAGAACCTTTCCATCCGCTTCCCCGGTAACCTGGATTGTCACAAAGCGAACCATCAAAACAAAAAAGAGCAGGCCGAAAAATCCAAAAAGGATGGCTGCTCCGATTCTCATTCCCGGTCTCTTTTTCATTGATTCTGCACAACCTTAACATTCTGTTCTTTTAAATCAAGACCCAGCTCTTTCGCTTTTTCCAAGATTCTTTCGTATGTACTCAGCTCGCTGACTTGCAGTTTAAGATCATTATTTGCTTTTTCCTGAACATCAATTTGAGACTGTACAACCTGAATTTCTTTATTGGCTTTATAGATTGAAGACTGGGTTGAGATTATGTTCACCGCCATAAAGCAAAACACTACCCCAATAAGCGCAACCAGAATTTTTTCCCCCGGGGTGATGAGGGGCCTTTCTTCCCTTACCGGGATGGTTTTTGGTTGCCGCTGCGGCTGCTGAACTGTCTGCTCACGGTACTTCCTTGCTAAATTGCTCACTCTCTCTGCTCCCTTCTGTTATTTTATCTACGCCTTTTCTGCAACTCTCAGTTTGGCAGAACGGGCTCTATTATTATTTTCTAATTCTTCTTCACTTGGCAGAATCGGCTTTCTCGTCACCAATTTCAGTTCCGGCTTATACTCGTCCGGAATGATTGGGAGGCCTGGCGGAAGATCAGGGCCTGAAGCCTTTTCTTTAAAAATGGTTTTACAAATTCGGTCTTCAAGAGAGTGAAAGGTTATCACACTAATTCTTCCACCCGGTTTAAGGATTTCAATTGATCTTTCAAGTGCCTCTTCGACCGCATCCAGCTCATCATTGACAGCGATCCTTATTGCCTGGAAGACCCGTTTAGCGGGATGCCCTCCCTTTCTTCTCGCAGGAGCAGGAATTCCATCTTTGATCAAATCAACCAGCTCACCGGTTGTTTCGATAGGCTTGATGTCTCTGGCTGCCTCAATCTTTCTGGCAATCTGCTTGGAAAACTTTTCTTCTCCGTAACGGAAGAATATCCTGACGAGGCTTTCATACGACCATTCGTTCACCACTTCATGAGCTGTCAATTCGCCTTCCATATCCATTCGCATATCAAGAGGAGCATCATGATGATAGCTGAATCCCCTCTCAGGTGTATCAAGCTGCGGAGATGAGACTCCCAAATCAAACAAAATTCCGTCCACTTGATTAACGCCTTGATCTGCAAGTTCTTCTTTTATATAGCGAAAATTGGACCTTATGAACGTTACCCTGTCAAGGTAGGGACTAAGCTTATTTTTTGCATGGTCTATTGCTGTCTGATCCTGATCAAAGCAATACAATCTGCCGTTTTCCCCGAGCTGCGAGACCAGGTATTCACTATGGCCGGCTCCGCCCAGAGTACAATCCACATAGATGCCATCTTCCTTGATGTTCAGTTCATCCACTGTTTCTTTTAATAATACTGTTGTATGTTCAAACATTCTGATTCACCTTTCCAATCGAGCTGCATTCATTTAAGCAAAGTCTATTTCTGAATAGTTGGTTGTATTGCAGAATTGATTAGATATCAAAACCAATCATATTCTCGGCAATTTCTGCAAAGGAATCCTCTGACTGTGAGAAATAGTCTTCCCATAAAGGCTTGCTCCAAATCTCAATTCGATTGGAAACTCCCAATACTACACATTCCTTATCCAGCTTCGCGTAATCCGTAAGTGTGGAGGGGATATTGATCCTCCCGGTCTTGTCCAATTCGCATTCTGTAGCACCCGAAAAGAAAAACCGAGTGAAAGCACGTGCGTCTTTCTTGGTCAGCGGCAGAGTCTTCAGCTTTTCTTCTAAAGCCCTCCATTCCTCCATGGGATATCCAAATAAACATTGATCAAGCCCTCTGGTCAATACAAAGGCATCACTAAGATGCTCCCTGAATTTAGAGGGGACGATTAAACGGCCTTTATTATCAATGTTATGTTGATATTCGCCCATGAACATGTCCACTGCCCCCACTTTCTAACACAAATGTACCACATTCCCCCACTTTTCTCCACACATATATTAATTTCTTTTTGAATACAATAATTCCTGCTTTTTTAACTTTTTTGTATTATTTATTGAATCCCTTGCATTACCACTATTCGAGGGACTTTTATGGCGGGATTAAAGACGGAATACAGGCTATAGTTCTTTTTAATTTGCCTGTCCTTTGACGCAGTGTTAATAATGACTTCAATTTTAACTAGCGGGGATAAAAGGAATAACCTATCCGAACTTTTTCGGATATTCTCTAAAGGGTGCTTACGAGTGAGGGACACCTGCGACACTTTTTGGTCCTTCTGGTGTCTCTCAAGACGAGCTCGAGGAACACCTGCGACACTTTTTTGTCCTTCTGGTGTTTCTCATGACTCGCTCGAGGGACACCTACGACACTTTTCGGTCCTTCTGGTGTCTCTCGGGACGTCTACCACACCTGCGATCCAATCACTCCCTTCAAGTTTCTCTCAACACGCTCTCGAAAGACAGCTGATACCCTTTTTCGCAAATATTGTGTCATACAAAAAGAAGAAAGCGACGCTGGAACAGCATCGCTTTCTTTCGGGTTCAATTATAATGAGATGACTTTGTGTTTTCCATCAAACTCCATCGGAAGATCCATCAAGCCTTTTACAAAACCCTCTCCATATCGATTCATGAAATAATAAAGATTCCATAAGCGTTCCTGAGGAGCTCCCCCAGGTTTAAGGGAAGCCTCTATCCTTTCATATTTGCCCAGCTGCAACTGATATTTGCTTTGAAGGGAATGATTGGTTTTGAGTCTGAGATATTCAAATTGCTGCTTGTGAAATGACAGGTTTTTTTCAATGATGTTCTCCAAGCCCTTATCAATAGCGGCAGCTTTCGGCAAGATGCCTTCATAGGAAGCCATAAGCATTCTTTCAGCCTCATTTATCCTGCTTTCAAGGTCAGTATCCTTTACTGATTCCCAATATTGAAGTTTCTCTCTTTCTACACCATCCTTCAGGACAGCATCGAGAGAAAGGCTGAGTTCATCAGCGTTTCTTTTAACATCCCTCTCCAGGATAGTCAGATTCAAACGAGGAACAATAGGCGGCATTTTGTTTCCCGCCCAGTCGAAGGCCTGTTTCAATTCACCCCAATAGGCAATTTCACCAGGACCGGCTATAAAAGCAAGGGTAGGAAAGAGCCACTCCTGCATCAGCGGACGGGTGACCACGTTGTTACTGAAGCGATGCGGTTCTGAATCAAGAATCTCTTCAAGCTGGCCAAGGGTATAGTGTATCTCGCCATTTTTACCCCTGAAAACATCCCCCTCCCGTTCCAGGAGAATCCGTTCACCATTTTCATTAATGAAAAGATTGGCAGCATCCTCTTTCATCTCTATGGTAAGAGGAAAACCGTTTTCGGAGATGATGTTTTGTTGTTCTCTCACTTTTTCTGATATGATTTCGCTGCCTTCGATCAGGTGATGGAAATAAGGTTTCTCCAACTCCCTTAATAGAGGATAGGCTGAATCGATAATAAGCAGGCCATAGTCCTTGAAAAGAGACATAATGATGCTGCTGAAAAAGTCTACAATGGTTTCAGAGCGCTCAATTGCGTCTTCCAGATCCCTCAATAGTCCTTTCGTGAACTCTGTTTCGCCAAAATGGCGGATAACCTGATTGACCCATTTGCGCATCGTTTCTTTATTAAAAGTGAACTCGCTGGCCATTCTCTTATCAGTCGCTCTTTCCGGATAACCGGTTTTATCCATCTTTCCATTTTGTTCAACGAACACGTGATTGATTTCCTGGTAATCATGATCCTCGCCGGCAATCCAGAAAACAGGAATAACCGGATAGTTCATTTTTTCTTCCTGTTCCTTCGCGAGTTTTATTATTGAAATGACCTTATGTATAGTATAGAGGGGACCCGTCAACAATCCAGCCTGCTGGCCGCCGATGACCACAACGGCGTCTTCTTTGAGCTTTTTCATAGATCTTTCAACTTCGCCGCTCGAAGGGAAGGGTTTCATGTACCTTTCAATCACTTCCACTAAAGCTTCCCGAGGGAAATCCCTTAGGTTAATATCTTTGACCCTGTCAGCATACAGCCCGGGTTCATCAAGGTTGTAATGAAAAAAAGAAGTAACCGGTGGTTCCTGTTGTATGTATAATGAAGCAAAACGATTTGTTGCTGGAATATATAAGCTTTCCAGTTCCATATTAAATGACTCCTTTTCTTCCATCTTCTACTGTTCGTAGTATAGCATTCCACAACAGTAAAAGGAAAAAACTTGCCTGAATGGTTTGTTGTTAAAGCTTTTTATCAGAGTTGTCTTTCATACCTGACGTGCCTGAGAAAAGAGCTGCCTAAATGAGCCTATTCCCTTCTTATGTATGATGTGATAGAACCTCCTGCTGAATCCAGCTGCTTCATACCCCATTAAAAGGTTTGGATAATCCTTGAAGCTACACCGTAAAAAAGCAGGAGAACGTAGGCTGTTGAGAACAGCAGAAAGTTAAGTCTCCAGCCGCCTTTGAGAACATGCAGAAACACAATTTCCTCTTTAATTTTCCAATGAATTACCGAAAGAATGCCTGTACTGATCAGCAGGACAAGAATAAGGATCCAAAACAGCGATTTGTCCCAGATGGCCTGGATGATAAAATGGACCGAGAAAATCAAGAGGAAGGTCGTTAAATTGACAGCTGTATTCACAGCTCTTCTATGGCTGCCAGTTAATTGTTTCATAATCACGAAAGAGGAAAAATACCCCAGAAAAGGAATAAGAGTAAACACAGCGACAAAACTGGAGAATATCGTAGACAACTATTCTTTCCTCCTTTCATGATCAATCCCTTTAACCATTTTATAAAGAACTGGCATTACACTCAGCGGAATTCCACAGTGCTCTGCTTTTTCTAAAGCCGCACCCAATATAGCTTCTATCTCTGTCTGTCTCTTAGCGCTGATGTCCGCCAGCATGGAAGATGTGTTTTCCCCCGTCCTGCAGGCGATTGCTTTTATTTCGTCAAATCCGATGACTCCATTGAGCTTTGGATATATAAGGAGGATCTCCTCGAAGACTGCTTTAGCAAGAGCCTCATACTCAGTAATTTCTAATAAACGCCCATTTCTGACCCCCAGCACAGCTGTCAGTGGATTAATAACCGCATTGACGGCAAGCTTTTCCAAGAGCATCACTTCATAATCCGGCTGCATCTCGACTGGAAAATCACCGCTGCAGCGGGAAAGCTCCATCAGCCTTTTTCCGCTTCCCCTGTAAACAGCTGCGTTTGTCCTGCCCTTCCCTTTGTGGGCAACTGCATGATCCGATTCCTTAAGAGAACCATGTTCCACTGTCCCAACATAAATTTGCTCATGGGGCAGCTTATCCAGGAGTTTCAAATGGCCGATTCCGTTCTGAAGAAACAGCAGGGAGATCCCGGAAGGAATATTCTTTAATACTTCATATAAATCATCTAAGTGATATTGTTTGACAGCGACAATAATTAGATCCTGTTCAGTCATGTTCTTCATTTTTGACGAAGCCCTAATAAAGGTAGATGCACAGGAATCTCCTTCATGAAGAGTAATGCCCTTATTATTAATGGCCTCAGCCTGTTCTTGTCTCTTCACATAAAGGGTAACATCGTTATTTTTACCAAGATAGGCTGCAAAGAGCAGGCCGATTGCCCCTCCGCCAATAATTCCAACTCTCATCCAATCTCCTCTATCCGTTCATTCTGGTTAATATTACTAATAACATTCTACCATTGTGTCATTGGTGAGAAAATAGCTTTAGGCCATTCTTACACATTTTTGAAACTTAAAATCTCCGCAAACATAAAAATCACTCTTTCAAGGGCTGTTTTCGCATATATTGTTTCTTCAGACATCCCCGGATACTCAGAGTTATATCTCTTATAAAGGGAGAGCAGCTCTTTTCTTTTCGGTGTTACCAGTTTTTAAACCTCTTAATATGATTTTTTCGGAATTAGCCTGGTATAGCAACAAAGTTTACGAAAAGAGCTTTACAAAAAGAACCTCTTCAAATGATAAGTTCGTTATATGGAGTGATAAATTCGCCCATTATGATTTTTCCAAATGTCTATCAAAAAAAGGGTTAACCCAGATCATAATCTGAAGGCTAACCCTTGGCCGTTAAACCGGATATACCGGATGCTTCCTTGAGCTGAATTCCACTTCTTTTGTTTCATAAATTTTATAGCGCTCGATAAGGACACTGCGTAATTCATTAGGTCCTGTAATTTCATCAACAATCATTTCTGACGCGAGTTTGTAAATATCAATATGCTCTTTATACTCTTTCTGTTTTTCTTGAACATAAGCAAAACGTTCTTTCGGATCTTCGATTGCCTGAATCTTATTTGAATACACTGCATTCACAGCAGCTTCCGGGCCCATTACAGCTATTTGTGCGGTCGGAAGGGCGATACAGACATCCGGCTCAAATGCCGGTCCAGCCATTGCATAAAGACCTGCACCATATGCTTTTCTGACAATTACGGAAATTTTCGGAACCGTAGCGGAACTCATTGCAGCAATCAGCTTCGCTCCGTGCCTGATGATCCCTGCTCTTTCTACTTTCGTGCCGATCATGAAGCCCGGTACATCCGCCAGGAAAAGAAGCGGGATCGAAAAGGCATCACACAATGTAATGAATTTTGCTGCTTTATCAGCTGAATCCACAAAAAGCACTCCGCCTTTCACTTTCGGCTGGTTGGCAATGATTCCAACCGGTTTCCCATCGATACGGGCAAAACCGGTCACAAGCTCCTGTGCAAATAACTTCTTCATCTCAAAAAAGCTTCCTTCATCAATCAGAGCATCAATACATTCGTACATATCAAATGGTGCATTTTGATGTTCCGGAATGATCTGCTCCAGCGTCCTGCCTTCTTTTGGTTTTACCCCTTCGCCTGCAGCAGGCTTATGAAGATAGTTTGACGGGAAGTAAGTCAAATAGTCTTTAGCAGCTTCGATTGCCTCTTCCTCTGAATAGGCGAGCATGTCACCCACTCCGCTGATGGAACAGTGCATTCTGGCACCGCCCATTTCTTCAAGTGTCACTTTTTCACCAATGACCTTTTCCGCCATCCGTGGCGATCCAAGATACATAGAGGCATTGCCGTCCACCATAATGACGATATCACAGAAAGCCGGTATGTATGCTCCGCCTGCAGCGGATGGTCCAAATAATAGACAGATTTGCGGCACCATACCTGACATTTTTACTTGATTGTGAAAAATTTTCCCCGCTCCTCTTCGGTTAGGAAACATTTCAAGCTGATCCGTAATCCTGGCCCCAGCCGAGTCGACCAAGTATAGAATCGGAACTTTCAAGTTCAGGGCAGTCTCCTGGATACGGATGATTTTCTCTACAGTCCTCGCTCCCCATGAACCGGCTTTCACTGTAGAATCATTCGCCATCACGCAAACAGTTCTCCCGCCGATTTTACCAGTTGCTGTCACTACACCATCAGCAGGAAGCCCTTCTTCCTGGCAATTGGCAAACATGCCGTCTTCCTGATACTCCCCATGATCGAACAGCAGATTCAATCGGTCTCTTACAAATAGTTTATTTTGCTCCTTAAGCTTTTCATGATATTTCGGCTGTCCGCCGCTGGATATTTTCTCCCTTTTCTCTTCCAGTACATGTTCGTATGTTTTCTGAGACATAGAAAATCCCCCTTTATTTCATTTGCGCTGCTTTTTCAGTAATTATTGTTTTAAAGAACAGGCTGTTTTCGCATACATTGTGGCTTTTTAGAAAATCCACAGAGCAGGATTTTCCCCTGGATACTAAAGGTTTTCTCTCTAATCGGGGAGAGCAGCTCTTTTCTTTTCATGAATACCAGGTTATTCATGTTAATTATTGGTTATTTTTTCGGAATTAGTTTCAAGTAGCAGCAAAAGGCTGTATACCTAACCCCCTGTTTACAAGGGCTGCGGCTGCTTTATATTGAACGGAACTTTCTTCCAGCGCAAGGGCTGAGCCGGGAGGGCGTTGAACCCATACCCGGCAGCCTCTTAGCGACGTAAGAATAGTAGAGCTCAGCTGCATATTGATACAAATTTTTCCTGGAAAACAGCCTTCATATCCTCATCACCCTTACACCCAACCTTATTCGAATGTAATCAGAACATCTCCCTCGTTGACAAAGTCCCCGACATTTACTTTTATTTCAGCAACCTTGCCCGCTGCTTCGGCTTCTACCGGAATTTCCATTTTCATGGATTCAAGCATAAGGACGGCCTCCCCGCTGCTGACTTCCGCACCGCTTTCAACCAACACATTTAATACTGTTCCTGCCATTGATGCTGTAATTTCTTTCATATTCTGTTCCTCCTCAGAAATCGATGTTAGTTATTTACAGGTTTCCTAGAGCTCAGCCACGCCGTATTATACGACCCGTCTTGGAAACTCTCCTCTTTAAGTACATCCCTGAATAAAGGAATGTTTGTCTTGACACCCTGAATATCTGTGTCTTCAAAAAACTTTATTGCTTCCTCAATGCAGTCTTCACGTGTGCTTCCACTAATGATGACTTTCGAAATCATTGGATCGTAAAAAGGTGTTACGTTATTTCCCTGCTCATATCCGCTGTCTATCCTGACATTTTCAGCAGTTCCCCATTTGATGGACGAAATATTGCCGGGTGAAGGGAAAAAGGTTTTGGGATCTTCTGCATACACACGAAACTCCAGCGCATGCCCCTCGTTTCTTACACCTTCCTGACTTGAAATAGGAAGTTCCTCTCCCCTGCTGACAAGAATCTGCCATTTAACCAAATCCAGATTTGTGATACTTTCCGTAACCGGGTGCTCAACCTGCAGCCTCGTGTTCATTTCAAGAAAATAGAAATTCTCTTCATTATCCACAATGAATTCGACTGTTCCGGCGTTCACATAATTTACTGCCTTTCCTGCCCTTATAGCAGCATCGAACATTTTCTCCTTAGCCCCAATTGATAATTGTGGAGAAGGTGCTTCTTCGATGACTTTTTGGTTCCGCCTTTGAACTGAACAATTTCTTTCGAATAAATGAATGATGTTACCTTTTTCATCTCCGAATATTTGGACTTCTATGTGTCTTGCATTGTCTATACATTTTTCCAGAAAAACTTCATCATGGCCGAAATATGCCTTGGCCCTGTTTTTTGTAGAATCAAAGCTTTGAACGAGCGCTTGCTCATCACTGCACCGGATCATGCCGATGCCGCCCCCGCCGCTGCTGGCTTTCAACATGACAGGATAGCCGATAGATTCCGCCACAGTCTTAGCCTCTTCGATGGAAGCTACTCCACCTTCGCTTCCGGGAACAACAGGTACATTCGCCGCAATCATTGTTTTTCTTGCAGCAACCTTGTCTCCCATCATTTCCATCACTTCCGCTGACGGTCCGATAAATGTTATGCCCCTGTCCCTAGTCTTTCTCGCAAAATCACTGTTTTCAGATAATAACCCATACCCGGGATGAATCCCATCTGCTTCTTCCCTTTCAGCAATTTCAAGAATGGCATCGCTTTTCAAGTATGATTTATTTACAGGCGGTTCTCCTATACGGAATGCACTGTCTGCTTCAGCCACATAAGGCATATCTTTATCAGCATCTGAATAGATTGCTATAGTTTCGATCCCCATATTTTTGCACGTCCGAATGATTCTTGAAGCAATTTCTCCCCTGTTTGCCACTAAAATCTTCTGCACAACATATCCCCTTTCTTGTCCATGAATGAGTATTCTAGTATTAGTTTTCTACAAAAAACCAAAAATTCCTTCTTAATCTGCAAACGCTTTCTTTATTAAGTGCAGAATTTTTTGTATTTTTGTTATATAATGATAATATCATAATCTTCTCATATAGTATCAAATGAAAAGAGATATTATCCTCTTTCCGTTTGATCATATTCGTTCAGCAAAGAAGCTAAACACCTAATTCAATTGCTCAGGAGGTACCGTATATGACAGTAAAAGTTGAGAAACTAAAAGTAAATTACAAAACTCTGGAAGAATTCAAGAAATTTAAAGAGTATGGTGTTCAGGAGCTATCTATGATGGAAGACCTGGAGTCCAATATCATCGAAAATAACAGTGAGTCTCCCTTCTACGGAATTTACTTCGGAGACACTCTTATCGCGCGCATGAGCCTCTATCAGAGAGATTCGAGCAATGACCAATATTTTGATCCCCGGCAAAATTACCTTGAACTCTGGAAGTTGGAAGTCCTTCCGGCACATCAGGGAAAAGGATACGGGGAAGTTCTGGTGGATTTTGCCAAAAGCTTTAATGTAGCAATCAAAACAAATCCGAGAATTCAATCTCATGGTTTTTGGGAAAAAATGGGCTTCGAAAAGGTTACCTACGATATGGAAAGAGACTTGGGACAAAATCCGCTCATCTGGCTTCCGGAAGGTGTCCATGAGCAAAAACATTCTTAAGAGTTGATAAAACCAATACAAAAGGCTGACGTCTAGTCAGCCTTTTGTATGTTAAAAGAAACTTGCCAAATTTCAAGGTTCATTTTTGAAGCCGCTGCAGGTTACCATTCTTATCCATTTGAAACTTTACTTTATCCTCATTTTCTTGCAGCAATGCCATTTTCCGGGCTTTTTCAAATATAGACAGCAGGGATTGATGATCTTCTTCAAGCAGCTCCAGCTTATCTCTATAGGCAGCATTTGCCTCATTCAACCGCTCTACTTGATGCTCAAGCTTTTCTGTGTATTCTTCAAGTTTTTTATAAGCAGACTGCAGTTCTATATCTTCGTTCAAGTTGCCTTTCAAATTCTCCAAAAAATCGATGACTCCCTCAATAGTCAGCGTGTCTGAGCGGGTTTCCTCAACTTCTTTTGATGATTGATTTTCCAATACTCTTTCAGACTGCAGTGGTTCAGAATAACCAGCATGGACAGATTGTTTTTTATTTTCCTTCCGCTGTCTTTTTGCCAATTCAATCCCCGATTTATACTGTTTGCGCACAAATGAATTCCAGCGAAATCCACAGGCAGCAGCTGTTCTTGACAATTTCCTGCCAACTTCCTCAAACGCCTGCAGCTGCGTCCCCCCTTCTCTGATATGACGAAGCACCACCTCGGCAAGCAATAAATCTTCATCTTGACTCCATGCATCTTGTCTATTAGAAGTCACTTCCATCCCTCCTGTATGAATTTATTTATTAATCCATACTTATGTTTATAGTAGAAAAGATAGAATATATTACGTAAGTTTTAATGCTTTTTGAAGTGATTTGCTTCTTATTCTGCTGCAAAAGCCGCTGACATGAAGATTCTTCCAACTCACTTTCCGGATAAGAATTTTTCTACCGCTTGGTGGTGTTCATCTTTCTCCCATAATTTGGCGCACGAGCGGATTTCTTTATCAATTCTTTGATAGAGATTAGCCGATTCCCATTTTTCTTTAACAGCTTGCTTATAGGCAGCCAGGACATTTACATCTTTATTCAGAAAGCCTTCCATTTGTTGTATAAGCGAAGAAATATCCCGGCTTTCAAGAAGAAAGTTTATAAAACCAAGGTCATGCATCTTCTCAGCAGAGTACAGATCTGCTGTCCCTAATAGATAGAGGGCATTTCCATATGCTATTTTCTCGAATAGCAAGGAGCCTCCACCCCAGCCTGTTGTAATTGCAAGTCTCCCTTGAATAAATCCCATCTTTGCTCCTTTTTGGGCAGCGCGGAAATCGCATGCTGCAGCGATCTCACATCCTCCTCCTGCCGCGCTCCCGTTTAGAAGGGCAGCTGTAATCTTTGGAAGTGTGGCCAGTTGATAGAGTATGTCCCCCATCTTTTTCAGCATAGAATAGGCTTGTTCTTCTGTCTTTAACCCATGAAAGGTATCCAGATCCCCACCAGAACAAAATGCCTTTCCTCCAGCAGCTGTTATTACCAGAAGTTTAACATCATCATTTGAAGCGGCTTCATCAATAGCTTTCTGCAATCCATCCATCACTTCGTAATTGATAGCATTCCGCTTCTCTTCCCTGTTAATAGTAAAGATAAGAACACCGTCTTCAGTTCTTTCCATTATGTAATCTTCCATCTTCAATCCCCTTTGCAGTAAGTATTAAATATGTAGTAAAAATTGTATCTCTTTCTTATTTTTATACCATAGTTTTACAGATATAGGGGGAAGTTTTTTGAAAAATGGAGGCGGAGTTTCCTTATTTTTTGGTGTCGAAAGTCTATGTGATGAGGGCAGTTCCCCCTCATCTATCTGACCCTTATATGTTTCACTAGCTTGTGTACTGCCGAATGCACCTGTTACGGGGAGAGAAATCGAGTTTGTGATCTCTCACCCAATTGAGACTGACTGGATATATCAAAAGAGAAAATTATAAGTATGATGTACCACACTGGCGAAGTGCACTGCATCAAAAATAAAATTCCCAAAAAATAATGCCCCTTAAGATTAAGTAAAAGGGTAAAAGAGTTATATTAATGTCTGTCCCCTGCTTGAAACGGGTACTATAATAAAGAAAAAAAACAACAAAAAAACGCGAAGAGCCATGGTCTCTTCACGCTTTTTGCTGAGAATAAAATTATTTACTCACAACTTCTTTTCCTTTATAAGTACCGCACTCTTTACATACACGGTGAGCTAGTTTCATTTCCCCGCAATTCGGGCATGCAACCATACCAGGTACATTTAACTTGAAATGTGTACGGCGTTTTCTCTTTGCTGTTTTAGATGTTCTTCTAAAAGGTACTGCCATTTCTTCCCACCTCCTTACAGAGATATGTTATGATGAAGCCAGAACGAGCTGGTTCACGACGCTTTAAGAGTTCTTGTCTTGTTCAAGAAGCTTAGCAAGACCGGCAAGCCGAGGATCGACTTTCTTTTCCTCTTCTTCTTCCGCCTGAATGGCCTGCTCTTCCGTAATGACTTCCCAATTCTTGCCGGATGGAAGGTTTTCATCGTCTTTCGCTTTTTCGCTGAAAACTTGCATAGGAATTTCCAGGACAAGCAGTTCATTGATGACAGGCATCAAATCAATGACATCCCCCTGCATCCTGTGCACTTCTTCCTCTTCATACTGATCATAGTCTTTTGCTTTTAATAAGAATGTTTCGACCGTGTCAATATCAACCGGAAAATGGACATCTTCCAGCGTTCTTGAGCAAGGAAGAACAAGTTGGCCTTCAATATGCAGATGGAAGGTTACTTTATCAGAACTGATGTCTGCTCTTCCTGTGACATGGATCGGAGAAACATCACGTATCTGAGGATCAAGTGCTTTCACTTCACTCGCATCGACTGTTTCATCGAGGGGCATTCCCCTGTCACGAAACTTTTGCAATTGAATTATTGACCATTTCATTGTAATCACCTCAAGGCAACAAAGGTAATTATAGCTTTCATAATACCTTTTGTCAATATTTTTTCTTTACACTCTTTACAAGTATAGTGTTGTAATTATAACTTGTATTTATAAGTATTTACCACCCATTTTAAAGGATGTGAAAAAGAAATGAAAGCAGCGGGCGTTATTGTAGAATATAATCCATTCCATAATGGTCATTTTCACCATCTTTCTGAGACCAGAAAAATGACTGATGCCGACCTGATCATTGCGGTCATGAGCGGAAATTTCTTGCAGCGCGGAGAACCTGCCATTGTTTCTAAATGGTCCCGTGCAAGGATGGCCCTGAAATCAGGAGCCGATATAGTCATCGAACTTCCCTACGCATTTGCCACCCAGCATGCGGAAATTTTCGCCTCTGGCTCGGTCGCTCTATTGGAAAGTATGAAATGTTCGGCTTTTTGCTTTGGAAGTGAATCAGGTAACATTGCCGCGTTTGAAAAAACCGTAGAATATCTTCATAAACATGATAAGCACTATAACGCCTTAGTCCAGGAGTTCGTTAAGACGGGAATGAGTTATCCCTCTGCACTGTCAAAAGCTTTCCAGAGCCTGGATCCTGATGGAAGCCTGGTTGACCTCTCATTGCCCAACAATATTCTTGGGTACCACTATATCCAGGCACGTAATAAAATAGGCTCCGGTATGAAAGCTTATACTCTTGCAAGAAAAAATGCAAATTACCACGATGAACATTTTAGCGATGAGAACATTGCCAGCGCTACAAGCATCCGAAAAGAATTAAAGAAAAAGAAAGGAAAAGTGGAAGCTGTCCATTCTTTCATTACAGAACCAACCTTGGATGAATTGAAAGATTATCAGTATACATACGGCATCCTTCATGATTGGGAACTTTACTGGAGTCTTCTCAAATTTAAAATAGTATCATCTTCCAGTGAGGAACTCGCGCGCATCTATGAAATGGAAGAAGGAATCGAAAACAGATTTAAAAATGCGGCACGCTCCTGTTCAAGTTTTCTGGAATTCATGGAAACGGTTAAAACTAAGAGATACACCTGGACACGCTTGCAGCGAATGGCCCTGCATATTCTGACAAACACAACCAAGGAAGAGATGATTACACATCAATCTCCTGCATATATCCGGCTGCTTGGCATGACGGAGACAGGCAGGCAGTACCTTAACAACATAAAGAAGGAACTTAGCCTGCCATTGATCAGTAAACTAAGCTCTGCAGACAGAGACGAGATATCCCTGGATGTGAAGGCTGCCGAGATTTTCTCTCTTGGTGCTGTGGAACCCGGCCATCAAAGAAAACTGCTGGAACAGGAATTTAAGCAGCCTCCGATCTACCTGAAAAAATAAAAGTTAAAGCCAGCCAATATGTTGAGAAATGAAAAAACCACCAATGAGAACTGCTGGTTTACTCTGCGGCTGGAAGCCTCTATTAGCGGGTTAGTCCTAAAAGGTCCACTGAAAGATTTACCTTAGCGATTTATTACCGTTGAAAATTTTAAAAAATTAGGGGAGAAATCCGCTATTTAAGAAAAAGTACAAAAACACCTAATTAAAAGGAAGAATTTTTCTTTTTTTAAAATGATGCGATAATAATTTATTTTGCTGTGCTTAACCTGATAATTTCCATTTATTTTACATGTGATTATTCATGTCCTTCGCAGGGCATACATTCTGCTCAATGAAATACAGTGATAGGAAAGCCTGTTACCTCTTCATGAAGGGCGAAATTTTTTCACCATGCTTATGCTCTCTGGAACTCCCGTCATTGACAGGGGTTTACAGGACCATAAATAAATAAAAAACACACTGGAATTCCATGTGGATTCCAGTGTGTTTTGTTATGTCGTTATAAGTTAATTTTATATTTTACTTGAGCATTCGGATATCCCAAGGGTATCAGGGGACTTCTCTCTGTTCTTGCCTGCAGAATTTCCCCATCAGTAAGCGGCAGAAAGGTATAAGAGCTGCCTTTTATATAGAGTCCAGGTAGCTCAAAGCATCTTCAAACGTTTTGACAGGCACGATGTCCATATCCGTCCCGATCTCTTCAGCAGTCTGCAAAGCTTCTTCATAATTAGGTTTTAAATCCGGATTGGATTTCCTCAGGTTTTCAGGAATAATATCCATAGGGGCAAAGAACACCTCGGCACCTGCATTATCTGCCGCAATGACCTTTTGTTCTATTCCCCCGATCCTTCCGACGGTCCCATTTGAAGAAATTGTACCCGTGCCGGCAATATCCAGTCCTCTGGTAATATCTCTTTCAACCAACCCGTTATATAACTGCAGACTGAACATCAAGCCTGCAGACGGCCCTCCGATCTTCTCGGTATTCATTGTTACTTTTGTTTCCGTGATAATTTCTTTGTCATCCACCAGTCCGATCCCAAGTCCGACTTTCCCATCACTGGCCGAAAACTCTGCGAGAGGAACTTCTTTTTCGTATACTTCCCCTTCTCTGGTGAAAGTGATATTTACAGTGTCATTCACTGTCTTCTGGCTGATATAGTCAATGAATTCCTGGGAAGAACTGAATTCATTTCCATCTATGGCTGTGATCATGTCCCCCGGTTCAAGAACATCCTCTGCGGGCATGCCAGGATAAACGTTCAGGATATATACCCCGTTGTAGTCAAATGAATAAGGTTGCTCAGCGTGATCGAATGCCACTTCTATGGCATTCAATTTTGATGTTTCCATTAAGTGAAGCTGCCGGACGTTGTATTCTTCATCCGTTTCTTCAGGGCTTCTTATTTCTCCCGCCGGATAGATATGCTCGTATTTCCTCAAAGAAGCGATGAGATAGGTATAAATATTTGCCTTTCCCATTCTGACGGTTGTCAGCATCAGCCGGCCTTCATCCTCATATCCGTTCTCCACTTTAATGATTGTATCAAGGTCTTTTGCGCTTCCTGGTTTGGTTACATAGTAGGGCAAATAATAAAAGGAACTTCCTATTATAAGAATCGTCATGATGACTAAAATGCGAATCCATTTTTTTTGTGACACTTACTGCTTGTTCCCCTTCCATTCTTCAATTGCCTGCTTAATTGAAGGAATTATTTTCTTGGCTTCTTCTTCACCGGCTGCAATGATTTCTTCTGTATTGGTGAATGCTCGCGAACTGTATTGTTCCACATTCGGCCTGATCATAAAATCAGCGCTGAGCTCACGATTTCTGATGATTTCCTTCTGTAGTATATCAATACTTTGCATTATAACATCATACACAGTCGAAATTTCTGCATTTTGCTTCACTTGTGCAACATCCACCCCTATGACAATATCCGCTCCCATCTCCTCAACGACAGAAACAGGCACCCGGTCGATTACTCCTCCATCGACAAGCAGCCTGCCGTTGATTTTCTCTGGCACAAATATTCCCGGTATGCTGATGCTTGCTCTGACTGCCTCGGCTATGGGGCCTTCAGTAAAAATCACTCTTTCTCCCTTGGTT
Source organism: Rossellomorea vietnamensis (assembly GCF_008180615.1). Lineage (GTDB taxonomy): Bacteria > Bacillota > Bacilli > Bacillales > Bacillaceae_B > Rossellomorea > Rossellomorea vietnamensis_D. The sequence continues at coordinate 442,336 of NZ_VTEH01000001.1, forward strand.
AGATCAGTGGCAACCACCGCTATAGGAATGCTGAGATCTTCTATGTTTTTATTATGGGTAAACAGCCTCACAAACTGCTTGATCCGTTTGCCCGCGATGAACCCCATTTTTGGCACGGTAAAGTCCAGGTAGTACTTTCTCCGAAAAGCGGTCGACAACTTATAAAGATCTTCCATATTATGGCCGACTCCGTACAAACAGGCAGCGAGCGCCCCCATGCTGCTTCCCGCAATCATATCAACAGGGATATCTTCTTCCTTAAAGGCCTTCAGCACTCCCAGGTGGGCAAACCCTCTTGCTCCTCCTGAACCGAGAGCTAAGCCGACTTTAGGCTTGTTCACTTGGCCTCCCCCTTTTTTCACCGTTTGGTTTATTCTATGGTCTATTTTGAGTGACTATGAGTATATTTCAATAATATGAGGACAAGGTGTGATTGCTTGTTATAGCACTGCCTAATTTCATTCTACCATTTTTTCCACTATCTACAAGGTAAGGAAATGGATCATCCATATAGACTCCGGGGGGGAATAGATTGAATGCTTCACAATTAAAAACAATCTTTTTAGCACTTTCCGTTACTACACTTGCAGCCTCTCTTATTATATTTCCTCAAGAATCCTTTGAAGCATCTATCAGGGGGCTGAATATGTGGTGGGAGATTGTCTTTCCGTCGCTGCTTCCTTTTTTCATCATCTCCGAAATGCTTATAGGGTTCGGGGTGGTTAAGTTTATTGGTGTCATTTTAGAACCGCTCATGCGTCCATTTTTCAGGGTTCCGGGAGTAGGAGGCTTTGTTTGGGCCATGGGAATGGCTTCTGGTTTCCCTGCGGGCGCAAAGCTGACAGCCAGGCTCAGGCAGGAAAAGCAGCTGACCAGGATTGAAGCAGAAAGACTGGTTTCATTTACGAACTCTTCCAACCCCCTTTTTATATTTGGAGCGGTTTCAATCGGCTTTTTTTATAACCCGCATTTAGGGGTCATACTTGCTTGCGCCCATTATCTTGGCAATATTTGTGTTGGGTTGATAATGAGCTTCTATGGACGAAAAGAAGAAAGCCAGAGTAAAACGGTATCCAATAAAGTTTTTTCGATCAGGAGTGCTTTGGCGGCTCTTCACAGAACAAGGGTCAAAGAAAAAAGGCCAATCGGGAAGCAGCTGGGAGATGCAGTGAATTCGTCTATTCAGACCCTGCTTATGATTGGTGGTTTTATCATTTTATTTTCAGTGATCAATAAGCTGCTCTTTCACCTTGGGGTGACTACATTTGCTGCCGATGCGCTAAATATTTTCTTAAAGATGCTGACTTTGCCGGAAGCACTGACCTTGCCATTCATATCAGGTTTATTCGAAATCACATTAGGAAGTCAAATGACCAGCGGAGCAGGTGAAGCCACCCTTCTTCAGCAAGCCATTATCACAAGTTTCATACTTGGGTTCAGCGGCTTCAGCGTACAGGCCCAAGTGGCCAGTATACTGGCCCAGACAGATATCCGCTTTCGCCCGTTTTTTATAGCCCGATTTATTCATGGTACTGCCTCTGCTATCATTACCCTGCTTATTTGGAAGCCGGTTTATGTGAACTTTTATGGAGATAAACCCTCAAATTCCGTACCTGTTTTTAACCAGCCTGACTGGACTTTCTGGGAATGGGCACTTCTATGGCTGAAACACTGGGGGCCAATCATCACCCTTGCCTCTCTGATTATTTATATATTGTTATATATTCAAAAAATGAAAACGGGCAGAAGGCTTTAGGGCATTCATTTGCTATGGGGATGACATGGATATTGATTAGGAGAGCCGTTTTTCTCTTCCAGCAGCCATTACCTCTAGTCAGCTTCATGATTTCCTGAGCTGCAAAAACAAGCTGCACATCAATGTGCAGCTTGTTTGCATTTATTATCTGTTCAGCCAATATTTTTGGCCTGCAAAGCGATCTCGACAGGTTTGGGGACAAGTTCTGAAATGTCAGCATCATACTTGGCCACTTCTTTGACAATCGATGAACTCAAAAAAGAATATTGATTGTTTGTCATAATAAAGAAAGTCTCTATGTTTTCATCCAGCACCCTGTTCATGGAAGTGATTTGCATTTCATATTCAAAATCAGAAACGGCTCTCAAGCCCCTGATGATAGCATTTGCGTTCACACTTTTAGCATAATCAATGAGAAGACCCTGGAACGAGTCCACTACGATGTTTGGTATGTCCTGAGTCACTTCCTTGATCAATTGCATTCTTTCTTCCACAGAGAACATCGGTTGTTTCGATGAATTGTTCAATACCGTGATGTACAATTTATCAAATACTTTGGCTCCGCGCGTGATAATATCCAGATGACCATAGGTAATTGGATCAAAACTACCTGGACAGACAGCTATACTTCCCATTTCTTGCAGCCTCCGTTTCTTTTAAGAGGGGTAATCCCCTGGAAATAGTTCGGTTTATCTTTTAACATGCTGTTTTCGTAAGTATTATTCTATGTAAAGAGCAGTTGATTTCCGCTCCGTGTGCACAACTCCACAGATTCCAGCCTATCTCAGGGATATAAGGCCGGCAAAAGCATAAATCAGCTCTTTTTATAGATTGTGATTCCAATAATTCCATATGATTCTGCCCTGATGGTTTTCAATGTACCAGCTTCCTCTGGCAGTACAATCTCGGATGCGTGTTCACAAACAACGTAACCGCTTTCATTCAATAAGCCGTTTTCGTCGATATCTTCCAGCAATTGCTGAAGTTTCTGCTTCTTGTACGGAGGATCCAGAAAAATATAATCAAAGGTTAACTCTCTTTTTATTACAGCTTTAAGGGCTCTTCCCGCTTCATTCCGGTATACTTCGCTTCTTTCGCTGTATCCGCAGAAGTCCAAGTTCGATTTAATGGTCTTAATGGCATTGAAATCCTTGTCCACAAAAATGACCTTTTCCAAGCCTCTGCTTAGAGCTTCTATTCCCAGGCCGCCGCTGCCTGCAAACAAATCGAGACCGGTTCCGGTATCAAAATAGGGACCAATTATATTGAAGATTGCTTCTTTCACTTTATCAGTTGTCGGCCGCGTTCCGCTTCCCGGCACCGCTTTCAACGGCCTGCCTTTACATTCACCCGATATAACTCTCATTTAATTCACCACTGAATATGTATTTATTTCTTTTATATCCTACCATATATAAACATTCTTTTCTATCAATCGCCGAATTCCGGGAAAATCCGCCTAAAATTTCTCGCCTGATGTATAAAAGGTTCTTCACTGGTGATAATGCTAGTAACAACATCTTTTCTGGTGTTGTTGCCAACCGCGGAGAAGACTTACGTTTCCCCATAAGTTCTTCCTCCGGTTTCTCCTCTCCCTTTGCCTTCTTTCCTTTGTGGAAGTAGAAGGACCCTGCAGGAAGTCCTGCAGGGTATTTTTTATTTCAGCAACTTAATGTTCTCTTACATTTCGGTGTGTTAGTGTCTACCTGCCGATCTTAACTTAGAAATTATCACTGTTCTACCGGTATCTTAACCTCTCCTTCAATCCATGAAGGATAATCTTGAAGTTCGAAAGTTATCACACCGGAAACTTTGTCTCTGTCATAAGGAAAGCCAAAACGCGGCAGCCCTTCTGAACCGCCTCCCTCATGATACTGTGAAGATAATTTATGCTCTTCACCACCGGCGTCCTTATACGACTGAATTGGCGACATATGATTAGCCTGTTCATATCGCACATCCCACGAAAAGAGTAAGGCGCCTGTCTCATCATAAATTTCCTCGTACTCTACTTTGGCAAGCCTTTCATCAGGTGCCCGGAGTATTTTCAGCTCTTCGGTATCTACCTTGACTTCCAGCTTATCTTTCTCTAATGCCCTGATTTTACTGAAGACCAAGTAAAGTTCTTTCGGATTCTCAAAGTAGTTGCTTTGAAGATAGTAGGTCTTTTCTTCAAAATCTCCGCTGGCTGAGAGGCCGTTGGAGATGCGGGACCAGGTTTCACCATTTTCATCAACCAGCCTCAGATCCTCTATATCAAATATCCGTTTAGTATTTTCCGATGAAAATTCCATCTGGATTCCGACCCTTGTTGGAGAAGCCTTTATTGTTTTTACTAAGATCTTTTGTCCTTCTACTAGAAACTCCTGATTGAGATGTATGTCTTTGGTTTTACCCACTTTGTTTTGATTGACCTTGAAAGGAATTTCCCATGTGTCTCCTAATGGTGCATCACCATTGCTCAACTCAATTTCCATGGTATAGTTCTCCTTGTTTAAAGTTTCTTTCAAGCCGTAGTTAGACTGATACATATCCTCTTCTTTCGAATCAATTGCGTCAATGGATAAGCTGTCGAAAGCGACCTCTTCACCGTACTCATCTACCACCTGAATCTTATCGATCCTCAGGTTTTCAAATGATGATGAACTTGAGTCGACATTATAAAAAAGGACGAGCTGTTCCTGATCGGCTATGAATGAATTCAGCGTAATCGTTATTCCCTGATGGGCTGCTGAGTTGTTCACTTCCTGCACAAAATCATTGTCAATGACCGAGACCATCCCTTTGTCCTGTCTAACCATCTCAACAATCTGCTCCATGCCCGGTATGTTACTTACATAAGAAGCAAAGGTCTCGGAAACCCTTAGGGAACTGATGAATAAAACTAGAAAGATCAAGGATGCAGCCAGCGCTGTCTTCCATAAATAAGAAGGTTTCTTTGAACGGTTGGCTTTTTGGATTCCCATCCGGATCGCTTCATCGATTGCTCTCTCGGGATACTCTCTTTCATTTATCTTCAATTTCAATTCCTTAAGACGCTCTTCTTCGCGGTTAGGCATTGGAATCCTCCTCATCTTCAGTGAATTGTATTCTTAAAGCTCTCAGCCCCTTGTGAAGCCAAGTTTTGATTGTCCCCTGCGGATGCTCCAGCAAGGCTGCTATCTCCTCAATCTTCATCCCTTCCAGATATTTCAGGATAATGACTCTTCTGTACTTTTCATCGAGAAGCTGAATCGCCTCATCCATTTCCAAGTTGGACCCCGTGCCCCTAGCTTCTTTAGACTGAAGAATTTCATCATTATAAATGATCCTCTTTTTTTTCAGAAGCTCGTCATGGCAGTAGTTCATTAGGATTCTGACCAGCCATGTGGAGAAGAATTCTGGGTTCTTCAACTTTCCGATAGACTTATAAGCCCGAAATGTCGTCTCTTGAATGGCTTCCAAAGCATCATGGTCATTTCGGAAATAGGAGATTGCTATTCGATACAATTGCATTTTATGTAATGTAATAAGCTGATAAAAAGCATTGTTATCGCCTTTTTTTGCTTTTTTGACTAATAGTTCATTTTCTTTTTTCATGAGATTCTCCTTTCCTGTACGTTAGACTTATAAAGCAGGAAAAAGTTTTAATAAATCATAATTTTTTCTCCGCAGTTGATTTCACTAATTCAATGATAAATATACAGGGCGTGACTCTTGCTGTGTAAAGTAAACTAAGCCTCGACTGCTGTACTTTTCAGCTGTGGTATCCTCCCACTTTGAACGCTCCCTGAAGGCCGCTATGTAAATTATATAGCAGCACTGATATATAATAGGAGATCAAAAGACATAAGGCCTTTCTCTCTAGCCAGGGAGAGCAGCTCTTTTCTATCTTGCATATCATGATAATCCCGGTTAGGTATGGTGCTATCTTTTTAAATGGCTCTTTATATGAAAAAGGCATATTTAAGCTTTACAAAACTATAAGCATATCCACTTTTAATCAAACTTATACTGTGGGAATGAATATTTTAACCATATTATGATCGATGGTGTCGGTGCCGTCATGGGAGTTTTTCGTAAAATTTGTTGCTATTTTATATTAACTTCGTAAGATAACAGCTTTATATTCTGCTAAGCCAAAAGAAATGAACTGTTCCCCGTTTAGAGAGAGAACTCTTAGTGTCCAGATGGTGGTATTGCCGAGAGCAAAATTAATGCGAAAACAGTCTATATAATAGGCTTTTTCTAATTAATTGCTGATTTAGAATTCGATTTTACCTTCCCCCCCCTTTACATATGAGGATTGAAGCGGAAGGCGTACGATCTCCTGCGGGACTAGCGGGACAGGTGAGACCCCGCAGGCGCAGCCGAGGAGGCTCACCGCCCGCCCCGCGGAGTCGTCCGCCTGGAGCGGAAATCCATTTCATTTAAGGCAGCCACATCTTTGCGAAAACAGCCTTTTAAATTCATATTAAATAAACATTAAGATTTAAAGACCCCCAAAAAAACCTGGATTATAGAACGGGTTAAAAAGTCGAAATTCGTTTTCTAATAATACTCTTTACTTCTTGGAGTCCTTTTGGAATAATTAAAAGTTGGAAAAGATGATATCAATGAGGGTTGAAAGGAAGTAGTATATATGATCCAGCGTTTTATTGAACTAGGAGAAGGGTATTCAGATTTATATGAACTTATAGAATTGGCTCGTTACAATGAACCCAGAATGCTTCATTTCATGGCGTTTCACACTGTCGTGAAAGAACGTCCTGTAACTTCGCTGGCAGTTGTCCTTAAACCTGCCGGTGAAAGTAAGTTTCAACCATTGTATATATGCAGGGAAGGTGTTCCCGACCCAAACCACCTGCCCAATAAAAGATACCAGCTGTTCGAGGAAGCAGCAAAGGCTCAGGGACGTGAAGTCATCCAGATGGACGTAAAGCCCTCCTCTGTGTTTGCCGAGAAAGAATTGTATTATGCGCACCTGATCGCTATTCTGCGCCTGAATCACTATATATCACCTTTGCAGTAGACAGACAAAAGCGTAAGCGGCCTGCTCAGCCCCGACAGGCAAATGTTCCCAAGAGAAAAAATGGCGCTCTTTCCTTTTATTCTCTTGGGGTTATTTGACCCCGAGGGGCTGGTCGCTGAAGCTGGCCGGAACATTTGCCTCCTCAGCCCCGGCAGGCAAATGTTCCCGAGAGAAAAAATGGCGCTCTTTCCTTTTATTCTCTCGGGGTTATTTAACCCCGAGGGGCTCGCCTCTGAAGCATTTCCTAAGCAAAAAAAAGAAAACAGGTGCCTGCCACCTGTTTTCTTTTCTTAAATACCCATTTTATAATCATACTCTTTCGCTTTATCCGGTTTTGAGTTTTCGAATTCTGTCTTGATGAAAGGCTTATAGGAAGGCTCCACTTTTTTCACATAAGAATAAGAAGACAGCTTTTCAACAATCGAATCCGTCTCGTTCTGATTACAATACAATACAACATACTTCATCTTTCTGGAAACATATTGTACATTGCCGAACCTTCTCATCGACTTGGCGTGTTTCAAACTGTATAACCATACTGTAATTCCTTGTCTATCGGTGAACATCTTTATTTTCCCCTTAAATAACACTCTGTTTTTCATAAGTCTAGCATAAGAAATGACTATAAATCAACAAAAGAAGGGATGAGAAGCATGGATCTCGCAGTGATTTGGAGTAAATTCGCAGAACATTTGCAATCCTTCGAAGGCATTGAAGACTATGAAATGAAGAAAATTGCCGGCATTCCTTTCATATATGTAGATGCTGTGCTTTCTAAGGAAGAAATCGAAAATTTAATCAAACGGGCCACCGCAAAATCAATCCGGGGGAAGCGGCTGCACTCAGAAACTGTATATGTAAGGAAAAGGGAGCAACATTACGTCTACCGTCACCGTTTCTATGTACCTCAAGAAAAAATGTTCTGCTGCGGCAACCTGTGTGTCGATTGCATAAGACTGCGGGGGTGATTAAAAAGCGGAAAGGCCCCGCTCAGCGGCGTACGGACTGCACCGGCCCCGCATTGAGATAAAGGAATCACGAAGAACGAAGTGATTCGATGATGACTTATCTTTTAAAGTGGAGAGGTCCCGCTTAGCGGCGTACAGATTGTAGGGCTCTCGTATGAGATAAAGGAATCACAACGAACAAAGTGAGTTGATGATGACTTATCGCAAGGAGAGAGACCGAAATCTGCTAGCCGTTGGGACCTCGGACTGGATTCGCAAAGGAGGGGACGGGCAGTACGCTAGCCGTTGGGGCCTTGCAGCTGGATTGATCAAAAGCGTAAGCGCCTTGATCAGCCCCGACAGGCAAATGTTCCTCTGAGAAAAAAAGGCGCTCTTTCCTTTTATTCTCAGAGGGTTATTTGACCCCGAGGGGCTAGGCGCTGAAGCTGGACGGATCAAAAGCGTAAGCGCCTTGATCAGCCCCGACAGGCAAATGTTTTAAAATTCCCAACAAAAAAATGCGGGGATTTCCCCGCATTTAAGAGCAGCCGCAGCTTCCTCCGCTTCCACAACCGCCTCCGCAAGCAGAGCCTGAGTCAAAGAAGGGATTGCCGGTCGGCACTTTAACATTTTCAGATACTGAACGGCCGATTAAAACACTGACCTCATCCAGCAGGCTTTGCAGATCTTTTTCTGCACGGCGAAAACTTGCCACATTTTCGTCCATATCCATATCACGTTTCAGCTCACGGATTTCCTTCATCACCCTCTTATAATCGGGATGATAACGGCCAAAGCGCTGAACCTCTTCATACAGTTCTTTCATTTTGCTGAATTCCTGTATTTTGAGCTGTGTGCCTTTATCTGACTTTAACATATATAAACAACGGCGGTACTCTTCTGCAATATCAGACTGCAGGATCTGAGCTGCCAATTCTTCTGCGGATTCCTGAATTTCCAATCTTTCTAGTGTAGCAAGCAAAAACGCTCACCTCCATAACGCCATTTTAACACGTTTAAGGAAAGTAAGCTAATAGTTGTTTTTAGGGAATGGTAATGTAAAATTGTTTTTGAAACCCTAATGATTGCTGGTTATTTTTTCCGACAATATCCACCTTCACATGGTGAATACCTTTGTTCAGACCCTTAATCACAAATGCGGCAGTATGATATTCGTCATATCTCTTTCCATCAACACTAACCACTATTTTTCCCTTTTTGCCTTTCTTTCCTGTTGAAAATGTAACTCCTGGAACAATGCACTCCACATAAACTTGACTGCCCTGAACGATATGTCTTACTGTTACCTCTTTGTTGTCCCGGGAGTTAAGCGTCGCCGCCTCTGCTTCATGCTCCATTCCGAAAGATTCCGGTTCGGGTATATCTTCTCTGCACCCCGCCAAACATATTATGGCCATTAAAAATATCCATTTTTTCATTATAACCACTCCTTGCCATTAGCGTTTGCAGGCAAGAGAGTTTTTAACCAAAAAAATAAGCCATATCCGCCTGGACGACCTTTGTTGTGTTTACACGGAGATAATACTATTGCGAATCATTCATCGCCTGGAACATCTGCATCATCATCGAGGCCATTTGAACTCCATTAGAAAACCGTTGAACCTGATGGTGGACCGTTTTTTCATAATGATTGATGGAGGCAGCTTCAAACTTATCAAGCTGATGTGGATTTTTACTAAGAATTCGATACCATGCCGGCTGGACCCTTATAAAATTTTTCAGATCTTGCTTAGAATGGATATAGTCCACCACTTCTTTTCTCATACAATCCACTTCCCTTAATCTTTTGTGAATGAAAACGGATGCCTGGGACGCTCTGGCGCTTCAGTTGTTTTAGACGGTGACGTCGTGGTATCAGACGACTGAAATTGCGACAATACTCCTTGGACGGCACCAATCGCCTGGCTTAAACTGTTTATATGCTGTTCCATCTGGGCAGGATCCATATTTTTAAGCATTCCGCCGATTTGATCCATGAATCCCTTTGATTCCTTCTTTTCTTCTTTGTCTTTATCTTCTTTAAAGTCATCCCACCGCGAATCTTCTTCCCCTAATAAGTACCATTCCTCGAATAATTCCTGCCAAGTGGCAGTCCCCTTCCTCACTTCTGAAGACATTTTAGGGTGTTTTTGCACAAATTCCTTGAATTCTTTCACTTTAGGATGCAGCTGTTTTGCCATATCCTTCACCTCCTAAGTCGGGGCATATACCTACTACAACATATGAAAATCATCCCTAAATGTGAATGACCAAAAGGCTGTATTCGCATACATTGTTGCTTTCGAAAAAATTCCAAGATCCGGATTTCCCCCCTGGATACTAAAGTTTTACTTTCTAATCGGGGAGAGCAGCTAAATAAATACTGTTTTATTCTCACTTCAATCGCTGAAGTTGTATCTCACTTTTTTATGATCTTTTCCAAATCTTGCTCCTATTTAATATTTAAATAAAGTAATATCTCCTTAAGAAGATAAATTTCATTTAACATAAACAGTATTAAATCTCTAAAAAATGCCGTAAAGAACCCAAAAAATTCCCCGGAAAATTATTTCATGATATGATTAAAAAGTCTGATAAAAGGAATGAAACCTCCCATAGCTTCTGATAACCGCTATTAGAGGATTTCAAGAGAACAAACAGCAATCAATCATTTATACAAATATAGTAATTGAAACAAAAAATGAAGATGAAGGATGTATTAAGATGAAAGAAGAACTGACAGAACTTTTGAACGAATGTGTAGAGAACGGTAACGAAGCAGATTTTATAGTATTAAAACAAATGCTTCAAGGAGTCAGAAGAAAGCAGGATCAACACAACGGATCTTATATAGGCGCAGCCTTGGCGATGGAAAGAACCAACGGAGAAGATACCTGTGAAGTGACCATACCTGTCACCCCTCTTACCTATAACTCCCTGGAAATAGTACATGGAGGGATCACGGCCACACTAGTGGATTCCGCTATGGGAACATTGGCTAATATTCTCCTTCCCGAAGGATATGGTGCAGTCACCACCAACTTGACTATTCATTACCTAGCACCTGGGAAGACTGGAAGCTTAACTGCCAAAGCTTCTCTTGTTCATAAAGGCTCCAAAACGCTGGTCATCGATGGCAAAGTAGTGTCAGACGATGGAAAAACAGTTGCTCATTGTACAGGCTCTTTTTTTGTGGTTAAGAAAAGATTTTAAATTCATTTAAGAAGCCTGTCATCTTAAGACGGGCTTTTTTCCTCGCTTCTTTCCATTGCAACTATCCTGGCTGTCAAGAAAGACAACAGCTGCACATCCTTTTCAGAGAACCTACAGTAAAAAATTCAAAAGAAAACTCTAAGCAAAATCAGGCCTGAGAAAAGAGCTTAAGAGAACAGGTTCCTAACACGTTAACCTTTCTGGAATTCATTGCACATAGCACTTGCTCTTAACTTTGATGCATAATCCCTTAGCTAATCCTTCCTGGTGAACAAAAAAAGAACCAGCCATTTGTGACTGGTCCTTCAAAGCTTATGGTACGAATTGCTGGATGAAATTTTGAGTAAAGTACTTTCTATATACTCCCACTCCAAGATGAGTAAAATCCGGTTCCAATAACGTTTTCCGGTGTCCCTCCGAGTTCAGCCATCCATGTACAGCTGCCGGGCCGTCAGCATACTGGGCCGCAATATTTTCCCCTGCCATGCCAAAGGCAATATTACCGCTTTCCAAACGGTCTGCAAGTGTTCCGGAGGTAGGGGATTCATGGGAAAAATAATCCTGTTCAAACATGTCTTTGCTGTGCTGCTCTGCAACAGAGGCTGTTTCTTCATCCCATTCCACCTCACCTGCTTCATAGCTTGAACGAATAATGTTAGTGATTTCAAATATTTGCTTTTCACTGCCTTCTGCTATCTCATCCCACTTTTCTTGGGGAATATCGCTTTCTTCCATTAATTCCCCTCTATACACCATCTCATATGGCCTTTGTTCAATTAGTGCCTCTTTATTGAACAGGCGTATACTGACAAGTTTTCCTGTATACTTATCAATGTAAAGCTGGGCATATACATCCCCTAGTGAGGTCAGCATCCTTGTATTTAAGTCTTCTTCAGAAAGTTCAAATCGGTAGGTACCTTCATCAACATTTACGACAATTTCTGATTCCACTGGAGAAGTCTGATAGATTTCTTTTATCGTCTGCCCTACCTTGAAAGGTTCTATTTCTGCCTCATCGCCAGCTGCATAAATAGTAACGATTTTACTTCGAAGTATGCCAACTTGAAAGTACTTCTGGTCAGAAATATGATAAATCCACCACTCATACCCATATGCTGATGGATCAATACGGTCAGGTTCGCCTAATTGGGCAACCAGTTCTTCAGCACTCTTATTAATAAAGGAGGCCATCCCCAGAGCAGGAGCACCCATATTGGGATTTTCTTCTGTTCCATTGAGAGAGTCGTTCTGATCTTCCTGAGGTTCATTTGTTGCAGGCCCTTGTAATATAGGGGTATCATCCTGCTTTCCATTTGAATAAACACCGACAAAAATTATAATAGCTAGAACCGTTAAGATACGAAGTAAAGTTTTCAGGAGTTATCCTCCTTTCTCTTAGTATGCTGGTATAAAAAATTTATCTAAATCCTTTAAGAAATATCGTTGATTTACACATCCGGATAAAGACCTTATGTATATATAACTATTATTAGTATAGCATTACTTGTAATTCCTTTTACAGTAAGACCTTTTAAATTTTTTCTGAAATGCGTATTCATTTCGATTTGTTTATTTATTACCTATACTATTCACCGGGCACTTGATTTATTTAGCATTGAACCGCTTTAATAAACAGTTTGAAAAATCCTTGTTCCGGACAATTTATCACTATTCTACGTAAAAATGGGAAGAGAAAAGCTAGCATTCAAATTCAACAATCTTTAAGAATGGCTGTTTCCGCATAAATTGCTGCTTTCGGACTAAGGTTTTTCTCTCTAATCGCAGTGTTCAGCTCTCTTCTTTCTTACCATTATTTCGTGATTTACCATGATACCTGCGTATTTCACGTTAAATAGCTAGAAAAGAGCTTTTAAGAAAACAGCTCTAATTTGGAAGAGCCTTGGAAAATAAATAGAGCCGTCCTCAAATAAAGGACGACTTCTGATCAATACCGAAGTGACTGTTATCTATCGACCATTCAAATCATGAAATCAAATCTGCGCCGATCATTTAAGTTCTTAGCTTAAATTAACAAGGTTTGTTGGAGCTGATTTCGTGTTGAGATATTTTTTCTATAGCCAAGTTGGTTTGATGATCCAGCTTGTCCCTCACTGCCAGGTCTCCAAGAGAGACTATACCTACAAGCTTTTGTCCATCAACCACCGGCAGTCTCCTGATTTGATGACGGCTCATTAGTGATGCCGCCTCCTCGATCGGAGCTTCTGCTCCAATGGTGACCAGTTCATCACTCATCACTTGTTCTACTTTAGAAGACCCTGGATGCTTTTCTGCTACCCCTCTGATGACAATATCCCGATCTGTGATCATACCTGCCAAAAGATCTCCATTAACAATCGGTATCGCACCGACATCATACTCCTTCATTTTGACAGCCACTTCAAATACATTATCAAGCAATGTGCAAGTTTCGACTTTAGTGGTCATGATATCTTTTACATTCAAGCTGATTCCCTCCCTTCCAGATAGATGCTGCTATTATCATTCTCTTTTAAAAGAGAAGTATTCTCCTGCAACCCCGTAATTACTATTTTCGTCACAATGTATTCGTTGCATCAATTGAAAAATTACACTATTATAAAGAATGAGGAATTTTGCATTCTGCAGAAAATCACAAGAAAAGAATGCGTTGAAGATATTGGAGGGATATATATGCGTTTTGAAACTTCTGGCGTCGATAAAATGAAAGCGGATTTAAACAGACTTGATGAAGTGATGAGCTCACATGGAATGCATCGTGATGGTCAATGGGATTATGAGCGCGTCACATATGACAAAAAGTTTGAAATCAAAGAGGGTACATTCTACCTTAGAATTCAAGGTCATACGGTAAATGGTGACATTGGGAAACATGATGCAATCATCCAACTTATGACACCACTGCTGGGAAAACATTATTACCCGCATGGCATCGAATATGGTGAAGGAGAACACTTCCCTGCACACCTTGTAACAACGTGTGAGAAGCTGTTGGGCGAAATTAAAGCAGAAGTGTCAGGATTTGCTGAATAATGAATAACTCCGCAGGCAGAAAGGAATTACCTTTCTGCCTGTTTTTTTATAAAAGTTGTTTTCTAATACATACTGTTTCCCGAAAAATCCCTATTCCAGGATTTCCTCTCTTGAATCGAAGTGGTTTCTCTTGCTTAACAGGTTATTTCCGTTAAATTATGGAAATCGTTTTTCGAATTTAGTTGAAGAGCAGCAGAGTCTAAAAAGAGCATTTTAAAAAAACTGATGACTTTTTCTAACCTGTATGCAAATTCGGTAAGGTGTTTTCAAGTAATTTTATGCAGAGTGCACTTAGATATTTCGTGAGGATTCATGTTTTGAGTCTGTGGATAATAAGCTTTGTGCTCGGCGAAGATAGTTTAAAGTGAAAAAACTTTAGAATTGGAAGCTGTGCTCTGTTCAGTTTAGGACATATTGTAATATAATAGTTATATAGGTACATAAGAAGAAAGGGGCACCAAATTGACAAAGTTTCTTTCCAAGAAAATGATCATGATCAGTATCACAGTCATTTTCACTATTTTATTGCTGTATTATATCCTCCCTGTTTCTATCCCGCTTATAGCTGCCATAGTCACAGCACTGTTACTGGACCCTGCGGTGAAAATGCTTGAAAGAAGATTTAAGATCAAAAGAAAGCTTGCTGTCTTAGTCGTCTTTATTATTTTTATACTATCAATCGGTGTGATTTCTTACTTCGTGATTACAAAAGTCGTTGGTGAGGGTGTCAAACTGGTAGAGGATATTCCCTTATATATCAATCAGCTAAGCGATATCTGGCTGTCTTACGAAAAACAATTTACTAATGCTGCAAAGGACCTGCCAATTGAAATTGTTAAAGAAACAAGCAGAGAGGTTCAGGATTTTTTAAACAGCTTCAAAAGCAGCTTGAAAGAATATTTGGATATAGAGAAAATAAGTGCATTCCTCGCGTATATCCCTAACTATTTAGTCAGTTTTCTTGTATTCTTGATAGCACTGTTCATGTTTATGCTTGACCTTCCAAGGATAAAGCAGACAATTTTCAACCATCTGACAGAAAAAACAGCTGAGAAAGTAAATTTTATGACTTCGAGGCTTTCTTATGTGATTTTCGGATTCTTTAAAGCACAATTTCTTGTTAGTATTATAATTTTTGTAGCTGCACTAATCGGCCTTCTGTTTATTTCTCCTGAAGTGGCCGTCGTCATGTCAATCATCATATGGATCATTGATTTCATTCCTTTGATTGGATCTATCGTGGTGCTCGCCCCTTGGGCCATATTCCACTTACTATCAGGAAATCTTACTTTGGGAACGGAGCTTGCAATACTTGCTGCTGTCCTTCTGATCATCCGCAGGACCGTTGAACCTAAAGTCATGGGAAGCCATATCGGCCTCTCTCCTCTGGCAACCCTGATTGCGATGTATCTCGGCTTAAAACTGCTCGGTGTTCTCGGTTTCATTTTGGGACCATTAATTTTAATCGTGTTTAATTCTGCTAAAGAAGCGGGAATTATTAAGATGAACTTCAAAATTTAATTCTACACTGACTAAGGACTTGATGCGGGTTCTGTACCTTTCAATACCTTAACCTTAAATATAAGAGAGGCAGGTCGATTATCGACCTGCCTCTTTTCTTTTAGCTCTTTTCAAAACCTTTGCGGCTGATTGATACTACTTTCGTAAAAAAACCCTATTTCTGCGGAATTACCTGGTAATGTTGAAGGATAAAAGCTGCTCTCCCCGATTAAAGAAAAACCTTTAGTATCAAGGGATATCTATAACCAATATATGCGAAAACAGCCTTTAGAAAAAATCAATAAAGAAACCAGGTTTTACTTGCACATTTTCTGTTAAGACCCGGATTTTCTGCTGATCTCCCTTAATAAGCCCCATGTTGTAAAGTTCTGTGGCGGAATAAATCCCGAAGATAAGCGGAATTAAAACATTGACGTCCAGCTCCATATCTACCTCATAGTCAGATGACAGTTTCTCTGTTTTCTTATTAGCAAGAAGAAACTTCCCATTATTCCAAGGCGCATAATCGTCAGAGATGTTCATTGATAATTCCCCTTCAAAGGAATGAAAATATAAGTTAAAAAATGAAAAGACATCCACTACTCTTGCCATAAAATATGGTTGAAGCTCTGTTGTGGTTTTCGGGTTATGCATTAGATATGGCAAAGGATCATCCGGATGCAAGACCAATTCAACTTCTGCCAGCATGGAGTCATGCTGGCAGATAAAATTCCATAAACCATTTCTAGCCTCTGCATTCAGTGCAATAAACTCTTCTACTTTCATCTTCTGGTCTTTGATATCATATAGAATATATCCAGTGTCTTCGCCTTTATCGTCAGAGTATACTGCAACGCACAGGGTGGTTATCGTTCTTTCTTTCCACCACTCACTATCCCTTGCCAGCATACCAGAATGCCCTTTGGCATATTGCCTGTAGACTTCTTCTAATTTATTAGGATAGGTATCTTTGTTGAATCTCTTTATCGTCCCGGATACAGGCTCAAACATTTTCAATTCTGCCTTTGGTACTTTTACCTTTTTTAATTGTGCAAACAGTTCCCAGCCATATTTTCGATAAAATGCTATCGAGAATGGATGAAGCATTGAAAGAGTTTGTCCTTTTTCCCTCATCCGTTCCAAAGTAAAGGTTAATAAATCTTTTACCAATCCCTTTCTTCTGTATTCCGGATAGGTTGCTACTCCTGCTATCCCTCCCATTTTATATTCCGTGTCTCCCAGAAATACACCCAGCGATAGCAGATGGAGTTTAGCAGCAAGCTTATCTTCGATTTCAATGCCATATAACTCGTGGGAGTCCAATTGCTTATACCTTTTTTCTAGTTCCTCTTCTGGAATCTTGTATTGAAAGGCATACATCGATAAGTTTAAAGTTTCATCATAATATTGTTTATCAAGCCTCTTGATTGTCATCCCATTCACCTCATCGTTTACTATTCTATAGGAAAGCGTTGTATTCCTTCATCCCATACAAAAAGGAGCCGGTAATTATACCGGCTCCTTTCCTTTAGCTTGCTCTTAAAAACCTAGAATTGCTTTTATGACAGAGGTTGTTTCTCCGCCTTTATAAAGAACATACAATAAGGAATATACAGCCACTCCAGTAGTAGCAGTGAAGAACCAAATGATACTTGTTATAGGTCCCAATTTTCTATGTCTTTCATAATTCGCTTTATAACCTGTCCATAAAGTCACCAGACCAAAGACCGCTCCAGTTGTAGCCAAGGTGATATGAAAAATCAAAAACAAAGTGTAGTAGATTTTTATATCTTCAGGACCGCCAAAGGCCGTATTACCTACAAAGATGGTGCGGCTTACATAAATGATAAAGAAAGTCAAGGCGAAAACAGCTGCTAAAAACATCGTTTTTTTATGTGCTTCAATCTTTCGCTGCTTAATCTGCCACCATCCTATTGCCACAGTGATGGCACTTAAAACGATGAATGTCGTGCTGATAGTCGGTAAAATAGGTAAAGACATGGTTTCTTCCTCTCTTCTCTCTATGGTAGGAATCGCTTATTATTCAACAGGTTTCGGATTAATGAAACCTCCATTTTCATAGTGCTCCATCGTTTGATCTGCTTCTGCCTGGTCTTTTTTGTACCATTGGAAAAATAAGCTGGCCAGCACAAACCCAAATACAATTTCCTGGATAATTTTCATAATAACACCGCCGAGCTGCTGATCATGTTCAAGTGACATGGAAGTAAAAAGTTCAGGACCGCTTAAGTTCAAACCCGATAAAGTGTTGGCCGGAACACACAGTGCCAATGCTTTTAACCACTCTGTAGGATCATAATAAGTTGCATAAAGAGGATTATCTGCAAAGATGATTAATCCGCATGCGGGCGTCAACAGTACTGCACTTCCAAGTATATAGCCGATTTTCTTCAAGCCATGCAAGTCAATTTTATTGTCTGCAGGGTTCAGCAGCGGCCACCACATGAAGACTGCCAGGATAAATAAGATGAATGTGAACAAGCCATGCAGGGTAACATCCGTCCGTACATTATCGAAAACCCCCGGGATATGGTAAACAGAAAACAAAATGTTGAATGAAACAAGGGCGATAAGCGGCTTGGTCATGAATGACATTACCGATCTGATTACCGGAAGCTTAACCACACTCTTCCACACCCATGAAGGAATTCCAAGAATAAACAGTGGTGCGAATACTAGGTAAAGAGTTGCCATCTGAGTCATATGGACGGAAAACAGCATAGTGCTCATCACTTCCACAGGAGAACCTTTGATAGCATATAGTAGAAGCATCGAGATTATAAAATAGGCTGCTTGTTTAACAGTAAGCGGTTCACTCTCTTCGAAACTGTCTCTCCACTTAATAGTGATTAGGAAATATAACGCTGTTATGAATAATATCGTGATTATAAATAACGGACTCCACAGTGCAAAAAATCCGAATATACCTAAATGCATAATGAATACCTCATTTCTTAGGAATGCTCATCTATATTATACGTCGACCCTCTCTACAGTTCAATGTATGCTCATGACAAGTTCATGACATTTGCCCTCAGCGAAGACTCTTCCTGCTGAAAATCTACAGATTGCCAGTTTTCATCCTTCTTGTCGCTATTTAAAAGTGCGGCATTATTGCAAGCTGTTTTCTAGTTCTGGCATTACTAAAGGCTCTTTTTATTAATTTTGTTGAGATTAAATATAAATTTTTAAAAAAAAGACTCTAACTCAACGAGATAACCAGGCTGTCAAGAAAAGGGCTGCTCTCCCAATTAGAGAGGTCACTCCTATATATTTGAGGATATCCGAAAGTGACAAATATTGCGAAGACAGCCATATTAGAGCAAAAGAAAAACCCTTGAGTCTGCTATAGCAATTCTCAAGGGTTCATTCATTAAATCCAGACGATCGTCATAAAAGCCAAAATGGTTATGAATCCAACGAATGCTCCTGAATATAGGAATAATGCAGGGGCTTCGTGTCCTTTGTGGCTCATATGCATGAAATAATACAATTGGAAAATCAGCTGCACAGCTGCAAGGAGAAGAATAAATGGTATAACGAACCATTTAGAAAATCCACCTGCTACTGCAACGAAAGCTGTTAAAGTCAAGAAGATCATCAGAGCAAAGGAAACAACTTGCATTCTCATGTCTTCTGCATTTTTCTTGCGGCGATATTCGTAATCTACACTTGGGTTACCTGAATTTGATTGTACATTCGCCATCAGTTTATCCCACCATTCCCATTAGATATACTACCGTGAAGATGAACACCCACACGACATCGATAAAGTGCCAGTATAAACTCGCTACATAAAACTTTGGTGCATTGTACAAGCTTAATCCCCGTTTGGCATTGCGGACCATCAATGCAATAATCCACATTAATCCGAAAGCAACGTGGGCGCCATGGAAGCCGACTAAAGTATAGAAGGCGGAACCAAACGCACTGCTTGTAAATGTATGACCATAGGCGTGAACATAATGATAAAACTCATAAATTTCCAGTCCAAGGAAAGCTAATCCCAGCAATACTGTGATTAGAAGCCACGCCTGCATACCCTTGAAGTTATAGTTTTTCATATGATACATAGCATATACACTTGTTAATGAACTGGTCAATAAAAGCATAGTCGCGATAAAGGCAAGCGGAAGATCAAATATATCCTTCGCAAGTGCATGATCAGGACTTGGAACACTGTCTTTCAAAGCTAAATAAGTAGCAAACAGCGAAGCAAATAATACTGTCTCCCCACCAAGGAAAAACCAGAATCCCATGAACTTGTTCTTGGCTTCCAATGTGGCCTTTTCAGGGGCTGCCGGCCAAGTTTTAGGTGTAAATTTTTCTTCAGTATGCATTATGCATTACCTCCTTTGTCAGAATCATCAAGAAGGTCTTCTTTATGAACGTGGTAACCATGATCATCAATAACGGATCTAAAGAACATTGCTCCGAGAGTGACCAGCATACCGATTACAAGCACAGGAATAGCCCATGCCTTGTCGTCCACTCTGTACATAGCTCCAAAAGCGGCTATGAATAGTCCAAGAGACATTACAAATGGAAGTATTGAATTGTTAGGCATATGAATATCACCAAGCGGTTCTGCCGGAGTATATTCTTTCTTCCCTTCCATCTTTTCTAGCCACCAAGCA
This sequence comes from Rossellomorea vietnamensis, assembly GCF_008180615.1. Taxonomy (GTDB): domain Bacteria; phylum Bacillota; class Bacilli; order Bacillales; family Bacillaceae_B; genus Rossellomorea; species Rossellomorea vietnamensis_D. The sequence goes on from NZ_VTEH01000001.1 coordinate 462,451, forward strand.
TCAAGTCCGCGTACAAGCGGTGTCTGCTTGAAGTTATAGAATGGAGGAGGAGATGGAATTGCCCATTCCAATGTACGGCCGTCTCCCCAAGGATCATTGCCGACTTTCACACCTTTGACCTGAGTCATAATGATGTTATAAAGCAATACAAGAACTGCCACTCCCATAAATGCAGCACCAATGGAACTTACCAGGTTTCCTGTTTCGAAACCTTGACCAGGCAAGAATTTCCAAATACGACGGGGCATCCCCATAAGACCAAGGAAATGCTGGATGAAGAATGTTAAATGGAAACCAATGAAGAATAACCAGAAAGAAATCTTTCCTAAGAATTCATTCAACATTGTACCGAACATTTTCGGCCAGTAGAAATGTGTTCCTGCCAATAGTGCAAATACTACCCCGCCCACGATTACATAGTGGAAGTGAGCTACTACGAAGTAAGTATCATGGAACTGATAGTCAGCTGCTGCTGATGCAAGCATGACACCTGTTACTCCACCTGCTGTAAAAGATGGAATGAACGAAACAGCATACAGCATCGGAGTAGTGAATAAGATGCTTCCGCCCCAAAGCGTTAACAGCCAGTTGAAAATTTTGATTCCCGTAGGAACAGCAATAGCCATTGTAGCTACAGCAAAGATTGCGTTTGCGATAGGCCCCAGTCCAACAGTGAACATGTGGTGAGCCCATACCATGAATCCTAAGAAACCGATAAGTACAGTAGCAAAAACCATTGAAGAATAACCAAACAAACGCTTTCTTGCAAATGTTGGTATAATCTCCGAGAAGATACCGAATGCCGGCAGGATCAGGATATATACCTCAGGATGCCCAAAAATCCAGAAGAAGTGTTCCCAGATAATTGTATTTCCACCTGCTGCAGAATCAAAGAAGTTAGAACCGAACATACGGTCGAACATCATTAAAAACAGTCCGACAGTAAGAGCCGGGAATGCGAATAAAATTAGAGCTGATGTTACGAATGCTGTCCAAGTGAATAAAGGCATACGCATATAAGTCATACCTGGAGCACGCATAGTAATGATGGTTACCAGGAAGTTGATACCGCCTATAAGCGTACCGGCACCCGAAATCTGAAGGCCGAGTACATAGAAGTCGATTCCATGCCCTTCTGAGTGCAGTGATAATGATGCATAAGATGTCCACCCTGCATCAGGTGCTCCACCAAGGAACCAAGATAAGTTTAAGAATACTCCTCCAAAGAAGAAGAGCCAGAAACCCAGTGAGTTCAAAAATGGAAATGCAACATCACGCGCGCCTATCTGCAAAGGAACAATTGCATTTAGAAATGCGAATATGAGCGGCATGGCTGCCAGGAAAATCATGGTTGTCCCGTGCATTGTCAAAACTTCATTGTATAAGCCTGCGCTGATAAAATCACTATTAGGAACAGCAAGCTGAATACGTATTATCAAGGCTTCTAGTCCACCCAGCAAGAAGAAGAATCCCCCTGACACCAGGTAGAGTATAGCTATCTTCTTGTGGTCCACTGTTGTCAAGTAGTCCCAAAGAGTGGCGCCGAAGCCTTTCTTTTGTGCATAGCTACTCACGATTAAACCTCCCTTTTACTTTCCCCAATTAATCTTGTACTTTTAAGCCCATTAGATATTCTGCCAGGGCGTCTAATTGCTGTTCATCCAGTTCATCATACGTTCCCGTCATCTTATTGCCGGGTTTATATTGTTCTGGATCTTTCAGCCAGTTTTTTAATTCTTCTTCATTATGTGTTAGAAAACCTGCTATACGTGTACGCTCACCGAAGTTGGCAAGGTTTGGCGCAAGACGGGCCTGTTCAGGTCTGTCATCCTGACCTGATACCGCGTGGCAGCTCAAACATTTTTGATTGAAGATTTCCTGTCCTTGCTGCGCCAGTTCAGTTGTAGGAGCAGGCGCTTCTGTTTCCTGCATAGCTGATACCCAGCTGCCGAATTCATCTTGGGAGATCGCTTTTACTTTGAAATCCATCAAAGCGTGTGACGGTCCGCAAAGTTCAGCACATTTTCCATAGAATACATTTTCAACATTTTCCGCAGCTTCGCTGTCAAACTCCAGGAAGAACGTATTGACATTATCAACATTTGTATCAATCTTACCGCCTACTGCCGGAATCCAGAATGAGTGCTTGACATCAGAAGCTGTAACATTAAAGTATACTTTTCTGTCAGTAGGCACCACTAGATCCTGGGATGTGATGATCCCTTGATCAGGATATTCGAATTCCCACCAGTACAAGTTGGCGCGGACATTAACCACAAGCGCTTCACGGTTACCTTCCGCATCCTTCTTCTCCATAGCTTCTGTATCAGCCAGTTTGAATGTAGCTGAAACAGTAGGAACTGCCAATATCAATAGAAGGATAATTGGGACAGTCGTCCAGATTACCTCTAATGTATGGCTTCCTTCCACCTGCTTAGGAATTCTGTTTTCGTCGCCTTTTTTTCGACGGAAACGTGTAATAGCAATAAAATAGACAACTGCAACTACCAGTATAACGAGAACCATGATTACGGTAGATAAGATCATAAGATCGTATTGCATCTGTGCCACTTCACCGGCTGGCTGTAATGTAGAAACAAATGGCTCTCCACAGCCGGAAAGAACGAGCGCCATCAGCGTGAAAAGCGATAATAGACGCCATTTAGATAGCCTTGCTTTCATAGCTTAATCAAACCCCTCTTTCGTGTAATGTACTTTTGGTAAAACAAGGACTGAAACTTATTTTATATGGATTTCCTATAGAAAGAATTCCCGAATTCATTAAATGACTGTTACGATGACCATCGCTACAAAAAGGATAGTCAAGTAGTTTAGAGAATAAACAAACATGAGCCTTGCCCATTTTAAATCATCCTTCATTCTATATCCTGAAAGCGCCAGAGCTAACCATCCAAGATTGAATGCTGTAGCTAAAATGAAGAAGGGTAGGCCGAGATCCCATAAAAAGAACGGAATCGGAAGCAGTGCAGCTACCCAGGCGACGCTGTGGTGTTTAGTGACTTTGAACCCTTTAACAACTGGAAGCATAGGGATGTTCGCAGCCCTGTATTCTTCACAGCGTTTCATAGCGAGGGCATAGAAATGCGGAGGCTGCCAAATAAATACTATCGCAAACAGCATCCAGGCCATCAGGCTAAGATCAGCATCAACTGCAGCCCATCCAATAAGCGGGGGCACCGCACCCGAAATACTTCCAACAACCGTGTTGCTGACATGCTGTCTTTTGGACCACATGGTATAAAGAACAACATAACTGAAGATACCGATGATTCCTATAACACCAGCAGTCACAGTAGTCATAAATAAAAAGACTGTCCCTAACGCAATCATAAGCAGACCAATCAATAGAGCTCTGCTTCCTGTTATCTTACCGGTAACAGTAGGGCGTCCTTTGGTTCTCTCCATCAAATGATCAATATCGCGGTCAATAAAATTATTGATGCTGCAAGCTCCACCCATGACAAGAGCTGATCCTGCCAAAGTAAGAAACATTGTATCAAGTGAATTAAGAAAATGTGTATTAGTAAAATAAAAGGCTAACCACATACCAGTGAATGTTGTAATTAAATTGGAATTAACAATACCAATTTTTATAAGGGCCAAAAAGTCTTTCCAGGCTGTAGTAACTCTAATATCTGTATCTTTCATATCTGCAATTACTCTGCTGTTAGACATCTTTTCCCCTCCTCTCTTTTAAATAACAGAGGCTTCCCCACCTCTATACTATAAAGGAATTTCAAAACCATTTCTATAACCATGCGGGAATTTAATAGATTTCCTCACTAAAATCTGAAAAAAAGATCTGCACAGCCTGAGAATTTTTTGAAATTCCAGCTGTCAATATTATATTAAACCACAGATTTTTTTCTAAATGGGAATTAGAACGGAATGAAATATGGCGATATTGTGTCATCCAGCTTCCTTTCAACATTATAGTTTATTTCACAGAAACATCATATCATAGTTTCCTTTGAAACGCTTACAGACATTCAACGTTTTTATAACAATTCATTAATCCTCTTTAACTGCCTATCTCCGGAATAAGCACCTGGAGGAGCATAACTCTCTATTTTCTGTAACATTTTATCTGTTGTTTTTTGATGGTTTATTCGGTATCATCTTAGAGGCGTACATTTTTGCAGTATACCTTTTTAGACGTAATTTCTAGTGTTTTATAATGTATTGATAAGTTAATTCAGGTTGATTATTAGTTTCAGAGTTTAATTAAAGTAGGTGAATAGATTGCATAAAGGTTTAAAATGGTTAAGCGTTATTACAACCCTTGGAATGCTTTTCGTTTTACTCGGCGGTGCCCTGGTAACCAAAACCGACTCAGGAATGGGCTGCGGCCGGTCCTGGCCGCTGTGCCATGGAGAGTTTGTTCCAAGTGATATCACCTTTGAACTGCTCGTTGAATTATCCCACAGGCTGGTTTCCGGAAGTGTGGGGATCCTCGTACTTGTACTGGCTGTCTGGTCATGGAAAGCCATCGGGTATAAAAGGGAAACAAAGCTTCTAGCTGCCTTATCTTTTTTCTTCCTGCTGGCACAGGCGCTTATAGGAGCTGCGGCTGTTATTTGGTCACAATCTGATTTTGTACTGGCACTTCATTTTGGGATCTCATTGATTTCTTTCGCGGCTGTTTTACTATTAACCTTGCTGATTTTTGAAGTGGACAAAAGATTCGACGCCGACAAGGTGGTCATCGACCGCAAGATGAGGTTTCATATCCTTGGCATCACCCTTTACAGTTACATTGTCGTCTATACCGGCGCTTTAGTCAGGCATACAGACTCAAGTCTGGTCTGCAGGGACTGGCCTTTATGCCTGAACGACAGCCCAGGGCTGCCTGGGAATATGTATGAATGGATTCAAATGGGCCACCGCTTTGCGGCTGCCATCATTTTCTTCTGGATTGCTTACGCCGCATACCTCGCAGTCAAGAATTATAAAGACCAGAAAGTGATCTACTGGGGTTGGATCATTGCCTTTATTCTTGTAACCCTTCAGGCTACTACAGGTGCCTTGACGGTCATCACAAGATTGAATCTTGTGATTGCTCTTGCACATGCATTGATCATCTCCTGCTTGTTCGGGCTGCTATGCTATTTGATTCTCCTTGCCTCCCGCAGCAAGCTCCGTCAGTAATGTTCTGGCAACAAAAGATGCCGTCCCTAATGGGACGGCATCTTTTGTTAGATTCGATCTATTTCTATAAGTAAATCTCCCGGAGCAATTGCATCCCCGCCTTTTACATGGATATCTCTTATAGTTCCAGTGAAAGGCGCCTGTACAGTGGTTTCCATCTTCATTGCTTCGTTGATGAGAAGGTGGTCTCCCTGACTGACTTTTTCTCCCTTTCCAGCGATTACCTTAATGACCGTTCCCGGCATGGTAGCTCCTATATGGTTCTCGTTTTTCGGGTTCGCTTTCGGCTTCAAGGCTACCGAAGCTTTAATGCTTTCATCTTTGATAACCACTTCCCTGGCCTGTCCATTAAGTTCGAAATACACAATCCTAGTTCCATCTGCTTGAGGCTGGCCGACAGAAATCAGTTTGACGATCAAAGTCTTACCAGTTTCTATTTCAACCTCTACTTCCTCGCCCAGCCTCATTCCATAAAGGAAAGTCGGTGTATCAAGGACTGAAATATCACCAAATGCTTCGACAGTCTTGCTGTATTCCATGAAGACTTTAGGATAAAGGGCATAAGCTATGGCATCAAAGCTTGTCACTTGACGGTCAAGATCCTTGAACAATTTTTCTTTCAACTTGTCAAAATCTACATCATCAAGCAGTTCCCCGGGTCTGACCGTGATTGGTTCTTTTCCTTTAAGAATGGCTTTTTGCAGATTTTCCGGAAACCCTCCATAAGGCTGTCCCAGATACCCTTCAAACAGCTCAATTACCGAATCAGGGAAATCGATTTTTTCTCCCCGCTCTATCACGTCGCTTTCGGTTAAATCATTCTGAACCATGAATAGAGCCATATCCCCTACTACTTTAGAGGAAGGCGTCACTTTGACGATGTCACCGAACAGGTGATTCACCCTTGAGTACATTTCTTTGACTTCTTCCCAGCGGTCTCCGAGCCCCACTGCTTTTGCCTGCTGCTGAAGGTTGCTGTATTGGCCGCCTGGCATTTCATGCTCATACACCTCTGTATGGGAAGACATCATGCCGCTCTCAAAATCACTATAATATTTCCTGACATCCTCCCAATAGTGGGAAAGTTTTTCAAGTGACTGTACATTCACTTTTGGTTCTCTATCCGTTCCATCAACTGCATAATACAGCGAATTTGCACTTGGCTGGGAAGTTAACCCAGACATGGAGCCTAGAGCAGTATCAACGATATCCACCCCAGCCTCTATTGCTTTTGCATACATGTAGATCCCGTTTCCGCTTGTATCATGGCTGTGAAGGTGAATCGGCAGATCAACGGTTTCTTTCAGCTCGGAAATCAGTCGATAAGCTGCCTGAGGCTTCAGCAGTCCAGCCATATCTTTGATAGCAAGGATATGGGCGCCTTGAGCTTCCAGTTCCTTTGCCAAATTCTTATAATACTGTACATCGTACTTTTGTCTGGACGGATCAAGGATATCACCTGTGTAACAGATAGCCGCTTCTGCAATCTTGCAATTCTGCCTTACAGCGTCAATCGCTGTCTCCATTCCCTGAACCCAGTTAAGACTATCAAAAATCCGGAAAACATCTATACCAGTAAAAGCTGATTTTTCCACAAATTCCTTGATGACATTATCAGGATAATTTTTATAACCGACCGCATTCGAAGCCCTGAGCAGCATTTGAAAAAGAACATTCGGAATTCTCTGCCGCAGTGAAATGAGCCTGTCCCATGGGTCTTCCTTAAGGAAGCGGTATGCCACATCAAAAGTCGCTCCTCCCCACATTTCATAAGAGAAGAGATCAGGCATCAAACGGGCTGAAGGTTCAGCAATGGATTTCAGATCAGTGGTTCTCACCCTGGTTGCCAGCAAGGATTGATGTGCATCCCTGAAAGTTGTATCGGTCAGAAGTACATTTTTTTGTTCTCTGATCCAGTTAACCAGACCTTCAGGACCTTGCCTGTCAAGAATTTGCTTGGTCCCCTCCTGTAAATCAGGCAGTTCTTTTAAATGAGGGATCCTCGGCTTATCAAACACCGGCTTTTTCTTCTTTTCAATCCCAGGGAAACCATTGACGGTAACATTTCCAATATAGGAAAGCATCTTTGTTCCCCTGTCTTTCCTTTTAGGGAATATGAATAGCTGAGGTGTTGTATCAATAAAGGACGTATCATACTGCCCCGTCAGGAATTGGTCATGTTTTATCACATTTTCCAGGAAAGGAATGTTCGTTTTGATGCCCCTAATCCGGAATTCCTGAAGGTTGCGGACCATTTTCGATGCGGCTTGATCAAACGATAAAGCCCATGTAGATACCTTAACAAGCAGTGAATCGTAGAATGGGGTAATAATCGCCCCTTGATACCCGTTACCAGCATCGAGCCTTACACCAAAACCGCCTCCTGAACGGTAGGCCATAATCTTTCCTGTATCCGGCATGAAGTTATTCAACGGGTCCTCTGTAGTTACCCTTGATTGAATGGCATAGCCGTGAATCGAAATTTTCTCTTGTGCCGGTATACCGATTTTACTTCCATGCAGTTCATTTCCTTCAGCAATCATGATTTGAGACTGTACGATATCCACACCGGTGATCATTTCAGTAATTGTATGCTCTACCTGCACCCTTGGATTTACTTCAATAAAATAGAAACGGTTATCTGCTACAAGGAATTCAACTGTACCCGCATTCACATAGTCTACATTTTTCATCAATTGAACTGCCGCATTGCATATCTCGTCCCTAAGCTCTTCATCCAGTGACACACACGGTGCAACTTCCACCACTTTTTGATGCCTGCGCTGAACCGAGCAGTCTCTCTCAAATAAATGGATGATATTTCCCTGCTCATCCCCTAATATCTGAACTTCTATATGCTTTGGATTCTGCACAAACTTTTCTACATACACTTCATCATTTCCAAAAGCTGCTTTTGCTTCTGATTTGGCTCTCTCAAAGGACTCTTTCACCTGGTCGGGTCCATGGACGATTCTCATTCCTCTTCCGCCGCCTCCAAGTGAAGCTTTAATGATGATAGGATAACCGTGTGCCTTCCCGAATTGGACTACTTCCTCAAGTCCGTTGACCGGTCCGTCGCTGCCCGGTATAACCGGTATATTGGCAAGCTGGGCCTGATGCCTGGCCTTTACCTTATCTCCGAACATATCGAGATGGTTGGAATGGGGACCTATAAAGGTAATGCCTTCTTCTTCACATCTTCTTGCAAAATTTATATTCTCAGACAGAAAGCCGTACCCGGGGTGAATGGCATCTACATCCGCCTTTTTGGCAATTTCAATGATTCCCTCGATATCAAGATAGGCGTCAATCGGTTTTTTTCCCTCCCCAACAAGGTAGGCTTCATCTGCTTTATAACGGTGGTAGGAACCCGAATCCTCTTTAGAATAAACCGCAACGGTCCTAAGATTTAATTCTGTACATGCACGGAAAACTCGAATTGCTATTTCTCCGCGGTTGGCCACTAGAACTTTGTTAAATTTCCTCAAATTATACCTCTCCTTTTAGCAATAATCTTGTATGTAAATAAACATGCAGCTGCAGAAAAACCAAATAGGAAATTTTTAATTTTTCAAACAAATCTGCTTATATAGAAGGGCTGATCACTAAGGAGTTTCTTAAATAACCAGCCCATTCTTTCTAATGATGGATATTATAAACATTTTTCACTTCACTGCTGGTGTTGGCAGCAGAACTTTCTTTTTTGTCTCGGTATTTTTCATCATATTTAACAAACATCGATACATTCACCAGGACACCCATAGAAAGCGAAAGCACCAGAAGGGATGAACCTCCATAACTGACAAATGGGAGCGGGACACCGGTTATAGGTATCACACCGGATACCCCTCCAAGATTGATGAATGCCTGAAGGCCGATCATACTTGAAATTCCGACAGCAAGCATAGTGCCGAAAGGATCCCGGCTCTTCACTCCAGTGTATATGCCCCGAAGTACGATGTATGAAAGCCCCAGAATGACAAAAGCAACTCCCAGGAGCCCAAGTTCCTCTACTATGATGGCCATTATGAAATCGGTGTGGGATTCAGGCAGATAACCGAGCTTCTGGATGCCTTGTCCCAGTCCAAGACCTTGAAGTCCCCCTGCGCCTATAGCCAAATAGGAATTGACAAGCTGGTATCCGTCACCCTGTGCATATTGAAAGGGATCAAGATAGGCTTGTATCCTCCCCACTCTTTCTGTCGTGAAAATATAATTTCTGGCCAGATATATGAAAGGCGAGACCACAACGAGCAGACCCGCACCCAAGGCACCAAGCTTTAAAAGCATCTTAAGGCTTATGCCTGAGCATAAAATCACGAAACAGCCAATCACAAAGATGATACCAGCTGTTCCATAATCAGGTTCAAGAAAGACCAGGAAACAGATAAAGCCAAAAATCAGTAATGGCGGCATAACTCCCACATTCAATTGATCTATGTAGTCCTGCTTCTTAGCATAAACTGCAGAGAGATAAATGATGACCGATAACTTGGCAAATTCAGAGGGCTGAATCTGCATGATGCCTATGTTGATCCAGCTTTGAGCACCATTCACTTCAACCCCGACGAAATGGACAGCCAGCAGAAGTCCGATTGTGCCGAACAGCACTGCCTTTAGAGGAAACTTAAACCTCGTAAACGCTTTGTACGGGAAAACAGCTGCCAATAAGAAAGCCGAGAGCCCGACTAAAATATTAAACAACTGTTTTTTATAGAAGTGATCACTGCTGGTTTCATAGAACTCTACAGCTGTCACCATGCTGGCGCTGTAAATCATAATCAATCCGAAAAAGCATAAGAAAATATAAACTGCTATCAACGAGTAATCGTACGATTTTAATATTTTTTTTATAAGCATAGTCTCTTCCTATCCCTTTTTTAGAAATATTCTATTTAAATAGTTAAAATCCTGCTATTCTCTTTAAATAGAAACATTATTGACGGGCTAGTAAAAAAACCCAAACAACCGCATGCTTTTGTTTGAGTTTTCACTATTATTTATTTTTTAGTAGAAGCTTCATGCAGGGCAGAAAGCTCTCTTTCTAAAGAATCCATAAGGGTCTTTCCATCTGTTCCGTCTACTAATCCCAGGCGGACAGCAAACTCTATTTCACGGGATAATCCGAACATTTGAGTATCCAACACTTCCTCATATAAAGGACATTGGGGCATCGTTAAATTATCCATCTGTACTTTTATAAGCTTTAATATTTTCTCTGCGTCAGCCTTCAGCAGCTGATAGGCTTTTTCACGATGGTCGATTTTCATCTCAGACGCCATAATGATCCCCCCATTCCGTACAAATAGCGACTCTCTTATCTTAAAATTTTATCGCTAAACCGAGTAAATTGCAAGGAAAAAAGAAAAGAGGAAGCGGCCGGGCAGAGAGTTTTTAAATTGTATGCTGCCCTCCTGGGATAGAGGAGAACCATTGACGAAATGCTTTTTTGAGTATGAGGGATTCATATTAATAGGAGGCTGAAATTAATAAGGGTTTCCCGTGTTATTTCAGAATGAATTTGAGAATAGGAATTCGCGGCGATTTTCAGGAAGGATCAGCGTGAAGCTGGAGGTAGAATGAAAAGACTTCCGGGAATGGAACAATCACTTGTTCGCGGCTCTCCAGGATATTATTGAAGCCGGTAATTTGTTTAATCATAAGTGCCATATCTCTTTTCTTATTTAGTTACTGCGCTTCCTAATTAATTGGACAGTGGCAGGTTTTTCCACCTTCCATCATGACTGCTTCCGGACGAACCAGCCAATTTAGCTGATTTAACGTCTTATTCATACTTCCGTCTAAAAACCGCCTGCGCGTCCATCAAATTTAAAAGATGCTCCATTTATATTCGGAACCCATCAGTTCAAGCAGCCTTAATCCTGCAATGCTATTTCCGGTTTCATCAAGAGCCGGGCCGAAAATCCCAATTCCGCACTTTCTTGGAACAGATCCCATGATCCCCCCGGACACACCGCTTTTTGCGGGAATTCCTACTTTTATAGCAAACTCACCGGACGAATTATACATCCCGCACGTCACCATGAACGTTTTGCAAATACGGGCAACATCTCTTGTAATCAACTGCCTGCCGGTTACAGGATCGATTCCGTCATTGGCGAAGACTGCACCAATTTTAGCAAGGTCCTGACAATTCATCTCGATTGCGCACTGCTTAGTATAAAGGTAAATCAAATGTTCAATATCCCCCTGTATAACACCATGCTGTTTCATAAAGTACCCCAGGGAACGATTCAGAAACGCTGTATTAAATTCAGACTGAGCTACTTCAGAGTTATAAGTTACTTCATTATCTCCGGTCAGTACCCTGACAAAAGCAAGCAGCCTCTCCCACTTTTCTTCATTTGTGGAACCTTTGATCATATCTGTCACCGCAAGTGCCCCGGCATTGATCATCGGATTCAGCGGCTTGGACACCTTATTTGTTTCCAATTTCACAATGGAGTTAAAAGGATCACCTGTGGGCTCCATCCCGACCTTTGAAAAGACCTCCTCTTCTCCATAATCCATAAGCACAAGTGCAAGGGTAATCACTTTGGAGATGCTTTGCAAAGTGAATTTTTCCAGGTAATCTCCTGCTGAGAAGAATTCGCCGTTCAAAAAACAGACAGAGACAGAAAGATTACCTTTATTCTCCTTTTTTAACGCAGGAATATAATCTATCAGTTTTCCTTTGGCAGATATCGGCCGTGCTTCCTCGACCATTTTTGTTAAGATATCATCGTTTATATACATCAGAAACCTCCTATCCCAAGGTTGTTATCTTTTATCTTTTCCCAACATAGATGACCGTTACTCATCGGGAGGGCAGGATAGATGTGAAAGCGGTATATTATCTGATATACTAAGGGTATAACACAGATGGAGGGAAGCAGATGGATACTTCAATTGTACCTTTGACAGGAAAGGTGAAATATCAAATCACACTAGATCCAGGTGTCTGGATTTTCGATGACAGAAAAGTCGATCTAAATACATATTTTCAAGATGAAGAAAAAGCGAAGAATGAGCTGGATGAGTATACCAAAAATATGTCCAAAAACTGGACAAGGGAAATCCAGGAAGGCGCAACTTCACCCCCTACTTTAAAAACGGAGAAGAAATATGAAAAAGAAAGGATCATGACAGGAACTTTTGGCATTCCATTGGATCCGTTCTTGAAAAACGCCCAGCCTGATAAGGATGCTGATACACTCATTATCCTGACCGAAGACCCCGGTAATGAAGTTAGTTTCCCTCTTGCCAAGAGCAGTGAAATCATCTTCGGCTTCTCAAAAGATGGCAAACCACTGAAGGAGGACGGACCGGTCCATGTTTTCTTCAAAGATGGCTCTAACCTTGATAATCCTATCAAGAGTGTGCGGGGAATTAAAGTTAAGTAACTTATAACTTAAGATAATAATTCCTTTTATGCGGGTTTCATCCCTGAGCTTGCTGAGGAAATGAGTGTAAACGGTTTTGGAAAACTCGTTAACATCACATTGAGATAATTGTTCATAAAAAAACGATTCAGCGTGCAACAACTGAATCGTTTTTTCATATGGTAATAATGTATTTTTCAGCTGCTCACAGTATATCGGCTGCCAGCTGAGCCAGTCCGGACCTTTCTCCTTTCATCAGCTTGATATGACCAGCAACAGGATGATCCTTGAATTTTTCAACCACATACGTCAGGCCATTATTATATTCATCAAGGTAAGGGTGATCGATTTGCGCGGGATCCCCCATAAGAACGATTTTACTCTTTTCTCCCACGCGGGTCAGGATGGTTTTTACTTCATGCTTTGTAAGATTCTGGGCCTCGTCAATAATGATAAATTGCTCAGGTATGCTTCTTCCCCTGATATAAGTCAGCGCCTCTACTTCTATTGAGCCCATGCCAGCCAGTATGTCGTCCAATTCACCTGGTTTTTTCGTGTTGAATAAATACTCCAGATTATCAAATATCGGCTGCATCCAAGGTCTCAGCTTTTCTTGCTTTTCACCAGGTAAATATCCTATATCTTTTCCCACAGGAACAATCGGCCTTGCAACTAAAAGCTTTTTATAAGCTTGAAGATCTTCGGCTTGCAGCAAGCCAGCAGCAAGAGCTAAAAGAGTCTTCCCGGTTCCTGCCTTGCCCACCATGGTAATCAAAGGGATGTCTTCCCTTAAAAGCAGTTCTATTGCCATTGTCTGCTGTACATTTCTCGGTTTGATTCCCCATATATGATCCTGGTCATACACCAGCTTTTTCACAAATCTGCCTGTAATATCCACGACACCTACGGCTGAAGCAGAACTCCCCAATGAATCTTTCATCAGGAGGAATTGGTGAGAGTAAAAAGGGTGCTGAGTGATATCTGCTAATGGTATTTCACCCTTTTCATAAAATTTATCAAGCAGCTCCTTTGGAATGTAAATTTCAATGAAACCGCTGTATATATCACTTACATCTACTACCCTGTCGCTTAAGAAATCTTCCGCCTGCAGACCCAGTGCATCTGCCTTGACCCGGACCAAGGTGTCCTTGCTGACCAATATAACTTGTCTTCCATCTTCTTTTGTCTCTTCTTCGAGTGATAAATTTTTGGCCACAGCCAATATACGGTTATCATTTGTTTTCTCTACAAAAATTTCCTGCAGCTGATGAAAGGACCGGTGGTTCAACTCTATACGCAAAGTTCCGCCATTATAAAGCGGAATACTTTCATGGAGCTTTCCTTGCTGCCGTAAGCTATCAATTATTTTTGATACATGTCTTGCATTGCGCCCAATTTCGTCCATATAACGTTTTTTGCTGTCCACTTCTTCCAATACTACTGCGGGAATGATTACTTCATTATCTTGAAAGGAAAAAACTGCTTGCGGGTCTTGCAATAAGACATTGGTATCCAATACATAAATTTTTTTCAAATCGATGCCTCCTGCTCCTCTATTCTTATACTATTGTATGTAGACCCTCTTCATCCGGTTATTACTAAAGAGTCCACTTAAATAGGACGGCCCGTTGCTAAAATATATGAACTAAGGAATAAATATAGAAGAAGATTACACAATAAGAAATACAGATATACTAATCGGAGGTTGCATAATGAAAAAATGGCTAACAGTAATTTCACTCATCATCCTGATTTCAGGGTGTAATCAGCAGAACAATCAGACCGCTTACGATAATCAAGGAAATGGCGATAATCCACGCCCGATTAATGTAGAAAACAGTGAAATACAGAATGAGCAGCAAAATGAATCAAGCCAGAAAATATCGGAAAATCTGGTCAGAATCGCTACTTCCGTACCTGATGTTGAAGATGCCACAGCAGTTGTATTAGGAAAATATGCCTTTGTTGGCATTGATGTCAATTCAGCTGTTGAAAGATCTGAAGTAGGTACAATAAAGTATTCAGTTGCAGAGGCCTTGAAAGACGACCCTCACGGAGCACGAGCCATGATTGTGGCTGATCCGGATCTTTATGCACGACTGCAGGAAGTCGGCAGCGACATCGAAAATGGAAGGCCTGTCCAAGGTGTGCTGAACGAACTATCGGATATCGCTGGGCGATTGATGCCTGAACTTCCTAAGAACACACAGCAGAATAATCCTGATAATGCTCCTGAACAATCCACAGATAAAGCAGATGGACAGGAAGAGAGACAGCTTGAGGAAGAACAGCAGGATCAATCAAACAATTATATGAACAGAAATCAAAATAACAATCAATAAAGAACGATGTTTTCGCATATCTTGCCGCTTTCGGATATCCCTTGATACTAGGGCTCTCTCTAAGCGGGATTGCTAACCAGGTTATTCCAACGAGTTAAGGTTCATTAGAATTAGTAACCTATAGCAGCAAAGTTTTCAATAAGAGCCTGAAAAAAACAAAAGAAGCCTTGGAAAAGCATAGAATTAAGCTTTTTTCATGGCTTCTATCACTTGCCGGTCCAATCTGCCGGCAGCTTCTTTATCGTACGTTTTCTCATATTGAGGTTCAACGGAAATCCTGGACCCATAGAACATGACATCTCTCACTTCTTCAATTTCCAGAGAAATCAGGGACAGATTAAGAGGAACATTCAGCAGTTTCTCAGTTTTCATTTTGGCTTTTCCGCTAATGGCATAGGAGGATTCATTTGCTATGATATTCAGCACAACGCGAGGATTCCCCTCCACATTTTTAATGATTCGGGAACGGCTGTCGACAACAAACAGGATACTCTCCTCACTTTCAGCATAAACCCATGAAATCGCACTCAAGTTAGGTCCTCCCGTTTCATGATCAACGGTAGAAACCGAGATGAGTTTTTCATTCTGGAGTTCTTCAAACAAAGCAGGAATTAATTTGGTTTCAATTCTATTCATTGATATCCCTCCCCTAATTAACTATAGTATACATCAGAAAAAGAAAGAAAAGAAAACAAATGAAGCATTTACAGAAGAAGTTTATTAAGTAAACAAATCATTCCCCAAGGGACGTTTAAAGGTCTCTTCACAGCACCATTCCAGCAAACATTTTAGGAATGCCGGCTGCTAAAAGAAGAAATACTCTTGTCTGCATGATATACTTAGAATGGAATACATACCCATACTCATCAAGACATGGAGGTGTCTAAATATGAGAGTGAAATGCACTCTGTGTGATGTGATTGAGTCTATAAATGATGAATCATTGACAGCAAAGCGGCTAAGAAACCGCCCAATCCATACTTATATGTGTGACAGCTGTCGTGAACGGATCACAAATAGAACAAAAGAACGGGCAGACACCGGAAATTTCAGGCTGTACCGTTCTGTGAAATCGAAAAATGACTTCTAGCACAATTCTAAAAGGAAGTCTGGCAGGTATCATTTCCGGTATCATAATGGGCTTATCTTTAAAGTTGGCTGAGAATGCGACCGGGCAGAAAGTCTATATTCTGCTGCTGAACGTTGATTTCATTCCTGTCATTGGCAAGATTCAGTGGCCGGAGCTGATTGAGTTCATTTTCCACTTGCTTGTTTCTTTGTTGTTAGGTCTTGTCTTTTATTACCTGACACAAAAATGGAAACTCAGATATGGGAAGAGGCTGGGATTAGCTGCAGCTCTTACGCTGCCTGCCCTTTTTTTATACTTCCCTCTCTCGGTCCTGGCCAGAAAAGAGGTTCCGGCGGTTGATAACTGGGAAGCCTTTTTATATTGGAGCTTGGCACATATCCTGTTTGCCTTCTCCCTGAACCACCTATATCCCGTTTTAGAGAAATGGAAAATTTGATCCTTTTAAAAAAGTGTAAATGATTTGTCTGTCTCTCGAAATACAGGCAGGGGAAATATTGTAACGGCTATTCACAAAAAAGACTAAAAAAAGCAGAGGACCTCGGTCCTCTGCTTTTTCTTATGAACTTGCTTCTTCGTTTTTATGGCTGCGCAGCCTGACTTTATAGATAATCAAAATCAAGGCAGCGACCACCAGTCCTTCAGCTACAGGAAGAAATATTCCCAAGAAGGTCAGTACAGTTGAACCCGCAGCGAGGAAAAAATAAATGACCGCCGACTTCAATAACGGCAATTTTTTTGCGAACCCCAGCTTGTATACCAATACTGATAAAGCAACGATAGTAAGGTAAAGAAGCCACATACCGAGCTCCGTATTTTCCTCGACCCGGTAAAGGGATGGGAAAAAGGATAAACGATCTGTTACATCCATTTCCTGATCACTCCTAAACTGTTAACTAGTTTGTTTCTACTTTTTTCTTCTTAGTAACTCTTTCACGCTCATTTTTATCAAGAATCTTTTTACGAAGACGGATTGATTCAGGAGTAACTTCACAGTACTCATCATCATTCAAGTATTCTAATGATTCTTCAAGAGTCATGATACGGGCTTTCTTGATTGTTACAGTTTGATCTTTATTAGCAGAGCGGACGTTAGTCGCTTGCTTTGTTTTGGTGATATTTACCGTGATATCATTCTCACGCGTATGTTCCCCAACAATCATACCCGCATAAATTTCTGTACCAGGCTCAACAAAAATTGTTCCACGGTCTTCTACACCCATGATACCATATTGAGAAGATTTACCTGTTTCCATTGAAACAATAACACCTTGTCTGCGTCCGCCGACTTGGCCTTTTTGCATAGGCTGGTAACTATCAAAGGTATGATTGATGATTCCGTAACCGCGAGTCAATGTCATGAATTCAGTAGAGTAGCCGATCAATCCGCGGGCAGGCACCATGAAGATCAATCTTACTTGGCCGCTGCCATTGTTAATCATATCAAGCATTTCGCCTTTACGTGTTCCCATGGATTCAATGATGCTTCCTGTATATTCTTCAGGAACATCGATTTGAACGCGTTCTACAGGCTCACATTTCACTCCATCAATTTCACGTACAATAACTTCCGGTTTTGAAACCTGCAGTTCGAATCCTTCACGGCGCATGTTTTCAATTAAGATAGAAAGATGAAGCTCACCACGGCCGGAAACTGTCCAAGCATCTGGGGAATCTGTGTTTTCGACACGTAAACTCACATCTGTTTGAAGCTGTGCAAGCAATCTTTCTTCAATTTTTCTTGAAGTGACATATTTACCTTCACGGCCCGCGAAAGGACTGTTGTTTACAAGGAACGTCATTTGAAGTGTAGGTTCGTCAATACGAAGCACAGGAAGTTGATCCTGATGATCGATTGGACAAACTGTTTCACCGACATTGATATCTTCCATTCCGGAAACTGCAATTAAATCCCCTGCATGTGCTTCTTGAATTTCAACGCGCTTGAGGCCCATAAAGCCAAAGATTTTCGATACACGGAAGTTTTTCACACTTCCATCAATTTTCATCAGTGCTACTTGCTGTCCTACTTTCATCGTCCCTCTGAATACGCGGCCGATACCGATACGTCCTACATAATCATTATAATCAAGAAGAGCTACCTGGAATTGAAGCGGTTCTTCGCGATTGTCGATTGGGGCAGGGATATTATCAATGACGGACTCATAAAGGCACTGCATGTTTTCATCCTGGTTAGCTGGATCAGGATCAACAGATGCCGTACCATTGATTGCAGATGCATATACTACCGGGAATTCCAGCTGGTCTTCATTGGCATCAAGTTCAATGAAGAGCTCAAGAACTTCATCAATGACTTCTTCAGGACGTGCTGAGTCTTTGTCAATTTTATTTACTACTACGATTGGTGTTAAGTTCTGTTCAAGTGCTTTCTTAAGAACAAAGCGAGTTTGAGGCATACATCCTTCATATGCATCGACAACAAGAAGTACACCGTCAACCATTTTCATGATCCGTTCAACTTCACCGCCGAAATCAGCATGTCCTGGTGTATCCAAGATGTTGATTCTGGTATCTTTATACTGAATTGCCGTGTTTTTTGCTAAGATGGTGATTCCTCTTTCTCTTTCAAGATCATTGGAATCCATCGCACGTTCCTCAACATGCTCATTAGTACGGAAAATACCTGACTGTTTTAATAATTCATCTACTAAAGTCGTTTTACCATGGTCAACGTGGGCAATGATTGCTATATTTCTTAAATCGTCTCTCTTATTCAATGTATTCACTCCTGATTGTTGATCGTATTAGATTTATATTAAACAAACATTATGAACTGTCTTCATGTGTTCCTTCATAAAATTCAGCTATAAGCGGCCTGCTTCTGATACCTTCTTTTATATCGCATCTCGTTTTTTCTTCTAACCTGAAAATGTACAGAGCATCTAGTTGGCTTGAAAAAACAACAACTAAGACATTATATCACAGCATTCAGAAAAGCAAAAACAGATTTCTGTAAATATTGCTGCTGCAGTAATGATTTGGGTAAGTTAAACACCTCGAAATGCTTATCATTACTGAATTACGTAAAGTAATTGAGTTATTTCCCTTTGCATATTCCCTTTAATTGGAAGGCGTTTGTAGTGCTTTTATGTAGGCTCTTTATGTAAACTTTGCTGCTATTCTATAATAATTCCAAAAAAGAATAACCTGGTAACCATGAAAAGAAAAGAGCTGATCTCCCCGATTAGAGAAGAAACCTCTTGTATCCGGGGGTGTCCTAAAGCCACTATATTTGCGAAGACAGCCTTACTGCTTTTAATCTCAACGTTGATTGCCGTTCCAGGGGCACCTCTCCGCAGGGGAGTTGTGAAGTCAGCATCCGTTCAGCGGCTTCCAGTTATATCGGCTTTCCCAGAGGATTATAAACTCATCACGGAGAAAAGCAGGGCTACTAACTTAATGAAAGTTTCCCGGCAATAAAATGTTAATGCGCTTACTTCCAGGAGAAATATACTTGTTATCATGTACATTCATTGATAAGATTTTAGACAAGTAAAACTTTTCATTAAAAGGAGAATGATTGGTGAAAAACATTAAATGGGTTTTCGTTCTGTATGCGGTTCTTGCAGCCGCTTGTATAATGGCCATCGGAATTGCGGTAAGTGAAAAAAGTTTATCCCTCGCTGCATTGTCTGTTACTGCTTGGGCAGTTGTCATGGGAATGGGCTTTAAAACGAAGAAAAAGTATAGAGAAGAAGGAAAATTATAGTCTGTGTCTCTAGTGAGCATTAGTCTTTTCAACGTAAAAAGCTGGCCAGAATCGGCCAGCTTTTTTAGTACCTTATTTCTTTAACTTAACATCTTTCAAATAGGTCTCAATGATATTTCGATGAAGGCCGGGCTTACAGGAGAATACCGAACTCTTTTCAAGCATATTCAGTTTCCCGCCATCCAGGCTTGTTACGACTCCGCCTACTTCTTCAATGATGATCTTTCCAGCAGCAAAATCCCAAGGAGCAAGTCTCATGGTCATATAGCCGTCAATCCTTCCAGATGCTACATAAGCCATTTCCATAGCGGCAGACCCATATGATCTGGTTCCTCTAACATCTCTTACAAGCGGCCCAAGAACTTCCCTGTCAATTTTTTTATTATCTGTTACCCAAAGGGCATTCACTCCTATTATGCTGTCCCTTACATCCACTTCTTCTAGCTGAGGAAGCTTCGTTTCATTCACGAAAGCTCCATGTCCCTTTCGCGCGTGGTATAACTCATCATGAACAACATCATAAATGTATCCGAGCAGACCTTCTCCATCCTGATAAATACCAATGGATATAGCAAAATTCCGCTGCTGATGCACAAAGTTCATGGTGCCGTCGATTGGATCTATGATCCAGATTGTGCCTTTCATATCCTTCAGTTCATCTCCAAATCCCTCTTCACCCAGGATTCTATGTTCAGGATAAGTCTTTCTGATCCTTTCAATAAAGAACTGTTCTGTTTCCTGATCAACATTTGTGACAAGGTCATTTCTGTTCGATTTGGTTTCGATATTTAATTGTGTCTGAAACGACTGCCGGATTCTTTCACCAGCTTCTTTAATCCATTGCTTAACATATGTATCAACTTCCCGCCAGTTAGACATTCGATGTCCTCCTTCTATATATCAGTTCTTTGATTGCTGGTAAGAGTCCAGTCCTTTAAGCCATGGCCGTAACCAGCGCTTAGAAGGTCTTATGTATTATTTGCAATTCACCAACTAAGATGTACTAACTTTTTTCAAGCTTAATGTATATTGACAAACCCTTCAAGCATCTTGCATGCAGCCACAAAAATACGAACCCTTGAAAGTCTATTTCAGAGTCCGCTTAAAAAGCTATTTATGTTGATTAAGATTATTTCTCTAACTTAAAGTGCCTTCAGTTTCAGGAGCTCTTCTCTGATTTTCATTAACTTCTCTTTCGTCTTTACCTGGATTGCAGTGTTTTTGTCTTCCATGGCCTCGAACAGGACAGCTAACTCATAATCCATTTCCAGCTTAAGCACCGCCATACGCTGTTGCTGGACATTCTTTTTCCTTGTCGTACTCATAACTTGCTTCATGGACAGTACACCCTTTCCTGATAATATTATTCTTAATTTTCTGAATTTATCTAGTACATTCTATGTGAAGGTTAAGAAACACGTAACTAAAATGTGCATTCACCCATTCATCCTGAATCAGCATTTTTCCTTCCCCTAAATGACTGTGATAAAATAATGGCATCAGCATAAGGAGGAACAAAATGAACTTTACTGGTTTTACAGAAAATGACTTTAACATCTTCACCATTGATGGTCTGGATGAGCGAATGGAAGCTTTGATAGAGACCGTCCGACCTAAACTTGAAATTCTGGGACAGCATTTCTCCCCTGCCCTCAGCACCATGACTGGTGATGAAATGTTTCCCCATGTAGCTAAGCATGCCAGGCGCTCAGTGAACCCGCCGGATGATACCTGGGTTGCATTTGCCAATAATAAAAGAGGCTATAAGAAGCACCCCCATTTTCAAATCGGCCTTTGGGAAACCCATGTATTCGTTTGGTTCGCTGTGATTTATGAAGCTCCCGGCAAAGAGCAGTTTGGAAGTAAGCTGGAACAAAACCTGGAACGTATTCAAAAGATCATTCCACAAGATTTCGTATGGTCGGGAGATCACACCAAACCTGAGTCGCGAGCTTTATCTGAGATGGACGAACAGGAGTTATCCTCTTTATTCCAACGGCTGCAAACCGTTAAAAAAGCTGAAATCCTTTGCGGAATCCGCATTCCGAGAGAACAAGCCGTCAAGCTCTCAGGGGATGAAACAATTGAAATAATAAGTGATGCGTTTGTAAAATTATTACCCCTTTACAAACTGAAATAAACATTGAGCTGAGCATGCAAAAAGAGGAAAGCCCCTGTAATATATGGGCTTTCCTCTTTTTCGTACTGCTATTTCATTTTTACAATATTGCTGTCAGACTCTTTCATTTTCTTCACTACCCGGTAAGAAGAGTAACCGCTTGATTCCTCAAATTCATTGCAGATTCTTTTCTCTTCAGCTTTACCGGGAACAATTTCTTTAAATCGCTTATAAGCCTCCATCAGTTTATCCCGTTCAATACCTTGCTCATAGGCCTTTTCAATATTTTGAAAAAAGCCGACAACATCTATGACTTCTTTTGTTGACCAGTCCAACGAAAAAGGATATTGATATTCCATGCCATTCACCTTGCTTTCTTAAGTGTTTACCTTTTCTTTGCCTGCCTAAGGCGTTCCATTCTATCATAACACCAAGCTGATCATTCGTTCTCCTTATTTGCAAACATAGAACCGGCCTCTGCAGCTTGTTTAACCATCCGGTCCATAAGTTCTTTTACAGGCGGGATATCATCAATCATACCCATTACCTGTCCTGCCCATCCGAACCCTTCTTCATTCTTGCCGTCATAGATGAATTTCTTATTTGCTTCGCCGCTTATAAGATTCTTAAGTCCTTCATATCCCGCACCTTCTTTTTCAAGTGTCAGTATTTGATCTGTCCAGCTATTTGAAATGGCACGTGCAGGAGAGCCAAGCGATCGTTTGATGACCACTGTATCACTTTCCGAACCTCTTATCAACGCCTGCTTATATGCAGGAGATGCATGGATGCATTCTTCAGTAGCGATAAATCTGGTACCCATCTCTACCCCTTCTGCTCCGAGGCATAATGCGGCTGCCATTCCTCTTCCGTCTCCTATCCCTCCTGATGCAATGACCGGAATGGAAACTGCATCAACCACCTGGGGAATCAGCACAAAGGTCCCGATATCATCTTTTCCCAGGTGGCCGCCTCCTTCTGCACCTACCACCATGACAGCATCTGCGCCTAGTTCCTCCGCCTTTACCGCCTGCCTTTTAGCTGCTACAAGCACCAGTTTTTTTATAGCACTTCCTTTCAGCATTTCAAACATTGGAGAAGGGTTCCCTCCCGTCATCGACACAACAGGAACGTTCTCATCAATGGCTGTCTGCAAAAATTCCTTGTAAGGACGGCCGTGCTGCCCTATGGCAAAGTTAACTCCAAAGGGTTTATCAGTAAGTTCCCGGACTTTATGTATTTCTTCCTTTAATCTTTCAGGAGTTTCAAGCGACATCGCAGTTATCTGCCCAAGTCCTCCTGCATTGCTGACCGCTGCGGCCAATTCTGCATATGCAAGGTAGGCAAGACCTCCCTGTATGATTGGATACTGTATTTCCAGCAGTTCTGAAACTCTCGTTTTCCAATTCATGATTATCACCCTTTCACCAATTAGTTCTATCCTTCACTAATGAAATCCTTTCAAATTCGACAAAATGTTAAAAGTGCGGGCTGATTACACTATGCAAAGAAAAGGCTAAATGCTATAATTCTTTATCGATAAGAGCAATCCTGCTTCTTACAGCTTGCTTTATCAAGAATCTTAATGAACCTAATGACTAATTCCTTATCTTTAAGGGAAAGGCTTAGATATAAAAGACTTTAAAGAGGTGTCGAATGAATTGTCTCAATACAAAACTCCTTTATTTACCGGCTTAGTAGAACATAGCAGAAAAAATCCCGTACAGTTTCATATTCCCGGCCATAAGAAGGGAACTGGAATGGATCCAGAATTCAGGAACTTCATCGGTGATAATGCATTTTCGATTGATTTAATCAATATCGGACCGCTGGACGACCTCCATCAGCCCAAAGGAATGATCAAGGAAGCTCAGGAACTGGCGGCAGAAGCATTTGGCGCTGATTATACCTTCTTCTCAGTACAAGGTACGAGCGGAGCCATTATGACGATGGTCATGTCTGTCTGTGGACCGGGAGAAAAAATAATCGTTCCGAGAAATGTTCACAAATCGGTCATGAGCGCTATAGTATTTTCCGGAGCTACACCTATTTTTATCCATCCGGAAGTCGACGAAACTCTGGGGATTTCTCACGGCATCACGAACGATTCGGTTGCAAAAGCTCTTGAGCAGCATCCTGATGCCAAAGGAGTCCTGGTCATTAATCCTACCTACTTTGGGATTTCTGCGGATTTGAAAAAGATAGTAGAAATCGCCCATTCTTATGAAGTGCCTGTACTGGTCGATGAAGCCCACGGGGTTCACATTCATTTTCATGAGGATCTGCCAATGTCAGCGATGCAGGCCGGAGCTGATATGGCTGCAACGAGTGTCCACAAGCTTGGTGGTTCAATGACCCAAAGCTCTGTATTGAACATGAAGACGGGCCTTGTATCTCCAAAACGGGTACAGACTATACTCAGCATGCTAACGACGACTTCCACGTCCTATCTTCTGCTTGCTTCCTTGGATGCAGCAAGAAAAAGACTTGCTACCGAAGGAAAGGAACTGATAGAAAGAACGATCGAGCTGTCTGAAAGCATAAGAAATCAGATTAATGAAATACAAGACCTTTATTGCGTTGGAAAAGAAATATTGGGCACCAAAGCAACTTTCGATTATGACCCGACCAAGTTGATTGTTTCAGTAAAGGAACTCGGAATCAGCGGATTTGATGCTGAAAAATGGTTAAGGGAAGTCTACAACATTGAGGTTGAGATGTCAGATATGTACAACATCCTCTGCATCATTACACCAGGAGACACTATTAAAGAAGGCGATAAATTGGTGGAGGCATTAACAGAGATGTCCTTTCAGTTTTCCAGCAAAGAAGGATTGCTGGAAATCGCTGAAGTCTTGCTGCCAGATATCCCTGTTTTGTCCATGACGCCTAGAGATGCGTTTTATGCTGAGACAGAAGTCATTCCGATGGAAGAGTGTGTCGGCCGTATCATTGCCGAGTTCATCATGGTATATCCTCCAGGAATCCCTATCTTTATTCCTGGGGAAATCATTACCGCAGAAAACATCACTTATATTCACAAAAATGTGGAAGCAGGCTTGCCTGTCCAAGGGCCTGAGGACTTTGACCTTAAACACCTCAGGGTTATAAAGGAGCACAAGGCAATCAGGTAATAACCCATTTAAGATATAACAGAGCAAATCACCACTTCAATTGAAGTGGTGATTTGTTTTATGGCTGCTTTTTTATATCCCGCGCTCAACCTGTTGAGTCTGCCCCGCTCGCTTTCCGGGATATCAAAAGCGGAAGCGCCTTGTCCAGCCCCGACAGGCAAATGTTCCAAAGAGAAAAAAAGGCGGTCTTCCCTTTTATTCTCTTTGGGTTATTTGACCCCGAGGGGCTGGGCGCTGCAGCTGGACGCATCAAAAGCGGAAGCGCCTTGTCCAGCCCCGACAGACAAATGTTCCAAGGAGAAAAAAAAGCGGTCTTCCCTTTTATTCTCTGTGGGTTATTTGACCCCGAGGGGCTGGGCGCTGAAGCTGGATGTGGATAATATAGCTAAAAGTAACACAAGGGGTGATTATAATTTTCCAAGCAATGAAAAAAGCCCCGTAAAAAAACGGGGCCCTGAATGCTATATCCTTTTAATCGTCTAATTCGTTTTCATTGTTACAATCACAGCTGCTGGAGAATAAAACCGATACCTTCTCATCTTCAAAGTGATCAATAGTGTTTAAGCAGGACTGACAAACAATTGTACCCATCTTAAAACTCCTCCCATTATGCAGTAATTTGAAAGCGTTTACTTCCTATAAATCAATAATAATATAACACAATTAAAATATCAAGCCTAAATTGTATGTCACATATACTTTTTTCAAGTTATTCTTTTACCTTCATTAGTATATGAGATTCTATTTGTCTTTATATCTCGGCTTTTTAAATGGAGTTGTTATTTCTTCATGGCCCTTTCATAAAATCGCTGCACATTGCCCGCCAGCACAACATTAGACCAAACACATGCAAATACAAACAATGCTGATAAACGGTTTAAGAACTTGTCAGTGTCTGCAATGACAAATGGTATGTACATCAGCTTAATAGAAAGATAAATAAGCTGGCTATCTTCCGCCGGTAGGCTTGATCAGAAGTACAGAGGCTTCCACCCCTGCAGGGTTATTTTAAAATCAAAAGGTCGAATGAATTATTTTCTCTGGCTATTTTTTTCGGCTGAAAAAACGTGGAAAATAAGCGGAGAAATTCCGCTTATTTGAGTCATAGTGTAAAAGTACAGCTATAATAAGCGAAGAAATTCCGCTTATTTGTAAAAAAAATGCGAAAATAGTTCGTTTCGCTGTGTTTAAGCGGAATAATTCCGCTTATATACCCTAATTCACATTCAATTCTTAAGCTTAACCGGAAAAACTCCGCTTATTTTAGGCTTTATTAATTCCAATCAGCAAAGATACCTCCCCTCCTGCTGGAATGGCATGTAGAGATAAGGAACCAACCCGCTTTTTCTATAGAAAGAGGGTGTTCTATACCACGCTATAAGCTCTCTGGCCCCCCCCCCAGCATAGCCAGGGGGTTTCAAGACCATTAAATTAAGGCTCTTTTCGTAAACTTTGTTGCTATTTGATACTAATTCCAAAAAAACTGATCAAATTTCGCTTTAGTAACCTGGTAATTATGAAAAGAAAAGAGCTGCTTTTCCCGTTTAGAGAGAAATCCCTTAGTATTCGGTGAAAAATTCGGCTGCTGGGATTTTTCCGAAAGCAACAATCTATGTGAAAACAGCTTAAATTAAAAAAGCCGGCAAACGGATATCCGAGTGCCGGCTTTTTATATTATTGCGGTGTTTGAATCAGTTCAGGGTCAAGAATTTCAAATCCTTTATCTCTTAGACCGTTTACTATATCAGCCATCGCTTCATTGGTCCAGGTTCTGTCATGCATAAGCAAATTGGCGCCATTGCTCAGCAATTCAGTATTGACCATAATATCAGCTATTCCTTCTTTATTCTGATATTGAGCTTCCCAGTCATAACCATACGTCCAATTCATCAGAGTCATTCCTTCACTCTTGGCAAGACTTTTAGAGTAATCTGTATTTTGACCAAAGGGAGCCCTGAAAAATTTCGGTTTCTCTCCAATGACAGAGGTAATCAACTCATTCAGCTCTACTATTTCAGCTCGCTGCTCTTCTTCAGTCAAGTCTGGCAGAGACGCATGAGTAGCAGTGTGATTACCGATAGGGAATCCCATTTCATGTATTTTCTTCAGAATTTCCTTCTCTTCATCAGTATCAAGGAAATGTCCATTCACAAAGAATATCGCCGGTGCGTCAAGACTTTTTAGAGTTTCTGCCATTTCCAAAGCATGCTTGTCCGGTGCATCGTCAATAGTCAGCAATGCGACTTTCTCGTTGGCATCACCGATGGGCTGTACAGACCAATTTGCCTCATTTATCGTATAGAGGGGTTCCTTGACTTCTTCTTCCAAGGATTCCTTATCTTCTTCGTCATTGCCTGCAGGCTCTTCTTCTGTCGATGTGTCTGTCTCTGTCTGCGTGTTTTCACTCTCAGTGTCTTCCGCTGCAACAGCTTCGTTGATGACTTCTCCCTGCCCTTCGTTGTCACCTGCTGTTTCTGATGGCTGCTGTTGGGAACAGCCTGCGATAAATAGGAGCAGTGCACTGCAGTAAATCAATTTTTTCATATTGTTCCCCTTCCTCTGATAGGTTGTCTGTTGCAATTATAACATTAACTTTAAAAGTAACTAGAGATAATCATTTGTTCAAAGAACATTTTCAAAGAAAAAAATGTAAAAAGGCTTATCAGAGTAATAATGAAAGTTACTCTGAAAGATTGCAAGATTTTTTTCGCAATCAGAAAGCCGAGGTAGAAAAATACAATGAACATGATCCACTTATACTCTATATGATCTTTAGCTGATAGCCATTGTGCGATAGAAAAAGCACTCCAAATTATGAGTTGTAATAGAAAAGCAATATAATTTTTCATTCACTCACCCTGTAAATAGGATTTATACCATTATATTCACGTTGGGAATCCGTTTAAAACTTAAATTTTTATAAGATTTTTCAATTCTGTAACAATTTGATGATTATGGCCTATAAAATTTAGTAATATGTTAGAATTATGGAAATAAATAAATTAGTAATTATTTTACAGTTTAAATAAAAAAGGCTGCTAACCAGCCATTTGGACAGCATAATTTTTAAATACACTATTGAAAAGAGGCTAATAAATGAAATATTCTTTTTTGTTTGTCCTTTTGCTTGGAAACATCGTGTTCCTTTCATCGTGCAGTTTGCAGAATGACGGGACGGCAGCCGGGCTCAATATTGAGAAAGGCATCCTTTTTTACTCAGATGAGAGCAATATTAATGAAGAGGATTCTTATTACGAGGCTTTGATTGAACTGAAAGAGACCTACCCTTCTCATTTCGATAATTATGTTATAGTAGCAAAAAATAAAAATCACGCTTCCTCTTTTGCTTTTCTTAATGATACGTATCCTGCTTTACTTGTAGTTGAAGACAATGAAGTTATTTGCAAGGTTGTTGGAAACATTCCCAAAAAGGAAATTCTGACACCCATCAGCAATACTCTTGACACCTGGAAGTAGTTAATTCAGTACGGATATAGTTGTTTACCCTAGAATTAATTTTTAATAAAAACTTTAAAGAAAAAAACCTCTTGGATCATCCAAGAGGTTTTTAGTAATTATTTCATGATATGAATAGGGCTTCCCATAGCTACTTCTGCAGCTTCCATGGAAATTTCCCCAAGTGTTGGGTGAGCATGGATTGTCATTGCTACATCTTCTGCCGTCATTCCTGACTCAATTGCTAAACCAAGTTCAGCAATCATATCAGAAGCACCAGAACCGACAATTTGAGCGCCGATGATCAATCCATCTGATTTACGGGTAATCAGCTTCATGAATCCTTCTGTAGCGTTCAATGCCAGCGCACGGCCGTTTGCTGCAAATGGGAATTTAGCAGCTGTGATTTCCAGTCCTTCTTCTTTAGCTTGTGCTTCAGTGTAACCAACAGTCGCCAATTCAGGATCTGTGAAACATACAGCCGGGATACCCATATAATCAATCTCAGAAGGCTCGCCAGAAATTACTTCTGCTGCAATCTTGCCTTCGTAAGATGCTTTATGAGCAAGCGGCGGGCCATCAACAATGTCACCAATTGCAAAGATATTGGAAATATTCGTACGGCACTGTTTATCGATTTTGATTACACCACGGTCCGTCATTTCGATACCAGCCTCTTCAAGGCCGATTTCATCTGTGTTCGGACGGCGGCCAACAGTTACAAGGACGTATTCTGCATCAACAGTTTGTTCCTCGCCATTGACTTCATATTTTACAGTAACTCCACTGTCCGTTTCATCAACGCCTTTGGCCATCGCTTTTGTTACGATGTCGACACCTTTGCTCTTAAGGCCTTTTTTGACAATTTGAGTCATTTGCTTTTCGAATCCGCTAAGGATATCATCAGCACCTTCAAGGATTGTCACTTTTGTACCAAGATTAGCATATGCAGTTCCAAGTTCTGTCCCGATGTAACCTCCGCCGATAACAACCATGCTTTCAGGGATTTCTGAAAGATTTAATGCACCAGTGGAATCTAATACACGTTTTGAAAACTTGAAGCTCGGGATCTCAATTGGGCGTGAACCTGTGGCAAGGATGAGATTCTTGAACTTATAAGTCTGTGCAGAACTTTCATCCATTACACGTAAAGTGTTCTCATCCACAAGATAGGCTTCGCCGCGGACGATTTCCGCTTTGTTGCCTTTAAGCAGGCCTTCAACACCGCCCGTAAGCTTCTTGACAACTCCTGCTTTCCACTCCTGGACTTTATCGAAGTTAACTTTAACGTTCTCTGCAACAATTCCCATATCATCAGAATGCTGCGCCTGATGGAAACGGTGACCGGCTGTAATCAGTGCTTTTGAAGGAATACATCCAACGTTCAAGCATACGCCGCCCATATTTTCTTTTTCAATGATTGTAACTTTTTGGCCAAGCTGAGCTGCACGAATTGCGGCAACATATCCTCCTGGACCTGAACCGACTACTATAGTATCTGTTTCAATTGGGAAATCTCCTACTACCATCGCATTACGCCTCCATTAATAAAAGTTCTGGATCGTTCAACAAACGCTTAATATGGTTAAGTGCATGTTGAGCGGTAGCTCCGTCGATCATACGGTGATCGAAGCTCAATGATAATGCTAACACAGGTGCCGCTACAATTTCACCATTTTTAACCACAGGTTTTTCAGCAATGCGTCCAACACCGAGGATTGCAACTTCAGGATGGTTGATAACTGGTGTGAACCATTGTCCGCCGGCAGACCCGATATTAGTAATAGTGCAAGAAGCACCTTTCATCTCATCTCCTGAAAGTTTGCCGTCACGAGCCTTACCTGCCAGTTCATTGATCTCGTCTGAGATAGAGAACATAGATTTGCGATCTGCATTCTTCACCACAGGGACAAGCAGACCTTTATCTGTGTCAGCCGCAATACCGATATTATAGTAATGCTTGTGAACGATCTCGCTGGTGCTGTCATCAAGAGAAGTGTTTAGTGCAGGGAATTCTCTAAGAGCACTTGTTAATGCTTTTACCACATATGGAAGGAATGTAAGCTTTACGCCTTTTTCCGCAGCAACTTCTTTGAACTTTTTGCGGTGTGCCCATAGCTTTGTAACATCCACTTCGTCCATCAGGGTAACATGTGGAGCAGTATGCTTAGAATTCACCATAGCCTTGGCAATAGCCTTACGCATTCCGCTCATAGGTTCACGAGTCTCAGGGTATTCTCCCTCAGGAACTTTTTGGCCTGCAGCCTTTTTAGGTGCTTCCTCTTTTGCAGATTCCGCTGCCGGCGCTGTTTCCTTATGCTCAGCAGGGGCTGGTGAAGCTCCGCCTTCAAGGAAGGATTGTATATCATCTTTTGTCACACGGCCATTTTTACCTGAACCGGACACTTTACGGATGTCAACGCCTTTTTCTCTAGCTAATTTACGTACAGAAGGCATCGCGATGACACGGCGGTCAGGATCCACTTCTTCACCTTGCTGTCCACCTTGTTCACCGGAACTGATTGTCTGTTCATCAGTGTTAGATTGAGAAGGCTCTTTTCCTACAGCCTGGCCTTGTTCAGCAACTCCCTGAACTTGTCCTTCTGTCACTTCATTCGCTTTTGGTTCTTCTTTCTTTTCATCACCGTGGTCGCCCTTGAACTGAAGGTCTTCATATCCTGGCGCGTCAAACTTGATCAGCACATCGCCTACTACTGCAACGGTTCCTTCTTCTACAAGAAGATCCTCTACAGTTCCTGCAACCGGTGAAGGGATTTCCACCACTGCTTTATCATTTTGCACTTCACACAATACATCGTCTTCTTCCACTTTATCTCCGGGTTTAATAAACCACTTTACAATTTCACCTTCATGAATACCTTCACCGATATCCGGCAGCCTGAATTCAAATGACATAGGTTTATACCTCCTGTTATTGTTTTCGCTTATAGTTTTTGGCGGGATTGGAAAAGAGAAGGGAGTTTTTTCCCCCTTCTGCTCTGCCACCTGCTGTTCTTAGAAGTTTAGTACTTTCTTTGCTGTTTCAATAACATCTTTAAAGTTAGGAAGCCATACCGGCTCCGCTTGAGAGAAAGGATATACAGTATCTGGTGCAGCTACACGCAGAACTGGAGCTTCCAGGCTCAAGATTGCACGGTCGTTGATTTCAGCAACCACATTAGCAGCGATACCCGCTTGCTTCTGGGCTTCCTGAACAACGATTGCACGGTTTGTCTTCTCAACTGAAGCGATGATTGTGTCAATATCAAGAGGACTAACCGTTCTTAAGTCTACAACTTCAACGGAATGTCCTTCTTTCTCAAGTTCTTCAGCTGCTTTTAGAGATTCATGTACCATCGCACCATAAGTGATGATGGACAGGTCAGTTCCTTCACGTTTAACGTCCGCTTTCCCGATTTCAATTGTGTATTCTTCCTCAGGAACCTCTTCACGGAATGAACGGTACAATTTCATGTGCTCAAGAAAAATAACAGGATCATTGTCCCTGATTGCAGCAATCAAAAGACCCTTGGCATCATATGGAGTGGAAGGAATCACAACTTTAAGGCCAGGCTGCTGAGCGACAAGGCCTTCAAGGCTGTCAGCGTGGAGCTCAGGCGTATGTACTCCTCCTCCAAATGGTGAACGGATTGTTACAGGCGCAGTATAAGTACCACCGGAACGGTAACGCATACGAGCCAGTTGACCGCTGATTGAATCCATTACTTCGTATACGAAACCGAAGAACTGGATTTCAGGTACAGGACGGAAGCCTTCAAGGGCAAGTCCGACAGTCAATCCGCCAATCCCTGATTCTGCAAGGGGTGTATCGAATACACGGTCCTCCCCAAATTCTTTTTGAAGACCTTCTGTTGCACGGAAAACACCGCCATTCAATCCTACGTCTTCACCGAAAACAAGCACATTTTCATCATTGCGCAGTTCAGTGCGCATTGCATCAGTGATAGCTTGAATCATTGTCATTTGCGCCATGGCTTATTTCGACTCCTTCTCTTTATAGATTTCTAATTGCTCTTGCAAGTTATGAGGAAGCTTCTCATACATGTTATTGATGAAATCCGTCACTTTTTGTTTTGGAGCTCCATCTGCTTTCTTGATTGCTTCCTTGATATCTTCTTTCGCTTGTTCGATTACTTCATTTTCTTTTTCTTCGCTCCAAAGGTCCTTACCTTCAAGGAATTTACGGAAACGTACTAGAGGATCTTTTTTCTCCCAGTCAGTATCCATTTCAGAAGAACGATAGCGTGTCGGGTCGTCACCTGCCATTGTATGAGGACCGTAACGGTAGCAGTGCGTTTCGATTAATGTCGGGCCTTCTCCATTCACTGCGCGGTCGCGTGCTTCACGCGTAACAGCATATACTGCGAGCGGGTCCATTCCATCCACGAGCACTCCAGGAATCCCTGCGGAAACAGCTTTTTGGGCAATTGTCTTACCAGCTGTCTGCTTGTCGCGAGGCGTGGAAATTGCAAATTGGTTGTTCTGAACAACAAAAATCGCTGGTGCACTGAATGCTCCGGCAAAGTTGATTCCCTCATAGAAGTCACCTTGGGAAGATCCGCCGTCACCAGTATAAGTGATCGCAACAGACTTCTTGCCGCGTTTTTTCAATCCAAGGGCCACACCGGCTGTCTGGATGTATTGTGCACCGATGATGATTTGCGGTGATAATACATTCACACCTTCAGGAGGCTGATTTCCTTTGAAATGTCCGCGGGAGAATAAGAAAGCCTGGTATAATGGCAGACCGTGCCAGATGATCTGAGGTACATCACGGTATCCTGGAAGAATCCAGTCATCTTTCTCCAATGCATAATGAGAAGCAATTTGTGACGCTTCCTGTCCTGCAGTAGGCGCGTAGAATCCTAATCTGCCTTGACGGTTAAGGGAAATTGATCTTTGATCAAGAATACGAGTGTAAACCATGCGGCGCATAAGCTCTTGCAATTGCTCATCGCTTAAATCAGGCATTGCATCCTGATTAACCACTTCGCCTTCTTCGTTTAAAATTTGTACCATTTCGAATTGCGCTTCAATATTCTCAAGCGTTTTTTTCGCATCGAATTGTGCCTTCTTAGATTTAGAAGCCATCGAAGTCACCTCTTCCTTTCTTTATCCTAATATTTTAGAGTTTTTTTACATACAGTGATTAGGGTGTCCAGAAATGTATGTGACAACCATAATTTTGGTAAATACACATCTTTAAACATATGTTTCCACAATTCACATAAAAGAAAACTCTTTAATCAGCTTTTTAAAAAATAAACTGTACTAGTCATTTTCTTAATAAAACTAATACACTGTGTCATTACCTCTAATAGTTTACACCACTGTTTTTATAGAAGTCAACGAGTAATACTTATAAAATCAACCTGATTTGAAAAGGTGAAATACTCGGTAGCTTCACGTAAAAGTAATCTGTATTAATAGAATACTCACCCCTGTATTATAAAACAGAACAACATTCTTATAACTGTTATACATTAATCACAGTACCTGTCTTGGTCTTCTCTGCCTGTCCTCCCTGCCGTCTGAAGGAGTAATGTCTATAACTGTGCGTGTAAGGTGATTTCGTAAAGCCGATCTTGCCTTAAACGTAAAAATCACCCGGCTTCGTGGATAATTCCACTTAACCGGGTGATTAGCATTAAGCCTCTGTATCAATATCTATTTCTGCATTTTCATAGAAAGAAACTTTTGATCCATTAACTTCTTCTGTTAATTGATTATAAGTCTGATTAAGTTCCATTGTTGTTTCATAGTTGGCGTTTACTTTTTCAATTTGAGACTGCAGCTCTTCCATTGTCAGGTCTTCCTTTTTCAATAACTCATAAAGTTCCCTGTCGCTCGATAGAGATTGCAAATAAGAATCTGCCATCGCTGAATGAGCAGCAAAACGCTCATTCATAAGATTAGAAAGATTATCAGCCTCTTTTTTCAACTCTTCATCCTCGATTTCTTCAATTGAAGACTCGACTGCCTCGAAAGCTTCTTCTGCATCAGCAATCGCTTCGGATTCTTCATTAATCAGGCTTTCTCTTTCACTGATATTCTCAAGTGCCTGATCCGCTATCTTCCTGATTTCTTCAATTTCTTCCATGCTCAAGCTGATCGCTTTATCAAACAGCTCCTGCTCTTCTTCTTCCAGCTTGGTCAATGGCTCTTGCGTTTCTTTAAGCGTTTCTTCTTTTTTGACTGTATCTTCCAAAGTGTTGTATACCATTTCTTGAGGTGTACTTCCGCCCATACATCCCGTAAGCAGGACAGCGGCACCTGCAGCAGCCAAAACTCCTCGAAGTCTATACACTCTAAGTCCCCCTTATATTAATGACATTTACTACTATATCCCCACTTTTAACCTTTGACAATCGAAAGTTCTTCCAACGATCTCTTGCAGGAACATTAACCCTTTTAATAGTAATAATAATGATACTGGGTATATTGCCTGTCCTCAATTAATAACTATGATAAAAGTGAAAATGTATGTCAAGGAATATCCCTTTGAAAATGTAGTTAACTTTTTATTTGGGGTCTGTTAGACTATAATCATAAAAAAGCGCAAGCGCCCCGTTAGCCCCGACAGGCGAATGTTCTCTGGAGAAAAAAAGGCGGTCTTTCCTTTTATTCTCCAGGGGTTATTTGATCCCGAGGGGCTGGGCGCTGGATTCAGAAACGCTCTTTAATTTTAGAATAAAAACTTTATACTTTCTTATCTTTTGAAAAATCACGCTGAGCAATACTGGGAGGAAAACTCTATGATCACTATGGAAGATATTATACGCGAGGGACACCCATCCTTAAGGAAAGCTGCCGCAGAAGTAGCAATGCCGCCCTCTGAAGAAGATAAAGAAATTCTTGGCAGCCTGCTTGAGTATGTTAAAAACAGCCAGGACCCGGAAACTGCCCAGAAGTACGGGCTGAGGACCGGCATCGGACTGGCAGCTCCTCAAATTGATGTGTTGAAAAGAATGCTTGCTGTGCATGTTACCGATTTAAAAGGGAATCTATACAGCTATGCATTATTCAATCCGAAAATCGTCAGTCATTCTGTTGAAAAAGCATACCTGACAAGCGGTGAAGGCTGCTTATCAGTAGACCGCCATGTTCCCGGATACGTTCCCCGCTATGCCAGGATAACCGTCAAGGGAATCGATATCGAGGGCAATCCAGTAAAAGTCAGACTGAAAGGAATGCCCGCTATCGTCTTTCAACATGAACTGGACCACCTCAACGGCATTATGTTCTATGATCATATCGATGCCGAAAATCCTATGGCTCCAATTCCGGATGCAACACCGGTAGATAGATAAAGGCTGTTTTAGCATAGATTGTTGCTTTCGAAAAACCCCAAGAGCTGGATTTTTCCCCTTTACTAAGGGTTTTCTCTTTAATCGGGATAGCAGCTCTTTTCTTTTCATGCTAACTAGGTTATTCCGGTGAAGGTAGGTTGTTTTTAGCGGAATTAGTTAGTAACCAGCAGCAAAGTTTACGAATAGAGCCCGGATAAAAAGCCAAAAAGGAAGCTGAACTGAGCTTCCTTTTTTTCTGTAAAGTTCCTTATATTAAGGACAGTTCTTTAAGACCGTGATAAATCCCATCTTCATCCACCGATTTGGTAATGAGGTCTGCATGTTCCTTTACTTCTGGCACTGCGTTCCCCATGGCCACACCAGTACCCACCGCTTCAATCATTTCTATATCATTCAAGCCGTCTCCAAACGCATATACCTCGCTGATATCGAAGCCCATTTTTTCAATCATTTTTTTAATTCCCTCTGCTTTTGAGCCGCCTCTTGGCAAAATATCCATGGAATACTCATGCCACCTGATAAAATTGAATTTTGAATACATCTCCCGATAAATGGGTTCATCTGCATCACGGCAGAACAGCAGGGATTGATAAATTTCCTTATCACTATAAAAATCAGGCTGAAAATCCGGGTGGGGGAACTTCAAGCTGGACATGCTTTCTTCAATGAAAGGATGATGTTGGATATTAGCCTTCATTGTCTTCTCATTCAAGTGGACAACTGGATGATTGAGGCCCTCAGCCTTGCTCAATAAATTTTCCAGTTCATCTCTGTCAAGAGGGTTCTTATAAATCACTTCATTCTCAAAAACAACATATTGGCCATTAAAAGAGACAAAGGATTCTATTCCAAGTTCCTCTCTCAGACCTTCATACATAAAAGGCGCCCGGCCAGTTGCGATTGCTACATATGTACCATTATCCTGAAGCTGCTTGATTGCCTTTTTAGTTGTATCAGGCAATTTTTTTTCATGGTCAAGCAAAGTGCCATCTATATCAAAAAATACTATTTTCGACATCTATTCTATCTCCCTTCAATCGTAGGTTTTAGGACGGTACTTCAATTGAAATACTCTGTCATTCTCCTTCATTAACTTAAACCTCTCCATTTTAAATGTCAATTAACTCCCCTGCCACTAAGACATGGGTTTTGGTGTCTCTCGGGAGCTTCCTGAGGGACACTTCAAGGTCCAAAAAAGAACACTTGTGTCAAGAGGGCGCTGAAAATCTACCAGATATTAGAATGTACTTTTTATTCACACAGAAAAATAATGAATATGTTGCTCTCTTTACTCCATAGCGTTAGAATTCTTTGTTCTTTTTTTTAGAACATTTTGCTGTAGGAGCTGGTAAGGATCTTCCATAACTAGTCGATGCAAAGAAGCTGTTTCATGGCAGTGACCGGTGGCACTTATCCAAGCTGTTCAGTAGGTTGGGTAGTAAATAGAGGAAAAAAGTTCCCTTATAAATTAAAGGCTCTTTTCTAAAAGATTGTTGCTTTTGAATGCTATTTTATCTCCTCCTCATTTCACGGGGAAGGATTGGAGCGTAAGGCGTACGACCTCCTGCGGGACTAGCGGGACAGGTGAGACCCCGCAGGCGAAGCCGAGGAGGCTCAACGCCCGCCCCGCGGAGTCGCGCGCCTGGAGCGGAAGTCCATTACTTTTAAAATAGCCACAATCTTTGCGAAAAGAGCCAAATTAAAAAACATTAAAAAAAAGCTTAAATAGGGGAATTAAATTCCCTTATATAAGTTCACCCACTAAAAAATGTGCTTTTTAATCAAATAAGAGAAAAAATTTCCTCCATTTATGCCAGAATCCTTAGTTTTAAGAATAAGGGAAAAAAGTTCCCTTATTCTTACTGCTGGGCACTTAATTATGGCACTAACAGGAGCTTTCTCTATAAGATCAGGCTCCGGCCCAGCGAAGCCGGGTAATTTTGGACGGAAGCCAACACTCTTTGATCATATTGGAAGCGGAAAAGGTACGTTTCAACAATTTTAAATCTTTGCAGGACTTTTTCAGTGACCTCGGTGTCTCTCGGGAGTTTCTTGAAGGACACTACAAGGTCCAAAAAAGAGTCTCTTGAGTTTCCTGAAGAACACCTGAAGTCTGGAAAAGGCGCTCTGGTGTCACTCGGGAGTTCTTTAAGAAACATTGCGATCTCGTAAAAGAGGCAGAATTCACTGATGACTGCATTTAACCACCAGAGTGCAGCGGGAATCATTTAGCTGAAGAGTTGGCCCTTCCATCCTGAGAGCCCAGTTTGCAATACAACTCACACTTCAATCGTGGAATGTGTCTACAATGGAAAGCCTCTGTTTTTAGAAGGCTCTTTTCTAAAGGATTGTTGCTTTGGTATTCTATTTTATCCTCTGCCCCCCATTTTACTTAGAAGAATCTCAGCTCCCGGAGTGCGACCTCCTGTGGGACTAGCAGGTGTCCCCTACCAGCTCGCAGGCTCATGGAATTAAGTAACCCGCAGAGAAGAAAAGGTAAGACCGCCTTTTTTTCTTCGGAACATTTACCTATCCACAATCTTAGCGAAAGCAGGCTTTTAGAATAAAGTAAAACAGGCTAAAACTATACTCTTCCAATCTTATCCACGTAAAATCTGTCAAAAATTCCATATACTAAAATCGAAAAAAGAGACAGGAGCCTAGCGGGTAAACTTTACTTTAAGACCAATTCTAGGTAAACTACTATTAAGGAGTGATCCAGATGTTAAAGAAGCTTAGAAAGAAGCTCTTGAAACAATGGAAGGATGTACTCAGAAAAAAAACAATCGCTTAAATGTGCAGGCCCTCACGTTTAGGAGGGCTGTTCTTTGTTTAATGATAGTAAAGAATGAATTCGGCAGGACGGAATGAAAAGCCGGTATTCTTTCAACATACTATCAGCATTTATACATAGAGGGTTCTTATTATGTTGAATGCATGAAAACTTTTAAAACTTTTTATATAATAGAAAAAGTTACATTTTGATTACGGATAAGGAGAGAGAAAAATGATTTACAAAGTTTACTATCAGGAAACAAAACAGGAAATCCCTGTGCGCGAATGCACGATGACCCTGTATGTGGAAGCTGATTCAGAACGTGATGTCCGCCTGAAATTGAAAGATAAACCGTATAATATCGAATTTGTTCAATTGCTTGATAACTCACATCTTGAATATGAGAAGCAATCAGAAAACTATAAGGTGGAGAGTTACTAATATTATGAAATTTGTTAAAAATGATCAGACAGCTGTTTTCGCACTTGGCGGTTTGGGCGAAATCGGTAAAAATACTTACGGTGTACAATTTCAGGACGAAATCATTTTAATTGATGCAGGAATCAAGTTTCCGGAAGATGAATTATTGGGAATCGATTATGTTATCCCGGATTATACCTATTTAGTGAAAAATGCTGATAAAATCAAAGGCCTTTTCATCACACATGGCCATGAGGACCATATTGGCGGAATTCCATATTTACTTAGAGAAATCAATATCCCGATATACGGCGGTAAGCTGGCGATTGGATTATTGAAAAACAAACTCGAAGAACATGGATTGTTACGCACTGCAAAGCTTAATGTCATTCAGGAAGAAGATGTGATTAAGTTCAGAAAAACAGCAGTCAGCTTTTTCAGAACGACTCACAGTATTCCCGATTCTTATGGAGTTGTCGTGAAGACACCTCCAGGAAATGTGGTCCATACAGGAGACTTCAAATTTGATTTCACCCCAGTTGGCGAACCGGCCAATTTGACCAAGATGGCAGAAATCGGCAAGGAAGGTGTTCTCTGCCTCCTATCTGACAGCACTAACAGTGAAATACCTAACTTTACTATGTCTGAAAGAAAAGTCGGAGAAAGCATTGATGATATCTTCCGGAAAGTAGAAGGAAGGGTCATATTTGCTACTTTTGCTTCTAACATCTACAGATTGCAGCAAGTTATAGATGCTGCGGTTAAGCACGGAAGGAAAGTCGCGGTATTCGGCCGAAGCATGGAGAACAATATCCGTATCGGACAAGAATTGGGATACATCAAGGCACCAGAGAGTACGTTTATTGAATCAAACCAAATCAATAGACTGCCTGCGGGAGAAGTGACCATCCTTTGTACTGGAAGCCAGGGAGAGCCTATGGCAGCTCTTTCCAGAATTGCCAACGGTACACACAGACAAATCCAGATTCACCCTGGAGATACGGTTATCTTTTCATCTTCACCGATTCCCGGAAATACTATCAGTGTAAATCGCACGATTAACATGTTGTCCCGTGCAGGTGCTGATGTAATTCATGGCTCTTTGAATGATATCCATACTTCCGGCCACGGAAGCCAGGAAGAACAGAAACTTATGCTTAGGCTCATTAAGCCTAAATATTTCATGCCAATCCATGGAGAGTACCGGATGCAGAAAATGCATAACCAGCTTGCTGTAGATTGTGGAGTTGAACCGGACAATTGTTTCATCATGGATAACGGTGAAGTACTGGCCCTTGGCAATGATACTGCCCAGGTTGCAGGCAAGATCCCATCCGGATCTGTATATATTGATGGAAGCGGTATTGGCGATATCGGCAATATAGTGCTCCGCGACAGAAGAATCCTTTCTGAAGAAGGATTGGTCATTGTTGTCGTCAGCATCAACATGAGCGACTTCAAAATTGCTTCCGGCCCTGACATCATCTCAAGAGGTTTTGTCTATATGAGAGAATCTGGTGATTTGATCAATGAAGCTCAAAATATCATCAATAAACATT
Organism: Rossellomorea vietnamensis; assembly: GCF_008180615.1. Taxonomy (GTDB): domain Bacteria; phylum Bacillota; class Bacilli; order Bacillales; family Bacillaceae_B; genus Rossellomorea; species Rossellomorea vietnamensis_D. The sequence continues at coordinate 502,956 of NZ_VTEH01000001.1, forward strand.
TAACCAAACTTCTTGAGCGCAGGACAAGCCAGTGGTCAGAAATCAAGAATGAAATCACTGATACATTAGCACCATTCCTATATGAAAAAACTAAACGCCGTCCAATGATCCTGCCGATCATCATGGAAGTTTAATACAGCAGAACAAAGTGCAAGCACCCAGCCCCTCGGAGTCTAAAAACCCCGGGGGCTTTGTATTTTCCCGCTGTTACGGCCATCGGGCACTGAGCAGCTCGATGATGACCTCTTTTAAAAGTTATTGATATCGAGGGATAAACAATACCCTGAACAAACCAAAAAAGCAGGCTGAATATGATTCAGCCTGCTTTTTACTATTCATTAGAGCAGCACTTTCTTCTCAAAACGGGTAATGTCAGAATCTGCCCCAATCACTATCAGAATATCTCCTGCCTGGATCGTTTCATCAGCCTGAGGCGATACAAGAATATCCTTTCCTCTTTTGATTGCAACAATATTAATCCCATATTTGGCTCGTATGTCCAGATCAATCAATGAATTTCCATCTAAATGATCATTGGCGACGATCTCGACGATAGAATGTTCATCAGATAATTCCAAATAATCAAGAACATTGTTAGAAACGATATTATGGGCAATCCTTCTGCCCATATCTCTTTCAGGGTGTACTACATGAGTGGCGCCGATCTTCCTCAGCACTTTTTCATGATAATCATTTTGTGCTTTTACCGTAATGTTGTTTACACCGATTTCTTTCAGCATAAGGGTTGTCAGAATACTGGCTTGTATATTATCGCCAATTGCAACGATTACATGATCAAAATTCCTGATTCCAAGGCTTTTCAAAACGGCTTCATCTGTCGTATCCGCAACCACGGCATGTGAGGCGATAGAAGCAAATTCATTCACCTTATCTTCATCTTTATCAATTGCCATGACTTCTAAGTCTTGATCAGCCAATGAGTGAACTATACTTCCCCCAAAACGCCCTAAACCTATCACTACAAATTCTTTTTTCACTATAACTCCACCACCATAAGAGAATGCTTATAGCTTAATTTTACCATAAAGTTGATGAAATCAGATTATTTCTTTCCTTTTACATAATCAGCATCAAAAAGAAACAGTTTCATCAAAAGGATCAAAGAAGGAATCAACAGAAACAGACCTGCGATGAACACAACTACCAGCGACGTCCCCATAACCGGACTTGTGACACTGCTTTCAATTGTGATGAACGGCTTCAGAATATAAGGCAGATGCGATGCACCATATCCGAAAAAAGCAAAAAAGAATTGAAGCATGACCATGATGAAAGCAATGCCTAGTTTCGTCCGTTTATAGATAAGTCCCGAAGCTCCCAGGAAAAATAAGAGTGATAATCCAAACATCCACCATATATCCAATGCGTTCTGAAAATGTTCAAGATTATGTTCCCTTAGTCCTGCGAATACCAGGAGACTAGCTAAAATAGTCGGCGGACTCCAAAACAGGGCGAATTTTCTTACGACCTCCCTCGCTTCCAGATCATGTGCTTTGTCAGCATAATATGTCAGAAATGCTGAGGAAATAAATAGTACAGAGACTATAGCCAGCAGGACCACACTCCAAGAATACATGCTGGTAAATAATTCACCGGCAAGGAAAACAACCCTGTCCTCAGTCTCTTTAAGGAATCCTCCTTCTGAAATTGTCAGCGCCGTTGACAGGGCGGCAGGAATCAGCAGTCCCGTAGCTCCATATAAAAACAAGAAAAATACATTATCTTTTGACCCATAATTGCCAAAAGCATAAAAGGCTCCCCTGATCGCTATAAGGATTAGAGCGATGCTTCCAGGGAGAAGCAGCGCGGTTCCATAATAGTAGGCGGTATCTGGAAAAAATCCTACAAGGCCTACAAAGAAAAATACAAAGAATACATTTGTAACTTCCCAGACAGGAGATAGATACCTGCTTATTAAATCATTGACAGTATGCTTTTTTTTCGTCACCTTCGCATAGAAGGCGAAGAAGCCTGCCCCAAAATCAATCGAAGCAACAATCAGGTAACCATATAGGAAAACCCAAAGCACTGTAATCCCTAATACCTCAAGACTCACTAGTTTCCCTCCTCTTTCAGTCGCTTCTTTCTCGTACCCCAAAGTAGTTCATGGCAATTCTTTGCCTATTGGAGTTTTCCGCTTTTAAACCTTTGTTCATATTCGACTTCAGGCGGTTTATTCTTGAACATTTTAATTAAAACAGTCACACAGAATATCCCTAAAATAATATACAAAATCACGAAGAGCGCAAAGGAAAGTCCTACTCCATCCGCTTTGGTTGCAGCATCCGCCACCTTCATATACCCTCGCAAAATCCAAGGCTGCCTCCCTACTTCTGCATATATCCATCCAAATTCAATCGCCAGCATTGACAGAGGGCCGCTGGCTACAATTCCCCAAAGAAGAGGCTTGTTCCACTCATTCCGCTTCTTCCATTTCCAAAAAAGGACAAACAGCGATGTAATAAACAGCGTGAACATTCCTATTGAAACCATCGAATCAAACAGATAGTGCACAACTAATGGCGGCAGCTCATCTTCCGGAAATTCTTCAAGGCCGATTACTTCGGTATCGAAGGAGTTTCCTGCCAGGAAGCTGAGGAAGCCAGGGATTCTTATTTCATTGTGAATTTCATTGTTTTCATCTAGTGTTCCGAAAATGATCAAATCAGCATTGCTCTCTGTTTCAAAATGCCATTCCGCGGCAGCCAGTTTTTCAGGCTGATATTCGGCAAGGAACTTGGCTGATACGTCTCCGGCTACTGCTGTTCCTACAGCGAATATCAATCCGCAGACCATGGTTAGGCGCAAAGCTTTCCTATGATATGCACTGCCTTTTTTCCGTAGAATCGCAAAAGCAGTGATGGCCGCCAAAATCAGGGCCGAAGTAAGATAAGCTGAAGTGAGAACATGAAACACTTTTGTCGGTGTAGCCGGATTAAACATCGCTGCGATTGGATCAATATTGACCGCTTTCCCTCCCTCGAGATCAAACCCCTGAGGAGTATTCATAAATGCGTTCACCATTGTGATGAACAAGGCAGAAGCTGAAGATCCGATGATGATCGGAATAGTCAGCAGCCAATGGGTCATTCTGTTTTTAAACCGGTCCCAAGTGTATAAATAAATCCCCAGGAAAATCGCTTCAAAAAAGAACGCGAAGGTTTCCATAAATAATGGCAGCGCGATTACCTGTCCCGCTACCTGCATAAAAGAAGGCCACAGCAAGGATAACTGCAAACCTATCGCTGTACCTGTAACAACACCCACAGCAACCGTAATGGTGAAGCCTCTGGCCCACCTTCTTGCAAGTAATATGTAATGTCCGTCATTTCTTTTGATTCCTATGAACTCTGCAATCGAAATCAACACAGGAATCCCGACACCGATTGTTGCAAAAATTATATGAAATGCCAGGGTCACTGAAGTGAGCATCCTGCTCAACATGACACTATCCAGCTCCATACGTATCCCCCCTATCAATCTACTATACTTATAGATATCACTTTTTCACCATTATAAAACCTCTGGATGAGTTTGTGAAGTAATGAGCATTATCCAGCGAAAAGAATTTGGTATTTCTATGTCTTCTTTATTGTGAGACCGCCATTATTTTTCAACCTATTCAGAGCGGCCAGTGTGAACAGGTGGTGTGCTCCGCGGCTCAAGGCCTCTCTTGCCGGCCTCGGCCTATAAGGTCGAATAAATTATTTTCTCTGGCTATTTATTCCGGCTGAAAAAAAGTGGGGAAATAAGCGGAGAAATTCCGCTTATTTGAGTCATAGTGAGAAAGAATAGCTATAATAAGCGAAGAAATTCCGCTTATTTGTAAAAATGATTCGAAAATAGTTCATTTCGCTGTGCTTAAGCGGAAAAATTCCGCTTATATACCCTAAATCACATTCAATTCTTTAGCTTAACCGGAAAAACTCCGCTTATTTTAGGCTTTTTTTGTAATGCCAATCGGCAAGGATACCTCCCCTCCTGCTGGAATGGCATGCAGTGATAAGGAACCGGCTTTTTCTATAGAAAGAGGGCGTTCTCTACCACACTATAAGCTCTTTGGAACCCCCGTCATAGCCAGGGGTTTTCAAGACCCTCAAACAAAACCGCCCTTCTTTGAAGGACGGTTCTGTTTATTTAAGGCTGTTTTCGCATATATTGTTGCTTTCGGAAATATCCCAAGAGCCGGATTTTCCCCCGGATACTAAGAGTTTTATCTCTATTTTTTCCTTCTTGCGATTGAAATTTCTCGGAATTAGTATCAATTAGCAGCAAAGTTTACGAAAAGAGCCTTATTTAAATAACTTCTAACATTTTAAATTGAGCTTTCACTAAGTGGAAGTATTCTCCCTGCTGATCCATCAATTCATCATGGTTACCATGTTCGATGATGTTTCCGTGGTCGAGTACAAAGATATTATCCGCTTCCCTGATTGTAGAGAGCCTGTGGGCAATCATGATAGCTGTACGGCCCTTCAGCAGCGTTCTCAGCGCTTCCTGAATCTGGACTTCCGTTTCTGTATCAATAGAAGCAGTAGCCTCATCCAGAATGATGATCCTAGGATCGGCCAGCAGCGCCCTTGTAAAGGAGATCAGCTGTCGTTCACCTACAGACAATATGTTTCCTCTTTCTTCAACTTCCGTCTCATATCCCTGCGGAAGTTTTTCGATGAATTTATGGGCTCCAACAGCCTTGGCTGCTTCCAATACATCCTCATCAGAGGCGTCCGGCCTACCAAAGAGTATGTTCTCTTTGATAGTACCTGAAAAGATAAACGTATCCTGAAGCACAATACTGATCTGGCTTCTCAGACTCGCTAAAGAAACGTCCCTGAGGTCATGGCCGTCAATCTTGACTGACCCTCCTGTAGGATCATAGAAACGGCTGACTAAGTTGGCTATGGTTGTTTTACCGGACCCTGTATGGCCGACAAGCGCAACGGTTTCCCCGGCTTTCATTTCAAGGGATATATTATTGAGTGCTTTCCGTTTGCTGTCATAAGCAAAATCAACATTCTCAAACTGGATGAGTCCATCGATATCCTTCAACTCTTTAGGATTTGGCTTTTCACCCACATTCGGTTTTTCATCAAGGAATTCAAAAATCCTTTCAGATGAGGCCATTCCAACTAAAAGTTGATTATATACCATTCCTAAGCGTGAGATTGGTTCCCAGAACATTCCCAGATAGAAGGCGAAAGAAACGAATTCACCCAATGTAAGTGAATCTCCTTGAATCAAGATGGCACCAAACCAAATTAGGACAGCAGTACCAACAGCATTTGTCAATTCGACCAGCGGCCTGAACATCGCACTCTTTTTTGTCGCATTCTTCCAGCTGTCAAAACTTTCTGTATTGACACCATCGAAGAATTGCATATTTTCTTTTTCCTGTGTGAACGATTGGGTTACACGGATGCCCTGAATGCTTTCATTCAGATGTGAATTCAATTTAGACTGTTTCAAGCGGACCATCTGCCATGATCTTCTTATTTTCTTTCTCAAGCTCGTTGAGATGAAGAACATGAGCGGGAGAATCACAAGTACCGCAAGAGTCAAAGGCGGACTTAAAGTAAACAGGATGACAATAATTCCGATCAGCAGGATCATATCCATGAGGAGATTAATGACTCCATTAGTGAACAGTTCCTGAAGTGAGTTAATGTCATTCATGATCCTGACAAGTATGGAACCGGCCGAGCGCTGATCGAAAAATCTGTGTGAAAGCCGCTGTACATGTGAGAACAAGTGCTTTCTCAGATCATAAATGACCCCCTGGCCAAGCATGTTCATCCACCGGATCCTCAGCACGTTGGCTATGTAACTAAGTATATAGAGGCCGGCAATTGAAATCACCAAGGTGGTCAGCATGGAGCTGTCCCTTTCAATGATTGCTTTATCGAGAGTATAGACACCGATCAAGATAGGAATGACCAATCTGACCCCTGTGGTGATCAACACCATGATGACCGAAAGCGGCAGCAGGCTCTTTGAATAAGGCTTCAAATAGGTCAGCAGCCTCCAGAGCTGTTTCCAGTTAAAAGGTTTATCAATCACCTGGTCGGTTGAATAATAAAACCTTTCTAAGATTTTCTGATTTGTTTTTTCCTTATTTTTCATCGTCTCACCTACCCTTGCTGTGATTGAAGGATTTTTTTCTGATCTTTATATTGAATATCATAAATTCGTTGATATGGTCCATTGTTTTTGAGCAGGAAGTCATGGACCCCGCGCTCAACGATTTTTCCGTTTTCGAGCACAAGGATTTCATCTGCATGTTTCAAAGAAGAAATACGATGGGCGATTATGAAGGTCGTTCGACCAGCCATCACCTCATTGAAGCCTTGTTGAATCTTGAACTCTGTTTCCATATCAACTGCACTTGTTGCATCATCCAATATGAGGATACTTGGATCTGTGCAGATCGCACGTGCGATAGCAATACGCTGTTTTTGCCCGCCGGAAAGGCCGAGGCCTCTTTCCCCCAGCTTTGTATCGTAGCCGTCTTCAAGTTCTGCAATGAAGTCATGAGCCTGTGCCCTTTTGGCGGCATCGATGATTTCTTCCATAGTAGCTTCAGGCCTTCCATAGGAAATGTTCGTCTTGATTGTAGAAGAAAACAAGAAGGATTCCTGCAGAACAAACCCAATATTTTTTCTTAACGATTTAATGGCATAGTCCTGAACCGGTCTTCCATCAATCAGCACTTCGCCTTCACTTGGCTCATAAAACCGGGTCATCAGGTTAGTGATACTGGTTTTCCCGGATCCAGTCCCGCCTATCAAGCCGATGACTTTCCCTGGCTCAGCCTTGAATGATATTCCCTCGAGCGCCTCTTCATCATCCTTTGTATATTTCAGAGTAACATTTTTGAATTCTACGTCACCTTTCATTCTGTCGACTTTGACAGCATCGTCTTTGTCGACAATGTCTTCATTCGCTTCGAGAATTTCAAGCAGGCGCTCACCAGATGCCTTAGATTGCGAGAATTGGTTGATTGTGAATCCAAGGTTCATTATCGGCCAAATGATGTACCACAGCAAGCTGTAGAAGGCCACCAGCTCACCTGGTGATAAGCTGCCGTTCATGACCTGGAATCCGCCATATGAAAGCAGGAGGACAACACTGACATTCCCCAGAAACTCCATAAGGGGGAAATACTTTGCCCAAACATCCGATGTTAACAGGTACTTATCCTTGTAATCTCCATTCGATGAGTTAAACTTATCGATTTGAAAGTCTTCCCTTGATAAGGATTTCACCGTATTGATACCACTGATGTTTTCCTGTACATTTGTATTCAATTTTCCGAAAGACTTTCTGATTCCACGGAAAGCCGGATGCACTGCTTTATCAAACTTATAAACTGACACAGCGAGAAACGGCAGAGTGGACAATGTCACGAACGTAAGTGACGGAGAATAGTAGAACATGACTCCGAAACTGAGGGTGACAAGCAGGGCGAAGCGGATCAATTCGGAAATCCCGAATGATAGGAAAAACCGGAATGCCTCAACATCCGCTGTCAGCCTTGACATTAGATCTCCTGTTTTAGCATTATCATAGTACCGGAACGGAAGATATTGAAGCTTTTCATACAGCTCATTTCGCAGTCTGTACACACTTGTGATCCCAAACATATCCCCGTTATATTGATGAATAAAAGTGGTGACACCTTTTATGACCATTATAAAGATGAAACCGAATGCCAAATAAGGTACCAGGCCAAACTCCCTCTGCAATATCACATCATCGATTGTCCTCTGCAGGATGATCGGATAAACCACTGTGATACCTGTTACGAAAACCAAGAAAATAATCGAAATGAAAAAGAATTTTTTGTAAGGCCAGTAAAACTGCTTTAACTTTTTAAATGTATCCACTTATTTTCCCCCTCTCTTTGATGCAAAAAATTCATGTACTATTTAATATATCGGGTTTCGAAATATTTTTCCACCTTTTTATTTGAATTTTTTACTTTTTTAAGAATCCTTCATCAATTCTGATTTTACTACTATCAATACTTTACTTAACTAAGCATAAGAAGAGATCGGCCATTTGGCCGATCTCTTCTACCACTTTAGTTGCTTACTCCCTTTTTTCAATTATTCAAGTGCCCGATTGAAACTTTTTTCAGGCAGCTCGTCCCGTTTCCACCAATTTGCCATTCCAAATAAAATTTCGAAAACTACCGCCTTAATACGGGATAACCTGGTAAGCCAGAAAGAAAAGAGCTGCTCTCCCTGTTTAGAGAGAAATTCCGAGGAAAATCCGGCCCTTGTGATTTTTCTGTAAGCAGCAATTAATAAGAATCAACCTTCACCAAAAGGATTTTCCGCAATGATTGTCGAATAAAACAGTCTGGTTTTTGACAACACTAATGAAGTTATGTTTATACTTATAAGGTCTTTTTTGCTTGTACATATAACCTTAATATGAAAGGAATGACTAAGATGGGCTTTATATTAGGCTTGAATGGATTTACAGAAAGAATAAATGACTTTGATTGGACAGGGCTTTTAATCACAATAGGAATTTCCTTCATGCAGATTATTGCTATTTATATTGCTTTTTTGTTAGTAAGAGGATTTGGAAACAAAGTTCTGCATAGGGCATTCAGCAAATATAGCGAGAGAAACAGTGTCTCTGCGGCGAGAGCACAAACCTTGGAGAGCCTGGCAAAAAACATTTTCTCCTACGTATTGATTTTTATTTTCTTCGTTACCATTCTTCAAATCTTCGGAATAGAGGTAACAGCCATTCTTGCAGGTGCCGGTATTATTGGACTTGCCGTCGGTTTTGGTGCACAGGGACTGGTCAGCGATGTGGTAACCGGCTTCTTCATTCTGCTGGAAAAACAAATTGATGTAGGAGATTATGTCACAGCAGGGAGTTATTCAGGAATTGTTGAGGCTGTAGGACTAAGAACGACACAGATACGCAGCTTTGACGGCACATTGAACTTCCTCCCTAACAGGGAAATAACCTCATTGAGCAATCATTCCAGAGGTAACATGAGGGCACTTGTTGATATAGGGATCTCTTATGATGATGATATTGATCTAGCCATCACGGTCCTTCAGCAGGTCTGTGACAAGGTAGCAGCCGAAGATGAAAATATTGTGGATGGCCCTAATGTAATCGGCATCCAGACGCTTGGAGCATCAGATGTGGTCATCAGAGTGATCGGGAAAACAAAAAATATGGAGCAATGGGGCGTGGAACGCAAACTGCGCAAAGCTCTTAAAGAAGCACTTGATCAAAATGGCATTGAAATTCCATATCCCCATCAAGTGTACATCGAAAAGAAAGAACAATAATAATAAAACAACGTCCGATTCCAGGACGTTGTTTTTTATTTAGTTCCTTATAAAGTACTGATGTAATCCGTCACAGTGGAAATCGCAAATTCAATCGCCTTTTCATCAGGATTTAATTTAGCATGATGAAGCCCGAATTCAGAATTAACCCCAAGCCAGAACATGAAACCGGGAATTTCTTCAAGCATGTAGCCGAAGTCCTCACCTGTCATAGCCTCATCACATAGAACAAGGTCTACATCCTCTTTCGTCCGCAGAAATTCAATGAACCTTCTTGTCGCCTTTTCTTCATTGAAAACCTGGCGGTACATGCTGCCGTAGTCAATGACAGCCTCACAGTCATAACCGATTTCAATCCCTTTTACCAGGGCCTGAATCCGTTGTTTCACACTATCCATTGACTCAGCTGATAATGTCCTGATGGTTCCCTCCAGTCTTGCTGTTTCCGCAATTATGTTCTGGACGGTTCCTCCTGTGATTTTTCCTATAGTCACAACCGCACTGTCCAGCGGGTTAATATTTCTGGAGACAACCGTCTGCAGCTGGCTCACGAGCATGGCCGCTGCCACTACCATATCTTTGGTATGGTGAGGATAAGCTGCATGACCTCCTTTTCCTTTCAAGTCGATGAACAGTTCTGAGGTGTTGGCAAACAACAGGCCTTCCTTAACGGCAATCGTCCCTACCTCATACTCTGGCGCGACATGGAGACCAATAATGAAGTCAGGCTTCCATTCTTTCATGACCTCACTTTCAAGCATAGGTTTTGCGCCCCCAGGACCTTCTTCTGCCGGTTGAAAAACAAACAGAAGATGGTCTTCCATAGGGTTTCTTGCAAAATGGGTCAGTATCCCCAACGCAATACTCATATGAAAGTCGTGTCCGCATGCATGCATTCTCCCTTCATGTTCCGAGCGAAATGGAAGGCTGGTGTTTTCTTCGATTGGCAGGCCGTCAATATCTGTGCGGTAGCCGACCGTCTTTGTTGGATTAGTGCCTTCCAGCCTTACGAACAGGCCTGTTTTCCACTTTTTCACCTGAAGCCTTTCCTGTGGCAGGCTTTCAATATACGAAAGCAGATACTCTTGTGTCTTATGCTCTTTAAATCCCAGCTCAGGAATCTTATGGAGATCTCTTCTGATTTCAATGAATGTGTTGCTTTCAGGCATGGTTATGCCTCCTTTCATATGCTCCTGCATTGACTCTATGTGAAAGGCCCTTTTCGTAAACTTTGCTGCTGTTTGATACTAATTCAGAAAAATAACCGTATTATGAGGGTGTAAAAACTGGTATCAGCGAAAAGAAAAGAACTGCACTCCCTCGATAAGAGATTAAACTCTTAGAAATCGGGGAAAAATCCGGCTCTTAGGATTTTTCCGAAAGCAACACTATTTGCGAAAACAGCCATGTGAAAAGGACTGATGCCGTATGGCCCTCAGTCCTTTATCCAATCAACCGATGACCGGCAAAAATTACAGTTGTCTAAGCTCTTGCTTGATTTCAGTCTTTGATTTCGTTTTTTCATCAATTTCTTTAATGACTTTGGCCGGGGTACCTGCTACAACAGTGTAGGGAGGTACATCTTCTACCACAATTGCGCCCGCTGCCACAACGGCACCTTTTCCTACCGTGACGCCTTCAAGAACCACTGCATTCGCTCCAACCACTACATCGTCTTCGATTACAACCGGCTTTGCAGATGGGGGCTCAATGACACCAGCAAGGACAGAGCCGGCACCGATATGGCAATTCTTGCCCACAGTTGCACGTCCGCCAAGTACAACATTCATATCAATCATTGTACCTTCACCAATCACAGAACCGATATTGATGGAAGCTCCCATCATGATGACAGCATTATCGCCGATTTCCACCTGATCCCTGATAATGGCGCCAGGTTCGATACGGGCTTTAATGCCTTTCATATCAAGCAGAGGAATAGCCGAATTGCGGCGGTCGTTCTCCACTACGTAATCCACTATATCGTTTTTATTGTTTTCAAGTGCTTCAGAAATCTCTGCCCATTCTCCGAACACCACACCGGATTCGCCATTAATAAAGCTTTTTGTATTAGCGCCAAAGTTAATATCCGAAAGGTTTCCTTTCACATATACTTTGACAGGTGTAGATTTCGTGCTATTTTGAATAAATGAGATGATCTCATTTGCATCCATTTGTTTCATTTGAGTAACCCCCTATTAATATGTATATATTCAGAAATCTATTATCCACTTTAACAAATTAAAGGATGAAAGACAAGAATTCTCTATTCTAACCTTTAAAAAATGGATGTGCTGTTTTCCTCTAAAAACTCTTCTACTATTTTCACAAAAGCCTGAACCTGCTTCAGCTGGAAAGCAGAATCATACCCAATAAGCCAGGTGTCCCGGTGAATCGAACCTTTCTTTTCATCCATCAGGGGAATTTTATAAAGATTTTCCTCCGCCCCGTTCAACGTAATTGCCGGCAGAATCGCATATCCTATCCCATTGAATGTCATCTGTTTACATGTCTCTATTTGATCGACTACTATTGTGCGTTTAGGTACTGATTGAAATTGCCGGTGCCACCAGTCCTGTATTTCCTGATAGTAGTTTGAATCACTTTTGAATTGAATGAAAGGACGGTCTGTTTCCAAAACCTCTTCCACCTTCTGAATCTCCCTGTCCACTAAGTACAGCCTGTCAGTGAAAAGGTGGTACTTGGGACCTTTCCAGTCCGCGGTTCCCCGTATGATTCCTATATGCACCTGATCCTCGTATAACGCTTCCAGTATTTCACTGCTCCACCCGGTGATCAAGGAGATTTTAGCATGCGGATAAGCATCTACAAACTTCTTAAGAACTTGGGGAAGCCAATTCTGTCCTACTATGGATGCGCATGCAATCTTCAGAGTTCCATGTACTTTGGACTGCAGGGCCTGAATTTCTTCTTTCACTTTCTCTTCCTTTTGCAGCATTTCCTGGGACAGCTTAACGACAAGCTCTCCAGCAGGTGTTAGAGACAACCCTTTCTGGGACCTGATAAACAGTTTGGTTCCCCACTCCTTTTCAATGTTCTGAAGCCTTTGAGATAAAGCAGGCTGAGAAACAAACAACCTTTCTGCTGCTTTTCTCATATTCATTTCCTGAGCAAGAACAGACATTAATTGATATTCTGAAAAAGCCACAGAGCCTTCACGCCCTTCAATAAGTTTTACTTATATTATATCTTAGTTTTTATGTAATTTCATTATGACCTTTAAGAGAATATACTTTAAACAGAAAGTAATTGTGGCTGACAGAAGATAAATGAGAGGTGATAACATGTTCATTCTCCTTTTGCTGGCAGGATTTTTCACTGCTCTCATAGGAACTATCGCAGGCAGCGGCGGCTTGATCGGCCTTCCGGTCATGCTCCTCGCCGGCCTGCCTATCCATTCAGCTATTGCAACGAGCAAATTTTCAAATACGATCAGCTCATTTTCCAGCTTCGTTTATTTGCTCAGAAAAAGAGAAATACGGTGGAAAGAAGCTTTCTCCATCCTTCCATTTTCATTTGGCGGCGGGATTGCTGGGGGACTGACAGCAGGTTTGCTTTCTCAGCCAACCTTGGAAGCACTGGCCATTATTTTTTTATCGACCGCATTTTCACTAAATTTCATTAAGAAGTCCTCACCCTCCCAGACAGGGGATACCGAAAATCTTAAAGGCATCGGTCCATTTTTAACTGCGATAGGTTTCTATGATGGTATGTTCGGACCAGGTCAGGCAACTATGCTGATGCACACTTTCATTTACAAAGGGGCCTCTTTTATCAAATCCATTGCTTTTACAAGATTCCAAACCTTTATTTCCTGTTCAGCTGCCTTCACAGCTTACCTTTACAACGGACATTTCATCTGGCAGGCAGGCTTGGCTTTTTGTCTTGGCAGCCTCCTGGGTGCACAAATAGCTGTAAGAATCGCCGGAAAGGTCCCCTTGCAGCTGGCAAAAACCGTTTTAAATGTTATGACTCTCACCTTGATCGTTAAGTTGGTTCATTCCTTACTGTTCTAGAAGTTTAAAAACCATGCTCTTCGTTTTTCTTTTTGAATTCCCATATGTGTCTGAAAGGACTTTCGCTTAGTCTGAATCTGGCTCTTGCACACTCAACCCCTCACAGGAAACTTCAAGTAAAGAGCTGTTGATCATTCTTTAAACCTTCAAATAATCAACCATTATCGGAATTTAAAAGGCATCCAGCATTTAATCAAGACTGGATGCCTTTTGCACTCTGAAGACTTTGAATTTCGTTAAGTACCTTCTCAGCCTCGTTTTCCACTGAACTGAAAATTCATTAGGATCTTGCGCCGCGCACAGGATCACCTGCCTGCATCTATTACACCCCTATTTGAACACCGTCATCCTGTTTAATTCGACCTGTCTGGGAGCATCTCTAAATACCTCGGTTCCTAGTTTGTGCCGGCCTCCTCCTTATTGACTGCGTTAATCAATCAAAGTGAACTTCCTGACGTCTCCCATTCAGGTTTTTTTAGGAAGAAATAAAATAAGCAGAAGGCTGATAAGAGCGAAGGAGAACACCCCAATATATACCCAATGAAGAGAAAAAGTCAGGGCAGACTGCAAGGTTTCTCTTAATGGACCGCTGAGTTCACTTCTCTTCTCCTCGTCAAGAAGCATGTTAACTACATCAATGTCAGCTTTCGTATTATCCTTGTTCTCTAAATACTGCTTAATAGAGCTGTTCAGTATCCCGCCGAGCAGCGCCGCTCCCAAGGTGCTTCCCAGGTTTCTCATGAACATGTTGGCAGCAGTGGCAATCCCTCTTTGCTTCCATTCAACTGTACTCTGGATGGATACGATAAAGGATGTAGAAGTCAACCCCATACCTGCTCCCACAAAGAAGGAACCTGCTGCTGCCCATAAAGGCCCTGACTCAGCACCCATGGTGACAAAGAAAATGCTCCCGATGATCAGAGAGAATCCGCCTATCAGCGAAGTCTTATAGTATCCTATTTTCAGCAGTAATCTTCCTGCAACCGTTGCTGCAATCGGCCAGCCGATGGACATTGTAGTCAGAGTGAAGCCAGCCACTGTGGGGCTTCGTTCCATGACTCCCTGAACAAAGGCAGGAAGAAAACTGGAGATTCCTATTAACATCACTCCTGTAGTGAGTGAAACAATATTTGCTATAAAGATAGACCGCTCCTTCCAGATACTGAACGGCATCATTGGTTCCGGAGCTCTTCTTTCCTGAAAAATGAACCCTGTAAAAAAAAGGATGGCTGCAGCAATCAAAGCTATAGCTGCGGGTGAATCCCATGGGATATGGACTCCCCCTTCCACAAGGATGAACATTAATGTGGAAATCGCAACTGTCAGCAATAAAGCCCCAAGGTAATCAATCTTATGCTTTTCCTTCTTTACGTCTTCATGGAGAAACAGCCAAAGGGCAGCAATGGACAATACCCCAAGAGGAATGTTGATCCAGAACACATAATGCCAGCTGACATACTCTACCAGCAAGCCTCCAATTGCCGGGCCGCTGACAGCAGAGATACCCCAGACAGAAGACAAATACCCTTGTATTTTCGCTCTTTCTTCCCTAGTATAAATATCACCGACAATGGTAGTCGCCATTGGAAGAACAGCTCCTGCGCCAAATCCCTGAATCAGCCTGTATAGGATCAGCTGTTCCATTGACTGCGCAAAACCACATAGTATGGACCCTGCCATGAATAACACAATGCCGAATGTAATAATGGGTTTTCTTCCAAATAAATCAGATAACTTTCCATAGATCAATACCGTTACAGCATTCATCAGCAAATAAGCTGAAAATACCCAGCTGTATAAAGAAAAGCCTCCCAAATCCCCTACAATAGCCGGCATGGCAGTGGAAACAATCGTTGCCTCTATTGCACCCATGAACATGGCAAGCATGACTGCTGCAAGTACGAAAGGCCTTTTTGTCCTTTTAGGAGCCTGTCCGATTGAACTGCCATCCTCTTTCGACATCTCACTTCCCCCTCTTCCAGTATTCATCTATTATCAGTAATAAGAGCCCCCGTTATAGGGAGCTCCAGATATCATGCATTATGTATATTACGGTTTAGCTGTTTAAGGATAACTCTCCTGGTCATGATACCTTCAAAAAGACCGTCTTCATCCACTACACAGAGAAACGGATGATCAATTAGAAGCTGAAGCGCTTTAATGAATTTGGTTCGAAGTGAAATCGTAGGAAAATTCACGTCCATGACTTCCTCTACTTTTTTCTCATCCAATTTTTCGAATTCGATATGCTCAAGACCTAGGATTGAATCTGTAATCAAGCTTGAACTGATTAATCCTTCTAGGTGAAATTGTGCATCGAGCACTGGAATGGAAGAATACCCGCTCTTCGTCAAGACGAGCAGAGCGTGTTCCAGTGTATTAGCTTTCTGAACATGAGCAACTTTTTCTGACGGTATTATAAAGTCGGCAATATTCGCTTCCAGGAAATCCTTGCTGTGTAACGAAAACATTATGAACCCCTCACTCTCGTATTAAAAGCTGTTCTCGAATGAATTGCTGCCTCGAGGAAAAATGACCGTTCCCCTATACCCGTACCCTGCAGCTCCACTCCCCGACACATGGTCTGATAACAAGAAGAAGCTATTTTAGATAGGAAGAGCACAGGTGAATTGACTTCTTATCTGCAGCAAAGTTTACGAAAAAAGCTAAATAAAGGCCGACTTATATTGTATCATACTTTAAGGAATATGTTGGGTTTAAAAGACTGTTCAGCCCTTTTTCGTCTCTATATTTTTCTTATGATGTCCACAGAAAGAGCAGTCGAACATTACATTTTGATTTGATAAAGCAGTCAGGACATCTTCCATAACGTTTATTTGGCCGCATGCAGGACAAATGATTTCAGGATTTTTTTCAGTATTCATTCTATCACCTCTATCATTAATTTTCGTCATGCTTGTTATTTCTATACCCCCACTCTCCTTTTCATACGGGGACCAGCGTAAAATAGCAGAAAAGCAAGACAAGCAAATTAACAACAAATTTCACAAAAGGAGCATAAAAAAAGAGAAAGCAGTCACATCGATGTGACCACCTTCTCTTCTGCTGAGGACGTTCCTCCCGGTTACTGGGAGTTTTCCTTCTCTTCTTGAAGCAATTCAAAAATCTCGATAGCTGTAATATCGATATCATCGAATGGAAACTTGTTGGCTTTCTTATCATCAGTGTAAACTTCTAATTCAAATGTATCCGTATTAGAAAAATACTTTACCTGACATAGCTTTTTACCATTCACTTCAAAAAAACGCTGTTGTGTTTCACCTGTATCTGTACCATCCTGCAATGATTTTAAACGCTGAATGATCCCCAGAAGCTGAGACATTGACCGTCTCTCCTTTCTTCACTTCATTCTGTCTTATCTTTTACATTATCACAATTTCTATCCTTTCAAAAGATGAGATAAACCGCCATCTGGCTGAAAGGTTTCCTTTTTAAAAACACATACAACTCTATCACACCTTTTAACATAACACCACCACTTTCCCTTCTCAAGAAAAAAACAGAATTTTTTGATTTTGATTTTGAATCAGCTATAATTAACCTCAAAAGAAGCTATAGAAAGGGCACCTGAAGATTAATGCCTTTTCCTCAAAAGGAGACAGTAAAATGATTATAAACAGTGAAGATAGAATATCCATTATTGACCTTTTTGATCTGAACGAACGCTTCAGAACGGGTGCATATATCATCAAAGAAGAAGAAGTGACAGTAATTGAAACTTCTGCCAGCCCCTCTATTCCCCGTTTGATTGAGGGACTGGAACAAATGGGGATTTCATTGGACAGAATAAAAAATATCATTGTAACCCATATTCATTTAGATCATGCTGGAGGTGCAGGTCTGTTTCTTGAAAAATGCCGGAATGCCTCGATTATTGTCCACGAAAAAGGAGCGAGACACCTGATAAACCCAGAAAAACTTGAAGCAGGTGCAAGACAGGTATATGGAAAGGATTTTGATCGCTTATTCCATCCTATCACCCCTGTACCCCCAGAAAGGGTCATCATAAAAAAACACAATGAACAACTTCCACTAAGCCCTGACAGTACTTTGACCTTTTTCGATACGCCGGGTCATTCACGGCATCACTTTAGTATATATGATAATAAATCCAAAGGAATATTCACTGGGGACACTGCGGGAATCAATTATGGATACACCTTGGAAGGGGAAGCTCTTTATTTGCCGTCCACTTCTCCTAATCAGTTCAACCCCGAGGAGATGATTCAATCACTTGCTCTTTACAGTGAATTAGAATTGGACAGAATTTACTTCGGACATTTTGGTATTTCTGAAGAGCCGGCAAAAGTTTTGACAGAGATAAAAAAATGGTTGAAAATATTTATGGATACTGCTATTCGAATCACTAAAGAAAACAAACCAGAAACACAGCTTCCTGCATTGACAGAAGCACTAAAAAAAGAAGTCCTGAATTCAGATGACAGGCTGAGAGGAAATGAGGATTTCCTCCGTCTGCTGGATTTGGATATGAAGGTTTCAGCCATGGGCCTTATCGACTACCTTAATAAAACCCAATCTAAAAAGGAAGTGTGAAGATTGAAGCAAAGAAACATCACGGTGTATACGCAGCCAGACTGCCCTCCATGCACTTTCGTCAAGGAACTTTTAGCCCATCATAGTATTCCTTACACAGAAAAGGATATCAAAAAAGATCCTGTCTTCAGAAAAGAATTATTAGAGAAGTACAAAGCAATGTCAACTCCTTTGGTACTGGTAGATGATGAAGTATTATACAGCTCTGATCTAGCACAACTTGCTGAATTGCTGAAAATAAACAAAAAAAATTGACACATCTTGTGTCAAATTGCATTCTCAGATAATATTTGAAAAGTACCGGCTGTCATCAAGGAAATAGCCTTGAAAAATAATGTACAGTTTGTTTCTATAGGAAACAGAAAGGGGAGATGAAACACCCTCCCCTTCTGCCGTTTCCAATTCTTGAACTTCTTCAGTCGAGGAAGCTTCTTTTCCGTTCTCTCTCATTTCCAGTTCTTTTGGGAGTGTAAAGAAAATATCATCCACTTTCAAATCGCCATTTTCTGTTACCAGTTTAACCCCCTGATACCCGTCCTCAAAGTAAACAGGTCCTTCTTCATAAGTAATATATTCATACAGGTAGACAGTTTCACCCTTCTTAACAGCTTCTGTTTTGTCTGTATAGCTGAAATTGGGAATATAATAAGAGGCAAAGTCTGAGCCGAAAGTCTGGAAGCCTTCATCCGTTTCAATGACATTTTCCAATACGAATTTCTTCTTGAAACTTTCCGTAAAATGAGTATTTAAGATAGCGTCAATTTCGTTCATTTCCCTCGGTTTTTCACTCAAAGATACCTGCTTATTAAATGAAGTTTCAACCCTTTCAAAAATTCCATCTTTCTCCAGGGCGGTCGCAGGTTCAATGAATATGATACAAAAAATAGCTGAAATCAATACTGCGGTTAGTTTCTTAAATTTTTTCATCATCTTTATCTTCTCTCCTTTGGATTTCTTTTCCATTGTAGCAACCCTTGCATGTCGATAGTATGTAAATCATTCGCATTTTACTAACAAAAGCAGACAGATTCATTTATTAATTTCATTTATTCTGTTTCCCTTTTGTCATATTTGTAAAACTAAAAAGACAGTAAAGAATAATTTACCAGTTTTTTAATGTCAAGTTTTCTCTCTGAGGAAAGGGTTGGATGCTGGAACTGGAAGAGCTTCTCTTCGTTCAGAGTGAAAACCTTAGTATACAGGCGAAAATCGGGCTTTTAACATTCCACAAAAAGAAGAAGACTGCATCAGCACATGATACACTCTTCTCCTCTGAATCCTGCTTATTCTTTTCTCTTTTTATAAGGCTCATTTCGCAGACTTTGCTGCTATTAACATAAAAATCGTAAAATAACACCATACTTCATCGAAAATATCATAGCAAGAAAGCAAAGAGCTGCTCTACTCCTGCAGAGAGAAAAGCCCCAGTACCACGGCAAAAATCCAGCTCTTGGAATCTTCCCGAAAACGACAATCTAAACGAATACACCCTCTAATATTTACAAATATTCACACAGCGTATAAATCAACCGCTTTATAAATGATAAATAATATAACAAGTACAGCAGCAATTAAATACGTTAGAAAAATTGGATTCCTTGTATAGGGATGCTCCTGTACCTTATCCGGCAGATCTGTATCAAGTTCATTTTTTAATGCTTTCTGCTGACGAGCCACCTTAAGTGTGTATAAAAAGGACAGAACAAGCACGCCTGCACTAATCAGCATAAGGACCATAATAAAACTGCTCATCATACCACCCCTTAATAAGCTTTTAAGGTTAAGGTGCCCACTGAAGCATCAACTATTCTGTATTCTAATAATGTATTCCATCCTGGTCATACAAGAAATCATAGGCCAAGTCCATAAAAAGATAGTGGTTCTCGCCTAATGGGTAGGAAAAAGTCCTGATCATCTCACCCGTTTCAATATCACTGTAAGAATCTGAAAGCAATCCTGCATTCTTATTTTGCATCCTCATGATGTTTTCAAGAAAATACGGCCTCCAACTCCAGTTTTTCCCTTTAAAACCGTCAAGTGCTTCCCACCCGCTATTTTCCCTGATCAGGTTCTCCGTCAACTGAAAACCGTTTCCGTCGCAAATGTACAGGCGGAAGAATTTATCCCCAACGATCTTGGAGAGGCTGATAATCAAGCTGTCTAAATTATTCATTTGTTTTTTTAGTTGGTTGATATGCTCATTGGTTTCCCTCTGAAGAAGCTGCGCAAGACCATGGACTGCTTTTAAATGTCTCTTTTCATGTTCTATATACTCCTGACACTTGGTCTTTAACTTTTCCCGCAGGATTTCTTTTTTCAGAAAATGGGCTGACGGTTCCTGGAGATAAAAGCCCTGATAATACCTTCCGCCATTCTTCCAGGCAAAGTGAAGCTGATAGTCCAATTCAATATTTTCAAAAAGAAGTGTCGAACCAATTTTTCTGGCCAGCATCGACAGGCTGTATAAAATATTGTGAAATGCAGTGTTGCCTGCTTCTTTCCGCAAGTGCTGAAGATCAACCTTCATAATATCAGGGCTGACTTTGGCAAGCCTTTCCCACTGATCGCTGTCTCCACCTATATTATCTATGGCAATTTTGATTCCATACGTTTTATAATACTGAATTAAATGAAATAACTGCTCAAAATCCCCTCTGAACGTTTTCTCTGATATCTCGAGAACGATTCTCTCTAATTCTAACCCTTTGGAACAAAAGCGCAGTAAAAGCTCTAGAAGTGATTGCCCTCTATCTGCCATTAGCAGGTTAGCATCCCGGTTTACAAAAAAACTTGTGGAAATGCCCTCGTTCAAGGATTTCTCTAAAGCCTGTGACAAAATATAATTATCCGCCTCTATCCGATATTCATCAGGAATGTCCTCATCAAGGAAAAATGGCCCCAAGCTGATGATTCCTTGGTCAGACTGATATCTTCCCAATATTTCATATCCCATAATGGTATGTTCATCTGCACTGAATACCGGTTGAAAATAAGGAAAAGCCCTATTCAAATTCGCTATAACTTCCAATGGATCCATCTTCAACCACTTCCCATACGATAAAATATTATTGAGTATATCATATCCTGATGCTTCAGAGAGAGAAATGATGACTGGTTTTTTTATTTAGCTTTCAGCCATGATTGTGACTGATGGAGTGGTAAACTAAAAAACAGAGCCTGCTGTTCAGCGGCTTACAGATTAAGTAAGAGCGTTTTTCCGTTAATTCCGTTTATCCAAACAGAAGTAACTGCTGGCAGGCCCTTTTTACCATATTATATAAAAAGCAGGCTCTTGGAGAAGGATCTATTAAAGCAGTCAAGAACAAAAGCGGAAGCGCCTCTTTCAGCCCCAACAGGCAAATGTTCTCAAAAGAAAAAAAGGCGGTCTTTCCTTTTATTCTCTTGAGGTTATTTGACCCCGAGGGGCTAGGCGCTGCAGCAGGACGCGGATAATGTAATCCACAAAAGAGGAGTTTGTAAAAGGCTGTTTTCGCAAAGATTGTTGTTGGGTAAGGTGCAGCCTTATCCCATCCCAAATATCTAAGCACTCAAGAAAGAAAAGAGCTTCCTCCAAGGGAAATACTTAGGGAAGCGGGATAATTCTACACGGGCAAGGACACCTAACATAGAAAAACGACTCCTGGTGTCACCCAACCAGCTCTCGAGGGACACCTAACACAGAAAAACAGACTCCTGCTGTCACTCAACCAGCTCTCGAAGGACACCTAACATAGAAAAACGACTCCTGGTGTCACCCAAMCMGCTCTCGARGGACACCTAACAGCGAAAAACGACTCCTGGTGTCACCCAAACCGCTCTCGAAGGACACCTAACATAGAAAAACGACTCCTGGTGTCACCCAAACCGCTCTCGAAGGACACCTAACACCGAAAAACAGACTCCTGGTGTCACTCAAACCGCTCTCGAAGGACACTTAACACAGAAAAACAGACTCCTGGTGTCACTCAACCAGCTCTCGAAGGACACCTAACACAGAAAAACAGACTCCTGGTGTCACTCAACCAGCTCTCGAAGGACACCTAACAGCGAAAAACGACTCCTGCTGTCACTCAACCAGCTCTCGAAGGACACCTAACAGCGAAAAACAGACTCCTGCTGTCACTCAACCAGCTCTCGAAGGACACCTAACATAGAAAAACGACTCCTGGTGTCACTCAACCAGTTCTCGAAGGACACCTAACACCGAAAAACAGACTCTTGGTATCACTCAAACCGCTCTCGAGGGACACCTAACACAGATAAACAGACTCCTAGTGTCACTCAACCAGTTCTCGAAGGACACCTAACAGCGAAAAACGACTCCTGCTGTCACTCAACCAGCTCTCGAAGGACACCTAACAGCGAAAAACAGACTCCTGGTATCACTCAAACCGCTCTTGAGGGAAACCTAACAGCGAAAAACGGTCACCTGGAGTTTTTAGGATACAATTTCTCTCTAAACAGAAAGAGTAGCTCTTTACTCCCTTGCTTATCCGGTTATTAACAGTGAATAATGGAGTTCTCTTATAAAAATAGATTAATTAGCAACAAAGTTTACGAAAACAGGCAATAAAAAAAACCAGCCATGAAGCTGACTGGTTGAGATATACTTAAAATGGAAAGCGGTTAAGCCACTGTCCCCCGTCCATTGTAACACATTCTCCGTTGATATAGGCTGCGCTGTCTGAAGCCAGGAAATAGGCTAGTTCAGCTATTTCTTCAGGAGTACCCAATCGTTTTAACGGCACACTGTCAATTGTCCTTTTGGCCGCTTCCTCTGATTCCCACAGCTTTTCGGCCCCGCCAGTCCTTTCAATTGGACCTGGTGCAATAGCATTCGTTCTAATCCCATATTTATGACCCCATTCGACAGCTAATGTTCTTGTTAAAGAGAGTACTCCGGCTTTTGCTGCAGCTGAATGGGCAACTCCTGCACCGGCATTCCAAGCATATGTAGCTACCATATTGATAATGTTCCCTTTCGTTCCAGTCTCTTTCCAATAATTGGCCGCTGCATGAGAGCAGAAAAATGTGCCGTTCAATACAATGTCGATGACCGATTTCCATCCGTTAGGAGTCAATTTTTCAGCAGGCACAATGAAATTCCCTGCTGCATTATTAATTAAAGTATCAACGCTGCCGAATTTTCCTGCTGTAAATTCAATCATCTTTGCTGCATGTTCAGGCTCCCTGACATCCATTTGGAAGACCTCCATTTTTCCAGATAAAGAAGCAAATTCTTCTTTAGTCTTTTCAAGCCTTCCAAGGTCCCGTCCAGTAATGACCACATTATTTCCTTTCTCCAAAAAGTGTTTCGCCATATATTTCCCCATGCCGTTTGATCCGCCAGTTACTATCACTGTTTTCATCTCTAATCCTCCCAATAAATGAATGATCACTCATTTTATTCATGTCAGAATTATATAACAATTTAGTCTTTATGAAAACACTTACAGCAGAAAAAACTCTTTGCTTTTTTGAATTAATCATATTACAGGGAGTTCCGGTCTCTAAATTTAATATTTCTATAGAGAAGGCTGTTTTCGCAAAGATTGTGCCTGCTTTAAACGAAATGGATTTCCGCTCCAGGCGGGCGACTCCGCGGGCCGGGCGGTGAAGCAAAAGCGGAAGCGGCCGTTCAGCGACGTACAGATTTTAGGGCTCTCGCATGAGATAAAGGAATCACGAAGAGCGATAGCGATTCGAAGATGACTTATCTATATAAAGTGAGCGGGGAATCCCCGGGAAAGCATAGTTAAAAGTTATCCGCATAGGTTGAATTTCTTTCACTTCCTAAAATCAAAAGGCACAATGAATTATTTTCTATGGCTATTTATTCCGGCTAAAAAACGTGGAGAAATAAGCGGAGAAATTCCGCTTATTTAAGTCACAGCTGAAAATATAGCTATATTAAGCGAAGAAATTCTGCTTATTTTCAAAAAAGATGCGAAAATAGTTCGTTTCACTATGCTTAAGCGGAAATATTCCGCTTATATACCCTAAATCACATTCAATTCTTAAGCTTAACCGGAAAAACTCCGCTTATCTTAAGCTTTATTAATGCCAATCAGCAAGGGTATTTCCCCTCCTGCTTGAATGACATGTAGTGATAAAGAACCGGCTTTTTCTTTAGAAAGAGGATGTTCTATACCACGCTATAAGCTCTCTGGAACTCCGGGCATAGCCAGGGGTTTTCAAGACCAACAAACAAAGAAGCCGGCGTGAATTAAGTTCACACCGGCTTTCAGTCTATATAAAATTAAAAGCTTAAATTTAATCCTGACTATTTACGAGCAGCTGATGAAGCTGGGCCAATGTCCGAATGATTGTCTTTTTACGGTTGTATCCTTTAGAATCGACGGTTATGTCGTTTAATTGTACAACTACTTGTCCCCACGATCCAAATGGCTTAAATCCGTAAACGAAAACCTTCACCTCACCCTGATCTGTTGGCAGGATGATCATTTCCATTTGTTCATGCTTCGTCATAAAACATACTCCTTTGCTGTTAAACTCTGGGCAAGCAACGCTAAGTACCATTACACTAAAAGTAAATTATCCTCCTGCCTTTTGTCAACTTATAGTTTTCTTCCTCAGCATATAGGAGAGTTTGTCTAACCCTATTAACCATTGAACTCTATGCACTCATTAATCTGTCTGACAAGCAAGACCGTGATGGTCTTAAAAATCTCTCGATCAGCTTTCCAAATAAAGATGTTTGTATGCTTCTTCTTTTAATTCGAGCTGACTGTTAATTGGAGGTGTCCCATCCTTTCGCTGCACATAATGATAATTCCCCTCTGAATCCTGTTTTCTGGCTTTCATATTGTCTGACAATGATAAATCCAGGATTTCCAGAAGCCTCTTCTTAATGCTTCCTCTATAAATCGGGAACAAGATCTCTACCCTTTTAATCATATTCCGGGTCATCATATCCGCAGAAGATAAATACATTTTCCCTTCCCCATTATGATGAAAATAATAAATCCGGCTGTGTTCCAGGAACCTCCCTACAATACTGAGGACTTGAATATTGTCACTGACTCCTCTAATACCTGGGCGCAGACAGCAGATTCCCCTGATTATCAGGTCGATCTTCACCCCGGCTGCTGAAGCTTCATACATTTTCATAATAAGTTCTTTATCGGTCAATGAATTCATTTTGGCAATGATCCGGCCGTTTCCATAAGTCTTATGAGATCTAATTTCCTGGTCGATCAGTCTGATGAATTCATCTCTTATATCAAAAGGCGCAACAACCAAGTGATGAAACTCGGGTTTATCAGTATAACCGCTGAGATAATTAAAGAAGTTTGTGGCATCGATTCCAAACTTTCTCTTCGATGTGATAATGCCCATGTCCGTGTATAGTTTAGCTGTCTGGTCATTATAATTTCCAGTACCCAAATGCACGAATCGGTCAATTCTTCCATGGGTCTTCCTGACAACAAGAGTGATCTTGCTATGTGTTTTCAGGTTGTTCATTCCATAGATAACGTGACATCCCGCTTTTTCAAGCTCTTTAGCCCATTGAACATTATTCTCCTCATCAAACCTGGCTTTTAACTCGACCAGTACTGTTACTTGTTTTCCATTTTCCGCTGCCCTTTTTAATGCATCAATGACAGGGGAATCGCCACTGACCCTGTATAATGTCTGCTTTATTGCAAGTACATTGGGATCATCTGCAGCCAATGAAACAAAATCAACAATCGGTTCAAAAGATTCATAGGGGTGATGGAAGAACAGATCTTCATGAAAGGCTTTTTCGAAAAGATTTTCGTAAGATTGCAAATCCCTTGGAGGCTGGGGAATAAATACTTCAAAGGATAAGTTATCCCTCTTTTTCTTTAATTTGCTGATAAAACTGAATAGAAATGTCAAATCAAGAGGCCCCTTGACCTTATAGACATCCTTGCTGTGGATTTCAAGCTCCTCCAGCAGGTACTTAAGGACTTTTTCATTCATGGTTCCTTCTTGAACCTCCAGGCGTACCGCTGCTCCCCATTTCCTTTTTTTCAGCTCTTTCTCAATCTCCAGCAGCAAATCTCTGGCGCCTTCTTCGTGTATCGTCATATCCGCATTCCTGGTGATTCTAAAAGCACTTGCTGATCTGACGTTATACCCCTTGAAAACTTTATCAATGAAATGGATGATCACTTTCTCCAGCAAAATGTACATTTCTTCCCCAGCTTCGGAAGGAAGGGAGATTACTCTGTCCAGTACAGAAGGCACTTGAACAAGCGCAACCTTTTCCCTCTCTTCCTCATCTTCCGCTTCTGGATTCTCCAGGATCACCACAAGATTAAGACTCTTGTTCAATAGCATGGGAAATGGACGGTAGGCATCCACTGCCATGGGAGTAAGAACAGGAAAGATTTGTTCCTCAAAAAAGATTTCCAGGAAAGTCATCTGTTCAAGGTTCAAGTCCTCAATATTCATGAGGTGAATCTTCTCATCATTCAACTGAGGAATGATCAGGTTGGTAAATGTCTCATCCTGAAGTTCCACCAGCTCATGGTTCTTGGTTGAAATCGCTTCAAGCTGTTGTTTCGGCGTTAATCCCGCTTTATTTTCTGGTTTATTATAGTTGGCTTTCACCTGATCCTTTAACCCGGCTACTCTGACCATAAAGAACTCATCTAGATTGGAACTGAAAATCGCCAGGAATTTCATTCTTTCCAGAAGGGGGTTATGGTCATCCAAAGCTTCTTCCAATACCCTTTCATTAAAAGCCAGCCAGCTCAGTTCCCTGTTATTATAATAGTGAGGCGAATCAAATTGTTCTGCCTTCATCTCGTCGTCTCCCCCTCTCTTACTTTTTTTATCTATCATTTTTTATCCTAGCAAATGCAGAATTGGCATTTATTAAGAAACAGTTAAATTTTTGTTAAGTTAGTCTTTTTAAAGTCAATGTTTATATCAGTTCTAAGAGCTTTTTCCAAATGCCTCTTTTGCTTTTCTGTCTGATATTGTTCTGCAAGAAAATCACCTTGACAATGCACAGAGAAGTTTAGAGAGCCGCCGATTTTCGTGATATTCAGTTCTCTAACAATATTTCTTTTCGTCGCATTCAGGCTGTAGGCCAGCTTCAGCACAGCACCCATTTCTCTTATCTTCTTCATTTCTTCTTTTGTGAACCATTCAGAGAATAACTTAAGGTATTGCTTTAGGGATAACTTGTTTTTAAAAGAAGAAATGCTTGCAAGCTGCACTCTTTCTTTGTGAAAAAACCCATTGATCGATCGATTCGCCATGATATAGAATGTATGCTGTGAACTGGACTCAGAATCAATATATTCACCCAGGTAATATAAAGCGGCACCATACTGAAGTATTTTTAGATCTTCCGCTTCAAGCTGCCAGTAACCTGATTTTGACAGCTGTTTCCATGTTTCTCCCGCCAGGAAAATCATTTGCTTTGAATGAGATTCGTTGATGCCGAACTCATGGCATAGTTCTTTTATGCTCAATTCAATGACACTATCGCGGTTCAGCATCTTCTCACCGGTTTCATTTGCCATCTCTATTACCAGGCCATCTCTGAGTCCTTTCCTGCTGACCATAAAATAAGAGGCATCTGTATAGTTGAACAGCTGATGGAAAACTTCTGCAGCAGGAAGTATGATATCAGCCCTGTCTTTTGAAAGTCCTTCAACTTTTTCAATTTCTTGATAGTTCAAGGGAAAAAGCTGATCACGTATGGATGTGATGGTATTGCCTGAGAGGATATACTGATGCACCCCTGCTATTTCATAGTCCCTTTGCTGCTGATCGATCTGAGCGATATTCCTTGCACTTCCCCCAACCCCAACGATTGGGACTCTTTTATTTTTCAGCCAGGGAAGTTTAGAGAATTCACCCTGTAAAAATTGGATAAGATTTCTTCTTTCCTCTTCTGTGATAGAATCACCTTTTATAAACTGTTGTTTCAATGAAACGACACCAAAAGGATAACTGTGTGACTGCTTCAGTTTTCTATCTTCAAAAAAAGTGATTTCAGTACTTCCTCCCCCAATATCTATTGTAAGGGCTGTATCGGCAGGGGTTGTGGAAATAACAGCGAGATACCCATAAAAAGCCTCCTGCTCTTCTGATAATATTTCGATATCCATCTCCGTTTCCCTCTTGACTGCAGAAATAATCTCTTCCCTGTTACGAGCCTGCCTGATAGTGGCCGTTGCGACACACCTTGCTGCAGGAATTTCATGAAACTCGAGGATTTCACTGAAACTTTTTAATATCTTAAGGAGTTTATTAACTCCCCCGCTGGATAAATTCATGTCTTCCCCTAAATAGGTCCTTAATCTCGCCACGGCTTTAACATTTTCTATCTCTTTATACCTGCCATCTGAATAGTGGCTGTAAATAACCAGGCGGATTGTGTTAGACCCTATATCTACTATTGCGCTTTTACTCATTTTCATCATCCTAATTAAAATTATAGTATGGCTGTCATTTTTTTCCCAAGTATTCCTTATTTGCTTATGTACCATGCTTATCTTGATAATCTTAATTGAAACTTACTATCCATACCATATATTATTTACCTGATTTAGGGTAAATTTAATCTTAAAAGTTACAAGGATATATATATATGTTGAAAATTAGTTATTCTCATTCATTTCATTTACCCATTTTATATTTTCCGAACTTTCCAATCACAGAAAAAAAAGGTATAATAGAATAAACCTATTCCCAACTTAAGGAAGGAGTCAATATTTTGCGAAAATCCCAAGATTCATCCCCCCATACTACTACAGTAGAAAGCCTCTCCCAAGCTGTTTTTACGGTGAATCGCCACGCCAAAACTGCTATCAATCCGAAGTACTTATATTCATTGAAAAAACAAGCCCTCCAAAAAATGATTAATGAAGGTAAAGCAATGAAAGTAGGATTGCACTTTTCCAATAATCCACGTTTCAGTCAACAGCAGTCCGATGTCCTGGTTGATTGCGGGATGTATACTTTCCATATTCCTCCTGCTAAATCCGATTTTGAAAACCTTCCACACCTTGGAACGCTGGATAAAACAACCCGTAATCCCAAGTGCAGAATGAGCCTGGGGGAAGCCAAAGTGATCCTGGAAAAATATACGGGCATGAAAGAGAAGAAAGAAGCTTCACAGGGTGCCTACGGACGCAGTTACCAGAAACCTGTATTTAAAAAACTTGGTGATAGTTATTAAGAATGAAATCGTAAGCTCCCTGGCAAGGGCATTGTAACTGAACGCAGTGCATACTGGAAATCAATTTGATATATTCTCTGTAAAAAGAAGCAAGGCTGAACAATAACTCAGCTTTGCTTCTTTTTCAGTCTGCACATGATTGGCAGCTCTATAAAATATACTTGTCTATTTTTAAAACCAGTTCATTTATTTGGGGTTTACTCACCTGGTCCTCCGCTCCTACTCTTGCCCCTTTATGTTTTAAATCATCTGTAATCAGCGAAGAGAAGATGATGACAGGCAGCTTTTTCAACCCTGGATGCTCTTTGATGCGTTTTGTAAGGTGATGCCCGTCCATCTGCGGCATTTCGATATCTGTTAATACAAGATTAACAGCATCTTCTATATTTCCCTTGGAAACAGCCAGAGACTCAAGGAAATCATAGGCATCTTTTCCGTTTTCAAAAAACTCAACCTGATCATAACCTGCTTCTGACAAAGTATCATTCAATAATTTTCTTAGAAGAGGTGAATCTTCCGCAGCCACGATCCTTTTTTCCGACCTGGTTCTCTTTCCTAATTTCCTTACTTGCTCAACCTGTATCCCTGAGTCAGGGTTTATTTCAGCCATGATGCTTTCAAAATCCAGCAGAAGCAGCATGTCTTCTCCTTTTTTGATGACTCCTAGGACCTGGGAGCCGCCTCCTTGGTACATATTCGAGGGCTTTTCAATTTGCTCCCATGAAATACGGTGAATCTGAGTAACATTTTCCACATGAAATACAACTCTTAATTGATTGAATTCCGCTACTATGTATTTATCTTGTTTATTTTGTACTCCATCCTCTACACCAAGCACTTTTTTCATATCAATAACAGGGAGGACTTCCCCTCTTAACTGGATGATCCCTTCCATGAATGGATGAGCATGCGGGATTGATGTGACCGGCAAGGGCTGTATAATTTCCTTCACTTTGATCACATTGATTCCGTATTTATTTCTGCCTACTTCAAATTCGACGATTTCCAATTCGTTGGTACCTGATTCCAGCAGGATTCCTTTATCTTCATTCATAATTTCAGCATCCTTTCCTTTTGTCGATACTGTACAAGACTGCAGGTACATCTTTAAGACCTTTTATCGCTGTTAGATTAGTGTGGCAGCAGATTTCTTTCAACTGATTTTACAGAAGACGGTACTGCTGACGAAAAATTCAATACAGCGATGATTCTCTATAAGTATATCGGCAGCAGACCCCTTTTTCTAAAGGCTGCAGCTGCATTTTGTAAAGTTAATTTCGTGATACAGAAAAATAGTGCTCTTGAAGACATAAGCATAAATTGAAAAGGCTGTATTCGCATATATTGTTGCTTTCAGAAAAACTTCAAGAATTGGATGACTCTGCTCACACGAGGGCGGTATTACCCAACAACCTTTATAAAAAAAGCGGGATTGAAGGCCCAATCCTTACTACAAGAACCAGAGGGTTTTAAATAAGGGAACATTTTACCTTTAGATGCAGTCTTCAGCTCATTTTGCTGATGAATAAGAGAAGATTTTTCCCTTACTTGAAAAAAGCCTCCTTTTTTGGAATTATAACTTATTAAAAGAGGATTTTTCCTCTATTAAAGCTATTATGGGTGCTATTTAGTAATTAAGGGAGGTTTATTCCACTATTTAAAAAGCTATCTTCTAAAGATTTTTTTCGCATAAATTTTTACTATTGGAAAAAAGCAAAAGCTGGATTCTTCTAGGAATAGCAGCTCTTTTCTCTCTTGCAAACCAGAAAATTCCTAATACATTATGTATTTCCTTTTAAAATCCCAAAAGTTTACGAAAACAGTCAATAAGAAAGACGAAATCTACAATTGATTTCGTCAGTGGAATATAACCATCCCTGCTATTTGAACCAAATAGTTTTAAGGAACGTTAATGCATATTTCATTACTTCAAACGTATTTTACGTCTTTTCTTCCTTTTTCTTATACCAAAGTGAAGCCAGCCAATTTTTACGAAAAATAGAAACATCCCCATTGCTATTAATCCCATTACTCCAAGAACAACAAAATAGCCATTCCTCTCTTCCAGTTCAGGCATATAAACAAAATTCATGCCGTACAGGCCCGCAATAAATGTTAACGGCATAAAAATGGTTGTGATGACAGTAAGGGTCATCATTATATTATTCATTTTATCTGAATTGATGGAAAGGTAATTATCACGGATATCGGATGAAAATTCCCTGTATGACTCAAGCATTTCCACCAGCTTCAACAAGTGATCGTAAACGTCATTGTAATAAAGATGGTGATCTTTAAGAAAGTTCAGCTTACCTGTGTTCAAGATCCTGTACATCAAGTCCCTCATTGGAACGAGTGATCTGCGAAGTTTGGACATATCATGCCTGATATCAAAAAGGCGCTCCATGATTGCTGAAGTATTCGTATTTTCGAGAACATCCTCAATTTGGTTCAAGCTGTCTTCAATCTTGTAAACAAGCGGAAAGAAGTCATCCACCAGGCCATCTATTATTTCATGCATAATATTATATGTAGTATACTTCCCGCTTTTCATCTTATCTGTATTGTTCCAAGTACTCTCCACAATATCAACAGGCTGTTTATGGAAAGTGACAATGAACTTATCACTGACAAACATATTCACTTCATGAAAGTCGAGTGTCTTATGATCAATCGTATGCATGAGCAGGAAAAAGTAATCATCATAAAAATCAAGTTTAGGTCGTTCACTGAACTCTTCTATACAATCCTCTATGGCCAGAGGATGGAATTGAAAAAAATCATGCAGCTGTTGAGTTTCATTGCTGTCTGGCTGGACAAAGTCCACCCAAAACCATTGATTATCTTCTCTGCTTACTTCTTCTAAGGGAATATCGCGTCTTACATCCCCATTTTCCTTCACAACTATAGTCCTTATCATAACGTTCTCCCCAGACTCCGTGTTCTCTTTTGTAGAATTCACTTGCCCTTCACCAGTACGATTTATTGCTTATCACAGGAACTGATCCACTTTTTATGCGGGCTTTTTGTAAACTGCTGCTATTCCATACAATCCCCCCAAAAATAACACCATAATTGAGCGGTGATACCCTTATAAGCTGCTCTCGCCGTAGAGGGACAACCTTAGTATTAGGGAAATCCGAAAGCGGCAGCATATACAAAAGCAGCCAGGCTAAGAGGGCTTTTATATTTTTACCCCTTCTCCAAACAAGCTAATCTCCTAATGTCGTTTTAATGCCGATAACATGGTAAAATATGAAGCAAGTTAGAAAGAGAAGGTGTTATAAATAATGGACCATTTAATTAATCAACAAGTTCAAAATATCGAAATATCAGGGATCCGTAAATTTTTCAATATGGTTTCAGATATTGAAGATATGGTATCCCTTACCCTTGGCCAGCCCGATTTTCCGACTCCCGGCCATATTAAGAAAGCTGCCAAAAAGGCAATTGATGCGGGTTACACAAACTATACCCATAATGCAGGTTTCCCCCAATTAAGAGAAGCCGCCGCCAATTTTTATAGAAAAAAGTATAATGTCTCTTTTGACCCGGCAAATGAAGTTATCATTACAAATGGAGCCTCACAAGGAATTGACTCCACTCTAAGGACCCTTTTGAGTACCGGGGATGAAGTGATTCTACCGGGGCCGGTATATCCCGGATATGAACCAATCATAAAATTGTGCGGCGCTTTACCTGTCTTTGCCGATACGGTGTCAAATGGCTTTAAAATGGATGCTGAAACTATAAGCCGATACATAACAGAAAAAACCAAGTGCATCATTCTGCCCTATCCTTCAAACCCGACAGGAGTAAGTTTGACAGCCAGTGAGTTAAAAGAAATTGCCAGCCTTATTAAAGGGAAGGATATATTTATACTGGCTGATGAGATTTACAGCGAACTGACTTACGACCGGAATCATACTTCCATTTCGGAATTCCTTAAAGACCAAACCATTGTTATTAATGGCTTATCCAAGTCCCATTCCATGACAGGCTGGAGAATAGGCATGGTCTTTGCACCTGAAAATATCGCTAAACATATACTTAAAGTTCATCAATATAATGTCTCATGTGCTTCATCAATATCACAAAAAGCTGCATTTGAAGCTTTAACAGAGGGAATTAATGATTCAGATATCATGAGGGATGAATATAAAATCAGAAGGGATTATGTTTCTGAAAAATTAAAGGAAATGGGATTTGACGTGATCCTTCCCGATGGGGCTTTTTATTTCTTTGTTAAAATTCCAGACTTTTTTAACGAGGATTCATTTACATTTGCTCTTACATTGGCTAAAAAGTACAAAGCAGGCGTGGTTCCCGGCAATAGTTTTTCTTCTTTTGGAGAAGGATTCTTCCGCCTGTCTTATGCATGTTCGATGGAAGAACTTCAAAAAGGTATGAACAGAATTCAAGCATACGTGCGAGATGCTCAAGCCTTTATAAAGAAGTAGGAAGTTCTCATCGTCTGCAAATATAGACAAAGGAGCAGACAATGTAACGGGTCTGTTTTGAAGTACAAAAATAACAATTACACATCAAAAGGAGTGTCAAATCGCATTGATTTTGACACTCCTTTTTTGGTTGTTTTAGCGGTATTCTTGCTGGTAAATCTGTTCAATTGGTTAAACGAAATGCACCCTGAATAGCAAATGACAGAACTTTTTGTTCTTCTAAATTTGTGACACAATTTCCTATACACTTTCAATCCTAATATTAATCTGAAGGAGAGTTGTTAATCATAGTTAATTATAAAAAATCTAGCAATGATTCGATTGGAACGGAAGGTGCGTGACCTCCTGCGGGACTAGCGTGCGTCTAGTTCCAGCACCTAGCCCCTCGGGGTCAAATAACCCCAAGAGATAAAAAGGTAGACCGCCTTTTTTTCTCTTGAGAACATTTGCCTGTCGGGGCTGATCAAGGTGCTTCCACTTTTGAGATGAATTCCCGGACAGCACACTTATCTTGTAAAATTCTCCCGGGAACAAAAACCTTAAGAGCAGCAGATAGTATCTCCCGCAGGTAGGAACATAATTATTCATTCCATATTTTTATCAAAGCCTGAGTCCCATCATTAGCAGCACCAGCTGAACTAAGTTCTTCATACAGTTCTTTTGCCAAGGATAATCCAGGCAGTGCCAATCCCATAGTCTCAGCTTCTTCCAGAGCGATTCCCATGTCTTTAATGAAGTGCTTAACATAGAAGCCTGGCTCAAAGTCATATGCAGCCATCCTTGGCGCAAGATTGGACAGTGACCAGCTGCCGGCAGCTCCTCCTGAAATGGTCTTAAGGACTGCCTCCAAGTCCAATCCCGCTTTCCTTGCATAGACAAGGGCCTCACATACTCCAATCATATTGCTGGCGATGGCGATTTGATTGGCCATTTTGGTATGCTGTCCTGAACCAGCTCCTCCATGATATCTGATGTTAGAACCAAACGCCTTCATATAAGGCAGGGCTTTTTCATAAACACCTTCATCTCCACCCACCATGATCGAAAGAGTTCCATTTCTCGCACCCGTGTCCCCTCCCGAGACCGGGGCATCGAGTGTATGTATTCCATTTAGTTTAGCGGAATTATATATTTCTTGCGCAAGAGCAGGTTTAGAAGTTGTCATATCCACCGCAATCAAGCCTTCTCTGCCATTATGAAGTATCCCGTTCTCTCCCAAATAAATTTCTGATACATCATGAGGGTAGCCCACAATCGAGAATAGAATATCTACCTTTGCGGCCAGTTCTCCTGGAGACTCGCTCCACGTCGCACCAGCTTTCAACAGCTCTCCTGCTTTTTCTTTCGTTCTAGTATAGACAGATAAATTTTCGTACTTCTGCAAAAGGTGAAGAGCCATGCTTTTACCCATTACTCCTGTTCCGATGAAACCTGCTTTTAATATATTCATTCTTACCATTCCCCTTCATATAGTTTACTGCCATTATAATAAATTTTCTGCTTTAACAATACTTTATTGTCTGGTACGAAAAAAAAGAGGACCTGCTATGCAGGCCCTCAAAGAAAAGGGGGTTGTAAAAAGAGAATCTCCAACTTTATGCTTAATAATAGGATTCCCTCTTTTATAATGATTAAACCTCTATTTCGAAAAAGATTTTATGAATTTCACCCTTTAAAAAAGCGCTTACATGTTTTATAATGGTTAATGGCCGCATCATAACGTAAGTACCCTGGTCAAACCCGGGGGCGCTGCTGATAATACATTTAAGAGTTACCACTCAGATGGATTAGATGAATTTCTTATGCAATAAAGAAAAGCCAGGTGCGTGAACACCTGGCTAATAGGGGGAAATGAGAATGAAAAGGCTGAGTAAGTCACCGCTGATGTAGTACTTATATACCCTCATTTCCCCCATTGAATCATATTTTTAAGAGTTAATAACTTTTTTTACTGCTTCCATGACACTGTCGTTCGTGTCAAGCGCTAATACTTCATTAGCAAGGGCTTGCATATCCGATTTATTCAGATTCCTGATTTGAGAACGCGCCTTCAGGATTGAAGTGGCACTCATTGAGAATTCGTCAAGGCCAAGGCCAAGAAGGATAGGTATGGCAATTTCATCTCCTGCCATCTCACCGCACATTCCGGCCCACTTACCTTCTTTATGAGCTGCATCGATAACCATCTTGACTAGACGAAGGATTGCAGGATTGTATGGCTGGTACAGGTAAGAGACCTGTTCATTCATACGATCCGCAGCCATCGTATATTGGATTAAATCATTTGTTCCAATTGAAAAGAAGTCGACTTCTTTAGCAAACACATCGGCCATTACGGCTGTTGATGGAATTTCGACCATGATACCCAGCTCAATGGACTGTGATACTTGTTCGCCCGCTTCGACGAGGTTTGATTTTTCTTCTTCCAAGATAGATTTCGCTTCTCTGAATTCATTCAGATTGGAAATCATCGGGAACATGATTTTTAGGTTTCCATAAATGCTGGCTCTTAACAGTGCTCTCAACTGAGTACGGAAAATGCTCTGTTCATCAAGGCAGAGACGGATTGCACGATAACCAAGGAAAGGGTTCATTTCTTTTGGAAGGTCAAGATAAGGAAGCTCTTTATCTCCTCCGATATCCAATGTCCTGACAACTACAGGCTTATCGCCCATTCCTTCCAGAACAGCCTTGTATGCTTCGTATTGTTCATCCTCGCTGGGCAATTCTGTTCTGCCCATGTAAAGAAATTCAGTCCGGTAAAGACCGATTCCTTCACCGCCATTATTTCTTACACCTTCCAAGTCTTTAGGTGTACCGATATTGGCAGCAAGCTCAACGTGAGTACCATCTGCAGAAACCGTCTTCTCATTGACAAGTTTTGCCCACTCTTGTTTCTGCTTTTCATATTGCTCATGCTCTTTCTTGTACTGCTCTACCACTTCAGGAGTAGGATTGATATGTACTTCCCCATTCAACCCATCTACAATAACAAGATCTCCGTTTTTGATTTCTGAAGTAACATCCTTCGTCCCTACAACCGCAGGAATTTCCATTGACCTCGCCATGATGGCTGAGTGAGAAGTTCTTCCTCCAATGTCGGTCGTAAATCCTTTTACGAACTCCCTGTTCAGCTGGGCTGTATCAGAAGGAGTCAAGTCTTCTGCAATGATGATGACTTCCTCTGAAATCATGCTCGGATTGGAGATTTGAACACCAAGGAGATGTGCCAGTACACGTTTCGTTACGTCACGTATATCTGCTGCACGCTCTCTCATGTACTCATTGTCCATTCCTTCAAACATGGAAACGAACATATCTGCAGTGTTTTTCAGAGCAGCCTCTGCATTAACTTTTTCATTCTTGATGTTATCTTCTATAGGTGATATCAACTCAGGATCACTGAGAACAAGTAAGTGAGCATCAAATATCGCTGCTTTGTCGGCACCGAGGTCTTCATGTGCTTTCTCTCTGATTGCTTCCAATTCAGACTTTGAAGTCGAGAGGGCTTCACTGAAACGGTTTACCTCAGCGTCAACATCCACTACTTCCTTTTTTTCAATAGAAAGGTCAGGTTCCACGAGGCGGTAGGCTTTTGCGATGGCAATGCCATTTGAAGCTGCTATTCCTTTAAGCATACTAGACATTACTCTGCAAGTCCTTCTTTTTTCAGTGTTTCTTCAAGGCTGTTCAATGCCTCTTCTTCATCGCTTCCCTCAGTGATGATTGTGATATCAGCACCTTTGCCTACACCTAGAGACATAACACCCATGATTGATTTAAGATTGACTTTCTTCTCTTTATACTGCAAGTGAACCTCAGAATCGAATTTGCTTGCTGTTTGAACAAGAAGTGTTGCCGGACGGGCATGAATCCCTGTATCAGCTATTACTGTAAATTGTTTTTGTGCCATAATTAATCTACTCCTTAACATAGGTTTATTTTTCAGCTTTTTAACCGGGTGGAAAATCCCCAATTAAATACCGCGATAGTACGGAATGATATAAGCCTTTTCAATTTAAAAGAATAGCATGCAATTTAAAGTTTAACAATTGTAAAGCATGATATTTTTATTATTTTCATAAATTAGACATCTTATGTCCAAAATCAGGCATTTTGCCGGCTATATTTTAAATCTTTTTTCAGCTCCATAAAGCATTCCGCTATAGGATGTATTGTTTTGCAGCGGCTGTTCCCTTTGTCCATATCCTGTACGATTTTTGCTTCTCATCACGTCTATATTTAGATTTCCCTCAAAAGCCTGAATTAAACGCTTGTGAAAGCTTATAAAAAAAGTTCATTCAGTACAGGATCTGTTATCGAGTTCATATTTTAAAATTCCACATAAAAAGGAGTGCCAAACCGCATCGATTTGTCACTCCTTTTTTCTTTTTCTTGATTTAACGGTATTTTTGCCAGTACTTCGTTCCACTGGCAGAAGTTTATATACGGGAACAGAACCTGTTTTTTATTCATGATGTTTTTTTAAGGTTCGATTTTCTTCCTTGGAATTTATACCTTCTGCTTATTGGCAAGGATTGCATTATAGCTGATTTTCGCTTTGGAAATGGTTCCTTGTAATGCGGATTCATGAGCGTCTGTAATACCGGTATAAACATTAACTAGATCACAAATACATCTGGAAAGCATCTCTGCAGTATGCTTCAAATCTTTTTCTTTATAATGTACATCATCTTTCAATAATTCCTCTATTATATCCAGTGCGATGCTCTTCACTTTCAATGCCTGCTCCATTTCAATTTTCATTCTTCCTGCCCCTTCCTATCAATCGATTCTACTAAAGCCTATGTGCCCGCATAGAAAAATAGAACTGATAGAGATAGATTAGTGACCCAATGCCTGAACGTCAGAAATCATTCAGAATATCAATCGAGAAGCCGGCTGTCTTTTGTAAAAAAGGTCCTGTACCCCAGCAGAATGAATATGATTACAGTGAGTGACACACTTCCCAATATCCCAAGAAGAATGGCTATTTGATATTCTATCGCGAGAAGAGGACTGACACCGGAAAGAATCTGCCCTGTCATCATACCCGGAAGAAAGACAATCCCCATTCCCAGCATATTATTGATGGTCGGAAGAACTGCAGAATCAAATGCATTATCTACATATGGCTTTGCTGCCGCCTGCGGTTCTGCCCCGAGCATAAGGGCTCCCTCGATTCTGGCTCTGCTGGCAGAAAACCCTTGTATCAACGTTTTAACACCCAGTGTGATACCTGTCATGGAGTTTCCGATGATCATTCCCGCAATGGGGATAAAGTAGCGTGGATCATACCATGGAGAGAAATGGATGACGATCATATTGAAATATAAGAGACTCGCCAGGCTCCCTGATAACATGGAGACGGTGATGATACTTTTCATCTGCATAGAAAGCTTCTCCCTGACTTGCTTGAACACATTTCGTATCGCAAAAATTTCCATGATCAGTATGATCAATACCGTAAGAAGTGGATGGGGATTGTCAAATATATATGTGAGGACATAACCAGCAAGTATCAATTGAATAGTCATTCTCATAGTGGCGATGGCAATTTGTTTTTCCCTGGATATCTTCCTCACTTTAACAATAAAAATAAGAACAAGAACAAATATATAAGCTGCGATCAACCTAGTGAGTTCAATATCTATTATGCCTTCATTCAATGTGTTCACCTGCTTTTTTTCTGTATGGTAAGTGAATCTTATCCTCTCCAAACCTGTCAGCGACGCTTTCGGAATGAGTGACCATGATGACAGTGCCGTTCCTCTCCTTCACCGATTGGATGAATCTTTCCATCACTGCCTCTTCAGTTTCTGTATCCAATGCTGATGTCGGTTCATCAAGAAGGTAAACGGAAGGATTCATTAAGAGGACCCTTGCCAATGCCAGGCGCTGTTTTTCACCGCCCGATAGTTTTTCAGAAGGCTCACTCAAAGCTTTTTCAAGGAGGACAATTTCCAAAGCTTCTTTTAACCTTTCAGGCGGAGCCGGGGCTCGCTTTGAAAACTTCAAACCGATTTGTAAATTTTCTTCAATGCTTCCATCAAATAAGACTGGATCCTGCTGAAGCATGACGGCCTTCCTTCGCAGCTCTACTGAATCAATTGATTCCAAGGGCCTCTCTTTATAAAATATCCGGCCCTCTGTAGGAATGAGCATTTTATTGAGAAATTTAAGAATGGTTGATTTACCTGCACCGCTTTTACCAGTAATGCAAGTAACTTTTTCTTCTGCAAATTCCATGTTAATGGAATTCAGTATAGAATAATATGAAACATTTTCTAATCTGAACATTTACTCGCCTCCTGGACACTTAAATGAAAATTTACCCAAAAAAAAGAGCAGTTATGCTCTTTTTTTGAATGATAAGAAATTAAAGTATGTTGGTAAGGAATTAGTCAGCTGCACTGTACACCGATTACCAACTGCCCCCGCCGGCAAAGTCCCCCGGGTTACCTAACCCTGCTCAAATAAACTGGATATGCGGACGGGGCACACTCAGATTTTAAGCAATTCATTCCTTCATGGCTTTTTACCAGTGATCTTGGCTTCTACTTGCTTTACGGATTGCTTGAACCAGGCTGTTTTATCAATCGCAATATCCTTGTTTCCATATCTGACCTCTTCATAAAGACGATAGAATTCCTTATCCTCCTGAACACCAAGTCTGCACAGCCACTCTTCAAGAGTTTCACCATTCAACCGTGACACTCTATTCTTTTCAGCCAGCTTTTCCAATGAAAAAATATCCTTCCTTATTTCACTGTCTGCCGCTGAATACTTTGTGTTGGTCGATTGAATAGCTTTCTCTGCTATGCCGGATGCTTTAAAGGATGAAAAGCCCGCGAACCTCTTAGGCCCTTCTTCAGCCACCCACCCTTTGTCCTTATAACGCTTCCATGCATATACCAGAATGATAAGAACCAAGACAGCAATCAGCACTTCATTCCACCACGAAAGGAAGAGCCTGCTGCTGCTATCTTCAAGTTGTTCTGACGTTATGTCGTATGGCATATCCGGTCTCCCTATAGATTGAAGACCTTCTGAGATATCCTTGGGCAGCAGTCCCAAAAACCAATTGATCAATTGCCATACTGGAGTTACCAGAAAAGACAATAACCAAAATACACCGCCCATCACGTAATTGATGGACCCGTAAACTGTATCATTCACTGCAGCAAGCAAAGCGGCCAATCCGGCTAGGAGTACAGTAAAAAGCAGGGGAAGCTTAGCCGATTTAAATCTAGCCGCCTTCTTAGAATGCACTGCACTTTCTGCGAACCTTACTATATATGTACCTCCACTGTAAAGAATCATTCCGCTCATAAAGAGGAACAGAATGATTGCTGGAGATTGTCTATCATAAATATTTTGAAAAACATAAGAAGAAAGAGTGATAATCAAGAAAGAGAGCATATACCCGCCGCTCACCTCATAACGTGAGTCTCTTTCCTCCTCCAGATGGGTCGAAATTCTCCAGTGCAGCAAGAACAACAGTAAAAGCGAGGACCACCACGGCAGGCCTAAAAAAAACTGCGCGGTCAGGAATAAAGTAACACCTATCCCAAGGAAGATGCCATTAAATTTCCTACTCGATTCAATCCCTGCCCAAACTAAAGGCAACGTTATTACAATAGCTAGTGATAGGAAAGGAAGTGCTCGTCCCAAAAAAGAACTCTGGGTTGTAAAAAAAGTGAGAACTGCCAGCAGCAACAAAGTATCCGCCAGTAATTTCACTGAAACCCGGGTAACGTAAGCTGATTTTTCCTTTACGCGAATTTCCTGCTGTGCTGCTTCCATGCTCTCAAAACTCCTTGGTCATGTGTATTTTCCAATAGGAAGACTGAAACATCCTTATGGCTAATTATCGATAATAACTTTTCACTTTCTTTATCCTGTATTCCGGCAGAGATGAGCACCGGAGGAATTTGATGATGCAGAATCAAATATTGATACATGATGCTGAATGGAAAAGTTACATCCTCAACTGAAAGGACTGAAAGCATTTCCAGCGCTCTTTGCCGCTGCTTTTTGCCTTCTCCAATCGGAAGGTAGTAAAAAGGTGTTCTGTTCAATGAACGAACGTTGATGGCTAGAGAATAAGGGATATCGTTTTTGGCTGCCGTTTCAATGATAAACGCTGTCCGTTCAATCAGTTCTTCCAATTCTCCAGTGATTGAATACTTTGAAGATATATTAAGGGTAATCAGCCAATTCCTGCTTGTTGCGGGAGAGTTGACTTTTGTCTGCAGAGACTGCATTCTTGCCGTCGCTTTCCAATTGATATCTGCAAAGCTGTCGCCTGGTGAGTAATCTCTTGTTCCAACAGGCTGAAATGGATCCCTGAAAAGAGAGTCATGAACAGCAAATACACCTTGGGTTTTGGTATGGGCGGAACTAAAACCATCCACTGCTTTTTTCTGTGGAAACACTAGCAGTTCTGCTTTGACAGGTTTAGTATATTGCATGTGAACCTCGCCGCTTCCAAACAGATTAGGTATCTCCACGAACATCTTATCAATTTTCGCCAGCCCTCTCCGTTGCGCTTCTACAGGAAATTTAATGCATACGGATTCATTCTTATCAATGGAAAATGGAATTTTCATCTCTATGATACCGCCTGGAAACACATCATAGTCGACTCCTGCCGGATGGACCACATCATTAAACCGCAGAATCAATGACCCATTTAAAATAGGCAGCCCGCTATTCTTGAAGGTGAAAGACCACTCATTCCAGTCTCCTTTATTAAGCCTCTCTCTGGATCTTTTATTTTGAAAAGTAAGCTTCTCTCCTGCTTTATTTATGTATAATTGTGCACTATAGAATAATAGAAACGAGACTAGGAAGATCAGCAGCAGCAGCAAATTTTGAAAAAAGAGCCCAAGTAATGCAAGTATCAGGCTTATGAAGGTACAAACTGTTATTGATTGTAATTCAGTCGTCTCCTTTTTCCACTCCACAATCACACCCTCGATTCGACAGGAACCACTATTTCTTCT
The DNA here is from genome assembly GCF_008180615.1 of Rossellomorea vietnamensis. Lineage (GTDB taxonomy): Bacteria > Bacillota > Bacilli > Bacillales > Bacillaceae_B > Rossellomorea > Rossellomorea vietnamensis_D. The sequence goes on from NZ_VTEH01000001.1 coordinate 545,565, forward strand.
ATCAGCTCTTCCATGACACGTTCATTTGTTTTAGTCAAAGAAGCTTCCGGAGTCAAAGAAATCCTGTGGCTGAGGACAAATTTGGCAACCTTTTTTATATCACCAGGTGTTACATATTCTCTTTCGTGGACATAAGCCATTCCTTGAGAAGCACGCATTAGAGCAAGGCTTGCGCGGGGACTCACTCCCAATTCAATCATCTCATGGTCACGGGTCTTCCTCGAAATCTGCAATATGTAAGATTCTATGTCTTCTGAGACGTGAATTCCTTTGACCTCTCTTGCACATTTCTTTAGTTCTTCAGGAGTAATAACAGGACGCAGATCATTTAGAGGCTGTTTTCCCTTGAATCTTCTCAGTATTTCTCTCTCATCTTCAAACTCTGGGTAGGCAATGGGCAGCTTCATTAGAAACCTATCAAGCTGCGCTGCAGGCAGTGGGAAGGTCCCTTGCTGTGATTCGACGGGATTCTGTGTAGCAAGGACTATAAACGGCTCCTCCAGCTTCAAAGTTTTACCTTCGATGGTCACCTGCTTTTCCTCCATGACTTCCAGAAGGCTTGATTGAGTCCTCGGAGTTGCCCTGTTGATCTCATCGGCAAGAAGCACATTCGTCACTACCGGGCCCGGACGAAGTTCAAACTCGTTTTCCTTTGGGTTAAAATAGTGGATACCTGTCACATCACTCGGCAGCACGTCAGGTGTAAACTGGATTCTGCAGAAACTTGACTGAATACAGGCCGCAAACGTTTTCGCCAGCATGGTTTTCCCCGTTCCCGGGACACTTTCAAATAGTACATGTCCACCCTGCAGGAGAGCGATACTTAACAATTCAATTTCATGATCCATACCGATCATTACTTTTCCCATTTCTTCTTTCAACTTGTTGACAAACACATTACTCCCCCATTTCTATCTTTCTTTCATTATATCAAAAGAGCATTAATGATTACATAATATTCTAAATCCTCGAAACAGTTCTATACAGGAAAAAAATGTTTCGTTAGAATGGACTTAAGTATTGACTTTCCTTAAACATTTCATCAGAATATGGCGAAAAGAGCTGGTTTCACTGTACAGAGAGACACTCCCTGTCCAGGTATTTTCAAAAGCAAAAATTCCCAATAAAACACACTAAGTACTAGATAAAGCAGGTGATAAAATTGAAACCTTTTAAACGCGGGGAATCATTCCGCTACACATTTAAGAACCCTCTTCCAGGCAGATTTAAGTTACATATGGATCAAGGAAAGGAACGTGCTTCAACAAAAGAAGGTGCTTTACTTATTAAGGACATTAGTCCAAAAGGCATGCGGTTCAGGACAGAATACACTTTGCCCGTTGACCGGCTTGATTTTGAAATGGAAATACATTTTGAATTAATGGACCAGCAGATCACTATGGCAGGCCGCCCAATTTGGAGAAAGGGTGCGGGGAAGGACATATATTATGGGTTTACTTCGGTGGAAGATGCTGAAACAGAGGAGCTGATTATAGAGACTCTGAAATCATACTCAAAAAAAGATAAAAAGAAGCAGTAAGGACAGCTGCTTCTTTTTATTAGGCTCTCTTCGTAAACTTTGCTGCTAATTTAACACTAATCAAGGAAAGATTAGGTATTGTTATAATTTACAAAGTATTAAAACAATTATGCACTTCCATAAACATTCCTTCTATATGATGTAATAAACCATCATAGGAGGAACTCAATATGTTTTGGAATATTGTTATATGCATCATTTATGTTGCCGTGATCGGCACCTTTAATATCATCCTGCTCAAAAAACAGTAGCTGATTAATGTTCATAAATCATTTTTCTTGTCATTCCGCCGTCTATTACCAAATTTTCACCATTGATAAAGTTATTTTCTTCATGACATAAAAACAGGCAGGCCCTTGCCACATCATCAGGGGTGCCGACCCTGTTAGAAGGGTGCTGGAAATGATCTTTTTCCCTCAGGCTGCCATAATCACCCGTTTCTATCCAGCCAGGACTGATACTGTTCACCTTGATATTGTAATCACTGAGCGTAATTGCTAAAGCATGACTCAATGAAACAATCCCGCCTTTGCTTGCAGAATAGGCCTCTGTATGGGGCTCAGACATCGCTGCTCTGGTCGAAGCCATATTGATGATGCTTCCGCCGAAATCTTTCATGAGCACCGCAGCTTCCTTGGAAAGGTAGAACACACTGCTTAAATTGGTGGAAATCACTTCTTCCCAGTCTTTTGCTTCCATGTCCCAGAAATTCTTGAACTTTGAAATGCCTGCATTGTTGATCAAGACATCCACGTTTGGGTAACTGCTTTTTATTTCTGTGAAAAGTGTTTTCACTTCCTGATAATTGCCTACATCACATTTCTTAAAAATGACAGACTTCCCTTCATCTGTAAGTTCCCGGCATACTCTAATCCCTTCTTCTTCCTCTTTATCTACCAGTATCACGGTATAGCCTTCCCTGCAAAACCTATTGACAATAGCTTTTCCGATTCCGTTCGCTCCTCCGGTCACAATAGCAATTTTATTCTCCTCCATTTATATTCCTCCTTTTAGAGTAATCTTTCCAAATAATTTACCCGCTAAACTTTGTCCTTATTTTCAGCTTTGAATAAGCGAATTGCGGTTAATAAAAAAGCCTGCCTGAATGGGCAGACTTAACTTCTCGGTTTTTCCATATATGTATAAATGATGTCTCCACCCTGCTGGGCTATCCCGCGAAAGAACTTAAAATCATCTTGTGTAATTAAGACATTCCTGAATTGAAGGAAATCCGACTTACTGACCCTATATTCATCAATCCCTTTGTTTCTTAATTCATCCAGAACCGCTGCTATTTCTTGTTCTTCCATACAAATCCCCTTTCAAACGACAAACCGCTTTTTCCGGATTGCCAACTGTTAGTCTGATATAGTTTTACACAAATAATATAGTAGCACGGAAAATTCACTTGGGGAAGTTCCTGTTTATTTCATTTTGATGAATTCAAGATCTGCGGTTTTGTAAGAAAAAGCGTGATACCCGTTAACAGACTATTATTATAATATTTTGATAAAGTTCTTTACCTTTTCGCTGTTTTAAGGCAAACTGTAATTAATTGTTTCTGAAACTTTTGACAAAGGAGAGAGATTTGTGAAAAAAGCAGAAGTAGGTAACTTAATAGAATTTAAAAATGGACTAAAAGGGGTCGTTGAGAAAGTGAATGAAAACTCCGTCATTGTCGATTTGACTTTCATGGAAAACTTCCGTGATTTGGAACTGGAAGAAAAAACTGTAGTTAACCACAAAAATTATAAAATCCTTGAGGCATAGAGTAATGAAAAGGCCTGGTATACCCGAGTTAAATACCAGGCTGTGTTTCCCAGCTATAGTTCTCTTTCGTTGAACAATAGTATTATAGGATATTGTTCAGGACCAGTGATAAAATATTCACTCTTCTATTTGTTATTCTTCGAAATGCTATCACCTTCTAATTCCTTGAAAGACTCAACTTTCCCGTGAGAATGCTGATCCTGTTTTCTTACATTCCATTGTCTTTCCTTTTCATGCTTAGATTTTGTCATGTGTTCTTCCTCCTTTTTATTCTCCTATAGAGTGGCTTTTTCTCTGAGATTTCATACAAAACATTAAGATTTGTTCCCTGACGGCTTCATCCACAGCAGGATGATGAACAGCAGACTTAAATAGCCAAACAGCGGGTATAAGTAAGACAGCAGCTGGCTGTACTCAAAGAAACTGAGGAGATAAATGATAATGAAAATAACGAAAGTGATGAAAATTCTTCTTCCATTCCAATAATTGGCCATCTGTTTCTCTAAACCAAATACCCCTCCAATAATAGACGTAAATATCTCACCAAAAATAATGAAGATATAAATCCCATACAAACTGCCAGCCATGCTTTTCATAACGATAGCCATGGGAATTTCATACGAGGTAACATCCGGTATCATAACGAGAGTAAAATGGCTTGATATTAAGATAATGGTAAGAAGCACTCCGCCCAGGATGCCGCCATACTTAACGGTTTTAATATCCTTGATTTCTGCTGCGACAGGTACCAGAACCGCCTGCGCCATAGCAAGGTTGAACGCTGCATAAGAAAAAGGACTTATGACTGCTTTCCAGCCATCATCTGCGTGAGGTATTTTTAGTAAGGCTTCGAGGAAACCAGGCTGAAAAATGTTTGCAAGCATGATCGAAATATTAAATAGGATCATAATTGGTACTACAAGGGTATTAACTGCAAATAACCCTTTCATGCCAATCATCATAACGATGAACCCCAGGAAAATGGATAGCAGCACCCCTGTTTGTTTACTCATCGCAAGCTGCTCTTCAAAAACCGCCCCTGCCCCGGATAACATGACCGCCGTGACGCCAAGAAGCATAAGCATCATCAGGATGTTCATGAACTTGGAAAACCATTTTCCAAACAGATACTCATTGAATTCTTCATAAGATTTAGCTTTAATTTGATGCGCCTTCACCATAATCTTTGCCCCGAGAAAAATAAACAAATAACCGCTTATCAAAATTCCTACCAGGCCTATGAAGCCGAACCTTGTAAAAAATTCGACGATTTCCCTCCCGGTAGCAAAACCCGCTCCAATAATAGTTCCTACATATACGGCAGCCAATTGAAAAATGCCGCTCCCTCTCTTCATTTATCCCACCCCACATTTACTTTGCTGTACTTCTAAAAGATTTCATGGACGCTCCTTGTCCAACCTTAGGTCGCTATTTAACCTTATGTACAAGCAGGTTGATTAAGAAGTACTAAATCCACGCTGAAGGAGATAATTTCCAAAGCATAACTCTTGAAAGTCAAAAATAGTCAAAGTATAATCTGTTTAAGGTCAGAAATGATCAAACACTTTTAACTCATTACTTTTTTATATAGATATTTAATCCAAATTTTCATACAGGAGGAATAATTTATGATTTGTCAAAATTGTAACGAAAACACCGCAAAAGTGAATCTGCACTTTAATGTAAATGGACATCAAAAGTCTTTATTTCTCTGTCACGAATGCTACTCACAAGAGAAAGAATTGATTAATTCGAGCCACAGCCCTTTCCATAACTTTTTTGGAAGCCAAGGATCGGGTGAAAATCACAAGGGATCTACCAATCCTGCCGTTTCTAAAAAGGTGCAAGAGGAATCTTTCCTGAACCAATACGGCAGAAACTTAACACACCTCGCCAAGGCAGACCTTATCGACCCGGTAATTGGACGAAATGAAGAACTGGATAGAATGATAGAGGTCTTAAACCGCAGGAATAAAAATAATCCAGTTTTAATCGGTGAACCTGGTGTCGGAAAAACAGCAATAGCTGAAGGACTTGCCATCAAAATTGCCAAAGGTCAGGTTCCGTCTAAACTGCTAAATAAGGAAGTTTTTCTTCTAGATGTTGCCTCTTTAGTGGCCAACACAGGCATCCGAGGTCAGTTTGAAGAGCGGATTAAAGCTCTGATTGAAGAACTTCAAAACCGAAAAAATATTCTTCTGTTCATAGATGAAATTCATCTGATAGTTGGAGCCGGATCTGCTGAAGGAAGCATGGATGCAGGAAATATCCTTAAGCCTGCTTTGGCCCGTGGTGAATTGCAATTAATTGGAGCTACAACTCTCAAGGAATATAGACAAATTGAAAAAGATGCAGCCTTAGAAAGACGCTTCCAGCCTATTCAAGTAAAAGAACCTTCTGCTGAAGAGGCAATCAAGATACTTAAAGGACTTCAAAATAAATATGAAGACTTTCATGAAGTAGAATACAGCGATGAAGCCATTGAGAGCTGCGTCGTTCTCTCAAAAAGGTATATCCAGGACCGCTTCTTACCTGATAAAGCCATAGATCTGCTGGATGAAGCCGGCTCGCATGAGAACCTTCGCCAGGGGAAAAAAGACAATGATGATGTCCGCCTCAGGCTTTCTCAAATAGCAGCAGATAAAGAAAAGGCTCTTTCAAAAGAAAACTATGAGCTTGCAGCCAAGTTAAGAGATGAAGAATTGGACTTGGAAAAATCTTTAGAAGCACAGGACAACAAGGGCTATTCTGTTGTAGGAGCAGAATTGATTCATGAATTGATTGAAAAGAAAACAGGGATTCCCGTGGGCAAGCTTCAAGAAGATGAACAGCAAAAGATGAAAGAATTACAAATGCATCTTAATAACCAGGTCATAGGCCAAGAGGAAGCTGTAAAAACGGTTGCGAAAGCCATCAGGAGAAGCAGAGCCGGCCTTAAAAACAAAAACCGTCCGATTGGCTCTTTCTTGTTCATCGGCCCTACAGGGGTTGGTAAAACGGAATTATCCAAAACGCTCGCCAAGGAATTGTTTGGCACTTCCGACAGTATGATCAGGCTGGATATGAGTGAGTACATGGAAAAACACAGTATATCCAAACTGATAGGTTCTCCTCCTGGCTATGTAGGGCATGAAGAGGCAGGGCAGCTTTCAGAGAAGGTGCGCAGAAATCCATACAGCATCATTCTTCTCGATGAAATTGAAAAAGCACACCCTGATGTCCAGCACATGTTCCTGCAGATCCTTGAAGATGGGCGATTAACAGACAGCCAAGGCAGAACTGTCAGTTTCAAAGATGCTGTGATCATTATGACAAGCAATGCAGGTGTCGGATTCAAAGAAAAACACGTAGGATTTACGAGCCACACCATGAAGGAAACTTCCATTCTGGATAATTTAAAAGATTATTTTAAACCGGAGTTTCTGAACCGATTTGACAATATCGTGGAGTTCAATTCATTGGATACCTCGTCTCTTATGAAAATTATCGATATCCTTCTGAATGAGCTTTACTCTGTTCTTGCAAAACAAAGCATTACTCTAACGGTTACGGATGAAGTTAAAGAAAAGCTTGTGGAAGATGGTTATCACCCTGACTTCGGGGCCCGTCCACTGCGCAGGATCATCCAGGAAAAGCTCGAAGATGCAATTGCAGACTTTATATTGGATCACCCTGACAAAAAACAAATGAAAGCAGTCCTGGAACAAGGTGAAATAATCGTAAGGTAAGAACAAAAGCGGAAGCGCCCTGTTCAGCCCCGACAGGCAAATGTTCTCAAGAGAAAAAAAGGTGCTCTTCCTTTTATTCTCTTGGGGTTATTTGACCCCGAGGGGCTGGGCGCTGCAGCTGGATGCAACAAAAGCGGAAGCGCCCTGTTCAGCCCCGACAGGCAAATGTTCTCAAGAGAAAAAAAGGTGCTCTTCCTTTTATTCTCTTGGGGTTATTTGACCCCGAGGGGCTAAGTGCGTTCCAGTACGGACCCCAGGGTGCTGAAACGGAACGCAGAGGCGATAGTTGAAGTTAGCCGTGAACACTGATTTATTAACTTTTTTAACAAAAGAGGTACCTCCCAATTCAATGGGAGGTACCTCTTTTATATCTTTCATTGATAATACAGCCTCTTTTAATAAGATAAGTCTTTAATAGATAGGCCTACTCGTTTCAGCAGCTCGATTGCCGTGTCCTTTTCTCCTGTGTCAAGAACGGACATGAGCTTATGAATCTGCTGTTCATGGCGAGGAAAAAGCTCTCCGATGAATTTTTTCCCCTCTTCTGTGATCTGGGCATAGGTCACCCGGCGGTCATTGGGGCAAGCCACCCGCCTGATTAACCCTTTCTTCTCAAGCTTATCCACTACATAAGTGATACTCCCGCTTGCCAGAAGGATTTTTCCGCCGATTTGCTGAAGAGGCTGATCCCCTTTATGGTAAAGCAATTCCAGAACGGCAAATTCCGTCATGTTCAACCCATTGTTTTGTATGAATACCTGTACATCCTCATTGATCGCCTTATAGGCACGTGACAATACAATGAAAAGCTTTAATGATTGTTCAATATCTTTTCTGTCTTCCATAGCTATCATTTCCTTCTATTATAGTTGTACCTATTTTACTACTTTCCAGTTATGGTTTACAGCCGCCTTGACTGTCTTGTGCTTCAGAAAATAGTTCGCAAGCATTTCCGCCATATCAATCTGGCTGGACTTTGTGATTGGCCGGTTTTTGAACATAGGATACTCTCCTCCGCCGCCTGCACGATAATTATTCATAACTACTTCGTATTTTTCATTCATCTCAACCGGCTTGCCATTATACTGCAGCCCTTCTATCCGTTTTCCAATTTCATTGCTGATGTTGATTCTATATTCAATACCTTCCCACATATCATAGTTATAATGCTGTGGCTTTGGCACTGAGAATGCAGGATTCACAATGACTTCTCCATTTTCGCCAACCAGAAAATATGAAGCGGAACGCTCCAAAGCTTCCTTCATATCTTTCCCGCTGATTTCGATAGCGGTCAATGTATTGGGGTATACATAGTTTGATACAATATCCCTCATGGTGACTGTACTCGGAAGCCCTTTTGCCGAGTTATTAAACAACGCTGTATTGGAAATCTGCACACCCAGAGCATCCATTTGAACGTTATTGATAAATTCGACAAGCGGATGTTCAACCATTCTTGCCTGAAGAGGATCTTTGATCGTCATATCACCTTCTATGAAGCCAATTGGCTGGTCGAGCCATTCCTGGGTGCTGGTTTCATACTTTTTCACCAGTTGAAGTACTTCTTCGTCCTCTTCTTCATACCCTGCTGGAAGAAGCTCTGATTTTTTTTCAACAATATGCCATCTGCCTTGACTATTTTCAAATGTTATATCTGCTTTACCCACATATTCACCATTAAACCCTGGCTGCAGGATTAAAACATTATTAATCGTTCCTGCTAACTGGCGGTGCTGGTGCCCGGTTAACAGGACATCAATGCCCTCTATCTCTGTACACATCCTATAACCTTGATTCTCACTCGTGTGTGACTCAGTGGGCTTTCCTGATTGAGGATCATTTTCAAAACCTCCATGATAGGAAACAATGAGCACGTCGGGGTTTTCCTTCTCCCTTATATGATTCACCCAATTCTTTGCTGTCTCAAATGCGTCCGCAAAATCCAGATCTGGAATATGCTCTGGATTTTCCCAATTGGGTATATAGTGAGTGGTTACACCGAGTACTGCTGCTTTAAGCCCGCTGCCGAATTCCTTTATGATATAGGGCGTCCCAAAGTACGGCCTTCCTGTAGACTTATCGAGGATGTTTGCAGAAAGCCACGGAAAGGAAGATTGTTCGGCAGCTCCTTGCATGATGGGAAGTCCGTAATTAAATTCATGATTCCCGATTACTGCTGCATCATATTGAAGATGGTTAAGTACTTCTATCATAGGGTTAGGTTCAGAACTCCTATATTTAACATAATGATAGGTAAGCGGAGTCCCTTGGATGATATCACCATTGTCTATAGTTAAAACGTGATCATTTCTACTTCTAAATTTTTTAATAATTGCTGCTGCCTTGCCCAAGCCCAGAGGCTGAATTTCATTTGTACCATAATTAACAGGAAAAATATTCCCATGAACATCACTTGTTTCTAATATCGTTAAGGTTATTTGTGACATCATTTACCTCCAGCATTCTCTCATAATCATATTGTATCAAATTTCTCCCCGATTGTACTATACAGCTAATTGGATCTAAAAGCTGTTTTCACATATATTACTTCTTTCGGGTAACCCCGCTTACTAAGAGTTCACTCTCTAGGGAAAAGAGCCATCTACAAACAAACTGCAAGCTGAAGATAGAGTCCATTATTAATAATACCAATTTCAATAGCACCAATATAAAAAAGGCTGCCCAAGGTTTACCCTTTTTGGACAGCCTTTATTCTTAAACGATTCGTCTCCTGATGGCTGACGAAACAAAATCGATGATGGTAACCACAATGATAATGACAAGCAGTATCAGACCCATTTGTTCCCAGTTTCTGTTCATCTGGGCAAATTGAATCAACGTACCGATTCCGCCTGCACCTACAATTCCAAGGATCGTAGAAGCACGAACGTCGATTTCAAATCGGTAGATAGCATAGGAAAGAAACTCAGGAATGATTTGCGGAATGATTCCATGAAATAAAATCTGAATTTTATTGGCTCCGCTTGCTTCCATAGCTTCAACGATATTGAAATCGATTGATTCTAACACTTCTGAATACAGCTTGCCCAGCATCCCAGTAGAGCCGATTGCGATGGCAAGGACCCCTGCAAACGGATTCGGCCCTACCGCTACTACAAATAGAATCGCCAGAATCAAGTCAGGGAAAGCCCTGATTGCACTCAGAATCCATTTACCTATTGTTGTAAGAACCTTGCTGTTCGTCATATTGGAAGCAGCAAGGAATCCAAGGGGAATGGCTATGATAGCAGCCATCAAAGAGCCAGCGAAAGCAATGTATAATGTTTCAACCATCGCTGTCCATACTTTCCCTATTGCAGACCAATCGGGATTAAAAAGCTTGGGTATGACTCTAGTGAAATTGCTGGTCATACGCTCAAATGCTCTTCCCCAATCGATGTCGATTCCCATGAAAGTCCAAACATATAGAAGAACAACTGCTATAAAGGCAGCCCATTTTTTAATCAAACTTACAGGCGAACGCTTTTTCTTAGGAGGTAATATCATTTCCATTACACAATCGCCTCCCTAATCTTGGTACTAATGTATTCAATAATAACTACCACTGCAAAGATGACCAGGATGATCAACATTGCATTAGGATAATTATAAAACTTAAGCTGCTGGCTGAGCACCAGACCGATACCTCCAGCCCCTACAAGGCCTAATACTACCGAAGCCCTTATATTAATTTCGAACACATACAAAACGAATGACGTAAATTGAGGAAGAACCTGCGGAACAAGGGCGAAAGCTATACTTTGTAAAGTATTGCTTCCGGATGCCTGCATAGCCTCAATCGGATTCATATCAACAGACTCAATTGTCTCACTGATCAATTTAGCAAGGATGCCCAAGGAGAAAATGATTAGTGCTACAATCCCTGGGAAGATTCCTATTCCGAATAATCCAACAAAAATGACAGCGAGGACCATATCCGGAACCGTCCGCAAGATATTCAAAACACTTCTTACGAATGTATAAAGAACTTTATTCGTCGTAATGTTCTGGGCAGCAAGCAGGCTCAAAGGCACACAAAGGATTGCTGCTACTGTTGTAGCTACAATTGCCATTTGTATGGTTTCTGCCATAGGTTCGACAATATGTTCGAACACAGCAAAATTTGGAGGGAAGAACTTTGCGATAACCCTTCCCATATTAGGGATTCCCTCAATTAAATCAGGTAATGTCGCATTTGTCTTAATTGTACTTAGGATATAAAACCCTAATATGACTGCAAAGATGGCAGTTAAACGTGCTTTTGCCTTTCCCGGAAGAAGAGAAGGCGAAAAAGTTCCTTTTTCCTGAACATTTTTCACTCTTCTACACCTCCGCGCAAATCGTCCTCGCGAATCGCACGACCATAAATTTGCTCAAAGGTTTTTTCCGTTACTTCTGAAACCGGACCGTCAAATACTACTTCCCCGGCCCTCATACCAATGATACGGTCAGCGTATTCCATTGCCATATCAATAAAGTGAAGGTTGACGATAGTCGTGATATTATCCTCTTTATTGATCTTCTTCAAATAAGTCATTACCTGATGAGAAGTAGGAGGATCCAGTGAAGCGACTGGCTCATCAGCCAGGATGTACTTTGGCTTCTGCGTAAGAACACGCGCAATACTTACCCTTTGCTGCTGGCCGCCGCTCAATTCGTCAGCTCGATTATATAGTTTTTCTTCTATATTGACACGCTTAAGACTTTCATAAGCAAGCGCGAGGTCTTCTTTTTTAAATAGATTGAAGATGGAACGAAGTGTCCCTGTATATCCCAATCTGCCTGCCATAACATTCTTCAAAACATTCGAGCGTTTCACTAAGTTATAATTCTGAAAGATCATGCCTACTTTTGTTCTAAGCTTTCGGAGATCTCCGCCCTTGTACTTTAGAATGTTCTGTTTATCTACCAAGAGTTCACCTTCTGTAGGTGTAACCAATCTATTGATGCTTCGAATGAATGTAGATTTTCCTGCCCCGGACAGACCTACAATCACTACAAATTCACCTTCATTGATTTTGACATTAACATTCTTAAGCCCTTTGGTTCCATTTGGATACACTAGTGAAATGTCTTTGAACTCAATCATGATGAGACCCCCTTCAATCCTGAAAAATAGAGTAATATGAGTAATATAGTATAAGTGCTTGTTTTAGACATAAAAAAGGGGGAAGCAACCTCCCCCTAGATTGCAATTCTATTAAGTTGAAGATTCTATATTAGAATGAGATAGAATCTTTGAATTTTTCGTAAGTGTCTTTAACTACTTGATATTCTTCATCACTAGCTTCCGTGATTTCATCCCAGCTGTATACTTCATTCATGATTTCGATCATTTCCGGATCATCGTTAAATGAAAGGAATGCTTCTTTAATTTTTTGTTGGAACTCATCATCCAACTCTTTAGTAACGGAAATTGTATCATTTGGAATATCAGTTGTATGTCCGATAACTTTAAGTTTTTCCTCGATATCAGGATATTCTTCAGTTAAAGTCGTACGAACATCATCAAAAGTAGTGGCAACATCAGCATCACCTTCATAAACAGCGATAGCTGCTGAATCATGTCCGCCTGCTTGAATTCCGTCAGAGAAGAATTCTGTTTGTAACGCTTGAGCACTTTCGATATCAAATTCTTCCATCAATTGTGCAGCAGGGAATAAGAATCCAGAAGTGGATGCAGCATCAGGGTAAGCCCAGATTTTCCCTTCCAAATCTTCAAGAGATTCAATTCCAGAATCAGCTTGAACAACGTATTGTGCTTTGTAAGTTCCGCTGCCATGACGAACTGATTTAAGAATAACTTCTACGTCATATTGCTCATTGGCTAAAACATATCCGAAAGCTGGAATGAATCCAACTTGAACTTCGTTAGAACCCATTGCTTCGATAAGAGCAGTGTAATCAGTCATCGTTTTTCCTTCTACTTCTACTCCCAATTCTTCCCCTAAACGATCAGCTAAAGGTTGAACGGTATCCGCGATGGTTTCAGAGTCCTGAGAAGGCACAAATCCCATAACTATACTATCTGGAGTTTCCTGGCCTGCTGTATCACCTTCACCGCTGTTCCCAGTGCTGCCTTCATTTGAAGCATTGTTACCGCCGTTGTTAGTTCCGCAAGCAACTAGTCCTGCAGCCAACAAAAGTACTAGCAAAAAACTGAAAAGCTTTTTCATTCTCTTTTTCCTCCCTAGAAAACTTTTTCTATCACGTTACAAATTTATTATGACTTACAACTGTAATTTCCGCTATACTATTTTGATTTTTTTTACAATTTCTTTATAATTTTTGTCGAGATATAGGTTTATGCCGATAAAAACTACAGTTTAATGCAATTATTTCGATCTATTTTTACGCAGCCTTCATATTTTCTTTACATTATTAGGGAGAAGGTTAAAACAGAGAATGATTCATTGAAAAGTATAGAGAGATTTCTGATTTCGTTGGCTAGGCTTGCCACAAAGAAGTTATGAAGTTTTTTAAAGATTCTTTGTAAGCAGTGAATCTGCCACCTTCCAGATTGAAGAAATTTCATGCGAGAGAATATTCAAGTAACTCACTTGCCCTCAATATCCAGTGATAGATGCTCTTTATTTATTAGGAGAATAACCGCTGAATTTTTATGCAAATTAAAATGTCCCCACTTTTATCTTTGGGGACATTCCGCACTTTTAATAATATTTAACTCCTGATACTTAGTGATCAGCTTGTCCAGCTCCTGGCTGATCCTAACTGTTCTATAATCGTTCAATCCATAACGGGCACCTATTCTCAACATGGTTTTTTGTTTTATGGAAATTTTATGTAAAATAACTTTTTCAGAGGCTGTTTCACGGGTAGTAATCATTGAGTTTCTCACCTTTCTTCTCTATGAATTTTCACAAATTGAATTCCTATTCATAATTAAATGTACTTTTGAAGTATGCCAACTTCAGGGATAAAAGTAAATAGAATCGCTAAAACAAGACAAAAATCCCCAGTCTTCTTCGTCTGGGGAGCATCGATATGACGATAAACGACAAAATCCTCAATCATTTCTCAGATTGAGGATTCAAACAGTCAGTCAATAGTTGCCCACATTTCCTTGGGATTCACTTCATAGATACCATTCTCTCTATACATATAATGATTTATAATAAATTCCCTTCTAATGGTCGCATAATCTTCGTGGAATTTTTTAATGTACTCATTAATCTCCTTTTCTTCATATTTTACACCAGGCTTTAATCCTTCCATCAGATGCTCAAATACAAATAATTTCTTTTTCCTCTGAGCAGGAATTCCCTTTAATGTTCCATCATTCATAAAAAAGTTATTTAAGACCTTTTGTTTTTCTTTTTGCCTCTTCTCCATTTCTTCTTCATCCCCCTTTTTTTCTTTGGCCATATTCATTAGCACATTTCCATGATGCTTGATGACCTTTTTATTCAAGTGATAATACAGAGAATTTTTGTCCCTGAGAGAATATACGAGGTTGATTTCCCTCAATTTTGTTAAGTGATGTGAAATTGTCGGCGCAGTAAGCCCCAGCTTGCCGGCAATCGCCAAACCATGAAGAGGCCCTTCTTTAAGAAGTGTGATGATCTTAAGCCTTGTTGGATCTCCCATTGTTTTATAGAAAGAAACTTGTTTATCAAGCTGCAACATAATCCCCCTATCTAATTAGATATTTATCTAATTCAATACTCATCTAATTAGATGAAATTGTCAATGATTTTCTTCTTACTTTTAAACCAGTGACAATTACCCTAACAGAGTTTTCATCCAGGAACACCGATCTCTCTCCCGTTAGAACAGAACTAAATTAAACAATGTTTTCGTTTTGGCTGGTGCGGCTGGATGCACGATAAATAAAGGACTTTTTTTAGGGCAGCGGGAAAGAGAATAGTCTGCAAGGCGCAGCTTTAAGATCATAGTGAAGAAATAAAAAAAGCCTCTAAAAGAGACTTAATCATCTGAAGGAGACTGAAAATATACCGATTTTAGTATTGGATTCTTTTTTACAAAGAAAAAATCAATTCCACTTCCATAAATCGGAAGAAGGGTTGATTTTATTCTTAAAACCCACTGAATTTGTTACTCTTTTTATCCCATTGGGCTTAGAGTCTTTTACTGATTTTTGGAACATTCGTCTGCCGGGCCTTGGAAGTTACTTTCTCAACTAGTGGTTGGAAAGATGTCGATTGCAGGATTTAGAATAGGGACCAGCGGTAACGAACAGCCATTTTCAGCACTTTGGCTAGTAATATAGAGGGAAGAATTCCCCTTATTTACTAAAATGTATGTGTAAATAGCTTGAATAGCGGTAGAATTTCCCCTTAATTGACTTAAAACATTAGAAAATAGGTGCTGTTTCTTCGTATAAGGGGAAAAGCTCCCTCTATTTACTCTAACATGAGCTTAGAAAGTGCCATTAACGGGAAAAACTCCCCTTATTTTTACCGCTGGATACTTAATTAAGAAAATGACAAGCCGCTATCACCAGAAATCCCACACCATTGTGAGCCAGCCAGTGGAGTCGTGCATCTCAACGGAAACCAACACCTTTAAATAATACCTGACGAGAAAAAGGCAGAATCGTTCTTTGAAATGAACGATTCTGCCTTTTAGATTTCGTAGGTCTTTTTTTTTTCAGAGCCTACAATATTTATAATATAATCTTTTCAACCTGCAGCAATACTTCTTTTTTGTCCACCTGTTTCCCCGCATAGCCAGTCAGTGTCCGATTCTTTCCAATCACCCTGTGGCATGGGATAATGATTGGCAGTTTATTAGCCTTGTTGGCCTGTCCTATAGCCCTTACAGCTTTTGGATTATCAATCTTATCTGCAATATCTTTATAGGTGCAGGTACTTCCGAATGGAATTTCGAGCAGAGCTGCCCAAACCGCTTCCTGAAAAGGCGTCCCGTTCAGTTTAACAGGCAAATCAAATGTCTGCCTGCTTCCGGCAAAATACTGCCTCAATTGTTCTGCTGTCTCTTGGAGAATTTTATTCCCGCTGTTGGATTCCTTATCAGTAACAAATTCTACTTTTGCAAGAAAATCTTCTTCTGATGTAATCCTTAAATTACCGATGGGGCTTGAAACCACCATGCTTTCCGACTTCAACAAACTCATCCTTTCTTGATAGGAAAGTCAATGTGAAAAGTTGTTCCTTTTCCCAATTCACTTTCCACTTCCACTGTACCCTCATGCTCTTCCACAATCTTGAAGGTCACCATCAATCCGAGACCCGTGCCCCTCTCTTTTGTGGTGTAAAATGGTTCTCCGAGTTTCTTGATTTTTTCTTTGGGTATACCAATTCCTTCATCGGAAATGGAAATTCGCACTTTATTTTCGTCTATTTCTGAAATAGCAATGGAAATAGTCCCGCCTTTCGGCATCACCTCGATCGCATTCTTCACGATATTGATAAATACCTGCTTTAACTGGTTGGGTTCTGCAAAAATGCTTGGAATCTCAGTATTATACCGTTCCTTGAATTGAACATTATGCATAACTGCCTGTGCATTGAGAAGTTCCAACGTGTCCCTCATGATCTTCGCAAGGTCTGTTTCCTGATACTGCACAGCCTGAGGCTTGGCCAGAATTAAAAATTCCGTAATGATGGAATCAATTCTTTGAAGTTCTGATTTAATAACATGAAAATACATTTCATGGTCTTTTCCCATACTGCTTTCGAGAAGCTGAATAAAGCCTTTTAATGCCGTCATAGGATTTCTGATTTCGTGTGCGATCCCTGCGGCAAGTTCTCCAACAACAGACAGAGTGTCCGATTTTCTCAGCTGGTCCTGAAGTTCCACTTTTTCTGTTATATCTCTTATAACGGTAAGATTCAAGTTGGAAAGCAAATTATATTTGGAAGAAAGCTCTAAATGTTGAAGTCGTTCCTCATCTATCTTAATCAATTTGATATAATTTGCATGGCCTTCTTCCTTCAACTTTAACTGATAGTCAAGATATTCTTCGTCTTCATTCTCTTTTATCATAAAAATATCTTTAATATCACTTCCGATCAGTCTTTCTTTCCCTATAGAAAGAATTTCCAAGGCTACCGGGTTGGCATCGACCACTTGGCCCGAATGGTTGGTAAGCACCATTCCATCCAGAGTCCCTTCAAAAATTTTCCTGAATCTTTCCTCACTTTCTCTGAGACTCTTCTCCATCTGATGCCTTTCACTAACATTCCGGAATATGGTCATATTATATCCATCCACCGAATGAAGTTTTGAAGTGAATTCCAGGTGCTTCAATTGGTTGTTGGGCATTAAGAACAAAATCTCATCACGGACAGCTCCTTTTGCTTTCAGTTCATGGGTGACTGATTCAAACTTGTCCATTTCCAGGGGGTAGACAAAATCCTCGATTTTCTTCGTCAAAATTTCAGAGAGTGTACATTCAAAAATCTTCAAAGCCGAACGGTTGGCACGGAGTACCCTGCCATCATGATCCCAAAGAACGATGGCATCAATTGCTTCTTCAAACAGATCTTTAAACAATTCCTCACTGCGTTTCAGCTGAATTTCCATCTGTCTCTTCTCTGTAATATCCCGCAGAATTGCCATATGAAGCTCGTGATTCACATAAGGAGTCGTTGTAAACTCTACAACAGATACACCTTCGGAATGTATTATTGGCATCTCGCCCCGTGCCTGCCTCCCTGAGTCTAGAAGTTCCTTTATTTTTACAACTTTAAAGTGAAAGTTTTCTGGAATAAAAGAGGCAACCCTTCTATTCAGGACATCTCTTTTTTGGAGTTTCACCTGCTTGCAGAATGCCTGATTGACTTCTTTTATGTTTCCCTCCTTATCAAAAAGGATGATTCCTTCTGCTGCCTGCTGGAAGATATTATTTAACATGTGCAGATTCATATGATCATTTCTTTGCTTCTCTCGTTCACTGGTTATATCTCTGAGAAAAAAGAAGGCAAAATCACTCTGTTTGATTTTGGTTATTTTCAACTCGATATGTTTAATGATCCCTTCTTCTGTCGTCATCAAGGTTTCATCTTCTATCTCCCCTCCTTCCCTCACAGCATTTTCATAATGTGAAAGGATAGGAGACGGAACCGCTTGAAAAAATCTGATGAACGATTGATGAAGAAGACCGCTTCGGTCCATTTCAAATAAATCCAGTGCTGATGAGTTAGCTTCTATAATAATTAAATCACTGTTCACTATCAGTATCGGGTTGGGGGATGCAGCCAGTATTCCCCTGAAGTTTATTGTATCCAGCGGACTTATTTCTTCATCAGATTTGAATGTTTGTTTGTTGGTCATTGCTCTTTCCTCCTATTTACCATACATCTTTACCTTCAATAATAGTATCTTTCTTCTGTGTCAGTTAGTTTACAAGGGAATTTCAGAATATATCGATTGCATTATTAATAGTTTAAGAAAGGATTGAAAGGGTATTTTCTAGTTATATTTTTGGTATCGTTATGAAGGAGTTTTCTCTTACCAAGCGCACTTTGCTTGATATCCAGAGTGGAATAACTAAAAACATCTATTAAATCATTCTTCAAATAATGGCAGTTTTCGCATATATTGCTGCTTTCGGATATCCCCGTATACTTAGAGTTTTATCTTATTGAGTACTTTTTCTTTTCGATAGTACAGTGTTTTTCTTTCTGGATACAGATATCTCTTTGGAATGAGTATCAAATAGCAGCAAATATGAAAAGAGCCTAAATACTTCAAAGTTGGTGAACAGCATGCAGACAACCAGAAATTATTACTTTGATAATGCCAAAGTCATCCTGATTTTCCTGGTCGTATTCGGCCATTTTATCCGTTCTTTCATTGAGAACGATCCCTATGTTTTGGCATTATATAAAACGTTATATACCTTCCACATGCCAGCCTTTATAATTGTTTCGGGCTTCTTTGCCAAAGGATTTTATAAAAAGGGCTATATACCGAAGCTGTTTAAAAAACTGATACTGCCTTATCTGCTTTTTCAGGTAATCTATTCTATTTATTATTACTTCCTATACAATAGGAACAGCCTGACTATTGATATCTATGACCCTCAATGGTCCCTGTGGTTTCTTCTGAGCTTATTCTGCTGGAACATCCTCCTGTATCTCTTTGTCCGGAAGTTAAACTTAACCAGAAACAATGCTTTATTTATAGCTTTCGCCGTCGGGATTGCCATAGGATTTATTGATAACATCTCAAATTACCTCAGCCTTTCAAGGACTTTTGTACTCTTTCCGATGTTTCTCGTCGGCTACTATTTGAAGAAAGAGCACTTTACAATGCTCAGGTCGAATAAAGTCCGAATTGCTTCGGCAATCATACCGGCAGCGGTATTCATTTTCATGTTCGCAGTCCCGGAGTTTTCAGATAAGTGGCTGCTGGGCTCAAAATCATACGAGCAGCTTGGCGGAAAAGATATTTTCAGTCCATTGTCAAGATCAGGTGTCTATCTCCTAAATATCATCATGGCTTTCAGTTTTTTCTCATTTGTTCCGAAGAGCAGGCACTTTTTTACTAAATGGGGCGCAAGCACGCTTTATGTTTATCTGATACACGGCTTTTTCGTTAAGTTTTTCAGAGAGAGCCCTTATACGGACCTGTTGCCTCCGATCCAGTCGATTTTCCTGCTTACAGCCGCATCATTTATACTGACCATCCTTTTATCAAGCAGGCCTTTAACCTCTTTAACCCAGCCGCTGATAGAATTGGAAACCAGTAAACTCTCCCGGCTGCTGAATGACCTTAAGAACAATAAAAAGAAATATACTGAGGACATGAAATATTAATTGTCCTTTCAGCAGCATCAAACTAAGACCGGCCTATGCCGGTCTTTATTTTTATACATATTCTCATTCTCCCTCCCAAATTCCTTCATATATTTTGGAAATAGGACAAAATACTGAATAACATTGAGTTTGGGTTCATGCTTGGGTACAATGTTAAAGTAGCTTTTGGCGACAGGCTGCGCCCGCCGCCTCTATGATTTGCAATTAATGATAAAAAATTGATGAAATAGTTGATCTATAAAGGAGTTTATAAATGAAGAAAGCTGTATTAAGTACGTTAAATGCCAAGTTCATCCACACGAATCTTGCCATCAGAAACCTCAAGGCATTTGCTGAGCCCGAACACCATGTGGAAATCACAGAATACACCATTAAAGATCCTCTCATGAACATCGTGTCTGACCTTTATACAAGAAATGCAGATGTAATTGGATTCAGCTGTTACATATGGAATATTGAAGAGACGATAGCTGTGGTTAAAATGCTGAAAAAAATAGCACCTGAAACGGTCATTATTTTCGGCGGTCCCGAGGTATCTTATGATGTGCCTTACTGGATTGAACGGCTGCCAGAAGTTGATTTCTTTGTAATCGGAGAAGGTGAAGAAACGTTCAAAACGTTACTGCATCAGATTTATGGAGAAAAAAATTGGACTGAAGTCAATGGGATCGGCTATTTATTAGATGGCAAAGTGAAAATTAATCCGCAGCGAAATAAGCTGGATTTAAGAGAACTGCCATCCCCGTTCAGGTTCGAGGAAGATTTGAAAGACCTTTCGAAGCGTGTCACATATATTGAAACGAGCAGAGGCTGTCCCTTCCGCTGTCAATTCTGCCTTTCCTCCATTGAAGTAGGCGTCCGCTACTTTGATAGAGAAAAAGTCAAAGAGGACATCAGGTTCTTGATGGAACATGGCGCGAAGACTATTAAATTTGTTGACAGAACGTTCAATATCAGCAGAAGTTACGCGATGGAAATGTTCCGTTTTCTGATTGACGAACATCTTCCTGGAACTGTATTTCAATTTGAAATTACAGCAGATATCATGCGTCCAGAAGTCATTGATTTCCTAAATAAAGAGGCACCAGCTGGTTTGTTCCGATTTGAAATTGGCGTCCAATCAACTAATGATGAGACAAATGACCTCGTTATGAGAAAGCAGAATTTCAGCAAGCTGACCAGAACGGTGACCATGGTAAAAGAAGGGGAGAAAATCGATCAGCATCTTGATCTGATTGCGGGGCTTCCTGAGGAAGATTACCAGTCCTTCCGCAAAACCTTCAATGATGTGTTTGCTATGAGGCCGGAAGAACTTCAGCTTGGTTTTCTTAAGATGCTCCGCGGGACAGGCTTAAGGATCAACGCTGATAAGCATGACTATATTTATATGGACAATGCTCCATATGAAATACTTGGCAATAATGTTCTCAGCTTCGATGATATTGTGAGGATCAAACAAGTGGAAGATGTTTTAGAAAAGTACTGGAATGACCATCGTATGGATCAAACAATCGAATATCTTGTCACTCATGTGTTCGAGACTCCTTTTGATTTATTCCAGAGCTTTGGTTCGTATTGGGAGGAGCAGGGTTGGTCCAGAATCGGGCACCAGCTTGAGGACTTGTTTAAGAGGCTGCAGGAATTCCTTTCGGTGAATAATCCAGAGTCACTTCCGACTCTCGAAGCGATCATGAAATACGATTATTTAAAAAATCAGCGTTATAAACCAAGAAAGGCATGGTGGCAGTCACAGCTGGATAAACGCAGCCGCTCTGAGATTTATCAGTTGATCCTGAGGGATCCATCTGCATTCGGAAGCGAATTCGTTACATTGGACCTTAATGAGAAAGATTTGCATAAGCATACCCTTCTTGAAAAGCTTCCTGTTACACCTGCAGTTTCCGGGTTTAAGCCTGAGCCTTGCTACCTTCTGGCTTACTATAATCCAGCCACAGGAGCGGCACAACTTTTTACTGCCCATGAATCTTCACTGCTTCAAGAACAAAAATAATATATCATTTAATGCCCCGCACTCTTCTTTCGGTTGATTGCGGGGCTTTTGTATAACAAAACGTATATTCTTTACCACTTTAAAGTACTGAAAGGGACAGTCCCTCTTAGTGCTTTAGCGCACGAAAGTTAAACCAGCTATTTCAGTTTAGAATCTTCACATGCCTTTCTACCAGCTCAGGAGTACCTGCTTACCTAGCACTTCTTCTTGTTTTCCTGTTTCTTATTTGCCTCTGGAATTTCAAAATGTTTGGCTGCATTGAAATCGCCGAACTCCATTCCGAATTCCTCTTGAAAACTTTGCTTTTCAGATGATTTCGGTTTACTGTTATCTTTCATCATTCATCCTGCCTTCTCTTCCATGCTTTGAATTTCTGTTTTTCGCTTTTGCTGGATTCTCTTCCTGTGCAAACTCAGCGCTGAAGTCCTTCTGTTCTGCCAGGTTCTTTCTCGGTGTTTTATTGTTTTTCTCTGCAGCATCGTATTCAGCTTTTCTCTTAGCCATTATGGTCAGCTCCTTTATTTGTGAACTAGTGTTTAGTTTTTCCGTTCGGCCTTTTTTCATGCAAACTGAAACCGCCCACCCTTATAAGATAGACATGCGAAAAATTACCACTCATTTTCTTTGAACTTTTAGAAAAGATAATGATAGAAACAAAATAAATTAGTGAGGAGGGAATCCATAATGGCTAGAAATTCAAATAAATTATTAGTTCCTGGTGTAGAACAATTCATGGATCAAGTAAAGTATGAAATCGCTGAAGAATTTGGGGTAACACTTGGTTCTGATACAGTTTCCCGTGCAAATGGTTCTGTAGGCGGCGAAATTACTAAACGTCTTGTAAAACAAGCTCAAACACAGCTTAAAGGTCAATAATTCAATATAGATGTGGATAGAAAAACAAGGCTGCGCTGGCAGCCTTGTTTAGTTTCGATTTCCTTTTTCCTTATCATTTTTAGAGGGACCGTGATGTTCATTTCCATCATTATTCCGCTCATTTCGATTCTCTTTTCCCTTGCCTCTCTGCTCTTCTTTCTGTTTTGGGTGGCTGCTGGAACTTCCATTGCTTTTCTGCTGTTCTTTTTGATTATGTGAACTGCCATTGCCTCTTTTCTCTTCGTTATGAGAAGGAGGGGAAGCTTTGCTTTCAGAAGCATTAGGGTTACGTCCTTTGCCACTGCCATTATTTTTATTACTATCCTCTTTCTTCTTTTCAGAAGCTCCGTTATTGGATTTAGTACCCTTCGCCGCAGGATTTGCTCCGCTTTTCCCCTTCTCTGCTTGTTTTTCTTTAGCATGAGGGGGTTTTTTATCTTCTTTTGATGGTATTTCTTTCGGCAGCTCTTTACGGTCTTCCACTTTTGAATTTTCTGTCTTAGAAGGAGTAGCGGGAGCTTTTTCTTTTACTTCTTTAGGCACTTTTTTCATTTGTGCTTCTTCTTTTTTCTTTATTAACTGCCCGGCCGTCATACCCGCTGCTGCTGCTTCTTCTCTCACTTCAAAATTGGAGTCGATTAGAGAAATCGCGACAGTGTCTTCTTTTAATTTTTCTGTAGAAAAGCGCTTGATTGCTTCTTCAATGGAACTCTTATCCCTTGTCTTTGCTTCTTTAGTAAATACTGTCGTTACAGTTACCTTTTTATCGTCATCCATATACCCTTCCTGAGAGCTGAGATCAATGATTTCGTCTGTAACAGCGACGATTGACTTTCCTTCGGGATCAGTCATTTGCTGCAGCATTTTCCGGGCTTCTTCATTAAATGCTTTGACATCCACCACCTCTTTGTCTTGATCTATGCTCAATTCAAAACTGGGGTTGATATCAACCGAGACATAGGCATAGACATCCGGCTCTTTTAAAATTGGTAGAAAAATGAATAATAGCATCAATAAAGCTGCCGCACCAGAGATAACGGGTTGCATTCGAATCTCTTTCAATTTTTTAAAAATTCCGGGGCTGCTTCCCTCACAGGTTTGAGGAAAAAAGGTCAATTCCTCACCGAGCTCATACTGTACAGATGGCTGCTTCTTGGTTTTGATAAACTCGCCTTCAGGCGTCATCATGACTATGGTATTAGGTTTAACCTCCATAACAATCCCTTTTTTCATTGATTCATCCGCCCTTTTAAGTAGTCCTTTAAAAAATAGAAGTCCTCCTTGATGATTATGGAAATAGCAATAATATATTTTCTGTTTCTCTCAATCGTTTTTCTGCTGAAGCCGACCTGTTTCTCCAGCTGTTTTATCGGCAGCCTCTTCTTTTCTTGCAGATATTGGATGAATGCGGGTGTGGACACCACTGTATTAGCTATTGATATG
Source organism: Rossellomorea vietnamensis (assembly GCF_008180615.1). Lineage (GTDB taxonomy): Bacteria > Bacillota > Bacilli > Bacillales > Bacillaceae_B > Rossellomorea > Rossellomorea vietnamensis_D. Next base: position 569,700 of record NZ_VTEH01000001.1, read on the forward strand.
GCATTGATTCTAGCGTCTTCATGTTTTGGAGAATGGCTGACAAGATCATCAAAGCTGAGGGAATACTCTTTTAACTTTTTTGTAAAAGTTGCAATCTCATCTTTTCTATCCCAAGCTTCTTTTCCCCTGGTATACTCCTCAAGGGACAACGCGTCAGTAATTGTGTTCCGGGTTTCTCCTTCATCACTTTCGACGTTTGCATCCACACTGATGTTTTGATGCCTGCCATTGGCTCTGATATAGTCAATGACTTTTCTTTTTATAATTACTTCTGCAAAGCTTAGAAACGATGTTCCGCGCTCGCTGTTATATTTGTAAATAGCATCATGAAAGGCTATAAGACCAATGCTGAACTCGTCATCACTTTCATATATGTATCTTTTACACACAGAAGACACCGTTTTCTTTATAAATGGTTTGTAATCTCGCAGCACCTGATTCAATAATTCTTCGTTCCCATTTTGAATTTGTGCTGCGGAAGCTTCCAATGTCTCTTTTTTATTTCTTTTTGCCGAAAAGATCAATAATACATTCAGCATTAGCCTCACCCCGCTCCGGCCTTTATTATATCATGTCAAAAGCAAAGCTGAAGGCAATTGGTTATGGAAAAAGCTGCCTGCCGCCACAGATTACCAGCAGGGGCAGGCAGTCTTCCTGGACTAATGTCTGCGCAGTAAATTCTGGATAGTGATGCGATAACCTTTATTGATTGCCGTTGCCTTTGTTCTCTTTGTTTCCATGGCCCTTGCCTTTATTTTCTTTATCTTCCTTCTTGCCTGCCTCTTTTGCCTCTTTTGCCTCTTTTGCCGCTTTACGCTCAGCTTTTTGTTTCTCCCGTTCTGCTCTCACTTTTTCTTTCTGTGCTCCATGGTTTGCCTTGATTTTTTCTTTTTCTGCTTCACGTTCTGCTTTGAGCCTTACTCTCTCCATTTCACGCTCTGCTTTATTTTTCTCTTTATCAGCTTTCTGCTGTGCTTTTTCTTGTTTTTGATGGGCTTTTTTCTGCTCTTTTTCTGCCTTTTTCACAGAAGGAACTGGTATTGAAGCTTGTGTTTCTTCTGTTGAATCTACTGCTGCTGTATCTTCTTCTTCAACTGCTGGTTCTTCGCTTGCCTCTTCTGTAACCTCTGTTTCAACAGTCTCTGGCTCTGTTACTGCTTCAGGTTCTTCTTCAAGGCCCAATTCTTCATCTTCCTTTATTTCTGCTGACTCTGCGATTTTTTCTGCCAGCTTCGCATAGCTTTTTCCTATATTTTTCTTAAGTGCCGCTTTCGCTGTAGGATTTTTCACTTTTTCCATCGCTGCTTTGAGGGCAATGATGTTTCGAGCCATGATTTCTTCCAGCTCAACAAGAGTGTCATCTGATTCAGCTTCTTCACCTTGTCCAGCATTCTCAGTTACTTCATCCTTTTGTCTGTCCTCTTCGGCCTCTAGTTCAGCAGGCTCGTCTACATCCTTATCAGCATCTTCCATTCCTTGAAGTGCTTTTTCAATCATTTCTATCGCCTTCTCTTCTTCACCCTCTTCTAATAATGCCAGGGCTTCTGACAGGCGCTCCGCAGCAAATCCAGCTAATAGTTTAGCTTCTTTTACATCATCCGCTGTAAAAGCAAGCTGTATTTTTTCTAAAACAACCTTAGTAAAATAAAAGAAATCTCCCGGCAGTAGCGACGGGGACTCTTTTACATCATCCAAAGACTTCCGTTTTTCTTGGACTGAACCCATAACAGCTTCATCATTCATAATGGTATCGGGTTGTTCCTTAGAAACGTCTTGAAAATCAACTGTTTCGAAAGTTTCAGTATCATTTTCGTTTGCATTCGCGTATGTACTGGAAAATGATAGGGTTCCTGCTGTGAGAATAGCTAATGACGTTCTTCTTACTTTAGATTGTTTTGACAATGTGTTCACCTCATAGATTGTTTTCGAGCGATCGCTTCATTACAAGGTTACGGAAACAGAAGGTAACTTGTGGGGGTGTTTTTCTGCATTACTTTGTTTTGGGCAGTTAGTCTGATGGCCGTTTACACTTCCGCAGCTATTTATTACTCTTAGGATTTTCTTGCTTGAAGCATTTAGAGTAATCTCAAAAATAGCCTGTAGTGATTATTAAAATTAGTACAACCAGGGTTACGCAAAAACAGCAGCTGTTTTTTTTAGGGTTTGAGGCAAGAAAAAAGACCTATGTCCACTTCAGACATAAGTCGTAGGCTTTCATTCTTTATCGGTGCAGCTGCAGTATAATGACACCTTCACCTATGGTAATTAAGTCTTATAAAAGCAGCTTCTCATCGTTTCCAGTACTATCTTCAGGTTCGAAGCAGAAAGTATTTTAGCAGCAAGCCTGCCCCTACACCCGGCAATACACAAAGCATTGGAAAAAAGATCGGTCCGATAAAAATTTCGTTGATGAAGACCTTAGGCGATACCATCAACCCTGTGGTGACCGTATAAGCTGTAAATACAAAAGGCAGATAAGAATACTTCCCTCTTGCTCCCTCAGCACTCTTAAAGGCATCCCACATGGCAAACATATATAAACATGGATAAAACATAAGCCATTGGTAATCAACGACCTGTGCAGATAAGCGGGTTTCCCCAAGAAAACTTAGCCGGATAGCTTCATTAAAATTGCTTTGCACATTAATTAAAAATTCCAGTGCCACAAAGAAAATTCCCTTGATGAGTGAATTTTTTAATAGCTGTGGAAAACCTGGAAGTGCAATACTCCATAAGATGGCTTCGAGCTTACTTATCGTTTTATTAGGCATCCACTCTCATTCCATCTCCTCCAAAATGTTTCACTATCCATAGTTTGCACAGAGATGGAAGTCTTATTACTTTTATTTACAATTATTAGAGAAAGAAAATGTCCCTTTAATCCTTTTTCTATTTTCTAATCCACCGCCACATGATATTTCTGGTCATCTCGATTCTCTTTGTAGAATTTGACCATGCTCCCCATCGTTTCCAAAAAGTCAGTGCAGACGATTCCTGCAGGCCCTAAATCCTTCAATGCAGTTGTACAGTCAAATAATCCATTCCAACTAAAATAATCGAGTGCTTCCTTTTCAACTCTCAAATATCTTCTAACAGATGAGATTTGCAGTAACGCTGAAGCCAAGCTTAATGGGAAAGTCCCTACCGGTTTTTTTCTGTTCAACTCCCATAGGATAGAGCTGTAAATCTCTTTCACTTTGTATGGGCGGGGATCCGTCAGATGATAGGTTTTGCCGGCCGCCTCAGGTGAATGCCCAAGATAAATGGAAGCACTTGTGATATATTCTACCGGAACGATGTTCACAAAACTTTGACCTTTTCCTATAGAGGGAATGATCGGTAAAAAAGAAAGCCGGCTAAGCATGTTCATAATAAAATAAGGTCCGTCAAACTTACTTGTTTCACCAGAATCTGATCTTCCTTTTACAATACCTGGACGGAAAATGGTGATGGGCAGCCTTTCTTTAAGAGAGTCCACGAGGCATTCTGCCTCATATTTTGTTTCTTCATAATGATTGTGAAAGGTCCCTGGTCTTATCAATTCTGTTTCCAAGAGATTGCCTTCCCTGTCTCCGGCAATAAAAGCTGTACTGAAATACACATATCTTCTCAGGTGAGGCAGACTCAAACAAAAACGATTCATATTTTCAGTTCCTATTACATTCACTTTATAAGCTGCCTCATAGGCAACAGAAAGATCGTAAATCGCGGCCAAATGCCAGACATATTCAATTTCCGCTTCTAATGTTGCCACAATAGAAGAAGATAAATTCAATCCTTCTTGTGTGATATCTCCTTCAATTAAAATGATCCTCCCGCTGATTCCCTTTTCTTTTTCAATCTTACTCGCCTCAAGGAATGCCTTTTCCTTCATGGATGGTACATGAAGACAATAAAAGGTATCCTTACCGCTTAACATTTCCTTGATTAATTGACTGGATATAAACCCTGGAAAACCTGTTATAAAATAGTTTGCCATGCTCCCGCTCCTTTTCTCACATTTTTTTAAAAGGCTGTTTTCGCATAGATTGTTGCTTTCGGGAAAAATACCAGGAGCCGGATTTTCCACCGGATACTAAGGGATTTCTCTCTAATCGGGAAAAGCAGCTCGTTGCTTTTCATGATCACAAGGTTATTCAGATGAATTATGATTAGTTTTTTTGGAATTAGTATCAAATAGCAACAAAGTTTACGAAACAGCCTAAAAGAAAACAAAAAACCTCAAGACTGAACGGACGGCAAGTGTCCAATCTTGAGGTGGTGAAAAATCATGAGTGTTAATTCATACTTATTTATATGCTCTTCGTCTTCTCTTCATTCTTCTAGTATTTTTATCAAAAAGGCTGTAGACAACAGGAATGACATAAAGTGTCAAAAGGGTGGAGCTGACCAGCCCACCTATGACTGTAATTCCCATAGGCTGATTGATTTCTGTTCCCTGACCGATCCCCAGTGCCAGCGGAAGCAGCCCAAGGATCGTCGTCAAGGCCGTCATAAGTATTGGCCTTGCCCTGTCTTTTACAGCTTCAACAATGGATTCATAACTATCCATTCCGCTTTCCTTCTTCTGGTTGATATAATCCACTATCACTATCGCGTTATTAACAACAATACCCGCCAGAACAATCACCCCTATGACAGCCGAGATACTGATTGGTGTCCTTGTAAGTGCCAGCGCCAACGCTACTCCAATAACCATCAATGGGACTGTGAACATGATGACGAATGGATACTTAAACGACTCAAATTGAGCCGCCATCACAATATATACCAGGATGATGGCAAGACCGATCGCAAGTATCATGTCATCTATTGAGTCTTCAAGAAGCTCCCTGTCTCCTGAAAATACTACCTGGGTCTCTTGAGAAAGATCCAGAGAGGCAATCTCCTCATCGACTATTTCAGAAATGGATCCAAGGTTTGTCTCAGATGAATATTTCAACGTGAATTGCACAGATCCTTGCTGGTCTATTCTTTGAATGCTGACAGGCCCATCTTCTATACTGAAATCCACAACTTCATCAAGCGCAATATATTCTCCTTGCGCATTTTTTAATTGTAACTTTTTTAAACTGTCAAGATTCTCTGTGATTTCCCTGTCATATCGTACAAATATCGTATAGACATCATCATTCTCAGCCACAATTTGAGCTGCCGGAACGCCTCGGGTAATATCGTTGACGGTCTGTGCTATCCCGGCCGGCATCAACCCTTCATCTAAGGCAGCTTCACGATTCACTTTCATCTGAACTTCCTGAATCAACTCATTTTGATCTGTCTCCACATCTGTTACGTATTGAGCGGATTGAAGTCCTTCCTCAATTTTCCCAACAGCCTCCTCAAGCCTTGTACTGTCAGTATCTCTCACACTGAAAGTCAGGGTCTGGGGACTCTGGCCTGATGTCGACTGCAGATTGAAACCTATACTCGCTGTTTCATTTTGAGCGAGCGCAGCTTCCTCCAGCCTCGGCTTTAAATCATCCACAAGTTTAAAGACGGAAATGTCCCTCTCTTCAAGAGGCTTCAACTTCACATACACTTCAGCAATATTCCTGTTAGACTGGCCCCGGGAGGATTGTTCCTGGTTAGTGCCCGTCAATGAAACGTAAACGTCAATTGCTTCTTCCTTCTCTAATTCATCCTCTATTGCTTCTACGACACTATTCGTCTCTTCTAAAGAAGAACCATTTTCAAGCTTAACATTCATATTGAAAAACCCTTCGTCGGTCGGCGGCAGGAATTGAGTGCCGACTGTCGTAAGACCGAATGCACCCCCTGCCAGGAAAATCGTTGTAATCAACAGAACCGCCCATCTGTGTTTCAGAGACCAATGAATGCTCCTCTCAAAAGAATTCATTGATTTAGAGCGCCTTCTTATGGCCTCATGGTTTCCTTTAGGTGTTTTCAGCATTCTGCTTGCGAGCATAGGGATGACCGTCAAGGCGACCGCCAGCGATGCAAACAAACTAAATGAAATCGTTAAGGCAAACTCTGTAAACAGCTGTCCAATCAGCCCTGAAATAAATACAACTGGAAGGAAAACAGCAACAGTTGTCAGAGTTGAAGCGGTTATTGCTGCAGCTACTTCCTTAGCGCCATCCCTTGCTGCCTGTTTGGAGTCTTTTCCCATGGAAAGGTGGCGGTAAATATTTTCAATTACCACAATGGCATTATCCACGAGCATACCTATACCCAGTGCCAGTGCCCCAAGCGTCATGATATTCAATGCAAAATCTGCAAAATACATGAGGACGAAAGTGACAATCACGGAATAAGGTATGGCAACCCCGATAATCAGCGGACTTTTGATGTTTTTCAGGAACAAAAACAATACGAGCATGGCAAATGCTCCACCAAGGACCAGCGAGGTTGCAATATTGCCGATAGCATCTTTAATATAATCTCCCTGGTCAAAAAGGATATCTGCCTCTATGTTTTGATACCGTTCCTGATCCAGCAGCTGATTGAGCTTCTCCTGAAAAGCAGTAGAAACGTCCGCGGTGTTCGCATCAGATTCCTGGAGGACACTAAGAAGGACCGCATCCTGTCTGTCAGCTCTTGTAATCGTGTTGCTTTCCTGTTCCCTTTGCTCTACATTGGCAACATCCTCAAGAGCAATATTATCGCCAGTCCGGGGATTCTTTCCGATCACTAATCCTGCAATTTCTTCTGCATCCTGCAGCTGGCTTACTACCCTTGTCGTCAGGGTTTTTTCACCCGTTGTGATGGTATCCCCCGGCATAGTTATGTTATTAGCTCTTATGCTATTGACGATGTCGTTCTGGGTCAGTCCGAAGTTTTTCAGCTCTTCCTGATCCAGGTCGATGGCTATTTCCTGCTCATTCACACCCGATACATTGACACTTGCTACGCCTTCAGCTTTAGTCAACTCCAGCTCCAAATCCTGAGCAAGGTCCTGCAGATTCTCCTCACTTCCTGTTTCCTTTATCGACACTTGGATAATCGGAAACTGAGAAGGATCAAATTTTAAAAAACGCGGATCCTGTGCATCATCCGGAAGAGGTGCTCCATTCAGCCTTTGCAGGACCTCATCTTGTATATCATCTATGGAAGTGGTCCAGGAAAACTCCAGCAAGATAAAATTGGAACCCTCCCTGGAGGTTGATTGGATGCTCTTGATTCCCGGCAGGGTTGCCAAGGTATCTTCCAATGGCTTTGTCACCTTTTCCACAACCTCAGTCGGACTGGCTCCTTCATATGTAGTCACCACAACCCCAACTGGCGGATTGATATCCGGTATCAGCTTAAGGGGGATCCTCAGCAGAGAAACCCCTCCCAAAATCAGTATCAAAAACATTGTAACTATAGTAAAAACCGGTCTTCTTATAGAAAAATCACTTAATTTCATCCATTTTCTCCTTCCCTGACTAACGGGCAGCTCCATCCTTAAACACAGCTGACTTTTTTAGTTACACTTACTATAATTCTTGTCCCATTGAGTATCAACATTTAAGCTTTTCAAGTGTTCTAAGCCTGATTAGTATCGGAAAAAAATTAGAAAAAGATACCAGTCATTCTCAATCATGATTTTGTGAACGCCGGCTCGATATGGGCTGCTTTGTTGGACTGGAACTAAACTGACAAGAGAACCCCTTTGGATACTATTACTGATGATGGAGGTGCCCCCGCCAATAAAGGAACACTGTTCTCAGACCACCCATAATTTAATGAAGAGCAGTTCATAAAAGGTCAAAAAAAGAAGAGGCTGTAAAATATGCCTCTTCCATAAAAAATGGTCATACCATTACAGGAACTTTTGGTTCACTCAATGGTTTGCCAATATAATAACCTTGTCCAAGTTCTACGCCCAATGACTTACAATATTGAAGCTCTTCTTTTCTTTCTATTCCTTCTGCCAGCACATTGATCCCCAATTCCCTGGATATTCGGGTAACATCTTTGAGGAATGACTGATTGGCTTTGTTATGGTCACAGTTCTGAATGTAAGAACGGTCAATCTTCACATAATCCGGCTTCAACTTGCTCAGCATCTCCAAGGTAGAGAATCCTGCACCTACATCATCCAGTGCCACTTTCATGCCTTCTCTCCTATATACATCAAAAACCTTTTTCAAATGAGCCACATCTTTTATCTGTTCGGTTTCCACTACCTCAAAGACCAGATCTGCAGGATCCACATCATATTTTTCCACGTAACTGAAGGTATGCTGTAAACAGAACTCCGGGTTATAAATTGTAGACGGAAGGAAATTGATAAAGCTTTTGATACCTCTTTGAAGGTGGTCTTTCCGACACCTGATTGCTGTCTCTCTTGCCCTTTGGTCTAAAAATGAATGAAGTCCTGTCTCATCCGCTGTTTGAAATAAGGATCCCGGGGAAATTTCCTTCTCTTGGTCTCCGGACCTTAACAGAGATTCATAACCAAAAAGCTCTTCGTTCTTCAATTCAATTATAGGCTGGAAGTAACTGACCAACTTTCCATTTTGAATGAATTCTACCTCATCACGCTTATCCATCCGCTTTTTTAAATCTGCAAACGGGATCATCCTGATATTTTGGCGTCTAGCCGAAACTCCTGCATTCCATTCTCCTTCAGAAATAGCGTTCTCCAGTTCCTCCAGCATTTCCAGCAGCTCTTTAAATTCCTTGAAATTGAAATGATATGTAAATATTCCTGTTTTTTCACCAGAAAAGGAGAGATTGCCAATATTGAGTTCTGTTTCTCCCTGGATTGCCAGAAATCCTCGTTCATAGAAAGGAATCGAAATTCCGCAGTTGACACATGTGTTTTTCATCAGCACTCTTCTCCTGTCCAGTCAATTTATAATGTGCTCATACTACTTTTTACCTATTTAGTCTAACATTAATGTGCTGAGTAGACATAATATATTCCCTTAAGTTTTTTAATTTTTTTAGTGGATGAGTGACTTTGGGTTTTTTAGAGCTTCTTTGACACCACTTCAGCGCATATTCTACTGTTTGTGGGTCTCTAAGAGCTTCCTTGGCACCACTTCAACGCCATTCCAATCGCCTTTGGATCTCTAAGAGCTTCCTTGGCACCACTTCAACGCCATTCCAATCGCCTTTTGGTCTCTAAAAGCTCCCTTGACACCACTTCACTGCCATTCCAATCTCCTTTGGGTCTCTAAGAGTTTCCTTGGCACCACTTCAGCGCCATTCCAAACGCCTTTGGGTCTCTAAGAGCTTCCTTGACACCACTTCGGCGCAATTTTAAACGCCTTTGGGTCTCTAAAAGCTCCCTTGACACCACTTCAGAGCAATTCCATACGCCTATGGGTCTCTAGAAGCTTCCTTGACACCACTTCAGCGCAATTCCATACGCCTTTGGGTCTCTAGAAGCTTCCTTGACACCACTTCAGCGCAATTCCATACGCCTTTGGGTCTCTAGAAGCTTCCTTGACACCACTTCAGCGCATATTCCATACGCCTTTGGGTCTCTAGAAGCTTCCTTGACACCACTTCGGCTCAATTCCATACGCCTTTGGGTCTCTAGAAGCTTCCTTGACACCACTTCAGCACAATTCCAAACGCCTTTGGGTCTCTGCTCCCTTGACACCACTTCACTGCTATTCCAAACGCCTTTGGGTCTCTAAAAGCTCCCTTGGCACCACTTCAGCACAATTCCATATGCCTTTGGGTCTCTAGAAGCTTCCTTGACACCACTTCGGCTCAATTCCAAACGCCTTTGGGTCTCTAGAAGCTTCCTTGACACCACTTCGGCTCAATTCCAAAAGCTTTTTGGTCTCTAGAAGCTTCCTTGGCACCACTTCTTTGTAAATTTAACTGCACGCTGGCCTTTAGAGGCTCTTGCTCCTTATACTTATCCACCAACCACTCAGTAGTAAAAATAAATTCATACATAATATGAATGTTTTCCAAAACCTTTCATTATAAAGTGACCAGAGAGATTCCTTCTAATAGTTTTTATATCGATAATACCTCCACACATTATCTGAATCCTCTTTGTCGTCACTTTTTCATCGGGAAATAACAGCTTGAATTCCTCTACTGTCCTTAAAATAGCCGGCGATTTTAGTTCGCTCCCACCACATGACTTACAAACAAGCGATTTCCCTAACGATGCTTCATAAAATCCATGACACTTAGTACAGAGAATCCCCTTACGCAGATCCTCAAAACTATAATGGGGAAGCCGCAAATACGGAGATTCCTCAATATGATGCGAACACAATTTTTCAGCCAGTTTGAGGTCAAATTTATTTAACTTTAGAGACCTGTTCTGAAATTTTTTCATGAATCTGTTTAATTGTGGGTTATAGATGATGAATGGGTTATTCGGTGGGTTATAAAGATAGAATTCGGGGTTAATAAAAATGAGGTATGACTCCACATTACAGTGAAATCCAAGTTGCTGGGTGTACTGGCGAATAAGGGATTCAGTTCTCTTCAATTGAATCAAGGGATCTTTCTTCTCTTCTCCGGATGGGCTGATCCAGTTGCCGTTCTTAATCTGGTAGTCTCCTTCAAAGTTTTTCACTTCAAAGTGGAAGATTGTTTTAGAGGCTAAGGCGCAGGAGTCAATTTGAAATTTTGAACCTTGATGTTCCAGCATCAAATCATTCAAGAAAACCATCTCATTTACCAGAGGGATGGCCCATTCATCAAACTTCAATTCTCCCAGGTATCCTTTTTCTGAAGCAATTAAATTTTTCAAGTCTTTTTCAGGGAGTGTAGTTCTGGCATTCAGTATTTTCAGCAATCTTAGTTCATCAGATTCAACTCGGCCCTTCATTATCAAATAGCATCTCTCCTTTCTTGTCTATTTTATAACATCTTCATTTTTCTTCATATGGCTTTCTTCATAAAAATTTTATTATTTTTGGACGGTTGATTAAATACTATTGCGCAGGGGAGGTATGCCGTTGAACTTGAAAGGTTTCTTGGACATTAACTCTCCCTGGATTCGGAAAAAGCAAGATGGGTCCTAACAATATCACCGGATCCCATCTCTCACTTAAAACACAACAAAAAAACAGAGGGCAAACAATCTCCCTCTGCTTCTAACCACTGACACTTATAACAAACTGTACAACTTGATTTCAGGATTCTTATCCTGGAACCATCTCATGGCAAAATCATTTTCAAACAAGAATACCAGACGGTCATGCCTGTCTTTAACAAGAAGGCTTCTGGAACTGGACATAGAATCTTTTACATCTGCTTCGTTTTCAATCCAGCGCGCAATTTTTCCTCCGATGTTCTCCATAATGACGTCAACATTGTATTCGTTTTTCATGCGGTGTTCAAATACTTCATATTGAAGCTGCCCAACGGCACCAATGATGATGTCCTCTGTTCTCAATGTTTTGTATAACTGAATGGCACCTTCCTGGACAAGCTGATGAATTCCTTTGTGGAAGTGTTTTTGCTTCATGACATTCTTGGCTGTTACCCGCATGAACAGCTCTGGCGTAAATTGAGGGAGCTTTTCATACTGAAGCAGCTCTTTTCCTTCTACAATTGTGTCGCCAATCTGATATGTGCCTGTATCGTACAGTCCGATGATATCCCCGCTGACCGCTTCATTCACCGTGCTTCGGTCATCCGCAAGGAACTGAGTGGACTGCGACAACTTGATTGATTTCCCGGTCCGTGAAAGTGTGACACTCATGCCTCTTTCGAACTTGCCTGAACAGATCCGCACAAATGCGATGCGGTCCCGGTGGGCAGGATTCATATTGGCCTGGATTTTGAAAATGAACCCTGAGAATTCTTCTTTTACCGGATCCACAGGCCCGACGTCCGCTTTCCTCGGTTGAGGTGAAGGAGCAAACTGCAGATAAGTTTCAAGGAATGTCTGGACACCGAAGTTGGTCAATGCACTTCCGAAGAAGACAGGTGTCAATGTTCCATTGGCAATCTTCTCATTTGAAAAGTCGTTTCCTGCTTCATTCAAAAGCTGAACATCTTCCAGGGCCTGCTGATAAAGTCCTGATGACTTCAGCTCTTTATCTCCAATCAGTTCACCGTTTTCATCAAGCGGAAGGAATCTTTCCTCTTCTTCTACCCTGAATTGCTCGATCCGATTATAATGTCTGTCGTAAATACCAAGAAACTCTTTCCCCATTCCAATCGGCCAGTTCATAGGATAGGAATCGATCTCCAGTACCTCTTCTAATTCTTCAAGAATTTCAAGAGGTTCCCTTCCCTGGCGGTCAAGTTTATTAATGAAGGTGAAGATAGGAATACCTCTCATCCGGCAGACTTTAAACAGCTTGATTGTCTGGGCTTCTATCCCCTTTGCCGAATCAATGATCATAACTGCACTGTCTACAGCCATCAGTGTGCGGTATGTATCTTCACTGAAATCCTGGTGACCAGGAGTATCCAGGATATTGACCCGGTATCCATCATAATCAAAAGCCATAACGGAAGATGTGACGGATATCCCTCTTTGCTTCTCAATCTCCATCCAATCGGAGGTCGCAAACTTTCCTGTTTTTTTTCCTTTAACTGTACCAGCGTCCCTGATGGCACCGCCGAATAGCAGCAACTGTTCAGTTAAAGTGGTTTTCCCTGCATCGGGATGCGATATAATAGCAAACGTTCTTCTGGAAAGAACTTCATCCTTTAATTTAGTCATGAAAATATAACCCTCTCATCTTTAAAATCTCACTCTTCATCATATTCTTTCCTGCTGTGGTTTGCAATATAAACTGAAATCAAAACTACATTTCTCTTGTCCAATGATAAATCCCGGAGGCTATTTCAGAAGTTTCCTCAACTGTCATCCCGCTTGTTTCAAGCGAGTCCGCGAGTTTTTCCTGCAGTTTGTCAGTTTCGTATGTAAAATCGATTGACCAGCCAATGTCCGGAATGGCCACCATGAAGTACTCTTCTTTTTTATTTTCGTATATAAAAACCTTCCGTTCCCTGCCTCCAGCTAAGCTTTTTCTTATTTTCATTGTGCATCTTCCTTTCTTTTTTAAGATTCTTAGTATTTGGCTGTTTTGGCATATCTTGTTGTTTGCGGCAAAATCCCAAATAGCCGGTTTTTTCTCCGGATAACAAGACTTTTATCTCTTATCGAGGGAGAGCAGCTCTTTACTTTTCGGTGTTACCAGTTTTCACACCTCTTAATATGGTTATTTTTTCGGAATTAGTATCAAATAGCAACAAAGTTTTCGAAAAAAGCCTTGTGTTTTTAATTGTTTATATGGGTAAAGAATAATATGTATCAGCTTCCTGTTTTCAACTTGCTTCCTTTAAGATGACTGCCGCTTTCCAGATTTAGACTCATATTATTCAACGTCTGGGATAAAATCCATTAAATTCATCATACTAAGAAGGATTTCAGCAGAAAGTGCAGATAAAGGGTTTACATGATGAAAATTTTAAAGTAATCTTACTATCCTAGCAAGAATATTACATAAGAGGTGAGAGAGTTTGCAGTTTATTTGGGGTATCTTAGGTATTTTGGTCGTCATGGCCATAGCATTCGGCTTTTCAACACATAAACGTTCCATCAACTGGAGGACGGTTTTTGGCGGTCTAGCTATTCAGCTGTTTTTTGCTTTTATCGTTTTGGAAACCGGCTGGGGACAAACGGTATTGGAAGAATTTACAAAAGTAGTCAATAATATTATCAACTATTCAAATGAAGGAATCAACTTCCTCTTCGGCGGACTGTTTACAGATGATTCCAATATTGCCTTTGTGTTTGCGTTCAACGTTCTGCCTGTAGTCATTTTCTTTTCATCACTAATTTCAGTTTTGTATTATCTGAAAATCATGCAGGTGTTCATTTACATTTTGGGGGGAGGGCTTTCCTGGCTTCTTGGAACAAGGAAAGCGGAATCCATGTCTGCCGCTGCCAACATTTTTGTCGGACAGACGGAAGCTCCGTTAGTGGTACGTCCATTTCTTCCTAAAATGACAGAATCCGAATTGTTTGCCGTCATGACTGGAGGATTAGCTTCAGTAGCGGGTTCAGTTCTGATCGGTTATTCATTGCTTGGCGTACCTCTGGAATACTTGCTTGCCGCAAGTTTCATGGCAGCTCCTGCCGGATTGGTCATGGCAAAGCTATTTATACCTGAAACGGATGATAAGCCTGAGCCTAAAGAGTTTGAAATGGAGATGGACTCTGAGTCCACAAACGTAATCGATGCTGCGGCAAGAGGTGCTTCTGTCGGCCTTCAGCTGGCTTTAAATATAGGAGCCATGCTTCTTGCTTTCATCGCACTCGTAGCATTGATCAACGGTATTCTAGGCTTTCTTGGCGGATTCTTCGGAATAGACAGCCTTTCTCTTGAATTGATTCTAGGCTATGTCTTCTCTCCACTGGCCTTTGCTATCGGAGTGCCATGGAGTGAGGCAGTTATCGCAGGAAACTTCATTGGGCAGAAGCTCGTCATCAATGAATTTGTTGCTTATTCGAACTTCGCTCCTCAAATAGAGGATCTATCACCTAAAACCGTTGCCATCATCAGTTTTGCACTATGCGGATTCGCCAACCTTTCTTCACTTGGCATCCTTCTTGGCGGACTTGGAAACCTTGCTCCAAACCGCCGGAAAGATATTGCACGGCTCGGCTTGAAAGCCATCGCAGCTGGAGCACTTGCTTCACTGCTGAGCGCGGCAATCGCGGGAATGTTTGTCTAATTATAGCTGATTGAAACACAGATCAATCAAACCATGAAGTTCAAAAAGAATCGCAGCGCCTGCTGTGATTCTTTTTTCGTTTTTTTGCTTTCTATCATAACTTTTTCTATACTGAAAGCAGGAGAAAAAGGAGATTTTATATGCTTAAAATAAAGAAATTCAATATTATTGGCGGACGGGTGATCAAGACGGCCATCGCTGTTTTTTTGACAGCTCTCATCTGCTATTGGTTTAACCTCCCAGCTGCATTTGCCGTGATAACAGCCATTGTCACCGTTGAACCAACCGCTGCGGATTCCATTAGAAAAGGTCTTGTGCGTTTTCCTGCTTCCGCAATAGGGGCTGCACTGGCCATTCTCTTTACGTTTCTATTTGGCGATACCCCGGTAACTTATACTCTGGCTACCCTGTTTACCATTGTCATATGCCATAGACTGCGCCTGGAAGACGGCATGCTTGTGGCGACATTGACTGCCGTCGCAATGATTCCCACTACAAATGACCATTACTTTCTCTCATTTGTATCAAGATTGGGTTCAACCAGCATCGGTCTTATCATTTCCACACTTGTCAACATCTTTGTTCTTCCTCCAAATTATTCTCCGCGGATCACTACGATGGTACATAATTTATTCGTAAAAACAGGTAACCTTCTTGAAACAAGGGTCATCGAGCTTGTTCTTGATAAACAGACGGAAGCCAAGTCCCGTCAATCTTTTCAGGAAGTGAATAAATCAATGGATACTATCGAAAAGCTCTGCCGGTATCAGCGCAAAGAGTGGAAATACCACCGCCACAGCCGGAAGGATATGAAAATATTCCATTATGAGAATAAAAAAATGAGTATCCTTAGACAAATTCATTATCATCTCGGCAATCTCATCCTTCTCCCTCAGCACAATATTAATTGGGATGAGGAGAAGCAGAAAAAGGTCACTGCAGCTGTACAATCACTGGTGG
Organism: Rossellomorea vietnamensis; assembly: GCF_008180615.1. Classification (GTDB taxonomy): domain Bacteria; phylum Bacillota; class Bacilli; order Bacillales; family Bacillaceae_B; genus Rossellomorea; species Rossellomorea vietnamensis_D. Next base: position 585,288 of record NZ_VTEH01000001.1, read on the forward strand.
AAATTATTCAGGATCCTAAGCATTTCATATCGAATGAACACTACCATAAATACAAGGATCTTCTGGAAGAATTCTGGGATATCCGTTCTCAATTAAAGGAAGTCAAAGAAACAGACCATCACCACTTTTTCTCGACTGAAACTGTACTTCTTTATGAATTGCTCTCTATTCAGGATTTAACTGAGGAGTTATCACATATCCATGCCATGCAGCATAGAAATGATACTGCTTTGATACAAGACCACAGTTAAATAAACAGTACTGTGCAGCAACAGCACACCCCTATTACGGGCACCATTCTAGTTAAAAGACATCGTGGGTTTAAAAAATCACAAGAGCCGAATTTTCCCCAGATACTAAGGCTATTCACAAATCGGAGAGAGCAGCTCTTTTCTTTGCATGATTACCAGGTTATTCATGTGAATTTTTTCGAAATTGGTATGGAATAGCAACTACTAATAGAGCCCTTTAAAAAGAAACAAGAGAAAAAGCCAAGGAAGCTAATCCTTTGGCTTTTTTATAAGTTGTATTTTTCTTTACAGCGCTGAATCGCAATTTCCTTATCGCTGTGTGGATATTTTGTATTTTCAATGATTTGATAATCCTCGTGGCCTTTTCCGGCAAAAATGATGATATCGCCCGGTTCGCTCACATCGATCGCATGCTTAACCGCTTCTTCTCGATCACCAATCAAAGCAAAGTCGTTATGGATCATCCCTTTTCCAAGGTCATTGACAATACTGTCATAGCTTTCATAGCGCGGATCATCCGTTGTCAGGATCACATAATCAGCTATGGATGCCTTTTCAGCCATTGCCGGTCGTTTGGACTTATCTCTATTTCCTCCGGTTCCGACTAGGAAGATAATCTTATTCTCCTTGAATGGCAGAACAGATTGAATCGCATTTTCAATTGCATCTGGAGTATGTGCGTAATCAATATATATGGACAGCGGTGCTTCCGAAGTTACTTTTTCCATCCGTCCATTGACAGGAGGAAGTTCCTTGATGATTTTCACCAGTTTCTCTACTGACATCCCTTTTGCGAACAGTGTCGCCATGGCAGCAAGAAGATTATACACATTGAATTTACCAAGAAGCTTGGATTCCACCGCAAATGTCCCTTCAGGGGAATGAAGCGTAAAAGCAGTCAAATCATTATAGTAGCTGATTTTTTCAGCCTTAAAGTCTGCATAAGATTCAAGTCCGTAGCTGATGATCTCGTGAGCTGTCATTTTGGAATATCTTTCATACCACTCATCATCGCTGTTGAGAACAGCATATTTAGGCCTGGATAGATCTTGGCCTAACTGGGAGAAAAGCAAGCCTTTCGCATATCCATAATGCTCCATTGTCTGGTGGTAATCGAGATGATCGTGACTGAGATTGGTGAAAGTGACCACATCAAAATCCACTCCCCAAAGCCTGCCAAGTGTGAGTCCATGTGAGGAGACTTCAAGCACCATATTCTCTATATTCCTGTCCAATGCCTTCTGGATCATTTCTTGATTGGTCATGACATCACAAGTCGTGTTTTCACTCGGGAACAGCTCACCATTCAGGTCAAATCCAATTGTTCCTGAAAGGGCTGAGCTCTGGCCGTCTTTTCTCAAGATGGAATGAATTAGGTTTGTCACAGATGTTTTTCCATTCGTCCCTGTCACACCAAAAACATTCATTTTCATTGAAGGATAGTCATAGTATTTATTAACAAGCTGTCCCATCGCTTTAAATGTGTCTTTTACAACTACCAGTGCTGCTTTTTCCAGATTGATATCAAGCTGCTTCTCAGCAACAATCAATACAGCACCCTTTTCAACGGCATCCAGAGCATAATCATGGCCGTCTACTGTGAAGCCCCTGGTACAAATAAAAATATCGCCCGCCTGGACCTTGCGTGAATCAACGTGCAAATTAGATATATTTGAAGGAAGCTCACCATAAATCGTCTTCACTTTTAAAGTTGATAATAATTCATATGTATTCATTTCTACTAACCTCACAATGTGTTGAAATCAATTACCTACTATTGTATATTACCATCGGGAAATTGAGAAGAAAAAGAGCACTCTTTCCTAGAGGCATTTTCAGCCATTATAGTACTTGTTAAAAGAAGAAGCACTCCTGCCTTTCCTTCCACCAGTTTCTTCCGCGAAATAAAGAGATGAAAAAATGGCTTCTTCAACTGCTTCTGCGGCTCCCTGAAAAATCTTATTCATAACTGGATGATCTTCCCTGATCATTTTCACTGTATCAAAAAGCCCTTCTTGCCGATGTTTTACTTTGTTCTCAGTAGTAAAAGCAATGACAATATCCCCGCTTCCATGGTGGATAGTGCTTCCTGATCTGGAGAGCCCTACAACAGCTCTTTTGGCTAATCTTTTTAACTGTCTGTCTGACATAGGGATATCAACAGCAAGAATAATTATAATGGATCCGTCGGGAAACTTTTCTAGACTTGGAATAAGAGGTTCATTCAGAAACTTATTTTCTTCTCTTCTTCCAAAATTGGTTTGTACAAGGCTGGCTACAGTAAAAGTCTCTCCCTCTTCTTCAATAACTCTTGAAGAAGTTCCGATTCCCCCTTTAAAACCTAAACAAAGCGTTCCCGCCCCTGCGCCTACGGCTCCATTTTCAGAAGGAGCTGTGCTTGCCGATTCAATGGCTTGCACGGCATGGGCTGGCTGCACGGCCTGAAGCCTTACTGAGTTAAGATAGCTGTCATTACATTCACCAACCACAATGTTAACAGATCCGGCACTCTCCCCAATTTCAGGAGTTTGATCCAGCATATATTGCAGGGTGCCCTGCCATACACTTCCTACTGAAAATGTATTCGTCAGCATGATTGGCGATTCGATCAGCCCCAGCTCATCGATTTGGATGAGGCCGGTGGTTTTACCAAACCCATTAATCACATAACTTGCGCTGCGTACTTTTTCACAAAATAAATTTTTTCCATGTGGAAGGATGGATGTCACGCCTGTTTGTATTTTTTCTCCGTCTTCATAAGCCTTCACTAAAGTGACATGCCCAACTCTCACACCATGGACATCAGTAATGCAATTATTTTTGCCTTTCGGTAAATCACCTATTGAAAACAGATTATTCATGCTGCCACCCCTTTATGCCTTTACGGTATATTTCCATCTTCTTACTATTTCTGCACAAACCCTTTTTTTCCTTCATTTAGTTCTAATAAGAAGATCTCTGCCAATACTGGCAGAGATCACTTCAGTTTGGAATATTTTTATTTCATTCACTAGTTGAACGATCCATCAGGACCCGCTGTTGCGGTTTCCGCCTTTTCTGCCGATTTCCTGATAGAATTCTTTGTCGTGGCTTCGGCTGGTCGCTTCGCCGCCTTTTTCACCGATGTCCTGATAGAATTCTTTGTCATGGCTGCTGCTTGTTGCTTCGCCGCCTTTTTCGCCGATGTCCTGATAGAATTCTTTGTCGTGGCTTCGGCTGGTCGCTTCGCCGCCTTTTTCGCCGATGTCCTGATAGAATTCTTTGTCGTGGCTGCTGCTTGTTGCTTCGCCGCCTTTTTCACCAATATCTTGATAGAATTCTTTGTCATGATTGCGGCTTGTCGCATTACCGCCCATTCGTCCAGCTTCCTCGCGTGACATCTTGCCATTGTTGTTAGAGTTATTATTGTTATTTGCCATTCTAAACACTCTCCTTTTAAAAAGTTTAGTATTTAGCTTTAAGAAGCTTACATTAATGTATTATCCTTCTTAAACAGATATAAACAAAATATGTCGAAAAATTGCTGATTTCAAGGTTTTACCACCCATCAGTGACAGTCACGCCCCGGAATTTGTCGATTGAAAAACCGAAGAACCAGCGGAACTAAATAAGAGGAAGCCCTCATTAGCGGGCTCCCTCCATATTTTTCGTCATTCAATTGATCATTCTGCCATTGAAGACTGAACATAATGATAAAGCAGTTTTTCGGTATGGTATATAGAAGATTCATGTGTTCGTTCATAAGCATGTGATGCATCAATTCCCGCACCGATTAGTCCGTGGACAATATCATGGCCCGCACGGATTGCTGCAGAGGCATCAGATCCGTAATAAGGATAGATATCTACCTTGTATTCGATCTCATTTTGTTTAGCCAGATTGACCAGATGCTGCCTTAATCCCAAATGATAAGGACCGCTTGAGTCTTTTGCACAAATGGAAACGGTATATTCATCAGAGGACTGTCCATCTCCCAATGCGCCCATATCCACTGCCAGGTATTCAACTGTCTCAGGAGTGATATTGGAGTTTCCTCCGTAGCCGATTTCTTCGTTGTTGGAGATAAGGAATTGGGTAGTGTATGGTAATTTAATGTTGTCTTCCTTAACTTTCTTGATTAATTGGAGAAGCATCCCTACACTTGCTTTATCATCTAGGTGTCTGGATTTAATATAGCCGCTCTCTGTAATTTCAGCACGGGGATCAAAGGAAATAAAGTCCCCTACTTCAATTCCCAGTTCTCTTACTTCTGCTGCATTTGAAACTTTCTCATCAATGCGGACTTCAATATTCACATCATCACGCTTAGCCTCGCCTGCATTTTTATAAACATGGACAGAGGTCTGATGCATAAGGATGGTACCGGAAAATGTCTTCCCGGATGCAGTTTCAATCGTGCAATATTCTCCCTCCACTGCATTCCAGCGGAAACCTCCGATCATGGACAACTTCAAGCGGCCGTCAGCTTTAATATCTTTTACCATTGCCCCCAATGTATCAACATGAGCAGTCAGCATCCGATGCCTGCTGTGATCCTCTCCTGGAATGGTGAGGATCAAACCGCCCTTTCTGTTTCTGTACATATGATAGCCTGTTTCTTTTAAGTAGTCCTCGACAAAAGAAATAATTGTATTCGTATTTCCTGAAGGACTTGGAATGGATACGAGCTGTTTAATGAGTTCCATTGTATTTTTTGTGTTCGGATATGTATTCATATTTTTCAATCTCCTTTCCCCTTTTGTTTTATTATAGCTTAAATGCAGTCCGGTATAAATCTCTAAGCCTTCTTACAGCATTACAGCACTCTGGTTCACCAGGTAATTAATTCAATCTTTTAAAGGAGTTCCAAGGTTTTAATCGAAAGTTGTTAATAAAGGAACCAAACTTAAGATTTCACCAAATCAGGAGGGTACAACATGGGAGATAAAAAGAATAAAGATATTTTTGATAAGGATATTCATATGGACTTTCTTGAAAAAATGACCTACGGGGATTATCTGCAATTGGATTCCCTGCTGTCCAGTCAAAAAAGGCTGTCGGGACATCACGATGAAATGTTATTCATCATCATTCACCAGGTGAGTGAATTGTGGATGAAGCTTATATTGCATGAGCTTGATGCAAGTATCGATTCGATTCAAAAAGGCGAACTGTCACCGGCTTTTAAAATGCTGTCGAGAGTATCTAAAATACAATCTCAAATCATCCAGGCGTGGGACGTACTGTCCACTTTGACCCCCGCTGAATATATGGAGTTCCGAGAAAAGCTGGGACAAGCTTCAGGATTTCAGTCCTATCAGTACCGCATGATTGAATTCATGCTGGGATACAAAACCAAACATGTGCTGGAAATCTATAAAAAGGATCCCAAACTGCATAAGGATCTCCTTGATGCATACCAGAAGCCTGGGATTTATGATGCATCCATCAATGCTTTAGCCCGGGCCGGCCTCGAAATTCCAGATGAAGTTCTGAATAGGGATTACACTGCTCCCTATGGTTCTCATCCTTCCGTTGAGGATGCATGGGTTACAGTGTATAAAAATGTTGATGAATACTGGGACCTTTATGAATTGGCCGAGAAACTGATTGATATTGAAGACTGGCTTCAGCAGTGGCGTTTCCGCCATATGAAAACAGTCGAAAGAATCATTGGGCATAAGATGGGTACAGGAGGGTCTTCAGGAGTAGGCTATCTAAAGAAGGTATTAGATCATCGATTTTTCCCTGAGCTTTGGGATGTCAGGACGAAATTATAAACCAAAAGCGTAAGCGGCCCGTTCAGCCCCGACAGGCAAATGTTCCAAAGAGAAAAAAAGGCGCTCTTTCCTTTTATTCTCTTTGGGTTATTTGACCCCGAGGGGCTGGCCGCTGAAGCTGGACGCATCAAAAGCGTAAGCAGTCTGCTCAGCCCAGAAAAGCTAATGTTTAACAAGAGAATAAAGGGGATTCTCCTTTGATCTCTTAGGGTTGTTGTTGAAGCTGGATGAGGATAACAAAGTTAAAGCTAATCATGGCTTTATTATTATTAATTCATAACAATAAAAAGCGCTGCTTCACAAGAAGCAGCGCTTTTTTGTATGATCTGAGAGGGATTCGAACCCCCGACCCCATCCCTGTCAAGGATGTATTCTCCCGCTGAACTATCAGATCACGAAGTCAATGTATTTAAGCTACATATTCTATTATATGAAAAATTCATAGCTTGTCAATAACACAAGAAACTTTTTTTAAAAAAATAAGTATAAAAGAACAAACGTTCGCGTATACTACTTTTATTAAATCCCTTTAAAGGAGAAGGCTGTATGGAAAAGATTTTACAGAAAGCTTATAAAAACCGTACTCCTGTTACAATCATTTATCAATCAGAACTTGAAGAATTCAGCAAAAGAACCATATTCATTATCAGAGAAGAGAGCAATTATATTATTGCCTATTGTTATTTCAGAAAACAGTTCCGGACATTTAACATAGAAAATATTTTAGCCGCCCATCCTGCCGGCAGCTGCTCCTCCACTCGAAACATCTCCTCATAAGTCAATACCGTTTACGGCAAGTGCCCTGCCTTCTCAGCAACAAACTCTTTACGCCGCAGAAATCTATTGTACTGTTTAATAGAGAATTCAAGACAGTGTTGAAAAGATAAAAAAATCCCGCTATCCATTAGCGGGATGACCTCTACCCGATGATCTCTTCCTCATCATGGGCTTTAATTTCCTCATCTGTAAACTGTTCTTCAATGTCACGCAGGCGGTGGGCAATCCTTGATGCTGCATTGGCTGCAATACTTGCGACCATATCATCGAGGAAGGTATGCACACCGTTTCCGTTTTTTGTATCCAGCTTCCGTATGACACCAATCTTATTTTTATCAAGGTGTCCGAATGTAGTTACGGCTATGCTTCCATATCCCAATGAAGCTCCAAGGGCAATGGTTTCATCGACCCCAAACAAACCTTCATCCGATTCCACGATGGATTGGAGCGGTTCTGAAAGCTGCTTATTTTCTGCAAGAACATCAAGCTCGATACCGACGAGGATCGCATGCTGGATCTCCCTCTTAAGCAGGACTTTTTCAACACTTGCAGTGCAGTCTTCCATTTCCAGCTCTGGATGATAAGGGAACTGCATCTGGTAGACGATCTCTGCTATATCTTGTATCGATACCCCTCGTTCTTCTAGCTTTTGTCTGGCTGCATATGTAACATCTTTCGAATGTACAATTTTTGACATTTTTCTCTCCTCCTAAGTCTGCGAATCTCTTTTTTCATATTATACTGACAATGAACCCATTATTAAACTATCTGTCTCTTTTGTTTTCTCCAGCTGAGGGGTTTTGAAACCTGTCCGCTCGAATACTTTCAATTGTGAGCGGTTGCAGGGATTTTAGAAAAAGAGTATGGTACAATCTTTTTTGGAAGGCTTATTAGCCGCAATTGAAATATGGACAATTTAATCATTGGAGGTATTAAAATGACTTCTTCTAGAGGAACAATCAACGAAATCAGCCTCTTCAGCAAGGAATTGAATGAAGAAATTAATATGCTTGTCTATTTGCCCCCCTCTTATTCACCACTCTATAAGCACGCCTTATTAATTTGTCAGGATGGCAAGGATTACTTTCAGCTTGGAAGACTTCCGCGGCTGGCTGATGAATTAATCGGTGATCAGGAAGTTGAAAATATGATCATTGTCGGGATTCCTTATAAGGATGTTCAGGACCGGAGAAGAAAATATCATCCCGAAGGCGAGCAGAATGCTGCATATATCCGCTTCCTCGCTCACGAACTTGTGCCTTTCCTGGACGATCAATACCCGGTTTACCATATGGGAATGGGGAGAGCGTTAATGGGAAGTTCTTTAGGCGCCTCTGTATCTTTGATGACAGCCTTGAAGTACCCTAATACGTTCGGCAAGGTTATCATGCAGTCTCCTTTTGTCAATGACAGGGTTCTTGAAGCAGTGAAACGGAATGGCCAGCCTCACCTGCTGAACCTTTACCATATTATCGGCAAAGGGGAAACCGAGGTTAAAACGACTAATGGGGAAACAGCTGATTTCCTCACACCGAATAGAGAGCTTCACGAGGTGTTTGAAAAAGAAAGATTTTCTTCTTTCTATGAGGAATTCGACGGCGGCCACACATGGAAATATTGGCAGCCTGACTTGAAGCGGGCATTGAGGCATATGTTCTCATAGGAAAACCGAAATATGGCATAATAGAAGGTAACTCGTTATTTTGGCTCATTCGGGAGAAACCCTCGGGTTTCTCCCGCTTTTCAGCTATGCTGAAAAGCAGCCAGTGTGAGAAGCAGCTCTATAGCAAATGAATTTGCTTCTGGCAGCTTCTCACACTGGCGGAATGAGCCTAATTCAGAAAATCCATTCAAGGCATCTCATCTTTTTTTGTGCTATAATAACTGATATATTTAATTATTTTGAATTTATCGAACTTCATGACTAGGGAGGTAACATTTATATGAATTATGGTATCGTTATTTTTCCATCTAAATCGCTCCAAGATAAAGCAAATGCTTATCGTAAGCGTTACGATCCCCATTATGCTTTGATCACGCCCCACTTGACTCTGAAGAATGTTTTTACCACAGATGACAGTGGAATTAAGGATATTGCAGACAAGCTTAGGCAGATTGCCAAACAATATGATCCATTCAATATGAAAGTTTACAAAATCAGTTCATTTCAGCCTGTCAATAATGTAATCTATTTTAAAGTTGAGCCTAACCCTGAACTGGAAGGTCTGCATAAAGCCATGCATACGGCTGAATTCAATGAACAGGAACCCGAATATGCATTTGTGCCTCATATAACAGTTGCTCAAAATCTTTCAGATGACGAACATTCGGATGTTTTTGGGTCTCTGCGCATGTTAGGCATAGACCATGAAGAAACAGTGGACCGTTTCCACCTGCTCTATCAGCTTGAAAATGGCTCTTGGACTGTCTATGAAACATTCCGATTAGGAAAGGAATAATTGCTTTGAAAATGATCCTGGCTGAAACTGATAAACAACTTCAAGAGGCAATGGATGTGCGTAAAGAAGTTTTTGTACAAGAACAAAACGTCCCACTCGAAGAAGAAATAGATGAATTTGAAAATATATCTGACCATTTCGTTTTATACGATGAAAATGAACCTGCTGGCGCAGGACGATTCCGCTTGAAAGATGGCCTTGGAAAGGTCGAGCGAATTTGTGTATTGGCAAAGGCCCGGGGTAAAGGCGCTGGAAAGATCATCATGAATTACATTGAGGAGCATGCCCGCAGTAAAGATGTTCCGGCGTTGATTCTGAATGCACAGACTCATGCTATCCCTTTTTATGAGAGTTTGGGCTACTTGGTCACATCTGATGAGTTCCTTGATGCAGGCATCCCTCACAAATCCATGAAAAAAATATTGAAATAACCGAAAACCGTCTCCAGACTTTCGTGGAGACGGTTTTATTCGTCTGGCTGAAAAAGAATAATTCTTCCTTATCTTGTTTAGAATGGATTAATACCATTCTTATGAATTGCAGGAGAAATATTATGAACTTTTTGGCTATCGCTTCTGAATTAATTGTAGGTTTTGCAGCATTGCTTATCTTAACCAGGATATTGGGGAAGACCCAAATCTCGCAAATAACGCCATTTGATTTTATTTCCGCCATCATCCTTGGGGAATTAGTAGGAAACTCATTATATGATGATAAAAGCGGAGTATTAGAGATTCTATTCGCCATATCCCTATGGGGAGCTTTAATCTTTTTTACAGAAATCATGACCCAGCGCTCACGAAGGGTGAGACACTTTCTTGAAAACACCCCTTCCATTATCATCAGAAAGGGACAAATTCAATACGAAGCAATCAAAAATAATCATCTGGACTTAAACCAGATGCAGCAGCTGCTGAGAGCGAAGGATATCTTCTCTATCAGGGAGTGTGAATATGCCATCCTTGAGACAGACGGCAGCCTCAGTGTGATAAAGAAACCAAATTATGCTGCCGTTCAAAAGCAGGACCTTAATATTGCTCCCGCACCTGCCTCCATCCCCATATCTATCATAATGGATGGAGAAATCATTTATGATAATTTGAAAATGATTGAACTAGATGAAAAATGGCTGTTAAATGAAATCAGTAAAAAAGGCTTTTCTTCCTCAAAAGAGATATTATTTGGTGAGTGGACAGATGGAGAGGAATTACTGCTGCAAGGATATTGATCTAAAAGCGAGAATGCAAAAAAGGCCTCTCAGGCCCTTTTCAGCAGGTAATATAGAGCTGATTATTTTCCATCACTGCCTTGGCTGATCCTTCATGTACCAGTTTTGTTATGTACGCTGTAAAACTTGTCCGAAACAAAAGAAACTGGCCAATTGAACGCGATTCAATGCCGTTCCCATTAAGGAATTCTTGGAGCAGAAGGTCAAATGGCATCCTGCCCTGATTTTCATTCAATATTTTAACAATCTGTTTTATCTTTTTCATATGTACCTCAATATTGGCTGCGATGCTTTCTGAAAAATCCTCTTCAAACTCCCCATGTCCGGGTACAGAACCTTTCACAGCAATATTTTTTAATTTTTCAAAGGTTTGTAAGGTCTGTTCTGCATCTGTTATAAATGGAACTAGATGTTTTTTTAAGGCTTCTTTACCAAAATAAGCATCTGCTGTATAAAGGAGTTCATTATGGATGATTCCCACCTGTTCCACTGAATGTCCGGGTAGAGAAACTACTTCCAGAGCGAAAGGTCCAACCTCCAAGAAACCAGGTACTATCGAGACATCCACATCCACCGGTTTTCCTTCCAAAAATTTATTTCTTAATTCTTTCAGCGGATAAGCTCCATTCCATAAATACACCGGCTCCAGGATTGGGTTTTCAATGATAGCTCTTTCCAACTTGGGAGCATACAGCTTAATGCCGGCCTTTTTCTTTAAGAAGGATGCTCCGCCAAAATGGTCTGTATGTGCGTGTGTAATGATGCAGTAATCTAAAGGCAGATTCTCATTTTCAAGGATTCTAATGATCTTTTTAATTGAAGAGTCATCAATTCCAGTATCTATGAGTAATCCCTTTCCCTGTGTCATTAAATATCCGACATTGACAGCAGAGGAAAAGTAGAAGCAGCTATCATTAATTTTTTTTAGTTCCAAGGGAAATACATCCTTTCCTTTTTTTATACATATTCGTTAATGTACTTCCCTTTTCCTGTGATATCCGCTAAAAATTCAGCAGAAACAGTATCCGCTCCACTGAACTTTTTTCTTTTATTGTATCTTAATGAATTGACGTCTGTTTCAATGTCCTCTTCTGCAAACCGTTCTTGATTGAAAAGGGGCTGAATCCGGTTGACCGGAACAAATTTAAAAGGATCATAATCCTTATTTGCTTCACGTTCGGCGTACTGCATATATTGATAATGCGGGACGGGTGCAATATATCCCATACTGTTCACCTCTCTTTTCTTACCATTTCCCCTGCAGTAAAAATTGTAAACACTTGACTGTAATACTATTAATTTCGATGAAAAATATGCTTTTAAGGGGGTGAAATCAAAAGCGTAAGCGCCTTGATCAGCCCCGACAGGCAAATGTTCTCAAGAGAAAAAAAGGCGGCCTTTCCTTTTATTCTCTTGAGGTTATTTGACCCCGAGGGGCTAGGCGCTGAAGCTGGACGAATCAAAAGCAAAAGCGCCTGCCCCGCAGACACGTGGTGCGGGAGCGGAAATCGATTATTTCATCAACCACAATCTTTTTAAAAGACATTTTAAGTAAACTATGTTGCTACTTTATAATAATTTCGTAAGATCACGGTTTATATACTGCTTAGCCAAAATAAATAAATTGCTCCCCGTATAGAGAGAAAAGTCTTAGTACTGGAGGGGAAATACTGCTGAATGCAAAAATAATGAGAGAACATTCTATTTAATTAACGGGTTCTGCTTTCGAATACAAATTAACAATTACTCATCAAAAGGAGTGTTAAATCATCTCGCTTTTGACACTCCTATTTTTGATTTAATAGTATTTTCCCTGGTGAATCTGTTCAATTGGTAATACAAAATGCACCCTAATTGACAAGTGACAGAACTTTTTGTTCTTCAAAATTAGTGGCACAAATTCTTATACACTTTCAATCCAAATATTAATATGAAGGAGAGTTGTTTATTAAAAATGTAACAATGATTTGATTGGAACGGAAGGAGCGTGACCTCCTGCGGGACTAGCGTGACAGGTGAGACCCCGCAGGCGAATCTAGCTCCTGCGGCCAGCGACTAGCAGATTTCGGTCTCTCTCCTTGCGATAAGTCATCATCGAATCGCTTACGCTCTTCGTGATTCCTTTATCTCATACGAGAGCCCTAAAATCTGTACGTCGCTGAACGGCCGCTTCCGCTTTTTATGAAGCCGAGGAGGCTCACCGCACGCCCCGCGGAGTCACGCACCTGGAGTGGAAATCAATAGACATTTTGTATTTTGGGGCGAATCACTCAACCATTTCTTTAGCTAAATAGGAGTTTGTACTTCAGAACAGAACCCGTTACTATTTAATAGGCTTTTTTCTGATTAATTGCTGATTTAGAATGCGATTTCACCTCCATCCTCTTTATGTAGGAGGATTGAAGCGGAAGGCGTATGATGATATCTTGCGGGACTAGGGGGACGTCTAGTTCTAGCCCCGCGGAGTCGTCCACCTGAAGCGGAGATCCATTTCGTTTAAAACAGCCAAGATCTTTACGAGAACAGACTTTTAAAAATTAACAAAAAAACAAACCATCAGGCCTGCTTTATTGTAAGCATTCCCAATGGTCATGGTGTTATTATTTTTTACCATTATTAATCATGTTTGATATCGTTCCAAAGTCCAATTGTTTACCATCATTTACAATTGATTTGACGATCTTATCTTCCATCTCTTTGTTTACTGGTTTGTTAGCAATTTGAGATACCCTCTTGATTACCCCGCGCACAGTGCTTTCATCTTTGAAATTGGCATTTTGCAAAGAGGTAGCCAATTCCATAACATCGTTCATATTGACACCGGTTTTCTTTTCAATGTTTTTAAAGAAGTTATTATTGTTCATTGGGTAAACGCCTCCTTTACAGCTAATATATTGTATGAGGCGGTCAAAAAATGGTGCATGGCCCAGGGATGAGGTTTCATTTCATGAGATTACTCTTAAGTTCTTGAAAGCACGAAGAGGGACTGGCCCTTGTCGTGCTTTAAAGTACTAATTAAAACTACCAGATTAAACTGGTGGTTTGCTCTGCAGCTGGAAGCCTTCCTTACCAGCCTCGGCCTAAAAGACCCAATAGATTATTTTCTCTGGCTATTTATTCCGCTGAAAAAACATGGAGAAATAAGCGGAGAAATTCCGCTTATAAAAGTCTTAGCTCGAAAAACAGCTAGAATAAGCGAAGAAATTCCGCTTATTTGTATAAAAGATGCGAAAATGGTTCGTTTCGCTGTGCTTAAGCGGAAAAATTCCGCTTATATACCCTAAATCACATTCAATTTTTAAGCTTAACCGGAAAAATTCCGCTTATTTTAGGTTTTTTAATGCCTATCAGCAAGGATACCTCCCCTCCTGCTGTATTGGCATGTAGTGCTAAGGAACCGGCTTTTTCTATAGAAAGAGGGTGTTCTATACCACGCTATAAGCTCTCTGGAACCCCTGCCCTAGGGTTTTCAAGACCATCAAAAAAGCAGACTCCCTTGGGAACCTGCTTATCCGGCAATTAGCAAAAGCTTGCGCCGACGATAATCAAAAGGATAAATAGAACAACAATCAACACAAATGTTGATCCATATCCCCCGCCGTATCCTTGATTTCCACAGCCATAACCATATCCATACATAGTTATCACCTCTCTTTATAATTGAATGCTACAGTATATGTCGAGATGATTACCTATGTATGGGCTTTGAGTGTTCACCTTGATGGCTGCCAATCATATAAATCAATAGTTAGTTTGCCGGATGTGTCTGCCTGGGCAAAAAATACATTGTCTAAATTGATGTGCCGCTGCTTTAGCTGATTCACCAGCCATTCTTCTGTCCTTCCCACACTTTTCAAACCCTTTCTTTCAATTTTTCCGTCACTGATGACAGAGTGGATTGGATATATGTTTAAGGACGTTTGAAAGATGTCTTCGTAGAGTAATGGCTGCTTTTCTTTTTTAAGCATGACACTCAGTTCTCCATTTGTATCAAGAGTCGCAAATTCCACATCAGAGGCCCTGAAAATGTTCTTTTTCCTCAGCTGTTCAAGCAGCTCGTCCGAGGAAAACTTTTCTTTTTTCAACGCCTGCTCTATGATATTTCCATTCTCTATGAACACTGTCGGGGTTCCTTCGACAAAATGCCTGAACTTTACACTTTTGAGGGATATGAAAGAGAAAATGAATGGCACAGAGAACCACAGGAGAATACTCATCAATCCTTCGAGCAGTTTCACGTCAAGATCCATTGAAAGGGTCCCGGCGATGCTTCCCACGGTAATGCCGGTAATGTATTCAAAGAAAGATAGCTGTGAAAGCTGCTTTTTTCCGAGTAATTTTGTGATAAGAAATAAGGCAATCAGAACAAAAAGGCTTCTAAGGGCTACTTCAGTATACTCCGACACATACCCTCATCCCTTCGGTTTAAAAATTAAGGCACCAATAAACCCGAAGATGATGGCTGCTGAAATACCTGAACTTGTCACTTCAAACATTCCCGTAAGAACTCCTACCAGACCATGCTGTTCCGCTTCCTGCATAGCGCCCTGGACCAATGCATTACCAAAAGATGTGATCGGAATCGTTGCCCCTGCTCCGGCAAAGTCAATCAATGGCTCATAGAGACCAAATCCAGCTAAAATTGCACCGATCACTACCAGCAGACTTAATGTATGAGCAGGTGTCAATTTAGCTATATCAAATAAGAGCTGACCAATTACGCAGATGCTCCCCCCTATTAAAAATGCCCAAAAAAACATTGCCAACATGGTGCTTTCCTCCTTTCAACGACTTAGCTGTATTCAATTGAAACTGCATGGGCTATACATGGAATTGACTCACCCTGCTGAAACGTCAGCGGAGACAATAGTGCACCAGTCGCAACCATCAAAATTCTTTTGTATACTCCCTGCTTCATCTGGTTAAGCAGGTGTCCATAAAATACCGTTGCAGAACAGCCTGGTCCGCTTGCACCCGATTGTACTGGCTGATCCTGTCCATAAATCAGCAAACCGCAGTCCTGAAACTGGCTTTCCGTCAGGTGGAACCCTTTTTGCTGAAGTAACTCCTGAGCGGTTTTTCGGCCGATTTTAGCAAGATCTCCTGTAATGATTAAATCGTAGTATGACGGATCTCTTCCTAAGTCTTGAAAGTGGGAGGCAATCGTGTCTGCTGCCGCCGGTGCCATTGCCCCTCCCATATTAAACGGATCTGAGAGCCCCATATCAATGACTTTCCCAATCGTTGCAGAGGTGACCCTTGGAACAGGGCCCTGTACATCTGTACCACTTCCTACTACCGAATACCCTGCTCCAGTGACCGTCCATTGAGCGGTAGGAGGCTTTTGGCCGCCATACTCTGTTGGATAACGAAACTGCTTTTCAACGGCGGAATTATGACTTGAGGCACCCGTCATGACATAGTTTGCTCCCCCTGAATCAACCAAATAAGAAGCTAACGCCAGCCCTTCCATAGAAGTGGAGCATGCCCCAAATATTCCCAGATAAGGTATTTCATTCGTCCTGGCTGCAAAAGATGAAGGTGTGATCTGATTGATCAAATCTCCCGAGAGAAAAAATTGAATTTGATTTTCCTGCAGACCGGCTTTTTCAAGGGTCAGCTTAACGGCATCTTCAATCATTAAGCGGTTCGCTTTCTCATAAGTATCCTCCCCCATCCATAAATCATCATAGAAGTGGTCAAAGTCTTCAGATAACCTGCCATTTTTTTCAAATGGCCCTCCTACAACTCCGGTAGAAAGGATGGCTGGCTTTTTTTGAAATTCCCAAGACTGCGTACCCTGTAACATTAGATCACCCCCCATTTTATAAGAAGAGTTTTGATAAGTGCTATAACGAAAGCAGAAAACACACCAAACACAATGACGGAACCTGCAAGCTTGAATATATTTCCTCCCACTCCAAGAACAAGTCCCTCTGTTCTATGTTCAATGGCAGCAGATATAACCGCATTACCAAATCCCGTCACTGGAACGGCACTTCCTGCACCGGCAAACTGTCCAAGATGATCATAGATGCCAAACCCGGTCAGCAGCATTGAAAAAAAGACCATGGTTGCCACTGTGGGATTTCCTGCAGTCTGTTCTGTAAAGTTGAAAAAGTAGATATAGAAATAGGTTACCGCCTGGCCAAATAGACAAATAAGACCTCCCACGAAAAAAGCCTTAACGCAATTGATAAGCACAGGCCTTTTTGTTTCATGCTTTTGCTCAAGCTGTTCATATTTCTTCTGCTGCGGGGTTTTGGGTTTCTTTCCCATATAATGCTCCTTTCTAGGTTAGCTCCTCTTTCAGCTTAATGATTTCCTGAAATCTTTTTTCAGCCTCTTTATTGGAGATATTTTTATTCTTCATTTTATCTTTAAGCCTGACTGTTTCCAGAAAAATCTTATAATCACTGGAAACTATGAATTTTTCATTCGGATATTTCTTTTCCAGTTTCTTTGTCATTTTTTTCTCAATCTTTTTCATATGAAACCGGTGGGAATGCTTTACCTTGTAAGATACAAGAATTTCTTCTTTTCCTTGTATGACTGCCACATCGTACAGTTCTTCCAGCTTGGCAATTTCTTTTTTGACTGCATGTCCAATACTATCTGTCTCTGGGTTTTCCATCAGTTCAACTGGAGGAGGATCTGTTACCTTAATCAATGCTCCTCTGCTGTCTGCACCATCTTCTTTGTTTGCCGCGCAGGCGGATAGATATACTGTTATTACTAATAGACCGACCAATAATTTGTTCATAGTATCCCCTCTGTTTTTAATATGCCTCTGAACCATAGTTAGCAGCGAATGAACATGTGAATCTTCGCCCTCTGGGAATCAGCACTGGGCCATTTCTTCACAAGTTACTTATATGTAGTCTTATATTCTGCAAAGAGGGTTCGTTTTATGAATAAAAAAAGACTGAAGCTCATTAACTATAATTCCTTAATCTAATGAGCTCACAGCCTTTATATATTTTTTTGGAAAAATTTACAGTAAAATGGATCTTTTATTTTTGTTTTTTATTTTTGCCGCAGCTGCAGCCTTTTTTCTTTCTTTTCGTTTTTACAGGTTTAATTTGTGAAGCGGATTTCTTCATCATCACAATTCTTCCTCCTCTAATGATGGAAATTCAGAAAGCAGCGTTTCCCTCTGACAAATGTTCACAAAGCAGATATATATACCATTCTATGCAGCAGGAAATACGCTTGTTCTCTTATTTCAAGAAATCCACTTTTGTATCAAGGTTTCAATAATGGAAGCGACACCTGCTGCCGCTAAAATTGTAATTAGCGGATAAGCAATGCCAGGAAAGAAAAAATACAACCCATAAAGTCCTCCAGCTGCCCATATGCCTGTGCACCAGTGGCAGCTGAGAAGTTCGCCAATCCAGTTTTTCGGGACCAAATAAACGTCTACATTCCCTGATTTATCTTTCTCTTCCTCTTCCTCAAAAAAAGGAGCCCTCAAGAACTCCGTGATTTTGTCATATACAATTAAGTGTGTCAGACGGAATACAGCTACTCCTAATACGGCCATTTGCATGAAAGTCAGATCCACTTCTTTAGCTCCTTTTCGTTGAGTTGGAATTTTAATGAACAAAAGCGCAAGCGCCTTGGTCAGCCCCGACAGGCAAATGTTCCTGAGAGAAAAAAAGGCGGTTTTTCCATACATTAAGGCTAACTCAGTTCTCGTGATAAGCATCCTAAACGCTGAAGCTGGATGATTCAGAGATGCTCCCTACTTTCAACTGATTAAATTTTTTCTCTTTTGATCAAATCGTAAAATGGCTATTACAGCTTCGGCAAGCAGACGTCAATAAGGAGAAAAGACTCACGCTGAAGCTGTACTTGGCTAGCGCAGTGTTTACAAAGTTGTCCTTAATGTTTTCCCAGAATAACAGCATCATCACATATATGATACCTCGCCTATTTTGACGAAAAAAGGGCTATTATCCGTAACTTAAACTCCTTGGCTACAATATGTTATTAGTGTAGCGATAAACAATTAAAAGGAGGATTTTCTAATATGGGTTGTGGAAAAAGAGATGATGTAGGTGGAATCCGTACAGATAACTGTGTATGTGAAGTAGTACGCGCAATCAAAGACATCCAGGATGCTGCAGTAGCTGATGATTGTCTGGATTGTACTACCAGCTGTTTCCTTGAGCCGCTTGGCGATTTGAACAGTCCTGCTATGAGACGCCGTGCAGACACGCGCGTGTTCACCCTTACTAATAAAAACGGTGAATTATTCAAAGCGTTGTTCAAACAAAAAGATGGCCAGTGTGATGCAAACTGTGTGACTATTTATTTCCGTGTGGAAGAAATCTTTGATAACTGCTGTGCAACATTGAGAGCACTAAGACCGAACAAAGATATCATCAATGACTATGGAAAATTGGACTATGGTGCAATCTGCAAGGTGGACGAATGGTTCAGAACAAACAACTGTATCACTGTTGACCTGAACTGCTTCTGTGCTATTCAATGTATCGCCGATGTTGACCTTGATATCTGTGAATAATTCTTAGAAAGCCTGCCGGATTTTCCATCCGGCCGGCTTTTTTCTTTTGCTGATCATAAACCTATAATCTTAATGCCGCGGAGAGAATTGCGATTAATCTCTATCTCATCACCCTGAAAAGTCTTTAACACCAGCAGGTCTCCTTCACTACTCAGCAAAATCCCCTTATACCTTTCTTCTGCAGTAATAAATTCACAAGGAAAAGGAGCTTTACCGTTAATATAACGTGAAAGATAAGTAATCTTCTCATCCAGTTCCATATCTCTGAATGGTTTCAGCGGTTTGAAAGAGTATGTTTTCTCCTTATGTTCTTGAATACTATCAACCGTCTCTGTTGTTTCAGCTTTTGTGCCTTCAATGGCATCATGATTCTCTTGGGCCCCATCTTCTCCATACAAAGTCCCAAGTTCATCTTCAAAATATGAACGTTTCTTTCTTCTTGGCTTTTTGACTCCAGCTTCAGCGAATGGTTTTTCTACAGGTGTGGTTTTCACATCCCTTGAAGAATAGGATTGCTGCATATTGGCTCTTGATTCTTTAAAAGCAGGCTGCTGGATATATAATAAGGGTGTTTTTTTAGGTTCTTTAGAATTTTTTTTCATAAGCTGCACCTCCAGAGGTTCATTCCTTTTACAATGTATGCAGCAAATGCCTATAGGTTTCATGAATGTTTCCGAATTATTTTGCTGAGCTTTCATTTAATAAAAACTGTCTTTCAAAATAAAAAAGTCCAAAGGCGGCTGCCTTTGAACTTTGTGTGTTTTTACTTTTATCGGTTGTTAACCTAGTACATGATATCCTGAATCCACATGGATGTTTTCTCCTGTAATGCCCCGGCTCATGTCACTGAACAAGAATACAGCTGTATCCCCGACTTCTTCTTGTGTTGTATTCCTGCGCAGTGGTGCTCTCTCTTCGATTTGTTTGAGAATTGAATTGAAATCCCCTACTCCTTTTGCAGAAAGAGTCCTGATTGGTCCTGCCGATATAGCATTAACACGTACACCGGATTTCCCAAGGTCACTCGCAAGGTATTTAACACTTGCCTCCAAGGAAGCTTTTGCAACGCCCATGATATTATAATTCTCGAGAACTCGTTCTCCGCCAATATACGTAAGCGTTACAATACTTCCGCCTTCAGTCATTAGGTCTTTCGCGGCTTTTGCAACAGCAGTCAGTGAATAAGAACTGATATTATGTGCAAGCAGGAAACCGTCCCTTGTCGTGTTCAGGTAATCACCGGCTAATTCTTCTTTTTTAGCAAAAGCGACACAATGTGCAATTCCATGAATGATGCCTGCTTCCTCCTTGATTGTCTGGAAGCATTTATCAATATCCTCATCATCAGTGACATCACATTGAAGGAAGAGATGATCGCTTCCCTCTAGCGTTCCGGCCAAATCCTTAACACTTTTTTCAAATCTTTCACTTGCATATGTAAAAATCAATCTCGCTCCAGCCTGATGTAAGCTTCTTGCTATGCCCCAGGCAATACTTCGTTTATTCGCTACACCCATTACCACATATGTTTTTCCCTGTAATGAAAGAGTCATATTCATCCTCCTGATTTTATTACATGTTATTAGTACCTGATACTAATTTTATCCCATTTCTTTCTGGAAAGAAAGTGATTACCGTAAAAATATATTTACTTTTCATATCGATAAAAAAAGAGACGAAACCATAATTGGTTTCGTCCTCTAATTGTTGTCTCATTCAATCTCAATTATCATTGCCAATACGCGATAGTAAACTTAGTGTACCAGTACCCTTTTTTCAAGCAGGCTGGGAAGGCACCCACACTATACGACTAAACTTAATCAGCAATACTCACAGAATTCCAATTCACGTTTCAGTTCATCAACATATTCTTTGGAGCCTGTGACGATCAATCGATCATTCATGTGCAGTTCTGTATCTCCATGCGGGACGATTGAATCTTTTCCTCTGAATATACGTACAAAGATGACGTCCCCGGTAAAAGGAAATTCCCTCAATGTCATCCCTTCAAACTGGATGTTCATCATTTTGATTTCATAAAGTGATGTTTCCTGGTTCGTAAAGATATTCATTACGGAAGGAGACTCAATAAGAGCTTTCAGCAGCGCCTTCGTAGAAAGCATGACCGAAAATACCTCTATTTCGTTCTCTCTCAGCATTTCCTCAAGATCAGGACTTTCCACTCGAACGATTACACGTTCGATACCGTATTCTTTCGCTGCTATCGCAAGTGTAGCATTTTGTTCTTCATCACCTGTGGAAATGACAATGATATCCGTTTCAAAAACTTTATGTTCCTCAATCGTTTTCAAGCTGAAATTCTCTATTTCATTGATTTCGAACAAAGAGTCAGATATGCTTCTGTTCGATTTTTCCTGCTTTGTATGATACAAAACAGGCACATATAGAGATGATTTTAACTCCCTGGACACTGGAAGCGTCATTTGGTTGGCTCCCAGGAAGGATACTTTTATTTGCTTTTCCTCACTCGCTTCTTTAGGGAAAAGCTTCTTAAATACAATCGGTGTCACTAGACAAGTAATAACAGCAACCAATATCAACGTACCGCTCATTTGTGCTGTAATGATTCCCATTCGCTCAGCAATTTTTGCTGCAGCGATGACTAGTGATAAGGTTGATGTCAACAGGAATGCTGAAGCAATCGTCGTTTTGTTATCATACCATTTCCTTAAAAGGAAGACCGGCAGAAGTTTAGACAATAAGAATGCCAGCATCAGCAACGGAATCAATATGAGCATTTTAGGATCGCTCAACAAGGACCATAATTCCAATTCAACTCCAACCATGACAAAGAAAATCGGAATCAGGAATCCATAACCGAAGGAATCGAGCCTGTGAACCATTTCCTGATTAGGAGAAAGAAGCGATACCAGCACTCCTGCCAAGAACGCACCGAGGATATTTTCGGCACCAACGGATTCTGAGACAGCGACTAGTAAAATGATCAGTGTAAATATGGCTCTCGTACCGATTTGAGTCGTACCGGTTGAGAGTGTCTTCATTAGAGCATTATTTTTGTATCGTTTAGCCAGGAAGTACAGCAGTACCCCTGCTCCGAATAACAGCAGCAGAAGCCACATGTTTCCATGGCCTTCCCCGTAAAGTGACACAAATACTGCAAGCAGGATCATCGTCACCAAATCCGCGATAACCGCAACCAGCAGGATGATCTGTCCGATGTTGCTTTTCATGATGTGGGCTTCTTTTAACGTAGGAACGACCACGCCAAGAGAAATTGTTGAGATGATTAGTGTCATTAAGAATGCATTATCAATTAAGCCCGCCAAAACAAACATATAAGATAATCCCAATGAAACAAAAAAGATTCCTGCAAAGATTAACATTGATACCTTGAGTCTATTCGGTTCAGGCTTTCCGTTTGGAAGGATCTGTTTCTTCTTTCCATTACTGGAAAAAGCAGTAAAATCAATTTCCAATCCACTTAGAAACATCAGAAAAATAAAACCAAGAGTGGACAGAGTCTCCAGCCACATGTCCTGGTGAACGAGGTCAAAACCGCTCCTTCCAATAATCAGGCCGACAATGATTTCAGCAATTACTACCGGAATAAAGTTAAGCTTTAGTCTATGAAGCAATATCGGTGTAATAAATGCTGCAAGAATTACAATAACAAGTGATGCTACTGATGCACCATGTTCCATACCCTTCTCCCCCTCTTCTATACTAAATAGTTCATGAATAGTGTGGCCATGCCAAAATAGATCATGATACTGATAATATCATTTATAGTTGTGATAAACGGACCGGAAGCCACTGCAGGATCTACCTTTAGTTTGTGCATCAGGAGCGGAACGAGCGATCCTGCCAAAGTTGCAACAATCAAGGAGACCATGATGGATACACCTACAAGAAACCCTAAAAATAATTGCCCTTTCCATACGTATACAGTAATCATGACAACTATTCCACAAACAGTTCCAGTTATCACCCCTGTTCCGGCTTCACGGATAACCAGCTTCCATTTGCTTTCTTCTTCCAAATCTCCTGTAGCAATTCCTCTTACCGCCACTGCGAGTGCCTGTGTCCCTGTATTTCCTGCCATACCTGCTATTAAAGGAATAAATACAGCCAATATGGCTACCTTATCAAGGGTTTCTTCAAATCTTCCTATCAAACTCGCCGTGAACATGCCCAGGAATAACAACGCAATTAACCATGGAAGCCGCTTCTTAGCTGCAGTGAATGGGCTGCGGTCCACTGAGTCAACATCCGATATACCTGCAAGCTTTGAATAGTCATCAGAAGCTTCTTCATCAATGACGTCAATGATGTCATCGACTGTTATGATTCCCAAAAGGTGCTGCTGGAAATCCACAACAGGCAGCGCAAGGAAGTTATAGTCTCTCATCGTCCTGGCAACCGCCTCCTGGTCTTCACCAACAGAAACAGATACAACCCGGTCACTCATGATTTCGGCAATCATTACATCATCGTCACTGATGATCAAGTCCCTCAGGGAAATGACCCCGGCCAGCCTCTTTGTTTCGTCAACAACAAAGATATAATAGATAGTTTCAGCGTTAGGAGCTTCATTCTTTAAAATGGTCATTGCGGAACGAACCGTCTGGTTGGCGGAAATGGCTACAAACTCGGTGGTCATGATACTTCCTGCTGTATATTCCTCATAGTGAAGAAGCTCTTTGATCTCCTGAGCGGATTCCTGGTCCATGATGGTCAGGTAACTTGCCACTTGGTCTTTATCCAATTCATTCAGAACATCAACAGCATCATCAGCATACATATTAGACAGCATGTCCGCAGCATAAGCCGGATTCATTTCGGCAAGTATCTCTTGATATTCTGTTTCATCATTATCAAGGCTTTCAAATAACTCAGCCATTTCTTCAGGAGATAAATATTGATACATTTTTAATCGCAGAACATCATCTGTTCTTTCAAAGAATTTAGCCCGGTCATACGAGTGAAGCGAATTGAATTCTTCGCGAAAGTTTTCCAATTCTTCATTTTGAAGGGCAGAGGTCAAGTACTCTTCATCAAGCTGGACTTCTCGGTTATCTTGGTTTTCTGCAGCCATCGGCATACCCTCCTTCTTGCGGTTTCCATCCTTTTAGTGTGTTTTTTTATAAATTTTCGATTCTATGATTCAGTTAAAAAAGTATTAATTTTAAAAAAATAAAACTTCAGCATACGTTCCAATTACTTTTCATTCAGGATGCGATTATTCTTTTATTTACGAGCAGGCTGAAAGGTATAAATAAAGAAAAGAGCTGTTTAAAAATGTTTGATAAGAGAATTATTATAAGAGAAGTCTCACTCACATCTCTTTTAGTACTTCTGTACTGTGAATTCTTAAAGGGTTACGGCAGCAGTCCTAATTATACTAGCAAATTCTAAAAAAAATGTCGCCCCCAAAAGATTATTCGCTGAATTAAAAATATTAATAATTTTTGTTTCATCAGAAAGGAGAGGACTTATGAAAATCGATATTATCGGTGATATTCACGGGTGTTTCGATGAATTCAAGGAGCTGACAGACAAACTTGGATACCGTTGGGATTTTGGAATCCCAATCCACCCTGAGGGAAGGCTGCTGGGTTTTGTCGGAGATTTAACAGACCGCGGCCCGAAATCCCTAAAAGTAATTGAAACCGTTTGGAAGCTGGTTACAAACGAACTGGCTTACTACGTTCCAGGAAATCACTGCAACAAATTGTATCGTTATTTCCTTGGTAACAAAGTCAAGATTCTTCACGGACTTGAGACTACCGTCGAAGAATTAGGCCGGCTTTCGGAAATAGAAATGAAGAGATACAAGAAGATGTTCATTGAGCTTTATGAAAATTCCCCCCTCTACCAGCAGCTGGATTCAGGAAACTTAATCATTGCCCATGCCGGGATTACGGAGGAGCTCATTGGCAAGCAGAGTAAGAGAGTGAAGACCTTTGTTCTCTATGGAGACATTACCGGGGAAACAAATGACGACGGTACCCCTGTCAGAAGGGACTGGGCATTCAATTACAAAGGAGAAGCCTATATTGTGTATGGCCACACACCCTTTTCAGAAGTAAGAAACATTAACCGGACGTATAATATTGATACCGGTGCCGTATTCGGCGGAAAACTGTCCGCGCTTTCATACCCTGAGATGACAACAGAAAGTGTTAAGTCAAGGATGCCTTTTGTGGCAGAAAAATTCCGGGATGTAAATCCTGATAAATAAAAGCAGGAAATTCTTTTACCTCAGTCACTTAGAAAAGTGCCCACAAAGAATGCAGGCACTATCTCATACCTGTCATCCACCTCTAAATAAACAGCCGGCTGTACAGGCAGCCGGCTGTTTTTAAGTTTCTCTGAGAAGCCTTTTCATATCTTCAGGCAGCGGGACTTCAAAATGAAGCGGATCATTTGTCATTGGATGAAGAAATGAAAGGGAAAAACAATGAAGGGCCTGCCTTCGAATTTCCGTTGTATTTCCTCCATATAAAGTGTCACCAAGCAGCGGATGCCCCGAATAAGACATATGGACCCGGATCTGATGCGTCCTCCCAGTCTCCAGGTCAAGTCGGAGGTGTGCAAAACCGGCATACTGATTAATGACACTGTAGTGAGTAACCGCAGGTTTCCCGTCCTTCCTTACTTCCCTTTCAATAATTGACGTTTCTTTTCTTCCAATAGGTTCATCTACCGTTCCTTCCTTTACTGCAAAAACTCCTTGGCCCAATGCCTGGTATGATCTCTTAATCTCCCGCTTCTTCTGCTGAAGACTCATCAAATGATGGACATGCCTATGCTTGGCAACCAAGACCAGCCCCGAGGTGTCCCTGTCAAGCCTGGTCACAATGTGAATGGCAGTATCTATGTCATGCCTCAGATAATATCCGTGAATGCCATTAGCAAGGCTTCCCTCAGGATGCTCCCTGGAAGGAATTGTGCTCATGCCTGAGGGTTTATTGACAACCAGGACATCTTTGTCCTCAAAAATGATATCCAACTGAAGGTTTTCCGGCACTAAAGCTGAGCTTTTAGGTTCAGGAGGAAAAACGATCAGCAGATGGTCCTCTTGCTGAAGGACATAGCGGACAGTGACTTCCTTTTGATTCACCATGATCTTTCCACCAGCATATTTGATGTCTGTCAGCATACGCTTTGAAATGTTCTTCTCATTCAAAAACGTTTTGATATCTTTATCTGATTCGCTCTTTGGGATGTTCCATTCCATTCTGTACATGATTAGAATATATCAATCATCAGCGATGAAGGAATCTCTGACTCTTTTCCAAAAAGGAAACGGCCTGAATCTCGCAAAACGAATTTTTTCATCAGCAACCCTGTACTGAATCGATTTCACATCTTTGTGAAGCAGCGTTAAATGATCGATCGTAATCATGAAATCCGGTACTCTGACCGGTTTAAGCATACATGTATGATGTGCCGGCAGAATTAAAGGGGATCCGATTGTTCTGAAAACCCGGTTGTTGATGGATGCCATTTCTGCAAGCTGTATGGCAGGAATGGATGGATGCAGTATCGCTCCTGCTAGTGCTTTATTGTAAGCGGTACTGCCCGATGGGGTGGAAAGGCAGAGGCCGTCTCCCCTGAACCGTTCAAAATGCTGGCCTCGGATTTCAACATCCATGACAAGTGTTCCTTCCACACTTTTAACCGTTGATTCGTTCAACCCAAGATATCTTGTTTCCTTTCCGCCATTTTGATAACGGATGATCGTTTCCAACAAGGGATATTCAATAATCTGGTAAGGCGTCTTCGCTATGGCGATGACAAGCTTTTCTATTTCCTCAGGGACCCAGTCTGCGTAGAATCCAAGGTGGCCTGTATGCACTCCAACAAAAGCGGTCTTATCAAGCCTTGAACTATAGCGGTGAAATGCATACAGCAGTGTTCCGTCTCCGCCAACTGAAATGACAATATCCGGTTCCTCTTCATCATAAACCAACTCAAAGTCCTGAAGATATGTACGCATCTTATGCATAAGTGTATTTGACTTTGAATCTCCTTTAGAAGTGATGGCAAATTTCATATAGGATACACCCTTTTTTAGTTTCTTTTCCCTCTCCCGCAAGACCAAAACTTACGGGCCTTTGGGTTTCCGGCTTTTTTCATCCTGATCTTTCTTGTTTGAGAAGAACCTTTGAGCTTCCTGGATTTCTTCCCTGATGAGGGACATTTCTTCATCAAGTCTGAATGCCGCCTCCGCAGCTCTCATCAATCTGGTTCTGATTTCTTCAGGAAATTGGCCGCGGTATTTATAATTAAGCGAATGCTCGATTGTAGCCCAAAAATTCATGGCCAGGGTCCTTATCTGTATTTCAGCGAGGATGATTTTCTCCTCATGAACGGTCTGGACAGGATACTCAATCACAACATGGTAAGAGCGGTATCCACTCGGTTTTTTATGTGATATGTAATCCCTTTCTTCCACTATGTGAAAATCATTTCTCGCCCTCAGTAAGTTTACAACAGCATGGATATCCTCCACAAATTGGCACATTAACCGGATGCCTGCAATATCCTGCATCTCTGTTCCCAGTTTATCCAGCGGAATTCCTTTTTGGTTCGCTTTATCCAATATACTCGCAATAGGCTTGACCCTTCCGGTGACAAACTCGATCGGAGAATGCTCCCGCTCAAGTTCGTATAGTCCTCTCATTCCTTTTAGTTTGATCTTCAGTTCATCTACAGCCTGTTTATACGGTCCCAAAAATTGTTCCCAATGATTCACAACGTTCACCTCTTCTTACGATGGCTTATCAGGTAAGTTAAAAGCTATTGATCAAAGTCTTTTAGAAAGGTTCTTTCAGCTTAGGAAGTTAGATACGTCATCGCTTATGTTCTAACCTACTCCGCTTTTTCTAAAAAAATCGATTCTACTTTTTTAACCATCTCATCTCCATAGTTGCTGTTGCCTTCTATGTTTTCAATCAGGAAGGCCAGTTCATGGTGAAGCCCTTCTAATTCGAAGTTTGTCTCCCCAAGGTCTGCAACTACTTTGATATTCTGCTTGATCCCTTCCTTCAATGCGGGCCAGCACCCTTCTTGAATGTGAAGCAGTACATAATCATCGTGAGATTCCGCCAAATACACGAATGAATAATTTTCTGAGTCAACAATTACCTGACCGGCAGGCTGTAAATTTTGTTCACTGGATTTTTCGCTGCTATGTAATATTAATGAATCTTCAAGAAGTTCAGCTTTCGTTAAATATATATTTTTTCTCATATGAAGTGTGGTGCTCCTTTCACTGCTTTATGCCTCCTATTTTAACACACTATCCCCTCAACTATCTAAAGATTGAAGTAAGCCGGAGAGAAGGAGATAATGTATAAGGAAGCAGAAATCCTTTGATTGAAGAGAAAAATATCACATTAACCTTGGAAAGGAAGAGTGCTATGCCGGAAGAACTTGAAATAGAATTTAAAAACATGCTCACTCAAGGAGAATTTAACTGCATTAAGGAACATTTCTCCTTTACAGATAAAGACTTCACCCTGCAAAAAAATCATTACTTTGATACCCCTGCTAATGATTTGAGGGAGAAGCAGTGTGCTCTCCGCATCAGAGAAAAGAATGAAAAATTTGAATTTACTTTGAAACAACCTGCTGATGAGGGGTTACTCGAAACTAACCAGGCCGTGACGGAGGAGGAGACCAAGAAGATGCTGGCTGAAGGCTCTCTTCCACCAGGAGAGGTAGAATCAGCACTCCAAAAATTGGGCATTGAGACAAAAAAATTCCGCCATTTCGGAACTCTTTCTACCAACAGGGCGGAATCACTTTATAAAGATGGATTAATGGTGCTCGATTACAGTTTTTATTTAAACAATGAAGATTTTGAGTTAGAATATGAAGTGAAGGAGAGAGAATCCGGACAGGTAATATTCCTCGATTTTCTTAAGACCATGAACATTCCAATTCGCCATGCCGATAATAAAATAAAAAGATTTTTAAGAACTGTAAAAACAGACTAATAAACGGTTCTTATAAAGGAGACATACAGCAATGAACGTGCAAGCGTTAAAAACGATGATGGAATTACAAGCATTGCAGGGGCTCAATTCAAATTCAAAATCTGATCAGCCGGTAACAGGCACCGGCTCTTCCTTGTTTCAGCAATTGCTTACCGAAACCCTTGTGAGCCAATCGAATCATCCTCAGCTTTCAAAACTTGGCTCTGTCAGCCAAATGATCCCCCTATTATCAAATGGAAATAGTCTTGCTACTAAAAATGCAGCATCTTATGTCTCAAATGCAGCATCCGTTTCGTCAAGCAAGGCTCCTGACAGTTCGGTTCAACAAATTATCAGCAGGGCAGCCCAAAAGTACAACCTGCCTGTTAAATTAATTTCATCCGTTATCAGCCAGGAGTCTGGCTTCAACCCTGATGCTGTCAGCCATGCTGGTGCTTCCGGTTTAATGCAGCTCATGCCTGCCACTGCCCGCGGACTAGGAGTAACAGACATTTTCGACCCCGAACAAAATGTATTTGCGGGTACTAAATATCTTCGGCAAATGATGGACAAATATAACGGCAGCCTTGAAATGGCGCTTGCAGCTTACAATGCCGGCCCAGGAAACGTCGATAAGTATAATGGGATCCCCCCTTTTAAAGAAACGATGCAGTATGTACAAAAAGTATCTGAAAGATTTTATTCTTAAATAATGGCTCTTTTCGTAAGCTTAATTACTATTTCTTATAAAATTCGAAAACGAGAGCTATAAACGAGGGAAAAATCCGGCTCTTGGGATTTCTCCGGGAGCAATATGCCTAAACAAATGAATTCTTCAGCCGCTCACAGTCCATGTGAGCTTTTTTAGTGCTTAATTCATAATTATCCTTTTCATTTCTGTTCAAGCACTCTTGCTGCGCCATGGCAGAAAACATAATCCTCACCGGAATGTTACGCCTGCATTGGCAGATACTAATTGAAATTGAGTATGATGAATGCTATTTGTTTGAGATATTTTTCAGCGATTGCTAAAATAAAACAAACAATCAATGCAAAAAGGAGTCTACTTATGGAGAAACATAAGACGCCGTATGAAACAATTGGCGAAGAAAAGCTCTCAATGCTTGTAGATGCTTTTTATGCAAGAGTGGGGAACCATCCTGATTTAATTCCGATATTTCCAAACGACCTGTCTGAAACTGCCAGAAAACAAAAGCAGTTCCTTACCCAGTATTTGGGCGGACCACCTTTATATACTGAAGAACACGGCCATCCAATGATGCGCGCAAGACATTTACCTTTTGAAATAACGCCAACAAGAGCAAAAGCATGGTTGAAGTGCATGAGTGAGTCCATGGATGAAATCGGTCTTGAGGGTCAATTCCGAGAAGAATTCTTTTCCAGGCTTGTACTGACAGCCAGGCATATGGTGAACTCATCAGACAACCTGCAAGGTGAAGAAAATTGAGCAGCCTGAATAATAATAAAACCATTCAAGGATGCAAGCCTGATAAAAAGCCTTTAGAAATATATATGTTCATCGACCCTCTATGCCCCGAGTGCTGGGCATTGGAACCTATTCTTAAAAAGCTGCAGATTCAATATGGACAGTATTTCAGGATCAAGAATGTTTTGAGCGGAAAATTGACCTCTCTGAATTTGTCCAATAAAAAGAAGCAGGAAAACATCGCAACCCAATGGGAAAAGACCGCAAGCCGGTCTGGAATGTCCTGCGACGGTAATCTATGGTATGAGAACCCTATCGATTCTCCATATTTGGCTTCCATCGCCATTAAGGCTGCAGAATTGCAAGGAAGGCATGCAGGTATCCGTTTTTTCAGAAAACTGCAGGAAACTCTTTTTCTTGGAAAACAAGATGTATCCAATCTTGAAGTGCTGACCGAAATAGCCTCTAACAGCAAGCTTGACTTAAAGGAATTCCAGAGCGACATCCATTCTGAATCAGCTGCTAAAGCCCTTCAATGCGATTTAAGAATTACAGCTGAAATGGATGTTGAAGAAATACCGACCCTTGTCTTTTTTAATGAAAACATTGAAGATGAAGGAATAAAAGTGACCGGAATGTACTCCTTCGAGGTGTATGTTCAAATATTGGAAGAAATGCTTTCCAGTATTCCGGAACCGCAGCCTCTGCCGCCTTTGGAACATTTTCTAGAATACTACCAAATGGTTGCCACTAAAGAAATTTCAGTGGTATATGACATGAGCATGCTTCAAGTTGAAAAGAATATGAAGAAGTGGATTCTCCAAAAGAAAGTTGAGAAAGTATCTGTCAAACACGGTACGTTCTGGAGATATCTCTCTTCTTGATTGTAATAATGGAGATATCCTCTAATAAGATATATTAAAATAAGAATAAAAAGAAAACCCGTTGTCCGAGGACAACGGGTTTTCTAATACAAACAAAGGGGATGGGAGAAATTTTTCACGGTCAAACAAAGGGGTATATGTTTGTTGTGATCAACTTCTTGTACTTAATATAGCATGAGGGAACTTGTATGTGCAAGTTGTTTGTTTATTATTTCACAATATTGTCATATAGTTTATTTCTCACGTGCTTTACGCCTGAGGATTGGGACAGCGGTCAATCGGTCTCCTGTGACCTGCTCCTTCGAGCCGTGAAGCTGGAGAGATATACATTTCCTTTAAAGGAGCCATATTCTTTGTGAAAGGCGCTTAAGAAAAAGGCTCTTTTCGCATACATTCTTGCTTTCGGAAAATCCCAAGGGCTGGATTATTCCCCCTGGATACTGAGGTATTACCTTCTAATCGGGGAGAACAGCTCTTTTCTATTCCTGTTACGAAAAGAGCCCAAAATTAAGCTCTCATAGCCAAGTAAACTCAGGTTTAAGTAGAATTATGAGAAAGCTGTACGTACATCCACTCAGTATTTTTCAGATATTCAGTGAAGACAGCATGTATTTTCAGCGATGTTCCTCATATAATTTATAGATATTCTTTTAAGGAGGCTCATTATTATGAGACCCAATCTCAAGTTCATCTTATTAATCTCGTTTATACTCCTGTCATTCATTCTAAATATTTTTGGGTTAATGTATCTTTACCCCATTTATGTGACCTCTCCATTGCTCTTCCTATCGCTCCTGCTGCTAATGCAGTATATTAATAATCGAAAAAGATTCAGAGGATTCTGATTGCTTCTGAAACCCAGTTTGATTTTTTCTTTAAACTACCTATTAATAAGATACAGCTTTCAATCAACCAAAGCAGTCTTTGCAGCACTATGAATTTAAAAGATCAGAAAAGGCAGCCATGATGTAATAATCATGGCTGCCTTTTAGTTTTGTCTGGTGAACAAAACGCTTAAGAAAGCATCTTTTCCATTTCATTCAGGTTTTCTTCAAATACCTTCATCGCTTCTTCGATTGGCTGTGAAACAGTCATGTCCACTCCAGCTTTTTTCAATACTTCTATCGGATAATCTGAACTTCCGGACTTAAGGAATTCAATGTATCTTTCAACTGCCGGCTGTCCTTCCTCCAAAATCTGTTTGCTCAATGCAGTCGCCGCACTGAAGCCTGTCGCATACTGATACACATAATAATTGTAATAGAAGTGCGGGATACGTGCCCATTCAAGACCGATTTCTTCATCAATCTCAATGTCTTCTTCCCCGAAATACTTCTTGTTCAATTCATAGTATTCCTTTGAAAGCATCTCTGCCGTCAGCGCTTCGCCTTCTTGAGCCTTCTTGTGGATGATATGTTCGAATTCAGCAAACATTGTCTGACGGAAAACAGTGCCTCTGAAACCTTCCAGGTAGTGATTTAGAAGGTATAAACGTTTTTTCTCATCATCAATATTATTCACTAGATAATTATTTAATAGCGCTTCATTACAAGTAGACGCCACCTCAGCAACAAAGATTGAATAATTGCCGTATGGATAAGGCTGTGCCTTCCTCGTGTAATAACTATGCACACTATGTCCGAACTCATGTGCAAGCGTGAACAGATTATTGACGTTGTCCTGCCAGTTCATAAGGATATAAGGATTCGTGCCATATGTTCCTGAAGAATAGGCCCCGCTCCTCTTTCCTTTGTTCTCTACAACATCTACCCAGCGGTTTTCAAAACCGTCTTTCAGTACGTTCATGTATTCTTCTCCAAGCGGAGTAAGGCCATTTAGTATCATGTTCTTTGCTTCTTCGTAAGGAATTTCCATTTTTACTTCCTTAACCAGCGGGGTGTATAAGTCATACATGTGAAGCTTTTCCAGCCCCAGTACCTTTTTCCTCAGCTTGATATAACGATGAAGAAGGTGCAGATTATCATTTACGGTTTTAACAAGATTTTCGTAAACCGTTTCAGGGATGTTATTCGCAGACAGTGCAGCATGGCGGGCAGAATCATAGTTTCTTACGTCTGCGCTGAAGTTATCTTTTTTCACTGTACCGCTTAATGTGCTTGAGAAAGTATTCTGGAACTTTCCATAGGTTTTATAAACAGCCTTGAATGCCTCTTCCCTTACGCGGCGGTCATCACTTTCGAGGAAGCGGATATAGCGGCCGTGTGTAATCTCAACCTCTTCACCATTTTCATCTGTGATTGACGGAAATTCCATGTCTGCATTATTCAGCATTCCGAATGTATTCGCTGATGCGCCCAGCACTTCAGACGCCTGCGCAAGGAGTGCCTCTTGCTCTGCTGATAAAATATGGGGACGCTGAAGGTTGATTTCTTCAAGAGCATGCTTGTAAAGATGAAGATCTTTGTTTTCCTCCAGGAAGCTGCTCAGCCTGTCTTCATCAATTGCAAGGATTTCCGGCACAAGATATGCAAATGAACTAGAAAGCTGAGTATATAAAGTTTTCGCTCGGTCATCAAGCCCCTGATAATAGGAATTGGTCGTATCCTGATCATATCTCATGTGAGAATAGGCATACAGCTTTCCCATTCTCTCGGAAACTTCATCCTGAAATTTCAACGCTTTATAGAGGTGTTCAGCACTTTCAGATAGCGTACCTTTAAAGTCACCGGCACTTTTTATTAATTCCTGCACCTCTTTGTACTCTTTTTCCCACACATTATCATCAGCAAAAATATCTTCAAGTCTCCATGTTAATTCTTCCTTGATATCCTTGCGGTTCGGAAGACTTTTTACAGCTGTTTCATTTGTCATATGTATCCTCCATTCTTTCGTTATACGAATTAATCTTTCCTTCTTACATTCTCCAATAAAAAAGAAAATCCTGCAAGAATTGGATGTTTTCAATATGAAATCAATAAAAACCCTTTAACTTTATTAAGTATGCTTTCCTGTTACATAATATACTTCAGATTTCACCTCCTTTATTATGTCTCTTTTGAGAAGAATCATTAAGTATTCTTTCAGTGCTTCCACTAGCAGGTCTTTCTTCACAAGAGGGAGAATCCTGCATTGAATGAAACCTGTGCTTATTCTCTTTTGATGACTGTTAAATATTTCGGCGAAGGAGACACTGGAACCTGCTGGCTTCTTTTTTAATCCATCATACCAAATAAAGTACTGCCACTCGATTGGGTGGCTTTTGAAAAGAAGCATATGTTCTGTTGGAATGCCGATATAATCAGGTAAGCTCAATAAATGGTCGCCGTTTAAATAAAGGGCTTTTAAAAACCGGTCATTTACTCCGTTATTATACATGAGTTTATTTTTTATCCAGGAATCATTTGAAGCTTTAAAGTACTTATTAGGAGGGTTGTTCATCTTTAAAGGAAGCTTAAAAGGAAAAGGAACAGAATTGAGAGTAAGAGTAAATGTTTCAGAAGAAAAGAGTTTTGCGGAATGAGGATGAAGGTTGTAATAAAAGTGCATCTTTTCATTCTCCGTATCGAAGTAGGAGAGCCAGTAGCCGGCATGGGGACTGTATCGGATAAAGAGCTGCTGAGAATGTGTAAGTGAAATTCTTGGACCTATCCCTTTCTGATCAATTCTGCTGCCCAGGATCCACACTGGTTCAATACCCTCATTTTGATAGCCTATTGTTCTGGCCAGAAAATCATCAATGCTGATAGCAGCACATTGAAATTCAACAGAATACCTTTTATCCTTCAATAAGATATAAACATCCGGTCTCTGCTGGACAGACGGCAGATAATGTTCCAGCTCAACAGTTGGGATTAATGAAGAAAAGTGATGAAAAAGAAGTTTTTTACCTCTAAGATGAATAGCAGTCTCTGGTTCACCGCTGCCTTTACAGCCTATGTTAGAGACATGTGCAAAATGGGGTATCTTAATCTTGCCAGCTTTGATGATTAAGGGGGCCAGACATACAGGACAATAGAACTTACTGCCCTTTAAACCTGCCACCTCTTCATCGGAATATCGGATTAATGTAATCAACTGCTGTTGTTTATTTAATGCGGTCAGCATTTAGTCACCTCCTGTAATCATACTCTTCGGTGCAGGAGGGTTATATTCCTTTTTATAATAATTTAAATTAATATTAATTAAAAGGATTATAGATTTAGTTAGAAAAACAAATGAAATGGCCTCAATCAAAGCTGCTAATAGTAAGAAAACGCATCCTCAAATGAGAATGCGCATTGTCTGTAAAATTAACTGAAATGTTTAGTAACCGTATGGAAGACATTCTCATTCATGACCGTTGTTCCATACTCGTTCAATCGATGTACTGTGAGGGTGGATTCATTTCCGTACTCAAGCATGATACTTAACACATTATCGATTTCATCTTCTGTAAAGTGCTCATCAGAAAATTCAATATGGATGTAATATGTCCCTTCAAAGGAAAACAATTTGGTGGATAAATGTTCATAATCTGTAGTGATCATTTTATGTGATAAAGAGATAACATCTTCGAAATCCTTAAATTTTATAGTGAATTCCAATGCTCCTTCATCTTCGGTCTGATCCTGCTTCATCTGGAAGTGCTGATCCAGGAAGTCTTCTATCCGTTCATCTACAGGGAGATCCTTGATCTTATCCTCAGGAATCGGCAGTTCAAATTTCTGTCCATCCTTAGTGACCTGGGCTCTTGTCACCAGGACTTCAAGTCCTTTATCAAGAGCTTGTACCTGAATCCATAAGGGACCTTCTATAGTAAAGTTCTCTTCCTGGTGAACTTCATCCATCATTTCCCAAAATAATTCTTCGCTCCGTTCCCGGTTGTACCATATTTCTTCCCGGTCAAAGCCTCTTTCTTCTATATCGCCATATGAAATATAAAACTTTACAGTGTTATCATTTATACGTTCTATCTCCATCAAACACCTCTCCCTTCTGTTCAATGTTGGTGAAGGGACTGCACCCCTGAGCATTAGCTCTGATAATTGATGTAGGCTGTTCACTATGATACTTGTTCTTATATAGAAACCGCTTTTCCTTATTCTCCGGCAGAAATAATGGACTATCTACCGCAAAGCTTTCCATAAAAGAAGCTTCTGACTAATGAATGTTGAGTTAGTTTATACCTTGTACTCCTATTTTATGATAAAACATATAGAAATGGAATTAAAAATGTGCCTATTTTTCACTCCAAGAGATACTAATATACATTCCAGTGTTTTGGTTATTTTAGCTCATACACACTGAGAATTCAAGTTTTTAGTTTCTGCCTATATTAATGAATATCCTTAGAATAGCAGTTTAAAACCTTTAATTACCCTGAATAAAAAAAACCTCCATGCATGAGCATGAAGGAGATGGGTTGATATATTAGTTGACCATGCGTTGAGCTTCAAGCAATTGGAAGGTACGCACTTTTCGAGGCAGGAAACGACGGATTTCATCTTCGTTATATCCTACTTGAAGTCTCTTTTCATCCATGATGATCGGTCTGCGGAGCAATCCAGGATTTTGCTGAATCAATTCGAAAAGGTTCTGCAAAGGCAGAGCGTCAAGTTCAACATTCAATTTTTGGAATGTCTTAGATCGTGTAGAGATGATTTCATCCGTACCATCTTCAGTCATTCTTAAAATTTCTTTAATCTCGTCAATACTCAATGGTTCTGAGAATACATTTCTCTCTTTATATGGAATTTCATGATCTTCTAACCAAGCTTTCGCCTTCCGGCAGGATGTACAACTAGGTGAAGTGAACAAAGTTACCATGAACCATTCACACTCCCTTATATTATTAAGACTTTTATTCACAAGTAGAGTTTTCCCTAATTAACTTTCTCATTTAATAATTAGTTTAAAGAAGAAATCTCTATTATGTATTATACATGAAAAACATTTGGTTGAATATAGTTTTAAATAAATTGTCAACTTTTAATACAAAAGTTAAACAAATAAATCGTGTTACTTAACAAATACCCGTTATTGAAACATATAAACCATAAAAACGAAAAAGATTATTTTTCTTTGTTTGCGTAAGGCTGTTTTGGCAAAGATTGTGGTTTTTGAGTACTAATGGATTTCCGCTTCAGGCGCACGACTCCGCGGGGCGGGCGGTGAGCCTCCTCGGCTGCGCCTGTATATGAAGTGGAAGCGCCTAGGTCAGCCCCGACAGGCAAATGTTCTCAAGAGAATAAAAGGCGATCTTTCCTTTTATTCTCTTGAGGTTATTTGACCCCGAGGGGCTAGGCGCTGGAACTAGATTGGGGGTCTCACCTGTCCCGCTAGTCCCGCAGGAGATCGTACGCCTGCAGCGAAGATCCTCCTACGGCAATTGGGGTGAAGGCGAATTCACATTCTAATGTAATAATTTTTTAGAAAAAGTCTATAAAAGGAGGTTTACTCATTTTTTATTTCAGGAAACTCCCAATGACAGGATTTCCCGCAGATATTAGGTTTTTTCTCTCTAAACTGTGGAGCAGCTCTTTTCTTCTTGCTCACCAGAATATTTTGGTAAAGGATTTCTAACGAAGTTCATAAAAAATAGCAACAAAGTTTACGAAAAGAGCTATGCGTAAAGGTAGTGGTTGGCGATATGCATAGCAAAAAATTTATTGCAAGATTTCCAGCTCTCTAAAAAACTGCTGCAGATACGAAAAACCTTATTGTTATGAACAATAAGGCCAAAATCATTTAAATATCTTTCAGTATATCCCTATTTCTATCGTCTTCAATATTCAATACTTCTTCAGCCGGCTGGTAAGAAGCTCCATAAAATTTAGTGTCTTTATAGGTATGAATCAGTTCATAGGTTTTTACCATGGACTCATATACCAGTTCCTCTGATTCATTGCCGGGTGCCCAATAAAGGATCTCCATCTCATTAATTTCATTCGTCGCAAGAGACCTGCGGCGGTAACCAATGCTCGAAGCGTGTTCAAATCCTTCTCTTTTATAGAATTTCAACCGTTTTTCAGTATCAGTATCATCATAATCAACTGGTTCCACTTCTAAAATGATCGCCTTGCCTTTCTGTTTCAGCTTCTCGATCAACTTATGTCCCAAACCCTGCCCTCTGGCTTTGGAAGAGACAAACAGATAATCAATAAAGATGAATTTTTCCAGCTCTGCATACATCAAAACATGAAGATCATCTTCATCCTTATGATAAATGTCACTGCGCTCTTTCAACAGGGTTTCCATGTGTTCCTTGGATTTCATTTCTTCTACGGGGAAATATTGATTTAACTTCTCATACCAATGCATTGATCTACTCCTTTGTTTTCAATTAAGTCAACTATTTTCGCCATATAATTTCATACTAGAATCATACATACTATGCCCTTAAAGTTAATAAACAACAGCAGCTAAGTCATGTCCTTAATTGTTTTTTGGGATATTAGAGTGCTTCCAAGAAGTTACGAAAGCGTAGGTGGATAAAAGTGGATGTTAAGCGGTATTCTTACCAATTTAATTGTATCGTAGTGAGAACAAAAGTCAAATGAGAAGCATTGCCTCAAGTACTGCTTTTCCTTCCCATCATATAACACCTTTGATACTTCTCTTCGTTATATACTGTACCTTTTTTACAATGAAGCAAGCCAACTTCCTGTAACTTCAATAGCTGTTTTGAATACGAAGAAAGACAGCAGGACTTCCTGCTGTCTTAATGGTTTAAGGTGTAAAATCAGCACTTTCCGTGTAGCTGTTACCCGCATTCCAAAGTAGATATTCATTAATACCCTGATCTTGAAGAGCTTTAATTTGTGCTTCCACTTCAGCTTTACCATACTGCTTATAATTTCCTGAGCCCAGCCATGAAGCTGTGAAATCCTGCAGCCATGGACGGGAAACAGGAGGGTTTTCTAACTCACCTAATTTCTTGTTTTCCAGCTTGGCATATTCAGCAATTAAATTATACGGTTCGAGGTCAGGTTTTGCTATTCCAAAGTAAGAAGTCCAATGACTTGGATAAATCATGGATGAGATGACATCAACGTGCTCTGAAATCTTTGTAAAGTTCTGGCCGATTCCCGGTGCTTCTGGCAATGTTGCCGTATAGCCGAATATATCCACAGATACATCAACATCATATGGTTTCAGCTGTTCTTTGGCATAGGCAACAAAGTCCGTAACAGCATGAACTCTTTTTTGAACGTTATCTTCATCCATCTCAGCGTATTCACCCATACTATATTTTAATTCTGTATCTCTCTTTTCAAATCCTTCGGGAAAACGAACATAGTCAAATTGGATCTCTTGAAAACCCATTTTTGCAGCTTCAATGGCAATGCCTACGTTGTAATCCCATACTTCCTTTAAGAAAGGATTAACGAAAGATTCTCCGCTTCCATTTGCCCATACCTCATTACCCTCTAAGTACGACAACTCAGGTTTAGCCTTAGACAACACAGAGTCCTTGAACACAACTACACGTGCAATAGGATAAATCTCTTCTTCTTCCAATCTTTCAAGCATTGCTCTGGGATCTTTAATATAGGACTTGCCAATGTCTTTGTACTGAGATTGGTCATCTTGGTACGTGATATTTCCCCAATCATCCTTAATATCGATTACCATGGAATTCAAATCCGTTTTATTCATTAAGTCAATCAAGCTCTCAAACCTGCTTCCGCCAGCTGAATGACCCGTCACATAGATTCCTCTTACAGCATCCGGATATGTAAATTCCAAGCCAGTGTCATAAAAAAAACGAGATAGCTGCTGAGGGATTACCTTTTCTTTCAAACTCAAATCCAATGTGTGATGTTCTAGAACTTTTGAGTCCTGTGCCTCTTCAGCGCCCGCAGTATTGACCGGAAGGAGACAAAGTGCTGAAATTCCAACAGCAGTCAGTACATTTCTGAAATTCAATATTAACCTCTCCTCTTAGACAATTATTCTATAAGAAATGTTTTTCTTCTATTCTTATGTTCTATACCCTATTTTAACAATGGAAGTACATAAAATGGAAGGATTTTAATTAGGAAATTGTCGAAATTTCCAGGGAAATGATTTTAACAGAGTTTAGCAGAGTTTAGCAGTATTAATGAGGGGAAAAACTAAAAAAGACCTCAGAATATACTGAGGTCTTATGAGTGTTAGTTTTTATATTGTGCTTTATATTGAGCGAATTCCTTCTCAGAACAATAGATGAAGTGTCCAGGAGCAACTTCACGAAGTTCTAATTGGTCATCTTCTGTATAGTTATGAACTGCAGGGTCGTAGGTTTTACGCTTACGAGAACGCTCATAGTCTGGATCCGGCAATGGAATCGCAGAGAGAAGTGATTGGGTATAAGGGTGAAGCGGGTTCTTATACAAAGCATCACTAGGAGCAAGTTCTACAAGCTTACCATAGTACATAACTCCGATTCTGTCACTGATATACTTAACCATTGAAAGGTCATGAGCAATAAACAAGTACGTCAATCCTTTTTCTTTCTGAAGCTCCTTCATCAGGTTAACGACCTGGGCTTGGATTGATACATCCAAAGCAGAAATCGGTTCATCCGCGATGATGAAATCAGGATCAACGGCAAGAGCTCTGGCAATTCCCAAACGCTGGCGCTGACCGCCGGAGAACTCATGCGGATAACGGTTGGCATGTTCCTTATTCAAGCCGACTGTCTCCAAAAGGTCATGAACTTTTTTCAATCTCTCTTCTGAAGAAGCAGCCAATCCGTGTATATCAATTCCTTCTGCAATCAGATCCGCCACCTTCATACGAGGGTTTAGAGACGCGTATGGATCTTGGAAAATCATTTGCATTTTGCGGTTGAACTTTTTAAGCTCTTTACGCGATTTTTTACCATGGACATCTTCACCTTCAAATAAAACCTGTCCATCAGTTGCATCATAAAGGCGGATAATTGTTCTTCCTGTTGTGGATTTACCACATCCAGACTCACCAACCAGCCCTAATGTTTCTCCTTTATAAATATCAAAAGAGATATCATCAACTGCCTTAACCATATTAGGTTTCCCAGGATTAAAGTATTGCTTTAGATTTCTGATTTCAAGTAATTTTTCAGCCATTATGAACGAACCTCCTCAAATAATACCGGCTCATCATAGTTGGAAGGCATTGTACGCTGTCTTACTTTAACAGCTTCCGGCGGCTCAACTTTAGGAGCATTCGGATGCAGCAACCAAGATTTGACGAAGTGTGTATCAGACACTTTATAAGTCGGTGGTTCTTGTTCGAAATCAATCTTCAGAGCATACTCACTTCTAAGAGCAAACGCATCCCCTTTAGGAGGGTTCATTAAATCAGGAGGAGTACCAGGTATCGCCTGAAGCTGCTGCCCTGTTTCTGTGTCCAGTGTCGGCATGGATGCTACAAGTCCCCAAGTGTAAGGATGTCTTGGATCATAGAAAATCTCATCCACTGTACCCGATTCAACAATTTGTCCACCGTACATAACAGCTACCCTGTCTGCCACGTTTGCCACGACGCCAAGGTCATGGGTGATGAAGATGATTGATGTATCAATTTTATTTTGCAGATCTTTCATCAATTCAAGGATCTGCGCCTGAATGGTCACATCCAATGCAGTAGTCGGCTCATCAGCGATAAGAATTTTCGGGTTACAAGCAAGCGCGATAGCAATTACAACACGCTGTCTCTGTCCGCCTGAAAATTGATGAGGGTACTGCTTGAAACGGCCTTCAGGATTCGGCAGTCCAACAAGCTTTAATAATTCAATCGTACGTTTTTTAGCATCGGACTTACTCATGTTCTGATGCTTCAACAACGGCTCCATGATCTGCTTGCCAACTGTCATTGTAGGATTAAGAGATGTCATCGGATCCTGGAAAATCATTGAAATGTCTTTTCCGCGGATTTTTTGCATATCTTTTTCTTTAATTTTTGCTAAATCTCTGCCTTCGAAATTAATTTCTCCACTCTTGATGAATCCTGCAGGATGAGGCAAAAGTTTCATGATGGCTTTTGTTGTAACTGATTTACCAGAACCTGATTCACCCACGATTGCCAATGTTTCACCTTTATCCAAGTGAAAATCCACACCGCGGACGGCTTTAACTTCTCCCCCGTAAGTCGTGAAGGAGACTTGTAAATCTTTAACGTCTAATACTCTATTCATATTTTCTACTCCTTCCACTATTTACGCATCTTAGGATCGAGCGCATCACGCAATCCGTCAGCAAGCAAGTTAAAGCTCAAAATAATTAGTGAGATAACGACAGAAGGAATCAACATCATATGCGGATATGATTGAATCGATCTGTATCCGTCATTTACTAGTGAACCAAGAGATGCTTGAGGTGCAGCGATACCCAATCCGATAAAGCTCAGAAATGCTTCAGTAAAGATTGCACCAGGGACTGTGAACATTGTTGTAATGATAACAGGTCCCATTACGTTAGGAAGCAGGTGTTTCCATATCAATCTGTTGCTTGTTGCACCCAATGTACGGGAAGCCAGGACGAACTCCTGATTTTTCAACTGCAGGATCTGTCCACGGACTATCCGGGCCATACCAGTCCAACCGGTTATAACCATCGCCATAGTTATCGTAAATAATCCTGGCTCAAATAAAAGGATAAACAGGATTACAACAATCAGATTTGGAATTCCTACTAGTATCTCAATGATACGCTGCATGAAATCATCTACTCGGCCGCCATAGTAACCGGAGATTCCACCATACGCGATACCAATAATTAAGTCGATAACGGCAGCAAGGACTCCGATGTATAAGGAAATACGTGTGCCCTGCCAAGTCCTGGTCCAAATGTCACGTCCCAAATCATCTGTACCGAACCAGTAACTCTTCTCAACTTGACGCTGTTCATAAACATTGTTTCCATTCTTATCAATTCCATCAAACCACGAAGACCATGAAAGGGCTTCAATTTTAGGAGGCAGCTTAGCATGACGGATATTTTGATCTTTATAAGACATTTCAGTCATATTAGGCCCTACTATAGCCATAAGGATTATGACGATCATAATAATTAACCCAATTATAGCACCTTTATTTTTGAAAAGGCGCAGCCATGCATCGTGCCAAAAGCTGAGGCTGGGTCTTCCTATGACTTCTGATTCAGACTCATTTGCTTGTCGTGGTTGGAAAAGGTCAGGGTTAATGTTTTCTAGGTCTTTTCTATTGTTAGTATCCATTATTTCTTCCCTCCAGCCAGACGAATACGAGGGTCAATTATTCCATACAGGATGTCCACAAGGAAGATTACTCCAATGAACAAGGCACTATAGAATAAAGTTACACCCATGATTACTGTATAGTCACTTGTGTTGATTGAGTTGACGAATTGGAATCCAAGACCTGGCACAGCAAAGATCTGCTCGATTACAAGCGTACCTGTCATGATACCAACTGTCATTGGCCCCAAAATTGTGATAATTGGAATCATTGCATTTCTGACTCCATGCTTTAAAACTGTCGCTGTTTTTGTGATACCTTTAGCTTTGGCCAGAAGAATGTAGTCTGAGCCAAGAACCTCCAGCATTTCGGTACGCATAAAACGGGCAATCGTAGCCACGACCCCAACAGTCAATGCGAGTGTAGGCAGTATGGTGTATTCAAATCCTCCCCATAATGCTACTGGCAGCCAGCCAAGTTCTACACCGACCCAATATTGCAATAGGCCTGCGAAAACGAAGGCAGGAATCGAGATACCGAGTACGGCCAAAGTAGTTGCACCGTAATCTACCCATGAATTATGCCTAAGTGCGGCAATAATTCCTAAAGCTAATCCAACAATTGTTCCTAGTACGATTGCTTGGAATCCAAGTTGTGCGGAAGGACCAATACGCTGACCGATAATTTGTGTAACCGGGCGGTTGTCGTATTGGAATGACAAACCTAAATCACCTTGTGCTAAGTTTGTCATATAAGTTACGTATTGTACTGGGAGAGGATCATTCAAACCGTATTTTTCCAGGATGATTTCCTGCTGTTCCGGTGTCAGCTTTTCTTGGTTTGAAAGCGGCGATCCAGGAAGGAGCTTCATCAGGAAGAACGTGGCTGTTGCGATGATGATTAATGTTAAAAACATATAAGCTAGTCTCTTTAAAGTGTATTTGATCACTCTTTAGCCCCCCTTTTTCTTTTTATTTTTTTTGGCTACCTTACATATTATATCTTATTTCGACAAATTTTCAATCTATTTCTTAAATTACAATTTCTTTCAGGTAATCAGGGAAAAAGGAGAGCATATGCCAATGCATACACTCTCCTTTTGAAAGTTTGTCTCATTGAGCGATTATATGTTACTCAATGTGTGCCCATTTGTAAGAATTGTCAGCACCGAAAGCGTGACGAAGGATTCCTTGTACATAAGGGCGCTCTAGGTAAGCACTTCCTCTTTGGTACATTGGAGAAATCGCAGCATCTTCGAACAAGATTTGTTCTGCTTTAAGCATTGCTTCCCAACGAGCTTCTGGGTCACCAAGCAATGTAGTCTTAGCATCTTCAATCAATTGGTCATACTCAGGGTTAGAGTAGCCCATTTGGTTATGAGCGCCATCCGTTACGAACATG
Source organism: Rossellomorea vietnamensis (assembly GCF_008180615.1). Taxonomy (GTDB): domain Bacteria; phylum Bacillota; class Bacilli; order Bacillales; family Bacillaceae_B; genus Rossellomorea; species Rossellomorea vietnamensis_D. The sequence goes on from NZ_VTEH01000001.1 coordinate 630,113, forward strand.
TCAACAAATGTCATTGGATCTGGATAATCCGGGCCCCAGCCAGCGAATGAGAAGTCATAGTCGCCTGCAGTTTCCAGATCAAGTTTTTGAGCGAAAGGCTGTTGAGAGATAGTTACAGTCAAACCTTCAAGGTTAGTCTCCAACTGTTCTTTCAAGTATTCACCGATTTTTCTAGAGCTTTCAGAATCATAGTTCAATAGTTCAAGAGAAACTTCTTCGAATCCTACTTCTTCTTTAGCTTTAGCCCATGCTTCTTTAGCAGCTTCTACGTTAGTTTCATTGAAGTTGCCGTTAGCTTCACGGAAATCAGTTCCATCAGGACCGTAAACGAATTCTTGTGGTACTAGGAAGTACGCAGGGATAGATCCGTTGTTAAGAAGAACGTCAACCATACCTTGCTTATCCCAAGCCATGTCGATTGCTTTACGTGCATTAACGTTAGCTAGAGTTTCATTTCCTTGGTTAAAACGAAGGAAGAATACTGAAGTAGCTGAACGTGTTTTGAAGTTTTCGTCATTTGAATATTGGTCAACGAATTCAGCAGAAAGTCCTGCGATATCCGCTTTCTCAGTTTCATAAAGGTTTACACCTGTAGCAGTGTCTTTAACAATGTTCCAGTTGATTTCTTCAAGCTGTACTGCATCAGCTTCCCAGTAATCAGGGTTTTTCTTAACCTGGAAGCTTTGCTCATGTTTCCAGTCACTCATAACGAAAGGACCATTGTAGATAGAAGTATTAGCTTCTAATCCGTATTGATCGCCTTGCTCAGTTACGTATGCTTCATTTTGCGGGTAGAAAGTTGCGAAAGAAAGCAATTCTTTGAAGTAAGGTACAGCTGTTTCCAACTGAACTTCAAGAGTTTTTTCGTCAATTGCTTTAACACCAAGCTCATCCAAAGGAAGATCGCCGGCGTTAACTGCTTCTGCATTTTTAAGGTCATACATGATGTATGCATACTCAGCAGCAGTATCAGGATTCAAAGCTTTTTTCCAAGCAAATTCAAAGTCGTTTGCTGTTACAGCATCTCCATTGGACCAAACAGCGTCACGGATTTTGAAAGTGTATGTTTTTCCATCTTCAGAGACTGTAGGCTCTTCAGCTGCCATACCAAGCACCGCTGCATCATTTTCACCTAAACGATAAAGGCCTTCGTACACCTGGTTCATTACGTTGAATGAAACAGCGTCAGTTGCTAGAGCTGCATCCATTGATGGGATCTCAGATCCTTCTAGCAGGTTAAGTACTTGCGCTCTCTCTTCTGCAGCAGGCTCTTCCTCGCCGCCGTTATTTCCAGAGTTAGCGTTGTTTCCGTTATTTGCTGCATTGTTGCCGTTGTTACCGTTGTTACCGCCGCAAGCAGCTAGGAAAGTTGCTAGTGCCAATAATAGCACTAAAAGAAATGAAAACTTTTTCTTCATCTTGAAATTGACCTCCTCGTATTTCATATTTATTTATCTTCCGATTTATCAGAAGATTCGTTTTCTATTATACAACATACAGAAATTATTGCAATATTAATTTAACAGTTTTTTTGCAAAATTGACACATCACCTTATAAACCCTTATGTATCAATGGTTTAGACGCATTTTAATTTGAATTCTTTCTATTACAATCTTTACAATTGGCGTTATTTGAGTATAAATTACCAAAATATGCATATATAATACGCCGTCTATTAGTGTCTCTATTCTTATGTTTATGCAAAAAAATGAATGCTTATTTCATATAACTATTTCACTTCTTTTCTTTGGAGGGCATTTTAGTCTTCTAACTAATAGGGAAGTGTCAGAATTGAAAGAAAACTACCCTTTGTGAAATTGCGTCAATAATGAATATATATTTAAAAAATCTTGATATAACCCCGTGGGATTCGTTATACTAAAAAAAAAATAATGTTGGTGAATTAATTGAAAAAAGTATTTTTTGCAGTGTTAACAATCTTTCTGATCTCTGCCGTTATATCATTTTTCTCCCAGGATGAAATCTTTCTTGGCATCATCAATATCTCCTTCCTTATCGGAATGGGATTCCTGGTTATCGGCGGATTGATGAAAGTCGTCGAATCGGGTTTCTTCAATGGAATTCAATATGCTTTTAAGCGTTTTCGCAAAAGCAGCAAAGAAGGAAGCTACATAGCCCAGTTTGATGATATGGATGATACAAGTGAGGCCTACAAAGAATTTAATAAAAGGGACACTTACCCTTTAACTATGCCATTACTGTTAAGCGGAGGCATCGCGGTTGCAGCCGATCTTGTTGTCTCCTACCTTTTCTATACTTGATTTTGGTTTATGAATTCTTTTATAATCATTTCTGGATAATATTTATGCGATGACAAAGAGTAGTACATATATCTTGGTTTTTCAGAGAGTTTGTGGCCGGTGCGAACAAACAACCGAAGTATGGAATGGACTTTCGAGCATCATAAGTGAACTAAAGTAGCTTAAGACGGCAGCCCGCCGATATCCGGGCACCATGTTTACATGGACCAAGCGGCCTTCCGGGGCAACTTAGGGTGGCACCGCGGAATAATCCATTCGTCCCTATTCATATTTAGGACGGGTGGATTTTTTTATGTTTACTTATACTAGTAGAAACAAACTTTTTGAATGGAGGAATGGAAATGGAAACTATTTTCAGCGGTATACAGCCAAGCGGTACGATAACCTTAGGCAATTATATTGGAGCTCTTAAGCAATTCGCAGAGCTGCAGGAGGACTACAATTGTTATTTCTGTGTAGTCGATCAGCACGCTATAACGGTTCCCCAGGATAAGCTGGAGTTAAGAAAGAACATTAAAAGTCTGGCTGCTCTTTATATAGCCAGCGGAATCGACCCTGATAAATCAACACTATTTATTCAGTCCGAAGTCCCTGCCCATGCTCAGGCTGGCTGGATGCTGCAATGTGTCGCTTACATAGGAGAGCTGGAAAGGATGACTCAATTCAAGGATAAGTCTCATGGAAAAGAGGCCGTGTCGGCAGGACTGCTTACTTATCCTCCATTAATGGCTGCGGATATCCTGCTATACAAAACAAATCTTGTTCCTGTCGGGGAAGATCAGAAACAGCATCTTGAATTGACCAGGGATCTGGCAGAGAGATTTAATAAGAAATACAATGATATCTTCACTATACCGGAAGTCAGGATTCCGAAAGTTGGAGCAAGGGTGATGTCCCTTCAAGATCCATTGAAGAAGATGAGCAAATCAGATCCTAACCAAAAAGCATTTATCACTCTCTTAGATACTCCTAAACAAATCGAAAAGAAGATTAAAAGCGCCGTGACAGATTCTGATGGAATTGTAAAATATGATAAAGAACTAAAACCGGGAGTTTCCAATCTTCTATCTATTTATTCTATTCTTACTGATACGAGTATCGGGGATTTAGAAGAAAAGTACGATGGAAAAGGATACGGAGACTTCAAAGGAGACCTTGCAGAAGTTGTTGTGAATGCACTGGCTCCTATTCAGCAAAGATATAATGAGCTTATTGATTCAGAAGAGCTTGATGAAATTCTTGATAAAGGTGCAGAGAAAGCCAATTTTACCGCTAATAAAATGGTTAAGAAGATGGAAAAAGCTATGGGACTAGGAAGAAAAAGATAGAGAGTACGCAAAAGGGAGCTTGAACAGCTCCCTTTTGCCTTTTTTAAATCAATTCTAGTTTAAGCCATGAAAACTTGAATATGCAGCAGATTTAAATACCAAATTAGCGTTCTTCTATAGAACTTTGCTGGCTGCCAGTATTAAACAGCCGTTATACAGAATAAAAGGCAGCCCCAAAGGCTGCCTTTTAGTTCACTTTTGGACGATTTTCCATTTCCCACAGTTTTTCAAAAAATGGCTGTCCTTTTATTAAATTTTCACAGAAAAGCAAATGCTTGTCTGTCCACCCCTCTTTTGTTTCTTCAAAAAGGCTCTGCCACGCTTGTTCAAAGTCCAGCGATTGTATTCTTTCATAATTTTCAGGTGTCCACTCTGTACACCAGTACCTGATTTCCGCTGTATTCTTTGACGAATGCAGCTGATCAAGTGCCATGAACATCAACTGTTTCAATTGTCTTTCCCTTCTGGTCAAGCCACTCATGATCGTCGGCTTAGGAGAAAGAATATGATAATCCTTATCTGATTTTTCCTGCAGGAAATTATAGCTGTATGGCTCTTGATCTTCTGTCATTTCATATACCAGCTGTTCCTGGCGCGGGATGATTCTGCTTTTTCTGATTGGGATGGAATAGCCGATTGTATCAACAGCCAGTATGCCTGTTCCATCCGTGACAATAAAACAATACTCCAGCTGAATTCTTTCATGATTTTTACGCAGATATGCTTTTTGGTAGATATCATTGAGCAGTGACTGAGGAAGTTCTGACAAGTCATTTTCTATGTAATGGAAAAACTCAGGAGTTACTTTGATAAGAGGAACCTGGTCGAGAAGCTCAATAACATCCTCTTTCCTCCACTCATGAAAATGACAAATATTGTAACCGTTTTCTTCACCTTCAAACCAATTTACCCATACGTCATGAAGATATAGCATGATTGACCCCTCGCTTCAGCCTATTTGTCAATCAGTATAGGCAATCAACACCCAATTTATTCCTTGTAAAGCTCATTTTTGCGGCAGGATTTATTAGAATATTTATCAGCCTGCTGGAGATTTATTATAACTTCTAGAATAAGCGTTAACTAATACCGAATTCATTTTGTAGATATTAACTCTTTCTAGCAGGAGAATAGATCGAAATAGTTATTAAAAAGATCCCTGCCAGCAAAAGATAACTTTCTACCCTTCCTAATATGAAAAGAAAATAGTCTTGAAAAGACAATCCAGCAGCCAGAAAGTTAAGGTACATAATCAATGTCACTCCGCCAGATACAGAAAATCCAAATCCAATTAATAATATAAATACTCGAAACATCATTCCTTCCGCCCTTACCGTCCAGATTTTCAAGATATTCATTTTTCTCACCTTTTCTGCTTGTCCATGTACTAGCATTCTATGATAAGAAATTAGAATATATGAACATTCAAAACGGAAGAAAAAACCATTGAAAGTTTGTACGCACAAAAAAGTTGCGATGTTTTCCTTAGAGAGTCTTTGCAATACTGATCAAAGACTCTTGCTTACACTATTCAGCATTCTTGTATCTTAAATAAAGGCTGTTTTCGCATATATTGTTGCATTCGGATATCCCCGGATACTAAGAGTTTAACTCTAAACGGGGAAGAGCAGCTTTTTTCTTTTCGGTTTTGCCAGATTTCATCTTCGTAATAGTCTTTTGAGATTAGTAACAAAGTTTACGAAAAGAGACTGAATAAATCGTTCATCCTTTTCAATCCTCTCCTGCTTTTTCATCTTCAATAAACCGATTAGAATCAAGAATCATCATTTGTCTTGCAGACATTTCATTTTTCTCTCTGAATTTACCTACTAAATAAAAACCAATAGCATATCCAAGCATGCTTGGATACTTTCCTCTTCCCAGCAGAAGCTGATCATGCCTGGAGTCATTTTTTCTTAAGTGAAGTTCATTTTTAATGTGTTGATTCCATAACTTTCGAAGAAGAAGCTCACTATATTTTTTAGTCCATTCGCTGACATAATGATCACCGCAATATTCTTTCACAGCATCTTCTGCCAGCCCTTCGAATATAAGGGAGTCCATCAATGTATATTCAGCAGGGTTCTTCTTTAATAGATTCATCCGAGTACAATGGTGATACTCGTGGACAAATAAAGCTTCCCATTCCTTTTCATCTTCTTCATCGGAAAGGAATAAATAAATTTCCTCTTTGAAGGACACACCCGATTTTTTCAAACCGCTGCTGAAGATTCCCCTGGAAGCTTGCACAGGAAATATATAGACCGGTATCGAGGGTCCCTTCCATAATGCCCGGTACTTTTTATAAAATAGATTAACCTTCTTCCAGGCATTGCGACCCTTCAAAGAGAGAACCAATTGTTTTGTATATAAGGAAGGCGTGTACATTCCAAAAGATTTCAGATAACTGTACAATTCGGCTGCCTCTTTACTTGTGATTCCTTTTTTCATAAGTAATTTCTCAGGTTCCTCAGCATAGTCATCCAGCCACTTACTAGTTTCAATAACTCCCATTAAACATCCCCCTTTTTCATCATTCGAAAAATCCTGCTGATAAGTTTCTTCTTTCATTCTATTTGTTTCGATGAATGACAAAAGAACAACATCACTTTCTGAGAGGCAGCAGAACTCATAAGAAATATTCTAACTGCCCATTCTTTGTGAAGGGCTATTTTTATGTTTTATTAAAGCTGGATTCCCCTGTGGCAGATAAGGAAAAGCAGTTACTCTTTCTTGCTTTTCAAGGAAGCTGCTATGAACACAGTTTTTTAGAGTTATTTATATCGCTATCAGCAAATTTCCAGAAAAAACGAAATAAAAAAAGACTGTTTCATAAGGATTTTTCTATATCCTTATGAAACAGTCTGGAGAATTATTTATATTTTTTAAATACAATAGTTGCATTATGGCCGCCGAATCCAAGTGAATTGCTCATAGCCACGTTCACTTCCGATTTCCTGGCCCCTTCTGTAACATAATCCAAATCGCAATCGGGATCAGGCGTCTCAACGTTGATTGTTGGTGGAAGGATATCATCCTGCAGAGCCAGGACAGAGAAGATAGCCTCTACTCCGCCTGCTGCACCCAGCAGATGGCCTGTCATGGACTTTGTTGAACTGACAGCCAATTTATAAGCATGATCATGGAATACTTCCTTGATTGCCATTGTTTCATATTTATCATTATAAGGAGTGCTTGTTCCATGGGCATTAATATAGTCCACATCTTCAGCGGAAAGACCTCCATCTTCAAGGGCGATTTTCATCGCCCTTGCCCCGCCTTCTCCTCCTGGTGCTGGAGCAGTAATATGATGTGCATCGCCTGTGGATCCATACCCTACGATCTCAGCATAGATTTTTGCTCCACGGGCAAGTGCGTGTTCAAGGTCTTCCAGAATGACGATTCCAGCTCCTTCGCCCATTACGAATCCGTCCCTCCCAGCATCAAAAGGACGGGACGCCTTGGTTGGATCCTCGTTTGTGGATAATGCTGTATTGGCACAAAAGCCTGCCATAGACATTTTAGTAATCGGTGCTTCAGTACCTCCAGTCACCATAACATCTGCATCTCCGCGCTGAATCACTTTGAAAGCATCTCCAATAGAATTTGTTCCAGTGGCGCAAGCTGTCACAGTACATGAATTGATTCCTTTGGCTCCCAGCAGAATGGACACCTGCCCCGCAGCCATATCAGGAATGATCATAGGGACGAAGAAAGGACTCACTCGGCGGTAGCCCCGCTTCTGGAAGGTCTCAAACTGGTTTTCAAAGGTTTCCATACCGCCGATACCCGATCCAATCCAAACTCCTACTCGGTTGGCTATATCTTCTGTAATTTCAAGGTTTGCATCTTTCACTGCCATCATGGAAGCCGCCACTGCATATTGTGTAAAGCGGTCCATCTTCCTCGCTTCTTTCCGTTCAACATATTGCTCAGGATCAAATCCTTTTAGCTCTGCCGCCACTTTTGCAGGATATTCATCTGCATTCAGCCTGGTCAGCGGGCCAATTCCGCTCTTCCCCTCCAGGATACCTGACCATGTGGTTTCAACATCATTACCAAGCGGTGTTACCGCACCTAATCCTGTTACTACTACTCTGCGCTTTGTCACTTCATTCCATCTCCTTTTTTTGGTCATAGAAGAAATATATATTAGTAAAAATGCTCTTCAGATCCATTACCGGCCCCATCTGAGGGCAATCGCGCCCCAGGTCAATCCTCCGCCGAACCCTACCATCACCAGGATATCGTCATCTTTTATCTTGCCGGCTTCCAGCTCTTCCACCAGTGAAATAGGAATGGAAGCAGCGGAAGTATTTCCATACTTATGAACCGTCTTGGACATCCTTTCCTCTGGAAGTTCAAGACGCTGCCTTGAAGCTTCCATGATTCTGATATTCGCCTGATGAGGAATTAGAAAGTCGACATCTTCTTTTTTTAATCCCGCTTTTTCGATAACATTGATACTGGATTCTCCCATTTGCCTTACAGCAAACTTAAAAACTTCTCTTCCATTCATATAGATAAAGGCGTCATCCTGAAACAAATGCTTGCCGCCGGAACCATCGGCACCTAGTTCAAATGAAAGAATCCCTCTTCCCTCGGAAACCGGTCCCATGACTACAGCTCCTGCACCATCTCCAAAGAGGACTGCTGTATTCCTGTCATTCCAGTCGGTGATTTTGGAAAGTTTTTCAACACCAACCACCAGAACATGTTTATAAGCTTTGTTTTCAATGAATTGTTTTGCTGTTATCATTCCATACATGAATCCCGCACATGCCGCACTTACATCCATTGCCGCAGCTTTACTGGCCCCCAGCCTCTCTTGAAGGATGGTTGCAACAGATGGGAACGGACGGTCAGGTGTAACCGTAGCAACCAGGATTAAATCGATTTCAGCCGCAGAAATGCCGGCATCCCGGATGGCATTGACTGCCGCTTCATAGCTCATGTCCGAGGTATCCATATCATCCCCGGCAATCCTTCTTTCTTCAATACCAGTCCTTGTACGGATCCATTCATCTGATGTATCAACTATTTTTTCTAAATCGGCATTTGTTAAAACCTTTTCAGGCAGATATCTCCCAATCCCGATAACACCAGCATTCATATTTAGTCCCTTCTTTCCGGTTTTATTGCCGCAGCATAAGATGAAAGCCAAGATCTTCTGCCGCGTATGTATACTGTAAAATTAAGCTTATACTTAATATTTATATCAATTATTATGACTTGGTACTAATTTTAACGAAAATCAACTTTTGTTGCAACAGTTTTATATTTTGAGGCCTCTATGCGTTTGTCTATACAAGCACGGCCGATGCACATACTCTATTTGTAATAGAGTCCTATTTTACAGGAAGGAGAATCGTATATGGAGCAGAAACAAAATCGCCCGCATCCCTTTGATGTCATGGTAATGGGAAGAAGAGAAGAACCCAAGACTGATGAAAAGGAAGATCGTCTTGAAGATGTTAACGAAGAAGAATCGGAAGAAAATGTAGATCTTATGTCGCATATTGAAAATTTGATGATTGCAGTGTCAGATCTAAAGCCACTTTTTCACAAAGTCATGCCCCTCATAACCAAGTGGACGAAATCCTGAATAGCTTTCTTTAATATGTATAGCTATAAGGGAGTATCAACTAATGCCCGCATATCTGCTAACTCTGTTTATAGATGCAGAGCTGTCAGGTTTATTTGCAGCATAGATTCTAAGTTTTGAATTGGTGCTTTCTATACAATAGTTTGTACGGCATCTTATTACTGATGTTCAGATTATATGTTTATACTGCCTTTTTCAAAATATCATTCTGGTGGTTTTTTAGTTTGATGTTGTTAAATGGGAAGGTTTACTGCAACATGTTCTCAATTTTAGAAGTTGATGCTGTTTATACCGCCTCTTTACAACATCATTCTTCTGGTTTTATAGTTTGATGCTGTTAAATGGGGAGGTTTACTGCATCATCTTTACGATCTGAAGATTTCATGCTGTTTAACGCGAGTTTTTACATCATCATGTTCTCAATTTCAGGAGGTGATGCTGTTTATACCGCCTCTTTACAACATCATTCTTCTGGTTTTTTAGTTTGATGCTGTTAAATGGGAAGGTTTACTGCATCATGTTTACGATCTGAAGATTTAGTGCTCTTTAACGCGAGTTTTTACATCATCATGTTCTCGATTTCAGGAGGTGATGCTGTTTATACCGCCTCTTTACAACATCATTCTTCTGGTTTTTTAGCTTGATGTTGTTAAAAGGGGAGGTTTACTGCATCATGTTTACGATCTGAAGATTTAGTGCTCTTTAACAGGATCTTCTGTTTTAGTTTTCAGCTCACTTTAGAACGCACCAGACAGCACCCATTCTTAAAGAAAGAAGGACGAAATCCATGGGGATTCCGTCCTTCAGCTTTTTATTTAGGCTGTTTTCGCATATATTGTTGCTTTCGGATATCCCCGGATACTAAGAGTTTTAACTCTAAACGGGTAGAGCAGCTCTTTTTTTTTCGGTTTTGCCAGGTTTCATCTTCGTAATAAGGTAATTTCTTTGAAAATAGTATAGAATAGCAACAAAGTTTACGAAAAGAGCTTTTATTTATTTTCTTCCTGTGCGTCTCTATATCCCATCTCGTAAGCCTCATTCATTACCTGTGTAAAAAGGGTCATGAAGGGCTGGATCATGTCTATAGATAGTTCAATCCCTGACTGCTCCAATTGTTCTTTTGCTTCTGGCAGGTATTTCATAGCAATTTGCATAAACTCCATATTCTTATCTTGCATCCCTACTCATCCTTTCTTTCATGCGGGAGTTCCCCCATCTTAATATAATGACTGATATCACTTTCGATGACTTCACGGAACTGCTCATCTACCTCCGGGCTGAATTTCCCCATGGATATGACGCCGTCCTGGAAATCAAAGGGTATATTTCCTGATTTCAGTTTACCATTAGAATATCTTTCCGCAACTACTTCATAAAGTTTGTCCACATGCTGCACAGTGCTGGTGAGGACCGTTGACTCACCCATATCGGACTGATCCGATACATAACCAACTGCATGCAGTCCTTTTTCCTTCAGCTTCTCGATGATTGAAATATTATATCCGTCTCCAGCTGGATAAACGATATCCACGCCTTTTCTTAATTGAGTATGTAAAAGTATCATGGCCTTTTCTGTATGATCCCAGTCATCCGTGTAATCAACCGTCACCTCAACACTGCTATCCTGAAAGTCAGCACCTTCAATAAATCCTTTCACTTCCGGCTGCCAAGCATAAGAAGCGACAACTCCGATATTTTTCGTTTCTGATTCATGGGCAGCCGTCATTCCGCCAAAGAACCCCATAGCGTATCCTTCAAACTTTAAACTGGTAGTATTCGGCTGGCTGGCATTGCCATTAAAACTGACAAAATGCATGTCAGGATAATCTGAGGCTAAGTCATTGAAAAGGGAGGCATATTCCTGGCCATGCCCAAAAATCAAGTTGACATCTTTCTTATCATACTCCGCTACTGCCTGTTCAACAGCCTGCCTTGTTTTTATTCCTTCTTTATAAAAGACATCCACTCCAAATTGAGACTGTATTTTTAGTAACCCTTTATATCCTTTCGTTCCCCAAACTTGGTCGCTTATCGTTTCAGGAACGAGAAGACCGACGTTCTGAAGGCTTTTCTTATCACTTTGCCCTGAACATCCAGTCAATAAGAGCATCAAAGTCAGGAAATAAATTAATTTCTTCATTATAGCAACTCCTTAAGGATGTCATCCAACCGCCGGCTTCTGCTTGCTTCAAAGTGAGCCTTTTAGTGATGACATCTTGATTCGCAGATATTTGCGAATCCCCTGCAATGAATCGATTGGCCGGCAAGGGTTTGACTCTTCTATTTTACCTTGCTTTATGCATGAAGAAAAGAAAAAGTTGACTTGGTGGTCTTTCAGGGACTCTTCTGAAGCTCGAGTACCTCTTCAAAAGACAAAGTTGCTTTCACACTGACATGCATCAATGTGTCGGGAACGATGTCAATATGATTCAGCGTCTCTCCACTGTCTTGTACAGCCTTCTTTAACAGATTCAGGCTTTTCTTCCAGCTGTCCTCTTCTTCAGAAAGAAAAAGGAGGCTGTTTAAATTCCTTCCGTGGTGGAGTACGGCCTGAGCTGCATCTTTAACATAAATAGCGGAACGGGGATCATCCACGAATTCAGCATCCCTATTTGATTTAGATATCAACTGCTGAAATAAAAAGGTTTCAGGCTGTCTTGGTCCAATAAGAGTAGGGATATAAATTGAAGAGAGATTGGTCATATCTTGCTCTTCCATAAATTGAAGAAAGTCAGAAAGTTCATCTTTCCCTGCTCTATCGGAAAGCACAGTTGGAAGCAATACCGTTGCATCTTCGAAATTTTTTTTGTTTTTTTCAATAAACCCGGTGATAGCCGCCAGCGTTTCACCCCTCTTCCTTTCTGTAAAATAATCATATAAATTAATGTAGACGGAAGCTTTGGAAATTCTCTCTGAAATCAGTTGGTGGAGGGGCTGGTAAGTGATATTTGAGTTTCTTCCCACCTCGAGCCACCTTTCTCCTGCTTCATTTGCAGTATCGGCTGCCAGCACTTCCAAACCCTCCTCCAGCATAGCCAGGCACAATTCAAAACCGAAAAACCCCGTGGCACCTGTTATAATCGCTTTTTCCATATTTCACAATCCCTCCTCGCTTCCAGTTTAAAGTTGTTCATGTGCTGAAAAGTATGAAATGATTTTATAGGAAGCTTTATGTTTCTTTTCTGGAAGAATGATATATATCTCTCCAGGGAGATGTTTAGTATTTCGTTCTATATATATATCATTTATGAGGGGAAACTGATTTTTATAACGGTAAGAGTTGATTGATTGAATGGTGTAAAGTGGTTTATCGGTTTTCTTGAGGTCTCTCCCCGCATGGACACCTGTGTTAACCACATCCTCACATTGCTGCTCTTCTAAGTTATAAGCCACCGTGATTTCTTTCATAAGTTTCTTATAAAAAAACTTTTGTTCTTTTTCTTGTGAAAAATGTTCATACAGGGAGATGCATGGAGTCAGCATCACCACAGAACGTATTTGATCTCCCATTGAAGAAAGCAGCTTTTCGACGAACAGCCCCCCCATTCCTTCTGCAAGAATATGAATCTTCTCGTTAATGATTTCCCTCCTCTTAATATAATGGTAAAGACGCTGGGTCAAACCAACGGCTTTATCGCTTCCCCAGTTTGCTCCATATAAGTTGGAATAAAAAACAATGTATCCTTTTTCGGTAAGTGCACTGATAATCGAATGTCTTGTCTCCTGCTGAATCCAAAAGCTGCTTTTTTCATCTACATAATGATTGACATCTCCTATAATCAGTACGGCAAAACCGTTTGGGCGGAAAGGATAATGTACTATACAATGTTCATTGTCGATGGTGAAAATTCGTTGGCTCATTTAAAAAATCCCCTTTTATAAAGCTGTCTTCCGAAGCTATAATGATGGTTTTCTGTGCCTGTGCACAGCTAAACATAACTCGTCATGATAGTTTATGGAAAAATTCCTTCATTGTATGGGGGACAGCCTATAAAACAGTTAAAACTCAGCGGATTTCATCTTTTTTCTCCATCTGTAAACTTTGAATCAGTCAGCCTTATACAAAAGAGGAGTAATGAAAAGGGGAAGCACCCTTTTAGCTACAGCAGTCAGTTGTTCTAAAGTATTAAAAAGGGCCATGAAATAGTTGCTTTCGGGGAGAGTGTTTAGAACCGCACCTAAGCAGTTTGCAAACAAAAAATTTTTTCACCGTTATGAAGAATCTCATATAAACTTTATTACAAATCGAGTAAGACACAAAGAGTTCATATCCAGGAAAAGGTTTACATTGTTAAACTGAAAATGATTTATTATTTCTCATTCTTATGGTACGATAATACAGAAAATGTTTAATAAGGGATCAATGACACTTTCCCTTCTGGACTCTATAACTATTTGTTATACATAGATGCATGGAATTGAGGTGAATGTTTTGAAATACTTTTGGACTTTCTTCTGGACCATCCTGCTGGTAGAAATGACTGTTTATGTTGTCAGTTCAATGACAGGGGCTCCCTTCGTGCTTGAGACAGGCTTAATATTGGGGGTAGTTGCCTCCATACTGATAATTGTCGTTTCAATGATCATTCCTAACGACCCCATTGAAAATCATTAATCAGAACAAAAGCGGAAGCGCCTCGGTCAGCTCCGACAGGCAAATGTTCCTCAGAGAAAAAAAAGCGCTCTTTCCTTTTATTCTCTGAGGGTTATTTGACCCCGAGGGGCTAGGCGCTGAAGCTGGACGTAACAAAAGCGGAATCGCCTCGGTCAGCTCCGACAGGCAAATGTTCCTCAGAGAAAAAAAGGCGCTCTTTCCTTTTATTCTCTGAGGGTTATTTGACCCCGAGGGGCTAGGCGCTGAAGCTGGACGTAACAAAAGCGCAAGCGCCTTGTCCAGCCCCGACAGGCAAATGTTCCTCAGAGAAAAAAAGGCGCTCTTTCCTTTTATTCTCTGAGGGTTATTTGACCCCGAGGGGCTAGGCGCTGAAGCTGGACGTGGATATCATAGCTATAAGTTATCCACAGAGAGTGATTTTATCATTCTCTAAACAACAAAAAAGGAGATCCGCTCTATTGCGGATTCTCCTTTTTTATTTTGGCTGTTTTTCGCATACATTGCTGCTTTCGGAAAAATTACAAGAGCGATATCCCCCGCATACTAAGGGGTCTCTCTCTAATCGGGATAGCGGCTCTTTTCTTTTAATGCTAACTAGCTTATACCGGTGAATGTTTAGGAATTAACAAATAGCAGCAAATTTTACGAAAAGAGCTTTTATTTATCAAAAACAATCTTATCCTCAAGGATATCTATCTTGACTGTATCCTCTGCTTTAAAATGACCTGCAATAATTTCCCTCGCCAATTTCGTTTCAATATTTTTTTGAATGTACCTTTTTAACGGGCGTGCCCCATAAACTGGATCATATGCTCCTTTTGCAATGAACTCCTTCGCAGGGTCAGTGATCTCCATGGTGATATTCTGTTCCTGAAGCCGTTTTTGCAGGTCCTTAATGGCTTTTTCTACGATACCTTTAATGTTTGAGATACTCAGAGGCTTGAATAGAACGATATCGTCCACGCGGTTAAGGAATTCCGGCCTGAAGGATGCCCTCAATTGACCCATAACATTTTCTTTCGTACTTTCATCAATTTCTTCTGAACCTTCTTCTCTCTCCAGCAGAAATTGTGAGCCGATATTTGACGTCATAATAATGACTGTATTTTTAAAATCAACGGTTCTTCCTTGCGAGTCCGTAATTCTGCCATCATCCAGCACCTGCAGCAGTATATTGAAAACTTCGGTATGAGCTTTTTCTATTTCATCAAGTAGTATGACAGAATACGGCTTTCTTCTGACTGCCTCTGTAAGCTGTCCGCCTTCTTCATAGCCGACATACCCCGGCGGTGCTCCAATCAGTCTGGATACCGCATGTTTTTCCATATACTCTGACATATCAACCCGTATCATCTGCTCTTCGCTGTCGAATAAGGTATGGGCAAGGGTCTTGGCCAGTTCGGTTTTTCCAACGCCTGTCGGGCCAAGGAATATAAAGGAACCAATAGGCCTTCCAGGGTCTTTGATTCCTGCTCTCGCTCTCAGGATTGCATCGCTGACGAGCTGGACGGCATCTTCCTGGCCTATTACACGCTCATGCAAGATACTCTCAAGCTTTAGCAGCTTTTCCCGCTCGCCTTCCACAAGCTTGCTGACGGGAATCCCTGTCCATCTAGCCACAATGCCGGCAATTTCTTCTTCTGTGACCTCTTCACGGAGCAAGCGGTTTTCCTGTTCATTCGCCATTTCTTTTTCAAGCTCTTGCAGTTCCCGTTCAGCCTCAGGAATTTTACCGTGACGAAGCTCAGCTGCTTTGTTCAAATCGTAATTTCCTTCCGCTTCCTCAAGCTGCCGGCGAAGCTGCTCCAATTCTTCCCTTTTTCCTTGAAGTGAATTGATTTTTTCTTTTTCCATCTGCCATTTTGCCTTCATTGCATTGCCTTCTTCTTTCAAATTGGAAAGCTCTTCTTGCAGCTGCAGTAAACGGTTCCTGCTTGTTTCATCCTTTTCTTTTGAGAGAGCCGCTTCCTCAATCTCGAGCTGCATGATTTTCCGGGTCACCTCATCCAGTTCAGATGGCATGGAATCAATTTCTGTCCTGATAAGAGCACATGCTTCATCGACCAAGTCTATCGCTTTATCTGGAAGGAACCGGTCAGTAATATAGCGGTTGGAAAGAGAAGCGGCGGCTACTATTGCTTTGTCATGGATATTGACTCCATGGTGGATTTCAAACCTCTCCTTTAATCCTCTGAGTATGGAGATCGTATCTTCTACATCCGGCTCTTTGACCATAACTTGTTGAAATCTCCGCTCCAAAGCCGGATCTTTTTCAATGTACTTTCGATATTCATTCAAGGTGGTTGCTCCAATACAATGGAGTTCTCCCCTTGCAAGCATTGGCTTCAATAGATTGCCTGCATCCATGGCACCTTCTGTTTTTCCGGCTCCAACGATTGTGTGAAGCTCGTCAATGAACAGAAGGATATTTCCATTGCTGCGCTTTACTTCATTTAATACAGCCTTCAATCTTTCTTCAAATTCACCCCGGAACTTTGCCCCTGCCACAAGAGCACCCATGTCCAGTTCAAAAATCTGCTTATCTTTGAGGCCTTCTGGAACATCCTTTCTGACGATCCGTTGAGCAAGCCCTTCAATGATTGCGGTCTTCCCTACCCCCGGTTCTCCAATAAGCACCGGATTGTTTTTTGTTTTTCTGGAAAGAATTCTGATGACATGGCGGATTTCGCCGTCCCTCCCGATAACCGGATCCATCTTCCCTGTTTTCACTTCTTGTATTAAGTCTCTTCCATATTTTTTTAGTGCTTCATACTTTGCCTCCGGATTCTGCGTGTTCACGTTCTCTCCTCCTCTGATTTCCTCAATGATAGTAGATATCTGATCTTCTGATAAGAATTTTTCAACATAAACAGCGGCAGGATGCTGCTTTTGCCTGTGAAGCGCCAGCGCAAGATGTTCTACAGACAGGTACTCATCCCCCATCTTGGTTTTTATCCTGTCGCCATCTTGGAAAAGCCGGTTAAAATCCTGGGAGGCATACTGGCCATAACTCACTCCCTCCCCTGACACAGCAGGTTTTTCAGAAAGCAGTTTATTTATATGGTAGATAAATTCATCGGTATCTATACCGGCCCTGCTGTAAATTGAACGAAGCAGTCCGTCTTCTTGGGAGAGCAGCGCTTTCCATAAATGCAGAACCATAATATCAGTATGTTGCAATTCTTTTGCGATTTCTCCGGCGGAAACAATTGCGTCCTGTACCTTGTATGTGAAACCTTCAATATTCATTGCACACCTCCGTTTTGACCATTATTGACCTTTACTTTCATTATAATTATTACCGAAAAAAAGTAAAGCCATCCGCTTTAGGATGGCTTTACTGCTTCACTATTGAGTTTTTGGCATATATGTCCAATAACGTTTGTCATTAGAGGTTTCCGGAAAACGGTCACCAGCTTTCAGTTTGACTTTCTTCGGGTTCATGACACCGCTCCCGGTCTCACCTATCTCGAGATAGATACCGTTATTCGGTGCTTTCTGTCCAGAGCGAAATTGTCTTGACTGGCCCATGGCAGTCCCTCCCTTATTGCAATTTTCTTTGTAAATCTGACACAAACGAAAGGCGATTGGACGAATCGCTTACCTTTACTATGACTTTCATTGAACAAAAAGATTCACGGCTTTTATTGCCATTCAAGATGGTTGGTTTCTGAAGGTGACTGTTGCCGGGCGACAGAACCTGTCAGTACTTACTATCTTTTATACTCTGCAAGACGACTCTGCATCGGGCTTCTCTGAAAACTGTTCAGTTATGTCTTGCAGGTATCAGTTCTTTGTTGTTAAATAGAGAGATGTGAAGAAATTTTTCAATGGAGGAAACTAAATGACTGAAACTGCATATGAGCTCCTGAAGTACCTGTTTCTTGGATTATTTCAAGGGTTTACAGAACCGATTCCAATCTCTTCAAGCGGACATTTACAACTCGCGCAGCATTACCTGGGCATAGACCTTCCCGGATTAACATTTGAACTGCTTGTCAACACAGCCTCATTATTCGCCGTACTAATTATCTACCGGGGAGATATCCTGCGTCTTATAGTCAATGGGCTGGGTTACTTCAAAGAAAAAACACCTGAAAATAAACGTGACTTTCACTTTATTATTTACCTGATCATCGGAACTATTCCGGCGGGAGTGATTGGTGTATTATTCGGTGACTTTATTTCTGAAGAACTTTCCGGAATCAAAACAGTTGCCATTACGCTGATCATAACTGGTTTCGCCTTATGGCTGATCCGAAACCTTCGGGGACGCAAACACGATGGCGACCTTACCTTCAAGGATGCCATCATTGTAGGATTGGCACAGGCGGTTGCCTTGATTCCAGGAATAAGCCGTTCCGGGGCAACAATTGTCGCAGCAATGGCTAGAGGGATGAACCAGGAAACAGCACTGCGGTATTCTTTCCTTCTGTTTATTCCGGTGAGCTTTGGAGGTATGCTTCTTGGTTTATCTGACCTGCTAGCTGATGAAAACTTAACAGAGAGAGCCATACCATATGCTGTCGCGTTCCTTGGTTCTCTGGTTGCTTCCTACTTCTCGCTTAAATGGTTCATGAATATCATGGCCAAAGGTAATTTGAAAATTTTCGCCATTTATTGCGTAATTGTCGGTGCAGCTGTACTGATCTTCTAAGAGAACGGATTTTTTCCGTTCTTTTTTTATGCTCTTTTCAGATGGCTGTTTTCTTAATAAGACGGCTATATTTAACCTCGTAATCCAGGGAAGACGAGAGCTGCTCACCTGTTCAGGATGAAAAAATCCTGCCTCTTAAATTTTACCGAATACACCTATCCAAAAGGAAAGAGTGCACCAATTAATTTCCCAAAAGGCTGGTGGTTAACCTCCTTTTTAAAAAGTGGATTGGAGGGAACGGGTTCTTTTTTGAAGTACAAACTTCTAATTAGCCAAAGAAATGGTTGAGTGATTTCCACTCCAGATGCGTGACTCCGCGGGGCGTGCGGTGAGCCTCCTCGGCTTCGCCTGTGGGGTCTCACCTGTCACGCTAGTCCCGCAGGAGGTCACGCACCTTCCGTTCCAATCGCTAGAATCTCTATAATTAACTATAATTTACAACTCTCCTTCATACTAATATTAGGATTGAACGTGTATAGGAAATTGTGTCACAAATTTTGAAAAACAAAAAGTTCTGTCATTTACTATTTAGCATGCATTTTGCATAACCAATTGAACAGATTTACCAGTAAGAATACCGCTAAACCAACCAAAAAGGAGCGTCAAAATCAATGCGATTTGACACTCCTTTTGATGTGTAATTGTTAATTTTGCACTCGAAAACAGAACCCGTTAATTGGAGGGCACCTTTTTTAAACTAAGAATCCCGTTTGAGAATGATGGAAAATTCAAAGATTGCATACTGGATCTTTTCTATACAGATGAGCAACACGCTAACAGCCATATGTTATAATGGCGTTACTTATATTGTGGCGGGGTGATGAGATGAGCGAACCCAATAATCCTTTTACTGAGATTGAAAATCTGTTTACAAGCCAGGCAAGTTTAAAGAAAGTTGAAAAAGGCCGTTATTTGTTTCAGGAAGGTGAGACAGCCAAGGAATTATTTCTTGTTAAGAGCGGGAAGGTACAGATCGGAAAAGTGATTCCCGACGGCAGGGAGCTTAGCATGAGGATTTGTTCCAATGGTGATGTGATTGGAGAATTAACATTATTTTGCGATGAATCCACTTACATGCTTAATGCCAAAGTTATGGAGGATTCTGAAGTCTATATCCTTTCAAAACAGATTTTTGAAGAAAATCTCTCGAATAAGCCGCAGCTGACTGTTGAATGGCTGAAATGGGTCCAGCTTCAAAGCAGGAAAAATCAAACGAAATTCCGCGATCTTATTTTACACGGGAAAAAAGGAGCTCTATACTCCACTCTGATCAGACTGACAAACAGCTACGGAAAGTCGGTTGATGAAGGTATTTTAATTGATTATCCGATGACCAACCAGGAGCTTGCCAACTTCTGCGGCACATCAAGGGAAGTAGTCAACCGGATGCTGAGTGAGTTGAGAAAAGAAAAAATTGTAATAGTCGACAAAAACAAAATCATTGTGCATGACTTGGATTATCTGAAGAAAGAGATTGATTGTGAGAACTGTCCAATTAATGTCTGCACGATAAAATAGAGATGATAATGAAGGAAACTGCATTAAGGATTGGACGGTTTCCCTTTTTGTCGAAGATCATCCAGCTGCTATTCCATGGAGTAAAAACATAAAAAAGCAGTGCAACATTCAGATGAATTTGCACTGCTTTTTTATGTTTTTATCGAATACCCAGTGCGATTTTCGCATATCTGGACATTTTGTCTTTACTCCAAGGTGGATTCCAAACGATATCCACTTCTGTTTCTTTTACCTCAGGAAGATCAGAAAGAGCTGCTTTCACCTGATCCACTATTGTTCCCGCCAGCGGGCAGCCCATCGATGTCAATGTCATAGTCACCGTCGCTTTGCCTTCTTCATCCAAGTCGACGTCATATACTAAGCCGAGATTGACGATATCTATTCCCAATTCCGGATCGACAACTTGTTCAAGTGTCCCCATCATACTATCTTTCATATCTTGATCCATCTAATTTCACTCCTTATCTGCACCTTTTTCTATTTTTATCTTAACAAAGAATGTTATGTATAGAAAGTGATACGGCTCTTCACCTTTGCTTCCCGGAAAAGTGGGATCAGAGGTTCTCTGCAAACCAAGCTGCACTTTTCAATACAGCTTCCCGCGATACTTTGTGTCCTGCTGTTTCGTCGGTAATAAATTGTAAATCTTTCATTTGCGGTTTGCTGCTTTCAGAAAGTCTGCTGTAAAAATCATAAGCAGGCTGATATGGAACAACAGTATCCTGCTTTCCATGCCAGAAAAAGAGCGATTTCCCCTGGAGTACTTCAGGCTGTAAAGTTAAATCATATCCTTTAAGCATATCCAGGAGCGAATTGAGTTGTTCATCTGAATAAGGCAATTGGTATCCTTTTCTTTTCAAAGAGCCGATCTGGGCATTTGCCAGATCTGTATAGGAAGGACATCCCATCAAGCTTACTGCGGACTGGATCCAAGTATACTTTGTCAGTGCCCCCAATGTAACAATTCCGCCCATCGAGGTTCCTGCGGCACCGATTCGTTCCTCATCAATGAGACCGTTCTGTGTATAATAATCTTTCAACTTGCCCAATTCCTCAATAGTCGTGACGACAACTTCCCAAAAACGCACACTCAATCGGCTTTCGTTTAATCCTTCCCCTCTCTCTCCATGGAGCAGTGAGTCCGGCATTAACACTCTATATCCCTTTTCCGCCAAGTAATAAGCATAATGCAGATTATGTTCTTTTGCACTTGTAAAACCGTGCATAAAGAATACCGCAGGAAGCTTCTCATCAGACCGTTCCTGCAAGCTGAGATTCAGTACTGGTATATTTTCAATTCTATCTTTTTTTATTGTAATCATGTGCATTACTCCTTTACCAAATACATTAGGGTTAACCTACTGTAAAAGTTTGTATAAATCAGTTTACCATGGTGGACTTCTGTTTTACGAAACATATACACTATACTTGTATATAAAAATAGAATGGAGATTGATTTAATGAGTATGGATAAGCATTTAATCGTTTTGGATCTCGATGGTACATTACTGACGGATGAAAAGAAGATTTCACAGAAAACCAAGCAAACCTTACATAAAGCCAAAGAGCAAGGCCATGAAATCATGATAGCAACAGGAAGGCCTTATAGAGCAAGTGAGATGTATTACAAAGAATTAGTCTTAAATACACCGATTGTCAATTTCAACGGTGCCTTTGTCCATCATCCTCTCGACCACAACTGGGAAACCTTCCACCAGCCAATGGAAGTCGGAGTAGCAAGGGAGATTGTCCAGGCTTGTCATGACTTTGATTTTAATTTCAGAAACATCATTGCAGAAGTAATGGATGATGTCTATTTCCACTATCATGACGAACGCCTGATTGATGTTTTCAATTTTGGAGAGCCGAATGTCACTACGGGGGATTTACGCAACTATTTAACCCAATCCCCCACTTCCATGCTGATTCATGCGGATGAGGAGCATGTAACCGAAATCAGGAAGCATTTGAGCAGTGTTCATGCTGAAGTCATCGACCACCGCCGCTGGGCAGCCCCTTGGCATGTCATCGAAATAGTCAAAAGCGGATTGAACAAGGCTGTCGGAATAGAAAAAGTTGCAAGCCATTTGGAAATCCCGCAGAACCGCATCATTGCATTCGGGGATGAGGATAATGACCTTGAAATGCTTAAGTATGCCGGTGTAGGTGTCGCCATGGGAAATGCAATCGAACCTTTGAAGAGCGTAGCAGATGACATTACATTGAGCAACGAAGAAGATGGAATTGCAGCATTCTTAAACAGCCACCTCCGTTTGAGCTGAATACAAGGCTGTATTCTCATACATTGTTGCTTTTGGAAAAATCCCAAAATCCGGATTTTTCCCCGTATACTAAGAATTTTCTCTCAAATCTGCGAAAGCAGCTCTTTTCTTTCCTGGTTACGAGGTTATTCCGGTGATTTATGTTATTTTTTCGGAATTAGTCTGAAATAGCAACAAAGTTTACGAAAAGAGCCAAATACAAACAGACATTAACAATGCTGGCAATAATTTTTTACACTAATCTTCCCCGGTTCCGTTCATACTATCTATGAGCACACAGGTTCAGTGCTGTGCTTAAAAAGAAAAAGGGGTGCTGAAGATGGGCAAAGGCAATAAATCCAAAAGATTTGTTCAACAGGGAAAAGACGCGGTTTCCAAACATGATGACCGCATTCCTTACCACTCCACACTGGCTGAGGCTGAAGCCAAAAAATTAGAAAACGTTGAAAACTCTTCGCTTGGAGGCATATAAAAAATGGGAAACCGATTATTCCAGGAAGCCCGCCAGTATGTCCAATTAGCTAAAGAGGCTTCAACCACAGGCAGTGAAGACACCCAGCAAACCATTGCGCGCGCTAAGAACGCTCTTTCCTCTGCTTATGCCAACACAACCAGAGCCGAACAAGAGCAGCTTCGGGAATTACAGAGCGAATTGAACCAATTACATTAAGTACAGAAGCATCCGGGGGTTTTTTCCGGATGCTTTTTTTCTATACTGTTTAAAAGAGGTTCATACCTCCTCTAGAACCCTAGCTTAAAATAGCAGAGGCACTGAATAATTCTCCTATGATGATTTCTGATGACAAATGTGGATACATATCTTGGGACTGAACGCTCGGCTCATGTATCCACTCGGCCGACTTGGGTACATATCTCCAGCCTAAACGCTCAGCTCGTGTATCCACCTGACTCACTTGGGTACACATCTTCAGCCTAAACGCTCAGCTCGTGTACCCACCTGACACACTTGAATACATTTCTTCAGCCTAAACGCTCAGCTCGTGTACCCACCTGACACACTTGGATACATATCTTCAGCCTGAACGCTCAGCTCGTGTACCYACCTGACTCACTTGGATACATATCTTCAGCCTGAATGCTCGGCTCATGTACCCACCTGACACACTTGGGTACATATCTTCAGCCTGAATGCTCGGCTCGTGTACCCACCTGACACACTTGGATACATGTCTTTGGTCAAAATGCTCTACTCATGTACCCACTCGGCACGCTTGCATACATATCTCAAGCCTAAATGCACTGCTCATGTATTCACTCGGCCGACTTGGATACATATCTCCAGCCTAATTGCTCGGCTCATGAGTCCATATGACCGAAGTTGGTACATATCTCTCTCCACATAGACTAACCCATGTCCCCACCTTCACGGCAAACCATCTCACTTGCTTTGAAAGGGTAACCTCATCAAAACCAAAAGGAACTGCACAAGTTTGTACAGTTCCTTCTCAAATGGGTTTGACCCTATCAAAAAGCTTCCTAGACACTACTTCGCTAAAATTTCCAATGTCTTCCGGTCTCCGGAAAACCCCTAGAGACCTATACTAGATGCCGCTAACTTCAATTAACTTCAACTGTATAATTATGGTGAACCGTACCGTCTTCAAGGTTTCTTTCATATAAATTCAAAATCACTGGCCGGTTTTTGGCAATTTTATCTCTTCCCAGCTCGAAGCTAAATTCAAAGTCACTCCAGTTCGGAGATTCCTTGTTCACTTTCACAAGGGTTTCTTCTATAAGGATGTTATGGCCATCCTCCACTGTGTAATAAAAGCTGCCTGCTGCTACTTTGGCTTGCCCCCTGACACAATAGCTGTTCCCGGAAGAAACCATTTTAACGTTTTTAAAGGAGGGATTCTGTTCCTCGATTGTTAGTTTCACCGTCTCGACAATTCGCTCTCCCACTGGTTTTCCATTAACTTGCTTAACCTGCAGGAAAGCTTCTACCATATATTCTCCAGGAGGAATTTTTTGTCCACCTGAGGATGTATGGTTCCATTTGCTCTGCCAGACTTTTTGCTCGCCGCTCGTTAAAGTGATGCGCTGGATTGCCTGCAGGAAAGCTTTATTATCGCTGTACCGGTAGACTTCTTTTCCGGAATGGTCCTTTACTATATAATCAAAAAATTGGCTGGAGGGAAATTCCAAGATCATCTTTTCTGAAGTATTATTGGAGACGGTCAATTCTATCTCAACACCCCCGTCCCCTTCTTCTGCCTTCACTGCCCATTCCGGCTGTTGATTTCCCGCCTGGATGGTTCCGGTCGGATAATAGGCTGTCGAGACTATAAAAAGTAATATCACGATTGCTTTTTTCAAAGAGATGGACCCCTTTCTTTAAGGATGCACCCTTTATTATCCTCAACTATCGCAGTATTAATCCCGTCGGAAGAAACCGAAGATGCCGGCAGTCTCTACTATGTTTGTGAAGGCAGTCGGATCGACTTCCTTGATAATATGTTCGAGATCGTATAACTCATAACGGGTAATAACAATAAACAGCATTTCTTTATCCTCATTTGTAAAGCCGCCTCTTGCAGGCAGGGTTGTGATTCCTCTTACCAATTTAGAGTGGATGGCTTCTTTTAACTCGGTCGAATTCTTGGTGATAATCATGGCCGTCAGTTTTTCATGTCTTGTATGGATGGCGTCAATCACACGGGTGGAAACATACAGTGTGACTAATGTATATAATGCCTTTTCCCATCCATAAAGCTGACCGGCAGTAATAATGATGACGGAATTCATTAAGAAGAAGTATGTACCGACAGGCTTATCTTTCAGTCTGGATAGAATCATGGCGATAATATCCATGCCTCCTGTTGATGCCCCCCACTTCAACGTCATACCTACTCCGACAGCTGCAATGACACCCCCAAAAACGGCATTCAGCAAAATATCAGGAGACAGATGTATCACAGGGATGAAGCCCAGAAATACGGTAGTGGAAAGGACTGAGACGAAACTGTAAAAGGTGAAAGATTTCCCGACCTTCAACCAGCCCAGGATCGTCACAGGGATATTCAGCAGCAACAGCAGAATACCTGTCGATACAGTGATTGGTGTGTAATCTGATAATACGCTGGAAAGAAGCTGTGCGATTCCGGTGAACCCGCTGGCATAAACGTTAGCTGGGATCAAGAACAAATTCAGCGCAAGTGCATTTAATAGGGCACCAAATAACACGATAATTAGTTTTTTTGTTTCTAATACTACAAAGTCACGAGACATTGCATTCCCTCCTTTTTAAAAATATGTCTTTTCTTTATTTATCCCAAAAATGAAAAAAACAACAAATGATTGTCATTTTTTCTATAAATGGCTAGACTTAGTGTATATAGCTTATCTTTTTTAAACCTAAGTGTTGTTTTCATGCATATTACTGATATCTCTTAATGCAGTCTCCTGAGAACAACCGGCAAAAAGAATTAAGGGCTGTATGCCGCCGCAGACTGATGCTTTCCATCTACATAAATTTTAACTCATCATAAATCTGCCGGTACAGTCTTATAAAAACATATTAAAGGGTGAATGGTCCAATGAGTATCCGTTTATTTGCTGATAGTGCATCCGATCTTCCAAAAGCTTTTTACGATGAATACAATGTAACGCTTATCCCTCTGCGCGTTTTAATTGATGATAACGAATATGAGGATATGGTCACTATCCAGCCTGAGGAAGTATTTCAAAAAATCAGGGAAGGAAAAATGCCAAAGACTTCTCAAGCTTCCCCTTCGTTATTTCAAAAGATTTTCACAGACCTGGCTGAAAGCGGTGATAAAGGCATTTATGTCACTTTCTCATCTGAATTATCCGGAACCTATCAGACAGCCGTCATGATCAGGGATCAGATAAAAGATGAGTACCCTCAGCTTGACTTGACGATTATTGACAGTAAGTGCGCTTCCCTTGGGTATGGACTCGCAGTTAGAGAAACGGCAGAATTATTAAAAACCGGAGCTTCAGCTGAGAAAATTATAGCTGCTGCCAAGAATAAATGCGAATATATGGAACATCTCTTCACTGTAGAAGATCTTGATTACTTGGCTAAAGGAGGCAGAGTATCAAAAGCTTCTGCTTTCCTGGGCGGCCTCCTCAATGTCAAACCGCTGCTTCACGTGGAAGACGGTAAGCTTGTACCAATTGAAAAAATCCGCGGCCGTAAAAAAGTCTTAAAGCGAATTCTTGATCTCATGGAAGAGCGGGGCGAAAATTTGGAGAAGCAAGTTATAGCCATCAGCCATGGTGATGATGAGGAACTCGCCCATGATATGAAAAACCTGATACAGGAAAGATTTCAGCCTAAAGAGGTTTACATCAATATCATTGGAGCTGCAGTAGGTTCCCATGCAGGACCGGGTACACTGGCCATATTCTTTTCCAGCCAATCACCTGATTCCGAGTAATAACCCTTCCCCTTTCAGGAAAAACTAAATCTGAACTTAGATTTAGAAGGGAGAATCCTATCTTGCCGCATACTTCTGATAACGATAAGAAAGCTAAAGACAATAACGCTCTTCATCATGAGAAGAATATGATGAAAGAAAAAAACCGCAAAGCGGGTAAACACCAATACTCCAAGAAGACAGACCACTTGTAAGCTGTGACTGTATTCGATAAGATGGACGGCTCCGGACTTATTCCAGAGCCGTCCCATTCTTTTCTAATGGCTGTCTTCGCATATATTGTTGCTTTCGGAAAAATCAAAGAGCCTAATTTTTTCCCAGACACTAGGGAGAGCAGCTCTTTCCTTTTAATTATTACTATATATTTAAAATTTGTATCAAATAACCACTAAGATTATGGAAAGAGCCTTCTAAAAGGCTAAAAGTTGTATGCTATTATTTCGTTGTCTATAATGTAACTAACAGGCCTAACATAAGGATAGTATGGCTTAGAGAGTGATACATAAGGAGGTCATTTCCATGGCAAAAGAAAATTCATTCGACGTAGTTTCTCAAGTTGATTTCCCTGAAGTCAAAAACGCCATTAGTTCAGCACTTAAAGAAATCAAGACACGCTATGATTTTAAAGGAAGCAAAAGTGATATTTCTCTGGACAAAGAAGAAATCGTACTGGTTTCTGACGACGAATATAAGATGGAACAGCTAAAAGATGTTCTGATAGGCAAACTCATCAAAAGAGGCGTTCCAGTCAAGAATCTTGACTACGGAAAAATGGAAGGCGCATCCGGAGGGACCGTCCGCCAAAGAGCGAAATTAATTCAAGGAATCGGGAAAGAAGATGCAAAAAAAATAAATACGCTCATCAAAAATTCTGGTGTTAAGGTAAAAAGCCAAATTCAAGATGATCAAATACGCGTAACCGGAAAAAGCAGAGATGATCTGCAGCAAATCATGGCAGCCATTAGAGAGGCTGATTTGTCTGTAGACGTCCAATTTATGAATTTCCGCTGATGGCGCTTCGTTTTTAATAGAGCCGGCTGGGTAAAATATATCCAACCGGCTTTTTATATACCATTTTTGAAACTGTTTCAGTATCAATTGCTGCTTTTATATCCCGCCTCGGTACCGGGGTTTTCTCTCTCAACAGGAAGAGCAGTTCTTGTCTTTTGCTTTTCTTGATATTTTAATGAATTTTGACGGTACTCTCGAAAATCCTCAAGCATAAGAGAAGAAGCTTTTAATAAGGAATGCTTATCTTCTACAACCTGTGAACGGTTAAGAAAGCATAACTGCTTAACAACATGAGCTCTTGATAATCACCCTTTTCAGTTTTTATCTAATATAGAACCCTAAGGAGGAATATCCATGACAAGACGAATATTGGTCGTCGGCGGTGTTGCAGGAGGCGCAACTACAGCAGCACAGCTCAGAAGATTGGATGAAGAATGTGAAATCGTGATGTTCGAAAAAGATGAGCATATTTCGTTCGGAAACTGCGGGATGCCTTATTTTATAGGAGACATCATTAAAGAAAGAGATCATCTGTTTGCGGCGGATCCCGAATCCATGAAAGAGAAACTCAATATTGATGTCCGCGTCTTCAATGAAGTCTTATCAATCGATCGAAATGAAAAGAGTATCAAGGTGAAAGATCTTCGTTCAAAAGAGGAGTATCTGGAAAACTACGACTACCTTGTACTGGCACCCGGGGCTGCCCCCTTCCTGCCTCCGATTGACGGCCTGAAGGAGAGCCGCCATTTTGTTCTGAGGAATATTGAAGACATGGACACAATCAAACAGTTTATAGAGACAAAGCAGCCATCCTCCTGTTCAATTATAGGCGGCGGTTTTATCGGCATCGAAATGGCGGAAAACCTGTCTGCCCGGGGATTGGATGTCAACCTTATAGAAGCTTCTTCCCATCTGATGGGTGTATTGGATGATGAAATGAGTGAAATTATTGAAGAAGAAGTGAGAGCACAAGGAGTACATGTACTCCTTAATGATGGCGTGCAGGAAGTGGACGAAAAGGGAGTCATTGTTACTCAGAGAGGGAAGGAAATCCATTCAGATTTCTTCATCGTGGCTGCCGGTGTCAGACCGCAGACAAAGCTTGCTGAGGATGCCGGACTCTCAATCGGCAAAACCGGGGGCATTGTGGTGAATGAATATATGCAGACCAGTGATACATCCATCTATGCAGTAGGTGATGCTGTTGAGAGCAAGAGCGCAATTACAGGAAAACCTGTTAGAATACCGCTTGCGTGGCCTGCGCATCGGCAATCTTACATTGCGGCAAAGCACCTGTCCGGCGACCCGGTCCGTTTCAAGGGCCTTCTTGGGACATCGGTTGTTAAAATATTCAGCTTGACCGCAGCTTCTACTGGCTTAAACGAAAAACAGCTCTTAGACGAAAATATCTCCTTTCACACTGTCACACATACAGGAAAATCCCACGCAGGTTATTACCCTGGTGCTGAAAGAGTCAGTATCAGGATGCATTTCTGCAAGGATTCAGGCAGGATACTTGGAGCCCAAATTATAGGGGGTGAAGGGGTCGATAAAAGAATCGATATTATTGCAGCCTCTATCAATGGAAATATAACAGCCGATCGTTTGCAGGAAATTGAAACAGCGTATTCACCTCCCTATTCATCACCCAAGGACCTTATCAACATCATAGGGTATAAAGCTGAAAGTATGATTAAAAATAAGAGTCGTGATTAAATTTTCAATCAATCGGGTAAAGATAATTTGAAAATAGAGCACTACAATCATCCTCGTTAAGAACCGTTCATACAAATCTCAAATTCATGAAGGAGTGAAGTGATTGATGTCTCAAGAAAATAATTTTCCACCACAGCATCAGGATCATCAGCCGGGTACCGAAAAGGAGATGCATCCACAGCCAAAGTATATGGATGACAATTATAAAGGAAGCGGCAAACTGAAAGGCAAGGTCGCCCTTATTACTGGAGGAGACAGCGGAATTGGCAAAGCGGTCGCCCTATACTTTGCGAAAGAAGGAGCAGATGTCGCAATTGCTTACCTGGAAGAAGACCAGGATGCGCAGGACACCAAGAACCTTGTTGAAAAAGAGGGCAGAACCTGTCTGCTGTTCTCTGGTGACCTTGGAAGTTCCTCCTACAGTGCGGAAGTAGTCCAAAAAACGGTTGATCATTTTGGACAGCTTGACATCCTTGTCAACAATGCCGCGGAACAGCATCCTCAAAAGAGTTTGCTGGACATATCAGATGAACAACTGGAAAAGACATTCCGAACAAACGTATTTTCCTTCTTTTATTTAACAAAAGCAGCGCTGCCTCATCTTAAAAGCGGAAGCTCTATCATAAACACCACCTCAGTAACTGCTTACGCCGGGAATGAGCAGCTGCTTGATTATTCATCAACCAAAGGAGCGATTGTTGCCTTCACACGCTCTCTATCACAGTCACTCGCATCTGATAACATCAGAGTGAACGGAGTGGCACCCGGCCCTATCTGGACTCCTTTAATCCCGTCTACCTTCCCTGAGGATAAGGTGGCCAAATTCGGGGCTGATACACCCCTTGGCAGAGCTGGACAGCCATTCGAACTAGCACCGGCCTATGTCTATTTGGCAAGTGATGATTCACAGTACACAACCGGCCAAGTCATGCATGTCAACGGCGGAAAGATTGTAAATGGCTGACCATAATAATAACAGACAGCCCTCGATATACCGAGGAGCTGTCTGTTTTATGTTTAGAGGTTTAATTCCTCAAAAAAAGCCAGCCATTACGGCCAGCTTTCTATCAGAACTCAGTATTTTCTAGCGCTTTTACAATACTGCATGAAGAACGCTCCACGATTTGGTGAGGAATCGTAATTCTCTTCACAGGTTCACGAGGATCTTCAATTTTTTGTATAAGGTTCCGTGCTGCTTGATATCCTAAGTCGAAAATATTAATATCGACGGAAGTCAGCGGCGGCCGGGACATTTCAGCCAGCATAACGTTGTTGAAACTGATGATGGAAATATCATCAGGTACCGAGATTCCCATCTCATTCAAAGTATTTAATACCCCAAGAGACATTAAATCATCCGCAACCACCAGAGCAGTTGGCGGGTTTTTCAGCCTCATTAACTCCTTTACGGCTTCCTGGCCGCCTTCTCTCAAGAATTCTTCATGCACGATATATCTATCTTCAAGAGGTATACCGGCATTCCTAAGGGATTTCTCGTAGCCAAGCAGTCGTTCTACAGTAACAACCAGATTCAAATCTCCGCCGACGAATGCTATCCGGTCATGTCCCGCTTTCAACAAGTAATCTGTAACTTCTTTCGTTGCCCTGAAATTATCGTTATCTACATGTGTGATTTCATCGGCATTCTTAAACGGCTTTCCAATCACGACAAAAGGAAAATCTCTCTCTTTAAGATACATCATGACTTTATCTTCCACTTTGGAATAAAGGAGTACGATTCCATCAACCCTTCCCCCTTGAACCATTTGAACGATCCCGTCATAGATTTCCTGCTCACTTTGTCCTGTAGTCATTTGCAGTGCATACTGTTTTTCATGAGCGCCTTCACTTAAACCGCGCAGTACCGTCGGAAAAAACGGATTTTGAAAAAATTTATCCGCTGATCCAGGCAATACCAGGCCAAGCACCTGGGTCGATTGGTTCGCCAGGCTTCTCGCGATGAAGTTCGGATGATACCCCAGCTTCTTCATTGCTTCTCTTACTTTTTGTTTTGTACTGTCACTAATACGGGAATTATTGGCTATCACTCTGGAAACAGTAGATGGCGCAACATTAGCCAGCTTTGCTACATCTTTTATTGTTACAGCCATATTTTTCTCCCCTTCCCCAATAACTCAAACCTAAGACTGAAATTCAGCGATTATTCAACTTTTCTCCTGTTTTTACCTTTTTTCCAGACGTAATAAATAAAGATAAGGAAAATAATATATACAGCGGATAGAGCCCCTATAAATCCATAGTTCAAGCCGCTTCTTTGCTGAAGTGTATAGATTTCAGCCTTTTCACGGTCAAGAATGATGTCATAACTATCCCCTTCTGCCCGGACAAGGTCCCCTTCAACCAGACCTCTAAGTTCCATTCCTTCCGGCAGCTGTGGTGATTTCAGTTTGACACTCTGTGATTCACTGGTGTTATTTATCGCAACAACCAGCGTCTCGTTCTCATCTTCACGTTTGAAGACGGCCATACCCTCTTCTTCATACAGCAGTTCCATACTGCCCCTGGTAAGGGCTGAATGGGTGTTTCTCAATTCGCCAAGCTTGGTAATATATTCAATGAGCTCTTTATCTGTTCTGAAATCCATCAATCGGCGGTTATCAGGGTCTTCCCCTCCACTGAGAGCAATTTCAGAACCATAATAAAGAATCGGCAGGCCTGGAACGGTAAACATATATGCCAGCGGCAGCTTCCAGCGTGTACCAGGGAACTGGTTATTTTGTGTGATCAAGTTGGTGAATCGCACCATATCATGATTATCAATGAACGTGCCCATCAAGTATGGGTTTTCAAAGTAAGTTTGGTTATACTCCCAAAAATTGAAGAGCCTGTCCATATCTGTGTCAGGCTTCTGGAAAACATCGCGCATCTCTTGAGCCTGCGGAAAGTCAGCAAAGCCATCAATCCCAACTCCCTCATACTTGGCGATATTGCGCGGGTCGTAATCAAAGACTTCGCCTAATAGATAGAAATCTTCCTTTTCAGCTTTTACTCTTTCAGAAAACTCTTCCCAAAATTCTTGAGGAACATGCCTGACAGTATCAAGCCTGTATCCATCAATATCCGTTTCTTCAATCCACCAGGCGGCAGCATCTAATAGATATTGTTTCACTTCAGGGTTTTCTGTATTCAAATCAGGCAGGTCATACAGCCAGGCATTTTGAAGACTCTCTTCATCATTAAAATTCATCGGCTGTTTTTCATGAAACCAATCTTCTTTTTCGGGATCATTCAACCATTGGTGGTTTGGACCGACGTGATTGACAATAAAGTCCAAAATAACTTTCATATCACGCTTGTGAGCCTCGTCTACAAGTTCCTTGAATTTCTCGATTGAACCGAAATGTTCATCCGTATTATAAAAATCTTTTATCCAGTACCCGTGATAGCCTTTTTCCTGGTTATCGAAAACGGGAGTCAGCCAGATGCTTGTAAATCCCATATCTTTTATATAATCAAGCTGGTCAATGATCCCTTGAAAGTCACCACCCTGGTAGGCTTTAGGGTCATTTCTGTCCACATCCAGATCGTTGGACTGATCACCATTATGGAACCTGTCTATCATCAAAAAATAAATGGATTCATCTTGCCATGTACGTTCTTCTTTTTCAGCAGCTCCTGCAGGGAGGGCGTAAAAAAGAAGAAACGGAATAAGAATAAGAGAAAATACTCTTCTTTTCATCTCCGCTCCTCCTTAAATTTAATTAGTTACGCCTTTAAGATTATCCTTTTGTTCCCCCTGCCGTCAATCCAGAAACAAAGTATTTCTGGAAGTACAGGAACAGGCCGGCAATCGGGATGGCGATAAGTACTGATCCGGCAGCGAACGTTGTGAATTCCGCTCCGAATTGTTTAGCCACCATATCATATAGTGCTACCGGCAGAGTATACTTCTCTTCCGATCTTAGCAGGATGCTGGCAATGATAAAGTCAGCAAACGGTGCAATGAATGAAAATAATGCGACAACAGCGATGATCGGTTTCGCAAGAGGCATAACAATCTGGAAGAAAATACGGAAATGTCCCGCTCCGTCCATTTTTGCAGATTCATCAAGCTCCTTAGGAATCGTATCAAGATACCCTTTCATCAACCAAGTGTTCATCGGTATTTGTCCTCCGACGTATACAAGGATTAAACCAAGGTGTGTATCTAGCAGATCTGTTACCAAAGCCAGTACGAAAATGGCAATCAAAGCTGCAAAGTTAGGAATCATTTGCAAGATCAAAAAAGTCATTAATCCATTTTTTCTCCCCACGAAACGATAGCGGGAGAATGCATAAGCAGTCAAGCTGACCATCAACACGGTTAAAGTCATTGTCGACAAGCTGACTTTCAATGAATTCCAATACCAAATCAGGTAGTTGCTTTGTTCTAAATCAAATAGTTCCTTGTAGTGTGCCAATGTTGCATTTTTAGGAATGATACTTGAGCCGGACAAGCTTTGGCCCGGGTTAAAAGATGACCCGATGATCCACGCAACTGGATACAAGATGATAGAAAACATAATCGCAATGGCTATATAGGACAGTGTCAATCTGATGAGTTTCTGTTTTTTTAAATTCATATCACATCATATCCTCTTCTTGGAATGATTTTGTTCTTCTGAACTGCCATACCGCTATTGTGATAACAAAGATAGAAAGCAGTAAAGTGATAGCAGCTGCTTTAGAGTACTGAGCAGATGTCATGGTCAAGCTGTAAATCCATGAAATAAGGATATCTGTTCCGCCTGCATTCTGGCCGGTCAAAGCTGGTCCGCCGCCGTTAAACAGATAGATAACATTAAAGTTGTTAAAGTTGAATGTATATTGAGTGATCAAAATCGGTGCCGTTGCAAATAGAACAAGCGGCAGTGTGATGTTCTTGAATTTCTGCAGGCTTGAAGCTCCGTCCACAGTGGCAGCTTCGTAAAGCTCATCTGGAATGGACTGCAGTACCCCGGTAGTCATGGCAAAGATAAACGGAAAACCGAGCCATGTCTGAATAAAGATTAACGCAATTCTGGTATACATAGCTTCGGTCATCCAGGGGATGTCGCCTATACCGAGAAAAGCGAGTATATCATTGTTGATCGTACCGAATGATTCGTTGAACATTCCGGCAAAGATCAAGATAGAGACGAACGCCGGGATAGCCCAAGGAAGGATAAAAACAGTCCTGATGATCGCTTTCCCTTTTAAATCTTTCTGATTGACAAGAATCGCCAGGAAGATACCAAGTGCAACCTGTGTTGTCGTTGCCCCAAATGTCCAAACAAGCGTCCATGACAACACAGAGAAGAATGTGCTTCTCCAAATATCAATCTGGAAAATATCAATAAAGTTTTGAATACCGATCCAATCTACTAACTTTGCTGGAGGAGAGTGATAAAGATCATAGTTCGTAAATGCCAGAAGCACAACGAAGATAATCGGGAAGATAACCACGAACACTAACAGCAGGAAACCTGGAGACATGATCAGGTACGGAAACCCATTGTCAACAAGATTGCGGTATTGTTCTCTGATTGTGCTGAGCTTTTCACCGCGGTCTCTCTTCTCTCCGTTTCTAAAAGCATCATAAAGATTGAAGGCGTAGAAGCCTAATCCAAATAGAATGATGATGATTGCAAGAATCCCATATACCATCAAGAAAATGGAATGATCTCTATACGGCGCAGCCGTACTTTCGCCAAGGGTAAAAATCCCCCAAAGTCCATAATCAATCAAATCACGGAATACGAAGATAAAGGCCGCAGCCATTATAAGGAAAAATCCGCCTTTTAATTTTTGTTTGTTGTAGAACTGACCCAGCCCGGGTATTAAGGAAAGGGCAAGCGCTGTTTTTCGATGTTTTGTCTGATAGGAATTTTCAGCCATCCTAAATTCCCCCTTCTTCTCTTTATATTTTTATAAGCTTCAGAAGCTTTATCAAGAAAGATACAATCTTTCTTCATGAAGTCCCTGAAGAATTCTTACTGTTCAGAGATTTACTATACTTTAATATAGAAGACTGACTCAAGTAAGAGTCAGTCCCCTCTATTATGTTTAGTTTGAATGGTTCGCTTCGATATTTTGCTCGATTGTATCTACTGCTGAATCAAGGGCAGCTTTAGGCTCTTGTTTACCAGTAACGACCGTTTGCAAAGCATCTGCCATTGGATCCCAAACTTCTCCCATTTCAGGAATGTTCGGCATTGGCACTGCATGCTGAGACTGCTCAGCTACAGCTTTTGCTCCTTCGTTTTCAGCAATTGCAGGATCATCTACAAGGGCTGTATTCGTAGGAACTTCTTTTGTTTGTTCAAATCGAAGTTTTGAATTCTCATCCTGTGTGATGAACTCGATGAACGTTTGTGCCCACTCTTGGTTTTCAGAGTAGCCGGATACGTGCCATCCTTTAACACCCATGAATGTTTTCATCGGCTCGCCATTTGGAAGCGTTGGCATTGCAGCTACACCAATCTCGATTCCTGCTTCTTCATAACTTTGGAAAGACCAAGGTCCGTTCATTACAGAAGCAACTTTTCCTTCATTGAACAATCCATCCATTGCAGCTCCGCCGTTTTCACCGACGACCCCTTTAGGGAATAAGCCTTCTTCATACCATTTTTGGATATATTCAGCACCTTCAACAGCACCGTCATTGTTCAATCCAAGATCTGCAGGATTTAACGCGCCGTCATTTTCAGCGAATACATATCCACCCATTCCTCCGATAGGAGCATGAGCAAAGTAGTAGTTATCCCACAGTGCAAGGAAGCCATAGTTTCCGTCTTTAGTGAAATCAGTAGAGAAATCATATACTTCATCCATAGTAGCCGGAGCTTCTTCCATTAACTCTTTGTTGTAAATGAATACTGGAGTTTCCGAAGATTTCGGAAGACCGTATAGTGTTCCTTCATAAGATTGCGCTAGAATAGAAGATTCAGAAAAGCGATCTACTATTTCTTGTTCTACATCAAGCTCTGCGATATGGCCTGCAAGGGCCATTTCACCGATTTGATCATGAGGCAGTGTAAGTACATCCGGGCCTGTCCCAGCCGGACCATCTAAACGAAGCTGTTCTTTCATCTTCGTAGCCATTTCTACTTCTTTGACTTCAATTTCAATGCCATGTTCTTCAGTGAATTTGGCACCTACTTCGTCTAACCAGCCTGACTTTTTATCATCTTCCCAAACGACAAGCTTCTCTGGCTTGCTTGTTTCAGGTGTTTCACTATCGTCTCCGCCTTGGTTATTATTCCCTGCTCCCTCTTCACGATTAGGTCCGCAGGCAGCCAATGCGCCTAAAACCAGCATGATTACCATCAATAATGATAGTGTCTTTTTCATTCTGACCCCTCCTGAGTACAAAAAAATTAAATTGAACAACCGTTTGCACAAAACGTCAAAAAATATTCGGTATTAGATACCGCTTTTATATTTGTGAAACCGATTGCACAACCTACCCCTATTATAATGCTTATATTTATTTTGACAATACCTTTTTTGATTTTTTTTGAAAACGTTTTATTCTATGTGTAGAAACATCCCCGTTGACTTTACTATAGATATGGAATAACCTTTAAGGGAATTTCAAAAAGGAGGCTGAAATATGCACTTAGAAGCTATCTATCACAGACCAAAAGATAACTATGCATACGCTTGCACGGATAAAGAAATACATATACGAATCCGAACGAAAAAGAATGACGTCAAAAAAGTCTCACTGCTGCATGGAGATCCTTACGAATGGAAAGACGGAAAATGGATATATTCTTCGCTGCCTATGGTCCTTACCGGAACCGATCAGCTTTTCGATTACTGGTTCGCTTCGGTTGAACCGCCTTTTAAGAGACTTCGCTACGGGTTCTTGCTTGAGGATGAACAAGAGGCGCATTTTTATGGAGACAGGGGCTTTCTCGACCAGCCGACAAATGATGTTGGAGATTACTTCTGTTTTCCATTCTTGAACTCAATCGATGTGTTCCAAGCACCTTCCTGGGTCAAAGATACTGTCTGGTATCAAATATTCCCCGAAAGGTTTGCAAATGGGAATAAAGACTGGGATCCGGAAGGCACCCTTCCTTGGGGAAGCACAGATCCCAAACCGGATAATTTCTTCGGCGGCGACCTCCAGGGTGTCATGGACGGCATTCCATATTTAAAAGAGCTGGGCATCAACGGTATTTATTTTACGCCAATCTTCAAAGCCTATTCAAATCACAAATATGATACCATCGATTATTTTGAGCTTGATCCGCAGTTCGGTGATAAAGAAACACTTAAAGACCTTGTAAAAGCATGTCACGAAAACGGAATCAAAGTCATGCTGGATGCTGTTTTCAATCACAGCGGACTGTATTTTCCTCAGTTCCAGGATGTTTTGGAGAAAGGGGAAAGTTCACCATTCAAAGACTGGTTTCATATCAGAGAGTTTCCGCTGCAAAAGGATCCTCTTCCAAATTATGATACATTCGCTTTTGAACCATCCATGCCTAAGCTTAACACGGAAAACCCTGAAGTCAGGGATTACCTTCTGGAAGCCGCCCGGTATTGGATCAAAGAATTTGATATCGACGGCTGGAGACTGGACGTTGCAAATGAAGTGGACCATTCTTTCTGGAGAGAATTCCGCAAAGAAACTAAGGCGATTAAACCAGATTTATATATCCTTGGTGAAATCTGGCATGATTCAATGCCATGGCTTAGGGGTGACCAGTTTGATGCGGTAATGAACTACCCTTTCACCACCAATATCCTGAATTTGTTCGCCAAAGACACCATTAATCCAAGGCAGTTCATGGAAAGCATGACACAAGTTGTTCATATGTATCCTAGGAATGTTATGAAGACTGCCTTCAATCTCGTTGGCAGCCATGACACTCCCAGGATCCTTACCGAATGCGGTGGCGACAAAGCGAAAGTGAAACAAATTTTTACCTTGATGCTTACTTTCATCGGATCTCCTTGTATCTATTATGGAGATGAAATCGGGATGACTGGAGGAGCCGATCCCGGGTGCAGAAAGTGCATGGAATGGGATACTGCTAAACAGGACAGAGAACTGTTCGAACATGTCCAAAAGTTAATTTCCCTCAGGAAAGAACATAAGCTTCTTGCGAATGATGGAACATTCACTTTTATGCCTGCTGAGATTAATGACGATTGCATAGCTTATACCAAATCAGATGGAGAGAATACAATCGTCATTATTTTAAATGCGTCAGATAAACATGTGGTCTACCCTCTGCCATTTAATCTAAAAGGAAAGAAAATTACAGATGTTTGGCAGGATCAAGAATTTGCTGCAGATTCCGAAGATATAGGGGTGGAATTAATTCCCCTAGGCTTCAGCATCCTGCAATTTTAAAGTAACTTCCTCCCGGCAAAAGAAACTGCCGGGAGGCTTTTGTTTATTTCGCAGATGATTTTTAAAGAAAGCTCTTTGTATGAATAAAACTTAATTAGGCTTAGGAAAACTATTTGCTTATCCACTTGGAATCGTACTTATAATGTGAGAATGGTTAAAGTAGCTTTATTTGATAAATGGTGGCTGTGGTGCCGTCATGGGAGTTTTCTGCAGACTTGTTGCTATATTATATTAACTTCGTAAGATAACTGCTCTTTATTCTGGAAATCCAATGAACTGCTCCCTGTTTTAGAGAGAAAAAGCTTAGTACTCGGAGGAATACTGCCGAAAGAAAAAATGTGAAAACAGTCTATTAATTGGGCCTTTTCTGGTTGAATACTGATTAGAATGCAATTTTACACCCCTTTACGCAGGAGGATTGAAGCGGAAGGCGTACGATCTCCTGCGGGACTAGCGGGACAGGTGAGACCCCCAATCTAGTTCCAGCGCCTAGCCCCTCGGGGTCAAATAACCTCAAGAGAATAAAAGGAAAGAGCGCCTTTTTTTCTCTTGAGAACATTTGCCTGTCGGGGCTGACCAAGGCGCTTCCACTTTTTATACAGGCGCAGCCGAAGAGGCTCATCCAGCTGCAGCGGCCAGCGACTAGCAGATTTCGGTCTCTCTCCTTGCGATAAGTCATCATCGAATCGCTATCGCTCTTCGTGATTCCTTTATCTCATGCGAGAGCCCTACAATCTGTACGTCGCTGAACGGCCGCTTCCGCTTTTGCTTCACCGCCCGCCCCGTGGAGTCGTCCGCCTGGAGCGGAAATCTATTTTGAATTAAAGCAGCCACAATTTTGCGAAAACAGCCTTAAAGAAATATACTTTTTATTTTTTCCAATCACCCCCCTGCTGATATTTTTTCAGTATAATTGAGTAATATAATTTGTTAGAAATGAGATGACTGCTCCATGAGTCTAGATAAGAAAAAACTTAGCCTTTACGCACTTACTTGGCCGATTTTCGTAGAAATATTCCTGCATATGCTGATGGGGAATGCTGATACATTGATGCTGAGCCAATATTCGGATGACTCTGTGGCGGCTGTCGGGGTTTCAAACCAGGTACTGTCCTTGATCATTGTAATGTTCGGATTTGTTGCAACCGGGACCTCAATACTTGTCTCGCAAAACTTAGGTGCCGATAAGATCACCTCAGCACGGGAAGTAGCTGTAGTTTCGCTGATTGCCAATCTGGCATTTGGATTTCTGTTAAGTGTGCTCATATTTGCCTTTAACGGCCAAATCCTCAGCCTCATGGATATCCCTCAGGAATTACGAGGAGAAGCATCCACCTATCTAACTATCGTTGGCGGTTTCTCCTTTATTCAAGCTTTAATTATGACAGCAGGTGCAACTCTGCGAAGCTATGAATTTACTAAAGACGCCATGTATATCACTATTGGGATGAATATTTTAAACGTAATTGGAAACTACCTATTTATTTTCGGACCATTCGGCATTCCTGTCCTGGGTGTTGAAGGTGTTTCCATTTCAACCGTTGTCAGCAGGACGATCGGCCTTATTGCCATTTCCTTTGTTTTAGTAAAACGGATTCCAGGGATTTTTTCCGTCAATCGTCTTTTTCCTGTCCAGCATATTAAAGACCTGCTCAGGATCGGCATCCCCTCAGCAGGTGAACACCTGTCCTATAACGGTTCACAGATGGCCATCACTTACTTTATCGCCATTCTCGGTACTGAGGCATTGACCACAAAGGTATATGCACAAAACCTTATGATGTTCATCTTTCTATTTGCACTCGCCATCAGCCAGGGAACCCAAATCATGATCGGGCACATGGTAGGCCGTAAAGACTTTCAATCGGCCTATGAAAGATGTATCAAGAGTTTAAAAACATCGATCATTATCTCCTTGGGAATGGCCGTCATTTTTGCATTGTTCTCTGAACCGCTCTTGAGGATCTTCACAAGCAATGAAGAAATCATTTATCTCGGAAGCATTTTAATCTGGCTGACCATCATCCTCGAACCAGGAAGAAGCTTTAATTTAGTCGTCATCAGTTCGCTCCGTGCAGCGGGCGACGTCAAATTCCCGGTTTATGTTGGCATCCTCTCCATGTGGGGAGTAAGTGTGTTTCTGTCTTATCTATTGGGCATTGTATTTGGACTTGGATTGATCGGCGTCTGGATCTCCTTTATCGCTGATGAATGGCTCCGTGGAGTGATCATGCTCCGCCGTTGGAGATCAAAAGTATGGATGGATAAAAGCTTTATAGGCAAAGCCTCAGCAAAGTAACACAGTGCCCCCTGCTTATTCAAGCAGGGGGTTTTTAATTTCGCTATAATTCAGCCCATCCTCCCTCTTTGTTTACCTTTCCATTCAGTACTGTTCTGCTTATAGTTTGACTATAAATCCCAGTCCTTGCTTCAATAACCCCGCTAATTTCTAAACTGGTTTGATTTAGAGGTGCAGCCTTTAAACCCATTTGAAGAAGATTCACTTTCAGATTAAGAATATATTCTTATTTATTTACTTTTTTAGCGAATAATATTTTTTTCATTTCCATGGATTTACTAAAAGGCTTAGAGATTATTTCATCTCTAAGCCTTTTATACTGTTAAGCTTTGCGAAAACAGCCTCTTTTAAAAAGGCTCTTTTCTAAGAGATTGTTGCTTTTTAATGCTATTTTATCTCCTTCCCATTTTTCCGTAGAGGGATTGGAGCAGAAGGCGTGCGACCTCCTGCGGGACTAGCGGGACAGGTGAGACCCCCAATCCAGTTGCAGCGCCCAGCCCCTCGGGGTCAAATAACCCGCATCGAATAAAAGGAAATACCGCCTTTTTTTCGATGCGGAACATTTGCCTGTCGGGTCTGATCAGGGCGCTTCCACATTATATACAGGCGAAGCCGAGGAGGCCGGGCGCCCGCTCCGCGGAGTCGCGCGCCCGGAGCGGAAATCCATTTCTTTTGAACAGCCAAAATCTTTGCGAAAAGAGCTTTTAAAAAAACAGACTTACTTGAAGTGAAAAAAGCCTACTTCATAAAGTTTTTTTCATTAAAACGCTTACATGGATTTTAATTAGTTGATTTTTTCAAGTATTCAGAATATGATAGAAAACATAACTAACTGATGTTAGATTTTCTGACATCGAATTCAAGGAGTTGATGTATATGAAAAAAATTGAAGCTATTATCCGTCCAGAGGTATTTCAAGCATTAAGAGAAGGATTGGCTGCAAGTGGATTTAATGGATTGACTGTTTCTGAAGCTGCAGGCTGCGGCAAACAAAAAGGAAAACAAGGGTTGTTTCGGGGCACCACTTTTGAAGTCGCTCTCTCCCCTCGTGTAAAGGTTGAAATGATTGTAGAGGATTCTGAAACGGAGGAGATTGTCGACCTGATTTGTGAATACTGTTCAACAGGAAAAGTTGGCGACGGCAAGATTTTCATCTCCGATATTGAGGAAGTAGTCAGAATCCGTTCCAAAGAACGCGGTAAGCAGGCATTTATTTAATTTCTTTACAAATGTCATTGAACTCTCTTCTAAACACGTAAACCATTCTCCACCAAGACTTACTGCAGGCTCTCAGTTTCTCTTTCGCCTTATGACCAAAGAATATAAAATCAGGAGGAAAAATAATGCTGAAAAAAGTATCATCTTTATCTGCTTTACTTTTGCTGGCCGCCACTCCCGCTTTTGCCCAAACCCCTACTGCCGCAAGTGTTCAGAGTTCAGTTGACGGTATGTGGATCATGACCGCAGCTTTATTGGTGTTTTTTATGCATGCCGGGT
Source organism: Rossellomorea vietnamensis (assembly GCF_008180615.1). Lineage (GTDB taxonomy): Bacteria > Bacillota > Bacilli > Bacillales > Bacillaceae_B > Rossellomorea > Rossellomorea vietnamensis_D. The sequence continues at coordinate 672,700 of NZ_VTEH01000001.1, forward strand.
TTGCGATGGTGGAATCCGGGTTTACCCGCTCTAAAAATACGCTGAATATCCTTATGAAAAACTTCCTTACAATTTCCATCGCCTCCATCCTCTATTTTCTTGTTGGATTTGGCTTGATGTTTGGCAGCACTGCCAACGGACTTACTGGTACGGATGGATTCCTTTTGGCAGGCCGCGAAGACATCGGATTCTTTGTCTTCCAGGCAGTGTTCGCAGCCACTTGTGCAACGATCATATCAGGCGCAGTTGCGGAACGGATGAAACTAAGAAGCTATATGCTTATTACCGTGGTTATTACAGGAGTCATTTATCCTGTTGTCGGACACTGGGTTTGGGGCGGAGGCTGGCTTTCAGAACTTGGCTTTGTTGATTTCGCAGGCTCCACTGTTGTCCACTTAAGCGGTGCAGTAGCTGCTTTCATTGCCGTTCTCTTCCTTGGACCGCGTATAGGCAAATATACCAACTCTAAAGTAAACGTCATTCCCGGCCACAACATCCCAATCGGAGCTCTTGGCGTCTTCATCCTATGGTTCGGATGGTTTGGTTTCAATGGAGGAAGCACATTGGCTGCCGATCCTGACTTGGTGCCGCGGGTAATCACTGCCACACTGCTTTCTGCTTCAGCAGCAGTTTTATCTTCTGCTTTTTACACTGCATTCCGTTTTAACAGAATTGACCCTTCTCTAACATTAAACGGTGCTTTAGGAGGTTTGGTAGGAATCACAGCTGGATGTGCCAATGTTTCCATCGGAGGATCCCTTGTAATTGGATTCATTGCAGGTATACTATTGGTCGAAGGTGTACGTTTTATTGAAGTGAAATTGAAAGTGGATGATCCTGTGGGAGCCATTGCCGTGCACGGCCTTTGTGGAATCTGGGGAACATTGGCTATTGGTTTCTTCGATGTATCAAATGGACTTTTCTATGGAGGGGACCTTTCGCTTTTAGGTACACAGGCAATCGGGGTGGCAGCCGTCATACTATGGGTCGCTGTTTCTTCCGGTGCAGTCATCTACCTTGTCAACAAGGCCGACAGTATCCGCGTTTCCAGTGAGGATGAGCTGGCTGGTCTCGATTTCTCCGAGCATGGCGCCACTGCATATGAATTAAGTGAAACTGTATTGACGTCACACTCCAACCAACCGAATGCTGCTTTTGGTAAAGAGCTGGTGAGGAAGCTTGATGGCTTGAGTGTTCCTCCGTCAAAGAAACAATACCACTGAGAATAATAAAAGCGCAAGCGCCCCGTTAGCCCTGACAGGCAAATGTTCCAAAGAGAAAAAAGGCGGTCTTTCCTTTTATTCTCCAGGGTATTTGATTCCGAGGGGCTAGGCGCTGGAGCTGGATTTAGAAACGCTGCCTATTTTCGACTTGATATAACTTTTAACCCCTTCCTGAATGCGGAAGGGGTTTTTTGCGTACCTTGAAGGGGATTAATGGATTGCTGCTTATTCTGTATTTGGGGCTTACTGACTGCACCAATTTTGATATGCGAGGATATCATGCGGTAGATCACCATTTCGACTGCATCACTTTTTGGTTTAATATTCAAGGCACTTTCCTTCAACTCCTTAAACCATACACCCCCGCACTGCCATGGTAATGTAATTAAAAGAAATTTTTGATAAAACGCAAAAGCTTCAAGGGAACATTGTTTTCAATCCCGCCAAAAAAGCTCACACCGTAAACGGCATGAACTTCGGAAGATCATCGATCCACAATATTAATATTGTAATCTTTGAACCATACGTGAATTTGTGCGAGATGAGCGAGGAGCTGCGGTCCTGTCATCAACTGTCCGAACCAAGGGGTTTTAAAGGCTTCCCCATTCGTTTCAACAAGTGACTTCAGCTTCCCGTGATCAAATAACTCATAGAGTGAGCTGGATTTGTCTTCCAGAATTTCCTCAAGCCAGTTCTTAACCAAGGAAGTGTATACGGGATGGTGCGTCTTGGGATAAGGACTCTTCTTTCGATAAAGCACTTCATCAGGTAAAGTCCCTTCCAGCGCTTTTCTCAGAATCCCCTTTTCCCTGTCTTCATGCATTTTCCATTTCCAAGGAATGTTCCAAACATATTCAACCAGGCGGTGATCGGCAAACGGCACACGTACTTCAAGGCTCGCTCCCATGCTCATCCGGTCTTTTCGATCCAGCAGGGTCGTCATGAACCAGATAATATTCAGATAGAAGAGTTCCCTTCTTTTAGCTTCTATTGGGGTTTCACCTTCAAGAGCAGGGGTTTCTGCCACGGTTTCATTGTATTTCGAGAGTACATATTCTTCGAGATTTAACTTTTTACGTAAATCGGCTTTCAACAGAGACTGCCTCTCTTCTACAGATCTCATCCACGGGAAACCTTTACGATTGAAATCATCTTCATTGTGGAACCATGGGTATCCACCGAAAATTTCATCTGCACACTCCCCAGACAATCCTACAGTAAATTCGTTCTTAATTTCTCTGCAAAACCATAAGAGCGATGAATCGACATCGGCCATTCCAGGCAGATCTCTTACATGTACAGCCTCTGTCAGGTGATTCTTTAATTTTTCCTGTGTAATGATGCAGTTATGATGGACGGTATTGAACGTATCCGACATCAAGTTAATCCATTTGCTGTCAGAGTCAGGTTGAAACTTATTGGATTTGAAATGCTCATCATTGCCCTCATAATCAATAGAATATGTGTGCAGCCTTCCTTTCCCTTCTTTTTGATAGGCCTCTGCTGCAATGGCTGTGATGGCACTGGAATCCAGCCCTCCAGATAAAAACGTGCATAAAGGAACATCCGAAACCAACTGTCTGGTGATACTGTCTTTCACTAAGAAGCTCACTTTTTCAACCGTTTCATCAAAGCTGTCCGTGTGCCGGCCGCTTTTGACATTCCAATATCTCCAGATCTTCAGTCCATTTCTTGAGAATATCAAGGCATGCCCCGGTCTCAATTCCTTAACACCTTTAAAAACTCCAGATCCCGGTGTACGCGATGGTCCGAGCCCAAGCAAATCTGACAAGCCCTCTCTGTCGACTTCTGCTGGTACAGACGGATGGGAAAGCAATGCTTTTAATTCTGATCCGAATAGAAGTCCACTGTCTCTCTCTGTAAAGAAAAATGGCTTCACACCAAGCCGGTCTCTTCCGATAAATACCTGCTGCTTCTCGCTGTCCCATACAGCAAAAGCAAAGATTCCGTTTAGATGCTGAACACAGTCCTCCCTCCACTCGATATAGGAAGTCAAGAGTACTTCAGTGTCTGAATGCCCCTTGAATGTATAGCCCTTGGAGAGCAGGACTTTTCTTATATCCTCCGTATTATACAGCTCTCCGTTATAGCATATGACGAACCTGTGCCCCTCCGCCTCTTTTGCCATCGGCTGTTTACCGCCTTCAGGATCTACGACTGTAAGCCTTTTATGCCCAAAAGCAGCATGAGTGTCCAGCCATACATTGGAATCATCCGGTCCCCTTTTAGAGAGTGTTTCGGTCATAGTTTCCAAGATACCCCTGGAGTTTCTCAAGTCTTTTCTAAAGTTGATCCATCCTGTTATTCCACACATTTCAGTCATCCTTTCTGTTTCAGGCAAATTGGGCTAGATGCAATATGGATTATCATATGCAATCTTCTGAAAATGGTTAATTGTCTTATTTCACTTTTACTTTAAATGAATATGCTAAATTAGGCCCAAAATGTAGATAATGTTGATATAACATTTTCAGGTAAGGGGGGAAATAGGTGAATAACCTGTACAGAAAGAAGCTCCTTCAGCGGCAAAACCGCTCCTACACACTAGGAACTGTAGAATTCATTCATAATCAATGGGTATTTTTTGATGATGAGTTGGATGAAGCGACCGATCTGGAATTTTACACACAGCAGGAAGTTGAAGTTTTTCGGGACCAGGGATGGGAAAGAGGGATATTAGAGTCTGAGGGCATTGTAAAGACTTCTTACGATAAGACGAATCTCAAAGATACGGAAATGATCCGGATAAAAAAAGCACTGGTCTATTCACTGGAAATGCTGATTGAGGAATTAAGTGATGATTCTTTTTTTCAATTTCTGACCAGCTTGAACTCACTTGAATTCTCTTTGTATGATTGCATATTCTGCCACAATCACCTCTGTTTTCTCGAAGACAGGAAAATCAGAGAAGGGGTGAACTTTTTGACGTTTGATAATGGGGAGACAGTGTGTTCGGTACAGCATCACTTTACTTATTATAAAAAACAACGCGACCGATTTGAGTTCACCTTGAGTACCGGAAAGAGAATCGTTATTGAAAAACTTGAATAAGACAAGAACAAAAGCGGAGGCGCCTTGACCAGCCCCGACAGGCAAATGTTCCAAAGAGAAAAAAGGCGGTCTTCCCTTTTCTTCTCTTTGGGTTATTTGACCCCGAGGGGCTAGGCGCTGCAGCTGGACGGATCAAAAGCGGAAGCGCCTCGTTCAGCCCCGACAGGCAAATGTTCCAAAGAGAAAAAAGGCGGTCTTCCCTTTTCCTCTCTTTGGGTTATTTGACCCCGAGGGGCTAGGCGCTGCAGCTGGACGGGCATAATATAGCCGCATGTACTCCACATAGGGTAATTTTATAAATTCCTTATCAAAAAGAAACTGCCGGCTTACAGTTTCTTTTTTTTGCTCTTTTCACAAGGACTTTTCACATAGAGTATGCTTTTAATGGATTTTCGCCCATTAAAGAAAAGCTGAAGCCCGGGACTAACAGCTTTTCTTTTATCTTATTGGTTCATTGACAACCCGGTTCCTGATAACTCAAAAATGTGTTTGAATTACAGGCAGGACTTTTCTTGAAGTTGGTATGGAAAGATCACTATCAAAAGCATCAAATTTTAAAGTAACACAACACTCTGAGTTCAAAGGTAAACCCGGGTATCTCTCATCCACTTTTCCATTTCCTCCGGACGAACAGGCTTTGAAATAAAGTATCCCTGTCCCAAATCACAATTGAGATCATGGAGGAGATCGAGTTGTTCACCAGTTTCAATTCCCTCGACGATTACCTGCATGCCCAGCCCTTTCCCCATTGTTGAAACAGCCTGGACAATAGCATAGTCAGAACTGCTTTCCTCGATATTCTGAACAAATGATTTATCGATTTTAAGAACGTGTAAAGGGAGATGTTTCAAATAACTTAAAGATGAATAACCTGTTCCGAAATCGTCAATGGCAATCTTGACTCCGAGGGCTGACAGTTCCTCCATCTTATCAATCGTATGTTCCGAATGCTGGATCATCACACTTTCTGTCAATTCCAGGCAGAGGCACTCCGGCGACAGCCCAGACAATTTTAATGCGCAGTTGATTTCCTGTGTGAAGGAAGGCTGTTGAAACTGGTTAGCTGAGACATTCACTGAAATATAAAAATCAGGAAGCCCTTTTTCCTGCCATTCCTTAGCCTGCTTACAAGCCTCTTGAAGCACCCAGTTTCCTATTGGACCTATCAACCCGGTTTCTTCCGCCAACGGAATGAACTCCATTGGAGATACGGTTCCCAGATAAGGGTGATTCCAGCGGATTAGGGCCTCTGCTCCAATCACCCTCCTTCCGCTCAGCTCCACAATAGGCTGGTAATAAAGGCTGAATTCTCCCCTTTCAAGGGCTTTTCGCAGATAACTTTCCATCTTCACTTTGTTCAGCGTATTTATATTCATTTCATCCGTATAGAAAACAACCTGATCTCCACCATTTGATTTCGCCCAATTCAATGACGTATCGGCATTTCTCAAAAGGTCTGACAAGTTAGTTCCATGGTTTGGATATACCGCAATACCTATACTTGCTTTTATATAGAATTCCTGGTTTCCCTGCACGATCGGCATCTGGATATGTTCTGCAATTAGTTCTGCAACCTGCCTGATTTTTTCATCTGTTACATTTTTGCTTATCAATATTGTGAATTTATCACTGCCAAACCTGCCAAGATAAGCCCCTTTTGGCAGCACACATTTAATCCTTTCAGCCAGCTGGATCAAAATGCGGTCACCTGCAGAATGTCCCAGTGTGTCATTAACCAGTTTGAAACGGTCTATATCCAGAAAGAGGATTCCGAGACGGCGCTTCTTTTTATTGGCCCGTTCGATGAATTCTTCTGATAACTCCCTGAATTTCACTCTGTTCGGGAGACCTGTTTCTGCATCGAAATAAGCCAGCTGGGTAATTTTTTCTTCTGTTTTCTTCTGTTCGGTAATATTCCTGCCGATTCCGAATAAGCCTACGCACTTACCGTCGATGGTAATCGGGATATTTTTAATATGAAATAATTGAACCTCCCCGGACTTGGAGGGAATCCACAGCTCGTAAAATTGTTCTTTTCCTGATAGAGTCCTGAAGAAATGCCGCTTGATCCGGGGAACATCCTCTTCAAATATAAAAGATATGGATAATTTCCCGATCAGCTCAGATTCAGAGTATCCAAATGTCTTCAGGAAGGTCGGATTTACAGAATTAAATTTACCTTTTAAGTCGGTTGAGTAGACAAAATCAGTATTATTTTCAAATAGAGACCGATAGTATTCCTCGGAAATTTGGATATTTTCATTCAACTTCTGAATATCGTTAGAAGAAGCATTAATCAGCTGTGTAAGGGAAACCCTTGTATTTCCTTCTGAAGTAAGAGTGTACTGAAACCTGTCCCTCTCAATAGGGAGCAGCCTATCATTTTCAGAGATAGAGAGGTAAGTAAGAGAATGGGAATATAAATCAGGTGTTTTGCTGCCGTCCAATAAAATTTCCCCATGCGAGAAAAAACCGGATGTGTTTGTTATCTCTGCCATCATTTCCATTTCGGACTTAGTAAAGTCCGTAATGAACTGCCTGCGTGCAGCACAGTTAAAAATGAATAGAGTTTCGGGCGGCTTCCTCCTTAACCGATTTAATTCTTTCAATGAACATTTCACAATCGATTCCAGATCAGCAAACGCAAAAGTGAGACAGTCTCCCTGTTTCACTTCTTTACTCATTTCTATAGAACCATTTCCCAGGATCCTTATTGGAAAGAGAGTAGTTACCCCCTCATTTCTCTTCACCAGGAAAGGAAACTCAACACCTGACTCCGGAAGACGGGAAACAAAGCTTTCCCCCAGATAGTGTTCCAATACCTTCAGTGGTTTCAAATGATCGATCTTTTCAATGACGGCTCCTTTTGACTGCGTGACCGTTAATGACCTTCCTACTTCTTTCCATTGTTCATTGATAAAGGTTTGAACAATCAAGCCAGAGTTGTTCAGGGCAGCTGCAACTATACCCTTTTCCGATTCTTCTATTTCGGTCAATACAATTGACTGTTTTCTTCCTGGAACATCTATTGAAACACCGCCTCCCACTGGTATCTGGGGAGTTATAGAATGAAATCCTTCGAGGATTCTTGGCAGATTTATATCCAGATGGCTCGCAAACAGGATGACTGCTTTTGTTTCCATATCGACGAGCTCTTCAGCCAGACGCCTGCCTGTTTCATAGGCATGCTCATCATCAATGACTTCTAAAAGCTTAGAAACTGCTTCTGTTTTTTCAAGGATTGTAAAGGACAAAACAGGAGAATCATTAATAATCTCTCCATCTATAATCTGACCCTCAGTACTGCAGCCAATAATGACAGCCCCAGGCAGATAGGATAAAATTTCTGCTCTGATCTCTTTCGCCTCGTCCATCCCCACTTGTCCCAAAAACATTTGAACAAGTATAGTCGGGTACAGTTCTAATTTATTTGAGCTGATGTAACCAGCCAGTCTTTCTTGAGAAGAATATATATGATTGAATGATTTAGCCATTGACACACCACCGCTCTTGGAAACAATCTATGTAATACTTTTTCTTTTGTTTAGTATTCGTACATTATTGATTCAGACGTATATGACTTATATAAAAAATACCATAATTTTCAGACATAATGTACATATTTTTTGTAATTTATGTAGAATGTTAAGGGAATGTGGCTTTCATAGTATTTTTTTGTCTATGATGCTTTTAAAAACAAGCTGCTTTCGCATAAATTGTTGCTTTTTGATATTCCCGGCCACCCAGTTTTTTTACTTCAATCGATGGATACTTTTACGTCGCTGCCTTACGGATTTTCATTAGCCGGCTGGACAGCGGGAAGTTTTTGGCTGTCAGTTCATATCCTGTGTTTTTTGTTATGTTAAATCAAGAACAAAAGCGGAAGCGCCTCGATCAGCCCCGACAGGCAAATGTTCCCCGGAGAAAAAAAGGCGCTCTTTCCTTTTATTCTCCGGGGGTTATTTGACCCCGAGGGGCTAGGCGCTGAAATATCTATAAGTTATCCACAGAGGGTGATTTAATAATTTCCTGGTAAACAATAAAAAAGGCTGCTCCGTTAAGAGCAGCCTTTGCAGCAATTATGCCAGAGACCAAAGTCCCAATGGCAGCCAGACGCCAAGATAAAGTGTAACTACCAGGGCAATAATCAATTGAGCCCAAAAAATACCTGTTTTTTTGCCTTTATTGGTCCGGACTAAAATCATTTCAAACATGGCAATTACCCATAATCCTCCCAATAACTTCAGTCCGTACTGCATCGGAAAGACTCCTTGATGTTTCCAGAACAGAAGAGCTCCTGTCAGGATGATCAATAGGTAAAAAAGTCTCAATGTCATATGAACAATTTTCATCGCTTTCTTTTTGCCGCTGTTATGTAGGTACAGTGCTGCAAAGAACAAAATAATCCCGATCACCCACGTTGCAATATGGGCATGAGTATTATCAAACATGTACTTATCCTCCTTGAACAACTAATATCCTCATTATCTTACCATACCAGTCTTCATCTGCACGAATAATAGCTGTTAAAGACAAAAAATTGTAACTTCTATTGAATGGTATTGGTAAGTGTTCCTATCCTGTCTATTGAAATTTCAACTTTATCACCAGATTTTAAGAACCTGGGTGGTGTGAAACCTTTCCCTACCCCTGAAGGAGTGCCTGTAGCAATGATATCTCCTGGTTCAAGAGTCATGCCTGCTGACAGCTCTGCAATAATTTTTCCTATTGGGAAGATCATATCACTTACTGGTGCCTCCTGACGGACTTCCCCATTCACCCGGGTTGTAATGGTGAGAGATTCGGGATCCTCAATTTCATCTGCCGTTACGATATAAGGACCGATTGGGCACGTCGTATCAAGGCTCTTGCCAAGGAAAAACTGCTTATGCTTTTTTTGAAGGTCTCTGGCCGTGATGTCATTGAGTATCGTATAACCAAAAATATGGCGACGGGCTTCTTTTTCCGAAATATTTATCCCTTTTTCACCAATAATGACCGCGAGTTCTCCTTCGTAATCAAGCTGCGATGTTAAAGAATTATGGGATTGAATAGCAGTCATGCTGCCAGTCACCGATGTTGGTGCCTTCGTGAATATCATGATATGCTCCGGGATGTCCGCCTCGCTTCCCATTTCTATGGCATGTTCACGGTAATTCTTGCCCACACACATAATATTTTTAACCGGTCTTGGTATCGGCGGGAGCAGAGTCACATCTCTCCAAGGATATACAAGTGAGGCTGTATCCCCGAGTGACTCTCCGAACCTTACCAATTCATCCAGGCGGGTCATATGCGTCTCTTCTTGAATGAGCTGAAGCAGTGAGGCAGGAAGCACTTTCTTCCTGTCAAAACTCCTCTCCAATGCAGCCAGATTCCAAATCGTCTCTCCTACTTCCTTTACAGCACCGTATCTTTCTTCCTTCCCTGTTTTGAATGATACCAGTTTCATAATTCACCCTGCCTTTATCTCTTATTTGGCTCTTTTCATAAACTTTCTTGCTATTTGATTTGATACAATTTTACAAAGATGTACCGGAATATCCTCGTTAGTAAGAGAGAAAAGAGCTGCTCTTTATGATTGGCTCTTTTCGTATAGTTTGTTGCTATTTTATATGATCTTCATAAGATAAGACTTCTTAACAGGTAATATTCTGTAAGCAACAGTAAATGAGCTGATTCACATATAGAGAGAAAAATTAGTATAAAGCGTGGTGCTCATGGGATTTTTCAGCAATAATAATAAATGCCAAAACTCTCTATTTAACTAAATGATTGATGCTTTAGAATGCTTCTTTACCTTCACCCCCTTTACGTAGAAGGATGGGAGCGGAGGGCGTACGATCTCCTGCGGGACTAGCGGGACAGGTGAGACCCCGCAGGCGAAGCCGAGGAGGCTCACCGCCCGCCCCGCGGAGTCGTCCGCCTGGAGCGGAAATCTATTACTTCTCAAAGCCACAATCTTTGCGAAAACAGCCTTTTATTTAGATGTTTCTGCTCCCTCTTTTTTATAAGTAAGGACTCTCCAAAGCTTTTCCATAGGACCTTGGCGGAACTTGGACAACCATAATTCTGACAGAATCACTCCAATCAGGAAAATCGCTGCCGCCAGCCATGCTCCGGTTACCAAGGTCACTTCTCCATATAACCCCAAACCATAATTATAGAAAATCAATGTTCCGATGATTGACTGTGCCAGATAGTTCGTCAGTGACATTCTTCCTGCAGCTGCCAATGGCTTAAGAACGGTTGAAATTTTTCGGTTAATCAATAATAAAGCCAACAGTATCGCATATGATACTGATAAGAATGGAGCTCCCAGCATATCTTGTATATAAGCAGAAGCAATATTGGCATGGGTAGTGAATGGCAATGATTTAAGGATCAATCCTGCAGAAGCAAAAATGGCCAGCATCACCATCCAAAATTTTTTATGTTCAGGAATCCGTTCCAGCACTTTCAGCTTGCCGGCACCTGCTCCAATCATGAGCATTGGAAGAATCGAAAGCATCAAGAAAATGATATTTCCAGGTCCATTTACATTGTACCAATCTTCAAATCTCTGAAGAAAGATTTCTTTGAAGCTTCCACTGCTGTATGCTTCCAATGAATTCGTGATATTTGTTAAATCAGAATAAAAAGCAGTACCTGCCGGGTCAGTAACACTAACGAGCAGAAGCAGGATACTGAAAAACATTTGCGGAAGCAAAAATAACAATGCGCCCGTCCACAGCAATGCTTTTCCGGACATTTTCATAAAACCAAGTAATATCAGACCAAATAAAGCATAGTTGATCAGAATATCTCCCGACCAAATCAGGAAGGCATGGACGCAGCCTATGAGCAAAAGTACGAGAAGCCGCCTTACAGCAAGGGGGTAAAAGTTTACTCCTTTCTCTACTGACCTTTCCTGTTGTATGGCCAATCCATATCCAAACAGCATAGCAAACAGCGGATAGAAGCTTGATTGAACCAAAATATCTATCCATGGGAACAGCTGCTGGTCAGCCGGCGAGCTCCACCAGGAATAGTGGTCCACATACAAAAATGGCGAATGAAAAGAGATCATATTAATGATGAATATTCCGAGCAGCGAAAAGCCTCTTATCACATCAAGTGAAAGCAGCCTTTCCTGTTTATTGACTGGTTGAAGCACCTGCATGTTTCTGTCTCCTTCTCTAACGGTTATATCCTCTATTGTAACTTGTTTAATGCTTTTAGGCGATTATCACATCCACCGTCCGCTGTCATAAGATAATCTAACTAACTCAGCAGAAAAGGTGTGAACAGTATGCCGGCTTTTGTAGGAGCTGTTCAAGTTATCAGCGTGGGATCAAGCGGAGTCTTTCATATCGGTGACGTGTTTCAGATAAGGCCGGTTTCCTCCGCAAAAACATTTGCAGGAGCAGGGTCGTTCATTACCGGTGATGGGATTTCTGTTTATAATGAAAACTCTGTTACCTACACAATTGATGATGATACGCTTGACCAGGGAATAAATTTTACATTGTGATTGTGAGTGTGATCAAGATGAAACTCTATGTCCAGCAGTCCATTCATATACACATGATTAAAATCGGGGGAATGACCAACTCCTCCGTTTTTCAGATTGGCACCTCGGGACAAATCCTCCCGACTTCTTACCTTTATAATACAGGCGGGTTTGAGGAACCAGCACCGGAACCGGAAAAGAACGGCCCAGCTTCAGAGGGGAACGATGTATTGGTTCCTTTGACTGCGCCAGGAATATAGAATTTTAAAAGAAAGCGGTGACTACCATTGCAGCAGTATTACACTTACCAGCAACTCTATCAATTTATAACTGAGCAAAACAAACGAGTAAGCAACCTTGAGACACTCATCCAAGAGCTGCAGCAGGAAGTCTCTGCTCTAAAAGAAAAACCATCCATCAATGTAGAAAGTATTGAATATCGATTTGACCAGCTCAAGGTTGAAACCCTGGAAGGGACGCTCAATATCGGCTTGAACCCAAGTGATTTGGAAAAAATTGAAGACTTCGCTGTTGAAGGGCAGCCTTCAGCCCCCATCCCCCCTGTCAAGCAGGTTGACATGGAAGATATGCAAAAGTCCCTCATGCCTAGGGTAAATGATTATATTCAGAAAGAAGTCCCAGGAATCATTAGTGACACCGAACTTCAATTAGGCATATCACTGGATGAATCTTATTATGAATTGATTAAAGAAGATATAAAGAAGCAGATGCCGCAGAGAGTTCAATTTTACATTCAATCCATGCCTGTATATCAGGAAAGGCAGCAAGGAGAACCCGCTTGGGAGGAGAAAATTTTTGCCAAGGTGAAAAGTGATATCTCGAATGCCATTCATGCCTTCATGGCCAATCTTCCCCATAATATGAAAGGAGATGTCCAAAATGAACCTTCAAGTGATCAATCGTGAATTATGCGTGAATAGCCTCAATATTGAGGCAGTGGCAAGTTCATCCCTGCTCTTGATTGGAGACGCCAACATCATACAGCTTGCCTCCACTTTCGACACTCCCGCTGAGTCACTCATTATTGGACCATTTGTTCCTTTGACTCCGAAAGGGTGATTGTGGATGGGCAATAGATATTCCATTGTAGAAGAGTTTAAAATTAGAACCCTCTCTTTCAGTGCTGTCCTTCAGATCGGAGATTCAAAAGAAATCACCTCCTTTCAAAAGGCATTTGCCGTTCAAAGAGAAAGAGAATTATTCTTTTCCAGTGAGGGGGATTTCAGCCAATACCCCATTTACAGTGAACCTATCCCTTTTACACCTCCGCCCCCTCCAGTGGCTTTTACAAAATTAGACGAGTGCCCGATAAAAGTGAACAAAATCGATATCATTGGTTCATCCTTTTCATCTGTCCTCCATATAGGCCAGACAGAAAATGTATTTATGGAGGCAAGGGTCAAGAATATAAGGCAGCTCAAACCTCGTGGAAATGATGAAGTATGAACAAATGCCCCGTTTTTTCATAAAGTAGAACTATAAGCCAATTTGACGATAAAGGATGTATTCTTATGCCGGCTATTATAGGACCTGTCCAAATTCTCAGTGTAGGCGGAGGGAATGTCCAGTTCGGGGATGCCGGAATTATTTCTCCAAAATCCAGCCAAAAAACAACAGCGGGCTCCGGCGGTTTCAATACAGGGCCTTTCCAGCTTACGTATAACGTGTTCAGTGCTAATACGACCTTTGATTGCAATGTAATCGACCAGCCGATTACCGGAAATAACTAAGGGAAGGCAGATGAATTCATCATCACCTTCCCTTTTGTCTTCTTTCCTTCGATTTCCTTGATTTGACCAGCTTGGTGGACGGCTGTTTTCTAATCCATTTTACGAATTTTCCTATCTTTTCATCTTTCCGGAGACTTTCGATGGTCGATAACCTTGCAGCCAACTCTTCATTTGTATAGAGCGAATGAATCTGTTTATGGCAGGCTTTGCAAAGTTGAGCAGTCGGCAGGAACGTTCCTCCCTCTTCCTTTGGGGTGAGATGGTGTCTGGTTGTCTCAACTTCTTCTCTCATACATAATTCACAAGTACCAATCGAACTCTTGGCCACCCTTTCCACCTCCTGCTTTTTATTTAAGGGAAGTTTTTTGGAATTTCAGAAAGACTGGGGTATCAGCAGGCTTGGGGTTTGTTGGTTGTTTGTTGCGGGCCTGAATCCTGCTTTCTCTCTGTTTTCATGTACCTCGCTCTTGAAGCGAGGTACATTATCTCCGCGTTTTTCTGTTTTCATGTATCTCGCTCTTGAAGCGAGGTACATTATCTTCGCGTTTTTCTGTTTTCATGTACCTCGCTCTTGAAGCGAGGTACATCATCTCCGCCTTTTTCTGTTTTCATGTACCTCGCTCTTGAAGCGAGGTACATCATCTCCGCGTTTTTCTATTTTCATGTACCTCGCTCTCGAAGCGAGGTACACCATCTCCGCGTTTTTCTATTTTCATGTACCTCGCTCTCGATGCGAGGTACATCATCTCCGCCTTTTTCTGTTTTCATGTACCTCGCTCTTGATGCGAGGTACATCATCTCCTCGTTTTTCAGTTTTAATGTACCTCGCTCTTGAAGCGAGGTACATCATCTCCGCGTTTTTCCGTTTTAATGTACCTCGCTCTTGAAGCGAGGTACATCATCTTCGCGTTTTTCCGGTTTCAGGTACCTCGCTCTTGATGCCAGGTACATCATCTCCACATTTTTCCGTTTTCGTCAACAGTCCACCTCTGCCCGCGTATTATTAAGTTATATTTACCCTTCCTTACGCTAAAGCATACATTTAGCCCCACTGCCATACTGCCCGCTGCCTTCCTCACCCCCAAAAAACTCCGGAGAAAAATCCCCGGAGCTTCCAATGCTACTCTTTTTCCACATTTAACACATGACTGCCGTCAAAGAAATACAGGTAACGTTCATTGATTGTTTCCTTCCAAATCCGTTCAACGGCTTTGGTATACAACCCTACCTGCACACGATAACGATCAAGCAGAATCGGCTTTGCTTCCTCAAAGCCGCCTTTGTAACGGTCTTCTATGCCATCAGTCTTGTAATCCATGAGGACAAGGCCATTTTCGTCCCGGAAAATCAGGTCGATGATTCCCTGGACCAGAACTGTTTCCGAATCTTTTGCAGAAGCCGCCGCATCAATTTCCTGGACCGGTACAGCCATACTGAAAGGAACCTCCCGGTGAATTTCCTCAGCTCTCAATACTCTCTGCCCCATATTGCTTTTGAAGAATCCAAGGATGTTCTGCTGGTCAATAGCTTCGGCCTGCTCATCTGTCAGCAGTTCCTTCCGCTTCAGGTCTTCAAGGAGCAGACCCAGCGACTGCTCGTCCGGCATTTCAGAAAAAGAAATATGCTGCATGACCATATGCATGGCTGTACCGATTTCAGCCGGGGTCAGCTCTTTCTCTTGAAGGAATTTAGGCCGCCTGAAGACTGGCTTCTGGATTTTCCTTACCATCCGGTCACTGCTGGCTTCGTCAGAAATCTCAAACATTCTTTTGATTTCCGAAACGGATTGCTTTGAAGGAAGTACAGCTGCTTCCGGAAATGGATAACGCCACGACAATGCTTCAACAACTTCCTCTTTATCAGGAGATTCCTTCTCAAGAGGAAGTCCTGCTTTGACCTTTTCCAGCCACTCCGTCTCCTTGGCATCTTCTTCTCCATCTAAAATCAAGAACTGCGATTTCGGGATGACGTCAAGTTTCCAGCAAGACGGATGCTCACCGATTTCGGGATGAAGAGGACTGGATGCGGAACCACCCTCACTTAAGATTGAGCAATCTTTGTGTCTGACAAGGGCCGGCCCTATCCAGTCCATGAAACTCAAGGCTTTGGCCCTTTCAAAATCCGGAAGCAGCCATTCCTGATGGTGCGCAGCTGCATTCCATTGTTTAATTGACTTTTCCGCATCTTTTACAGTACCTATAAGATATAGTTTTTCTTTCGCACGAGTAAGAGCGACATAGAGCACTCTCATTTCTTCTGCTATTGTCTCAAGCCTCTTCTTTCTTTTAAAAGCCAGCTGAGGCAATGAGGGATAACTGATCCTATTGTCCGGGTCCAGGTACTTCGAAGCAAAACCATATTCCTTATCAAGCAGATAGGGCTGATTCAGGTCCATTAAGTTGAACTGCCTTGATAGTCCAGCCACAAATACGATTGGAAATTCAAGCCCTTTACTAGAGTGGATGGTCATCATTCTCACAACATCTTCCTGTTCGCTCAAGGCCCTTGCTGCTCCTAAATCATCTCCCCGTTCGCGCATACGGTCTATGAAGCGCAGAAAACGGAATAATCCCCGAAAAGAGGTTTCTTCATACTGGCGTGCTCTGTCATAGAGGGCTCTTAAATTGGCCTGCCTCTGTTTCCCTCCAGGCATCCCTCCGGCGAAATCATAAAACCTGGTATCGCGGTACAGCTGCCAAACTAATTCTGCTAATGCCCCCTGGCGCGCTTTGGTTCTCCATACAGTCAAACTGGAAAGAAACCTGCTCACCTTTTCATGCACTTCTTCATTATATTGATCTGGTTTTTTACGAATATATTTTTGGACCGCCTCATAATACGTACCTGATTTAGAGTGGATACGGATCTCGGCAAGTCCCTCTTCATCGATTCCGACTATCGGTGATCTCAGCACCGAAACGAGCGGGATATCCTGATAGGGGTTATCGATCACTTTCAACAATGACAGCATGATGGCAACTTCTGTCGCTTCGAAGTAGCCTGTTGATAGATTGGCATAGATCGGAATGCCCTGTTTCTTGAACTCTTCCATGATTTCAGGAGCCCAGGGCATCGATCGGAGAAGGATGACAATATCCTTGTATTGCAGCTGACGGTGGCGGCCGGCTTTCGGATCGTATATCTCTTTGCCTCCGCCTATCAGCTCTTTGATTTTGAGTGCCATATACCTTGCCTCGACCACTGATTTTTCCAGGTCCGCTTCATCATAAACCAAGCCTTCCATATCAGGGGCATCAACAGACTGGCTGACTCCTCCATCAGACTGGTCTATGACTGCCACTTCAATCGGGTATTTTTCATCTTCAGGATAGGCCGCTCCCTTCACGAGCAAGGCCTCATGATCATACTCAATATCCCCGACATTCACACCCATAATCTGTTTGAATAAAAAGTTCGTTCCATCAAGGACTTCCATCCTGCTGCGGAAGTTCCTGGATAAGTCGATTTTCATTCCTGTCTCTCCGCCTGAAGGGGTGAAGCGGTTATACTTTCCTAAAAACAGATTCGGCTCTGCCAGGCGGAATCGGTAAATCGACTGTTTAACGTCTCCTACCATAAACAAGTTCCCTGCTGACTCCTGGTCTGACGTTACCAGCCCCAGGATGGATTCCTGAACAAGGTTGGTATCCTGGTACTCATCCACAAGCACTTCTTTAAACTGTTTCCTGTACTGAAGGGCTGCAAAGGATGGCTGCAATCCTTCAGCTCCCCCCTTTTCCATCAGGATTTCCAGACAGAAGTGTTCAAGATCCGCAAAATCGACGACTCCCTTTTCATTTTTTAATGAATGGAACTTTTGACTGAAGCCTCTTACAGCTTCGACCAGTGATTGAACAACCGCCTTCATTTTTTTCATATCCTTCAGGTAGGTTTCTGGTTTACGGGAAAAGAAATCCTCCGCTATCTTCTCGATCATTTTCTTGCCTTTATCCCTGAGAACCTTTGCTTCTTCCACGAGACCAGGATCATATTCTTCACCTTTACAAGGCTTCAATCTTGAAAATTTAATAGATTGAAACACGGCATGCCCCTCGGTCCAAGACTGTTGAAAAGAAGAACTGATTCGTTCAGTAAGGGACAGGTCATCCAAAAAGTTTTCCGCTCTTGGAGCAGGACCGCCGGGCTCTTTCGATAGATCATATGCCTGCTGAAACAAGGCCTCTGCTCCTTTCAAGTTCAGCAGGATATCAAATTTCAGAGCTTCGATGAATGGGAGGTCATCAATACTTCCCTCTTCTTCCACATCATACATATCCACCAGATTGCCAAGCCACGCATCAGGGTCGGGATGCGATCTTGAAAAATCGTACAGCTTGCGGATCATATCCTGGAGAGCTGCGTCACTCCGGTCGTTTGTAAAGGTGTCCACAAGCTTGTAAAAAGAGTCATTACCCTCTTTTCCATATTCCTCTTCAAACAACTCATCCAGGACTTCATCACGTAACAGCTCACCTTCTGTATCATCCAGGATCCTGAAACCGGGATCGATATCAATGAGGTAATAGTATTTTCGGATGACCTCCAGACAGAATGAGTGGAGAGTGGAAATCGATGCGCGGTTCAACAGGCTGAGCTGTTTCCGAAGATGATAGGAACCGGGATCGGCCGTAATTGCCTTCTCCAATGCCGTTCCTATTCTATGTCTCATTTCTGCCGCTGAAGCATTGGTGAACGTCACGACAAGCAGTTCATCCACATTGATTCCATCTTCTTTGTCCAGCATCTTTTGGATGATCCTTTCAACCAGTACAGCCGTTTTACCGGAGCCGGCTGCCGCCGCAACAAGGATATCCCTTCCTTTTGCCCAGATAGCCTTCCATTGGTCGTCTGTCCATGTGGCATCTTCGGGCTTCATTGGAATATTATTCATGGGCGTCTTCCTCTCCTTTCATCTTTTGCAGCAGGTCTGCCGGTTTTCCTTCGGTAAAAATACGATACTCATTTTCTTCAAGAGAAGAATCGAACTGACAGACTGATTTGAATGAACAGAATTGGCATGGAGTCCGGTCCTTTAATTTATATGGAGTGATATCCGTTCTTCCAGACATAATGTCATCGCCTGATTTCTTATACAGGTTTCTTACATGTGTTCGCATGACATTAAATTCTTCTCTATCTGCTGCTTTCGTACGGGATGATAATGTTCCGTCTTTCTTCAATCCTGCAGATATGATATTGGATGCTCCCGATTCCAGTGACTGGTCCATCATGCGGACTACATCGGTTTCTCCCAGGACAAGCCCCTTCATCTTGAAGCTTTTGAAGATTTCCTCTTCAATTTGTTCAAGCGTAAGGATTTTTTTGCTGTTCACCATAGGGTTATGAACATGGAAATAGAATACCCCCGCAGGATTTGCATCTGCTCCAATCAATTTCCGGGAATGCGTCAAAACGATATCAAGGTATGTCAGCATCTGCAGGGATAGGCCATAGTACACTTCTGTAAGGTCA
Organism: Rossellomorea vietnamensis; assembly: GCF_008180615.1. Taxonomy (GTDB): domain Bacteria; phylum Bacillota; class Bacilli; order Bacillales; family Bacillaceae_B; genus Rossellomorea; species Rossellomorea vietnamensis_D. The sequence goes on from NZ_VTEH01000001.1 coordinate 691,710, forward strand.
AGGTCCCTGGCACTCGATTTATAATCGATGATCCGCAAATAGACTCCTTCATCACTTTCCGCTTTATCAACCCTGTCGATCCTGCCTTGAAGAGCCATCTTCGTACCGTTTTTCAATGTAAAGGAGAATGGCGGAAGTTCCGCTTTCGGGCCGAACCCTAATTCAAGCCCTACTGGTGAGAATCCGCTTGCTTTTGCATGCTCGCTCAAAATCAATGAAGCTCTCCCTATTACATCCTGGAGCTTCTTCTTAATATAGTGATGCCGATTGGAACTGAGCAGGATTTGGTGCTGCAGCTTGGGAGCAAGTGACAGAACCGCTTCCCTGGCGAGTTCAAGACACTGCGTTTTTGTCAGTTGTTTCCACGTTAATCCATGCCGGTCGATTTCCTCCGAAATCCACTTAAGCGCAGCATGGAACATATCTCCTATGTCAGGTGCTTCCAGACGGTAGATGTCCCGTTCACGGAGCTTCAGTCCATGATTGGCGAAGTGAGAGAAAGGACATCCGTGGAACATCTCCATTCTTGAAACACTCGCCAATATTTCATCACCATAAAGTGCCTGGCTTGTATCATCTCCCAGCCGCTTTCCTTTATTTTGATAAAACAGGCTGGAAAGTATATGACTGGCCCGTCCTTTCCAAACAGGATCTGCAAGATAGTAGTTGTAGACATCCCACCAGAATTCCTGCAGGTGATAGCCTCTCTTCTTTGCTTGCAGACCAGATGTCAAATAAGAGATGGTCACATTCGGATGAGAGACATAAGCAAGCTGCTCATCCTTTGGCAGTTCGGAAGGATCATTGATCAGCAGGCTGATTGAGGTTTGAGGACATAGCTCTGACAATCTCTTAATATAAGCCGATGGCAGTAGTGCCTTTCCTTCTTCATTTGCAATTGGATAGGACACATAAAGCCTTTCAGATGGTGTGGTGAACGCCTTATATGCAATAAACTCTTCATCAAGAAGCCTGGTTTTGCTTCCCGGGGCTACGCTCAACCCAGCCATGGTCAATTTCTCCCTGTCTTCATCAGAAAAAATTCCGTCCTCTGTGATTTTGGCAGGAAGAACACCGTCATTCACCCCAATGACAAATGCTGCTCGTAAATCGGCCAGCCGTGATTGCTCAAGATTGGCAATCATCACCTGGTCAACCGCAGGAGGCACCAGGGAGAACCTCATTGATTCAATTCCGGCATCTATAATGGAAGCGAACTTTTTCACGGTCACTTCTTCGTCTCCTAAAATCTCCACAAATTGATCAAGCAGATCCATGACGGCATTCCAAGCCTGATCATGCTCCCTCGCTGAGATGATATCCCCCCTGCTCTCTGCCTCCATTCGCAGCCTTTCCAGCTTGGCGGGAATATCGAGTTCTTCCAAATAAAGATAAAGAATCTCACATAAATCCCGGCCTGTACTGCCTTTTTTCAACCGGCGGCCAAAACGCAGGATTGGTGCAGAGATAAATAAACGCAGCTCGTTTATCTCCTGCTCCATCTCCCGTTCTCTATCTGTTTGGGGCATATCCGCCTGTTCCAGGCCGCGGAACCTGCGGTATAGCCATCTATCCCTCCTGGTCCACTTATCTCCTTGTATTCCGTAGGCAAGAACGTAATTCTCAAGCCTGTCCATCTGCTCCCTCAGCAGCTGGGGATCACGCTCATAAGGAAAAAGCAAGTCAGTCTTGACTGCACGGAATACAGGTTCGTACCGCCAGTTGCTGTTCATGATTTCGAGTGTGGAGCGGATGAGCTCAATCAGCGGATGATTCAGCATCTTCCGTTTCTGATCAATAAAGTAGGGAATTTCATAATCATAAAATACCGTCTCAATGATATCCTGATACTCCTGGCCATTCCGGACAAGAACAGCCATGTCTTTATAACGGTAACTCTCGTTTCTGGCGAGTCTTCTGATTTCCCTGGCCACTCCTTCAATTTCCGCTCTACGGTTTGAGGCTTCAAGGATATTCACCCCTGCAGCTTCCTCAAACGGAAGTACCGGCCTTTTTTCAAAGTTCTCTTCTATATGCTGCAATCCCCTATCCAGAAAGCGGCTGGTCTTCTTCAGGACGATTTCTTCTTCCACGCCCCCTCTTGAGACATGAGCAAGTTCGGATAAGGCACCGTAGGTTTCGGAAGTCATCCTGAACAAATCTGTCTCATCACTCTGATGTGAAGAAGATTCAGCAGTCAAGGAAACCGTAACTCTAGGGCAATAATCCATCAACTTTCCAATCACCGCATATTCCTGAGGTGTGAAGCTATGAAATCCGTCTATGAAAATCTCAGCTTCCTGAAGAAAGCCGGACTTATCTATCGACTCTTCCAATAAAGTGAAATAATCTTCCGAATCAATATACTTTCCTGATAGATTTTCTTCAAAGCTGTCATAGATCAACTGCAAATCATGAAGCTTGTCCGCTAATGCCTTCGACTGCATGCCGGCATCCGCATAGCTCTCCCGGTTTTCTGATAATTCTTCGGGAGAAACGCAATACCGCTTGAATTCAGTCAGCATCATTTCCACATGCTCAATAAAACCAGCCTTATCCGATGCACGCGAAAATAATTTCAACTGATCCTTTTTATCATCAATGATTTTCCTGATCAGCATATTAAGGCCGACACTCGATAGGTGATACCGGTTCAACCCTCCGGTCTCCTGAAGGATTCTCCAGGCAAGGCGTGTAAAACTGTACACCTGCGCACGGATCATCCCGTTTATCCCTTCTTCATTGACCAAATTATATTCAGAAAGAAAGGTCATCTGGTCTGGAACAAGGTAAATGACAGGACTGCCGTTTGGTTCCTGTCTCAGTTTTTCTTTGATTTCGTTTAAAATCATATTGGTTTTGCCTGTTCCGGCACGTCCCAAAATAAATCTGACCGACATGTTCCCACTCCCTGTGTTCATTATTTTCTCTATTTTTATAATTGAGGCTATTTTGTTTTTTTAAAATTAAAAGGTCTGTTCGTAAGGCTGTTTTCGCAAAGATTGTGGCTATTTTAAAAGTAATGGATTTCCGCTCCAGACGCGCGACTCCGCGGTGCGGGCGCCCGGCCTCCTCGGCTTCGCCTGTATATAATGTGGAAGCGCCCTGATCAGACCCGACAGGCAAATGTTCTCAAGAGAAAAAAAGGCGGTCTTTCCTTTTATTCTCTTGGGGGTTATTTGACCCCGAGGGGCTAGGCGCTGGAACTAGACGACCGCTAGTCCCGCAGGAGGTCGCACGCCTGCAGCGAAGATCCTTCCACGTACAAATGAGGAGAGGATAAAATAGCATCAAAAGCAATAATCTTTTAGAAAAGAGCCTTTGGTAAAGATTATGGCTGATTATAGAAACCTCATATAAAAATGAAGAATTGTATTTTTAACGGATCATAAGGACAGCCAAGCTCTCAATCCTGATTAACTTTCTTAGATATTTTTTTGTGCTAACAGTTCTTCACAAAGCTCAATACAAATTCCTTGTGAATGATAATGATTAAGCAGCTGCACTGAATCAATATCAATGTCGTTATCCTTTAAAATCTGTGTGAACTGATGAAAGGTTAAATTAGATATCATCATAACCTTTTTACCAGGAAAAGATGATTGCAGACTTCTATTTATAGTATCTTGCTTACTCCCAAGTGTTTTTAGCGAAGAGGCAAAGGTCAAGACTGTTTCAATGAAGTTGATTTCTTCGTTATTGATGTCGTTTTTAACTAACCAATCTGTTACTGTCTCGTTGTTCATTTTATAATTCACCCCGACATATTTATAAGAAATTTCAGCTCTCCAGCCATTACTTCCATAGCGGAGGTGAAGGATTGTCTACGTTCATTATAATATACTGTGTTCAATCTGTCGGGGTTTGCAGTTCTGTTATCTATGTAAAATTTATGGAAGACAGCAGGAACTGTAAATGTGACAGGCTGCCTTACATATTTTATGGGTAAAGGAGGATGAAACATGAAACTCTCTTCTTTACGTGCAGAAGCTCTTTTGGTCACCATGGGGATTTTTGTGGCCTGCAACATATATACCTTGATTCCGATGTACGATGCTGTGGCAGAATCCATTTCGATCAGAGCTGAACAGGTTGTACTGGCAGGAAGTATTTTTACATTTTGTTACGCTGGAGGTCTGTTTCTGTTTGGAGGCATTTCCGATGTAGTCGGCCGAAAATCAGTGATTGTATTCGGCATGGGGATTTCAGCGCTCGCTACAGGAGCTGTCGCACTTTCTGGAAACGAATGGAGCTTGTACGCCACCAGGGGGCTGCAGGGCTTTTTTCTGGGAAGCTTTGCACCTGTTGCTTTTGCCTACTGTTACGAACTGTTTGAAACGAAGAAGCGTACTCTTCTGCTCGCGTTAATCAACTCCGGGTTCCTGGCTGCCGGCATTCTTGGGCAGATTATCAGCAGTTCCCTGTCAGGATGGTTCGGCTGGCAGACCGTTTTTTATTTCTTTGCGTCCATTTATGGCTTTCTGTTTCTGTTTGGTCTCAGTGAACTTCCGGTTACTTCTAACACAGAAAAGAGGGATTTTTCCCTAGCTGCTTACTTTGCCATTTTAAAAAAGCCGGCTCTATTCATGTGCTATGGAATTGTCCTTCTGCTCCTCTTTACCTTTGTCGGCTACTACGATACTCTGTCCCGATACTATACTGGCAGTTCCGCTGAATTGCTGGCCATACGCTCAGCTGGTTTGCTTGGGGCTGGACTCTCTTTATTTACCAACTACTTCATTAAACAATTGGGGGAAACAAAAACCTTGTTTTTCGGGCTTCTTCTGGGCAGCATAAGCATCCTCCCTCTCCTGTATCTTTCAGGTTTTACTATCCATCTTCTGTCATCTATAACCTTTGTGTCTGCCATTTCTCTGCTCATTCCCACTATCATCACGTTCATCGGCAATTGGGCAGGCCGCCACAGAGGAAAGGCTTTGAGTTTATACTCCTTCTTCCTTCTCACCGGTGCCAGTTTTGCTCCTTTGACTATTATGGTTCTCTCCTATAAGCAGGCACTGCTTTTGCTTCTGGGAGCTTTTTGCATTCAGGCGTTTTTGGGGTGTTTTATGAGAGTGAACCACAGTTTCACTCAAGATCAGCAAACATAAAATCAATTCTGATGTGGCATTGACATTAAGATTAAGATCAGTAACCAAACAGAGAGCCAGGATGCATCCCGGCTCTCTGCTGCTGTTTTACACTGTTTCTACAAAAACGGTCGCACCCATGCCTCCGCCCACACATAGAGACGCAATCCCTTTTTTCAGTTTCTGTCTGTTTAATTCATGGACCAGGGAAACGACAATTCTTGCCCCTGTACAGCCCACCGGATGACCAATGCTTATCCCGCTTCCATTTACATTTGTCTTATCCCGGTCAAGTCCGAGTTCTTTTTCTACTGCAATATACTGAGCAGCAAAGGCCTCATTTACCTCAATAAGATCAGCTTCCTCAAGAGACCAGCCTGTTTGGGAGAGACCTTTTTCCACTGCCGGCACCGGGCCTCTGCCCATCAGCTTTGGATCAACTCCGGCCACTGAACATCCAGAAATTCTTGCAAGAGGTTTGAGGCCTCGCTTTTGTGCCTCTTCTTCTGACATTAAAATCAAGGCTGCTCCGCCGTCGTTCAAACTTGAAGAATTTCCTGCTGTCACAGTTCCTCCCTGTCGGAAAGCAGGCTTGAGAGAAGAAAGCTTCTCCATTGACAGGCCGGCACGCGGACCTTCATCCTTTGTTATCGTTTTGGTTTCCCTTCTGGACTTGACCGTTATAGGGACAATCTGATCATCGAAGTATCCTTCTTCAGCAGCCTTAACAGCCCTTTGATGGCTCAACTGCGCCAGTTCATCCTGTTCTTCTTTCGTAATATTATGCATCTCTGCCAGGTTCTCCGCAGTTTCTCCCATCATGATTCCATGAATCGGATCCTCCAGGACTTCCCAGACAGAATCACGAATTTCCCCATGCTGAAGGCGCTGTCCCCACCGGTGACCCTTCATGATGTACGGACTCGAGCTCATCGCCTCCACTCCGCCGGCAAGCACTATATCCGACATGCCCGTTTGAATCTGCATAAATGCAGAAATGATGGCCTGCATTCCACTGGCGCATTGTCTTTGAATAGTGTAACCAGTCGTAGTATCTTCAAAGCCGGCCATCAGAGCTGCGGTCCTTGCTGTATTAGGCTGATCAGTACGCTGGATACAATGCCCCAGTATGACTTCATCGATTTCTCCCGGGCCAAGCCCGCTTTCTTCCGCCGCCTTTTTCATTACCGGGACGATTAAATCGGTCGGCAGCAGATCTTTAAATGTTCCTCCAAAAGCTCCTACAGGAGTCCTGAAGGCAGACGTTATCACTACATTTCTCATTTTCATCATCCTCTCATTTACATCATTATTCCGCCATCAACCTGAAGAACAATTCCATTAATATAGTCAGATTCATCCGAGGCTAAAAATAAATAAGCGTTTGCCGCATCCTCGGCTTTCCCGAATCTTCCCAAAGGAATTAAAGCATTCATTTGTGCTTTCACCTTATCGGGAATATTCGCGGTCATTTCTGTCTCGATCACTCCGGGTGCAACGGCATTGACATTGATTCCCTTTGCCCCAAATTCCTTTGCCCAGGTCTTGGTCATCCCAATTACAGCTGCCTTGGATGCAGCATAATTCGTCTGGCCCACATTCCCGAAAAGTCCGCTGGCAGACGCTGTATTGATAATTTTACCCTTACCGCTTTTCACCAGGGCCGGCAGAAATGCCTGAGTACAGTGAAATACCCCTGTTAGATTAACATCGAGCACTTTTTGGAAATCTTCCACCGTCAACTTCGACATCAGGCTATCCCTCGTAATACCGGCATTATTGACTAAAATATCAACACCGCCGTGTTCCTTCATTACCTTTTCCGCAAAGGTGTTAACGCTTTCACGATCGGCGGTATCAACCTGATAGAATGAAGCATTTCCTCCTGAATCCCTTAATGCTTGAGTCTCCGACGCTCCCTTGCTCTCATCAAAATCTGCCAGCAGCACCGTGCAGCCTTCCCGGGCAAACTTTTTAGCGGCTGCCAGCCCTATCCCATTCGCACTACCCGTAATTACGGCTGTTTTATTCTTTAATCTCATTTTGTATCCTCCTAACAGTCTTCACTTCATAGTTGAATATTTCGACAATAACCTGTGTGATTCCTCTAATTTCACAGGGAAATGTCTACTTCCATATACAAGGATGGCTGCAGCCGGGATATTCCTGCTATTTTAGTGCACTCTATGAGTAGATTTTGAAAAATAGACCTTATAGAACGGAGGGATTTTATGAAGAAAAAGCTGCTTTATATGCTTCTTGCGGCGATGCTGGCCACAACGATGACAGCATGTGGTGACGCCCCTGGTGAAGACGAAGTAGGCGATGGTGAAGTGAACGATGAGGAGTGAAATTGAATTTTTTCCGTTCTCCTGAGGAAGCTGCTGCATGCCTGCTGCTATCAAACAAAAACACCATCAACTTGCCTTTATGCTAGTTGATGGTGTTTTTTGGTTTTGAGTTTATTTTTCTTCTTTATTCTTCCAGTTTTTTTATATTGATGTTTTACCTTTAGCTGCTGCTGCTCTTAGCTTGGCATATAAAGGGTGAATTCAATTTTTGATGGTATGTATTTAAAGCTAATCGTACCGTTCTCTTCTTCAACTCTCTCTTTGGTGGTACGTTTTCCCGCTAATCATGCCATTATCTCCTTCAACTCCCTCTTTAGTGGTACGTTTCCCTGCTAATTGTACCGTTCTCTCCTCCACGCCCCTCGTTGATGGTACGTTTTGCCGCTAATCGTACCGTTACCTTCTTCAACTCTCTCTTTGATGGTACGTTTCCCTGCTAATCGTACCGTTCTCTCCTCCAAGTCCCTCGTTGATGGTACGTTTTCCCGCTAATCGTACCGTTCTCTTCTACTGAGCTCTTTTTATTGGTACGATTCGCGTTCATCCAGCTTATATCTATCCATGTCATACTGATATTGCTTCTTCCCCGACAACCTGCCATTCAGGTTATTTGCCCCTGGGAACTGAGTCTGTTTCACTGCATACGGACTCTCCGGCGCTGTGATGGGCGGGGACATAATGCAAAGTCATCATTAGAGGTTGATATTTCCTGCATAAATAAAAAACGCCCGATTCATAAGAATCAAGCGTCTATACTTCAGTCACCAAACTGGACATCGAATTCATTTAACGGCCAATAACGCATATTCACTTTCCCGACAACCTGATCCTGATTAACAAATCCAAAGTAGCGGCTGTCCATACTGCTGCGCCTGTTATCGCCCAGAACAAATACTTTTCCCTCAGGAACGGTTTGTTCACCTGTGATTTCCTCAAGCGTGAAATCGCCTGTCAGTTTGGTTCCGACCATTTCCTCCTTGAATTTCTCCAAGTAAGGCTCCGGCTGCGCTTCGCCATTCACATACAATTTATCATCTTTATATTCTACGGTATCCCCGGGCAGGCCGATGATGCGTTTGACATAATCCTCATTTTCACTTGCGTGGAATACAACAACGTCATACCGATGAAGCTCGCCTACCTGATAGCCAATCTTATTGACAACAAGCTTATTGCCATCCTGAAGGGTTGGCATCATGGATTCTCCTTCAACAACATAGTTTGAAAACAGGAAAGTCCTGATGACTACAAATATAATCAATCCTATTCCTAAAGCTTTCACCCATTCAAGACTCTCTCTTTTTATGCTGTCTCTCAATCTAATTCCTCCTACCCAGGTTACCCGCGGGAGTGATCTTTTTCTACTTTTTTGTTGATTCGGGCTTCCACCCGTTTACCTGCAATCCAAAGAACGAAGATACCTGCCAGTACTAGTGCAGTACGCAATGGTTGTTGAAATAATGATACAATATCGTGGCCGATAAAGCTAATGGTGAAAATCATCACGGCTTTTCCGGCTGCGACGGCGAGCATATATTGAAAAATACTGATTCCCGACAAGCCAGCCACGATATTGACCAGGGCCGATGGTGTAAAAGGAAAGCATAACAATAAGAAAAGCGGACCAAATCCGTGGCGGTCAACCCACTTCGTCAAACGGTGAACCTGCTTGTTGTTTTTTAAAAAGCGGAAAATACGGGCTTGGCCATATTTTCTCACCAGTAAAAACACAATCAATGCACCCAGCGAGGCACCTATCCAGGAAAACAGAAAGCCAAACCACAGGCCGAATGCATTTACATTAGCCAGCACAAACACAAACAGCGGCAGAAATGGCAGAAAAGCTTCCAGCATTGGCAGCAGAATGCCGGGCAAAGGACCAAACGAACGATATTCCTCTATTAAATTCATTATATTTTCAAGTGTGAACCATGCTTTTATCATCTCAATATCCATACTATATCTTTCCCCTAAACATTCATAGAACAAAACCCATTTTTTTATTTTTCTTAGAAGTGACCCTCTCAGTACGCATTACTATTAGGGAAGAGAATAGAATGGACTGGTTATTCACTAAAAAAATACCCGAATTGCGTAAATTCTTAGTATTTATAAAAAGTATATCATAGGTGCTTGCTTTTCTTAATATTGTTACGAAAATGAAATATCATTTACACTGCACCCTGCACAGAAAAATATCCGGCAAAAGCATTTAGCACTTTTACCGGATAGCTCCTCATATCATCAGATGTACTTGCCAAACCAATCTTTAATATAATTCAATCTGGCCACTCTCAGATTAGGTTTTCCGTTCCTTGAAAGGTTATGATTTGATTCAGGGAACCTCACCATCTCAGTTTCCTTCCCTTGCCTTTTGACAGCAATATACAGTTGCTCTGCCTGTTCTATCGGGCACCGGTAATCTTTTTCGCTGTGAAGGATCAGGAGCGGTGTATTAATATTCTTCGCATAAGCAAGAGGCGAGTGTTTCCAGAGCTTTTCTATATCATTCAAGTCTGCATCAATCTGCCATTCGGAGAAATAGTATCCGATGTCACTGACACCATAGAAGCTCACCCAGTTTGAAATCGACCTTTGCGTGACAGCTGCTTTGAATCGATCAGTGTGGCCGACAATCCAGTTTGTCATAAAACCACCGTAGCTTCCACCCGTAATCCCCAGTCTGTCCTTATCGATGAAGTCATATTTTTCAATGGCATGATTTACAGCTGCCATTACATCCTCATAGTCTCCGCCGCCGTAATCTCCTCTGACAGCATCCACGAATGTCTGTCCGTATCCATGGCTTCCCCGTGGATTGATGAAGAGAACAGCATATCCTTCAGCTGCAAGCATCTGGAACTCTTGATAATAGGTATTCCCATACATCATATGGGGACCGCCATGGACTTCAACAATCAAACCGTATTTTTCTCCTTCTTTAAGGCCTGCAGGCTTCATCAGCCAGCCGTTCACTTCCCAATCATCACTGCTTTTAAAAGTAAGAGCTTCTGTTTTCGAAAGCTCTACTTCTGAAAGAAATTCTTCATTGACTGACGTAAGCTGTTTCAAGCTTCCTGTAGGAATATCAAGCATGAACAGGTCGCCTGGGAGTTCGGGATTACTGATGGCGGCAATGGCTTTTTGATTGTCTGCATCCAAATCAAATCCGTAAATATGCTGGTCTTCCAATAATGCTGGATAGAGGGCTCCGTCAAGATTTCCGTAATAAAGCACGGTGTTTCCATTGTCGGAGGCCAGAAAATAAAAGCTTTGATTATCCGACGCCCACTGGATTCCCGGATTCGAGACGCCTTGCTGAAAATCAATAACCATGAAATCGCCAACCGGGCTGTCCAGTTCACTTGTCAAACAGCTTAACGATTCTGTTTCCATCTCATACAGCCATACCTTCGTCAACGTAGCGTTCTGATACTCTTTTTCATGTCCAAGAAGAGCGATGGAGCGGCTGTCTGGCGACCAGGCTGCGTTTCCGAAATACCCCGTTCCTCCGGTTACCTTTTTCTCATTTCCGCTTTCTATATCATATAAGAACAGATCAGTTTGAAATGATGTATCCAGGTCGGCGCTTTTATCAGCACCATACGCTATGTACTTGCCATCGGGCGACCAGGATTGCAGGGAGTAGTCAACTTCCCCTTCCGTAACTTCCTTCATCTCCAATGTTTTGAGATCCATGACCGCAATATGGCTTCTCTTACCGCTGAAAAATCCACTGTCATCGGATTTATACTTCATCTTCTTCACTTCAAGCGGCTGCGGGAATTTTTCATCTTCCTCTCCTTCTGTCAGAGTTTCTCCTTCTTTTAAAGCTGCAGAGAAAGCGATTTTCGTGCCGCATGGAGACCATAACGGCTGTGATGCACCGTTCGGGCAGTGAGTAAGCTGCTGCGCTTCCCCGCCCTTTACTGACAGTAAATACAATTGGCTTTTGCCAGACCGGTCTGATACAAAAGCAATTTCTTTCCCATCCGGAGACCACCTTGGAGAACTGTTCCGGTTTTCTCCAAAAGTCCACTGGCGGCTGGTTCCCGTATCAATATTTAAATGATACAAATTAGATATGTAAACGTTCTTCTCCTGATCCATTTCAGTTAACACATAAACGGCTTCATTTCCATAAGGTGAAAGCTTTGGGTCTGAAACCGACTTCAAAGCAAATAAATCTTCTGCAGTGATTCCTCTTTTGTTTGTCAAAACGCCAACTCCCTTTCAATATAAATGGTTACCTTATTTTAAAAAGTTCGACAGGCCCGGCTCAAATCCTTTGTCTGCGGAATTTTTTGCATTTTACGGGGAGAGTTTTTTCTATAATCTGCTTTTTTATAGTGATCTTGGAGAGCAAGGTATTCAGTCTCCTGCGGAACTAGCGGGCCCGCTAATGCTAACCCTGTATGAAAGGCTGTTTTCGCATATATGGTTGCTTTCGGAAAAATCCCAAGAGCCGGATTTTTTCCCGGATACTAAGAGTTTTATCTCTAATCGGGGAAGAGCAGCTCTTTTCTTTTCGATACTACCGTATTTTTTCCTTCTTGAGATTGATATTTCTCGGAATTAGTAGAAAAAGCTTTTTGATTTCCCTCCAATCGAGCAGTTTAACCTGATTAGATTTGGAAATATTCAACCATACTATAAAAAAAGATTTCAATTCGACCTTATTCTTCAATATTGGATATTGATAAATCAGTAAAAAGTACGTACAATAAAAATACGAACACACGTTCTTTAATTCCTTATAAGAAGGAGCATAATTATGACCAGGATATCTGAGGAAGATCGAAACATCTTAGAGCAGGCGATTTACCTGCCGATGGTCTTGACTGTGCTGGACAGGGACTTCACGGTTGTGGAGAAGAGTCCCTTCAAACTGAAAAGGCCCTACCTGGAACTGATTGAGGAAACAATGAAGATCATCCAGAGTGAACTTGCAAGCGTGAAGAAGCACATGAAACACAACGGTATGAAAGTGGAAAGAATCAAATCAGACGATGCCTTCACCATGTATCTATTTCTCTACAAAGGATACGAAGAGCATCACAACTACTTCAATCCCCGGCTGCGCAACAGGGTCGAGGACCTGCTGAGGCACTACTTGTATCAGCGCTTCCTGAACACCCAGGCCCCAAAAAGCAAAAAAGCGTGAGGCATCTCACGCTTTAAGCTGTCGGCCAAACAACTGCCTTCTCAATAAGAAGGCGAGTTTAACCAACTCTTATAAATCCTCCCCCGAGGTTTTCTGTCCCCAGGCATACACCGGCACATGCTCGGAAGCCCTCCCTGGAAAGACTCCAAAATTTTGTGATGAAGACTTTCTGTCAGCATTCAAGATCCGATGCTGAAAGTTGATCCGGAGCATCGCCGTTCTCATCATCTGCGCCTCAAAGCTGGCAAATGACATGGGCAGTGTAAAGCTCCTGCGGTTTCGGAATGTGACGCTAATCTCTTTGCTGTTTAATTTAGTATAGGAAAGTACGTGATCATGGGAGATCCAAATGCATTCTGATTTGGCTGGTGAAGTGGTAGGGAACAAATAAATAGACGAATGAGGATCTACAATGATGGGGGCTTTATGGGTGATACCTGTTAACCGCTTCGTTCCGTCTTTTCTTCCTTGATAGGAAGACCCGAAAAACTCACAGCTTTTCTTGATGATTTCAAAAGGCTTAAAGGGAGATACTAAGGTTTCATTTCCTTCATGGATTTCCGTATAAGTCCGGGTTCCATATTCTATTGGCATAATCAACATCGTATAAGGGTTGATTTCATATTCTTCGATTATACGAGATTTTTCGACCATTTCTTCGCCTCCTCTACATTTTTCTCTAATAGAATAGCATAATATCCCCAAAATAACACTTGTTTTCCATAAAATATTCCAAAAATGTCCACTAAATAATTATCAGAAAATTAAAATATTTTCGTTGTTTTCTTATGACTTTTCTCATATAATATAAAAAAGTTCTTTTAAAACAAAAGCGGAAGCGCCTTGTCCAGCCCCGACAGGCAAATGTTCCAAAGAGGTAAGCTTAATTATTTCCTAAGCAACCGGAAAATCGGAGGAACCACTGCAAAGTTTCGTCTCTTATTTAGATCAGGCCGGCAAGGCAAACACCATCCAACAGGCATATGCTGTATGAGATCCTGTAACAAATCTTAAATCAGCAATTGTTTACATTAAGGGCCGTATACACCGTAAAGCTTATACCCTTCCAAAACTTATCGTCCAGGTGTCATGTGTTATCGGGTTCTGTGGAATCTGCTTTTAAAAAAAGACTTCAGAGGTGAGCTTAAATGGATAAAAAGAAAACTTATTCAGAAATGATGAAGGCTTGTGCAATGTCACGGAAAACAGCCACCGATATGACTTTAACTGAGATATATGTGGATATGATTTTAAACGAATTGAACTTAGTCAATCAAAAACGGAAGCTGCAAGAAGAATTGGACTCCGCTCTCGATCAGCGGGACAAGAAAAAATTTATGGCATTATCACAGCAGCTGAAAAAAATGACAGAGAAATACGGTATATAAAACATGGACTGACTCAAAAAGTCAGTCCATCTTTCATTTAGGCGTTCTCGAGATGTTTTTTCTTCTTCTCTTCTGTCTCTTCTATTTCTTCAGCCAGTTTATTCGCATTTTGCTCCAGCTTCGCGGAAAGGCTGCGCAGCTCTCTTCTTGTTTCGCCCACCCCAGCAACTGTACGGCTGATTTTGTCCTGAACCATCATATCGGAGAAAAAGTTATCGAAAAACAGATCAGTCATATTTAAAAAGCCTGAAGTCTCCAGGGTTTGCGCAGATTCCATATTCAGGTCCGCCAATTCTTTTTCAAGCTTCTTCAGGTATCTCTGTGCTTCGTGAAGTGATCTTTGAGCTTCATCCATTTTTGAACGTTTAGCGGCACTGGAGATAAGCCCTCCTCCGACCATGTCAACCATTCCCCAGTTTCCGGCACTTTCAAGCGAAGCTGCTGCAGAGTCCAATTTCAGAAGAGCCATGGCGGCTGCATCTTCAGCTTCCTTCACTTCTTTCAGCTGAGCTTTAAATTCAGCTGACTGTTCGGCAAGGTTAAATAACAGCTGGCTTAAAGGTGAAGAAGAATCATGTATCATTTGTTCTTTCGTTTCAAGCAGAAGCTCGTACCGGGCCTGAGGAGAACCCAGATCGCTGAGTTTACTAGAAACTTCCCGTTCTTCCTTGAGGAGTTCCTGTAAGGTCAGTTCCCACTCTTCAACCCGGATCTTTGCTTTTACCGCCTCTTCCTTTTCCTTTTGAAGACGCTCCTCTTTTTTTCCTGTCATCGTCAGCAGCAGCCCTGTTATAGTCCACCCTTCAAGCTTGTCTATATCACGGTTTTCTTTTTGTAGTTCTCTTTTCAACTGATCCAGCTTGCCTTTTACCTCATTAATTTCTTTTTCAAGGCTGCTTTGCTGATCAGACCATTTTCTATGTAATCTTAAGTCCTCTTTAATCTTTTCAAGTCGAGAATTGATTTCTTCCATAATAAAAATCCCTCCCAGTGTCTGTACTGTTACATACGGATGGGAGGGATTTTAGTTTCAATTATTCTTCTTCATATTCCTCCAGCATGATCAGCCTTTCAAGCATTGTCGGATGACCGTATCTGAAGATTTTGACCAGAAGAGGCGGATTGACCTGGCTCAAGCCCACCCTTGACAGTTCTTGGAAGGAGGAAATAGCGGCTTCCTTATCTCCCGTCATTTCAATGGCATAACGATCGGCTCGAGTCTCTTGATATCGGGATATATAATTTGAGAACGGGCTGATGGTGAACATGAGCACGGAGGTGATCACAAGGAACAACGGAAGCGAACTCAGGCTGGAGACTCTTTCCACCTTCACCTTGTCTCCATGTCTGCCGACAATAAAATTCATCAGTTTCGCGGCGATCCACAAACCGAAGAATGAAAAAGTCAGATACAAGGCTATTCCGATATAAATATGCTTTTCGACATAGTGAGCCATTTCATGTGCCATGACAAAAAGGATTTCTCTTTCCGAGAGTTTGTTGATCGTCGTATCCCATAGTACAATTCTTGAATTCGACCCCACTCCTGTGACATAGGCGTTAAGCGAGTTTGTCTTTGAGGACATATCGACCTCATAAACATGATCAGCCGGGATATTTGCACGATCAGCAATGTCCAGGATTTTTTCTTCGAGAACCTTATCCTTCAAAGGAGTAAATTCGTTATACAAAGGATCAATCAGGACAGGCTGGATGAACATCATGAAAATACTGAATGGAACAGACAAAGCCCATGCAGCCAGCCACCATCTTTTAGGAAACTTCCGTATCAGCCAGTATAGAACGGAAACAATGATGAACATCGTCAGGTAATTCACCCAGAAGTCAGTCAATTCATCCTTCATCCACTCAGAGAAGGTCTGGGTAGAAATAGCATAGTCCCTCGAGATTCTGTAAGAAATATATTGAAAAGGAAAAATCACCACATTGGAAAGCAGCGAAAGCCAGAACAGATAAATCCCCGTCTGAAGTATCTTATACTTAGATGTGGACTGGGACCAGCGTTGAAATGCCTTCGAAACCCCCAGTATCAATATCAGAAAATAAAACAGCCATTCATATGGGGTGGACAGAAAGAACAATAAATTCTTTATCTTCGAATACTCTTCACTCAGCATCAGTTCCCTGCCGTTCATAAACGTTTCCGGATCGGCACTGCTGCCTTTATAAACATCAGGCAAAGATGAATCCGCTAAAAAGTAAAGATAAACGTAAAAAAAGATCCCTAACAGCAAATATAACAACACAGCCCTGAAAGCCCATTTACGCACAACTGGTTCCTCCCTTCATTCCTCTATACTATATGTAATGACATGTCCTAAAGAATAGAACAACCAGTTCCAACAAACTCCTCTTAGTTTACCACTTAGGGAAAAACATATTAGGAAAGGCAGCAAGTTCACGCGGGCATGAGGGATCTAACTATGAAAAAATGGCTTCTGGTGGCTCTCACGCGGGACACGAGGGAAACCCAATATTGAAAAGCTCCTTAAAATACAATCAAAAAAGAGAAGAATCCAAAGACCCTTCCCTACATAAAAACCAACGAATAAACAGAAAGCACGGCAATTGCGCCAAGCACGACAACAATGACATTTGCTCCGAGATAAGCAATAATGAACGCTGAAGCGGCTCCAACAACGCCAAACCAAATATCTCCTTCACTAATCAACAGGATTTTCGGGAAAATCAAGGCGCCCAGCACAGCAAACGGTACATTTTTTAAAACTCCCTGCAAAAATGGAGGAAGCTCTTTCCCTTGAAACATAATGAGTGGGACAAGCCGCGGAATATACGTGACAGCCGCCATTCCGATAATCATGATTAAAATTGTTTCACTCATTGTAAGGCTCCCCTTTCATCTTCCGGCTTGTCACAAACTCTACTAGGACAGCAGACACAATTGTCGATATCATGATTGCCCAGCCTTCTGATATGGAAGTGGTAAACAGAAACACACTGTTCAACGCAGCTGCTGTTGCGACAAGATAGACAACCTTCACACTTTTCTTCATGGAAGGGACGAGCAGGCCGACGAACATGGCATAAAGTGCTACCCCCATACTTACCTGCAGGAATTGAGGAAGAATTTCTCCAATGATATAACCGAGCCCGGAATTGACTACCCAGCTGGCATAAGAAATGAGGATGACCCCAAATGCAAAAGCCGTTTTCACCTTGCCATCCTTGACGGAAATCACGGTAAAAGTCTCATCGGTAATGCCAAAAGAATAAATGGCCTTTACCCATCCTTTTTCTTTTTCGAGCTTTTCATTCAGCGAAGCCGACATGAGAAAATGACGGATATTCACAATGAATGTAGTGAGAATAATTTCAAAAACACCCGTGCCAATCGCTATTAAACTTAGAGAAATGTATTGTGCAGCCCCTGCGAACACAAGCAGGCTCATCATCACTGTTTCGTAAAAGGACAATCCGGTTGTACGTGCCAGAAGGCCAAAGGTCAGTGCCACAGGAAAATAACCGACTGCAATACTGATCCCTGCCTGGAGGCCCAAACGGAAGTCACCAGGCTTCCTCGTATTGATTAAAGCTTCCACTCTCAACCCCACCCCATTTATATTCATAAATCCATTTACTAGATGAATAATTTCACTATATTATAGCGGGGAAGATTTCAGTATACAAGAATAATTGTAAAAGTTTTGCAGATAATCTGTGGTTATGCGTTTAATAACATGAGAATGGATACTAAAGAAGACTTTTCTGGATTTGTTCTTGAGCAATCTATCTACTAAAGCTTTTTAAAGGGTACATGACACTGAATCGATACTCATTCTCCTCCAATGAAAACTGTCTTAACCACAGCAAAGTATTCCCTGATCATATAATTGATTTTAATGAAGAAGCCTGACTCTCCTGCCAGTCCGCTGCTGTCCAGCCCAAGCTGTTTTCCGGTAAGCGTGGCACGGAAAACATGATAATCGCTTGTGATGATCAATATTTTTCCATCCTCTTCCCCTTTGCTTTCCAGGATAGCTTTTGAATTACGCAAATTTTCCCATGTAGTGGTTGATTGGTTTTCCTCCGTGATCCTGTCTTCTGAAATGCCGTGAGAAGTAAGGTACCTGAACATTGCGGTTGATTCTGGTATATCTTCTCCTTCCCCCTGTCCTCCAGATACAATAACGGGAACTTCAGGATGCTCTTGCAGATAATCAGCCCCTGCCTCAAGTCTGGACTTCAGGGTCTCTGAAAGTTCCTCTCCCTTCAAGCCGGCTCCGAGAATGACAGCATAATCGATATCATCAGGTATTTCCCTGCCCGCCTCCAACATCAGCATGATCTGCACCGCACCAAAGGAAACAAAGAACAAACCGTAAGCGACGAGGGCTGTTCTTTGAATAATTCTCAACCATTTGCTTCCAAGCTTTTGAGATATAAAGTATAAAAATACCACAAATATAAAGTTCGCTATGATAAATAGAATTCCGAATGTGACCCCGAATATCAAAATAAAAAGGATTAGCAAAATCAATGCCGACATAAAAATAGACCTTAAAGTTTTTAGTTTCATATATAACCTCGCTGATGAAAGATTTTCTTTATTTTACCATTATTCTAAAGTGGTCTGTTTCTTTCATTTTATAAAATTATATAACTATAGGAATATGTGTAGATAGCTCCCTTAAGCAAATGGTAAAATGAAGCCAGCCTACATATCTTTACAAAAATTGGATGGTGTTCTTCTATGGAAGAGATTGAAAACATATACAAGTGTGAGAGCTGTCAGCGGATCCTGCCATGGGTGTATCCTCTTTCTCCATTTATTGATTCACCGTCATTTGCCATATTCAGTTTAGCTACAGGTCCCCAGCAAGTCGACTTAGTCGAAAAAATGAATGACCATACATATAAGTTCAGATTATTTTGTAATCTGTGCGGCTACACAAATATTTTCACCTATGATACTCAAAAGTGAGAGAAGCATACCGGCAATGATATGCTTCTTTTAGTCCGCGAATTTATTCTAGAATTCCTCAAAAGGACCGAAGCGACTTAGAAATTGAAAAAAAGGTCTCCAGGAAACCTCTAGACATCCATTCCAGTTCAGTAGATGATCCAAACTGGTCTTTTTTACATTCCTTGAGACCACTTCGGGGCAGTTTCTAAAGCGAATTGGTCTTTATAGCCTTCCTAGAAACCACTTCCAAGCGGATTTCCAAGCGAACTGGTCTCTATAGCCTTTCTAGAGACCACTTCTGGACTTCTGTCAAGAAAATGGACAATTTAAAAAGGTATTTTGTAACTGACTTTGCTACCGCACTTCGTTTGCTGGGCCTGAGGAATGAGTGATTCAAAATCGAATCATTCATTCCTCAGGCAAATGGTACATTTATGAGATATTTTTCAAAGAGTCCAGTTGGTATTTTCTTTCAAAGTTGTTAGGCGAAAGATAGCCTAATGTCGAATGTTTTCGCTTCTCATTATAACGAGCTGATATATAGAAATTAATGGCCTTGGCAGCCTGTTCTCTTGTCTNTGGACTTCTGTCAAGAAAATGGACAATTTAAAAAGGTATTTTGTAACTGACTTTGCTACCGCACTTCGTTTGCTGGGCCTGAGGAATGAGTGATTCAAAATCGAATCATTCATTCCTCAGGCAAATGGTACATTTATGAGATATTTTTCAAAGAGTCCAGTTGGTATTTTCTTTCAAAGTTGTTAGGCGAAAGATAGCCTAATGTCGAATGTTTTCGCTTCTCATTATAACGAGCTGATATATAGAAATTAATGGCCTTGGCAGCCTGTTCTCTTGTCTCAAAACGGAAACGGTAGATTAGCTCTTTCTTAATCGTGGCGTGGAAGGATTCAATACAGGCATTATCGTATGGATCTCCCTTCCGACTCATGCTTATCTGAATGTCTCTTTCCTTTAAACAATCAATGTAATCATTTGAACAATATTGGGATCCACGGTCGGAATGATGGATGAGTTCTTCGCCAGGTTTCCTTGAATCAAACGCCATTTTTAAAGCATCTAAGGTTAGTTCCTTTTTCATTGTATTTCCTAGGCTCCAGCCCACAATTTTTCTTGAAAACAAATCCATAATTGAAGCTAGATAAAGCCAGCCTTCAAGTGTCCAGACATACGTTATATCGGCAACCCACACTTTGTTTGGGGTGTCGACAGTAAATTGTCGATTCACCACGTTTGGATATAGAGGGAGCGAGTGATTAGAATCCGTTGTGACCACAAACTTTGTTTCCGGAATGGCTCTCAGCCCAAGTTCCTGCATATAACGTGCAACTGTTTTCAAGGAAACCGTATAGTTCCACTCAATTAAATCATCATGGACTCTAGGGCTTCCATAAGTSCCCAGACTTTCATGATAGGACTTACTAATTTTCTGAAGGAGTTCCTTCTTACGTTTCTCTCTTTCTGTCTCGCCCATAGCCTGTCTTTCCAGCCATTTATAGAAGCCGCTGGAGGATACATTTAATACATCACACATCTTCACTACCGTATGTTCATCTCTATGGGCTTCAATGAACTCAAACTTTACTCGGTTTTTTTGGTGAAGATGTGCATGGCCTTTTTTAGGATCTCATTCTCCTCCTGTAAGGCTTTCATCTCTTTTTCATGTTGCTTTTTGAGCTTCTCAAACTCAGAAGGCGTAACATAGTCATGCTTACTGTTCTGAGCTTGAATGTCTTTTTTATATTTCCGTACCCATTTAGTCATCGTGGTGTAAGGGATCTCCAGCTCATAAGCTACCTCTGAAGCTTTTCTTCCTTCCTCCGCAACCATTTTACATACATACTCTTTATATTCGGATGAGTAATGTTTTCCCATGTGAACACGTCCTTATAAATGATAGTTATATTCTAACTTATTACCATTTTCCTGTGTCCACTTTTTAGACTAACTTAA
>NZ_VTEH01000010.1 GCF_008180615.1 Rossellomorea vietnamensis
CTTCCCTAACAACAGAGCTTTACGATCCGAAAACCTTCATCACTCACGCGGCGTTGCTCCGTCAGACTTTCGTCCATTGCGGAAGATTCCCTACTGCTGCCTCCCGTAGGAGTCTGGGCCGTGTCTCAGTCCCAGTGTGGCCGATCACCCTCTCAGGTCGGCTACGCATCGTTGCCTTGGTGAGCCGTTACCTCACCAACTAGCTAATGCGCCGCGGGTCCATCTGTAAGTGGCAGCCGAAGCCGCCTTTCCACTTTTCCTCATGCGAGGAAAAGAACTATCCGGTATTAGCCCCGGTTTCCCGGAGTTATCCCAGTCTTACAGGCAGGTTACCCACGTGTTACTCACCCGTCCGCCGCTGATTTCAGGGAGCAAGCTCCCATCAATCCGCTCGACTTGCATGTATTAGGCACGCCGCCAGCGTTCGTCCTGAGCCAGGATCAAACTCTCCGAAAGAAGTTTGACTTGCTCATTTGCTATTTTTAAAGTATTAGCAACTTTGTAAGAAACATGTTCTTACTAGATTTACGTTGACGTTTTGAGTTGTTTAGTTTTCAATGTTCAATGTGCGCTTGTCGTAAGCGACTTATATAATATAACATTCATCTAGTTATAATGTCAATAACTTTTCAAAAAAAAGTTTCAGCCGGCTTTTTGCCAACGAGATTCATTATACATTTACCATCATGAGATTACAAGAAAAAATTATGATTTTACAGGTGAAATAAACTCTCACTTATCTTGAAGCATTCTCCATTAAAAAGAAACGAACCAGCATCCGGCTGATCCGCTTCGAATTCTGCAGATTAAGAAAGTACTTCTTCTATAAATAAGTCTCTTCTCTTCGCAAGATCCAAAATCGTCTCTGTTTCCTTCATCTGTAGTAGCGGACGGGTTGGATTTTCTCTTGTTATGAACATGACTTCCCCAGCTTCTCCGTTGGATAAACGGATTTCTGTACCGATGGTAAGGTCTGAGATGATATCCATAAGCGCCTGAACCGCCTGGATGTCATACTTGCCAAAATGGTCTTCCTTTATTTGCTCCAGCACCTGGAATGGCAGCTGTCTGCTCCTATAAACCCTCTCAGATGTCATTGCATGGAATACATCCGCAACTGCGATAATTTTTGAGAATTGGTGGATTTTTTCTTTGTTCTCTCCTGTTGGATAGCCGCTGTCATCCATTCTCTCATGATGTTGAAATATGGCTAGTTTTGTTTCAGGTTTCAGGAGGTTGATATCTTTCACCATTTTATAACTATATACTGGATGCATCTTGATTTCTTTGAATTGAGATTCTGACAATGCTGTCTCTTTACTAAGGATGGATGCAGGGATTTTGGCCATCCCGCAATCGGCCAGCACCCCGGCAAGAGTCACTTGGATTTTTTTTCCGTTATCCATTCCGAGCCTCTTGGCAATCAACCCGCTCAACAGGCCAGTGGCCAGTGGATGATGATAGATATAATCCTTTTTAGAAGTATATTGGTGGAGGTGGGCAACATTACTTGGGTTTTCCTCCACAAGCTCCAGCAAAGGCAGGATGATGCTTCGGATTTTTGAAATGGAGACAGACATTCCAGATTGCCAGTTTTGGAATTCCCCTTTGAACTCCTGAACTTTAATCAGATATAAATTCAGGAAGTCACCATTTTGCCTTAGAGGCTTTGTTGTTCTTTCCTCTTCATCCTCTACTGCTTGTACAGGAGAAAACGGGGTTCCGTCTGCTTTAATCCTTTCAACAGATATTTCTTCGATATTAAATGAGTGCAATACTTTAATATGGATATCTTTGATGACCGTTTTCTTAGGTATGATGGGTAAGGAAGTCATTCCCCAAATATCCTGATTAAGAATGCAGCCTTCTTCTGCCTCTTGTATCTTGATTTTCATTATTTCACCTCTGTCCAGCGTTCATTTCTTTATTTTACCAGACAATTAACAATCTTCGCACCGTTTTTCTTAAGCATTTCATACATTAATGATGCTGAAAATAAAAAATCACTCCCCGGAAAGGAGAGTGATTACTGTTTTATTCGTTACTGCTCTCGTTATCATTATCGTTTGCGTTCTCTTCAGAGGTTTCCTCTGTGACTCCATCAGCCGATTCTTCTGTCAGATCAACAGGGATCTCTTCTTCTTCTTTTTCTTCGTCCTTCTCGACTTTCGCCACTGTAGCAACTGAACTGTTTTCATCTAAACGGATCAGCTTCACACCCTGTGTGTTACGGCCTGTTGTCGAGATATCATTGACATCCATACGGATCAGTACGCCGTTAGCTGTAATCAGCATAAGGTCTTCTTCACCAGTTACAGCTTTAACAGAAATTAACTCACCGTTTCTTTCAGTGATGTTGCAGGTTTTCAAGCCTTTCCCGCCGCGTGTTTGAATACGGTACTCCTCTGCTGGTGTCCGTTTACCGAATCCTTTTTCCGTAACGACCAGGACATCGTCTTTCTCTTCAAGGATTTCCATGCCTACCACAATATCGTCAGAATCAAGATTGATTCCTTTTACCCCGGTAGCTGTACGCCCCATTGAACGCACATCTGTTTCAGGGAATCGGATCAGCATTCCTTTTTTGGTTCCGATAATCATATCTTTGCTTCCATCCGTCAGCTTAACGGAAATGAGTTCATCATTTTCCCTTAAATTGATCGCGATCAGGCCATTGGTTCTGATGTTAGCGAAGTCAGAGACTGGTGTACGCTTTGATATTCCCTGCTTTGTAGTGAAGAACAGGTACCAGTCATCAACGAACTCTTCTATACGAATCATTGCATTGACCCACTCACCTTTGTCGACACCCAGCATGTTGATGATTGGAATCCCCTTAGCCGTTCGGCTGAACTCAGGAATCTCATATCCTTTTGCTTTAAACGCCTTTCCTTTGTTTGTAAAGAAAAGGATCGTATCGTGTGTGGATGTGGTGAGAAGATGTTCAACAAAATCATCTTCATTCGTACCCATTCCCTGAATTCCGCGGCCGCCGCGTTTCTGGCTGCGGTAGGTGGAGACTGGAAGACGTTTGATATATCCATTATGAGTCAGTGTAAGGATGATATTCTCGCGTGGAATCAAATCTTCATCCTCAATCTGCTCAATGCCTCCCGCCACAATTTCAGTACGGCGTTGGTCATTGAAGCGCTCTTTGATCTCATTCAATTCTTCACGGATGATTTCCAATACCTTTTCCTCATCAGCAAGGATTGCTCTTAATTCTGCAATCAGCTTAAGAAGCTCTTGATACTCGTTTTCAATCTTATCTCGTTCTAAACCAGTCAAGCGCTGAAGACGCATATCGAGGATTGCTTGAGCTTGTTTCTCAGAAAGAGAGAAGTTCTCCATTAAGCCTTCCCGCGCAATGTCAGTTGTTTGAGAGCCGCGGATCAAAGCGATGATTTCATCGATATGGTCAAGGGCTATACGCAAGCCTTCCAAAATGTGCGCACGCGCTTCGGCCTTCTTCAGTTCGAACTCGGTTCTTCTGCGAATGACCACTTTCTGGTGCTCTAAATAATGATAGAGACACTGCTTTAGATTAAGTACCTTCGGCTGCCCATCTACAAGGGCAAGCAGGTTGATTCCGAAACTCGTCTGCAATGCCGTTTGTTTGTAAAGGTTGTTCAGAAGGACATTGGCATTGGCATCTTTGCGGACTTCAATGACGATCCTCATTCCGTTTCGGTCGGATTCATCGCGAAGGTCTGTTATGCCGTCAATCTTTTTATCTCGAACCAGGTCAGCAATTTTTTCAATAAGCTTTGCTTTATTGACCTGATACGGAATCTCCTCGACGATAATCGTTTCTTTACCGTTCGCCTTTGTCTCGATTCTTACTCTAGCTCTCATAGTGATGGAGCCTTTACCTGATTCGTATGCTCGGCGGATTCCGCTTCTGCCGACGATCATTCCCGCTGTAGGGAAATCAGGGCCTGGAATATAATCCATCAGTTCCTGGATTGTGATTTCCGGGTCATTGCTCAGTGCAAGAAGGCCGTCAATCACTTCACCCAGCTGGTGAGGCGGGATATTGGTGGCCATACCTACAGCGATCCCTGAGGAACCGTTCACCAACAGGTTCGGAAAACGTGCAGGCATGACAATTGGTTCACGTTCTGAACCATCATAGTTATCTCTATAGTCGATTGTATCTTTGTTGATATCACGGATTATTTCCATTGAAATCTTGGACATTCTGGCTTCTGTATAACGCATGGCTGCTGCTGAATCTCCATCGACAGATCCGAAGTTCCCATGGCCGTCTACAAGCATATAACGATAGTTGAAATCCTGTGCCATACGCACCATCGTATCGTATACAGCTGTATCACCATGCGGGTGATACTTACCGATTACTTCGCCGACGATACGGGCAGATTTCTTATAGGCTTTATCAGATGTCATTCCCAGGTCGTTCATCGCATATAAGATTCTTCGGTGTACGGGTTTTAGACCGTCCCGTACATCCGGCAATGCCCGGGAAACGATAACGCTCATGGCATAATCCAGGAAGGATGTACGCATTTCATGGCTAATATTAATTTCTTTTACATTAGAACGTGGTGTTTCCGCCATAATAGAAGGGACCTCCTTTTAAAAGGTATTTTAGCTACCTATGTCCGCTTTTGTTTCTTAAGTTTCTTAGTGATATACTGCCGTCTTCATACTCTCGATTGAATAGGTCCTTATGTAAAAGACAGGATAGAAAAAGATGCTTCTATCCTGCTGAGGAATTAAACGTCCAGGTTTTTCACATATGCAGCATTGTCTTCAATAAAGTTTCTGCGAGGCTCTACTTTATCCCCCATAAGCATCTCGAAGGTTTCGTCCGCTTCGATTGCATCTTCCAGGCTTACCTGCAGAAGGGTCCTGAATTCAGGATCCATTGTGGTTTCCCAAAGCTGAGTGGCATTCATCTCTCCTAAACCTTTATAACGCTGAATTCCCGGTTTAGGCTGCGCAGGCAGCTGTGCCAGTGCCTCTTCCAGCTGTTTATCTGAATAGACATAGTCTATCTTTTTACCTTGCTTGATCTGATACAAAGGCGGCTGGGCGATATAGATATAACCAGCTTCAATAATCTGTCTCATATAGCGGTAGAAGAATGTCAGCAGCAGCGTACGAATATGCGCTCCATCAACATCCGCATCTGTCATAATGACGACTTTTTGATAACGCGCCTTTGAGATGTCAAAATCTTCGCCGATTCCAGTACCAAGTGCAGTAATCATCGCACGTACTTCGTTGTTGGAAAGGATTTTATCAAGTCTTGCTTTCTCAACGTTGATGATCTTTCCTCTAAGAGGCAGGATCGCCTGGAAATGGCGGTCACGGCCCTGTTTGGCCGATCCGCCTGCTGAGTCACCCTCAACTATATAGATTTCACTGATTTTGGGATCCCTTGAAGAACAGTCCGCCAGTTTACCAGGCAGGCTTGATACTTCCAGGGCACTCTTTCGGCGGGTGAGTTCACGCGCTTTTTTCGCAGCAAGCCTTGCTCGTGCTGCCATTAAGCCTTTGTCGACTACTTTTCGGGCGACCACAGGATTTTCAAGCAGGAATGATTCAAAGTGCTCAGAGAACAAAGCATCTGTTATCGTTCTTGCTTCCGAGTTCCCAAGCTTTGTCTTTGTTTGTCCTTCAAACTGGGGATCAGGATGTTTGATAGAGATAATGGCAGTGATCCCTTCACGGACATCTTCACCAGAAAGATTGGCATCACTTTCTTTATATAAATTATTTTTTCGGGCGTAATCATTGATGACACGGGTCAGGGCAGTCTTGAATCCCGATTCGTGTGTTCCGCCTTCATACGTATGAATGTTATTGGCAAATGAGTAAAGGTTGCTCGCGAAACCATCGTTGTACTGAAGGGCTATTTCCACAGAAATGTTTTCTCTTTCACCCTCAATGAAAATCGGTTCTTCATGGATGACTTCTTTTGTCCGATTCAAATGTTCGACATAGGACTTGATTCCACCCTCATAATGGTACTCATTACTTTTATCTTCGACACGCTTGTCTTCGATGACAATCCTGATTCCTTTGTTAAGGAAAGCAAGCTCACGAAGACGATTTGCTAAGATGTCATATTCATATTCTCTTGTTTCCGTAAAGATCTCAGGATCCGGTTTGAAGTGGATGATTGTTCCTGTTACATCGGTTTCTCCTGTCACTTTTAAATCAAAACTTGGAGCGCCTTTTTCGAATTTCTGATAATGGATTTTTCCGTCACGGTGGACGAATACTTCCAGTTCTGTCGACAGGGCGTTCACGACAGAAGCACCTACTCCATGGAGACCGCCTGAAACCTTATAACCGCCGCCGCCGAATTTACCGCCGGCATGAAGGACGGTCATGATGACCTCAACAGCAGGCCTTCCCATTTTTTCGTGGATGCCAACCGGGATTCCACGTCCATCATCGCGGACCGTAATGCTGTTGTCTTCTTCAATTGTTACTTTGATTTCGGAACAGTAACCTGCAAGGGCTTCATCGATACTGTTATCGACGATTTCCCAAACCAAGTGATGAAGTCCTCTGGAGCTGGTGGAACCAATGTACATTCCGGGACGTTTCCTTACCGCTTCCAAACCTTCTAAAACCTGTATCTGATTCTCATCATAAGATTGTCTTTGTTCTTGTTCCATTGTCAAACCAATTCACCTACACTTCCTGTGCATATATATATTATTCATTCTCACTATCTATTTAAAAGATTGTCATGAGTATTCCATTTTCTCGAACGCTTCTTCAATGTGGTGGATGCCAATGGTGAAAGATACAACTGGTCTACGGTGACCACTAGAGACTTATATGTACCTTTTGCCAGGTTGCTCGTCTGTTTTTCTTTCTTTTTAAGAAATAATTGCATTTCCTCTGAAAATTGAACAGTATCCTTGTCTATTATTGCAACAATTTCATCTGTTCTTACCATCACATCTTCCCCAACATGAATATACATGGAAACACCTCACTTCACTCTCTTGATCTGACCGGCTTCAACTTCAAATGTTGTGGCCTCATTCAACGTCTGATGATCGATGCCGTCCACATTGGTCGTTGTGACAAAGGTCTGCACCTTGCCTTGAATAGTATTGAGTAAATGGGACTGCCTGAAGTCATCCAGTTCAGACAATACGTCGTCCAGTAAAAGAATCGGGTATTCTTTAATTTCTGAATGAATCAGTTCGATTTCAGCGAGCTTCAGAGAAAGGGCCGTGGTCCGCTGCTGGCCTTGAGATCCGAAAGTCTGGACATCCCTGTCATTGACAAAGAATTGCAGATCATCCCTGTGAGGACCGGCAAGAGTCACCCCTCTATCTATTTCACGCTGTCGTATAGAATTAAATTTGTCCTCTAGTATTCCTACCATTTTCGACCAATCTTGATCTTCGCATACATCTATGGACGGTTTATATTGAATATCCAGGGTTTCAATGCCTCTGGATATCCCTGAATGGATGGGACGTGCCCATTCTTGCAGAAGCTTGATAAAGTCAAATCGCTTGCGGATGATTTTCCCCGCTACTTCAATCAGCTGTTCTGTCAAAACGTCGAGCATCGTCTCATCTTTCTGCTTTTTAATCTGCAGCATCTTCAAGTAATGATTGCGCTGCTGAAGGATCTTTTGATACAAAGCGATATCATGCAAATAGACAGGTGATACCTGCCCGATTTCCATATCAATAAAACGGCGCCTCACTTGAGGGCTCCCTTTCACTAAGTGGAGATCCTCAGGCGCAAACATGACGACATTCATATTTCCTACATACTGACTCAATTTCTTCTGTTCAATATGATTGGATTTGGCTTTCTTGCCCTTTTTGGAAATCACCAATTCAAGAGGGATAGAGCCATTATATTTTTGTATCCTGCCTTTTATTTTAGCATATTCCTCATCCCAGCGTATTAAATCTTTATCATTTGATGTACGGTGGGATTTTGCCATTGCCAAAACATAAATCGACTCCATGATATTGGTTTTTCCCTGGGCATTTTCTCCCAATATAACATTCACACTGTTTTCAAATGTGATATCAATGGAGTCATAGTTTCGATAGTTTTTGAGCTGAATTTCTTCAATGTACATAAACAGTCATCCTCTTATTCTTCGTCAGAGATGATGAAAGCCCCATTTTCCTCTATTTCAACTTTGTCTCCAACCCTCAATTTTCTTCCTCTTCTTTGATCCTGTTCTCCGTTAACAAAGACTGCATGTTCACTCAGGAACCATTTAGCCATTCCTCCTGATTGAATCAGTTCAGCCAGCTTCAAAAACTGGCCCAAAGTTATATATTCAGTATCAATGGTAATTCTCTTTTCCATGATAGATCACTACTTTCCGGCATAATATCTAATTATTTTATTTTACTATATTTTCACCTTAATACAAAACACAACCTGCAAATGCTTTTGGAGAAGGCGCTTCGGCACTTTAAAGCGCTGAAAGGGACAGTCCCTCTTAGTGGTTTAACGTGTTAAAGCTGACTGTCTTGCTGCTTCCTAAATGAAAAAGCGACTGGCTGCATAACGGAAGATGTTGTTAGTCAGCCAGTCGGTTCATATACTTTTTGAATTAATATGTTCTTACAGGCAGAATCAACTGCAATATAGAGTCGTCATGGAGAGGCTTGATAACGAACGGTCTCATTGCTCCTGTAAAATCAATATGGATTTCTGTTCCTTCCAATGCTTTTAGAGCATCCATCATATATTTGGCACTGAAGGAAATCTTCAATTCTTCTCCCTCATTCGATTGGCTTTGAACCTGCTCGATGACTTTCCCGATTTCTGGAGTATTGGAAGAGATTTCGATTACGCCGTTTTCTACCGTCGATAATTTAACGACATTATTTCTTCCTTCTCTAGCCAAAAGAGAAGCACGGTCAATCGCCTGGAGAAATTCTTTTGTTGCCAGTACCAGCTCTGTTTTGCTTTCATTTGGGATCAAACGGCTTGTATCAGGATAGTTGCCTTCTAATAGTCTGGAGAAAAACAATAAGTGTTTTGCCTTGAACAGTACTTGATTATCAGTAATGACAATCTCCACTGGTTCAGAATTATCATCGAGAATCTTGCTAAGCTCCGTCAAACTTTTCCCTGGAATCACGATATTGTATTCATTTCCATTATCGTTTTCAAGTGGAGCCTTTCTCATCGCAAGACGATGGCTGTCTGTTGCAATACAGGAAAGTTCCCCATTTTCCACCTTCCAGTTTACACCTGTCAAGATGGGGCGTGTTTCTGAGGTGGACACTGCGAATACCGTTTGTCTTACCATGGTCTTAAGCAAGTCAGTTGGTACCTTGAAAGCATTTCCTTCCTCAATCTGCGGGAGATGTGGATATTCTTCTGGATCAAGTCCATTTAAATTAAATTCTGCTTTCCCTGAGCGGATCACTGTTTGCAAATGGTTTTGAACTTCAATTTCGACTGTGTCCATGGGAAGTTTTTTAACGATTTCGCTGAAGAACTTCGCTTGCAGCACAATTCCGCCTGTTTCAAAAACCTCTACGATTTCATTTCCTTCTTCCTCTTTTGGGATAAAAGATTCAATGGAAATATCGGAGTCGCTTCCTGTCAATGTGACTCCTTCATCATTAGCTGTTATTTTGATCCCCGTTAGAATTGGAATCGTTGTTCTGGATGTGACAGCTTTCATGACATCCCCGACACTCTGTACGAGATTGTCCCTTTGGATAACAAATTTCATTATCTTTTCCTCCAGTTTGAACATAATTTTTTTACTGCTGCATATACTAATATATTTATTAAAAAAATAGTACTAGTAGTAATAGGGCCTGTTAGTATGTGGATAAGTGGGAAAAACGAAAGGAAACACAGCCTATCCACATGTGGACAGACTGTGTGCAAACATAGCAAAGTTATTAACAGTATTCAGGATAACTCTCTATTAACTTTTTGGTGTTTTATATGGTTTTTTCTCAAAATCTGCTTTTGGAAAAAAAGGATTTCCGCTCCAAAGGCACGACTACGGGCAGCTAGCGCTGGGACCAGGCCCACCGGCCAGTGATGATCGCACTTCTTCTCTTCAGAATCTGCTGATTAAGAGGGCATAAAGCAGTTAACTTTTTAAAACATCCCTGATCTCTTTCAACTGATGCTGAAAAGCTGAATCAGCTCCAAGCATTTTAGAGATTTTTTCATGTGCATGAATGACGGTCGTATGGTCCCGTCCCCCGAATTCTTCTCCAATTTTCGGAAGTGAAAAATCAGTCATTTCTCTAGATAAATACATTGCAATCTGTCTCGGGAAGGCAATGGATTTAGTGCGCTTTTTCGCTTTGAAATCCTCCAGCTTTATATTGAAATGTTCACCGACCACTCTTTGAATATCAGCGATTGTGATCACTTTCGGTTTAGAACTTGGAATGATATCTTTCAAAGCTTCGGCAGCCAGATCGGCATTGATGTCTTTGTTGATTAACGATGAATAGGCCACAACCCTGATCAAGGCACCTTCCAGTTCACGGATGTTGGAATCGATTTGGTTAGCGATATAGAGCATGGCTTCATTAGGAATATCCAATCCTTCCGCTTTTGCCTTCTTCCGCAGGATCGCAATCCTTGTTTCCAAGTCAGGAGGAGTGATATCTGTAATCAGTCCCCACTCAAACCTTGAACGGAGCCTGTCCTCAAGTGTCGGAATCTCTTTTGGAGGCCGGTCACTCGAAATGACGATCTGCTTGCTTTCTTCATGCAAAGTGTTAAAGGTATGGAAAAACTCTTCCTGAGTCTGTTCTTTCCCTGCAAGAAATTGAATATCATCGATTAAAAGGACATCAACACTGCGGTATTTGTTCCGGAAATCAACGGCTTTATTGTCACGAATGGAATTGATGAATTCATTCGTAAATTTCTCAGAAGATAAATAAACCACTTTTGCAGCCGGATTATGCTCAAGGACATAATGTCCGATGGCATGCATCAAGTGGGTCTTCCCAAGTCCTACTCCTCCGTAAATGAACAACGGGTTATATGCCTTCGCGGGCGCTTCGGCAACAGCCAGTGATGCAGCATGTGCAAAGCGGTTACCGGATCCGATAACAAAGGTGTCGAACATATATTTAGGGTTAAGCATATTTTGATGAAACTCCTGGCTGTCGTCGTTATCAGCGACTTTCTTTGGAGGTACAGGTATATCAAATTCTTCCGGTTCCTGGTTCTGCGGAATAATAAATTTAACAATGAGTTCTTCGCCTGTAATGTCCAATAGAACACCGGAAATTAATTGAGAATACCTTCCTTCAAGCCAATCCCTGGCAAATTCATTGGGAGCGGTGATGATAAGTGTATCTCCTTGTATGGAATGAGCTTTAGTAGACTTCAACCAAGTATCAAAACTGGGTTTGCTGATCTTTTTCTCTATGTTCGAGAGGGCTTTATTCCACAAGTCCCCTATATTCTCCAAACTGGTCCCCTCCTTTTCCTCTAAGAGTATGTACAACGATTGTACAGCCTGACTCTCCGATAAAAGTTTATTATTAATAAAAATACAATACTATGAATGTGGAAAAATATATAATAAGGAAGAAAAACGGTTATTCGACAATATCCACCTTATGTGGACAACCTTTTACAAAGGCTCTGTACAAACTATCCACAAGTTATCCACCAACTGTGGATAACGTATTTTACCAACAATAGCAATTCAGAGTGAAAACACAATAATCATATCAGAATATCCTTGCGGTTGCAATGACTTTTAAACTTTATCCACAATAGCCTGTTCTTGTTGAAAAAACTTTTCCACAGGGTATTTATTTGTGAAAAAGGTGTCAATATGTGCTGTGGATAGATAATTTTCGTGTCGAAAAATATCCACAGGCTGTGTGGAGTCCAGTTTGGTATCGAAAAAGTACAACATGAATCAGACCATTTTAAAATAGAAGATTTGTTGAAGAAGTTGAAATGACTGTCTTGAGATTTGGTTCACTAATGGAAAAAAAATTGTGAATTCCCCTTTATCAGAGATCAGCATAAAAATCGGGATGGCATGTCCAGGTTGAATTTAAGTGAGGATTTGAAAAGCATAGTAAAAAGCAATAACACTTAAGAGAAGACAAGAGCAAAATAAAGAGGGAGAAGAAACTGGGTCTTTGAATTGATGAAATATAGCATATCATCTATTAACTGACTGTTTGCTTCTATACAAAGGTGCAAGAGACGTGAATACCTCCTTAGATATGAAAAATTTCCTTGGGAAACAAGAGAAGGAAGGACAAAAGTATGGACTCCACTTTTCAATCTTCTTTGGCTGCAGTCAAAATCAAACTCAAACTCAAAAGCCTGATATTCCCTTTGGTTTTAATTGAACTGGGAGCAGCAGCTCATTAAAATATGTGAAAACAATCTTTTTCAAAATTCACCTTGAAGAGCGGCAGAGTTTATCATAGGAGCCTTAAACAATGAAGCAAAGGGGAATATATATAGATTTAAATTTGTCCTAATAAAAGCATTACAGCCTTGCAAAAAATTAAAAGAGGTGGTATTGACAATTTATGTCCCTCTCTTTATAATTGAAAAGACTGTCTTTAACCTATAATTTTATCCATTCCTTTAGGGAGGTGTCATATATGAAAAGAACGTTTCAACCAAATTCTCGTAAAAGAAGCAAAAACCACGGTTTCCGTGCACGTATGAGCTCAAAAAACGGCCGTAAAGTTCTAGCTCGCCGTCGTCAAAAAGGAAGAAAAGTATTATCTGCCTAGGCCACTGAATTTATCAGTGGTCTTTTTTCAAGGCTCTTTTCGTAAATTTTTTGGCTATTTGACTTTTATTTCGAAAGAGAAAGCCAGAATGAACCAGGAAATTAAGAGCAAATAGCATTAGTGTGCTGGGTTATCCGAAAGCAGCCATTGAATCAGACCGGGTATAAATCTTCTTATAATAGAGAAAAAAGGTAACAGGGTTGCGAAGTTAATGTTTAAATGAACCTTTAAAGCCGATCTCACTGGAAAAAAGGGTTCCAAACTTGAATGAACTGATTTACTTTAGAAATAGCAGGTGGGTAAATGCGAAAAGAACAGCGAGTGAAGAAAAACAGTGAATTCCAAGAGGTATTCAAGAAGGGAACCTCAATTGCTAACAGACAGTTCGTTTTGTACAGACTCAAGAAAGAAGAACAGAAATTCTTCCGAATAGGTCTTTCTGTCAGCAAGAAGATTGGAAATGCTGTTGTCCGTAATCAAGTTAAACGATATATTAGACAGGTCTTTCTGGAATTGAAAGATGATGTCAAGGATCAGTATGATTACGTTATTATCGCCAGGAAACCGGCGGCCGATATGGATTTTCATGAAATAAAGAAAAGCTTGATCCATGTTTTAAAGAAAAGCAAAGTGCTGGATAGCAAGCAGCATGCACAGTTTGACAAAAGGAAATAAAAAATCGTAAGAACTTTGACAAGTTTCTACAGCATAGGGGAAGTAAAAGATGTTACAATATCCCTGTGTTTGCACCAGTTCCGATAATTGAAATTCAGATGATCGGATTTTCTTTATGGACAAGCCAGGTTGTCCGGATAAAAAGTTTTAGGGAGGAAGTAGAGGGTGAAAAAGAGATTTTTAGCCGTGCTTGTCATGATTGGACTTGTTACTGTCCTGTCGGGGTGCATGGAATATAACCAGCCGATCACAGAGGAGAGTTCCGGATTTTGGAATGAATACATTGTGTATCCTCTTTCTTTATTGATTACAAAAGTATCCGAATTTTTTGATGGAAGTTATGGATTAGGAATCATTATCGTTACACTTATTATTCGTTTAGCGATTCTTCCATTAATGATTAAACAGACCAAAAACTCCAAAGCCATGCAGGCGCTTCAACCAGAAATGCAGAAACTGCGTGAAAAATACAGTTCAAAAGATGCAGAGACACAGAGGAAACTGCAGCAGGAAACAATGGGGCTATTCCAGAAACATGGTGTCAACCCATTAGCAGGTTGTTTTCCGCTAATTGTCCAAATGCCGATTTTGATTGGTTTTTACCATGCCATAAGCCGTACCGAAGAGATTAAAAACCATACATTCTTATGGTTTGACCTTGGTCTGCCGGATCCATTTTATCTTCTGCCGCTTATCGCTGGTGCTACGACTTTCATACAACAGAAAATGATGATGGCAGGAACAGCAAACCAGAATCCACAAATGGCTATGATGCTTTACATTATGCCAGTCATGATTATCATCTTTGCCATCAACTTCCCGGCAGCACTTTCTCTATACTGGGTTGTTGGTAACTTATTCATGATCGTTCAAACCTACTTCATCAAAGGGCCGGACTTGAAACAGGCCGCAGCGAAAAGCGCGGGAGCTAAAAAGTGAGAGAAGTAACAGCTACTGGTCCATCGGTCGAAGAAGCAGTGGAATCTGCATTAGCTCAATTGAACATCAGTAGAGAACAAGCAGAAATTGAAGTGAAGGATGAGGGGAAAAAGGGATTTTTCGGTCTTTTTGGAACCCGTCCTGCCACGGTTTTTGTAAAAAAAATCAACAACCCGTTTGATGAGGTAAAGAAATATTTGATTTCCGTCAGTAATATGATGGGAATTGATGTTGAAATAGACATTAAAGTAGATGGCCGTCATGCCGAGTTTCAACTTGCAGGTGAGAAAATCGCTTTGTTAATTGGAAAAAGAGGCCAAACATTGAATTCACTTCAACATTTAGCCGGACTTGTAGCCAATCGATATTCAGAACAATTCCTCACAGTCGTGCTGGATGCAGAAAATTACCGCGAAAGACGCAGGCAGACACTCGCCAGCTTAGCGGAAAGACTCGCAGAAAAAGCGGTAAGAACGAACCGGAAAGTTTCATTGGAACCGATGCCCTCCTATGAACGAAAAGTAATCCATTCTGCTTTGGTGAGATCCAAAAAGGTGGAAACCTTCTCGGAAGGCTCTGAGCCAAACCGCTACATTGTTATAGAACCCAAAAGAAAATAAGTGACTTCCATCCAGGCTGGTTATCAGCCTGGATTTTTTTTGTTTAGCTCTTTTCGTAAACTTTGTTGTTATTTCGGACTAATTCCAAAAAATAACCATAATTCACCGAAATAACTTCATAACCAGGAAAAGAAAAGAGCTGCTCTCTTAGATTTGAGAAAAAACCTTAGTATACGGGGATATCTGAAAGCAACAATATATCCGAATACAGCTTTTTGTTTTGGAGTTTCAGTCAGCCATTTGCCGCCAGTTCCTTTAGAATCCTGGTGTTTGTTAACCTAAACACTTCAATTCCGTATAGTTTGAGAGCATGTTCCCCAGTATCCCGTTAGTGATAAAACAGCGGCACCATTCCTCTATCCTAGGGTTATAAAGTACTAAACGCCTTAAACACCACAAATGTTTCTCAGCAAAAAATGTGAACTCTTTCTATCCTTAATCGGTTTCTTATTACGGCTCAAAGTACAAGGATTAGCTTCCTCCTTTGAAGATGGGCTCGCCAGAAAAGATCACAAGCGCTCTTTATTAGGCATGATCCTCTCTAAGTGCTGGAGTTAATGCTGTATAAACACTCTTTTTACAGCACTATCTCTCTAATTCCTGGAGTTAATGCAGTATAACCGCTCTTTTTACGTCATCATCTCTTTAAGTGCTGAATTTAATGCTGTATAAACACTCTTATTACAGCATCATCTCTCTAATTCCTGGAGTTAATGCTGTATAAATGCTCTTTTTACGTCATCATCTCTTTGAGTGCTGGATTTAATGCTGTATAAACGCTCTTTTTATAGCACTATCTCTCTAAATCGTGGATTTGATGCAGTATAACCGCTTTTTTTACAGCATCATCTTTCAAATCTATGGAGTTGATGCAGTATAACCGCTCTCTTTACAGCATCATCTTTCAAATCAATGGATTTGGTGCTATATAAACACTCTTCTTACAGCACTCTCTCTCTAAGCCCCGGATTTGCTGCTGAATAACCGCTCTCTTTACGGCATCTTATCTCTGACTCTTAGATTTCAATCTGTATAGCTGCACTGGGAGACAAATCGGCTGCAGTTAAAAAAGGACTAAAAAAACGAAGTGTTTTAAACAAATACAAAAAACGTTCTGATTCGCTTTATTGTTATTCACATGTGGATAAGTTAAAATGAGAGAATGAGGAAAATGTCTTTGTGGATAAATATAAACCTGAACTTTTTTATCTATGAAGAGTATGATATTCTAATCATTTAGAGGATGAACGATACGCCTATAAATAAATCACTACGATATAGATATTTTACCGATGGAATGGCTAAGTTAGTAAAAAGCCATCCCGGATTCTTTCGTGTGTTCAAAATTAATAGTTGAGCACGAGACAGGAATAAGAGATTAAGAAAAGAGGTGAGAGAGATGGAATTCGATACGATAGCAGCCATTTCTACTCCGATGGGAGAAGGTGCGATAGCAATCGTTCGTTTGAGCGGTGACCAGGCCTTCGATATTGCGGACAAAGTCTTCAAAGGAATCAAAGGTGATTCGGTCCACGATGTGGCTTCCCACACAATCAACTATGGACATATTGTCGATCCTTCTACTGGTGCCGTTGTAGAGGAAGTCATGATGTCGGTCATGAAAGGCCCTAAAACCTTCACCCGTGAAGATATTATCGAAATCAATTGCCATGGCGGCTTGGTTTCAGTTAATAAAGTTCTTCAGCTGGTGCTGAAATCCGGCGCTCGTTTAGCAGAACCCGGAGAGTTCACTAAAAGAGCTTTCCTTAATGGACGAGTTGATTTATCTCAAGCTGAGGCGGTAATGGACTTAATTAGAGCGAAAACGGACAGAGCCATGAATGTTGCGCTTAACCAGATGGAAGGCCGGTTGTCTAAGCTGATCCGGAAGCTTCGTCAGGAAATTCTCGAGACGCTTGCCCATGTGGAGGTAAACATCGACTATCCGGAGTACGACGATGTCGAAGAGATGACCCATGGCGTTCTGCTGGAGAAATCAAAATATGTACGTGCAGAGATAGAAAAGCTTCTGCGAACGTCCGAACAAGGAAAAATCCTTAGAGAAGGACTTTCCACAGTCATTATCGGAAGACCGAACGTAGGAAAATCTTCATTGCTCAACAGCCTCGTTCATGAAAACAAAGCGATTGTGACAGATATCCCTGGAACAACACGCGATGTAATCGAAGAGTACGTAAATGTGAGGGGAGTTCCGCTCCGTCTTGTTGATACAGCTGGAATCCGCGAGACCGAAGATATTGTGGAAAGAATCGGTGTCGAACGGTCAAGGCAGGTTTTGAAAGAAGCCGATTTAATCCTGCTTGTGCTGAATTACTCTGACGAATTTACTCATGAAGATGAACAATTGTTTAAAGCAGTCGAAGGAATGGACGTAATTGTCATCGTCAACAAAACAGATCTTCCTCAGAAAATTGATATGGATAGAGTGAAGGAACTGGCATTACAGCATGCGATTGTTACAACTTCCTTATTGGAAGAACAGGGAATCGATGAGTTGGAAGAAGCCATATCTTCACTGTTCTTCGCAGGGTCACTTGAAGCGGGGGATATGACCTATGTATCCAACAGCCGCCATATTGCCCTATTAAATCAAGCGCATAACAGCATAGATGAAGCAATCAATGGAGTCGAAATGGGGACTCCAATCGATATCGCCCAGATCGATTTAACAAGAACATGGGAACTCCTTGGTGAGATCATTGGGGAAAGTGTTCATGAGAGCTTGATCGATCAGCTTTTCTCTCAATTTTGCTTAGGGAAATAACCGTTGCCCCCATCATCTTGAGAAAAGGTGTGGTAAAAAAACTGTTACCTTTAGATAGCAGTAAAGTTCACGAACAGGGACATAAGATAGAACGACTTACTTTAATAAAGTTTTAAAAATAGAAGTACCAACATTAAGGAGGAAACGAAAACGATGCAATATGAAGCAGGACAATTTGATGTCATCGTTATCGGTGCGGGCCATGCAGGTGTAGAAGCCGGACTGGCAGCTGCAAGAATGGGTGCCAAGACCATGATGATTACAATCAATCTAGATATGGTTGCATTCATGCCGTGTAACCCGTCAGTAGGCGGACCCGCAAAGGGAATCGTGGTCAGGGAAATTGACGCACTAGGTGGAGAAATGGGGAAAAATATAGATAAAACCCACATCCAGATGCGTATGCTGAATACGGGAAAAGGACCTGCCGTACGTGCTTTAAGAGCTCAGGCAGATAAATTTTCTTATCAGCATGAAATGAAGAAAACAATTGAAAATGAACCGAACATGACACTTCTGCAGGGAATGGTCGAAAGCCTTATCATTGAAGATGGCGAGTGTAAAGGTGTGGTAACTCAAACAGGCGCTGGTTACCGTGCGAAAACGGTTGTCATCACTACCGGTACTTTCCTTAGAGGTGAAATCATCCTTGGAGATCTTAAATATTCAAGCGGCCCGAATAATCAGCAGCCATCCATCAAACTTTCTGAGCATTTACAGGAGCTTGGGTTCGATATGGTCCGTTTCAAAACGGGAACTCCACCGCGGGTAAACAGCAAAACAATCGATTATTCAAAAACAGAAATACAGCCGGGCGATGAAGTTCCTCGGGCATTCAGCTATGAAACAACACAATATATCACAGATCAGCTGCCTTGCTGGTTAACGTATACCAATGCCGAAACACATCAGCTGATTGATGACAACCTGAGCCGTTCCCCTATGTACTCAGGGATGATCAAAGGGACAGGGCCGCGCTACTGTCCATCCATTGAAGATAAAGTTGTCCGTTTCCATGATAAACCTAGACATCAAATCTTCCTTGAGCCTGAAGGAAAGAACACACAAGAAGTGTATGTTCAAGGACTATCAACAAGTCTTCCGGAAGATGTGCAGATGAAAATTCTTGCAACCATCCCTGGACTGGAAAAAGCACAGCTGATGAGAGCTGGATATGCAATTGAGTACGATTCCATTGTGCCGACGCAGTTATGGCCGACACTGGAAACAAAGAAAATCAAAAACCTTTATACAGCAGGACAGATTAATGGTACATCTGGCTACGAAGAAGCGGCTGGACAAGGCTTGATGGCGGGTATTAATGCTGCTTGCCGTTCCTTGGATAAAGAAGAGGTCATTTTAGATCGTTCAGACGCTTATATTGGGGTGCTGATTGATGACCTCGTGACAAAAGGCACCAATGAACCCTATCGTCTTCTGACTTCACGTGCGGAATATCGTCTGCTGCTCCGCCATGACAATGCAGACCTTCGCCTCACAGAAATCGGCCGCAAAATCGGTCTCATTCATGAGGAGCGGTATGAACGTTTCCTGACGAAAAAGGCATCGATTGAGGAAGAAAAAGAGCGGTTGAGTACAATCAGGCTGAAGCCAAATGAAGAGACGCAAAATGTAATCAAAGCAGCCGGCGGAAGTGAACTGAAAGACGGCATCCTGGCATCCGATCTGCTTCGACGCCCAGAAATGAACTACAGCCATATCAAATCTTTGATTCCAAGAGAAGTATCTTTAACTGAAGACATTGAAGAACAGGTAGAAATTCAGATTAAATATGAAGGCTATATTGAGAAATCGCTGCAGCAGGTCGATAAAATGAAAAAGATGGAAAACAAAAAAATCCCTGATTTCATCGATTATGATGCCATCAACGGCCTTGCATCTGAAGCAAGACAGAAACTAAAAGAAGTCCGTCCTTTATCATTGGCCCAAGCTTCAAGGATTTCCGGCGTAAATCCTGCAGACGTTTCAATTTTGCTTGTGTATATTGAACAAGGAAAAATTGCTAAGGTATCAGCTGAATAATAGAAGAAGCCGTGGCTCTTTTCCTTATCTGCCGAAAAGAGTTTTAAAGGAAGGATTGAATCAATGAATATTTCTCAGTTTACAGAAAAGTTGAGCGAAAAGGGCATCAACCTGACATCAAAGCAGCTCGCCCAGTTCCAGCAATACTATGAAACGCTTGTTGAATGGAACGAAAAGATGAATTTAACTGCCATCACTGATAAAGAAGAAGTGTACTTGAAGCACTTTTATGATTCTATTACCGCTGCCTTTTACCTGGATTTCAACCGGGAAATCCGGGTATGCGACGTGGGTGCCGGGGCTGGGTTTCCTAGTATTCCTCTGAAAATATGCTTTCCGCAAATAGAAGTGAATATTGTGGACTCCCTGAATAAGCGGATCACTTTCCTTAATCACTTAGCTGAGAAGCTTGAACTGGAGAATACCTATTTTTATCATGACCGTGCCGAGACGTTCGCCCAGAAACCGGAGCATCGGGAACAATACGACCTGGTAACCGCAAGGGCTGTGGCCAGGATGTCTGTGTTAAGCGAATTATGTCTTCCGTTAGTGAAGAAAAATGGGACTTTTGCTGCGATGAAAGCAGCCAGTGCTTCCGAAGAGATGAACATAGGAAAGAAAGCAATCACAACTTTGGGTGGGGAACTGGAGGAAGTCCATTCTTTTCAGCTTCCGATAGAAGAAAGTGAAAGAAACATCATTGTTATTCAGAAAGTGAAGCCGACACCTAAGAAGTATCCGCGTAAACCTGGAACACCTAATAAGCTTCCGTTAGAGTAACATCCGTTAAAAGCTATGTGCATCAACCGGTTCCTGTATATGAATTTGATTGTACATTAATTGAAAATAGTGTCGATTAATATCTGATAAACGGTCAAAGTGATTGCAGGAACTTGTCATATGATAGAGAATAGTAAATAAGGGAGTTCCTTAAAGGTGGTGTAGGAAGATGAAGCATCCTTTCTCTCGTTTTTTTGGCTTAGGAGAAAAAGACCAGGGTACTGATCAGGAGATGGAAGCTGCTGTCAGCGAAGTGAATGATAGAGATGAAGTAAAGAATATTCC
The DNA here is from genome assembly GCF_008180615.1 of Rossellomorea vietnamensis. Lineage (GTDB taxonomy): Bacteria > Bacillota > Bacilli > Bacillales > Bacillaceae_B > Rossellomorea > Rossellomorea vietnamensis_D. The sequence continues at coordinate 20,868 of NZ_VTEH01000010.1, forward strand.
AATTTCCAGTATAGTCCCTAACCGTTTTCAGCCAAGAACAGTCTTTAACGAAGAGAAGATTGAAGAACTATCGAGAACGATTCATACTCACGGAATCATACAGCCGATTGTCCTGCGGCAAAGCGATGAAAATCAGTATGAAATTATTGCAGGGGAGCGCCGGTTCCGGGCAGTTCAAATGCTTGGCTGGGAAACTGTACCTGCTATTATTAAAAATATGTCTGATACAGAAACAGCTTCTGTTGCATTAATAGAGAATTTGCAAAGGGAAGAGCTTTCTCCGATCGAAGAGGCTGTTGCCTATGGCAAACTGCTTGAACTTCATAATTTAACCCAGGAGGCCCTTGCACAGCGCCTTGGAAAAGGGCAATCCACTGTTGCCAACAAGCTCAGGCTCTTAAAGCTGCCTGAAGAAGTACAGGAAGCCGTCCTGGCCAAGCAAATTACAGAAAGACATGCGAGGGCGCTCATCCCTCTTAAAAAGAAGGAAAAACAGGTGATTCTGCTTCAGGAAATCATTGAGAAAAACCTCAATGTCAAACAAACTGAAGACAGAGTGGATAAAATGCTTTCTGAAGGTGAAGAAAAGCCGAAGCCAAAGCGCAAGGCCTTCAGCAAGGATATGAGAATTGCGGTCAACACGATCCGCCAATCGCTGTCCATGGTTTCCGACAGTGGAATCAATCTTGATTCCCAGGAAGAAGAGCATGAAGAATACTATCAGTTCACTATAAAAATACCTAAGAAAAAGCAATAATAATATCTATTAATCTGCTATAGCATTATTCCTATATTCATAGATATCTATTGTGCTGAGTTTTTCACCCTTTACTTCCAAAAAATGAGTTGTTATTAAGGTGTTTTCTTATACTCAAGGGGATTGAGCGGAAATCACTTGCTTCTTTGCAGCATTAAGTATATACAAACAGCACAATAGATTCTTTCAGTGAGAAACAGTTAAATGGTTTCTCACTTTTTGTATGCAGCCATTCAATATAAATTGGAAATAGAATTTTTTTGAAATGAAAGACAAACTATTCCGGAATTTTGATAGAATAGAAGGTAGACGATAAATTTTTCAGGAAATTGAATTGGAAGTTTAAAGGGCAGGTGAAAACCTTGGGCAGAATAATAGCCATAACCAACCAGAAGGGCGGAGTGGGAAAGACCACAACATCCGTCAATTTGGGGGCGTGTTTAGCATACATAGGAAAGAAAGTACTTCTAGTTGACATTGATCCGCAAGGAAATGCCACAAGCGGTGTGGGCATTGAAAAAGGGGATGTCCAGGAATGTATATATGATGTGTTAGTAGATGATGCAGAGGTCAAAGATTTGGTGAAGCCGACTAAAGTGGAACGGCTATTTGCAGTACCCGCCACCATCTCGCTCGCAGGAGCGGAAATTGAACTTGTTCCAACGATATCCAGGGAGGTCCGCTTAAAGAGGGCTCTTGAAAAGGTTAAAGATGACTATGATTATATTATCATCGATTGTCCTCCCTCTCTTGGCTTGTTGACGATCAATGCGTTAACCGCATCTGATGCCGTCATCATCCCTGTGCAATGTGAATATTACGCACTCGAGGGGCTGAGCCAGCTGTTGAGCACCGTCCGGCTGGTGCAAAAGCATCTTAATCATGACCTGGCGATCGATGGAGTCCTGCTGACCATGCTGGACGCTCGTACAAACCTGGGAATTCAGGTCATTGAAGAAGTGAAGAAATATTTTCAAGATAAAGTTTACCGGACCATTGTTCCTAGAAACATTCGATTAAGCGAAGCTCCAAGCCATGGAGAACCAATTATTATCTACGATAGCAAATCCAGGGGTGCAGAGGTTTATCTAGATCTAGCAAAGGAAGTGGCTGCGAATGGCTAAAGGACTAGGTAAAGGAATAAACGCTTTATTCGCCAATGTGGATGCTGAGAAAGAAGAGTCAGTTCAGGAAATCAGCCTGAAAGAATTAAGGCCTAACCCTTATCAGCCGCGTAAAGTATTTGAACCTGAAGCAATCGAGGAATTGAAGGAATCCATCCTGGAGCACGGGATTCTACAGCCGATCATTGCCAGGAAAAGCATCAAGGGCTTTGAAATAGTCGTTGGTGAGAGAAGATATAGAGCGGCTAAAGAAGCAAAGCTTGATAAAGTTCCCGTCGTTGTCAGGGAACTGACAGATAAACAAATGATGGAGCTCGCGGTATTAGAAAACCTGCAGCGTGAGGACCTCTCGCCGATTGAAGAAGGCAATGCGTATCAACTTCTGATGGACAAGCTGGACCTCACACAGGAACAGCTGGCGAAAAGGCTCGGGAAAAGCAGGCCCCATATTGCCAACCATATCCGTCTCCTTTCTCTGCCTGTGCAGATTCAGCAGCTGATCATCGATAATAAAATTACGATGGGACATGGCCGCGCTCTGCTTGGCTTAAGAAAGAAAGAGAAATTGCAGCAGGTTGTCGATAAAATCATCAAAGAATCTTTGAATGTAAGACAACTGGAGAAACTGATTCATGAGTTTAATGAAAATGTTTCACGTGAAACAAAGAAGCCGGAAAAGAAAGATGTTTTCATTAAAGAACAGGAAACAATTTTAAGAGAAAGATTCGGTACCAATGTTTCCATCAAGCAATCCAAGAAAAAAGGCAAAATCGAATTCGAATTCTTCTCCAAAGAAGATCTGGATCGAATTCTGGAAATGCTGGGCCACTTGGAAGATAAATAATAGGTGCTTATTGAACTGACCATTTTAAATGTGTTGGTTCTTTTTTTGTGCCGCCTTTTATCTTAAGGATGGACAGCCAGATGGATCTGCTGATTCTCACTTAAGGCATAGCTTTGAAAATGGTTGTACCCAACAAACGGAAAACAGTCTTTTTTTAGGTTCCGTCTTTTATCCTAAATGTAAAAAAATTGTAGGCAATCACGGTGAAAAGTGCTATTTTAGTAGAAAGAATTTCGATAATCGAAAAAGGAGAACGTCTTTATGGTGCTTTTAGGAACGATCGTTAATGGAGTGTGCATCATTATTGGCACTCTGCTTGGCAAGCTGCTTCACCGTATTCCGGAGAATATGAAAGGTACAGTGATGTATGCAATAGGGTTGGCTGTTATGGTTTTAGGATTACAGATGGGAATGAAAAGTGATAATTTCCTCATTGTCATTATCAGCCTTGTCCTCGGTGCGGTCATTGGTGAATGGATAGGCCTTGATGATAAGCTTAATGCTTTAGGATGCTGGCTGGAAAAAAGGCTGGGAACGGCAAATAGTGAAACGAGCATCTCGCAGGGTTTTGTGACAGCAACTTTGATTTTTGTCATTGGTGCAATGGCTGTAATTGGAGCACTGGACAGCGGTATCCGAGGGGCTCATGATGTTCTCTATACAAAGGCAATCATCGATGGATTTACTTCCCTCATCCTGACTACAACGTTGGGAATCGGTGTTATGTTTTCCGCGGTTCCGGTGGTCCTTTATCAGGGAACGATTGCTTTGTTCGCTACACAAATTGACCGCTTCGTCCCTCAAGCGGTTATGGATTCTTTTATCGTGGAAATGACTTCTGCCGGGGGTATCATGATATTTGCGATCGGCCTTAACCTCATCGGCCTCACAAAAATCAGGGTAGCGAACCTTCTTCCCGGCATCCTTGTGGTTGCAGCAGTTGTCTCCTTAATGTACGGATATCAGCAATTTATTTTGTAATGGCTCTTTTCGTATACTTTGTTGCTATTTGATACTAATTCCGAAAAAATAATCTTGTTAAGAGAGGTAAGAACTCTGGTAACACCGAAAAGAAAAGAGCTGCTCTCCCTCGATAAGAGATAAAACTCTAGTATCCGGGGATATCCGAAAGCAACAATATATGCGAAAACATCCTTTATAATAAAAAAACACACTAAGCTTGGCTGCCATGTGTGTTTTTTCTATTATAGCAATTGCTGTTTTTCTTCATTAAGGTTCACCTTGAAGAATGACTCTTTTCGTGGTCTTGCCTTGCTTGCCAGATAGATTCCTTCTGAAATGATTCTGGCCATTTTCAGAACAAGATTCAAGCGGGTATTCTGCAAAACAAAGAATTCCATAAAGCCGCTGACATTTACAATTCCGGTGATATGCATATCACCGACATCCGGAAGTTCCTTATTTACACCCGCACCAGGCTTTACAGGTCCGTCGCCAAGCTGGATTGCCCCGACGCTCTTGAGTCTTCCAAGACAGGCATCGATGCCGATGATGAAAGGATTCAGATGACTTTTTCTGATTTCCTCCAGCTTTTCTTCCAGGTTGACGGCATGAATGGGATCATCCAGTGTACCGTAAATATGAAGACCGTCCGTTACTTTTTCTTCTAAAAAGGTGCCGACGAGTGGTCCTAAGGAATCGCCTGTTGAGCGATCTGTTCCGATACAAACGATTACTACGGGTCTCATGGTTGTCGGAAGCATGGTGAGCAGTTCCGCAGAGATTGAGGCGGCTGCTTTTTCATCATCATGCAGCACTCGGTATGGCTCTGCTTTCCGCTCAAAAAAACCCTTTTTCAGATTCATTCCCTCCACTCCTTTGTGGGTAGTATTAACAGTATACGGAAAAAAAGGCTTATCTATACATAGTATTATGTATTTGTCACAAACTAAGACCTTTTAAACAATTTTCGGATAGTTTGCTTGCCGCTATCCAAATACGGATAAAATTGATACAATGAGATATATTTTCTGAGAGCTTTATAGGAGTGGATTTCTTATGAGTCAAACAAATAATAATGAGGCTGAAAATCCGTTAGAGGAATCTGCTGATCAGGCTAAACAAGTAACACAAGAATTCTGGGATAAGTTAATTAGTGATGACTTATGGATTGAGATTGGTTTAGCTTCAGTAAAAATAATTTTAATTTTATTATTAACTGCTGTTGTCCTTAAAGTCGGTAGAACAGTTATTAGAAATATATTCAGGGTGCGTTCACGGTCTCCTTTTAAAATAACGGAGAGACGAGAAGCTACCTTAAGTAAACTATTGGAAAATGTCTTGACCTATGTTGTGTATTTCATATCAATCACGATGGTTTTAACCAACTTGGGAGTTGAGATTGGAGCTCTCTTAGCCGGTGCGGGAATTGTCGGTTTAGCTGTTGGTTTCGGGGCTCAGAACCTTGTGAGAGATATTATCACCGGCTTCTTCATCATCTTTGAAGACCAGTTCTCCGTAGGGGACTTCATCCGTGTCGGGGCACTGGAAGGAAATGTGGAAGAAATCGGTCTGAGAACAACGAAAATTAAAAACTGGACTGGTGAGCTTCATATCATACCAAATGGAAATATCGCCGAGGTCACCAACTTTTCTATCCATAATAGTATCGCTGTAGTGGATGTCAGCATCGCTTATGAAGAGAACATCGAAGAAGCAGAAAGAGTCATCAGTGAACTTCTGCAGACAATGCCTCAAAAATACGAAGAACTGGTCACACCTCCGGATCTGCTGGGTGTCCAGACACTGGGAGCTTCCGATGTTGTCATGAGGATTGTAGCGGAATGTACCCCAATGCAGCACTGGGCAATGGCGCGAAATATCCGAAAAGATGTTAAACTTGTATTGGATAAACATGGAATAGAAATTCCATTCCCTCGAATGGTTATGTATAACAGACAAGAAGAGAGTATAGAAAATTCCGTAAGACAGCTTGATAGTGAGTAGGGAGGAAAAGGTATGGAGCCAAAAAGCTTTCAATTGAACGATGTCGTGGAAATGAAAAAGCCGCACCCATGTGGAGTCAACCGCTGGAAAGTCATCAGAATGGGCATGGATATCCGTATCAAATGCCAGGGATGTGACCACAGTATCATGCTTCCTAGAAAAGAGTTTTCGAAAAAGATGAAGAAGGTATTGGAGTCTGCGGGAGAAGAGAATTAAGCAGGAGAGGGATTATCCGTTCAGGGGTACTCCCTCTCTTTTTCTGTTAAAACCAATCCTCGATTAGAAGAGTTCTATTACTCTCTAAAATATTCTAAGTTACCAAACTGGCTTGCTCTCCGGCTATTTCCCAGGCAACTTCCTTCCAGCTCTATCCGATCATTCCACCCTCCCCTTGTGTTTCTATCACTTAAAACCTATAATTAGAAAAGGTTTGAATAATTTTAGACATTGACTGCCGGTTCATCAGGCAGAATAAATATAGATCCATTTAATGAGGAGTGACCAAAATGGCTTTAACAGCTGGAATTGTTGGTTTGCCGAATGTCGGGAAATCAACTTTATTTAATGCAATCACAAAAGCAGGCGCAGAGTCTGCCAACTATCCGTTCTGTACAATTGACCCGAACGTCGGAATCGTAGAGGTTCCTGATTACCGCCTTGATAAATTGACTGAGCTTGTTGAACCGAAGAAGACTGTTCCGACAGCTTTCGAATTCACTGATATTGCCGGGATTGTGAAAGGTGCCAGCAAAGGTGAAGGACTTGGAAATAAGTTTCTTTCTCATATCCGCCAAGTGGATGCGATCTGCCAGGTTGTCCGCTGCTTTGCGGATGATAATATCACCCACGTTTCCGGGAAAGTAAATCCGCTGGATGATATTGAAGTAATTAATCTTGAATTGATTCTGGCAGACCTAGAGTCTGTTGACAAACGAATTGCCCGTGTACAAAAATTGGCCAAGCAAAAAGACAAAGAGGCTGCTTATGAGCATGAGATTCTTGTGAAATTGAAAGAGGCATTTGAAGAAGGCAGATCTGCTCGTACGGTTGAATTCTCAGAGGAGCAGATGAAAGTAGTAAAAGGCCTGCATCTTCTGACGATCAAGCCTGTCCTCTATGTTGCCAATGTTAGCGAAGATGACATTGTAGACCCATCTGATAATGAATATGTTCAGCAGGTCCGTGAGTTCGCGAAAGGTGACAACGCTGAAGTGATCGTTGTTTGTGCGAAGATTGAATCAGAAATTGCTGAGCTTGATGATGAAGAGAAAGCCATGTTCCTTGAAGAGCTTGGTATCGAAGAGTCTGGTCTGGACCAGCTGATCCGTGCTGCTTATGACCTTCTTGGGCTTGCCACCTACTTCACTGCCGGTGTTCAAGAAGTCCGCGCGTGGACGTTCCGACAAGGCATGAAAGCTCCTGAATGTGCCGGGATCATCCATACTGACTTCGAAAAAGGCTTCATCCGTGCGGAAACCGTATCATACGACGACCTGGTTGCAAATGAAACCATGGGAGCTGCACGTGAAGCAGGAAAAGTAAGACTTGAAGGAAAAGAATATATAGTAAAAGATGGAGATGTCATCCACTTCCGTTTTAACGTCTAAATAAAATATAGCTGTTCAAAGTCCTTATAATGGGTACTTTGAACAGCTTTTTTCTTATTGACAATACTGGAATATTTCCCGTAAGATAAAGCTATCTTGTAAAACAAGATAGCTTTTTTTTGATTCACTACCTTGTAAAACAAGTTAGAGAGGATGCAAACACGTGTCATTAAAAAGTCAGATGTTAAAAGGCATCTTAGAAGGATGTATCCTTGCCATCATCCATGAAAGTCCCACCTATGGATATGAACTTTATGTGAAACTATCCCAGAGAGGCATGGATGCTGTTAGCGAAGGTTCGATCTACCCTGTTTTATTGCGTCTCCAAAAAGAAGGGTTAATTCAGGGAAAGATGAAAAAATCAGACAGCGGGCCAAACCGGAAATATTATACCCTTACCGGTGCAGGTGAGAGTGCACTTGGACAATTTCGGGGTGAGTGGAAAAAATTAAGTACTTCAGTTGATTCAATTTTTAAAGGAGGGAAAACGTGTGACAGCTAAGGAAATGATCGAGCTCAATAATGAAAGAAGAGAAAAACTGAATGAAGCAAACAAGAAGTACTATGAAGATATGCTTCTTTACATTCGAATGAGTAATGTAGCGGAGCAAGATGGTGAAGAACTTCTTCTCGAAATTCTTGAGCACCTTCTGGAAGCGCAGGAAAATGGCCAGAGTGCTGAGGAAGTGTTTGGAAATCAGCCAAAGAAGTATTGTGATGAGCTGTTGAAAGATTTGCCAAAAGAGCCTGTAGCAAATAAATTATGGATGTATTTCTATATAACTGTCTCAGGGATGGCGTGGTATTTCTTGGTTCACGGAGTATTTGCCCTCTTCGTGCCGCCTGAAAAAGGACTCCCTCTTACTCCGATTCTTGTCTCGATTGTATTCTTTGGAGCTGTGGTTCTGTTACTGTTAAAACTTATGAAGTGGACAACATATAAAAAGAGAGCAAATCTGTGGCTCCTGTCTATGGGTGCACTTATATTTATGGGCTGGACGGGACTTCTTATCTATCTGGAACTCCAAGATGCCTTTCAATATGAACTGGCATGGCCGATGTATACATCACTGGCAGTTGCAATAATTCTATTCAGTCTGTCCTGGATATTACGCCATAGAGTCATTAAGTTTTAGAAAAAGCTGTTTCTATAACTCAGTAGAGAAAGAATGTTAATGTATTTCGCGTGCTATTGCATTAACCTGTCCACTATGATATAATTCTAACTTGTGAGTAATATTATATTGCTCCTTGCTCTTCTGCCGAGAAGAGCCGCATAGACCACAAGGAGGTGACTACAAGATGAGAAAGTACGAAGTTATGTACATTATCCGTCCAAACGTAGATGATGAAACTAAAAAATCTGTTGTTGATCGTTTCGATAATATCCTAACAACAAATGGCGCGGAGATCATCGAGTCGAAAGAGTGGGGTAAACGTCGTTTAGCTTATGAAATCAACGACTTCCGTGATGGATACTACCAATTGGTAAAAATCCAGTCTAACACAGAAGCAGTTTCTGAGTTCGATCGTTTAGCTAAGATCTCTGACGATATCATCCGTCATATCGTAATCAAAGAAGAAGAATAATCCAAACGTTTTCTGAAAACGAATGCTTCTGACTTGTTTCACGTGAAACAATTGTTAGAAGGAAGGGGTTGATTCTGATGATGAACCGAGTAATATTAGTGGGTCGGCTAACCAAGGATCCAGAACTGAAATATACTCCTAACGGGGTGCCCGTGGCTACATTTACACTAGCTGTTAATCGTACTTTTACGAATCAGCAGGGTGAACGTGAAGCGGACTTTATTAATTGCGTTGTATGGCGTCGTCCAGCCGAAAACGTGGCAAACTTCTTGAAAAAAGGAAGCCTTGCCGGTGTTGACGGCCGAATCCAAACTCGTAATTTCGAGGGACAGGATGGCAAGCGTGTCTTCATGACTGAAGTCGTTGCTGAATCGGTTCAATTCCTAGAGCCTAAGAACTCAAGCCAAGGCGGCGGTTCCGGCTATCAAGGTGAACGAGGCGGCAGCAATTATGGCGGCGGTCAGAAACAGCAGCAGGACTATTCATATGGTCAAGATCAGAATCAGCGCAATAATAACAACAGCAATAACAACAACCAGAACTATACGCGTGTGGATAATGACCCATTCGCAAATGACGGTCAGCCGATCGACATTTCGGATGACGATCTTCCATTCTAAATTTCAATATATGAAGCAATGAAAATAATAAGCAAGGAGGCGATTTGTAATGGCAATGCGCAGAGGCGGAAAAAGACGTCGTAAAGTGTGTTACTTCACTTCAAACGGAATTACACACATCGACTATAAAGATGTAGATCTTTTGAAAAAATTTATCTCTGAGCGCGGAAAAATCCTTCCACGTCGTGTGACAGGAACTAGCGCTAAATATCAACGCAGACTTACTCGTGCAATTAAACGCTCACGTACTATGGCTTTACTTCCATACGTTGTAGGTGAATAATTGAAACCAAAGGAACAGCAGGATTACTTCTGCTGTTCCTTTTTTATCTTCTTAAAAAGGCTCTTTTCGTAAACTTTATATAAACCCTAATTGAGCTGAAATAACCTGATAAGCAAAATGGGCAGCTCTCCCTGTTTAACTAGGAAAACTCCGCACTTGGAATTTTTTCGAAAGCAGCATTTTATGAGAAAACAGCCTCATAAATTAAATCCAAAGTGGTTTTCTCAAGGTTTGTAAGCAATAGTTATTAGCTATACTGATGAGAAGGCAATTGCGCGGACAGCATTTGAGAAAGCCGCTTTACATACTGTGAATTGAAACTGAGTTCGTTTAGAAGCAATGAATTGAAACTGTAAGCAAATACCTATAAAATTAGTGGTGTTTGCTTCGTGCAAAAAAAGAAAGTTAATCTGAGCAGCGGCGCTTCTGCTTTAGATTCATAAATGTGGGGTGTCCAAGTGAAAAATGCCCGTACGCTTACGGAAGGAGCATTGCTGCTCGCCATCTATACGGTTCTATTGCTGATAACAGCCTATGTTCCTGTCCTCAGCATCATTTCAATATTTTTCTTAGTACTGCCATTTATTATTTATAGTGAAAAGCATGGGATCAAGCCGGCACTGATTATGCTTGCAGCTGCTGTCTTTATTTCTTTACTGGCAGGAGCATTCTTAATCACCCTTCCTTTAACGCTTTCCTTTGGAACAGTAGGGATTATTATCGGTTGGATGCTGAAAAACAAAAAATCCAAAATGTTGATTTATCTTGTATCCAGCTTTGTCTTTTTGGTCAGTAGCGTGATTGAATATATTGTATCCATATTATTGCTGGATATGAACCTGATCCAAGAGTTCATTGCTTGGTTTGAAAAAGTTTTAATTAATGCCATTCAGCGGGCGGAAGAGATGGGTCAGCCGCTTCCTTCGGGGAATATGGAAGATATTCGTTCATCAATGGAACTGTTTGAGATCTTGCTTCCGTCCTTCTTTTTGACTTCTTCTCTGGGTGTGATGCTCATTATCATAAGCGTGAATTTCCCCCTGTTAAGAAGAATCGGAATTCACTCAGCCAAATTCCCGCCATTCAGAAATTGGAAGCTAGCGCAAAGCATAGTATGGTATTATTTAATTACATTGATTCTGATGATTATTGCAAGACCCGAAATGGGTACATATCTTCACGTGGTGGTTTTCAACCTTTTTTATGTACTGCAGCTGTTATTGGTTGTGCAGGGTCTTTCGTTCATTTATTTCTTTGCCCACTTAAAGAATTGGCCAAAGGGACTAGTGATTTTAATTACAGTTTTAGCCTTTCCGCTTTATGAGTTTGTAAGGATTTTAGGTATAATTGATTTAGGATTTGATCTTAGACAGCGCCTTCAACGTAAGTCATAAGGTTAGTATTCTTATTTGAGGAGCTGAAATCATGCCATCTAACTATAAAAAACGATTGGTCAGGTATCCACTGTATGGGCTGGCAGCCATTTCGGTCTTGGTCCTGGCAGCAGTGGCCTTCTATAACTGGTGGATTGCCCTTGCCGGGTTTTTCCTGCTGGCCGCCGTATTTTATATTGCGTTTTATTATGAAAAGAAAACTTATCAATCAACAGAAGAATATATTTCTACCCTCTCCTACCGTTTAAAAAGAGTGGGTGAAGAGGCTTTAATGGAAATGCCGATTGGAATCATGCTCATTAATGATGATTACTATATTGAGTGGACGAATCCATTCATGGCATCCTGTTTCAATGAAGATACATTGGTGGGACGTTCGCTTTACGATGTCGCCGATTCAGTGGTGCCATTGATCAAGCAGGAAGTGGATACGGAAGTCGTGACGTTGAATGAACGGAAATTCCGCGTTATTTTAAAACTCGAGGAAAGGCTCCTCTATTTCTTTGATGTAACAGAACAAACGGAAATCGAGAAGCAGTATGAAGAAGAGCGAACAGCCATTGCTATCATATTCCTGGATAATTATGATGAACTTACCCAAGGAATGGATGATCAGACGCGAAGCAGTTTAAACAGCATGGTCACCTCCATTTTAAATAAGTGGGCCAAGGATTCCGGTGTGCTCTTGAAGCGGATTTCCTCAGAGCGGTTTATAGCCGTTTTTAACGAGAAGATTCTTCAGCAATTAGAGAAAGATAAGTTCTCGATTCTTGATGATGTCAGAGATACAACCTCCAAGCAGAATGTTCCGCTTACTCTGAGCCTTGGTGTCGGAACCGGAGTCTCGACCCTTCCTGAACTTGGAACTCTTGCTCAGTCCAGCCTTGATCTTGCTCTTGGGCGGGGTGGTGACCAAGTGGCCATCAAGCAGCCTAATGGGAAAGTGAAATTCTATGGAGGAAAGACAAATCCGATGGAAAAACGGACCCGGGTCCGTGCCCGCGTGATTTCCCACGCTTTGAAGGAACTGATGGTGGAAAGCGACAAAGTCATCGTCATGGGCCACAGGATGCCTGATATGGATGCGATAGGAGCTGCCATCGGAGTCCGTAAAGTGGCGCAGATGAACCAGAAAGAAGGATATGTGGTTGTTAATTTTAATGAGATTGACAATGGTGTAAAACGATTGATGAACGAAATCAAATCGAACCCTGACCTGCATTCCAAGTTCATCTCTCCTGAAGCTGCCTTGGACCTTATGACTGACGATACACTCCTTGTGGTGGTGGATACCCATAAACCATCCCTTGTTATTGAGGAAAGGCTTTTGCAGAGGGCTGAACGAGTTGTTATCATTGACCATCATCGCCGTGGTGAAGATTTTATTAAGAATCCTCTGCTTGTTTATATGGAACCGTATGCTTCCTCTACAGCAGAGCTTGTAACGGAGCTGCTGGAATATCAGCCGAAGCATGAGAAAATATCTATGATGGAAGCCACAGCTCTGTTGGCCGGCATCATAGTCGATACAAAAAGCTTCACCCTGAGAACAGGGTCCAGGACGTTCGATGCGGCCTCTTATCTCCGGGGGCAGGGCGCAGATACCGTCCTGGTCCAGAAGTTCCTGAAAGAAGACGTGGAAACGTATATCAAGCGTTCGCGATTGATTGAAACGGTTGACTTCTATTACGATGGAGTGGCAATTGCGAAGGGTGAAGAGGATATCATCTATGATCCTGTTCTGATTGCCCAAGCTGCAGATACACTTCTGACCATGGATGGCGTCGTAGCTTCTTTTGTTCTTTCAAAAAGAACGGATGACCTTGTTGGAATCAGTGCCCGCTCTCTTGGTGAAGTGAACGTTCAAATTATTATGGAAAGCCTCCAAGGCGGAGGACATTTAACCAATGCGGCTACTCAAATTCCCGGCGTTACGGTGGGGGAAGCCGAACGCAGCCTGAAAGAGGCGTTGGATGAATACTTTGAAGGGGGAAAAGAATCATGAAAGTAATTTTTCTTAAAGATGTTAAAGGAAAAGGTAAAAAAGGTGAAGTGAAGAATGTGGCAGATGGATATGCACACAACTTCCTTATCAAGCAAGGACTTGCTGTAGAAGCAACAAACTCCAGTGTGAGCCAGTTGGAGGGCCAGAAAAATAAAGAAAAGAAACAAGCCCAGGAAGAGCTGGAAGATGCAAAGAAGTTGAAAGTAACTTTGGAAGAACTCACTGTGGAAATGACAGCCAAATCCGGTGAAGGCGGCCGTCTCTTCGGCTCAATCACAAGCAAACAGATTGCGGACCAGCTGAAAAAAACGCATAAAATAAAAGTGGACAAACGCAAAATCGAAATGAACGATGCCATCCGTTCATTGGGCTTTACCAATGTACCCGTTAAGCTTCATCAAGATGTAACCGCCACTTTGAAAGTGCATGTTACTGAAGAAAACTAATATTGGAAATCGATTTTACCGAAAAACGTGTTAAAATAGAATAGACTTATATAAATGTGATCTGGTAGGTTATGCCGATCACATTTTTTCTATTGAAAAAAATCCTTCTCTCTGGAGGTTTTACACTATATGAACGAAATAATGTCCAATCATGTACCACCACAAAATATAGAAGCTGAGCAGGCAGTCCTTGGGGCGATTTTCCTGGAACCCAGCACTCTGACCCAGGCATCTGAATCGCTTATCCCTGAGGATTTCTACCGCAGTTCGCATCAGAAGATATTCAACGTGATGCTGAACCTTAGTGATAAGGGGAAAGCTGTCGATCTGATCACAGTTACGGAAGAACTTTCTGCCATGAAAGAACTCGAGGATGTTGGCGGGGTATCTTATTTGAGTGAATTGGCCGGCTCCGTTCCTACTGCTGCCAATATCGAATACTATGCCAAGATCGTTGAAGAAAAGTCATTGCTCAGAAGGCTCATCCGGACGGCAACGACCATCGCGCAGGATGGCTACTCCCGTGAGGACGAAGTCGATGCCCTTCTAAGTGAAGCTGAAAAAAATATCATGGAAGTCGCACAGCGGAAGAATGCCGGAGCGTTCCATGATATCAAGGATGTACTAGTAAAGGCCTACGACAACATCGAACTCCTTCATAATCGTACTGAAGATGTAACGGGCATCCCAACCGGCTTCGCCGACCTTGATGAAATGACGGCAGGTTTCCAGCGAAATGACCTGATCATTGTTGCAGCACGTCCTTCCGTTGGTAAAACAGCCTTCGCTCTTAATATAGCGCAGAATGTAGCCGTGAAAACGGATGAAAATGTCGCGATCTTCAGTTTGGAAATGGGTGCCGAGCAGCTTGTGATGCGTATGCTATGTGCAGAGGGCAATATCAATGCCCAGAACCTTCGTACAGGATCGCTGACAGATGAAGATTGGCGCAAACTGACGATGGCGATGGGAAGCCTTTCGAATGCCGGGATTTACATTGATGACACCCCTGGTATCAAAATCGGTGAAATCCGATCAAAATGCCGCCGCCTTAAGCAGGAACAGGGCCTTGGGATGGTCCTGATCGATTACTTGCAGCTGATCCAGGGAAGCGGACGTTCCGGCGAAAACCGCCAGCAGGAAGTATCGGAAATTTCCCGTGAGCTGAAAGGGCTGGCACGTGAGCTTGAAGTTCCCGTCATTGCCTTGTCCCAGCTTTCCCGTGGAGTAGAGCAGCGTCAAGATAAGCGTCCCATGATGTCGGATATCCGTGAATCCGGAAGTATCGAGCAGGATGCCGATATCGTGGCCTTCTTATACCGTGATGACTACTATGACAAAGAATCAGAGAATAAGAACATCATAGAAATCATTATCGCCAAGCAGCGTAACGGCCCGGTCGGTACCGTATCTCTTGCCTTTGTGAAAGAATATAATAAATTCGTCAACCTGGAAAGAAGGTATGATGACGCAGGTGTTCCGCCTGGTGCATAAAGAGTCGAGGGATTCTCCCTTGGCTCTTTTTTATATGGAAATAAAAGCGGTAAGCTAGCTGGTTTCAACCTTTATTAAAAGTTACCTCAAGAGACAAGAGAAGAGTTGGAAGATGTTCACCTATATTTTTGATGCTTATAACTTGTAACATTCACACCGGAAGGCATAACCTCCAAAGTTAATGTATCGGCTCCTATATAATTATGTGCTTCCTCAAATGGATACACCTTTAAAACTATATTAAAACCAAAGGTTCTTCCATTGTGCGTTCTCTCAATACTTAAGATTTCTATATCGTAAAGAGCGTATTGAGTTAGCTCCCCGTATTGCCCTGTCACAGCATTGCCAATATGCGGAGACAATGTAGTGAGAAATGCATCAGTTATTATAGTTTGATTATTTTCCGCTTGTGATTGGATCGGTGTAAGGATTAGTACAAAAATAAGGGCCAGCGACATAACAATTAACTTCTTCATACAGGAATCCCCCTTCTGCTTTTTCTACCTAATATGACTGGATTCACTGGTTACTATACATACTTTTTAGGGTTTAAATCATATCAACAAAGAAGGGTTAGATGTAGATGGTTACATGTCACCTCAAGAGAGAGAAACGTTTTAGATTGTCCTTCATGAGCATCCCGAGAAACACAAGAAAAGGTAAAAACGAGATCAGGTGTCCTTCGTGAACAAACCGAGAGACACCAAGAGAGAAAAGAAACTTTAAACTTCAAACCAAGATCATTTAAACTAAAAAATCCAAATAGGACTAATAGATTTCCTTGTATCTTCGCAAACTAAATAAGTGAAATTAGAATAAATAATTTTTACGAACAAATAAAATAATAAATATAAATAACGTTCGTGTTTTCATTGACTAGACCTTCTTTTACCTGATAAAATAAGGTTGTTTGATATGAGAACGATAATTAACCCTAGCGGAGGTGCCATTTATGTCTTCAGTAGTAGTTGTAGGAACACAGTGGGGAGACGAAGGAAAAGGAAAGATTACCGACTTCCTTTCAGAAAATGCTGAGGTAATTGCACGTTATCAAGGCGGAAATAACGCAGGCCATACAATTAAATTTGATGGCGAGACTTATAAACTACATCTTATTCCATCAGGAATCTTCTATAAAGAGAAAACATCAGTGATCGGCAACGGAATGGTCGTTGATCCAAAGGCGCTTGTAAAAGAGCTGAAGTATCTTCATGACCGCGGCGTTACAACGGAAAATTTACGCATCAGCAACCGGGCGCATGTCATTCTTCCTTATCACTTAAAATTGGATGAAGTGGAAGAAGAGCGAAAAGGTGCTAATAAAATTGGAACTACGAAAAAAGGAATCGGCCCGGCATACATGGATAAAGCTGCCCGCAGCGGAATCAGAATCGCTGATTTGCTTGATTATGAATCTTTCAAGGAAAAGCTGACACGCAATCTTGAAGAGAAGAACCGTTTGTTAGAGCGTTTTTATGAAACCGAAGGATTTACAATTGAAGAAATCCTGGATGAATACTATGAATATGGACAGCAGGTTAAAAAATATGTTTGTGATACATCTGTTGTTTTGAATGATGCCCTTGATGAAGGCCGCCGTGTCCTGTTTGAAGGTGCACAAGGAGTTATGCTTGATATTGATCAAGGTACATATCCATATGTTACATCCTCCAACCCTGTTGCAGGGGGAGTGACAATAGGTTCAGGAGTGGGCCCGACGAAAATCTCTCATGTTGTGGGTGTATCCAAGGCTTATACGACTCGTGTTGGGGACGGTCCTTTCCCGACTGAATTGAAGAATGAAATCGGAGATCAAATCCGTGAAGTCGGCCGGGAATATGGAACAACAACAGGACGTCCGCGCCGTGTCGGCTGGTTCGACAGTGTCGTGGTTAGGCATGCGCGCCGAGTAAGCGGAATGACCGATCTATCGCTTAACTCAATTGATGTCCTTACGGGAATCGAGAATTTGAAGATCTGTACGGCCTATAAATATAAGGGTGAGGTTATCAATGAGTTTCCTGCTAACCTGAACATCCTTGCTGAGTGTGAACCTGTGTATGAAGAGCTTCCAGGATGGACGGAAGATATCACAGGCTGTAAAACATTAAGCGACCTGCCTGCGAACGCACGCCACTATCTTGAGCGTGTTTCCCAGCTGACAGGCATCCCTTTGTCCATTTTCTCTGTAGGGCCAGACCGCTCTCAAACCAATGTAGTGAGAAGCGTTTGGGCTAAATGATGATACAAAAAAGCTTGAGGACTAAGCCCTCAAGCTTTTTGCTATTTTGAACAGGAGCATCTATGTGGCGGCTCCTGCATGTAAGGTTTGATACACCCGGTCATCACAGATTATGTAGAGCACATCCTCTTTTCGAAGCTTCTTCTCCGCTGCATTGCTGAAATCCATGTCTTCGTTAACAGCGATTAAGACCGCTCCACTTTCAAACAGGGCATGCGAGGCATCCTTATATGTATGCCAATCTTTTAACGGAACTAGTTCATGAATATTTTTCCCGAACTTTTTGCTCAAAAGCTGCCTGAACAAGCCAGTGGTTCCCGGCTGCAGAGTCGCCTTTGCCATCAGGAGCGAGACAGAATCATTCGAAAGGATAAAATCATCTACATCAATATGGTTAAACAGAGGAATGTTCTTCTCTTCCATCACTTCTACAACTGAATGGATATTTGCGTTGTTCTTTTTTGATAAAGCTTCTACAGCAGAGGCAATCAATAGAGACTTCCCATCGGCCAGAACAGGTTTTGAGATACTTAAGTCCGAAAATATAGCCACCCGGTCTGCTTCCAGAATATTTGCCTTCATCAGTACTTCTTCATCTGAAGCATCTCCACTTATAAAGTGCACAAGGTCATGAGTAAATGGGGCGTTGTCCAACTGCTCGATCAACACAATATGCTTATCGCCCTTATGAGCAAGCACTTCCTTAATGGCCCGTTCCGTCCTCGAAGACCAGCCGATATATATAAAATGCTCTTTATTTTTAAACAAAAGCTTTCCCTCCCTTTTTAACGTGTTATAGGTAGCGAGAACATCCATGATTTTACTGATCAAAAGCCCGATGATGCCTATACCAAATATGAATAGAAAAACACCGAGGAGCCTTCCGGGCACCGTCGTAGGATAGTAATCACCATATCCGACGGTAGTCAATGTGGTCATCGTCCACCAGAATCCCTCAAAAAGAGTGGGAAAGTTTTCGGGTTCGATATAATGAATAGAAACTGTCCCAAACAGAACTATAGCAAGTGAAAGAAAAAGGATAACACTAAAGTCCATCTTGGACACTTTCTTCCACAGCCTTATGAAAATGGTCACACCATTGCACCTCCTGTTGTTTTCTTCCATATTAACATGAAATGATATATGGTCCCTCAGATTTTGGGCTTTAATTTATTTCGTGACCAACGAATTGATGTGACGGGATCTGTTTGGCTCCTCTTTATCAGACACCCCTTCTGGATACATATCTTAGATGAAAACCTTCCACTCATGTATCCACGCTGGACTTCTGGATACATATCTTAGATAAAAACCTTTCACTCATGTATCTACGCAGCGCTTCTGGATACATATCTTTGACGAAAACCTKCCACTCATGTATCCATGCAGGGCTTCTGGATACATATCTTAGATGAAAACCTTCCACTCATGTACCCACGCTGGACTTCTGGATACATATCTTAGATAAAAACCTTTCACTCATGTATCCACGCAGCGCATCTGTATACATATCTAAGATGGAAACCTTCCACTCATGTACCCACACAGCACTTCTGGATACATATCTTAAGTAGAAACCTTTCACTCATGTACCCACACTGCGCATCTGGATACATATCTTAGATGGGCACCTTCCACTCATGTACCCACGCTGTGCATCTAGATACATATCTTAGATGGTAACCTTCCACTCATGTATCCACGCAGCGCAACTGGATACATATCTTAGATGAAAACCTTCCGCTCATGTACCCACGCAGGACTTCTGGATACATATCTTAGATAAAAACCTTTCACTCATGTATCTACGCAGCGCTTCTAGATACATATCTTAGACGAAAACCTTCCACTCATGTATCCACACAGCACTTCTGGATACATATCTTAAGTAGAAACCTTTCACTCATGTACCCACACTGCGCATCTGGATACATATCTTAGATGAAAACCTTCCACTCATGTATCCACGCTGGACTTCTGGATACATATCTTAGAGGAAAACCTTCCACTCATGTACCCACGCAGAGCTTCTGGATACATATCTTTGACGAAAATCCTTCACTCATGTATCCACGCAGAGCTTCTGGATACATATCTTAGATGAAAACTTTCCGCTCATGTACCCACGCAGGACTTCTGGATACATATCTTAAGTAGAAACCTTCCACTCATGTATCCACTCTTTCGTAAAAATTGAACTCATATTTAAAGCCTCCATGCCTGTAATACGATGTATATAATGAGCCACAACACAGCAATTCAGACACAATAAAATTAATTTCGACATTATTTTCAAAAAGTTATTGCCTAGAATCTATTTTATGTGGTACTATTATCTTCGTTGCTCCAAACAAAACGGCCCATTGGTCAAGCGGTTAAGACACCGCCCTTTCACGGCGGTAACACGGGTTCGAATCCCGTATGGGTCACCAAAATTGGTCCGGTAGTTCAGTTGGTTAGAATGCCTGCCTGTCACGCAGGAGGTCGCGGGTTCGAGTCCCGTCCGGACCGCCATTTACATACTAAAAAATTGATTAATTTAATCTTAGTTCAAACTAAGAGGGTTTCGATAAACGAGAAGGTCAAGGAAGTGACTGAGCGAATACCGGAGCGCACTGAGAGGTGCGTGAGGATATGAGCGATGGAACTGACGAAGAGATTCGAAGTTTAGCGGAAGCCGAAACAATTATGGCTCAGTAGCTCAGTTGGTAGAGCACGTCCGAATAAGCTTCATAGAATAAACTTCAGCGTACAGCTCGAGCTGCACTTTGAATAAGCTTCCTTAGAGCTGGACGATCAATTAACATCTTAATTTTCCTATATTAATATGGCTCAGTAGCTCAGTTGGTAGAGCAATGGACTGAAAATCCATGTGTCGGCGGTTCGATTCCGTCCTGAGCCATCCTCTAAAAAGCATTGCGACGACTTGACTCTCGCGATGCTTTTTTATTTTTCGAAAATGACAATCAACCAGGCAAATGTTCCTTAGAGAAAAAAGGTGGGCTTTCCTTTTATTCTCTAAGGGTTATTTGACCCTGGGCCTGACCAAGGCGCTTCCGCTTTTATTTCAACGTGCCAATCTTCCCCTTCGTTAATACCTACCTTCTCCTTCCTTGAACCTCCTAGATATTTCATAAGAAAGGCATAATTTGTAACTTATTATACAATTATGTTACATTATGAAAACGTTTCTCTCTTGCTGCCAGAATTATGGTAGATTATAAAAGTACCATTTTAAACTAAACTAATTTTTTAGGTATAAGAGACTAATGTTCATATTGCTTCTGGTTTCTTTGTCTTTAGCTAGGAGGAAAGACCGATGATTTGGAGAAATTCCGTTCATTCATCTAAAGAAGAAAGTCCAAATAAATTAATACATAAATCTGTTAAACTGCTAAAAAGAGCGGCAATGACAACAATAGCTTTGTCTGCCCTTACCTTTGGTTCTGCTGCTGCAAATGACAATGCAGAGCTTAAAACGATTTATCACGTATATATGGAGACAGAATATGTCGGCTCAGTAACGGATAAATCAGCTGTCGAGAAGGCGATTGCTAGCAAGCTTGATGCAGAAGAAGAAAAGTATGATTCTATTGAATTGCAAATTGATCAAGAGATTTCTTATATTCCAGAACAAGTATTCAGGGCATCAGCCGATAATGAAAAGGTGATTGAACACCTGACTCAGGCTGTTAAAGCAGAAGCGAAGGCTGTTTCCATCTCATTCGGCGATAAGCCGGCGGTTCTTGTAAAAGACAGGCAAGAAGCAGAACTGGCTCTGAAAAAGCTGAAACTTAAATTCGTGTCGGAAGAAGAATTAAAAGAGATGGAAGAAGGTACACCTGATTCTAAAGAAGATTCGAAATTGATTTCAATTAAGTTATCAGAAGAAGAGAATCTTGAAGAAACCAAGGCTGCACCTGAAGAAATCA
Organism: Rossellomorea vietnamensis; assembly: GCF_008180615.1. GTDB lineage: Bacteria > Bacillota > Bacilli > Bacillales > Bacillaceae_B > Rossellomorea > Rossellomorea vietnamensis_D. The sequence continues at coordinate 42,173 of NZ_VTEH01000010.1, forward strand.
TGAATGCTGACAAAGCGGTTGAGTTTCTTTTGAAAGGCACTATAGAAGAAAAAAAATACAAAGTTCAAGAAGGGGATGTATTGGGAAGTATTGCCCAAAAGCATGACCTGACTTCTGGAAAACTGCTGGAGTTAAACCCTGAATTGAATGAAGATAGTGTCATTCAGATTGGCCATGAAGTCAATGTAACGGTATTCAAGCCGCTTGTCGATGTAACAGTTGAAAAAGAACAATCTTCAGTTGAGACAGTTCCTTATGAAAAAGAAGTAATTGAAGACAATACATTGAACAAAGGCGATATTAAAGTGAAACAGGAAGGACAAGATGGCGAAAAAGCCATTACCTACCTTATAACAGAAAAAAATGGTGTTGGGGTTAACCGTACAGTCACAGAAGAAACAGTGACGAAAGAGCCTGTTAAGTATATTGTAATCAAAGGAACCAAAGTTACTCCTTCCCGGGGCTCAGGAAGTTTCTCATGGCCTACAAACGGCGGATATGTATCTTCCAAAGTTGGTCAGCGATGGGGAAAAATGCACAAAGGGATTGATATTGCCCGTCCCAATAACTTGACGATCAAATCGATTGATAACGGGACAGTTGTTTCAGCTGGATGGGATTCCGGCGGATATGGAAACAAAGTGGTTATCGACCATAATAACGGCTACCGATCCGTTTATGCACATTTAAGCAGTATCAGTGTATCAGCTGGACAAACCGTTTCAGCCGGTTCTGCTATTGGAAATATGGGAAAAACAGGTCAATCAACAGGAGTTCACCTGCACTTGGAAGTATATAAGAATGGTGGAATGGTTGATCCTTTAAGCCTCTTTTAATAAATGAACGATGTATCTTGGAATCCAATGCCTCTGGCCGTTTCGGCTCGGAGGCTTTTCTTTATAAAAAGCTGTTTTCTCATAGTTTGTTGCTTTCGGATAAATTCCAGGAGCCGGATTTTCCCCAGATACTAAGGAATTTCTCTCTAATCGGGTAAAAAGCTCTTTTTTTCATGATTACCAGGTTATCAAGGTGGGTTAAGATTAGTTTTTTTGAATTAGTTTCAAATAGCAACAAAGTTTACAAAACAGCCTTATAAAAAACTATCCTTGGTGAAATTTGGTTTCAGGCATCGCGCTTATCCACCTATTTTGAGTCTTTACCATTTATTTTTACTGATTTATATTACCCGGGAGATAAAAGCTTCAAACCTGTGAGAGTTAATAGATTACAATATGGAGACAAACCCTTCTAATTCCAGATAAAAGATGAATTAAAAGCGATTAAATGATAAATTAGAATCAACCCTGCGTTCATAAGCGTGCAGGTTTGTACCATAATACTAACTAGTAGAGAAACATTCACTGAAATAAAAGTCAATTTGAGATAAAGGAGATTAGGGACTATGGATAAGAAGATACTTGTTGTAGATGATGAGAAACCGATTGCGGATATACTGCAGTTCAACTTAAAGAAAGAGGGCTATGAAGTCCACTGCGCATATGATGGCGATGAAGCAGTCAAAATGGCGGAAGAAATCAAACCTGATCTTGTGCTGCTTGATATCATGCTTCCTAACCGCGATGGAATGGAAGTCTGCCGTGAAATCAGGAAAAAATATGAAATGCCGATTATCATGCTGACTGCTAAAGATTCTGAAATTGACAAGGTCCTTGGTCTGGAGTTAGGTGCTGATGACTATGTCACCAAACCATTCAGTACGAGGGAACTGATTGCCCGTGTTAAAGCAAACATGAGAAGGCATCAGCATGGGGCTGCCCAGCAGGCGGATGAAGCAGGATCAAATGAAATTGCTGTTGGTTCTCTTGTCATTCACCCTGATGCGTATATCGTCTCTAAAAGAGGAGATACAATCGAACTTACTCACCGTGAATTTGAGCTGCTTCATTACCTGGCCAAGCATATCGGTCAAGTTATGACTCGTGAGCACCTCCTGCAAACTGTATGGGGCTATGACTATTATGGAGATGTCAGGACTGTGGATGTAACGGTAAGACGTCTGCGTGAGAAAATTGAGGACAATCCCAGCCATCCTAATTGGATCGTTACCAGAAGAGGAGTCGGCTATTATTTACGCAACCCAGAACAGGAGTAATTAAATGAAGAAAGTAGGCATTACCCGTTCCATACACTTGAAGTTCGTCTTGATTTATGTCCTGCTTATCCTTCTGGCCATGCAAATCATTGGAGTATACTTTGTCCGTGAGCTGGAGGATAAGCTGATCACCAATTTTACAAGCAATATTAAAGAGAATGTCCGCTTTTTACAATATAATATCGGCGAAGAAATGCTCAAGGAAAGGACAGAGGATGATCCCCAACTTGAGGAAGATATTGAGCGGATCCTTGATGATTTTAAAGGGTCCGATGTTTCTGAGGTTACAGTCATTGACAGCAAGTCCCGCATCCTCGGTTCTGCCAGGGATGATAACCTCGATACAGTCGGACAGCGTACCACTAATACCATGGTGAAGAGGGTTTTAGCGACTGGAAAAGAAATTGACGAAGCTTTCCTTAACCAAAACGGAAACCGGATATGGGTGTACACCTCTCCGATCACCATTGGTAATGAAGAAATCGGGGCTGTTTATCTTATAGCCAAAATTGAAAACGTCTATCAGCAGCTGGAAGAAATTAATGAAATTTTTTCCACAGGCACGGCCATTGCTCTTGTAATTACTGCTATCCTGGGTGTTCTTCTGGGTCAGACGGTTACGAGGCCGATTTCCGATATGAGGAAACAAGCTCTTGCGATGGCAAAAGGAAACTTCTCGAGAAAAGTAAAGGTATATGGATATGATGAGATTGGCCAGCTGGCCATCACATTTAATAATTTGACGAAGAGGCTTCAAGAAGCTCCAGCAACGACTGAAGGGGAAAGAAGAAAGCTCTCTTCTGTCCTTTCTTATATGACGGATGGTGTTATAGCAACCGACCGTAAAGGCAGAGTCATCTTGATCAATGATCCTGCAGCCAAGATGCTGAATGTTTCACGTGAAACAGTCCTGTCACAGCCTCTGGTATCTCTATTAGGGCTTGATGAAGAGTATACATTTGAAGACCTATCAAATGAGCAAGATTCCATTATCCTGGATTATAGTACGAAAGAACAGCCTTATATATTAAGAGCTAATTTCTCGGTTATCCAAAAAGAAACGGGCTTTGTTAACGGAATTATAACCGTCCTTCATGATATTACGGAGCAGGAAAAGATTGATATGGAACGAAGGGACTTTGTATCCAATGTTTCTCATGAATTAAGGACACCTTTAACGACTATGAGGAGTTACTTGGAAGCATTAGCAGAGGGAGCTTGGCAGGATGAAGAAATCGCTCCGCGGTTCCTTAGTGTTACTCAAGATGAGACAGAGCGGATGATCCGCCTGGTAAATGATCTTCTTCAGCTTTCCAAAATGGACAGTAAAGATTACCGTTTTAATAAGGAATGGATTGAATTCGTAGGCTTCTTCCATCAAATCATCGACCGATTTGAAATGTCTAAAAATCAAAATGTTGATTTTAAAAGACAGCTCCCTGAGAATGCCTTATTTGTAGATATTGATAAGGATAAATTGACCCAGGTTCTTGATAATATTATTTCCAATGCGTTGAAATATTCCCCTGAAGGCGGTTTGATTACATTCAGTGTCACAGAGAAAGAGGAACATATCTTAATCAGTGTATCTGACCAGGGATTGGGTATTCCACAGGATAATTTAACAAAAATCTTTGAACGTTTTTATAGAGTCGATAAAGCCCGATCAAGACAAATGGGAGGCACCGGGCTGGGTCTTGCCATTGCAAAAGAGATGATTTCAGCTCACGGCGGAACTATATGGGCTGAAAGTAAGGAAGGAAAAGGAACAACCATTTCATTTACTCTTCCTTATGACAGTACACAAGAGGATGAGTGGCTATGAAGTATGAACAAATCAAATCCATCACACTGACCTTGCTTGTGGTCTCCAGTATCTTTTTGACCTGGAATTTATGGACGTATCAGCCAAGTCTGGAGCCAATTGATGAGAGCACTATTACGGAGGATATCGTAATCAGTGATCAAAAGGAGCTTAGGGAAATTATCCTGCCTCTTAAACTTCTTTATCATCGTGGAACTGACACCTATGGAACACAGAGGCAATTCGAGATGGAAAAGATGATAAATCAAATGGCTTCGTGGGATGTTTATGGGTTGACCAATATATCAGGAACGCTGACAAATGCAGAATTTTTTGAGCTTGTCCATGGTGAAGACCGGGTGGAAATTATCTTCCCCGATCTCATTTCTTTTGAGCTGTTTAATCCTATTATAAGATTCCGGGATAATCAGCTGCCGGCTGATACATTTGACCGGATCATTGTGAAAACAAGAGAAGATTCAGCGGAGTATGGGACGGTATACTTTGTCTCTTATAGCACTCAAAAAGTCTATGAAAGCCGGATAAATACTGCAGCTTTACAAGATTTCGAGAAGGAGTTTGCTGCTAAATCCATTAAGCATCCTGAATACTTTGGATTTGATGCTTCGGATACCCGCAGAGTCTATCTCCCTGAAAACTCAATGGACTTGAACAGCTATCAGTATGTTGCCGAACAAGATTCTCTTAATCAATATGTTGATGCTCTATTCAGCAAGCCCTCACTGGTCAGTCATGAATTCACTAATACAGGAGAGGAATTCAATGATGAGACCAGCCTGATGAGGGTTAATGTTCACAATAAAACTTTCTCGTTTGTGAATATTGAAGAAGAAGCAGAAGGCGAGACGAGTGTAACGAATCTCGTAATGCAGACAAGCGACTTCATTAATGACCATGGCGGCTGGCCGGCAGATTACTCTTATCGCTATTTCTCTGCGAGTAAGCCGCAGCGAAAGGTTCAATATCGGATGTTCATGCATGATCTCCCAGTGTTCAATGAAAGCGGTATGTCAGAATACTCGGTTGTGCTCGGTAAGGTGAATATTTATAAATATTACAGGCCTTATACGAGTTTGGATGGTACTTCTTCTGAAACCAGAAGCGTCACGCTCCCCTCCGGAAGGAAAGTGCTGGAACATCTGCTGGCAGACAATATCAATCCTGAGCAGATTGAAGATATCGTTCAAGGATTCAAACTGGCAAACGATGTCTCAAACCTCGTCGTTCTAGAACCGGCCTGGTATTATAAATATGCCGGCTCGTGGATCAGGGTTCAGACTGAAGATGTTGGGAGGGTTCCGATTGGATTGGAGTAAAACAAAAACGATTTTTATCATTGTATTTCTAATCCTGGATATTTTCCTGTTAACACTCTTCATAAACAAGTATAATGAAAGCCAGTACGATTTTCTTGGAGAGACAAAGTTTGAGGATCAGCTTCAAGTGGATAATATCAAGTATGAACAGCCTCTTTCAAAAGAACCGGAGAAACAGCCTTATATAAATGCCATTACAAAGGCGTTTACTGCTGAAGATATTAAGGATCTTAAGAATCAATCTGTCGAAATTATTGATTCCACCACAATTTCTTCAACCTTTGAAGATACAGAATACGTTTTAAGCGAAAAGTTTAAACCGGAGGAGCTTACTGATTTCATTAACAAAAATGTCCTGAACGGCGATGCCTATTCATTTTGGGATATAGATGAAGAACAGCAGAGAATCCTTTATTATCAGAATTACAAGGGAAAGCCCATATTTAAAAATATCAATGGTGAGCTTGCGATCTACTTTAATGAAGATCGCAAAATTGTCTCCTATACTCAAACCTTGATGACAGACTTTGAAGAGTTTACCGAAAAAAAATCTGTCATTTCGCCGATTCAAGCGGTGGAGACCCTGTATGACAAAGATAAGCTGCTTCCTGACAGTTCAATCAGGACACCGGAAATCGGTTTCTATACTCTTGTACCGGAGGCAGAGCGGCAAGTTTTAAGTCCCGCCTGGCATTTTACCGTGACAAGAGATGGGGAAACAGAGCATCATTTCGTGAATGCCTTTGAGGGCAATATTATCGAGTTCACCAATACAGAAAAAGAAATACTGGAGTGAGAGAAATGTCTATGCATTTTAGTGTACTTGCGAGCGGAAGTACGGGAAATGCCATTTTTGTTGAAACAGACCAGAACTCATTCCTCGTGGATGCTGGTCTAAGCGGAAAACAAATGGAAGCATTGTTTCAGAAGATTGGCCGGAACATCAAGGAGCTAACAGGCATCCTGGTGACCCATGAGCACAGTGACCATATAAAAGGAATTGGAATCCTGGCCAGAAAATACGGCCTGCCTATATATGCAAATGCAAAAACGTGGAAGGCAATGGACCCTCTAATCGGCAATGTCCCGCTGGAGCAAAAATTCGAGTTCGGCATGGAAAAGGTTCAAACATTCGGCTCCCTCGATATCGAATCATTTGGAGTTTCCCATGATGCTGCAGAGCCAATGTTCTACACTTTCCACCATGAAGGCAGAAAGCTGGTCCTTGTAACGGACACTGGATATGTCAGCGACCGCATGAAGGGTATCATCTCTAATGCCAACACGTATGTATTCGAAAGCAATCATGACGTGGACATGCTCAGAATGTGCCGATATCCTTGGAGTATCAAACGCCGTATCCTTAGTGATGTCGGCCATGTCTCCAATGAGGATGCAGCCATTGCGATGAGTGAAGTGTTCGGTGACCAGACCAACAGCATCTATCTTGCTCACTTGAGTAAAGATAATAATATGAAAGACCTTGCAAGGATGAGTGTTTCTCAAACACTTGAATCAAAAGGAATCAGAGTCGGCGAGCAGTTCAATCTTCTCGATACCGACCCTAAGAACCCGACAGAACTCGCAGCTATCTAGAGTGTTTAGGGGAAAAGGGAATTACAAGATGAAAGCTCTCTGGGCTTTCATCTTTTTTTAATTTTTGGGGATGAATCAAAGAGTAAATAACGCAAAAAGTGCTGAATTACTATCTATGCTGCTCTATAGGCACGGGAGTGGAAGGACTATGTATCCTGAGATGAATCAACGCCTGCCCCGCGGAGCTGTGAAACTGAGGCGAAGATCCATTATCGAATAACGGTAAGTAAAAAATACAGTAAATATTAGAACTTTTTTTCTAAAAGAAACGCTCTCCAAGTGGATAAATCCCAAAATATTTTATAAAATGAAAGCAAATTTCCATTTTACCTGACTATATTTTTGATTATGAAGGAAAAATATTAAAGATGTAGAGGAAAGGATGTAGCAGCAGATGGGTTATTATGACCAAGATTATGAAAATACAAGATCCAGACAGAAAGGAAACCGCGGCGGCTATTTCCTTGCAAGCCTTGTCGGGATTATATTAGGGGCAGTTCTCGTTATTGTGGCACTGCCAAAATTGGCTGATTGGGATGTACTTCCGTATAATCCGGGCAGCAATTTGGCTGAAACAGATGAAAACTATCATAACGGCCAAAACGGGGAAAGCAGGAACCTTTCCGTAAATGTCACGACAGATGTGACGGAAGCTGTTCAGAAAGCTGAAGATTCTGTCGTAGGGATTAGTAATATTCGTTCACAGAGCTTTTGGGAACAAACGGGCCAAGAGGCTGGAACTGGATCTGGGGTCATCTATAAGAAAGCTGGTGGGAAAGCATACATAGCCACAAACTATCATGTTATCCAAGATGCTGACCAGCTTGAAGTAACACTTTCAGATGGCACAAAGCTCCCTGCACAGTTAAGAGGCGGTGATGTCTGGACAGACCTTGCTGTTCTGGAAGTAGAGGCAGCAGAAATTGAAGCTGTAGCTGAATTCGGTAATTCAGATGAGCTCAGGACGGGTGAGCCGGTTCTTGCTATAGGAAACCCGCTAGGACTGGCATTTTCAGGATCAGTTACACAAGGGATCATTTCAGGTCTTGAGCGTACGATTCCTGTTGATGTGAATCAGGATGGAATGGAAGACTGGCAGGCAGAGGTCATCCAAACCGATGCAGCCATCAACCCGGGTAACTCTGGCGGGGCGTTGGTCAATATCGCCGGTCAGCTAATCGGAATCAATTCTATGAAGATAGCCCAGGAAGCAGTCGAGGGGATCGGCCTTGCGATTCCGATCAATGCAGCACAGCCCATTATAGAGGATCTTGAAGAATTTGGTGAAGTTAAACGCCCGGCAATGGGAGTTTCCTTGGAAAATGTCAATGAAATTACAGCATATCACCAGCAGGAAACGCTGAAACTTCCTGAAGAGATTAAAGACGGCGTAATGGTCCGGCAAGTTGTACCAAACTCTCCTGCGGCTCAAGCGGGACTTCAGGAATTGGATGTCATCGTGGAGCTTGATGGTGAGAAAATCACCGATATCATCCAGCTTCGCAAGCATCTTTATAATGAAAAAGAAGTCGGCGATCAAATGGAAGTGACAATATACAGAAATGGCGAGCAGCAAAAAGTTCAAATGAAGCTTACGGATGAATCTCGTCTATAATGTGGATAACTTAAAAGCAGGAAGGTGCCCAGCACTTTCCTGCTTTATTTTTTAATGATATGATGACTTGTGGATAAATTAATAAGAAAATGGACCAAGTTTAGAGTGGAGGGAAAGGTATGATCTATTGCTGCATTGAACACGTAGAGCTTGCGATGGACATCATTGTGGATGAATATGAAGTTGCTCCAAAATTAGAACAATTAACAGCTGAGCAAAACTTATCCACAACTTGTGAATATTGCGATAAAACAGCAGAATATATAGTGGCGAACTAATATTCCCATACGATATGTGGATAGTAATTGTGGATATGTGTATAACTTTTGTGGATAACGTGTTTGTAAATCGGTTGTAAAGTGAGTGTGAATTGTGAATATCTCAATTGTAACGGTTGGTAAATTAAAAGAAAAATATCTCAAGCAAGGAATCGATGAATATTTAAAACGTCTGAGTGCATACGCCAAAGTTGAAGTCATTGAGGTTTCCGACGAAAAAGCACCAGAAGAATTAAGTGAAACGGAAATGATTCAGGTCAAAGGAAAAGAGGGCGAGCGGATTCTGGCCAAAATCTCCCCGGATGCCCATGTCATTGCATTGGCGATCGAAGGGAAAATGAGAACCTCCGAGGACCTGGCTGATAACCTGGACAAGCTTGCGACATATGGGAAAAGTAAAGTTGCTTTCGTTATAGGCGGCTCTCTTGGATTGAGTGATGAGGTATTAAAGCGGTCTAACGAGACTCTTTCTTTCTCGAAGATGACCTTTCCCCATCAGTTGATGAGGCTGATACTGGTTGAGCAGGTTTATAGGGCTTTTCGGATTAATCGGGGGGAACCGTACCATAAATAGTAATGAAAAAAGGGCACTGAAGTAATTCAAGATAGGTAAATATAAATACTACTACGATTAAAACGGCATGAATACAGCCGTTTTTTTATTTCCCACTATCTTGTTGTAATCCTTAGACTTTTACAGAGGACAGTTTGTAACAAATAGCTTTGAACTTAGGCATTTAGTTTTAATCTCAGGGAAAGCTAGACTAAAACTACTCTCAGAGGTGACTTAAACTTTGCAAAGGTTAAGCAGGTTAGCTGCAATTCTTATACTATGTTCGCCAATATTCTCCTCCAGCCATCCAGAAGCAAGTATGCAGCCGAAAGTAGAAGAACATGAGGTTTTAGCCATTCAAGTATCTCGTTCAAACGGAGGAAGCCGGACATTCAAATTTAACGATGGATATGAAGAAGTCATCATAAATAAGATTGTTAATTGGATCAATACATCTAGTTCTGCAGAAAGACCAACCGAGTTAGAATTAAATCAGACTCCTCTCTCAAAAATCAAAATAAGAATGAAAAACGGAGAAATTGCAACTATTGAGCCTGCCTATCATTGTATTTATGAAAAACAAGCGAAGAATTGTATCCTAGCTGATGGCGAGGTTATACTTACGAAAAGTAAAATAAAAGTCCGATTGAATTCAGTAGAATTGTTTGATTGGCTTTTAGTTGGGTGGAAATTTGAGAGTGTGGGTGCTCCCAAAGAAGAATTACTTGAAGAAACCTTATATACAAGGTATTTCAATTATCTAAACAACACTTATTCGGACTTTATTATGTGTCCAGCAATAGATAAAATTGAACGAATTAATGGTGATACAAGAAGACATATTATCCATGCCAGTGCGTTAAATTATGGCGCACATCATGGTGATGTACCTTATGATAGAATTCGTATTACCTTGACAGATACTCCAGAAGAGGGAGTGGAAATAAATAGAGTTATTACTGAAAAAGCTGTTTCTCGAAAAGAAAGTCTTCTTCAATGCAGGCGGGGAAATTAAAAACATCTATCTGATAACTGTAAACTAAAAGACTTCATTATGGTGAATACCAGGAGTCCTTAAAAACAAAAAAGGCTGCGAAAACCATCCTTTATAAAGAGGGTTATCCGCAACCTTTTAAAAACCATTTAATTAGTAACCAACTGCCTATTCACATGATGTCTTCCAATCGGCACCACAGTAGGAGATCCTGCAACAGGATCTTCCACTACCGTGCAATGAAGCCCGAAAATATCCTCTATCAGACTGCTTGTAACAACCTCTTTCGGCGCTCCCTCTGCAACAAGCTTCCCTTTATGAAGAGCAAAAATATGGTCTGCATACCGTGCTGATAGGTTGATATCATGGAGAACCATGACAATGGTGGTTCCGCGCTTTTGGTTAAGATCTGTCAGCAGATCAAGTATTTCGACTTGATAGGTGATATCTAAATATGTTGTCGGCTCATCCAGAAACAATATGTCTGTTTGTTGTGCCAGCGCCATAGCAATCCAAACACGCTGTCTCTGGCCGCCTGAAAGCTCATCAATACTTCTGTCTGCAAATTCAGTGATATTCATAATTTCCATTGCCTCGGCAACAGCTTCATAATCCTGCTTTGTCCACCCTTTTAAAAACGTTTGGTGTGGATATCTTCCTCGCCCAACTAAATCGGCAACCGTTATCCCCTCTGGAACAATCGGTGATTGCGGCAGAAGTCCCAGGACACGGGCCAGCTGTTTAGGGGGGATCTTATTGATGGGTTTCCCGTCCAACGTAACCTGCCCCGAAGTTGGTTTAATAAGTCTGGCCATCGTTTTTAGCAGTGTAGACTTCCCGCAGCCATTAGCTCCGATAATCACGCTTATTTTATTATTTGGGATGGAAAGGCTGACATCATGCAAAATAGTTCTATCATCGTAGCCAGCTGTAATCCCTTCAGATTTAAAAGTATGAGTTGGTATCATTATAAATCCCCCTTTCGATTCATTCGAATGAGCAAGTAGATAAGATAAGGTGCGCCTAAAATGCCTGTGATGACACCTACGGGATATCGGGCAACGAAAGCGAACTGTCCAATAAGGTCGGCTCCTAGTACTAAAACGATCCCAATAAGCCCTGCTGGAATGAGAGGTGAAAATCCCACACCTACCAGTCTCTTGGCGATGGGCCCTGAAAGGAATGCCACAAAGGCAATGGGTCCTGTTGCAGCAGTAGCCAATGCAATCATAAGGACCGAACTGATTATTAGTACAAGTCTTGTCTTATCTGTATGGATTCCAAGTGATGTTGCTGCTTGCTCGCCTAGTTCCAGCATCTCTAGTTGTTTCCCAAAGACGAGGATAATAGGCGCGCAGATTAGAACGATAAAGATAAGAGGGTAAAGAGTCTCCATCTTCGCTCCATTTAAACTTCCGCTCAGCCACCTCATGGCAGTAGGAATATCGTGGTGCTGCCCAATGAGCAATAGATAGGAAATGACGGCATCCAGCATCGCTTGAATTCCGATTCCCACTAATATTAAACGACCGATTGAAAACGAAGTTCCCTTTGATAGGAAAAAAATGATGACTACTGCAGTAAGTCCTCCGATAACAGATGCAATAGAAACAACCATATTGCTGGCTTGAAGAACTATGATACAAAACACAGCCGCAGCACTGGAACCAGCTGTAATCCCGATTACATTCGGGTTAGCCAAAGGATTGCGTAACATGGTTTGAAAGACGGTTCCCGCAACCCCGAAAGCGAAACCGGCAAAAACACCGGCAATCATTCTTGGCAGCCGGATTGTTCCAACTGCAAAGGATACCCCTTTGACTTCCTCGCCCAGAAGAACCCGCAAGACATCCTGAACGGGATAGATCGTATTCCCAAGCATCAGCATCGTGCAGCAAAGCGCAAAGGAGATGATGGCGAGTAAGGAAGTAACGAATACGAAACGGCGGCGTCTCTTTATTCTGCCTGTCATAATAGTATTTAATGTAGTGGATTCATTCATCATAAGGCACGCATTTTCGCTTTCATAGTTAGTAAAATTAAGATAGGGGCCCCAATAAAGGCTGTAACGACACCGACTTCTAACTCACCAGGACTGCCGAGAAGTCTGCCGCTTACATCAGCAAGCGTTAAAACAATAGCGCCTGTAAGTGCTGACATCGGTATAACAAAGCGTAAATCAGGACCGATCATGAGACGGATCCAGTGAGGGGCTAACAACCCGATAAAGCCAATTGGGCCTGCTAATGCTGTTGTTACGCCGCACAATAAAACACCGCCAAATGAAGCGATTAGCCGAAGTGTGCCGGTCTGTACGCCAAATCCCTTGGCAACCTCATCTCCTAAAGCTAAAGCATTCAATGCTGGTGCGGTAAATAATGCGATAAGTAAGCCGAGACCGAGAAAAGGAAAGAAAATGGAGATGGAATCCCAGTTTCCAGCTCCGACACTGCCTACTTGCCAGAATCTGAATTGGTCCATAACGCTTGAGCGGGGAATCATAATGGCTATCACAAGAGAGGATAACGCCGCACTTGTAGCAGCCCCCGCTAAAACGAGTTTAAGGGGCGTGGCACCGCCACTCCCCATTGAACCAATTCCGAAAACAAAAATGGCAGTTATGAATGCTCCTGCTAACGCAAACCAAATGTATTGACTAGCAGAACCAATATCAAAAAAAGAGATACCTATAACAACAAATAGTGCTGCTCCTATGTTTACTCCCAATATGCTGGGGTCTGCAATCGGATTTCGGGTCACGGATTGCATAAGTGCCCCGGAAACCCCCAAGGCAGCTCCACACATCAGACTGAATATTGTCCTGGCAATTCTTTGGCGGACTACATTGGCTCCATGAGTCTGTACATCAGGGTGGAACAAGCCGTTCATCAGCTCATTCCATCCTACTGTCCGAGACCCAAACGCAAGGGATGCCAATACACAAATACCGAGCAGGATAATAGAAAGGATCAAAACTTTAATGAAGTTCTTCGGTAAAATCAACTGCTTATTTTTTGCAACGGACGAAGTGTTCATTATTCAACTTTGCTTACAGCTTCTGAGAGTAATTCCACGTACTCGTCAATTGTGTAATTGATTGAAAGTGTGCTTGGAGTTCCTGCTGCTGCAAGTGGAGTGTTGTCTTCTATAACAACTATAGAACCTCTCTCAACTGCTGGAATTTTTCCTAGAATAGGATCAGCCTGAAGGGTTTCAAGTGTATTTTCATTACCATAAGTCACAAATACGTCAGCATCATTCAACATATCAGAATTTTCTGCACTTACTTCTATATAGAAGCTGCTGGGATCAATTTCACTTGTAATGCTCTCAGGGTATTCAAATCCTAACTCAGTAAGGAAAGCACCGCGTGGATCTGTTTCTGAGTAGATATAGAACTTAGATAAATCAGCAGCATCAATACTTACAAATGCAGCCTTTTTACCTTGAAATTCAGGGTGTTGGCTTGCTTTTTCTTCAATTACTTCTTCTGTGTCAGCAATCAACTGCTTCCCTTCTTCTTCCAATCCCATACCGATTGAGTTGTAAGTAACTTGTTCTCTCCATGAAGCGACCCAAGGGCTCGTTTGATAAGCAACCACAGGAGCGATTTGGCTTAATGTATCATATTCTTCTTGAGTAATGCCTGAATATGCTGCAAGAATGACATCTGGATTAGCGTCTGAAATTGCTTCAAAGTCTAAACCATCAGTATCTTGGAAGATGTTAGGGTTTTCTTCGCCAAGCTCTTCTAACTTTTCTGCAGTCCAAGGCAGCATTCCGCTATCATCTTGAACGCCGTAGTTTGCAGCAGAAAATCCTACCGGTACAACACCAAGAGCAAGAGCGACATCATGATTTGACCATGCAACCGTAGCGACACGTTCAGGTTTCTCTTCAATTGTCGTTTCTCCAAATGCATGTTGGATCACAATCGGATATTCCGCAGCTGCTTCTTCCGTTTCAGTTGTTTCTGTATTAGATTCTTCAGCCGAATCAGACCCGGAATCTTCATTCTGCTGATTGGAACAACCAGCTGCCATCAGCATAGCAATAAGTAATAATGAGAAGAATGAGAATTTTCGTTTCATAAGCATTTTATGTATCCATCCTTACTATGAGTGTAGTTGATAATAATTATCACTATCAATACTGTATAATCTCTTTATAAGAATGTCAACAAAATATTCAGTACTTTGCAGATTGGAACACTGCGTATTAGTATCCATTGGTATATATGTGCAACTTAAGAAATGAGGATGATCTGAGGTACTCTTGTGTGAATTAGATTAAATCCGTTAAAAAAGCAAAATAATCCCCCTCATGGTTGAAGGGGATTTAAGTTTTTATACTTAAAAATCTCACAGTTTCATATTTGAACCAAACCCACCGGTCAAATGTTCCAAAAAGAATAAAAGGGTAAGACTGCCTTGACTCTACCTCTTTGGAACATTTGCCTGTCGGGGCTGATCAAGGCGTTTGCGCTTTTTTTGCAATCCAGCTCCAGCGCCCAGCCCCTCGTGGTCAAATAACCCCCGGAGAATAAAAGGAAAGACCGCCTTTTATTCTCCGGAGAACATTTGCCTGTCGGGGCTTAACAGGGCGCTTTCGCTTTATCTCAATCCAGCTCGAAGGTCCCAGCGGCTAGCAGATTTCGGTCTCTCTCCTTGCGATAAGTCATCATCAACTCACTTTGTTCGTTGTGATTCCTTTATCTCATACGAGAGCCCTAAAATCTGTACGCCGCTGAGCGGGGCCTTTCCGCTTTTTATTTAATAGCCTTACTAACCTTTAACTTCTTCCCTTTAACAGTCTCATTCTCCATAGCTTGCAGAACCAGTGAGCCCTTACCATTCAGGATATCAACATAAGACATTTGGTCATGGATGGTGATAATGCCGATATCGTCTGCGGTGACTCCAGGGATCTTTGCAATCGTTCCGACAAAATCAACGGCGCGGATCTTCTTCTTTTTCCCGCCGGTGAAGTGAAGTTTCATAATATCTTGATTGATGCGGGCCGTTTTGTTATTTCTTACAACGCGCCTGCCGCTGAGTTTTTCTTCGAATGCAGCTTTTCCGGCTGCAACTTCCGGATAGCTTGGAGCTTCTATTGCCGGCAGTTCAAAGCCGATGTATCTTTCAATTGCTTTGATGAACTTTGCTTCATAAGGAGTTGAAAAAGTGATGGCTTTTCCTTTATTTCCGGCACGCCCGGTTCTTCCGGTACGGTGCACATAGCTCTCTTTTTCCATAGGCACGTCATAGTTGATGACCAGTGTGACATTATCAATATCAATCCCTCTGGCAGCTACATCGGTGGCCACCAGATAGCGAAAGTTCCCCAATTTGAAGCCTTCCATGACAGAGAATCTGTCCTCTTGTTCCAGACCGCCATGGAGTCTCTCACATGGATATCCAGCTTTATCGAGTTCTGAGTAAACAGTATCGACGTGTTCTTTGGTACGGCAGAAAATCAGGCAGCTGTCAGGATTTTCTACTACCGTGATGTCTTTTAGAAGTGAGATCTTTTCTTCTTCTTTCACTTCAATCAAGGAGTGCTCAATCGTATCAGCCGTTACTCCGGTTGATTCAATCTCAATCTGAAGAGGATTCTTCATATATTTATGGCAAAGGTTTTCAACGTCTTTAGGCAGGGTAGCCGAAAAGACCATCGTTACTCGATCGGAAGGCAGCTCATTGATAATTGCTTCCACTTCATCGATAAAACCTCTATTAAGCATTTCATCCGCTTCATCAATGATAAGATACTTGATTTTCTCCAGATCCAGCGTTTCTCGTTCAATATGGTCCATGACCCGGCCTGGCGTACCCACGACTACATGAGTTTTCTGTTTCAGTTCTTCCCTTTGTTTTGAAAAAGGTTCTTTACCATAGACGGCCACTGCTTTAATACGTTTAAACCTTCCGATATTCGTGATATCTTCCCGGACTTGAACCGCGAGCTCCCTGGTTGGGGTAAGGATTAATGCCTGAGGCTTTTTCTCCTCCCATTCAATCAGGTCGGAAACAGGAATTCCAAAAGAGGCAGTCTTCCCGCTTCCTGTTTGGGCTTTGACGACCAGATCCTGACTTTCCATTGCAGCTGGAATTACTTTACTTTGCACTTCTGTTGGCGTTTCATATTTTAAGACAGCTAATGCTCGTTGGATGTCATCACTTACTCTATAATCCGCAAAACTTTTTTTATTCATTTTATAACCTCAATTTTTTGTTTTTTCATCATATGTATAGAATTCTCTTCAAGAATTATTATATGCATATC
The DNA here is from genome assembly GCF_008180615.1 of Rossellomorea vietnamensis. Classification (GTDB taxonomy): domain Bacteria; phylum Bacillota; class Bacilli; order Bacillales; family Bacillaceae_B; genus Rossellomorea; species Rossellomorea vietnamensis_D. The sequence goes on from NZ_VTEH01000010.1 coordinate 58,748, forward strand.
TGAATATGGTTCATTATACTTGAAAAGTCGAGGACATATCGGCTTTTACCCCAAATTAATAAAAGTAAGGGCTGTAAGCTGTCAGGGGCAGAGACTCATATTAACTAAATCATTTTTCAGTGCATACCAAAAGGGTGCAGGGGGTAAACCCTCAATAAAAAGAGGTGACAGCCATGGCTTTCGATTATGATTTAGATTTTGATAACATCGATTTTCGTAAGAACCCTGAACTATACAGAGTTGGCAGGGGAGAACAAGGGGTGCTGATGGTGGAACCTTATAAAAGTGAAATCCTGCAGCATTGGCGATTTAAGACCCCGGAAATCGCAAAGGAGTCCTCTGATAGAATTTATGAGATGTTTCTTGATTATAAGGAGAAAGAAGATTTTGTCGGCATGGACATGGCGAGGAAATTCCTGCAGATGGGCTATACAAGGGCCCGCCGGTACACGAATTACAAAGGCGGAAAAAAATATGATGAGAACGGTGATGTAAAGGAAAGGCAGAATGATCCGGAGAAGGCAGAATCAGCGGCCATCTTTATGGAGAAATGGAAGCTGGCCAGGGAGGATAAAGGTTATCTTAAGCGGAAAAAAGAGCATCAGAAGAAGTATGGCTAAGGTAAAAGCAGGAAGGCCCTAAGCGTTCACTACAGACCTAATAAGGATAAAATGAATTGTTGTCTTTAGCTGCACCCTGTTAGGCAGGGGTTATTAAATAATGAATGAGCTATGGAGTGCGAGATAAGATATCGTGCTTCTTTTTTTTATGTAAAGGCTGATTTGGCATACATTGTTGCTTTCGGAAAAATCCCAAGACTTTCCTCTCTAATTGGAGGGTGTAGCCCTTATCTTCTTACTTACGGCGATATCTACGTATTTCATGCTGAATAGCCGCAAAGTTTACGAAAAGAGCCTATGTAAAAGAACCAGCACTCGAGACAGTAGAGAAATTTATAAAATGGAAAAATTAACAAACAATACTGTTGAAAATTGCTATAATGATTCTTAACAGCAGTGTTTAAACTTTAATTTTTATAGAGAGCAAAGGGGAGCGGGGAATGGCTGAAATGAATGAAAACCCAATGGTTTTGAACGATGAGAAGAAGCCAAAGATCAAGATGGAAAGAAAAGAAGGGGAACCCACTGCCGCTTTTAAAGGAGCAAGCTGGGCAGCATTGACGGCAGGTGTATCAGCCTACTTGATTGGCCTGTTCAATGCAGGGATGGAACTGAATGAGAAAGGGTACTACTTTGCTGTATTGGTATTTGGACTGTATGCAGCTGTCTCGCTTCAGAAAGCAGTAAGGGACAAAGAAGAGGATATTCCTGTTTCAGGTATCTATTACGGCCTCAGTTGGTTTGCAGTAATTGTAGCCATATCCTTGATGGCAATCGGGCTTTATAACGCCGGAAGTATCATTTTAAGTGAAAAAGGATTTTATGCCATGTCATTTGTTCTTAGTTTGTTTGCGGCCATCACCATTCAGAAAAATATCCGGGATACGCAGGTGGCAAGGGATAGAGATTAATCATTTGGGAAATAGAATCCTGGAAAACCCCACCTTTCAAGAGTGGGGTTTTCTTGTGTGGTAACAAAATAGTAAACTGCAGCAAAAACTCTTAAACTTTAAAGTGTTTTTCAGTAACTACCGTTATTGCTACACAAACATTAGATGCCTGATTTTAGAATCTACTTTTTATTTACACAGAAAAAGTCGACTTTTCTTTGAAAAGCAATGAATATGTTGCTCTCTTTACTTAATAGCTTTAGAATCCTTTTATCCTTTTTGAACATTGCCAGCAGGCGCTGGAAAGGATCCTCCTCCATTTTCAAAGTAAAGATGCTGATCATGGCAGTGACCGGTGGCAATTATCAATGTGGTTCAGTATGTTGGGTAGTAAATAGAGGAAAAAAGTTCCCTTATTTACTAAAAAACATTGAAAAAAGCTAAAATAGTGGAATAAGTTTCCCTTATTTAACTTATTACACAAAAAAAAGTACTTTTCGGTTCAAATAAGAGAAGAAAGTTCCTCTATTTATCCCAAAATGATCTTGAGTTTTAAATTAAGGGAAAAAAGTTCCCTTATTCTTGCCGCTGGGCACTTAATTAAGGAACTAACAGGCGCTTTCCCTAAGATTAGGCACCCGCCCATAGGAGCCGGGTATTTTGAATGGAAACCAACACTCTTCCAAAATACCGGAAAAGGAAAAGGTACATTTCAGCAATTTTAAATCTTTGTTGGACTTTTCCAGAGACCTCATCAAAGGACCGGTTCCCTGATTACCCTATGAACCCACTCGCTCCCTGGCAGTATTTCTTCCTGCCCCAATCCGTGTATGACCCTTGGCCTTCCCTAGGCCATACCGAGGCATATTCCCAAAAATGGATTCATAGTTTCCTTTCTTTACTTGATAGGTTTCATGAAAAATACCAACAGCTCCATTGCTTCCAATCTTTTTATTGAAGTTTTTCCAGGCAGCCAAGTGTTTGTCATAATGTGCATAAGCCAGGAGGTCGTCCATCGAACGCCAGTATTGAATCATGGCAGTGGTCCTGAGTCCGAAGTAGCTTTCCATGGATAAAAAACCGAGTTCATCTTTATGGGAATAAAGCTCCTGAATCATACCAGGCATTGCTTTTACTACAGGCGCCCATTTATGAATCGCCCAAGGTTTATTGATTCGCATCCCTATTATGAATACAACAATGTCCTCACTGTTATCGGCCGTATAGCGTCCATTGAGTATCGGATTTCCCATTACAAATCCTCCATTTCTTCAAACTTACTCAAAGTAGATTCACACCATTCCACACCAGCTTTTGTTACTCTCTTGCCGTAATCCAATGTAAACAGCCAATAGGCTGCATCTCCATCAAGGGAATGGTTGGCGGTAATGGATTGTTCAATAGTTATATAGGTTTGGCAGCGTTTTTCTAAATCCCGCTTATAATTGTGCAGGAGTACGAGGGTCTTTTCTTTTGACTGGTGCTGGCCGAAAAATAACTTAAGCAAAATTTCGTTTCGCTCAACGGGCAATTGTTCAATAGGTTCCTCCAGCCAGTTCTTTAAGGTTTCTTTGCCTTTCTGAGTAAGGTAGTATTCATTTTTGTCTCTTTTACCCGGTGTCGAAGACTCTTTGATTTCCGCCAGGTCTTCTTCAACAATAAGCTTCAGTGCAGGATATATCTGGCCATAACTGATCTTCCAGAAATGGCTTAAGCTGTTATCAATCAGCTGCTTAATGGCATACCCCGATTTACAGTCTGTCGTCAGAATTCCTAAAATAGCGTACGTTGTATCATTGTATTTTTTCATAACGATCCACCTATCTAAAAGATATGTATCATTTAGATATATATTATAGGGAAGATTCTCGAAATGCAAATTGGATTTCGGAATAATGAAATTATGCAGGTTATCTAAGTCAGGAATTGCTCAAATAATCCAGAAGAATATTGATTCTGGAAAGTGGTCTGACAATTATTGTGGGAAATTTAATTTGTAGGTCGCTGAACGCCCGCTTCTGCTTTTGCTGTACCGCCCGCCCCGCAGAGTTGTGCACCTGGAAAGGAAACAACATATTCAACAGCCGCACTCTTTGTCAAATCACTCTTTGCTCTCCAACTATAAAGATACAGCTTTTTACAATCGGCCGGAAATAGTCTATAATTATCAGATAACCACTGTTATTTTAATTCTGGAAATTATTTAAATATACTATAAATAAAGTTATAATTGATCTAAAGACTTCCAAGCAGGAATGCCTGCTCTACTATACAAATATAGGGATAAGGATGGGTATTATGAGCAACCTACAGACGAAAACAGACGTTATTTTGATTGGTGCCGGAGTCATGAGTGCAACTTTGGGTTCTATATTGAAAGAATTAGCTCCCCAATGGAATATCAAGGTATTTGAGAAGCTGGATAGTGCGGGGGAAGAAAGCTCGAATGAATGGAATAATGCCGGGACAGGCCATGCGGCATTGTGTGAGCTGAATTATACGACTGAAAAGCCGGACGGCTCTATTGATATCACAAAGGCTGTCAAGGTCAATGAGCAGTTCCAGGTTTCAAAGCAGTTTTGGTCTTTTCTTGTAAACAATGACCTGATTAGCAATCCTGAAGATTTCATCATGCCGATTCCTCATATGAGCATGGTTCAAGGGGAAAGCAACATTAATTTTTTAAAAAATAGATTTAAAGCGCTTTCAACTAATCCGTTATTTGAGGGGATGGAATTCTCCGAAGATCCGGAAAAGCTGAAGGAGTGGATTCCGCTTATCATGAACGGCCGTAAGTCGGGTGAACCAATTGCGGCGACCAAGATTGATTCAGGAACGGATGTGAACTTCGGGGCGCTGACCCGCATGCTGTTTGATCACTTAAAGACTAAAGATGTAGAGATCAATTACAAGCACAGTGTGGAGGATTTTAAGCGTACTGGCGACGGTTCTTGGGAAGTGAAAGTACACGATTTAGAAAACAAGAAGATAGAGTACCATAACGCCAAATTCGTTTTCATCGGCGGAGGAGGCGGAAGTCTGCCATTGCTTCAAAAAACAGGCATCCCTGAGTCCAAGCAGATTGGCGGATTTCCTGTAAGCGGGCTTTTCCTGGTATGCAACAAGCCGGAAATCGCAGCACTTCATCATGGGAAGGTGTACGGTAAGGCTAAGGTAGGGGCTCCTCCAATGTCTGTACCGCATTTAGATACTCGGTATATCGACAACAAAAAATCCCTGCTGTTTGGACCGTTTGCCGGCTTCTCGCCAAAATTTTTGAAAACGGGTTCAAATTTAGATTTAATCGGTTCTGTAAAGCCGAATAATGTCCTTACGATGCTGGCAGCAGGAGCGAAAGAGATGTCATTGACAAAATACCTGATTCAGCAGGTCATGCTGTCTCATGAAAAGCGCATGGATGAATTGCGTGAGTTCATTCCCAATGCAAAGTCAGAGGACTGGGATATCGTCGTTGCAGGCCAGCGTGTGCAGGTAATCAAGGATACCGACACAGGCAAAGGAACTCTTCAATTTGGTACGGAAGTTGTCAGCGCGGCAGATGGTTCAATCGCAGCATTGCTGGGTGCATCTCCGGGTGCTTCCACTGCCGTCAACGTCATGCTTGAGTTATTGGGCAGATGCTTCCCGCAGCATATGGAAAAGTGGGAGCCGAAAATTAAAGAGATGATTCCTTCTTATGGACTGCTGCTTTCTGAAAACCCTGAGCTTTTCCGGGAAATTCATGAGTCTACTGCGGAGACACTTGGTCTTAACAACAAAAAAAGCTCTTTAGTTAAATCCTTGGATAAAGAGACTATTGAAAAAGTGACAAGTTGATTGAATAGAGGCGGGAACCTTCAAGCTGCAGGAGAGCTGAAGGTTTCTTTTTTTGCAGGCTGTTTTTTCGCAAAGATTGTGGCTGCTTCAAACGAAATGGATTTCCGCTCCAGGCGAACGACTCCGCGGGGCGGGCGGTGAAGTAAAAGCGGAAGCGGCCGTTCAGCGACGTACAGATTTTAGGGCTCTCGTATGAGATAAAGGAATCACGAAGAGCGAAGCGATTCGATGATGACTTATCTTTATAAAGTGGAAAGGCCCCGCTCAGCGGCGTACGGACTGGACTGACTCCGCATGAGATAAAGGAAACACAACGAACGTAGTGAGTTGATGTTGACTTATCGCAAGGAGGAGGCAGGGAAGTACGCTAGCCGTTGGGGCCTTGCAGCTAGATTAGCAAGGAGAGAGACCGAAATCTGCTAGTCGCTGGCCGCTGGAGCTGGATGAGCCTCCTCGGCTGCGCCTGCATAAAATGTAGAAGCGCCCTGAACAGCCCCGACAGGCAAATAACCCGAGGGGCTGGGCGCTGGCACTGGATTGGGGGTCTCACCTGTCCCGCTAGTCCCGCAGGAGATCGTACGCCTGCAGCGAAGATCCTCCTTCTTAAAGGGGGGGGAAGGTAAATTCTCATTTTAAGTCAGCAATTAACCAATAATAGACTATTTTATAGACTGTTTTCGCATTTTTTTCTTTCGACAGTATCCGCCTCCTGATACTAAGATTTTTCTCTTTTTCACCTCTCCGTTATCTTATCTAGTATATTACTCCCCGGATAATTTTAATGAAACATCCCCTTTCAATTCCAGATGTGCTAAATTTAAATAAAATGCTATTAAAAAGAGGTCCTTGACAGTGAATTCTGAAGTAACAGCTTATATTACTTTGATATGTACTTCCAGTGTACTCAGCCTATATTTAAGTTTCTTTGTATATTCCAGGCGCCTTCACTATAAAAATATTGCACCTTTATTTATTCTTCACACCATGTTCAACTTTATTTATTGCGTAGGGTCAGCCTTTGTTCTGCTATCTTCCTCGCTTCCAGAAATCAAGTTTTGGACTATTGTTTTATATGCAGGGATGCCTTTTTCTCCTGCTCTCGGGCTGATGTTTATCATGCGCTATTTGGGGATGAAGCTGACTGCTGCAAGGTTGGCGGCACTTCTTACAATCCCTTTTATTAGCTTAATCATGGTCGCCACAAACGATTTTCATCATCTTCATTACAAAATATATGAAATTGATGCTGAATTAGGAGCACCTTTTGTGCACCAGGAAATCGGGCAGTGGTATGTAATACACGGGCTGTACACATTCGGCAGCCTATTTGCGGCATTGCTCCTGTTACTTTCCCGCTGGAAGGAAACGGCTAAAGCTTACCGGCCGCAATTGATTTCACTTATTTTCGCTCAACTTGTTCCGATTATTACTGCTTTTATTTATTTAATCGGCATCACCCCAACGGGCATTGACCCCGTGCCAATGGTCCTGTGGGTGACGTCCCTTTGCTATTTTTGGTCTATCAGTACATCCCGGATGTTTACCCTTATGCCAATTGCGAAAGATGCCATCTTTCAAAGTATTAATGATGGAGTAGTGGTGCTGGATGAATCTCAAAGATTAATCGAGTTCAATCAGGCTTCACAAGAAATGTTTCCCGGCTTGTCTAAAGATATGCTTGGAATCGAATTCTTAAGAATTTGGGAAAATTTTTCGGGACAAGCCTTTCCATATGAATTTAATACAGGCTCTTTTCAACAAGAATTACAGTTTACAGTTGATGGCCCCTTGGATAGGGCCTTCCAAGTACGAGTTTCCCAGCTTCATCAGGCTCATCAGAAGAATGGCATTTTAATCATATTTACTGATATTACTGAGGTTAAGCAGCTGCAGATGAAGTTAGAGCACCTGGCTTATCATGATGAGCTCACTCAAGTGTATAACCGCCGTGCATTCTTCACACAATGTAAACGAGCATATAAGGAGTCACAGAAGGACTCTTCCCCGTTTACCGTGATTATCATGGATATTGATCATTTTAAAAGCGTAAATGATACTTATGGCCATAATGTTGGAGATCAATTGCTGGTACATGTCGTCAAATCCTGTCAATCACAGTTGAAGAAAGAAGATCTCTTTGCCCGCTACGGCGGGGAGGAATTTGTTCTTGCGCTGAAAGGGTATACTTGTCAGGAAGCGGAGTCGCTGGCTGAGCGGATAAGGCTTTATCTGGAGACAGAACCGTTCAAGGTAAAGGATATCAATATTGTGGCCACTATGAGTTTCGGGGTGGCGGAAGCAGAGCCGGAAAATGCGGAAACACTTTTTGATCTTCTGAATAAAGCAGATAAAGCTTTATATTCTGCTAAAGCCGCAGGGCGGAACAGAGTTCAGGTTTATCATGAAGAAGAGATCCTCATTTGAGGAAAAACTAAGAAGCCAGTTAAAAACCGCTTCCAGGATGCTGGAAGCGGTTTTTGTATTAATTACGGATAAGGTAGTCAAACGCACCCAATGCGGCCGTTGCTCCTGATCCCATAGAGATAATGATTTGCTTGTAAGCACTGTCTGTACAGTCTCCTGCAGCAAACACTCCAGGGAGGGTAGTAGCACCCTGCTTATCGATGACGATCTCTCCCATACGGTTGCGGTCAAGGACATCGCCTAACCAATCCGTGTTAGGAACAAGGCCGATCTGAACGAATACACCCTCGAGATTGATGTGCTGTTCGGTTTCTGTATCACGTTCCACATAAGTGATTCCGTTCACCTTATCGGTACCGGTAATCTCTTTTGTTTGCGCGTTCTTGATCACAGTTACATTCGGCAGGCTGTATAGGCGGTCTTGTAAGACAGCGTCCGCTTTCAGTTCAGCATTGAACTCAAGGACGGTTACGTGCTTAACAATCCCGGCAAGGTCAATCGCAGCTTCCACACCGGAGTTGCCGCCGCCGATGACGGCTACATGTTTGCCTTCGAATAAAGGTCCGTCACAGTGAGGGCAGTAAGCTACCCCTTTATTCTTTAATTCATCTTCGCCTGGAACACCAACTTTTCGCCAGCGTGCACCAGTTGATAGAATAAGAGACTTACTTTTTAGAACAGCTCCATTTTCAAGCTCAAGCTCGATAAGGTCTTTCTTTTCAAGACGGCTTGCACGCTGCAGGTTCATGACATCAATGCCGTAATCCTTCACATGCTCTTCCAAGCTTGCGACAAGCTTAGGGCCTTCTGTCTGCTTGACGCTGATGAAGTTCTCGATGCCCAGCGTGTCCATAACTTGTCCACCGAAGCGCTCTGCAACGATACCTGTACGGATACCTTTACGGGCTGCATAAATGGCAGCACTGGCTCCTGCAGGGCCTCCTCCAACGACGAGAACATCATAAGGGTCCTTGCCAGAAAGCTCAGAAGCATCAGGACCGCCTCCCATTTTGCCAAGAATCTCTTCAAGGGACATACGTCCGCTTCCGAATTCTTCGCCATTCAGGAATACAGTTGGCACAGCCATGACTTCCTTGCTCTCTACTTCATCTTTGAAAGCAGCGCCGTCAATCATGGTATGAGTGACGCCTTCATTGAAGATACTCATCAGGTTAAGTGCCTGTACGACATCAGGGCAGTTGTGGCAGCTCAAACTGATATAAGATTCGAAATGGTAATCGCCCTTTAGGTTCTTGACTTGGTCAAGAACACTTTGGTCTACTTTAGGAGCTCTTCCGCTCACTTGCAGAAGGGCAAGGACCAACGAAGTGAACTCATGACCGAGAGGGATACCGGCAAAGGTTACGCCGGTATCTTCTCCGATGCGGTTCACACTAAAGCTTGGTGTGCGATCGAGTTCAGTGTTTTCTACTTTAATGTGAGAGGACATTGTAGCCAGTTCATCTACTAAAACAAGCATGTCACGGGAAACTTCATCATCGCCCGCACTCACTTTAAGCAGAATGTCGCCCTCAAGTAATTCAAGATATTGGGCTAACTGTGCTTTGATATCTGCATCAAGTAACATTTATTCCAACTCCTTAGATTTTACCTACAAGGTCAAGGCTTGGCTTAAGTGTGTCAGAACCTTCCTGCCATTTAGCAGGGCAAACTTCGCCTGGGTTCTTTCTTACATACTGTGCTGCCTTCACTTTGCTTACTAGGATATCTGCATCACGGCCGATGCCGCCAGCGTTGATTTCAACTGTTTGGATAACGCCGTCTGGATCGATAATGAATGTTCCGCGGTCAGCAAGGCCATCTTCTTCATTTAATACTTCAAAGTTGCGAGTGATTCTTTGAGAAGGGTCACCGATCATCGCATACTTGATTTTACCGATAGTTTCTGAGCTGTCGTGCCAGCCTTTATGTGTGAAGTGAGTATCAGTAGAAACAGAATATACTTCAACACCTAGAGATTTAAGCTCTTCGTAGTTGTTTTGTAGATCTTCAAGTTCAGTTGGGCATACGAAAGTGAAATCTGCAGGGTAGAAGCAGAAAATGCTCCATTGGCCTTTTAGGCTTTCTTCTGTTACTTCGATGAACTCACCATCTTTAAATGCTTGTGCTTTAAATGGTTTTACTTCTGATCCGATAAGAGACATAGTATGTCGTCCTCCTTCAATATGGTTAATTTTTATAATAATTCTAATCTGATATATATTATTATATAGAATCTATTATACGTCAAGGATAAAACTCAAATAGATTTTAAGATTAGAATTTTTTTAAAAGACAGATACCCAAATACGAAGCGTTGATAGAGCTGTTTAGCTGAGAGCTGTTATCAGCTACCTTAAAATTAACAGAAAACGGCAGGATTCTCAAAAGAGATGCTTTCAAATGAGAAAGTTTTTTAAGAAATCAGCAAGGTCTTTCATTTTGTCTGATAATCTTCTTCCATTGCTGCTTTCCAACTACACTTTTCTTTTTAGGCTTTTTGTGCAAAAGCAGTTCGTATAGATTGTTGAGTTGGATACCAATTTCTTTGTAAAAGAGTAGAGTGCTCTTTGCTTTTTGGCTTTACGGGTTCTTTCTGGTAAATGGTAGCGGCTTGTTTCACCTTTCATCTTAAATAGCAACAAAGTTTACCCAAAGAGCTTTTGAAAGGATTACCTTCCAATCAACTCTCCTGCATTCAATGGGAGCGCCTTTTGGAGCTTTTAAAGCGGCTGATTACTTATTTACTTCAAATCATTATGCTGCAGCTCTGCCTTCATTTGTTCTTCCTGCTCCTCAACTGTAATCCTGTTGATTTGTTCAACCAGATAATGGTGAAGGTAGTCTTTTTCGTCGCAGACAGGCTCATTCTCTTTTTTCATACAGCTGCTCCTTTTCGAATCTTATTCCTTAACCGCCCCTCGTTTCATGGGAAAGCCATGGACAAATGCCAAATTTAAAATAGTGTCCAAAGCAAGTTACATCATGTATTCTTCCCACAATTGCCGACTGTATTCGAGGATTAGGCCATTTAAATGCAGCTAAGGGTGACTCGGGTGAAATTCAGAAGATACCGCAAGTGAAAATAATACACTAAGGGTTTTCTCTCAAATCGGAGAGAGCAGCTCTTTTCTTTTCCTGTTTACGTGGTTATTCCGGTGAACTATGGTTGTTTTTTTCGGAATTAGTCTGAAATAGCAACAAAGTTTACGAAAAGAGCCTTAAAAAATCAGCTATTGACATTGTTTAACAATAGTAAGGAAAAGGAATATATACATTAGCTGAAGGCAAAGATAAACGAAGAAAAAAAGCGGAAGAGTTTACGAAAAGAGCCATAGTAAAAAGAATGGCTGAAAAGGGAGAAGTTCTTTGACTTTTTTCCTATTTATAAGCATTATATAAAAGTAAAGGGGAGTAGCTGTACAAATAAAGTCGTCAGCACGAGGTTCACCTCCGGCTTATTTGGCAATTCACATTGTTAGCCAGACCTTTACTGCAAATACTTTGTTTGACAGGAAGGGGAGGTATTTTGGAGTCGATCTGGCTGGAATATGGTTGGGCATTATTAATTTTAATTGGACTGGAAGGTTTGCTGTCGGCTGATAACGCGCTTGTATTGGCCGTCATTGCAAAACATTTACCGGATGATCAAAAGAAAAAGGCAATCAGCTACGGAATCCTGATGGCGTTCGTTTTCAGGTTCGGAGCTCTTTTCGCAATCTCATTCATCGCCAATGTATGGCAGGTACAGGCAATCGGGGCAGCCTACCTAATTTACTTAGGAGGTAAACACTTAGTTACGGCCAAGTTTGGTAAAGAGAATGAGAATATAGAAGAGAAAATAGAAAAAGAAGCAAAGGGGAAAGGCTTTTGGCCGACTGTTGGTAAAATCGGTTTAGCCGACCTTGCTTTTGCAATCGATTCGATTCTTGCAGCTGTTGCACTTGCTCTTGGATTGCCTGATTCAGGCCTTGGCCAATTTGGTGGCATGGATGCAGGTAAGTTCATAATCGTTGTTCTTGGCGGTATTGCAGGACTGATCCTGATTAAGTATGCTGCAACTTGGTTTGTACAGTTACTTGCCAAACGCCCGGCATTGGAAACAACAGCTTATGCAATTGTAGCCTGGGTAGGTGTGAAGCTGGCTGTCATTACCCTTGCACATGAGGATATTGGTGTACTTGATCACCATTTCCCTCACAGCACAGGATGGACGATCACGTTCTACGGTATTTTGATCGGAATCGCTCTATTTGGATGGTTCGCACCTGAGAAAAAAGAATCTTCACAGGGCGGCCACTAAGAAGAATGTGCATTGAGAAACGGACTCGTTCATTAGAGTCCGTTTTTTTGATGTATTGCCAAGAAGTTTATAGGGTAATCTGCAGCACATATGCATTCTTACCTACAGGAGCAAAACCGGGTGTTTATGTATATCTTTGTTTCACGTGAAACATTTTCGGTAGATAGACACCAATATAGAGCAAGGGATATAATAAGACCAAAATACTCTGAAAAAGGCAAACTTCTCCGAAAGGGAAGGACGCAAAGCCATGAGCCTGTCCGCTTTCAACAGCGTATGGTTGTCAGGCTGCCAGGTGCCTTTCTGAGGGCAGCGGCCTTCAGAATGGAGGATAATAGGTTGAAAAAAATCATAATGGTAATGATACTGCTTTTATCTGCTTTAGCAGGAGGGACGGAGGTAAAGGTGAATGCATCAATAACGCATGATCGTGCAACCTGGCTGTGGGATCCATGGATGATCGTCAATGATGAAGAAGGAACTCTCGCTTTTTTGGAGAGCAAAAGGCTTAACAAGGTGTACCTCCAGATTGATAGAAATATCTCAGCATCTATATACCAGAGCTTTATTGAAAAGTCCTCTGCTAAAGGCATGGAAATATATGCATTGGACGGTGCACCAGAGTGGGCAGCACCCCAAGGGTATATCAGTCAGGATCACCTGATGGCTTGGCTCAGCGGCTATCAAGAAGAAGCTTCACCTCAACAAGAGTTCTCAGGAGTTCACCTTGATGTAGAGCCTTACCTATACAGCGGATGGAATTCCAAGCGGGCCGCCACAGTGAAATCCTATCAGGCACTATTGCTCAGGGCAAAAAACAGTACAGAGAATTTAAATCTCCCCCTTGAAGCAGATATGCCATTTTGGTTCGATGAAATTTCTTATAATAATATCTATGGAAAAGGCTTGCTGGCTGAATGGGTCATTGCAGGAACCGATGGAGTAACCATCATGGCCTACAGGGACAGCGCTGCTTTAATTACTGATTTTGTCAAAAAGGAAATTGAGTGGGCAGGTAGATACTCTAAAAGACTGATTGTAGGCGTGGAAACCGGGGAGACCAGTGAAGGAGACACTATTTCCTTCTTTGAAGAGGGAGAAATCTACATGAATGAACAACTTGAAATTGTGAAGGCGTATTATGAGAACAAAGCTGGATTTGGCGGGACAGCTGTTCACCATGTGGGCAGCTGGATGACGATCAAGCCTTGATTATCCATGCAGCCATTCATTCCTTATCGACTTTATTTTTGGGGCCTGATAAGAGCACTTTTCACTTAAACAAAGGCAGTTCTCTCCTTAAATGTTGCTTTCGTAAAAATCCCAAGGGCCCGATTTTTTCCCTGTGATAGAGTTTTCCTCTATATACAGAGAGCAGCTCCTTTCTTTCCAGCAGGATACTTCTGCTCGATTATGGCATAGTTTTCGAATTTATATGAAATAGCCCAAATTAATAAAAAAGATCTTCTCCCTGATTCACTAGTTGAAGCAGGGAGAGGATCCTTTTTTAAAAGAAAAGGAAAGTATAAAATTTTTAGTTCGAAGATTAGGGAGCGTTTCTGATCCAGCGCCTAGCCCCTCGGGGTCAAATAACCCCCGGTGAATAAAAGGAAAGACCGCCTTTTTTTCTCCGGGGAACATATGCCTGTCGGGGCTGATCAAGGCGCTTGCGCTTTTTTTACATACCTTTAAGGAATAACGCGGCACCGGCATACTTTCTGGCCAGTGATTGATAGTATGCCGCCTGTACAGTAAGCGTGGAGGAGATTAGGACATTCAACACTATGTGCAGGTTTTCTTGATCTGCTCCCTTGAATACAGGCAGGAAGGTTTGGCATTCTTCCTTGATTAACGCAGCAACACACCCATTCATGGAAGATGCCTCTTGCAAAGAAGGAGCTGAATGATGGTGGATTTTATCAAAAACGGATGCGTATGCAGAATATAAATCCACTGGATTGACCATATCATCTGTCCGGTCTTCAGGATTGTTGAAGATCAGGGCAAGAACGTTCCTGATGGATTCAAAGTCGAGAGCAGCTTTCAGATCCTCCACGATAAAGAGGATAGCTGCCTGGTCGACAGTGTATTTTCTCCCTATCTGCGGAGTACCGATAAGCTCTTTTACCTCCCGTTTCACCCAATTTTGGACAGCACTTGGAGAGAAATTCGTGAATTCAATCTGGTTTCCCAGAGAAACGATTTCATTAATGGAAAATCCAATTTCTTCATTTTCTGCCTTTATGCATTTTTCGAAGATGGCTGGCATTTCTGTAGAAAGGAACGCATTTAAAGTCTTTCCATTTTTAATTTTATCCTCGTGTGATGAGCTCCAGGTGTCCTGAAGAACCGTTAATGGTGATGGTTCCGTTGGACTGTTTAACGAAAGTAATAAATCGGCCATATTTTTTCTGGATAGTTTGAAGGCTTCCACTGTTTACACCCCTGCCCCTTCCAAGTGTTCTGATTATTTATTCTTTAATCCTAATTGTAGATCCCCTTTCAGTCAATGCTTGCAGGAAACGAAGGAACGTAATATCGATTTTTGGTTATAAAAATTGATTGATATTATAATGAAAAGGTCATATAATTAGTTCATATACAAGTTCATTTGAACTTGAAAAAGAGAGGGAGATCAAATGGGTAAACGTATTCTGTATTTTCTTTTAACGAATATTCTCGTATTGCTTACGATTAGTATTATCTTCTCCTTAACAGGAGCAGGTAATTATATTAACAGCCAAGGCGGAATTGATTTTGGAGCCTTGCTGATATTCAGTGCGATCATCGGTTTCTCCGGATCCTTCATTTCACTCGCGATGTCACGCTGGATAGCGAAAAAAATGATGAATGTCCGTGTCTTGGATCCCAACAAGCCAATGTCTGCCATGGAGCAGGAAGTAGTGGAAAAGGTTCACCGCTTGTCCAAAGCGGCTGGATTGATGCATATGCCTGAAGTCGGGATATATGATTCTCCTGAAGTCAATGCTTTTGCTACCGGTCCGTCCAAGAAGCGTTCCTTGGTTGCTGTTTCTGCAGGACTGCTGCGTGAAATGGATGATGATGCGGTTGAAGGTGTCATTGCCCATGAAGTTGCCCACATTGCCAATGGGGATATGGTGACAATGACCCTGCTGCAAGGCGTTGTCAATACATTCGTCGTATTTTTGGCGAGAATTGCTGCTTGGATTGCATCACGTTTCGTTAAAGAAGATATGGCGCCAATCGTCCATTTTATCGCCGTAATCGTGTTCCAGATTGTCTTCTCTATATTGGGAAGCTTAGTCGTTTTCGCGTTTTCACGTTATAGAGAGTTCCACGCCGACAGAGGCGGAGCAGACCTTGCCGGCAAGGATAAAATGGTCCATGCCCTGCGTATGCTTAAAGCCTACTCCAACCGTGTAGTTGAGGAAAGAGACACAGCGGTTGCCACGCTGAAAATCAGCGGTAAGCGAAAATCGCCGCTTTTCTCGACACACCCTGATTTAGATGATCGAATCAACAGGCTTGAGGAAAGATAATGATAGTTTAAATGAAGAAGGGCTTGCCTCATTGGCAGGTCCTTCTTTTTTGCCATACCATTATATGTTGATTACTCACTTTGCAGGTTGCTTTTCCATATAAAGTCGGTAAGATAACGCCATAATTCACCTTAAATATACCTTGGTAAGCAAGAAAGAAAAGAGCTGCTCACTCCGATTAAAGAGAAATCCTTAGTTCCGAAAGCAACAATTCATCCGAAAACAGCCTCTATATAAGAATAATTGACTATATTTGTCATTTGTAAGATAGTTACTATATCTAAGATTTTTGGGCGGTGGGAAGTTGAAAGAGTTTCATAAAAATTTTAATAGTAAGCTGTACTATATCAGCATCGTGACAGTCATCATTTTAATGTTTGCGGGATTGTTAGTTAGTAACCCCCGGATGGCAAATCCAGGTACTGGCTATGCTGTACATGCGGTACTGATAGTAGTGCTGAGCCTTTGTCTCCTTGTTTATCCGAAGTATGAAAACAGGCCGGTCAGGATCTTAACAATAATGGCGGCTTCAGCATACTTTTACGTGCTGTTTTTTCTCTATCCGGAAACATGGTCGACTTTCATCTTTCTTTGCTTTATCCCTGCCGTATCCATACTGTTTTTTGACAGGAAGCTCTTCTTTTTCTCACTCATTCTAAATGGAGTTCTTATCTCCATCACATTCAGTTTTATTTTTGTGATTGATAATGGAGTCAGGTTCTCTCATATTGAAAAAGATTTGACAGGCAATATCGTAAACTTCATCGGAAGCCAGATGATTATTTATTTTATCTTTCATCTGACCAATAGAAGGATTCAGAAACAGCGGCTCTATTTTGAGCAGGTTCAGAATGCGGAACGGTTAAAGACGACGGGCCAGCTCGCGGCGGCAGTTGCTCATGAAATCAGGAATCCGCTGACCGTTGTGAAAGGATTTTTGCAATATTATGCCGGAGATGAAGAGTTCAATAAGGAATATAAGAGAAACTTTTCCTTATTAATCGATGAGCTGGATGCTGCGGAATATGTAATTTCACAATTCCTTTCAATCGCCAAACCGGATAAAGAGAGCAGCTTGGACAAAGTAGATATAAAGAGAATGCTTGATGATGTAACGGATCTTTTGAATACATATGGGCTTCTTCATGATAATCAAATTCACCTTCAAGTGAAGGGAGACTGCTATGTCTCTGCCAATACAATTGAACTGAAGCAGCTAATGATCAACCTGGTCAAGAATGCCATTGAAGCCTCCCCTCATGGTTCTCCTATCTCGGTTAAAGCAGAAAAAAAACGTGATAATATCGAGATCAAAATAGAGGACCGGGGCCGAGGGATGTCGAAGGAAGAAGTGAATTCTTTAGGGACTCCATTCTATTCTTTAAAAAGCAAAGGAACCGGCCTTGGATTAATGATTTGTTATAATATTGTAGAAAAGTATAATGGTACCATTCAGTTTGTGAGTGAGGTTGGAACCGGCACAATCGTCACCCTTCATTTTCCGCAAGCTGCATAGTAAAGAAAGGAGTGATTCAATGAACACTAACTCACAGAAAAGTATTATTGAAAAGCTGAATTTACATAAGTTTTCTTCAAGGGCGGTCCTTAACATTCCCGCAAACCTTCATGATTTCAAGGACCTGGCCTTTGACAGTACCATCGAAGACAAAAAATATGATCTTGTGTTTCTCTTCATTTTCTCCCTGCAGGATTTCAGAGAGCATTTGAAGGCGGCTGTTGATCAAAAGTTGATTAAGGATAATGGCTACCTTTACTTCGCTTACCCGAAGAAAAATAATCCTGAGTATGATCAATACATAGAGCGGGACAGCATTTATAATGAAGATCATTATAATGAAGAAGGATTTGTCCACAACAGCAATCTAAAGTTTTCGCGGATGGTCAGCTTAAACGAAACATTCACTGTAGTCGGGATGAAAGCACAGCCAGAGAAGAAGAAAGCTCCTGTCAAAAGCAGCAGCCAGTGTGTGGATGATTATATCGAAAATATCGAGGAGTTAAGGAGCTCCTTGGCGGTCAGCCCAGAGGTCCTTACCATCTATGATGGACTGACATTTGGGTATCAAAAGGATTGGGCACGCTATGTCTATAGCGCCAAGAGAAAAGAGACAAGGGAAAAGCGCTTGAAACAGATGGAAGAGGTATTGGCAGCGGGGTATAAATCAATGGACTTATATAGGAGAGACCAGAAGAAATAACCATAGAGCGGCGGGTCCAGAGGAGGATCTTCCCGCTCTATTTTTTCTTTCATATACCCAAATCCCAATTGCCTGCAACCCCTTAGGGTACAGAAATCAGGCAAATACCTCACTCATCAGCGCATGGGTGTTATTCTCAGTGTCTTTGAAGAAGGTCATCCAAGTCTCTGTCTGTCCCATCTTCGCAACAATGTGTGGTTCATCCGTAAAAGCCACCCCTTTTTCTTTCAACTGTTCCCAGGATGCTTTAATATCATTGACTTCAAAGTAGATGACTGAACTTGCTTGTGCAAATTCCTCTTTTTCCGGCAGTGTCAGCATAATCCTCAGCCCGCTGCACTGAAGAAAAGCCATGCTGTCCGTGTTATAAAGAAGGCTCAGGCCCAGCTTCTCTTTATAAAATTCAAGCGCTCGGTCAATGTCTTGTACAGGCACCCCGATTTGTCCAATCTTTTGTATAGTGTTTGATTTCATCTTTAAATTGCTCCCTTCGAATTTAGCCTATTAAAAAAATGATTTTACTATTCAGATAAATCCATTATACCTTATTTTCCTGTTTGTAATAGAAAAGCACTGCTCCATGAAGGAACAGTGCTTGTATTGGATACTCTTAGATTGATTTTATTAAACTATCTACGTTGAGATTTTCCCTCTTTCTGTATGTCTTTAAAGAAAGAGACGCCCATCAATATTAACACCACGGCAAACGGAAGGGCTGCAATGATCAGCATGTTCTGCAGACCTTGGGTACCGCCAAAATAGACTACCACCGCGGCAATGGTGGATTGAATCAGTCCCCAGCCGATCTTAACAGAGTTAGCAGGGTTCAACTGTCCGTTGGTGCTCAGCATGCCAAGCACGAAAGTGGCGGAATCGGCGGAAGTGATGAAGAAGATTGCAATCACAACGATTGTCAAAATGGACATGAATGTCCCCAAAGGATACTCTGCCAGCACTCCGAATGTCGAGGTTTCCAATGTGAGATCAGAGATTACCGCTGTACCAAGCTGCTCAAGATTCAGGGCAGAAACCC
Organism: Rossellomorea vietnamensis; assembly: GCF_008180615.1. Classification (GTDB taxonomy): domain Bacteria; phylum Bacillota; class Bacilli; order Bacillales; family Bacillaceae_B; genus Rossellomorea; species Rossellomorea vietnamensis_D. The sequence continues at coordinate 77,595 of NZ_VTEH01000010.1, forward strand.
CGAACACAGCGAAGAAGATGAAACAGACCAGCGATGGAAGCAGGAGTACACCAAAGAGAAATTCCTTTACCGTCCGGCCCTTTGAAATACGGGCGATGAAGATACCGACGAACGGTGCCCAGGAAATCCACCAAGCCCAGTAAAAGATGGTCCAGCCGTCAATCCAGCTCCGCTTGTCTTCACTCAAAGGAGCAAGTCTCAGGCTCATGTCAAAGAAGTCAGAAACATAGCTTCCCAGAGTATGGGTGAACATGTTGAGGATATACATGGTAGGCCCCACAATGAACAGAGTAACCAGCAATAATATGGCAAGTCCCATATTGATATTACTCAGGTACTTTATACCTTTGCCGATCCCCGACCATGCGGACCAGATGAACAGCACGGTTGCGACCGCAAGTACGGTCAGCTGTACGGCAAAAGTGTCCGGAAAACCGAAAAGATAGGAGAGTCCTCCAGTAATCTGGGCAGAACCGAAACCAAGTGTGGCAGCCACCCCGATGACTGTGGCAAATACAGCCAGGACATCAATCATTTTTCCGAACGGCCCTCTCATAAGTTCTTCCCCGAAAAGCGGGGTAAGAGTGGCACTAATCAGTCCGGGAGCCCCTTTATTGAATTTAAAATAGGCCAGGATCAATCCGACTATTGCGTAGACCGCCCAGGCATGGATGCCCCAGTGAAAGAAAGAATATTTCAACGCTTCTTTTATCGCTTCATTCGATCCTTCTTCACTCATGGGGCTGCTGATAAATGCGTGCGAAATAGGCTCGGCAGTTGTCCAGAAGACAAGGCCGATTCCCATTCCGGCACTGAAGAGCATCGCAAACCAAGAAGATCTGCTGAACTCAGGCTCGTCATCCTTCTTTCCCAGTTTTAACTTGCCAAATCGGGAAAACATCAGGAAAACACAGAAAAGAAGAATGGCGATAACAATCAGCAAATAGAACCAGCCAAAGTCACTTAAGATACGACCGGTCAATTCAGAAGAAAAATTATTCAGATGTTTAGGAGCCGCAGCCCCCCAAATAACGACTATCAACGAGATAGCCAGTGCAAACCAAAATACATGTGTCGCTTTTTTCATATTCCACCTCTCAAATATTTGAGAGTATCCAACTCTTTAATGATAACATAATTTAACTATCGATGCTCTTCAACTAAAAAGCGGAAAGGCCCCGCTCAGCGGCGTACGGACTGTACCAGCCCCGCATTGAGATAAAGGAATCACGAAGAGCGACAGCGATTCGATGATGACTTATCGCAAAGGAGGGGATGGGCAGTACGCTAGCCGCTGGGGCCTTGTAGCTGGATTGCATATAAAGCGGAAGCGCCTTGATCAGGCCCGACAGGCAAATGTTCCCCGGAGAAAAAAAGGCGGTCTTTCCTTTTATTCTCCGGGGGTTATTTGACCCCGAGGGGCTAGGCGCTGAAGCTGGATTGCATAAAAAGCGGAAGTGCCTTGATCAGGCCCGACAGGCAAATGTTCCCCGGAGAAAAAAAGGCACCGAGAAAGTCCAACAATAAGTAAAAAGGCAGAATCGCTCACTTCAGAGAGTGATTCTGCCTTTTTCACTTCCTAAAAAGAGTTTTGATTTCAGTAGGTGTGCGGCTCCGCTGGGATGGCGCACGCCAGAGTGGCCTTTATAGCGGAAGCCGTCTGCTCCTTAATTAAGTATCCAGCGTGAAAATAAGGGGAGATTTTCCCGCTAATTGCAAATTTCAGCTCATTACTTGAGTAAATAGAGGGAGTTTTTCCCCTTATATGAAAAAAAGCACCTATTTTCTCGTGGTTTAATTCAAATAAGGGGAATTTTTCCCGCTATTTTAGCTATTTTCAGTGCTTTCTTAGTAAATAAGGGGAATTTTTCCCTCTATTTATATTGAAATGCATTGAACCTTGCTGATAAGTGCCTCTGATCACTGTTCCTTTCTAAATTTCAGTAGATTTTCAGTGTCCTCGAGAAACAAGGCGGTCTTCCCTTTTATTCACTTTGGGTTATTTGACCCAGAGGGGCTAGGCGCTGAAGCTGGATTCAGAAACCCTGCCTGATTTCCATTCTAGATATCTTTTACTTTTTTAAAAAACTCCCCTGCTTAAAAACAGAGGAGTCTGAAGCTATTCGCTAATTAAGGTTGTTCAGCACTTCGAGTGTACCCCTGGCAAAGTTTCCGTCAGCACTTTTAATGGAAATGTGATCATCCTGGCTTTCAGGAGGCTCACCGTCTCCTACCCAAAAGAAGGTGACATCTTCGGCTCCGCATTGGCGTGCCGTTTCGGCCATAATGAAATCTCCGTGGCTGTCCCCAAAGACATAGACGGATTTCCCTTCTGCAGAAGCTTGGCCGAAAACCCACTCGGCCCCGATCTTCTTGGAAAGATCCTTCGGCACCACATCGACGCCGTAGGTAGAGACAACAACCTTTTTATCGTGCTTATCAGCAACTTCTTCAGCTTCCTTGGAATAGGCCTTTAACGCCTTTTGGGTTTTTTTAAGGTGTTCCTCGTCTCCCGGGTCTCCGTGGACCGACTCGACGGTTCCCATAGATTCCTTTGTATGATCCCACTCAATCAAACCAACATAATCCTGCTTTTGGCTGATTTTGAGCAGTTCCTCTTTAACCTCATCGGGCACAACGAAGTTCTTATCAAGTTCCCATTTGTCAATATCCGGCCCTTTTCCTTTAATAGCTCCGTGTTCCGCGACACAGAAAAGACCGGACCAATCTTCTTCCTGATTCAAGGAAGAGAAGATATGATCAGCCAGCCACTTCCTGGAGCGGCCGGTGATGAATGCGAGCTGTTCATTTTGCTTGTGCAGTTTCTCGATTGTATGTAATACCTCTTCGCTGGGACGTGCATGTTCATCCGTAAGGACACCGTCCACATCAAATATATAGAATGTCATAATAGCCTCCTTTTATAGAGATATATATACCCTTTATAAGTGAAAAATAAAATGGATTTAATGCAAAGGCCCCTGTTTTTTAAAATGATGGCCCCCGGGAAGTCAGCAGGGTACATCAAAATCAAAAAAACCAAAGATGATGTCCCTCGCAGCAAAAGCAAGGGACATCATCAGTGTAACAATATCTAATTAAGCCTTTCGTACAGAAACGAAGGAAGTATCTCAAACTGAAAAAGCTCAGAAACCGCTGCTCACCAATGCTGGCAGACAATCACTCAGCCTTTTTACAAACCACTGCTTACCATTCCTTCGGCTCGTAATCCAGGTCGCTGAACAACTGCTTTTTCTCTTTTTTGGAAAGGTCACGCCACTGGCCTACAGGGAGGTTTCCTAAGTGAATATTCATGATCCGTACCCTTTGGAGCCGCAGGACATCATAACCTAAAGCTTCACACATACGTCGGATCTGCCTGTTAAGCCCTTGTGTCAGGGTGATTTTAAAATCAAACTTGGAAAGCTGTTCTACTTTACAAGGAAGAGTCTTGGTCCCCAATATCTTCACGCCTTTAGACATTTGCTGTAAAAACTCGGGAGTTATGGGCTTGTCGACCGAAACGTTATATTCTTTTTCATGCTCATTTTCCGCACGGAGAATTTCGTTGACGATATCTCCGTCGTTTGTCAGCAGTATCAATCCATCCGAGTCTTTATCAAGACGTCCGATATTAAAAATTCTTAATGGATGATTAACGAGGTCGACGATGTTGCCTTTCACATTTTTTTCGGTGGTACTTGTAATTCCGATCGGTTTATTGAGTGCAATATAGACATTGTTCCGGGCAACGCGCAGCTGCTGGCCGCTTACCCTGATATCGTCACCTGGTTCAACCTGATCGCCGATTTTGGCTTTTTTACCGTTGATGGTGACTCTGCCTTCTTCAATCAGTCTGTCAGCTCCCCGCCGCGATGCTTTGCCGGCTTCACTGATAAATTTATTTATACGCAATTCGAACACACACCTTCATCTGGGTCATTGTAGCTTAAGAATACCCAATTACAGCGTCGTTTTCAAGAAACGCCTCATGCAGCACCTAGTAAGAACCCCTAGTAAAAAAACTCCCTTCCAGATGGAAGAGAGCCTGAGTGCGTTACATTAAAAGCAGAAACCCAATGATACCGGCAAGCAAAGCATAGAAGAGCATGGGAATCAGTGTCATCCGGATGATGGTTCCCTCCTTGCCGCCGAGGTTCACAACAGAAGCAGCCGCAACGACATTGAGGACGCAGATCATATTGCCGGAGTTCGCTCCAAGTACTTGCAGGGCAAGCACCACTTCTGTATTAGCGCCGATACTATCTGCAACACTAAACTGGAACAAGGAGAACATCATGTTACTGAAGGTGGCGCTTCCTGAGATGAAAGATCCGAGTGCCCCTATGATGGGTGCAGCCAGCGGCCAGTTGCCGCCGATGACTTCGGAAACCATTGCTGCCAGTTCCATTGGCATGCTGCCCAAGTCAGCCAGGTTCCCCCCGGAATTGATGAAGATCCTGACCATCGGCACAGCGGTTCCAAGGGCAATGATGCTTCCCCCCATAGTTTTAGCAGACTGACTGAATGTTTTTCTAACAAGCGAACCATTCATTTTATGAAGGAGAATGGTCAGAACCACGACGAGGATAAAAATTGATCCCGGGAGGTACAAGGGTTCAAAGAAGGTACTGATTTCTGTGCCGAGAATGGACGCCCAACCAAATTTCACTTCCCTGAGCCATCCCTTTAGAGGAAGTATATCAAGTCGTGTTAAGACTAGGAATACCGCAACCAGCAGATAGGGAAGCCATGCGAGCCATAGCGGCATTGTTTTGTTTCCGGTAACGGGCTGAGCGATTACCGATGGTGTCTCAGAGAAGTCCCAAGGTTTGTCAGGCAGCAGGAATCCTCTTTTAGCAGCAGGCACTACAATCGCCAGTCCAACCAGCCCCCCTATGATAGAAGGAAACTCCGGGCCAAGAAGAGTCGCTACGAGAAAGGCAGGGATGGTGAAACTCAAACCGGCAAAAATAGCAAACGGGAATAATTCTAACCCTTCTTTCCAAGACCGGTTTTCACCGAAGAATCTGGTCAGCATCACTACTAGAATCAAAGGGATGAACGTACCTATGAATAGATCAATGAATACTGCGGTGCTGGCCACTTCCTGCAGAAACTGGTTGATGGACATACTTCCCAGACTATTCTCTACAATTTGAGCCAATGATGCACCCTCGTTAAGTCCCTGTTTGACCCCTACGATCATGGGGGTTCCTACAGCTCCGAATGAAACGGCTGAACTATCTGCTATCAAAGCGAGGGAAACGGCTGCCAAAGGAGGAAATCCCAATGCCACAAGTAATGGGGCCCCTATCGCAGCAGGTGTCCCGAAGCCTGCTGCGCCTTCAATGAAAGACCCGAAAAGCCAGGCAATGATGATGAGCTGGACACGCCTGTCCGCCGAGATCTGTGTAAAACCGTTACGGATGGAGTCGAGGGCACCGCTGTTGGTAAGAGTGTTCAGCAGTAATATTGCGCCGAAAACAATCCATAAGATAGAAACAGAGATTAAGATTCCCTCAATTGCTGCAGCCGTAATCTGGACAGCAGGCACCTTCCAAATAAAGAAAGCCAACAGTGCTGTAGCGGCAAGGCTGACCGGCATTGCCCGGGAAGCTGGCATACGCAAAATGACAAGAAATATGAATACAGCCAAAACCGGAGTCAATGCGGTAAAAAGTTCAAATATATTCATAGTTGTTCATCCTTTTTTTGAGGTGATTTATTATATTTCTAGTATACGATGGGGTGGTGGAAAAGTATGTGGATTATTTGTGAAATATTTCACAAACTATAAAATAATTTTAAAAAAACTCTTCCGGAGATGCTTACATAAAAGGAAAAATAGTGATTTCGCTTCCTTTTTAAGTTGGTGCTGCATCCCTTTTTGCCGAGCTTATGTTAAAAACTAAAAGCCCCAGTCAAAAAGACTGAGGCTGCAGTTTATAAGGATTCTTTGATTACTTTTTTATAATACAAAACAGACAGGATCCCAAATATCGAATAGAGGGCTGTGTAGAGACCCATCACAAGGAGCATGGGTGTCCATAATTCCGTTCCGAATAAGAACCAGCCGGACTTGATGGCAAAATAGCTGTGAAGCAGTCCTGTAACAAGGGGGATACCGAAATTGTACACCTGCTTCAGCTGGATCCCCTTCAGGAGGTCGCCTTGAGTGTAGCCGAGTTTTCTCAGAATCGTATAGTGCTGGCGCTCACTTTCACTCTCATCCATTTGCTTGAAGTAAAGGATGCATCCGGATGTGATCAGGAAAGTCAGTCCCAAAAAGCCGACAATGAACATTACGACGCCCATAGTTTGCTTTTGTGAGGTGCTCATCGCCAATTGTGAGTCAGTTCCGTCCTTTTCAGCCAATCCTGACTCGGTGAAAAGTTCGTTTGCTTTTTCCACCTGTGATTTCTTGCTAATTTCAACTCCAATATATAGAGAGGAAGGCATTTGAATCTCAGGGTCAAGATCGTTTTTTAGCTTATTGAATGTGGATTCATTTACCACAGCTACAGGAATACCGCCGGAAGAGAAATACCAGGAGATATAGTACTCTTTTTGTATGCCCAAATATGTTTGGGGAATCTCAATAGTATTGCCTTGTATCGTTACGCTTCCTGAATCTTTTAAAGAGAGAAAGGTCTGAATTGTGTCATTATATCCTGTGAATAAAATCTCATTTTCTTTAAGCTCAACCCCATCAACCGATTTTTCGCTTATGACAGGGAACAACATTTCTTCCGGATTCATATTCATTTCAGCCATTTTGGACTCCATAATATCTGATAGGTCCAGTTTGGCTTGAAGGACCTCAATCGTTTCCTCGTTGAAAGGGATTCCGTTCTCTTTCAAGATATCTTTGAATTGCTGGGCATCCTCTGCCATGGCAAATGTAAAGTCTTCCGGCACACTGTTTTTAGCTGATTTTTCTGCTGAATAATACGAGATATAACTCAGTGAAAGAAGACTGATGGCGAGCGCAGATACAGTGGTGATGATTGTCAGAAGAAGAGCGTTTGACTTCATCCGGAACATGATGGATGAAAGGGACAGCACCTCATAGATGTTCAAATAACCGTTTTTTCTGTTTCTGATCAGGTTGGCTATGAACCGGACGGATCCTTTATAAAAGAAGTACGTTCCAATGATCACACTGGCCAGAATGAAGGCCATCGCAAAGAATAATTCATTGATTGTCGTGAAATCTCCGCCGAATAACTTGGAGGAAGTATAGTAGCCTGAAAGAATCAACAGCAGACCGAGAACACCCATGAGCACTTCCCATACGGAGATTTTCTTTACCCGCTCTTCTGTCGAGGAGGTCACTCTAAATAACGAAAGAATGCTCTGCCTCTTGATGAAGATATAGTTCATGAGCATGATCAGCAGATAGATCCCCGCAAACACGATCAAGGTCTGGATCAGCGCCCGTTCCGAAAAGTGAAGGGTGGCGATGGCATCGACTCCGGTCACTTTGAACAAAATCATGATGATCAGCTTTGAAAAAGAAAAGCCGATGAAGACGCCCGCAATGATGGAGCCGAAATAAAGGATAAAATTTTCAGCGCTGAGGAGGCGGAAAATCCGGCCCTTTGTCATCCCGATCAGTTGGAAAAGGCCGATCTCTTTGCTGCGCCTTTTGATAAAGATGTTATTGGCATAAAGAAGAAAAATTGAAACGATGGCCACAAGTAAAATCGATGCTGTCCTGACTGCTGCTGCGCCTTTTATCGTTCCTTTTGTTTCATCCATCGAAGGATCGAACTGCAATGTGACAAATGCAAAGTATAAGGCCACACTGAAAATCAAGGCGAAAACGTATAGATAATAGTTCTTAAGGTTTTTCTTCAGGTTGCGGAAGATAAGATCATTCATGCTCATACTGAACACCGCCTAGTACCGCCTGGGTCTTGATGATATCTTTGAAAAATCTTTGCCGGGACTGATCCCCTTTAATGAGCTGGGTGTAAATCTGGCCGTCTTTTATGAAGATGACTCTGCTGCAGAAGCTTGCGGCAGTCGGATCATGAGTGACCATTGCGATGGTTGCTTTTCTTTTCTGATTAAGGTCGGAAAGCTTATTCAGGAGGTCAGAAGCGGACTTGGAATCCAGTGCCCCGGTTGGTTCATCGGCAAAAATGATGCTGGGCTCATGGATAAAGGCTCGTGCAGCTGATGTCCGCTGCTTTTGTCCGCCTGATATTTCATTAGGATACTTATCCTTAATTTCGTAGATTCCGAGCTCCTCCCCTAAAGCTTTGAATCGTTGTTCGGCTTCTTTCCGTGGTGTTTTTGTGATGGAAAGAGGCAGCAAAATGTTTTCTTTAACGGTCAGGGTATCGAGCAAATTATACTCTTGGAAGATGAACCCTAAGTGATTCTTACGGAACTGAGCAAGCTGCTTTTCCTTGAGGGAGGTCATTTCATTGCCGTTGATGGTAATGCTGCCGCCGCTGACTTTATCGATGGATGACAGGACATTGAGCAGCGTTGTTTTTCCAGAACCGGAAGCGCCCATGATGCCGACAAATTCTCCTGCCGCGATGGAAAGGTCGATTCCTTTCAATACTTCTTGTTTATTGAATTTATTTCCGTAGCTTTTATGGATTTTGGCTGCTTCTAAAATATTCATAGCTTCAAACTCCTTTTGGTTGATACCTTCATTATAGAAAGGGGGAAGAGGAAATTCCTTCGAATCATCTAACAATAAGCAAAAGCATGTGACAGTTTTGTCACATGCTCCTAATGGTGGTGAAATCATTCTCCTTTGGGAAGGTAAGAGTGAAAGTGGTCCCCGCCCCTGGTGCTGATTTCACATGCAAATCTAAATGGAGCGGCTCGGCTGCCTTTTTGGCCAGGTAAAGTCCCATTCCGGTCGAAGCACTGTCTTGATGGTCAGTCGTAGAGGTAAACCCTTTCTCATAGATCCTTGGCAGATCTTTTGGATTGATCCCCCTTCCGAAGTCCTGAATCTTCAGAGTGACAGTGCCTTTTTCTTGATTACTGTTTATCCTGATATCAGTTTTGTCACTGTATTTTACGGCGTTGGATAAAATCTGCCTAAGGATGAAAGCAAGCCATTTGGCGTCACTCAACACTTCGCAAGCCTTTAAATCAATGTCAAAACCGATTCCTTTTTGAATGCACCAGGATTGAAGCATCTTGATTTCTCGGTAGAGGAGTTCTTCAAGATCGACCTTTTCTATGTAGAGATCATTTTCAATAAAAGAAATCCTTTTTTGATGAAGCTGTTGATCGAGAAGCATGTGGATCCGAAGCCATTCGTACGTCAAAGCGGACTTCAGGGGCTGTTCCCCGATCCTGCCAATGATCAGATGCATGGCGGTAAGAGGTGTTTTCACTTCATGTATCCATGACAGGAGATCATCTTTTTCCTGTTCAAGCGTTAAATTGTTTTGAGAGGCTGACTTTCGCAATGTTTCGCTTTGTCCAGCCAAGCTTTCTTCCACGATTTTTTCAAACGGGCTGCTGCCATTGACAAGGCTGGAGGGATCAAGGTCGTCTTCACGATCAATCAATTCTTTGAAAAATTTGGTTTCTTTGTTGTACCGGATGGCAAGAAAGATAGAAAAAATGAGCAGAGCCAAGAAAGAGAAGTATAGAACAGGCTGGAGCCGTATGGCTGGATCAATATAAGAGACAAAGATAAGGAATGCCAGGAAAAATAGATAGAGGGAAATCCAGCTGAGCCTTTCTCTTAGAAACAGCCGGATCATTTGTTATCCTCTTCCTTAGCAATATAGCCCTGGCCCACCTTCGTTTGAATGAAGCAGCCCAGACCAATTTCCTGCAGGTGCTTTCGCAGCCGGTTGACATTGACGGTCAGGGTGTTATCACTGATGAAGCGTTTATCATCCCACAAGCTTTCCATTAATTTTTCCCTGCTGACAATTTTGTTTTTTTCTTCAATCAGAAGTTTCAGGATGAAGATTTCGTTCTTGGTCAGTTCTATGGCTCCCGACTCATTGGACACCATGTTTTTCTCATAATCCACTGTTGCTCCGTTCCATGTCTTTAGGTGGACGCTATCCGTATTATAGTTATACACCCGCCGCAGAGTAGCCTGGATCTTGGCAACCAATACTTCAAAATGAAAGGGCTTCTGGATGAAATCATCTGCTCCGAGCTGCATGGACATGACCATGTCTGTGGGATGGTCGCGGGAAGATAAAAAGATGATCGGCACATTGGAATGCGATCTTATCAGGCGGCACCAATGAAAGCCATCAAACTTTGGAAGCTGGATATCAATGATAACCAAGTCAGGTTTAAGTTCAGTGAATTCCTGGAGGACCCGTGCAAAATCACGGATACCATGAACTTCATAGGACCATTGAGACAAACGTTCTTCTATTTCTTGAAATAAGGTTAAATCGTCTTCTATAACGAGAATGTTAAACAAAGTTTTCACCACACAGTCACCCTGATTTTACATTGATTATAACAAAATTTCCCTTACAGCTATACATCAATTCAGAACAACGAAAAGCAGGGATGATGGAATCCCTGCTGATGGTTCGCGTTGAAAAATTAAGTGCCCTGTTCGAAGTCCTAATATATTTCGTGGCAGAAGTGAGCAGTCAAAGCTCTCTCAAAATCGGAAGTGAACAGCATCGGAAAGAACCGCCTGATTTAATAATCTCAGTAATGTCTACTTCTATTACATCAAAGCCCCGATCGCGGAGTTGTTTATTAACTTCTTTATTGACAGGTAAGCTGAGAATTTTTTTGCTGCCTATTGATAGTAAATTTGTTCCCAGGGTGAATTGTTCTTCTTTAGAAACCTCGATTAGTTCATATCGGGAACCGAAAAATTCGATGTCCTGTTCCGTTAAGGCTTCGCGGAAAATAAGTGCTTCTGTGGGTGAAATGACATTGAAGACACAATCTAAGTGCAGGTATTCGGCTTTGAACTTAATTCCCTTCACTTCATAATGCGGCAGAAGGCTCTGCAGGTGATCGACCGAACTTTGCGTAGTTCTGTCGCTGAGTCCTACATAAACGGTACCTTGATCAATGACAACATCGCCGCCTTCGATTCTGTCTTCTGCAAGATTGTAATAAGAAAGATCCTCATCCTCAAGCCATTGCTTCAGTACAGTTTCTTCCCCTCTCCTGACATCACTGGCCATTCTGGCGACGAATACGGTCTGTCCCAAGGTAAACCCGATGTCACGGGTGAAAACCTGCTCATGGTATTTTTTATGATAAGGAAGAAGAGCCACCTCCACTCCATTATCTCTCAGGGTTTTAACAAACTGGCCGTGCTGTTCGACGGCTTTGTCTATATGTATCCCCTCATCCTTGAATTTCCTCTGAGTTTCATTGATAACATCACGGATTGTCATATAATGGGGCTCACATAGAATAACCCGCTTTAAAGTATCATATTCACTGCCGCAGTATGTTCTGTATTTCTCTTGAGAATCTGTACTCATAAGAACTCTCCTCATAAATGAATTTACCCTTAGGATAGACTGAACCGGGAGATAATATTTATCCTTTTTTGGTACTTCAACACACTAAAGCACTAATAGGGACTGTCCCTTTTAGTGCTTTAGCGTGCTAAAATGTTTGGTAATGTTTTTCAAGAGTATACTGACTATCAAAGGTTGCAGGGATTTGTGATATAGTATGTATAACATGAAACCGTAAGTTTGATGCTTAAGGTTTTATTTCATAATAGAGAGTGGAGAGATTTATTATGTTGATGACCGAAGATCAATTTATGCTTCAAAAACTCCAGGATTTGTTTAAAGGCACTTCTGGGGATATAGATAAAGATATCATTAAGGCGCAGCAATATATGGATGGAATCAAGAATTTGATTGAGATTTGCGGCGATGACCCGGACCGTGACGGTCTGCAGGAAACACCGTTCCGTGTATTGAAGGCATTTTTAGAATATACAGAAGGATACCGTGAAGATCCGAAAGTACATTTGGAAAAAGTGTTTGATGTTGACCATAAAGAATTGGTGATGGTGAAGGATATTGAGTTTTATTCGATGTGCGAGCATCATTTCGCTCCTTTCTTTGGTGTCGCCCATGTAGGCTATGTACCGGACAGGAAAATTACGGGCTTATCCAAAATCGGCCGCCTGGTCGAAGGGTATGCCAAGCGCTTTCAGGTACAGGAAAGACTGACGAATGAAATCGCCCAGGCGGTCGAGGAGGTCCTAGAGCCGCAAGGTGTGATGGTCGTGGTTGAAGCTAAACATATGTGCATGTGCGGCCGCGGCATCAAGAAGTCGACTGCTTCCACGACGACTACGGCGGTCAGGGGAATCTACGCAGAGAAGACGGAGAACAGGATGGAATTTCTATCCCTTTTGAATAGATAGCAGGGCAGATAAACCTAAATGATAATGTCGATAGTGCAGGTGAGAAAAATGAGACACGCAGTGATCACTGCTGGTTCCAAAGGGCTTGGAAAAAAAGTGACCGAGCAATTCCTTAAGCGGGGCTGCTCTGTGACGGTCAATTTCAGGAGCGATTTTGAAAGGGTTGAACAGTTAAAACAAGAATGGGCAGCCTATCTTGAGCAGCTTCAGTTTGTTCAAGGCGATATCACTAAAAAGGAAGATATCAGAAACATCATTGATCAGGCTATGGGCCGGTTTGGCCGAATTGATTATCTCGTCAATAATGCCGGTCCTTATATTTTTGAGCGCAAGAAGCTGATTGATTATGAGGACCATGAGTGGGAAGAGATGATCAACGGGAATTTGACAGCCGTTTTTCATTTTCTAAAACTCGCTGTACCGATCATGAGAAGGCAAAAATTCGGCAGGATCGTCAATTATGGCTTCCAGGATGCCGAGCATTCACCTGGCTGGATCTACCGTTCGGCCTTCAGTGCAGCAAAGGTGGGCCTGGTTTCACTAACAAGATCCATTGCCTTGGAGGAAGCCGAGTATGGCATCACAGCTAATATGATATGCCCAGGAGACATCAGGGGTGAAATGAAAGAGTCTTCCATTGAATCTGCCAGGGGTATGAAGGACGATCGGACGCCCATCGGCAGGTCCGGCACTGGGGAAGATATTTCACGCCTCGTCAGCTTCCTGTGTGATGAGAACTCTGACCTTATCACGGGAAGTGTCATCTCAGCCTCTGGAGGCATCAATGTTGTCAGCCGAAATGGGCTGCCTCATTCATGAATGGTAAAAACCCGTACTCTAACTTGTGCGGGTTTTTTGGTGTGGACCGAGGCGCATCACATCGAATGATCTCCCTTGCACGTCCGGCGGGGTACGTCAAAATCGAGAAACCCGCTAGATGATATCCTTGGAAGGCCGGCGAGGTACATCAAGCCGGAAAAACTGAAAGATAATGTACCTCGCCCGGCAAGCGGGGTACATCAAAATCGAGAAACCCGCTAGAAGATGTCCTAGGAAGGCCGGCGAGGTACATCAAACCGGAGAAACTTAAAGATAATGTACATCGTCCGGCAAGCGGGGTACATCAAAATCGAGAAACCCGCTAGAAGATGTCCTAGGAAGGCCGGCGAGGTACATCAAACCGGAGAAACTTAAAGATAATGTACATCGTCCGGCAAGCGGGGTACATCAAATCGAAAAACCAAAAGATAATGTACTTCGCCTGGCAAGCGAGGTACATCAAGCCGGAAAAACTGAAAGATAATGTACCTCGCCTGGAAAGCGGGGTACATCAAATCGCAGAAACCAAAAGATGATGTACGTCGCCCTGGGAGCGAGGTACATTAAACCGAAAAAACTGAAAGATAATGTACTTCGCCTGGCAAGCGAGGTACATCAAACCGGAAAAACTGAAAGATAATGTACCTCGCCCGGCAAGCGAGGTACATCAAATCGCAGAAACCAAAAGATAATGTACTTCGCTAGGGGAGCGAGGTACATCAAATCGTAAAAACTAAAAGATAATGTCCCTCGCCCGGCAAGCGGGGTACATCAAATTGGAAAAACTGAAAGATAGTGTACTTCGCCCGGAGAGCGAGGTACATTAAACCGGAAAAACTAAAAGATAATGTACTTCGCCTGGCAAGCGAGGTACATCAAAATGAGGAAAACCGAAAGATGATGTCTCTCGCTCTGCAAAAACAGGGCTCCTCCAACAATCAACTGCCCAGCTCAAGAAAAAGGGGCGCTCCAATCCTCGAGGCAGGCGGCTATTTTCATGATGAACTGAGGGTGATGAGCACACATCCATATACTTAGCCCCCACATATGAAGTGAACAAAAAAACCTTCCCGCGAGAAGGTCTAAAAATCTTAACTCAGTTTTTTAAGAAAAGGCTTGGGTGCATCAAGATTCTGCAGCGGCTCCTTCCTTCCGCTATCTTCCTCTCCAATCACTAAAGATGAGCAGTCGGGCGGAAAGTCATATGGAATGAATTGACGGTAATCTTCAGGAAGAAGGTTAGCGTTCTTATAGCTGTGAGATACCATGCGCGGATCAAATCCAGGTTGGCGTTTAATATGGTTGATGACCACTTTGCCAATTGTCCTGCCCAATCGAAGCCCTTCGCTGTTATCAGAAGGAAAATGGACGCCGCCGAACAGCCTGCTGTCGGCATCATCTTCTGCTACTTTATTCAAATTGCGTGCCTCTCTTGGGAAGAAATAACTTAATACTGTTTCTGCGCACCCGGACATGACGGCATGCCCGGAAGGATAAGTCGGGAAGCGCGGCGTACAAATTATTGTTTCCAGTGTTTGGTCATACTGATTGGGCCTTGCCACATCCCACTTATACTTCAGGTCCCATGTGACGACCATGGCATCATTGACAGCTCCATGAACGTAAGCCTGTATCTGGGCTGCAGCAGTTGGGGAGACGTTATAGGTATCGATCAGCCGGTCTATCACAGGTGTCCATTGTTTAGTAGGAACTCCGCTTCCATAATAGACAGCGATCTTTTTTTGCGTTTCAGTCAGTGTATTCAAGGTCTTCTTGACCACTTTGAGCTCTCTTTCAAAATCGATCATATTAGGGTGTCTGAGAAACCGCTCGACTTCCTTTCCTTCGGGAGTACTAATGTCCCCATCCTGCTGCCTTTTTAAGAAAAGAAGAGGCCATGAACCTGCTGATGGTGTGACGGGATCTCTCGGCGGCCCGCTTTCCCCGGCATAAGGAGTTTCAGACCATAGTAAATAAGGTTCTCTCATATAAATTCACCTCCTTTCCTTATAGTATGAAGGTGGAGAGGCTGGGGAGTAGGTGGGAGTAACGGTTTGACGAAAGAGAGTGAAAAATCCTGAATAACTTACACAGAGTATATGGACAATAAAGAAGTAAAAATTCCCCCGAAAAGAGGTAACGAAAAATGACGAACCATGATAATCAAGGATTTTCTCATGATGAATTCAAGCTGTCGAAGTCAGGGTTTGACCCAAACATGCCCGGCCACAAGAACCAGCATTCTAATGAAATGATTCTAAGACAGGAGCCCCGAACAGCCAGAAAAGAAGGAAGCGGAATCAGTCTTCCTTATGAAACCCGGCTGGAAATGGGATTGATGCTGGATGAGCATTTGTGTGCTTTGAACGTGGCGTTACATCAATACACCAAGCATCATTGGCTCACAGAAGGTGCCGAATCATTCGGAAGTCTTCATCATATTCTGGATGAACATATCGATGTAACTGAGAAGCACATCGATATGGTAGGCGAGCGCGTTGCCAGGCTGGGTGTCGTGCCTACTGCCCACCCTGTTACACAGCATGAAATTTCCTATATTAAACACGAAGTGGAAGGCCGCTACACAATGAGGGATTACCTTCGCAATGATCTGGAACATGAGATCAAAATTCAGGGCATGATGAGAAAAACAATCAAGCGTGCACACGAGTTGAATGACTTTGGTACAGTGCAGGTATTGGAAGAAGTTCTTTTGAAAAGAGAAGACTTTGGATATCACCTCTGGAGCCTTCTTGAAGATGATACCCTGGTCCGCGGCATGACACATCTGTTGGACGGCAAGGAAGATATTGCTGACAACCGCCATCTTAATGACAACCTTCCAAATTGATCTTGGATTGAAAGGGTACTTTTCTTAACTCTTAGAAACCCTTTTGTAAAAGGCTCTTTTCGTAAATTTTGTTGCTATTTGATACTTATTCTTAAGAAAATCCGGCTCTTGGGATTTTTCCAAAAGCAGCAATACGCAAAAACAGCCTTGAAAAAAGTGGAGACTCCTCATCACTTTATAAAAATCAAAAACCTGCTTCCTTGTCTGGAAGCAGGTTTTCATTTAGTATCGGTTGCTTTCTTTAACAAATTCCACATAAAATTTTACGGCATTAAGGTAATTTTCTGTGCTGACATGCTCATTGGTGCCATGCATCCGGTTCAGGTCTTCGGAAGTGATCTGGACAGGGAGAAAGCGGTACGTATTATCGGCAACACTGTCATAATGTTTGGCATCCGACCCGGCAACCATCAAATAGGGAGCGATGACAGCCTCGCTGTAAACATTTCTCGCTGCCTGCTGGATGGTTTTGAAGGGCTTGCCTTTCAATGAAGATACCTTTGTTGCTTCGCTCCCTGTCACTTCAACGGTAATGGCTTCATCCTCAATAGTTTCTTCGATAAATTGTTTCACATCTTCCAATGAGTCGCCTGGCATGAGTCGAAGGTTGATGATGGCACTTGCTTGCTCAGGAAGGGCATTGTATTGTTCCCCGGCCTGGAATATCGTTGGAGCAATTGTCGTTCTGATCAGTGCTGCTGAAGCGGGTTCCTTCAATAACACTTCTTCAATAATAGGTTCAAAGAAGAGTTTATTTGAAAAAATATACTTCATCCCGAAATTCATTTCAGGTGCAACGTACTCAAATAAATCCTCTCCTGGTCCTTTAAGATCCTCTGTAAACTGGGTTTCCTCCAGTTTGGCTATGGCACCGGCGATTCTGCCGATATTCGTCCGGCTCTGCGGCTGGGAGGAATGTCCGCCGCTGCCCTCCACTGAAAGCTCTGCTGTCGCCGATCCTTTTTCCGAAATGCCGACAACGCCGACGGGAGCTTCGACTCCTGGCACCATGTTTTCCACTATGGCACCTCCTTCATCGAGGACAAAATCAAATTGCACGCCTCTTTCCTTCAGTAATGAAGCTATAGCCATTGCCCCTTCTTCTCCGCCGATTTCTTCATCATGCCCGAACATGAAGTACATATCTCTTTCAGGCTGAAACCCTTCCTCTATAAGGTGCTCAAGGGCTTGCAGAATTCCGATCACCCCGATTTTATCGTCGAGAGTACCCCGTCCCCAGATCTTACCCCCGGCAATCTTACCGCTGAAAGGGTCATGGTCCCAGTTTCCCTCGGTACCTTGAAGGACAGGGACTACATCATAATGGCTGGTCAGGCCAATCGGTTTTTTAGAGGGGTCCTGGCCTTTCCAAGTATAAATGAGTGCATAATCATTGACTCTTTCCAGGTCCAATTCACGATGAACAGAGGGATAGGTGTGATCTAAAAAATCGATGAAGCGCTGGAACTCTTCAAGTTCAAATTTACTGCGGTCATCATAAGAAATGGTTTTGTAGGTTATAGCCTCAGAAAGGTTATTAATCGCCTTTTCTTCATCCAAGGTAATTTTTTCAGGATCAGGAACAGGTTGTTTAGATTGAACGGTAAAAGTGTTGAAAGCGGTTACAATTATAAAGATTAAAATAAAACTGCCCAGACTCAAAAATGCAATCTTCCAGAATTTCATCGAGGAGCCCCCTTTTACTATAGTTTAAGGCAGGAGATGAACTTTGGAAATGGATTTTACTTATAGAATTTTCGACAGGTTTTGTAAAAGAGTGTTTCCGTATATATTGTTGCTTTTAGAAAAATATTGATAATAAGGTTTTTCTCTCCAGACGGAGGGAGCAGCTCTTTTTTGGGGTTTACCGGGCTATTTCCGGTTAATTGGAGTTCTTTTCACAAAATGGCTTGCAAAAAAGATCCCCTAAGCCTTATCCGGCCAGGGGATCTTCTCTTATAGGGATATTTCCTATAAAATGTTGCTTTTGCAGGGTTTCTATCATTGATAGAAATTAGTGAAAATCACCAATAAGGATTTGCTTTTCCCGGATCAGAATTAAGCTTCATCTTACCGCTATAGAATCCGCGGTCGGAAGGCATAGGTATCGGTGCAAATCTAATGATTCCTGTATAGGTCTTCCCGTCTTTTTCATATAGGTAGGCACCATCACTATCCCCGATTTTTTCCCCGTACATGCCGTATTTCTCTTGAACGGCAGGCGGCTGTAAATCGGCAGGAAATTCAACGATGAGCTGATACCTTTTTTCAGTATCTCCTCTTTTGAGAACGATTAAGAAGGTGCCGTCCTCTCCAACTTCCCCTGTGTCAGTCAGTATGAATTCTTCCAAGGGTTGTGCTGTGGCATCCATAACTTGCTCGATTTCAGCGTCATCTGGATATTCCTTCAGTCCAGCCTGGATGACGCTTCCCTCAGGCAGGTTTGTTTGACCGCGAACCACCATTCTTTTATGAAAACGCACGTTAGACTCCATGATAATCGTTTCGTTTCCTGAAGCGATTTGAGGTGCCTCTTCTTCGGCAAGGGTTTCATCCACCAGGACCACTCTGCAGCCAGCCAGCATTAGAAGGACAGAAACCATCGCCAATAGGGATACCGCTTTCTTTAACATGCCTTTTTCTCCTTATCAGCAAAGGAAAAGTCTCCTTTTTGAGGCTGATGGGTCGCAGCTGGCATGCTTGTCTGTCTGTTTTTCTTCCTTAGGCGCTTCAGGCCGACAGAGTTGCCTTCAATAAGTACAGATCTTAATACTGAACTGATCTCATTTACACAATAAATGGATATCGCAAAAAACAGGAGCGGACCCAATACGATATAAGGCTTGATGAAAACCTGCTGGATATTGATACTGATTGTGGCAGCCCATTCATTGATGGCTGAAAAATATACCGGGATGCTTTCCATGATACCGAACTCCGCGGTCATCAGTCCGCCCAGACAGATTTTAAGGATTCCCAGCTGGATCAATAGAAGAAGCGTTTGAGACAGCTGTTCAGAAAATAGAACAATAGAATGCCGGCCGTAGTGAGGCAGCAAATGTTTCTTGATCAAGTGAAAGCGGCTGGCCCCCATTTGTCTTGAAACATCCACGAATTCCTGCTTCATGAAATCATTCATCCCCTGTCCGACATACATTCCTAGGGAAGGAATGACGATGAGTGCAATAACGACTACTTCAATAATTAAAAAGCGCATGCTTGTAAGTGCCTGTACTTCGTAAGCCGCTTGAAGCGGATAAAGCAGGATGTAACCGACTATGGCCAGAGGAATGAAATTGAATGTATCCCAAAAGCCTTTAAAGCCGGATCTCAGCCAAGACGGCATGAAAGCATACAGCAGTCCTGTCGCAAAGCCGCCTGCCATCCTCAGCAATGCGATGGCCAATGCGCCAAGCAAGGTATATTTGGCACCATCGATAAGCAGCAGGAATATATTTCTCCCCAGCCTGTCACTTCCCATGGGAGGCATCTCTGAGGGGGAATAAGGTGCTGCTGCAATGACTTTAGCAGTTTCAGGATCTGTTATATATGGCGGTCCTTCAGCCTGTAAATCCGGATAGAGAACGGGTACGATAAAGCTTCCTGCAATCATGCTTGCCAGAATTGCAAAGGGTATCCAAAACCGTACAGATTTGAAAATACTCATACTTCAACCTCCCCTCCAATCGTCTTGGTTAAAAGAACTCGGCCGATGCTGAAGATGATGAAGAATGGCACGTAAATCATCAGCATGCCAATGAAGAACGCACTTGGTTCTGCAGTAGCTGTTTTAAGCAGAACAAACATAAATCCATTAATGTTAAACAGAATTTCAATGATGAGCAGATTAGAAAGCATCAATAAGAAAATCGGTTTGATGTGATAATAAAATTGAACCCAAACGTTCCGAAACAAATGAACCCACAAAGTATAAGCTTTTGAAAACCCTTTGGAAAAGGAATATTCAACGTACGGCTTGTCTTCTTCCTCTCTTATCTGGAAAAGGAAATGCTTTGTAAGAAAGGCAATTGGCAGGACAGCCAGGCAGACAATTGGCAGCACATAGATTTTGTCTTCGCCTAGCTTGTAGATATCAAACATGAGGATATCCGTCTTTTTGAAAAGCCAAATGATGAATAATTGCAGAAGTACAACGATCATGACATCCGGCAGGGAATCAAATAAATCAAGAATACGCAGGCATCCCCGTTTGGCCCAGCCTGGCAGGAACATGATCAGATAGCTGATGACAGCCGAAACGACAACAGCGATGGAAAAGGCTGTTACCAGAAGAAGGAACGAGTACCCGAACAGTTGTAACAGCATCGGGAAAATCGGATAACTTTTTCCATTATCATCAACCATAATGGAAATGGATGCGGGATTCAGTACATCATGGAAGATTTGCTTCAGAGTATGAAGGTATTTGGCAATATGTATGACGAGTTCATGATCATAGAAAAGCAGTGAACCGGCAGCACTAAATAGAAATAACCCTGCACATGTCAGTAGGAACTGAACAGGCAGCCACAATATTTTATTCAAGGGAAAAGCCTCCTTATTTATCGATAAGGCAGTGGATAGCTGCCTCTTCTCCAGCTTAGTCTATGGTTGATTTTTACTATGTCATCCACGGCCAGCTTCAGCGCCCAGCCCCTCGGGGTCAAATAACCTCAAGAGAATAAGAGGAAATACCGCCTTTTTTTCTCTTGAGAACATTTGCCTGTCGGGGCTGGACAAGGCGCTTCCGCTTTTGTTGTTACAATAACATTTCAAATTTTTCAGAATATTTCATTCTAACTATAGCATTTTCTAAATTTTGGTTCAATAGTGAGAGTGAAATACCGAAAATTGAAAAAACGCATTAAAATGGAGATAATAAAAGGTAAATAAAATTCAAGTTAATCAGAGAATAAGGGGAAGTTTGTCATGAATGAAAAAGAAGCAATTCAGCAGTTAGAGAAGCCAAACACGACTGCAAGTCTGGTTCGGGATTTTAAAAACATGGGTATCGAAAAGGGAATGGTCCTCATTGTTCACTCTTCCTTAAGTTCCTTAGGATGGGTTTGCGGTGGTGCAGTTGCTGTAGTATCTGCTTTGATGGAAGCTGTAGGGAAAGAGGGGACTCTTATAATGCCTGCTCAATCTGCAGATAACTCTGATCCGGCAGAGTGGGAAAATCCTCCTGTTCCGGAGAGCTGGTGGCAGATTATCAGGGATGAGATGCCTGCCTATGATCCTGATGTGACTCCTGCGAGAGGAATGGGGAAAATCGCCGACACGTTTAGGAACTTCCCAGGAGTAAGGAGAAGCAGCCATCCGATCTATTCTTTTGCTGCTTGGGGTAAACATGCTGATCTTATATTAAGCGAGCAGCCGCTGGAGGAAGGGTTTGGTCCAAATTCACCTCTGGCAAAAATTTATGAGTTAAGTGGAAGCGTGCTCCTGATTGGTGTTTCGCATGAAAGCAACACTTCTCTCCATTTTGCAGAGCACAGTATTAGCAGCCGCCAGAAGGTCAAAAAAGGGACTGCGCTGATGGAGGATGGAAAGCGGATATGGAAAAACTACGAAGAGATCTTATACGATTCTGATCCTTTTGATGAACTTGGAAAAGAATTCGAGGAAAAGCATGCTATTAAAACTTCAGTGGTCGGGAAAGCTGACTGCAGGCTTATGGAGCAGCGTGCTGTAGTTGATTTTGCACGAAGATGGCTTCAAGAAAAAAATGAAAAGAAGGGAATGGAAGAGTGATGAATGAAAAATTAGTAAGAGTGGGAACTACTTATCTTCCTGTGCAAAACCCGGCATCATCTGCTCTGTGGTACTCTGTGAACCTTGGAGCGGAAATAAGCTACCAGGATAGCGATAAGGCGATTTTAAACCTAGCCAATCAGAGCTTTTTTCTTGTGAAGGCAGGCAGTAACCAATCGGCCGGTTTTTTTGATCAGAATGGAGAGGAACACTTTTCATTAACATTTGAAGTGGACGGCCTGTCAGCATTGGAAGATCTTCACCACAAATTTAAACAGCAAAAAATTAAGACTGGGGACATTGAAGATCGGGGCCATGCCGGCCGGAACTTTGTCTTTTGGGATATGGACGGCAACATGTTCGATGTATGGAGCGAGCTTAGTCCTGACTTTAAAAAGAGATATACGATAGATTAAAATGTTTCACGTGAAACCTTTTTGAAGGAGGAAAACGATGACAAAACCGCAATACGAAAAAGCAACTTTTGCCGGCGGATGTTTCTGGTGCATGGTTTCTCCTTTTGATGAGAGGGAAGGCATCAAGGAGATAGTAGCAGGATACACGGGGGGAGTTACTGAAAATCCGTCATATAAAGAAGTAGTGTCAGGGAAAACAGGTCACAGAGAGGCTGTTCAAATTGTCTTTAATCCTGAGGTGTTCCCATATGAAGACCTTCTGAAGCTGTAATGGCAGCAGATTGATCCCACAGATCGTGAAGGACAGTTCAGCGACAGGGGAAGTGCCTATATGACAGCTATCTATTACCATAACGAACAACAAAAGGGTACAGCCGAAAAGTCAAAGCGGGACCTGCAAGAAAGCGGGAAGTTTCAGAAGTCAATTGCAACCGAGATCCTTCCAGCCCAAGCCTTTTTTCATGCGGAAGATTATCATCAGGATTTTTATAAAAGAAATAATTTCAGATACGAACTTTACCGCAGGGGATCCGGCAGGCAGGAGTTTTTGAAGAAGCACTGGCCAAAGGATACATCACATCTCAAAGAAAAACTCACAGAAATCCAATATCAAGTCACACAGGAAAATGGAACAGAGCCTCCTTTTGAAAATGAATATTGGAATAATGAAAGGGAAGGAATCTATGTCGATATCGTTTCTGGAGAACCGCTTTTTACGTCAAAAGACCAGTATGACAGCGGATGCGGCTGGCCCAGCTTCACAAAGCCTGTTATGTCTGCAAGCGTAAAAGAGAAATATGATTTGAGTCACAGAATGACCAGAGTCGAAGTGCGAAGCCGTGAAGCTGATTCTCACTTGGGACATGTATTTGAGGATGGTCCAGGTAAAAACGGGCTGCGGTACTGCATCAATTCAGCTGCACTAAGGTTCATTCCTGTGGAAGATTTAGATAAAGAGGGGTATGGGGATTTTAAAATCCTTTTTCCAGCACATTCATAAAAGATCCGCTCAATGTCATGGATACTCTTGATTCCCCTGATAGCGCAAAAGTGCATTGAATCAGCTATACCAGGCAGATGTCCCAAAGAAAAGTCCCCCTAAATTTTATAAAAATAATTGGCATTGTCCACTAAGCAATAAAAAACGTCCTGAGAACCCTCACAGGACGTTTCATTTTGATACCAATAGTTGTATGAATGCTGCTGAAGTATGGTGATTAGCCGTTAAACACCCTACTAAAATGGGAAACCACCGCTCAAGTATGGTGATTAGCCGTTAAACACCCTACTAAAATGGGAAACCACGGCTGATGTATGGTGATTAGCCGTTAAACACCATACTAAAATGGGAAACCACGGCTGAAGTATGGTGATTAGTCGTTAAACACCCTACTAAAATGGGAAATCGCCACTGAAGTATGGTGATTAGCCGTTAAACACCCTACTAAAATAAGAAATCGCGGCTGAAGTATGGTGATTAGCCGTTAAACACCCTACTAAAATGGGAAATCGCCACTGAAGTATAGGGATTAGTTGTTAAACACCATACTAAAATAAGAAATAGTCACTGAAGTATGGTGATTAACCGGGCAGTGCTTTTAGAGGCATTTACATCTTCAGATTTCCCGCATCTATAGGAGCAAGATGCTGTTTCGGTTCAGGAACCCGGGATAGAATAATGATGCCGATGATGAATAGGACGACAAGACTGAATACACCTGTACTGGAATCGCCTGTCACCTGAGCAGTCACCGCGACAAGGAGCGGTCCCATGATGGAGGCAAATTTTCCAAAGATATTATAAAAACCGAAAAATTCATTGGAGTTTTGTTTAGGAACCAACTTGGCAAAATACGATCTGCTTAAAGCTTGAATCCCTCCCTGAGATGTTGCAACAAGCATCGCGAGTATCCAGAAGTCTAAAGTCGTTTCCAGGAAATAAGCATAGATACAAACAAAGATATAAATGATGATACCGACATAGAGCATTTTCTTTCCTGTGAATTTTTCAGAAAGCCTTCCGTAAAGAATGGCAAATGGAGCTGCCACGACCTGGGTGACAAATAAGATGATGAGAAGGCTTGTGGATGATATGCCAAGGTCTGACCCATAAGCTGTCGACATCGTGATGATGGTGCCGACACCGTCAATATAAAAGAAGTAAGCAAGCAGAAATAAGAATAAGGCACGGTATTTTTTGATTTCTTTAAATGTCTTCGCAAGACGCTTGAAGCTGTTGACGACCGGCTTCGGTTCCGGCTCAATATAGTAGCGCTGATGGACATTTTTAAACATGGGAATGGCAAACAATCCCCACCACAAAGCAGTTATCAGGAAGGCAATCTTACTTGCAATCGTAGTCGAGAGGGGGATGGTCCCGCTTTGTGACAGAACGATAATGGCAATACTGATAAGGAATGGAATGGTGCTTCCGATATATCCCAGCCCATAGCCTCTGGCAGAGATCCTGTTCATTCTTTCATCTGAGGTCACATCGGTCAGGAAGGCGTCGTAAAATACGTTTGCCCCCGCGGAACCGACTGCAGCGAAGGTATAACAGATTAAAAGGATGAGCCATTGGTCACTTGGAATGAAAGCCAGCACGGCTGTAGCTGTGATTCCCAAGCCAAAGAAGAATGTGAAAAACTTCTTCTTGAACCCTTTATAATCGGCAATAGTTCCAAGGATCGGACCGAGCATGGCCAATATAAAAGTAGCGATGGCAATCGTGTATCCTAAGTAAGCAGTAGAATCGGACGGGCTTACTCCCGCATTGGTGGCGGCTGCCTTGTAGAACAATGGAAAAACCGCCGTTGAGATTATGATGGAATAAGCCGAGTTAGCCCAATCATAGAACATCCAGCTGTTTTCTTCTTTCGAAAAACTTTTCATCAGCATTGACCTCCTGGAAACGATTTCAATTTTATTGTACAAGAAAAGCAGTGAAGAAAATGAAAAGCCCGTAAACTTTACATAAGATTTACAGTTTCAGCAGGTCTTGGACGATGTGCCCGTCTGTTTCTCCCAAGTGAATCCCCAGCAGCCTGGCAAATGTCGGCCCTTCATCCACAAGAGTCATGGCCGGGATGATGCCCCCCTCGCGTATCCCTTTACCGGAAGCCATCAAAATCGTATGATAATCCGGCTTGTTCGGTGAATATCCATGGGAGGCATACGTATATTTTCCAGATTGGACATCTTCAGGAGTGATTTCATCCAGATAACTTCCCTCGAGCCCTTCTTTAATGTAAAAGCCTTTTAGAGCTTCAATCATGAAAGCACAGTTCCCGTCAGCTCCTTTTTTCCGGGCTTCTTTACCGGTTATGATATGCTCAATACCGTTCTTTTCATCCTCTAAAAGATCCCGCAAGATCCCTTCTGCGGCTTTCAGTGTTTCTTGATCATGTGGGTCTTTAACGTATATATATGCCGAGCCGTCGCAGCTTTTGCAATAGGCTTTCCAATCAATCACTCGCCCGGTGTCGTTTACGCTGATCAAGCCCTTTTCCTTCAATAGGACATTGGGTTTAATTGCTTTGGATTCATCGAGAGCGCTGTGGTCGCCAAGGGCTATAATGGTTGAATTGTCATATATGCCGGAATCCTTCAAGGCTGACAGGATTCTGCCTAGACGCTCGTCATGTCTTTTCAAAGCCGCATATGCCTCCTCAGAAGAGAATCCATGATAGTGCCGGTTGGAATCCAGGTCGGTAAAATGGATGAGCATGAGGTTGGGCTTTTTCTTGCGAATGGTTTCAACCGTTGATTCTAGTACAAAGTCGTCCAGCTCCGGCTGAAACAGGCCATTACGGATGTGACCGAAGCGCCGGTTCATTTCCAGCTGAAAAGAAGTGCTTCCATTCCAGAGAGAGACGGCTATCTGGTGATGCCAGGGCCGGTTAGCGAATATTTCAGGCATATTGTAGTCGATATTCGCCTTGGCGGTTACAGGCCATAGTAAGGCAGCAGTCGTCAAGCCTGCTCGTTTTGCTTCATCATAGAGAGTCGTCCCTTTGATATGATGTCTGTGCCAATACCAGTCAGGAGAGGCGCTGCCAGGCTGCAGGTGAGTATTGTTGATGACTCCATGTCTGTTTGGGAAGTTGCCGGTTACGATAGTGGCGTGGCATGGATAGGTGACGGAAGGATAAATCGTTTCGACAGCTTTGCAATAGGCGCCTTTTTTTAGAAATGCTTTAAAGTTAGGAAGTTCGGTCAGTGTGGGAAAATCCAAAGAAGAAAGACAGTCGAATGAAATAACAATCAAGTGGTCAGTAAGTTGTTCCATGGAAGCCTCCGGAATCTAAATATTTAAAAAATTCACTATATGTATTAAATATAACAGAAAACCTGGATTAGACCAGAAAGGATTTAAATGGAAGCGAAAACTTTACAAACGCCATTCTGAATAGCATCCAGCCGGCTTGGGGTCCAGGGATACGGGGCCGTGAAGTGGATTTACGGCTTTCATTTTTCCATAGTGAATGTTGTTCTTTGCTGCTTTCTCACTGCTGCTCTTTAAAGCGGCCGCAAACTTTGTAAAAGGCTGTTTTCGCATATATTGCTGCTTTCGTAAAAATATCAAGAGCCGGATTTTTCACCGGTTACTAAGAGTTCTATCTCTTAGCGGGGGAGAGCAGCTCTTTTCTTTTCTATTACCGTATTTTTTCTTTTCTTGGTATTGATCTTTCTTCGGAATAAAATCAATAGCAACAAAGTTTACGAAAAGTGCCTTGCAAAAACACCTATAAGAAGAGTAATTGAAAAAATAAAGGGCGAAACCATTGGCGGTTTCGCCCTTTGCCAGCCTCAATCTTCCCTGAAGCCGGACAGTATTGTTCCAATATCATGCCTGAATATAGTCGTAATCGTAATCCGTTTTATCGTCCTTGAAGTATTCCGCAATTACCTCTTTATCCGAATGGGGAATTTCCTTTCCTTCGACGATCTGGGCTCCATTGATACAGCCGCTTGTCAGAAGAATGAGATCCTCTTCGTTACTGAGTGAAAGGGCGGACAGAACTCCCTCTGCTCTGGTTCTCTCAGTATAAATGTTCTCAGCAGACGGATCAGAGAAGCCAGCCAGGACATGGCTGATGATCTCGTCAGGATCAGTGAAATCAGGGTGATCAACGGAAACGACAATCTCATCTGCTTTTCCGTCAATTGTTTCTGCCATCAGCGGCATTTTGGATTTATCCCTGATGCCGATTCCTGTGATCAGAACAATCAATCGTTTGTACTCCAGCTTTTTAACTTCCCTAAGCAAATTATCAAGGGCAGCCGGTGTGTGGGCATAATCAAGAAGGATCTTTCTGTTTCCGTACTCTGTCAGAATTTCAAACCTTCCTTCAGGCCCTTCGACCGATGGCAGAGCCAGCAGGATTTGATGAATCGAATAACCTGAGTGCAGGGCTGTACATATAGCAGCAAGTATATTGGCTACGTTATAGTTTCCGATGACCGGCACTCTGACAATATAGGACTCATCGTGAACCTTTAGTTCAAAAAAGGTCTCGTGGCCGATGGTTCTTAAATTGGATGCTTTTACATCTGCTTCTGACCTTCTATCAAGGCTGTAAGTAAGCACTTCCCCGGGATACATGTCCAGGATATCCTTGCCCATGCCGTCATCATCGATATTTACCACTGCTTTTTTAGCCTGCCTGAACAGTTTAAGTTTGGCTTCTTTGTAGTTTTCGAATGTTCCATGAAACTCCAAATGTTCAGGAGAGAGGTTGGTATGTATGGCGACATCAAACTCTATTCCCTCCACCCTTTTTTGTTCGGTGGCGACTGAGGATACTTCCATGGCAGCAGCCTGATCACCGCGCTGATAGAATTGATCAAAAATATAATGCAAATCAGAAGATTCCGGAGTAGTCGGCGTACTTTTCTTCAGATTGATTTTTCCAGAGGAAGAAATGATGCCGGTCGTCCCGATTGAGCCGGTCGGTGTTCCGAGCAAGGTCATCAAGGATTTCACATAGGCAGTGACAGTGGTTTTCCCGTTCGTTCCCGTCACCCCGATAGTGGTCAGCTTTTCGTGGATTCTTTTATAAAATAGGATTGACAATTGCGCAAGGAAAGCCCTGGCATCTTCTACCAGAAGAAATGTCCTGTCCGGATACTTTTTACTGGCTTTTTCAAGAACCTTAGCGTTTTCCCCGGCCAGCACAGCAGCTCCATTATGAATTGCGTCTTCCAGGAATGAATGCCCATCGTGCTTTTCGCCGCTTACGCAAACAAACGCAGCATTTTCCAGCACTCGTCTAGAGTCATAATTGACGTTTGAAATTTCTCTCTTCTCTTTTCCCCAGAGGCGTTTGATTCCTAACTGTTCCTGTGATGTAAAGTCAATATTCATGGCTCTCTCCCTTTGATATGAAAGTCGGTGATCCCAAGCTTCATATATAGTTTGACCGTAACAGCAGTGAGCATATACAAGAGGAATAAATGCTTGTCATTCTCTTTCAACATACTGTCTCAATTTCTATCCGTCTTTACCCGGATTTTCAAAAAGTATGCTGGAAAAGATTTCTTGTAAAGAAAAAATAGTGGCTCATGCTCTTGTGAAAAAAATGAATTGTATTAAGTTTTGGATTGTTCTGAGAAGATTTTCCATGAAAATTGAGATATACTCTAGATAAAATTCAACAGTCAAATGCTCGGAGGAAGGTATGGCCGGAAATAAATCAAGGGGCTTTTTTCAACTCATTCAATTCAGCATCATTGGAATAATGAATGCCTTTATTGATATCTTTTCGTTAAATTTGTTTTTATTTCTATATCCTTCAGAACAAGGGGCGGTATTGGTTCTTTTCAATACTGCCGCCTATACCCTGGCTGTCTCAAACAGTTATTTTTGGAATTCGCGCCTGACTTTTAAAGAGGGCAGCAGGGATGGCCGGGTAAAACTCATCTTCGTGATACAGGCGCTGATCAGCCTTTTGATCAGCAATGCTGTATTCTTAGGGTCAGTTCAGCTGCTTGGTATTACATCCTTGCAGCTGTTTCTGGTACACAACCTCTCGAAAGCCCTTGCCATGCTCCTGTCTTCGGGAGCAAGCTTTCTTTTTATGAAGTATTTGGTCTTCCGGACAGAAGAGGAATCATCTGTAAAAGGGAAACGCAGCAGAATCAGATAATCGTTCGTGCCATCATTGACTAAAGGAGGAGAAGAAGAAATGAGCACTGTAAAATGGGGAATCATGAGCACAGCCAATATCGCCAGAAAAGCCATCATCCCAGCACTCCAAAATTGTGGTAATGCTGAAGTCACGGCAATTGCCAGCACAAGCGGAAAGGCAGAAGAAGCTGCCAAAGAATTTTCCATCCCTAAAGCATATCAGAGCTATGAAAAACTATTAGACGATCCTGATATCCAGGCGGTCTACATCCCGCTGCCCAATACCATGCACAAGGAATGGGTTACGAAAGCGGCAGAGAAAGGCAAGCATGTGCTGTGTGAAAAACCGGCGGCATTGAACGTTGAAGATGTAGAGGAAATGGCCGAAGCCTGCCGTTCAAATAATGTCCTCTTCATGGAGGCCTTTATGTACCAGTTCCATCCACAGCACAATCGGGTCAGGGAACTGATTGCAGAAGGTGCCATTGGAGAAGTCAGGCATATGAAGTCTGCTTTCACCTTCAAACTGGATTTTGAAAGAAATAAACAGAATATCAGGCTGGATAAAGGCCTTGGTGGAGGAAGCATCTGGGATGTCGGCTGCTACTGCATTCACTCCACGAGGTATATACTAGGGCAAGAACCTGTAGAGGCCTATGTGAAGGCGGATGTTCATGAGGAATTTGGAGTAGATACGAAAGCATCAGGCCTTCTCAGCTTCGAAAAAGGGGTAACCGCGAGCTTCGAATGCGGTTTTGATCAGCCTATGAGGGATTTCTATGAAGTTTACGGCACTAATGGGACAATCAAGGTTCCGTTTGCCTACCGTTCAGACCGCTTTCCTGACGGAGAAGTCAGCATTCTCATCAGTGATGAAAAAGGGATAGAGAAAAAAGAGGTGCTGGAGGGAAATCAATATGAGATTCAAACAAACCACTTCAGCCAGTGCATACTGAACGGAGAAAAACCTGTTTATTCTCCTGATGATACCAAAAGGAATATCAAGGCCATTCAAGCTTGTTATGAGTCCTTGGAAAAAAATGCTCCTGTACGATTATAATTAAAAGTACCCTATCGTCTCTCAAGAGGCGGTTTTTTTATGAAAAATGGTACCTGGAAGATAGATGACGAATAGTTAGAGTTGGATCTTAGAGGTGAGCGAAAACCACACGAAAACTATACAAAATCAATACAATGAAATGTTTTATCTGTATTTTTACGGGCATATCAATTGCACTAATACTATTAATTGTCGGAGGCCTAAACTGGCTGCTTGCCGGATTATTCGAATTTGACCTAGTAGCAGCCATCTTTGGGGGACAGGAAGCCATTCTTTTTAAAATTGTTTCCATCCTTGTTGGTCTTTCAGCGATTTACTGCATCAAACTTTTTGGCAGAATCAAAGATTAATAATAGCTGCTTTATCAGCAGACTAAAGCCACTCCAATAAGTTGGAATGGCTTTTTATATGGCTATTCAGCCTTTTTTAGGGAATTTATCATTTGGCCTTTAGATTAACAGGCTCCCACAGGTTTTCAATCCCCTGCACACGTTTGATGGCGGTAATGGCTCCTTGATGGAGACCTTCATGCCAGTTCGCGAAGGAAACTACTTCGGCTAACGTTTCAAAAGCAATTTCCTTTGTCATTTGGAAAGGCTTTTCCCCTTTCTCCGATAGTTTTCCCATGAAAGAGGCCTTCAACCTTTCCGGCTGTTCAGACAAGAGCGGTCTTAACTCTTGAAGTGAAGGAGGCGTTCCTTCCCAGGCATCAGGACTTGTATTGAAGCCAAACATTTCAGCAAAACCTTCGGGGATTTGTCCTTTTTCTCCTGCAAAAGAATGGATAAGGTTTTCATGGCTTAAATATATATGGCCCAAATTCCATCTGATGGAGTTTTTGAAACCCTCCGGCACAATGTCAGCCATTTCTTCCGTTGTGTTGTCCAATGCGGCAAGCGTTCTCATACGGATAAAATCCATTTGTTTAAAAAGTTGTGTATCCTCCATCATCATTCCTCCTACAGCGTTTTCCTTACTACTTCTGTAAATGTGGAGAAATCCCTTCTATTTAATGGGTTCTAAGCGTAAACTTTGTTGCTATTCGATCCTAATTCCGAAAGGCTCTTTCTAAGAGATTGTTACTTCCCATTTTTAGGTAGAGGGTTGGAGCAGAACTCCGTTTCATGTAAACAGCCACAAACTTTGCGAAAACAGCCTTCCGAAAAAATAACTAAATTCACCGGAAAAACCTGGCTACATGAAAAGAAAGGAGCTGCTATCCGAGATTAGAGAGAAAACCCTTAGTATCCAAGGGGAAATCCAAATCTTGGGGTTTTCCTTAAGCAATAAACTGCCTATTTAATATAGGAGGTTTAATGTTAGACTTATATCGGGCAGGAAGGGATAATTAGATTTATAACAATGTGGAAGTGCATAATGAGAAGGAAACGCTGATTGTTAGTAAAGTCTCAAAGTTCGAGAAAAAAATAAAGGATTGGGACCGGATTGGTTGAAGTTAGTAAAAGGATATTAAAAAATATACAATATACATACGATAGATTTGGTGTAAATCTGAAACTTTTTGATTCGCAGTGCGTATAAGTTAGTAAGAACATAGAAAATCTGGACGGAGGTGAAAACATGAGCATACTAAAAAGACTGTTTGGCAAAAAGGAAAAAGAGGTGCCAGTCGTAAAAGAACGAAATGTTTTCACAATTGAGGTCGGAGATATTGTGGCATATGATCTTGAGGACTATGAAGTGGTCAGCAAGCTAACATATAATGACCATGGCTTCGAATGGATAGGATATCAGTTGGAAAGCCCGGGACGTACAGTGTGGCTGAGCGCCGAGATGGATGATCAGGTGTATTTAGGGATCTATGAAAAAGTGAAGCTGAAGCTGAGTGAACCGATACCGGAAGAAATTGAATATAACGGAACACGTTATTACTTGGATGAATCCGGAACTGCAAGAGTAAAAGGAGAAGGCCGCGGGAAAAATGTGAATGACATAAATTGCCGTTACTTCGATTTTGAGGATGAAGACGAAGAAAGCTATTTATCCGTGGAGATTTGGGGCAGTGAAATCGAGGTCAGCAGCGGATATGAAATCAATGAATATGAAATCAAAATAATCGCAAGCAATTAATCAGGAGGCTGAAATCATGTTTCAATTATTTAAAAGAGTAAAAACAGTAGTAGGTTCAGAATTGAATGCCATGCTAGATAAAGCGGAAGATCCGGTGAAGATGCTTGACCAGTTCATGCGTGAAATGGAAGCGGATATCCGTGACGCAGAGGCGGCGGTAGCGAAGCAGATCGCAAATGAGAAAATGCTTCAAAGGAAATATGAAGAAGCAGACAAAATGGCGGAGAAGAGACAGCAGCAGGCAGTCAAAGCACTGGAAGCCGGCAATGATGACCTTGCCAGAAGAGCACTTGAAGACAAGAAAACCCACAGTGCCCAAGCTGATACAATGCGTGAATCCTATGAGAGAGCCAAAGGCGATGCCGACAGCTTGCGCAAGAAGCTTGATGAAATGAAGAATGAATACAACCAGATGAAGCTGAAGAAGGATTCATTAAAAGCACGCGCTGAATCAGCAAAAACACGTACAAAAATGAACCGTGCCATGTCTTCAATTGGCGGGGACGAATCCAGAAAAGGCTTCGACCGTATGGAAGAGAAAGTCCTGCAGTTTGAAGCAGAGGCTGAAACAAGCGAGGATATGAAGTCATCGAACCGCAGCCTTGATGATGAACTTGATGCATTAGATAAGAGCAATGGTGTCGATGATGAGCTGGCAGCCCTAAAGAAACAATTAGGCAAAGAGTAGTTTGATTGCAGGAACTGCGGAAGTGGCGGTTCCTGCTTATGTATGTCTTCCTGGAAGCATTGCATTTGGAAGGTGTATCCAGGCAGTCTTTTTGAAGACACGAACTTGGCGATCTAGTGAAGAAGATGTATCCAAGCAGGCCCCTTGTGAACAAATCACATCAATTTGAAGTAATGAGCAAGTGAAAGCAGGTGAGTAAATGAAGAAGTCGTTAGCGGTCTTGATTGTTACAATGATTATGCTGGCCGCCTGCGGTCCTGGCCCTGGTTCAGGGAGCGGTTCAATATTCAAGGAAGGTATAGTCGACTTTATTAACAATCAATATACCTTTACCGATACGGTGGCAAGCGGGACGGATGACAGCAATTATTCAGAAGTTTACATAGCAGAAAATCAATCAATTGATGAAGTAGCCCAAGCTATCCAGAATCACGTGGAACCCGAAAAGATTAGTGACAAGAAGGACAATAAGCAGGTGCTTGTCTATGACGAGTTGTTTGTCATCCTTACAGAAGATGAGGAAGACAGTGCGAACACCATGATTGAAGTGGCTAATGACCGGTTTGTCCGCAACAACTACAGCCCGAGTTTCTTTCAGGGTCTGCTGCTTTATTCGGTTTTGAATAGTTTACTCGGTACCAATGACTGGGACAGAAGTCAGCGTCTAAAATGCAGAAATAACCCTGAATTGTGTTACGGCGGCTACAGCCGATCAGGCGGGACTTTTACAGGCTACAATAAAGCACCTATCCGCGGCGGATCATCTTCTGTCAGGGGTGGAGGCCCTGGTGCCGGAAAATAAAAAATGGAAACGCACTGTTCACCTCCGGCAGGCAAATGTTTCGAAGAGAAAAAAGGACGTTCATTCTTTTCGGACGCTTTGACCCGGGGATCCTGTGCTGCAAATGGTTTGAATAAGGAATTTAGAAGGGAGACTGAGGCATGGAACCATTTATTTTAACACTTATGTACTTTGCAATAGCGATAGTAATTGTAATAATTGGACTCTATATTTTTGAATTGTTGACAAGTAAATACAAGGATTGGGATGAGGTACTGGCAGGAAATCAAGCAGTTGCCCTTTCCATAAGCGGAAAAGTGATCGGAATCTGCATCGTCCTGGCTTTTTCGATTTACCACAGCTCCGTACTGACCGACACACTAATCTGGGGCGCTTTTGGGGTCGTCCTGCAAATGGTTGCATACTTGCTGTTTGAACTGGTGACAAGAAAGTTTTCAGTTGAGGAACAGCTGCATAAAGGCAATGTGGCAGTTGGAATCATCACCTTTGCTGTATCTGTCGGATTGGCATTTGTCATCGGGGCTTCAATTACGTAATGAAATCTCCGTTCGGCTTCACAGCTGGGCGGAGACAAGAATCTCAATTTAACCCGAAGGCTTTCATAAAGGGGACTTATCAGTGGAAAACGAAGGAATTCGAAAAACGAAAGCAATTTATTGGGCTTCAGGGATTGTCTCGATTTGCGGGATCATCTTTGAAGTCCTGTTTGGTGCCGCGGGATCTTATATTCTTGGAGACGGAGTGAAGCAATATACCTTAACCATTTCGCTCTTTTTGACAGGGATGGGGATCGGCGCTTCTGTCAGCGAAAAGGTGACCAAGAATCTTATCGTCTCTTTTATTTGGATTGAATTGCTCATCGGCTTGATTGGCGGGTTGTCCGTATTTATCTTATTCGGAGTGACAGCGTTTTTGGGTGAGGGAACGGACGCCTTTTTCCTCTATGCTGTAACAGCGATCGTGGGGGCATTAACGGGTGTGGAGCTTCCGATACTGATTAGAAAAGCAAATGAAATTGGAGAAACGTTGAGCCGCAGTACTGCAAGGGTGCTCTTTTCCGATTATGCGGGCGGTCTGATTGGCGGGCTGCTGTTTGTCTATCTGCTGAGACCTCA
Organism: Rossellomorea vietnamensis; assembly: GCF_008180615.1. Lineage (GTDB taxonomy): Bacteria > Bacillota > Bacilli > Bacillales > Bacillaceae_B > Rossellomorea > Rossellomorea vietnamensis_D. The sequence goes on from NZ_VTEH01000010.1 coordinate 112,696, forward strand.
ATTGGGTTTAGTGAAAACAGCTTTTGTTGTTGCCTTGGTGAATGTTATTGTCGCCCTTTGGCTCATCGTGTATTTTAAGGATGAAATCAAATCCTTGAAGAAACATGCTGCTGCGGGCATCACGGTATTCATCTTTTTATTGTCAGGAGTTTTCTGGGGAGAGGAAATGGCCTTTTCTTTTGAGCAAAAATTGTACCGTGACCCTATCGTTTTTTCCGAGAATACAAATTATCAGCAAATCATTTTGACGAAAGAACAAGGCGATCTGCGGATGTTCCTGGACGGACAGCTGCAATTCAGTTCAGCAGATGAATACCGGTATCATGAAACCCTGGTCCATCCGGCTATGGCCGGTGCGGAAAGAAGAGAGAATATTCTTATCCTGGGCGGCGGGGACGGACTCGCCATCAGGGAGTTGAGAAAATATGATGAGGTCAAGCAGATCACACTTGTGGATCTTGATCCCCGTGTTGTGGAGCTGGCCAAAGAGAACCCTTCTATCGCTGAGCTGAACGGACATGCCTTTGAAGATGAGCGTGTCCAGGTCATCAATCAGGATGCCTTTAACTTTATGGAAAAGTCCTCAGATCTTTATGATGTCATTTTAGTCGACCTGCCCGATCCCAATAATGAATCATTAAATAAGCTGTACACATTGGAATTCTATCAGCTGATCCGCAACCATCTCCCCCCGGGAGGCACGATCATGGTGCAGAGTACCAGCCCGACTTTTGCGACCGAAGTGTATTGGAGCATTGATAAAACCATTCAGGCAGCGGGACTGAATACAGCGAACCTTCATGTTGATGTACCAAGCTTCGGAGACTGGGGATTCGTTCTGGCTTCACGGGAAAAACGATCTCTATCGGAGCTGGATATAGAGGTGGAGACAAAGTTTTTAACGGAAGAAGTGCTGAATGGCTTAGGTGCCTTTGGAAAAGACATTGATTCCTCGATAACAGATGAGAATGGTAAAGAAGTGAAGCTGGAAATCAACACATTGATCAACCCGAATTTGATCCAGAAATATGAGAAAGCATGGACCACGTATTAGACGACCGGGCTTGCCTGTCTGTCTAATACGTTTTTTTGTGCCCTAAACCGGTTATTGTAATAAGAATGTGGCGATAAAGAGAGTGAGGGCTTTTGACCGAAAAGATTCATGTATGATTGGGAGATGAATATAATGGGGTGTATGGATTTCTGAAAGCCAATTCTTAAAAAAGGTGTGTTTGGATTTGGAAATGGATAGTAAATTGCAGCAAATCACAAGTACCTTGCAAGCGAGAGCGGGCAGCAGCGTCAATGTGATGCTGGCGAAGGACTTTCCAGGTAAGCGGATTGCCGGCGGAAAATACAATATGGGCACTCATACAATTACGATGTATATCGATGAAATCAAAAGACAGTGTAAAATCCTGTTTTCGACACTGGATCATTTTTATGAATACTTTACTGTGGTTTTTGCCCACGAATTGGGCCACGCGGGAGATAATGAACTCGAGGAACTTGCAGACAGGCTGGATTCCTCCGATGAGTATGAACGAAAACGAATTGCCCTGCAGATTGAAGAAAATGCCTGGTGCATAGCAAAAGATCTGATTCCGGAGATAGACAGAAACTTTACAAATCACATCATACAGGAATCCCTGCTTTCCTATCGCGCCCAGGTGAAAACGGAGACAGTCTCTGTACCGGCCTGCATAATTCCATAGGGTTCTCTTCATACTATGATTGTAAGACCTAAAAGGAGAGATGAACATGGGACGCACAAAGTCAGGCAATGGAAACGCACAGCGCAACGACAACCAGAAAAAAGGTAACCGGACGAGCACCGAAATGGTCGAATTCACGACTGGTGACGCAAAGAAGAAAAAGAATCGATTTCAGGATTAATAATGAAAAGGGGCATCTCTTGGCTGAGAGATGCCCCTTTTTTATTTCTTATGAATGCGGGAGGGTGTTTGGTCTGTTGAATTGGTTGTGCCGATAAATTGAGGTTTTCCGCCGATAAACCTTGGAAAAGCGCCGATAAAAAATTTTTTCCGCCGATAAAGTTGCTGAAATTGCCGATAAACGGCTGGTTTCCGCCGGTAGGCTGACCAAACCATTATCCTCGAGGCAACGCACCCACCCGAATAATAGCATCATTAATACTTCAGCTTCTTCAAAGGCTTATTCGCCGGCCCTTCCAGCACTTCTCCATCAATCGAGAACCGTGATCCATGACAAGGGCAGTCCCACGTCCGTTCCCCATGGTTCCAATCGACCTCGCACCCCATATGCGTACAAGTTGTGTCTACGATATGAAGAGTTCCGTCTTCATCTTTGAAAGCCCCGCCTTTTTGTCCATTGACGGAGACGTGAGCTCCTTCGCCATTCTCCAAGTCTGCCGGAGACTTCGAGGCAGGAGTGATCTTGCCTTTGATCAGGTGCTTCGCGACATCACCGTTGTATTCCAGGTAATGTTTGATGCTTGGATCTGCGACAAAGCGGGAAGGACTGAAGATTTCTTCATAAGGGCTCGACTTCTTGATGATAAGGTCAGAAAGAATCATGCCAGCTGCTGTTCCCGAGGTCATTCCCCATTTTTTAAAGCCTGTCGCAACAAAGATGTTTTTATGGTTTGCCGTCAATTGCCCGATATAGGGAACTTTATCAACTGAGATTAAGTCTTGTGCGGACCATCGGTAAGAAAGTTCTTCGATCCCGAGAACAGATTCAACGTACTCCTCTAATGCCTCATAATGCTTGACGGTATCTTTCCCTTGGCCGGTTTTATGGTCCTCGCCTCCAACGAGAATGAGTTTCTCGCCGTTGACATCGGTAAACCGGAGAGAGCGGGTTGGATTTTCCGCATTGAGATACATGCCTCCCGGAAATTCTTTTTTTGCCTTCACTCCGAGGATGTAGGAGCGGCTGGCATACATTTTCGCGAAGTAAAAGCCTTTTCCGTCAAAGAAAGGAAAGTGTGAGCAGATTAAAACGTTGCTGCAATTTACTTTGCGGCCTTCTCTGGTTATAACCGTTGGGCTGCTTCCTTCCTGGATATCAACGGCCGTTGTATTTTCATAAATAGTGCCGCCGTTTTTAGTGAACTCTTCCACAAGAGCTTTTAAATATTTCAATGGATGGTATTGGGCTTGTTTTTTCATTACGACAGCCGATTTGATATCCAGGTCGATAGGAAGCTTTTCTACCAGTTCGCCATCGATACCGAGTTTGTTATAGGCAATGAACTCCTGTCTTACCTTTTGGTCATACTTCTCTGTAATGCTGTACACATACGCATCCTCTTCGGTCAAATCACACTCGATTTGCAGGTCTCTTACATTCTTTTTTATGTATTGAAGAGCGTCATCGTTTGCTTGATAGTACGTTTTTGTCAGATCCACTCCAAAATGCTGGATGAGCTCATCATAAATAAGCCCGTGCTGAGCGGTGATCTTCGCTGTCGTATGGCCCGTGGTCCCGTTAAGGATGCTCCCTGCCTCAATGATGGCTACCTTCTTCCCTTGTTTGGCGAGTTCATATCCCGCTGTAATACCCGCAATACCTCCCCCGACAATCGCAATTTCCACCTCAGTATCCTGAGAAAGGGGCGGATAGCTGTCAAAGCTGACAGACTCTCTCCAGTAAGGCTCCGGCTGCTCATTCATAACTTTTTCATTAACTGATGTCATCATAATCCTCCTAAACTATACTGATAAGCCTATAGTTTCCAAAATGAGGATAAATATGCTCTTGGTGACAGTCACCACCCGGTTTTTGTCGAATGGCCAAAGTTGAGGGTGGTTCCTGTTGTTGGTGCGTCTGCTACATCGGGCACAAAGCAGCTCACAGTAAAACAAAAAAGCCCCTGCATTTGCAGAGGCTGATATACTAGATAAGTTTTTCCGCCGCTTCAACGGTTTGCTTCAGCAGCATGGAAATGGTTACAGGACCGACGCCGCCGGGTACAGGTGTGATGGCGTCCGCTCGTTTCAAGCATTCTTCGTAGTCGACATCACCGACGTTGCCTTTGTTGTAGCCGGCGTCCAGGACCATGGCTCCTTCTTTAATCCAGGAGCCTTTGACGAAGTTGGGTTTTCCGACAGCCGCTACGACGATATCTGCTCCTTTAACGATGTCTTCCAGGTTTTCTGTATAAGAATGACAGGTTGTCACCGTTGCGTTCCGATTCAGGAGCATCATGGAAACAGGTTTGCCAAGGATGGGGCTCCTTCCGATAACAACAGCATGCTTCCCTTCGATCGGCAGTTCATAAAAATCCATGATTTCCAATATTGCTGCAGGTGTGCAGGAAGGATACGTTCCGAATCCAAGAGAAGTCTGGCCGAAGCCAAGCGAAGTGACACCATCTACGTCTTTTTCAATTGCGATCGCTTCAAAAGCAGCCCGCTCATCTATTTGAGGGGGAACAGGATGTTGAAGAAGGATTCCGTGCACGCCTTCGTCTTCATTCAGTGATTGAATCGTTTCCAATAATTCTTCTGTTGTAGTGTCATTGGGAAGGGTGATTTTTTTAGAAAGGATGCCGAGGCGCTCACACGCATTTCCTTTCATTTTGACGTAAGTGGCCGAAGAAGGATCATCACCAACCAGCACTGTGGCGAGACAAGGGGTGATTCCGTTTTCTTTCAGGTTTTCCACTCTTGACTTCAGTTCCTCTTTTACTGCAGTTGCGACACGGCTGCCATCCAGAATTATCTTTTCTTTCACTGTCATTATATTCCCTCCTGGTTATTGTTGAATTGGCTGATTTCAGAACAAGAAAAGAGGCTGATTTAAAGGACATACATCTACCTGAAAAGGTGTCCAGAAAATCAGCCTCAGCCCAGGCGAACGGCTAGTAGCTTTTAAAAAAGCAGCTCCCTTGTGGTTGGTTCCACAGCTTCGCCAGTCACTGCTTTCGTCGTTTTTAATTGTTGGTTTTAGTATAACACGAATATAAATTAATAATCTACCTTTAATGTTCGTTTTTTTGCAAAAGTACATTGTTAATTGGATTGTTCACTCTTAAGTGATCCACACACCCGGGTTGAAGCAGATGAAGATGTTTCGGTCAAAAGTCGCAGAGGAGGCTCAGGCAAATTAGGGAAGGCCGTCTCTTTCTATTACCCGATTTGCCGGCGGCTGGCCATCCATATAATGATGGTAACAACAGAATCGAAAGGGGATTTTAGAATGAGTAAAGAGAAAGTGGTCATGATTACTGGAGCTTCAAAGGGTTTGGGGAGAGAGCTGGCATTTGCTTTTGCCAGGCGGGGAGCTAAGCTTGCGATTTGTGCAAGAGGAGAGGAAAAGCTGAAAGAAGTACAGCATGAACTTGAAAGGGCGGGTGCAGAGGTGGTGGCTGTAGCTGCGGATGCTGCCAACCCTAGGGATGTTGAACGGTTTGTATCGATTACGGAAGGCACTTATGGAAGAGTTGATGTCCTGATCAATAATGCTTCTGTGTTCGGCAAAGGGCCTTGCCTGCTGTTGGATTACACGCATGAAGAGTTTCAAGAAGTGATGAGGGTCAATACCATGAATCCACTCTTGATGACCAAGCGGGTTCTTCCAGGTATGCTGTCACGTAAAACAGGATCCATCATCAATCTGACTTCAGAAGCGGGTAAAACAGGGTTTGCGGAATGGGGAGCTTACGGAATCAGCAAATTTGCAGTGGAAGGTATGACCCAGACATGGGCAGATGAACTCGAAGATACGGGGGTGCGGATAAACATGGTGGATCCCGGAGAGATGGATACCGAGATGCATGATAAAGCCGTGCCTCAATGTGATTATGAATTGGCTGATCCGGCAGACGCAGTCGCTGTCTTTCTCTACCTGGCCTCAGACCAATCATCAGGAGTGAATGGGCGAAGATTCGAAGCTCAAAATTTTAACTCTGATGAGGAGGTAATCTGATGGGAGCGATCTCCAATGCATTCGAAGTTCCTCAGTCTCTTAATGCAAAAGTGCCGGCTGAATTACGGGGCAGGGGCAGAGACGATGTGCGCTTGATGGTCATGGATGGGGAAGGGGTGTATCATGAGCGATTCTCTTCTCTTCCTGACTTCCTTGAAAAAGGAGACCTTCTTATTTTTAACAACAGCCGCACCATCCCTGCAGTCCTCAAGGCAAAGGCTTGTAACCGGGAAGCGGAAATCAGGTTGTCGAGACAATTAGATGGGAGAACGTGGGAAGCACTTATTTGGGGAGGCTTGTATTCAGCTGGCTATGAATTTACCTTGGTAAATGGAGTGAAAGCGGTCATCACCGGAAATGCCGCTGACAAGCCGTTAATCACTATCTCCTTTTCCATTGAAGGTGCTGAGCTGTTGGACTATATTTACAGATATGGTGAACCGATTCGCTATGAGTATATTGAATCTGACTGGCCGCTTGAGGCTTACCAGACTGCCTATGCTTCTGTTCCCGGCTCTGTTGAAATGGCATCAGCAGGCAGGGCATTCTCATGGAAGATGTTCGATAAACTGAAAGAAAAAGGAGTGGAGACGGCATTTCTGACACTTCATACCGGATTGAGCTACTACGGAAAAGACCGCTGGCCGGATCCAAACAAGCATCCGGAAGCTTTTCATATTTCCGAGGAGACGGCTGAATTAGTCAACTCTGTGAAGGAGGCTAAAGGCCGTGTCATTGCTGTCGGGACCACTGTCGTCCGGGCGTTGGAAACAGCAGCAGATGACGCTGGCCGCCTTACCGCGACAGAAGGGATTACAAACCTTTATATTAAAAAAGATCATCAATTAAAAGCAGTCGACGGCCTTGTTACTGGTCTGCACGAACCGGAGGCGACCCATCTTGAAATGCTGTCAGCGTTCACCTCTCCACATCGATTGTTTGCGGCATATAGGGAGGCATTGAAGAAAGGTTATCTTTGGCATGAATTCGGTGATGCGAATTTGATTATGTCAGAAAGAGCTCATTCATGAATTGGCATCATGCGGGGATAGAGGTGGGAGAATCTTGAACGGTCCGCTGCCTTCTATGAAAAAATATTTAGGTTAAAGGCTGGAAGCTGCCTTAAGCTGGGGGAGGAAAAGATTGTCTTCCTGACCTGCGGTTCCGTTGTTATTGAGTTGATAGAGAACAGTGAGCAAATCACAGGTTCTTCTAATCTTCATCTTGCGTGGGAAGTCGAGGACCTCGCTTATTGGATGGACCACATAGAGGAATGCGGTCTGAAACCACTGGAGGGTCCATATAGTTTAGATAGCGGCCTAACTGTCATTTTTTACAAAGGACCTGATGGAGAAGTGATCGAGCTCGTTTCCCAAAGAACAGGTGTTTATTAAACTATCAATATATGATAAAGTATTTCGGGTGGCAAACTAACATTTAGGATGGGATAACATGAACAGAGAATACGGGTTACGCTGGTCGTTCTTCACCATCGGACTATTAGTATTGGCATTCGGAATTACGTTGACGATTAAAGGAAAGGACCTTGGCATAGGGCCTTGGGATGTTTTCCACTATGGACTGTTCCTTAAATTCGGTCTGACGATTGGAACGTGGTCCATCATTGCCGGGCTTATCCTCCTGCTTGTAACCGGGCTGGCGACGAAGACGTTTCCTAAAATCGGTGCATTCCTCAATATGCTGTTAATTGGTTTATTTATAGATTTTTTCAACTTTATCATCCCTGACACTTCTTCGATTGTGGTGCAGAGCATCTTATTTGCTGCAGGAACCATCATCATTGGTTACGGCATAGGGCTTTATGTTTCAGCAGACTTTGGCGCCGGCCCGCGGGACAGCCTGATGCTGCTGATTGTGGAGAAAACAGGATGGAAGATTCAATGGGTACGAAACGGAATTGAAGTGGCGGTATTCGTGCTGGGCTGGCTGCTTGGCGGACCAGTGGGAATAGGGACCGTCATCATTGCCTTCTTCCTTGGATCGGTTGTCGGCTATGCGCTTCCGCAATGCCAGCGTTTCATGCGTGGTTTGATTGCAAGAGGAGCCCGTGCTGAAACGGCTTCATCAAAAATATAGCGAGTTTTGTCTTAACCTGAAACCTGCCGTGGTTCAGGTTTTTCTTTTTTATTACGGGAAGTGGTTGATAGACTCTGAGTATTCACTATCGAACTATTGAAACTTTTCAAGGTTTATAAACGTATACACTTATATAAGCAAAAACTGAAAAAAGAGTGCCCAAGGAGGACATGATGAAGGTTAAAACGATTACTGGCTGGACGGAAGAAAGTTTGGATAATAAGGTAAATGAGTTTCTGAATGATCCTGCAATCGAGGTAGTAGAACTCAAGTTTTCAAGCACCATATTTTCTTATAGTGTAATGATTTTATATAAAAACAAGACATCATAGAGTGGATGATGGACAAAAACCTTGGATTGGTTGAGATCCAAGGTTTTTTTATGGGGTGCAAATTTCTGTTTTCAAACTTTTCAAAGGAATACACCCCCTACATGCAGAAGCAGTTATTGAATACGTCTATTGGAGGAAAAATGATGATAAGCATGGCCAAGCTTTTCAATTATCACGCATGGGCAACTGATAAACTGCTTTGTTATATCGAAACAGAAGTGCCGGATAGCTTTTCCGCAGAAATCACTAGTGTGTTTCCATCCATAAAGGAGACCTTTCAGCATCAGTATGAAGTGGACTGCTTGTGGTACGGGAGGATGAACAAGAATTATCCTATAAAAGGGGAACCCCTGTCATCACCGCAAGATTACCGGAAAGCTTTCCAGGAACTGCATCAGGAGATAGAAAGCTTTATAGCCGACAGCTCCAATTTAAATCGGAAAGTCAGGTATAGCACTTCAATAGGAGAAGAGTTCACAAATGATGAGGAAGAGCTGCTTCAGCACCTGGTGAATCACGGTACTTATCACCGGGGAAATATAAGTGCAATGCTGCGTCAGCAGGGACATCCCGGGTGTTCAACAGATTATATCTATTATCTGAGAGAGATGGAAGGATGAAAGAATATATTGGAGATTGCAAGAAATGTGGAGAGCCGCTCTACTGCCTGGATGGTTTTTTCAATGGCGTCCATGATCCCGCTTCAAAAACGATTCTATGCTTTCAGTGCACACCAAAAAAGGAGGAGGCTGACAAGTGACCTATTCACAAAGACTGATTGCTTATTTTAAAGGACATGCAAATAAAGAGAATGCAGGACCCATGAAGGCCTATATGCGAAATCAATTCGATTTTTTGGGAATCAGGACACCGGAGCGCAAGATATTGCTGAGAGACTTTCTGAAGGAGAATGGTACACCTTCGCTTGAGGAACTGCCTGAAATCGCAAGGACACTTTGGGAACAGCCGGAACGTGAATTTCAATACCTGGCCCTGGCTCTGCTGGATAAAAATCGAAGCAGGCTCCAGCCGGTTCACCTTTCGTTAATGGAGGAGCTCATTGTCACTAAATCCTGGTGGGATACAATCGACACGATTGCATCGCGGCTAGCCGGTTTCATGATAAGGAAACATCCGTTGGAGGGGGAACTGTTTCTGGAAAAGTGGATTGCTTCGGACAACTTTTGGCTCAACCGGACGGCCCTCCTTTACCAGCTGAGTTATAAGGAAGGAACAGATGAAGAAAGATTGTTCTCTTATATTAAGCAGCATGCTTCCTCCAAAGAATTTTTTATAGAAAAAGCCATTGGGTGGGCGCTGAGAGAGTATTCCAAAACCGCTCCCGACAAGGTTGCCGCTTTTATTGAAAGAGAAGAGTTACGGCCGTTGAGCAAGCGTGAGGGATTGAAGCACCTAAAGAGAGTAAAGCAATAGTCATGAACAGAAGCCGGTTCGAAACAGCCGCTCCCGCTTTTTTATAGGCCGTTTTCGCAATGATTGTTGCAAATGATAGGTAATGGATTTCCGCTCCAGGCGGACGACTCCGCGGGGCGGGCGGTGAGCCTCCCTCTAGAAATGTTGGAGTATCAACGTTTAAAGCAGTTTTTAACAACTATAAAATTTTTTTCTTTGTTACTAATAATCAGGATTTTCTAAATCTATAAGAATTTGTAAAATCATCCTAACGCTTCGCTAGAGCTAATTGGAAATCATTAACTCTCATTACCTATGTGATGCACCTTGGATCTCTGCTATTCTTATGATGACGTACCCTCCCATGTCTCTTGGCGTCTAGCGCGTACATTCCTTCGTTCGGTCTATTCATAAGGCAGA
>NZ_VTEH01000011.1 GCF_008180615.1 Rossellomorea vietnamensis
TCTGCCGTCTCCGAAGGAGATCTCTTAAGGTGACGATATACAGTCGCCCTGGACACCCCCAGCTTATCTGCTACTTTGGTTTTACTGAACCCTTTCTTGAGTAACTGCTGTATTTCCATATACATTTCCCACTTATCCACCTTTTCTCAGCCCTCCAATGATTTACAAATCAAACCATCATCATACAATGGAAGGGCCATATATTTTACTGGTATATTAGGGTAAATAAGTGTTTCATCTTATCTAGCAAAAACTGTCTACTTTAGTTTAGCAGTCACACGGGCATATAGAAGCCGGGTACCTAACTTGGAACAGGTTCTGGCCATCCATTTCGTCCGGTACTGCTTACCGTTATCAAAGTAAACACTTTCAGGAACCCCATGCTTTCTGACAGCTTCACGAAAAGCATCTTCAACACAACGAGCATCAAGCATAGGATAGAATGCCACATGAAGTGGAAATCGAGTCGCGTCGTCTAAAAAAGCTACCATATATACCTGTTTTTTCGTACCGTTCGGTCCAATCGGTAAATAAGGTCCGTATTTAATATCAGAATGCCATAAAGCATTCCGACAACGCTTCTGAAAACGTCGGACAGCTCCAGATGTTTCATGATACATCTTCATTTGCCGTGAACTATAACCACGTTTTGCGAGACGCTCCTGCAGTGTTGATCGTTTCAGTATACCTTTTTCTACAAGGCCATCCCACTCGAGGATTTGAATAATGGAGGCAATACTCCTACTTGGCACTTCACGTCTCAGTAAAATAGCCTGTTCAAGCACTTGATCCTGTAATTCTTCTGGAACTGAACGATAAGGTTTTTGTTTTAAACCCTCAAAGCCTTTTTCCTTAAACTGCGAGATATAGCGTCGAATGGTGCGTTCTGAAAGTCCGTGCCTCAGACAGATGGGCTTGAGGAGGCGGAAGAGAAAAGGAGGAGAAAAGGAGGAAGAGAAGAAAGGAGAAAGAAGGGGAAAGAGAGGCGGGGCCGGGGCAGCGGCGGGAGGTCGCTCCATTGTTAACACTCAGGGGTTCTTGATAATTGAAGTGTAAATCATGGAGAAGCGGACAAAAACGCAGAACGGGTATGTATCCAAAAAGGAGGAGGGNGCCATCCCACTCGAGGATTTGAATAATGGAGGCAATACTCCTACTTGGCACTTCACGTCTCAGTAAAATAGCCTGTTCAAGCACTTGATCCTGTAATTCTTCTGGAACTGAACGATAAGGTTTTTGTTTTAAACCCTCAAAGCCTTTTTCCTTAAACTGCGAGATATAGCGTCGAATGGTGCGTTCTGAAAGTCCGTGCCTCAGACAGATTTGCTTGATGAGTCTTCCTCGCCCCTGCTTATCCAATTCTTCATCTAATAACGGCGCAATCATTTGAAAGCGATTCGTTGCCTTTTCATCTGCTTTAGTTCTATCCATTGTTAACACTCCTTTTTTCTTGATAATTGAAGTGTAAATCATGGATAAGCGGACAAAAACGCAGAACGGGTATGTATCCAAAAATGATGATTTGCAACTGGATGGACAATTTTCCCCAGCCATCCACTTGCTGTGCCAAACCATTGTCCAATTCGTTTATGTACAGGCAACAGACGACTGGACAGGTCGACCGTTGGGGTCTCATTCTGCTCAAATTGAATCAGTAAGGATTGAAGAATAAACAACCAGTAATCAATCAAAGTAGAAAACCATTTCCTCCACCCGTAAATCGTAGATTCATCCGCTGCCACCGTCAGGTGGGCTGTTTGAAAAATGGTTTCCTCAATGACATCTGCAGCGTATCGTTTATATGGGATCATTAAGTCAGGAAGCTCGTGGTGAATCTTGTTGCACTGCTGGCAACGCAGCCTCCTGATGATAAACGTTCTGGCCATGCCTCTCTCATCTTTTAACTTTCTCTCCCTTGAACCAATGACCTTGAAGTCCTGATGATTACAACAGGGACAAGGAACCTTTTCTGCACATTTAATAAAAAACGCTTTTATCGGCGGATTCCACTATGATATAATCATTTACAACAATCATATTGTTTGAGGGACGTCTTCCGTCGCGCCACTGGTAATGGCCGGCATAATGGAAGGCGTCTTTTCCTTTCTTCAGGGTGATTAAGGACATTATATCCGTCAATCCCCGGACAAACAATACCGTCAACATATGGACGTTTTTAGACAGCATTAACAGAAGAGAGTCCTTCTTTTTCAGGATGGGCTTGGTAGAAAGAGTAGTAGAACATGTTCAGCATCAGTTCTTCTTCTTTTCCGTTGGCTTCTCCTGTTTCCATATAGCTTCTTATAAACTCCAGCAGCTTTCTTGAATTGAGATGGAAGAGGCTTGGCAACCGTTTGGTCAGCCAGGTCTCGTCTTCATAGGTGAAATCTTCAGCAAGACCCGCCTCTACTAGTAGCCGTGAAAAGCTTCGGTCCCTGTTTCCTCCATAGCAATCATAGAGATCCAGGTGATAGTGCTCTAGGAAACTTTTCAAGGAGACAGGTTTCCCGGTATCGTGTTCAAAGGTTTTTAATTTGGCTACCAGGTTTCCTTTGGTATTGGCGCCTGCCTTGATGTTTCGCAGGATGTAGTCCTTCGCTTGTTTTTCCAGCTGGACGAAGCAGCCTTTTGGCAGGTTGAAGAATCCGTTTTCGACATAGTACTGAACGGAGTGCTTTGATTTGCCGATCAGGGCTCGCAGTTTTTCTTCGTATGAATAGTTGCGGTGAGCTTGTCCGACGAAATCCAGGACGGTCAGGCATTCTTTGTCTTCTGATAGGCGAAGGCCGCGTCCTAGCTGTTGCAGGAAGACGGTCATACTTTCGGTCGGGCGCAGGAACAAGACGGTATTGATTTCCGGGATGTCGATTCCTTCGTTGTATAGGTCGACGACAAAGATGAACTTGATTTCTCCTGAGACGAGCAGCTGTTGAGCTTCCTGACGGGTTTTTCGGTCCGTTCCTCCATGTAATGCGATAGAGGGGATGCCGGATTTGTTAAAAAAGTCGGCCATGTACTGAGCGTGGGCAATCGATACGCAGAAGCCCAGTGCTTTTACATCGGTGATATCCGTGACATACTTCTGCACGCTTTGAACGATTTGCGTGCTTCGAAGGTCATTGGACGTATAGATATTTTCGAGTTGCTTGGTGTCATAGCCGCCCCTCGACCATTTCAGGTTGGAGAGATCGACGGTATCGGTGACGCAGAAATATTGAAAAGGACTTAAGAGCTTTTGGTTGATCGCTTGTGTTAACCGCATTTCGGCTGCGATGTGATCATCAAAGTAAGAGAGGATGCTTTTTCCGTCCATCCTCTCCGGGGTAGCGGTCAGTCCCAGGAGAATCTTCGGGTGATAATGGTTCAACAGCTTTTGATAAGAGTCTGCGGCCGCATGGTGAAACTCATCAACGATAATAAAATCGTAGTAGCCGCTCTCGGTATGTTGATGAAGCTCCTTGCTGTTAAAGCTTTGGATGCTGACAAATAAGTGATCGAGAGAGTAAGGCTGTTGCGTTCCAACAAGCATGTCCCCGAAGTTCGGTTCACGTAATATCGCGCGAAAGGTGTTCAGACTTTGTTTTAAAATTTCCTCCCGGTGAGCGACGAAAAGCAGCTTGGCCTTGCCGCCGTTTGCTTTCCTGAAACGTTTGTAGTCAAAAGCAGAGATGACGGTTTTTCCGACCCCGGTTGCGGCAACCAACAAATTTTTATAACGATGATGAACTTCCCGTTCTGCCTGCAGCTTTTCAAGGATCTCTTTTTGGTAAAAGTAAGGCTGGATGTCAAAGAGATAGTGAACCGATTCCTCCGCGACTTTACTTTTTTCCAGGGCGAGCTTGAGTGTCTGGTTGTCTTCCGCATTCTCTCCGTTGAACAGTTTGAACTCCCTGTCATTCCAATAGCTTTCAAAGGTGGCTTCACATTTTTTGAGAACATCAAAGGAATCCTTCTCGGTTACTTTCACATTCCACTCGAGACCGGAAGTCAGCGCGGGATTGGATAGGTTGGAGGAGCCGATGTACGCCGTGCTGAAGCCTGTGTCTCTTTTAAAAAGATAGGCCTTGGCGTGAAGTCTTGTCCGCTGCACGTCATATGAAATACGGATTTCGGTGTTGGGAAGCTTGCTCAGCTCCTGAATCGCCTTGAAGTCCGTCGCTTCCATATAAGAAGTCGTGATGACACGAAGCCTGCCGCCACCCTCCGTGAATGTCTTCAGTTCTTCCAAAATGATCCGCAGGCCGCTCCACTTAATGAAGGAGACGAGCATATCGATAGAGTCAGAGGAGACGATCTCCTTCTTCAGCTCACCCAGCATGTTCGGCTCGTAGCTGGAACCGGTGAATAACGAACTCTCGGAGATAGGGGTCACAGGACGGATGACTTCCTGTTTCCCGATGCTGCGGACGGAATTCATCTTAGAGTAGATATGGGTAAGGACTTGGCCTTCTTCAGAGATTCGCAGTCTCTCAAATTCCTGCCGATCCAATCGCTGGCTGAGAATGTCGATGATTTCATTGCAGGTCTCAATTTGTCTGAGGAGAGCCTGCTGATCATTCCGCTCCTCATCGCGGACAGCTTTCAGAGCATTCCTGGTAACCGAGCTGATGTAGGAAGACAGGACCTTTCGAGCTTCCTCCACATCCAAAGGGGTCTTGCCGATATCAAAATCCAGGTCGGAGCCTGCAAGCTCTTCCTGAAGTTTTTCCGTAATGATTTCTTCGTAGATTCCTTGTTTAAGCATGATGGGGATCCTTTCCTAATATATGGTTTTATTTGGTATAATCATAATAACATAGATAGGGTTAAAATCGTGCAGACGAACAGAGGAGGGGCCCCATGCTAAAGAAAATCTTAGAACTCTCAAACCTTGAGACAACGATCAGCTTAAGACAAAAAGAACTATTGGAGTTAGAAGAAAAGATAGAGGAAAAGAAGAGGGTGTTGAAACAGTTAAGCCGGAAAGCTCGCAAGTATGAAGAATACAACGCTGCTGAAAAAGAGGTTGCTGTATCTGTAGCGCTTGAAGCGGAGCCTGTTAGTGTTAGTGAGAAGAAGATAGGAGTAATTGCCAGAACGGATTTAGTAAGGCTGCTGGAGAGTGGGCGTGTTCCACAATCCGTGATAGAGAGTTTGAAGGATCAAAGATATTCAAAAGATACCTTTGATCTGAATTTCCCTTTGCTCAAGGAGATAACAGACATGGGGAAGATGGATGAGCTAGGGAAGGATCATACTGGGCGGAATCGGTATTATGCTAAGCCTATAACAATACAGGGGAAGAAGTATTTGGTATGTGCTCAGTGGTATGACAGGAGTAAGGCTAAGTTGGTTCGGTGGATTGGGAAGTATTAAAAAAATTTAGGGGGATAAAAATGGAAGCACTAGATTGGGATTCAGATCAATATAAATTATTTTCTACTACAAATATTGAAAACAGGGTTAATGCCGATAAGTTGTTTTTAAGCTTTCTTATAGAAGTTGAAAAGAGCCAGTTAGACCTACGAAAGGTGTTCACTATTAAAGAAATTATGATGTTTATCCCAAGAGGAACTGCAGGGATAAACAAGTATGCTACATACGGTTTTTCTTTTATGAGTATGTTAAGCACTCAAAAGAATAGGGACTACTTCATATTTGATAATCCAGGAGTCAGAGACGAATTTACTGCTAGTTGTCAAAGTAGATTAAGAGATAATTATTATTGGAAGAAGCATTACTTAGGTCAAAGAGTAAGGATCAACTCCAAATACTTAACCAATTTAGAGTAGAATGAAGAAATAACCCATACCAAGGAGATGATGATGTGGAAGAGCTAGTGAAAATCCTTAAATTACATAATTTCGACGTGATACACGAAACAACTAAAGCAATAGAGTTTGAGAACATAGACACAAAGGAATTGGTGTACTTGATGCCTAACAAGGAAATATCCCTGGCATTAAACCCTGAGACTGTAGAAAGTTCAATATTGCTAAAACATATGACGAAAGGTTTCACTCATAGTACAGCATTAAAGAACTTCCCTAAAAGAAAAAATACCGGGGAAACGCCAATTCCGTATGGATATGCTTTTAAATTCCAATCAGTTGATGAACTATCCTTGTTTTTGAGAGAGTTTAACTTACTTATTGCTGAATAATCCATAAAGATAAACCTAATTAGGAAGTAGAGGAGAACCCCATGCAAAACCTAACAAAAGAAATCCTAAAATTCCGAGACGACCGAGGCTGGAATCACGACCACCGGGAAAAAGACCTGGCAATATCAATCGTCCTTGAAGCGAGTGAGCTACTGGAGAACTTTCAATGGAAAACAAGTGAAGAGGCTGCTGCGGATTCCAGACAGAATATCAAAGAAGAAATGGCGGATGTGCTGATCTATTTAGTCCAGCTGGCTGATTCACTGGATGTGGATCTAGAGGAAGAGGTTTATAAGAAGCTTGAGAAGAACAATATTAAGTACCCCGTAAAGGCAGAAAAACGATAGAAACGAAGCCTGTCCAGCGAGCCCTACAGGATGAAGATGTGGATAGTTTAAGATTCCATTTTAAACATATGAATATTTTAACTATAATAAAAAGCTTGGTATGTTTTCCAAGCTTTTTACCTTTCATCTAGTTATCTTTACCTTTTTTAAATTCCTCATACTCTCCCCAAACTAAATAAACTATCCCTGCAAATAGCGAGAGTAAGCTGGCGTTACTAAGGGTGTCCCCAACATCAGCTTGCCACATGGCTTCAGTTATGTATTTAATTGATATTAAAACTGTTGATAAGGCGAAAAATGATATCCCCGCACTTCGTCTTCCCATATGTAATCACTCTCCTAAGATCTTTTTAAAATTCACGGTTGATCTTCTGTATCCATTAAAGCTTTCATTTCTTCGTCAGGTATTTCTTTCACATTCAGGACATGCAGTTTTTTTGTGCCTGGTGAAGTTTCGACTAATATATTTTTATCTTCGTATTTTAATAGAGTAAACTGTTTAATTTCAGACGGGGAATCCACACTATCTTTTATTAGGTGGAATTCTTCCTCTGTAAAGTTCCCTTGGTACTCTTCATAAACAATCTCTTGAGCTTCATTAAAGTCATCAGCAAACGCAAAATGCTGGTACAGCTCAAGCGAGTCCTTGGGAGTATAAAATACTTCATAATACGTTATGGCAAGGGGTATTAACATAACCAGGAAAATTAATAATGTTCTTTCTTTCGTTAAATTCATATAATCCCTCCCAATGTCTCCTATTATCTTAGGCTTAATAAGATGACTATGTAAAGGGGATAAGGATAGGAAAGTTCCTCTTTTTTAAAAGCCAGAAGCTGAATTTGGTGAATAAATCCTTTGAAAATTATGTTAATGTGGTTAGATGAAGAAATCACCATTTTTATTGAATTAGTAAGTGTTATAGGAGGATTGGATGGAAAAACAAATCAGAAAGATAGCCGGGAAGGATTATGAGAAGTTTTGCAAGCTCGCCAATTCAGCATTTCCAGGGTTGAATGCTGATAAATGGCTGGAAAACCACATTGAAGAAACAACTAAAGAGCGTTTATTTGGTTTGTTCAAAGGCGATGATGTGGTAGCGGGAATGAGAACGTTTGATTTTGAAGTGAACTATTCGTCTACACCGATCCGTGCAGGAGGAGTCGGTATGCTTGCGGTTGATATGCTTCATAAAAAAGAAGGAAATGCCTATCAGCTGCTGCAGTATTTTCTTCAGATGAATGAAGAGGCAAATGCCAATCTTGTCATGTTACACCCGTTTAAAGTAAGTTTTTATAAAAAAATGGGGTTTGGAATCGGCACAAAGAATTATCAGTTTTACATAAGTCCAGGAGAATTTCCTGACTATAAAGAAAAGGGGCACTTAGTAGAATTAGGTGTGGAAGATAGGGAACAGGTCCTTGATTGCTACAACAGGGTCTATTCGCGAACACACGGGATGACAAGAAGGTTTCCTTTTGAAAGAGAATTGAACCGGCCTTTTTGGTTTGGAAGGGTAATCGGTTATGTCGACGAGGGAAAAGTGAAAGGCTATTTTGTGTACAGCATTGAAGAGAAAGATTTAATTATTCACGAACTTTTCTTTGAGTCGCCACAAGTCCTGAGGGAAATTTCAACGTTTCTGCACAGCCAGTCCGATCAAATCAAACGTGTGATACTGAACTCTAATTCTGATGAACTTTTACATTTTGTAAACTCTCCAGAAAGCGGGGAAACGACCATGGCTGACTTTCCTTCCGCCACTGACAATAAACACGCAGCAAATGCAGGAATCGGGGTCATGTACAGGATCATCAATAGTGTTAATTTCTTTAAGGACCTCCAAGAGAAGAATCATCAGTTCAATCCTGGCGTTACACTGGCCGTTAAATTTTCTATTCACGATGAGTTCTATCACTCGAATTCTTTGCCATTTATAGTAACCTTTGAAAATGGAAAAATCGCCGAGGTAAAAGAGAAAGGTTCTTATGATGTGGAAATTAAAATGGATATTGCTGAGTTTTCTTCTATGGTAATGGGCGTGGAAAATGCTTATTTCTTTTTAAGATGGGGACTGATGGATATCTCAAATGAAAGTTATAGCAGAGTGATCAATTCACTTTTTCAAACAGATCAAAAGCCTGTTATGGTTAAAGCTTTTTGATGATCTTGTCATTTTAAACATTGCCTGAGAAGGAGGGACAAGGAACCTCCTTCCCCCGGTATTCACTCCCGCTGATTGACATATCGAAAAAACTCGATATATAATATGAACTATGGAACCAATCGATGTATTCAAAGCGTTATCCAATCAAACCAGACTAAATATATTAAAGTGGCTGAAGGAACCGGAGAAGCACTTTCCTAAGCAAGGCGCTCACCTGCCCAAGGAGGTAAGTTATAAAGGGGGAGTGTGTGTAGGTGATATTCAGGAAAAAGCGGCAGCTTCTCAATCTACGGTCTCTCACTACTTAACCATGATGCAGAAAGCAGGGCTTCTTGAATCTGTCCGTTACGGCCAGTGGACGTATTATCGAAGAAACGAAGAAGCCATTCGCCAGTTTGCTGAATATCTTGGCACAGAAATCTGAGATGGTGGATTTCTGTTTTTTTTGCGGCAGTATATCGATTTTTCTAGATATTTAAAAATAAAGAAATCAGGAGGGATTTATTCCATGCGTTACATTGCATATATATTAGCACTGCTAGCGGGGGCAGCGCTTAGCTTTGAAGGAGCGATTTACGGTGAGCTAGGAAAGTCGATCGGAAAGCTCGAAACCAGTTTTTACAATTTCTTTGTGGGCTCGATCATTCTCGGTTTGTTATGGCTGTTCTTTGGGAAGGGTAAGCTTTCTCATGCTGCCGAAGCCCCTAAATGGACGATGCTTGGCGGTGTCCTTGGGGTTGTCTATTTAACTTCCATAGTAATTAGTGTTCCGTTTGTTGGTGTCGGAATCACGATGGTGGCGGTCATTATCGGCCAGTTGGTCATGAGCATGGTGGTAGAACATTACGGCTGGCTTGGAAGTAAGAAATATCGAATCAATAAAGAAAAAATATTTGCGGTGGTTTCGATGATTATTGCACTTGTTTTAGTTTACTAGGAGGTATGAAAAGTGGGGATATTCATGATTTTATTCACCTTTTTAGGTGGTCTTACATTAAGCGCACAGTCGGCTATTAATGGTACATTCAGCCGTAAAGCAGGAACGATCGAAACGACACTATTAACTTTTCTGACGGGCACCATGTTTCTAGCCATATTCATTCTGTTTTTCGGTCGGGGAAATGTGCTTGCTATATTGGAAGTGCCTAAATGGCAGTTAAGCGCAGTCTTTTTAGGCGTGATGTTTTTACTCTTTATTGTCGCGGCCGTTCCAAAAATCGGGGTGATTGCGGCCAATATCACCGTCATCATTGGTCAGCTTGTAATCGGTGTCGTTATTGACCATTTCGGCTGGTTCAATAGTTTAGTGATTCCCTTGGATATGAAACGTTCCGCAGCGCTGGTGTTTATGATGATTGCGCTGTATTTCATTTATAAAGGAAATAAACGCGCCAGTGAAGAAGTTTAAGGGAACTGCCGGCCAGGTGCAAGACCTGACCATGTAAAGCCTGTTTAATTATCCTGCACTTCAATTCTATCAGTCACTTGGATTCGTAAACACAGGCGAGTTGTTAGAGGACAGAGAAGGATAAAAGCAAGACGGAACCCTTCAATATACAGCGATATTTTACTAAGGTAAAGTAATGTAATAAGGTTTTTTATGGGGGTATGATTATGTGGATTTTATCACTGCTTATTGTAGTCGGTATCGGGACAATTGTGGGTTTTTTAAAATAGCAATCACAACAAAATAAAAGAATTATTGAGCTGCTAGAGGAGATAAATCAAAATAATAAGTAACAAGGAGGCAATAACCGAAGACCAGTTAATGATGTCGTCTTGTTCAACAAAGGGAAGCTCATCCGGAATAAGGATGAGCTTCTTTTTTTGTTTCATTTTCTTGAGTAATACTCCAGATTTTGAAATAATTGGTATTAAGATAGAGAAACAGGTTTGTAAAAAAGAGTACCTTATCAAGAACCGCAGCAGACGATAAAATTCCTAATAAGGTTAAAGTGAGTCCCATTATAAACCTCCTAGTAGAATACTGTAGGTTCTCAGCCTTAAAGTTTTGAAACCTTATTCTTTTGGCAATCGTCATACCACTGCATGGAATTGTTCACCACGTGTACAAAATTTATCATTGGGGAGGCGGTTGGTTGTGGAGATCATGATAGGGGTTTTCATTACGGTTTTGCTGCTCTTTTTCTCTTCTTTGGAACTTTGGTATGCGCCAGATAATAGTTCGTTATTTAAGAACTTTAGAAAGAAACTTATGATTATTCTTCCGGTGTTTTTATTATCTTTTGTTCTCTATTATTTATTTCTTGCGTGATTACCTGTTTAATTGCTGATCAGTTTTCTTCAAAAAAACAGCTTCTTCGACTGACAAGCTTCACCCTTAAGAAATTCAAGATTGATGCTAAGGCAGCTGTGAAGGGAGATGATGGTTTGAAAAATATAATTGGTATTGTTCTGTTTCCACTTCTGCTTGTCGGCTGTAACAGTCCTGAAACGATGGAAGAAGTCTTTCATGATGAAATGGAAGATAATAAAGATATTGACGAGTACAAGGTAGTAGAGAAAGTGGAAGAAGATAATATTATTATTTTTACTTCTCATACAGAAGATGATGTTTACAACAACCACCATCCAAAACTTGCACACTTTACAAGATCTGATGACAAATGGTTATGGAAAAGAACCAATGTATGTCCTTTAGATGAATGGAGTGGCAACCTGGATGGAGAGTCGCATTTATGGTGTGGAACTTTAACTGAACCAAGACATGAGAAAGTTATTGTCGGCGATGCAGAAACGAAAATGATCGAATTGGACGATGGTGTTAAAAGGGTTTGGTATCACTTTGGTAAAAACATTAACATAGATATTAAAGTGATATTAACAGATGGTACCCAAGAATGGCTTAAAGAAGCGGAAAATTAATTTTGAACTATAACTGGGGCATTAGTTTATATGCAGCCGCCGTTTGTGCAAGTAAAGGGTCAGCATAGTTGAACAAGAAATTCGGCAATGAAGTGTATTTGTTACTGAAAGGAGATGTATTCTATGAACTTTCTTTTATTCATTTTATCGATTTTTGTTTTGTTGTTCGCCTTGAGAAAGGTCTCTATGATTAAATATTCCAAAAGACATTCTGTTTTTAAAGATGTTCAACAAAATGCAAAATCATTATTATGGGGAGTTTTAGTGATTTCAGCAATTATATTTATTCCTTATCAAATTTGGGTTTTAACTGGAGAGCCGCAAAACTTTGGTGCAGTATATATTATCGGCGGAACGGCTCTTTTAACAATAGCTCTAAGTTTTATTTTTTATTATAAAAGTGCTGTGAGATATAACTAACGGTTTCGTTTGCCGATGAAGCAGCCGCCCTTTACTCAAGTAAAGGGAAGGCTAATGGAACAATCCGAAACAAAACCAATGGAGTTTCCGTCTAATTATTAGGATTAGCTGTTATTTAAAAAGAGATGAAGTGTACATAATCCAGCGTACTATCGATACAAATGAAGAAGGGGTATATTTATGGAGGAAAAGACCAACGGAAAAGCAGTTTCTTCAATTTTACTTGGTGCATTATCAACTATTACACCCTATATCGGCATTTTTCTTGGTGTAGTTGGATTGGTGGGTTCTTTCATCGCACTAAGGGAAATTAAGCACAGTAGGATTAGCGAGGGAGTACATCAAAAAGGTGAAAGCATAGTAGCAATCGCAATAATACTTTGTATCATTGGGATATTATAAATTTAATTCTATATATCACTCTAATCAAACTGGTGAGTTTACTGAACACGCTGCCTTTTGTTCCAGAAAAGAGCAGGTTAGTTGAATAGAAAAAAGTTCAAATAACGTACAAGACAAAGTAGGTGTAAAATATGTTTTACAAATATTATGCTGGGATTTTTAACTGGAATATTTCTTAATTACTATTTGAACTATATGGACGAAAACATACAATAGCTATTCTGCTAACGAGGTCCTTAATCGAAGAAAATTGAATAAAGACATAAGTACCCCGATCCATTAGATCTGGAATTGCTACTGTTAAATGCAATAATCTTCTGCTATTTTGGATATGATATGGAAGTCCACCCATAACGAACCCCCTTGCCATCGTGTAACAACTCCTTAAGCTGAGAATTCAATCCAGCATTTTCTCATGTTGAGATCACCAACACGATTAAAATTGGATAACGCAGGGCAGGAGCTGATATTAAAGGAGACCCCTGCTCTGGAATCCTCTAGTTGTGATTCATTGGAAAAGCCGTCTCTTTTACAAAGAGTGATATTGCTTACCCACAATTCCCTGTCAAAATGGTATACTAGTCCTAACTAAGTTTTAAGAGGTGTAAATGAAATGAGCGAGTCACAAACTCCCGAAGAGGAAATTCGTCAACTGAGGGAAAGAGTAGAGGAATGCGAAAAGCTGATCGATGAACTTTCAACTCCGATTATTCCTTCCATTATTCCTGAAACGATGCTGGTTCCATTAACAGGGTCGTTGAATGAGAAACGGTTGGATAATATTCAAAAGAAAGTTTTGTTCAGCATCCAAAAACAAAAGGCAGATACCGTTCTGATTGATTTTACGGGAATCAGCCATTTAGAGGTTGAAGAACTGGGCCTGCAAAACTTGATATATCGAATAAGCGAGCTTCAGGCTGGATTGAACCTAATGGGCGTGGAAACAATCTTCGTAGGCTTCAAACCGAATTTTGCTCATGAAATGGTCATCTCCGGAGTGGACACAAGCAAGTTCATCACACACGCAACCTTCCGAGATGGTCTGAAATACCTGATGAGTAAAAAAGGGCTGGAGTTTATAGAAACGGCACCAGCCAAGTAAAGAGGGACCATTATCTTTCAGAGATGATGGTTCTTTTGTTGTGCTCTTTTCTAAGGAATTGCTGCATTTATTGTTGATTACCTCCCTCTATCCTTTTATAACGGAGGGTTGGAGCGGAAATCCATTACTCTTATACAACAGCAACCATTGAAGAAAATCTCTTTTTATGAGGGAAGCATTTTAGAATTAAGATAGATTAGATTACAAATGGTTAATGGGGTGTTAACCATTTTGAGATTAGCCTGCTTATAAATGTAGATGGTGTCAGCGAAGACAATTATTAATACTTCATTCAGGGGTTTTAGTTTTATTATAAGTTCACCTCGCTTTCTATTACCTGAAACAGATTGAAGCGGAAGGTGTCAGACCTCCTGCGGGACTAGCGGGACAGATGAGACCCCACAGGCGAAGCCGAGGAGGCTCATCGCCCGCCCCGCGGAGTCGGGCACCTGGAGCGGAAATCAAACCCATTTAAACCGCATGTTTAATTCCTATGTTACTTACCTCAGGTGCTGTCTTCTCAAAGCCGGAAAAGCTTAACCAACCCAAAAGGTGTCGTATATCTCTACAAAAGAGAAATACGACACCTTTTTACGTGTGGAAAAACAATCCTGTAAAAAAACAGTGTAATATAAAACACCTTTTACAAAATGTAAGCGGTTTTATATAAAAGCGCTTTCAAGGAAAATAGAGTTAAATAAAGGGAAGGGGTTAACAAAAATGAAACTATTAAACAAGCTGGTTGCGGGAGTTGGGATTTCGACGATGCTATTTGCTGCAGGATGCAGCGGAGGTTCGACTGAATCAGGCTCAAGTAGTGAAGGCAGCAAAGATAAAGTGGTACTGGATTACTGGCACACTTACAGTGATCAAGAAGAGGTCATCTTGAACGATGAGATCAAGCCTTTGTTTGAAAAAGAATATCCGAACATCGAGTTAAAATTGACGCGTATGCCATATGAAGGCTTGAAACAGCAGGTTGTTGCAGGTGTATCAGGCGGAGAAGCTCCGGACTTGATGCGTATGGATATCGTCTGGGTATCTGAGTTCGCCAAAATGGGTGCTCTTCAAGACCTAAGCGAGTTTGACGGATTTGAAGAAGTAAAGAACAGCGTGTTCGAATCACCGATGGCAACGAACATTTTTGAAGGAAAGTATTACGGAGTTCCTGTTAATACAAATACAAAAATTGCTATCTATAATAAAGAATTGCTTGAGAAAGCAGGCTACACTGAAGCTCCTGCAACAATGGATGAATTAGTGGACGCTTCTGAAAAAGCAGTAAAAGGTGGAGCAAAAGGCGGTATCGGAATCAGCGGAAGCTTCTCATGGGCCTTCCTTCCATACTTCTGGAGCTTAGGCGGAACAATGACAAATGAAGATTATACAAAGTTTGATGGATACTTGAACAGCCCTGAAAGTATTGCAGCTGTTGAAGAAATCGCTAAATGGGAAAAAGACGGTCTTGTAGCACCTACGATTCTTGGTGGAGAGCCTGGCGCATGGGACGGTATGAAGAACAATGAATACCTGATGATCGATGATGGCCCTTGGTTCTACAGTGTCCTGGCTAATGAAGAAGGCAGCAAGTTCAACCCTGAAGAAGCAACTGTCAGCGGATTAATCCCTTCAGGCCCTGGCGGCAGCAGCTCTGTTATCGGTGGAGAAAACCTTGTAACATTTGCTGGTTCCGACCATCCGGAAGAAGCATGGACTTTCGCAAAATGGATGCTTACAGATGAGCCGCAAAGAATCATGGCTGGTGTAGGATTGATTCCGACAAACAAAGAAACTGCGAACGATTCTGAAGTTATTGAAAACCCAATCGTTCAAAAATATGTAAAACAGCTTGAAACGGCATTGCCGCGTACTCCAATCCCTCAATGGTCAGAAGTTGAAGCGATCATTAACTTGAACTTCGAAAAAGTGATCCGCGGGGAAATGGGAGCTAAAGAAGCAATGGATGATGCTGCGAAGAAAGCAGATTCCTTACTGCAGCAATAAACACTGACAAGAGAAGATACTCGCCAGGCGCCTTGCCGGTGCAGTATCTTCTTTCATTAAGGCTCTTTTCGTAAACTTTGTTGAAAAGCAAGCTGATTGCAGAGAGTTTTTATAGGCTCTTTTCTAAAAGATTGTCGCTTTAAATGCTGTTTTACCTTACACCCGTTTACGTAGGTGGAGCGGAAATCCACTGCTTTTAAACAGCCACAATCATTGGAAAAAGAGCCTTTTCAAAAGAGCAAGGAACAACTAACGCAGATATCAAGGTCAACAGGTTTTGCGAAGAGAGTCTTTACCAATAGTGAGGGGGGAGCAGGGGTGCTACCTAATTTAAAAAACAATAATAATCAAGACGTCGTGATGCTCGATAAGAAGCCGATGTCCAGCAGAGTAAAAAAAGGTTTTAGACAATGGCTCCAGGTTCTTCCGTTTCTGTTTTTAGGATTAGCGGGTGCCAGCATATTTGTCGTCTATCCTCTAATAAAAGGAATTGTCATGAGTTTTCAGGATTACAACATCATGCCTGGTGCCGAAAGCCCGTTCGTCGGCTTGGAGAACTACATGAAGGCATTTTCCGATCCTGCTTTCAGATACGCAGTGCGAAACACCTTTTTGAATACAGTCGTCACGGTGCCGATCAACTGGTTCCTCGGACTGTTCTTTGCCGTTTTGATTAACATCCAGTTCGTTAAATACAAGATTACCTTCAGGACTCTATACTATCTTCCTATCATTACTTCCTGGATCGTTGTCGCTTTCCTTTTCCGTTACTTGTTTGCTGATGGAGAAAACGGATTGATCAACTATCTTCTTGTGAACGTTGGAATTGTGGATGAGCCGATCAGCTGGCTGCAAAACCAATGGACAGCAATGATTGTTATCTGGTTGTTCCATATTTGGAAAACAGTCGGATGGACCGTTGTCATTTACCTGGCAGCTCTTCAAGGCATTCCGAAAAATCTTTACGAAGCGGCAGCGATCGATGGAGCAAGCGGCATCAAGGCCTTCCGTTTTGTCACAATCCCAATGCTTGGGCCAATCACCGCCTTTGTTATCATCAACCTTGTCATGGGTGCGTTCAATATCTTCCCGCAGGTGTACTTCATCACCAATGGCGGACCTATGGGGCAGACAGAAGTACTGCAGAGCATGATCTACAAGCAGGCTTTCAATAACTTCAACTTTGGTTATTCCTCAGCCCTGGGTGTAATGATGGGATTAACGATCTTCCTCATTACGTTGACGCAGCAGAAAAAACTTGGAAGACAGAGGTTCATGTAACCAGAGGAGGAGGTTTTACAAATGAAGGGAAACATTTTTTCGA
The DNA here is from genome assembly GCF_008180615.1 of Rossellomorea vietnamensis. Classification (GTDB taxonomy): domain Bacteria; phylum Bacillota; class Bacilli; order Bacillales; family Bacillaceae_B; genus Rossellomorea; species Rossellomorea vietnamensis_D. The sequence continues at coordinate 16,795 of NZ_VTEH01000011.1, forward strand.
AAATTATCGTTTATGCGTTTTTGATATTCGGGCTTCTCATTTTTATCACACCATTCATTTATATGCTTATGACCACCTTCATCGGCGAAGCGTATTCACTGCCTCGGCCGCAGGAGGTATTTACCGCAGTACCTAATCTGGAAAACTATGAAACAGTTTGGAACAAGAATAACTTTTTCCGTTACTTCCTGAACAGTTTGCTTGTCGCGGGTGTTGCGACAGTCGGAAGCGTGTTTTTAGGCGCCATGACAGCTTACGCCTTTGTGCGCTTCACTTTTCCAGGAAAAGAACTACTGTTCAGAATGTTTTTGTTCACCATGATGATTCCTCTTGTATTGGCAATCGTTCCTCAGTTCACGGTTATCAAGAGCCTGGGGCTAGTGAATACGTATTGGGGACTATGGCTTCTGTATATCGGCGGAGGGGTAGTAGGATCAACCTTCTTCCTGCGCGGATTCTTTGAAACCGTACCGAAAGAATTGGAAGAATCCATCTTGATGGACGGCGGCGGAAACTGGACGATCTTCAGAAGGATCTACCTTCCGCTATCCAAGCCGGCACTCGGAACAATGGCGATCTTCGCCTTTTCCGGAACATGGGATGAGTACTTTGTCGCGTTAACCATCATTAAAGACGAAGCAATGAGAACCCTGCCGATTGCCCTGATGATGTTTCAAGGTAAATACGCAAGCAACTGGTCATGGATATTTGCAGCTTCCATCATTGCCATCCTGCCAGTTATCTTGATCTACATCATATTCCAGAAAAAGTTCGTCCAAAGCGGCGACTCAGAAGGCGCTGTCAAAGGTTAAATTTTTCAGGCTCTGTTAGTTAATATTGTTGTCATAAGATATTTTGGGTTCAGTTACGGGTTGATCAACTTGCTGCTTCTTTTAATCTAGCATCAAAATTAGTAACAAAAGTTGATAGGTCCAGTGTGCAATGGATTCTCATTTCTTCCGCATATGTTGACTGAAGCGGAGGGTGTACGATCTCCTGCGGGACTAGCGGGACAGGTGAGACCCCGCAGGCGAAGCCGAGGAGGCTCAACGCCCGCCCCGCGGAGTCGGACACCTGGAGCGGAAGTCAACATACCCTTTAAAACAACAGTATTTTTTGACAGAGTCTTTTTTTAAAAAAGCAGATTAAGGAGACTTTCATGAAAAATCAAAAGAAATTAGCGTTGGTGTTAAGTGTAGGTTTGGGATTGAATGTATTGGCGGGCTGTACGACAAATGAACCCGTGTTTCAATCGGCCACAATCGAGTCTGGAGAATGGGTGAGTTCCCTGAACACGGATAAAGCAGCTTATGCTCCCGGAGATAAAGTGAAATTCACCCTTACCCTGCAGGAAAAGGTGAAGGAAGGCAGCCTTCTTATTCAATATAAGCACCTCGACGACCAGGTAGAAGAACAGGAAGTAACATTGTCTGACTCCCAGGAAGTTACGTGGGAATGGACTCCTGAGAAAGAAGACTTTAAAGGATATATGGCAGAGGTGTATGTGAAAGACGGGAAGGATGTCGTCGATCACCAGAATATTGCGGTCGACGTTTCATCCGATTGGAGTAAATTCCCGAGATACGGTTATCTCGCCGACTTCTTTGCGATGGAGGAAGGCGAACAGGAAGCCATTATCGACAAACTGAACCGTTTCCACCTCAATGGCATTCAATTTTATGACTGGCAGTTCAAGCATGAGAAGCCGTTAAAGATGGAAAATGGAGAGGTTGCCCAAACGTGGCCGGACATCGCCAACCGCGAAGTCTCAAAGAAAACCATCGAAAAATATATAGAGCTGGCTCATGAAAAGAACATGAAAGCCATGAACTATAACTTGTTATTCGGAAGCTATGAAAATTTTGAAGAAGAAGGGGTCAAAAAGGAATGGGGAATCTTCCGTGACCCTGACATGGATGACCAGGATAAGCATCCGCTTCCTGAAAACTGGGCCAGTGACATCTACTTAATGGACCCTTCAAATGAAGAATGGCAGACACACCTGATCAATGCAGAGAAAGAAGTATTCGATCATTTGAATTTTGACGGCTGGCATGTCGATCAGCTTGGCGACCGCGGTGTTTTATGGAACGGACAGGGCAAAACCATCGATCTTGCTCAGACGTATGTTCCATTCCTTGAACGGGCAAAAGCCGAATTGGATGTGGACTTTGTCATGAATGCTGTGAGCCAATATGCGCAGGGGTATATTGCCTCCCAGGCACCGGTGAACTTCCTGTATTCAGAGCTTTGGGATGGACACACCACGTATGACAGCTTGAAAAAAGTAATCGATCAAAACTCAAAGTACAGCAAGGGTGAACTGAATACCGTGCTGGCGGCGTACATGAACTATGATTTGTCCAACAGCAAGGGTGAGTTCAACGCACCTGGCGTACTGCTGACAAACTCGGTCATCTTCGCATCAGGCGGCGCCCACCTCGAACTTGGGGAGAACATGCTGTCAAAAGAATATTTCCCGCACAAAAATTTAGAAATCACGGATGAATTGAACGACCAGCTCACAAGCTATTATGACTTTACAGTAGCGTACGAAAACCTGCTTCGCGACGGCGCGGAGGAAGTGGAAAAAGAAGTGAGCATCGAGGGCCAGGAAGTAACAGCTTCCCCTGAATTGGGCGCGCTTTGGAGTTTTGTCAAAAAGAAAGACAAACAAGAAATCATCCAGCTCATCAACTTCACGGATGCTGCCTCGATGGAGTGGAGAGACAATGATGGTTCCCAGCCGGAGCCTTCTGTAAAAGAAGAACTGAAGGTAACCATCAAAACAGATGGAGATGTCGACAAAGTCTGGACAGCATCACCGGATCTCTATGAAGGTTCCGCCATGGAACTGGAATTCAAGCAGAAGGGTGATTCGCTCGAATTCACATTGCCGTCTATTAAATATTGGGATATGGTAGTGGTAGAATATAAATAAACTATATTTTTTGTTTTGGTAAAAGGGTGTTATTGGGAGTTGGACTTTCGGGGCGGGCAATGGCCGCTGTTCCGGGTGTCTTGTCCTGGGTTGGGTAACCAACGGGGAAAATAAGGGGAGATTTTCCCCTTAAGTGCAGATTCTACCTCATTTTAAGGGTGAATAAGGGGAGTTTTTCCCCTTATATGAAAAAAAGCCCCTGTTTTCTAGTGGTTTGAGTCAAATAAGGGGAATTTCTCCCGCTATTTCAGTGATTTTCGGCGTTATTTTTGAAATAAGGGGAATTTTTCCCTCTATTTAAAAGAGTAACTGAGGGTGTTGGGCTGGCCGGAGTATCCAGCGGGGAAAATAAGGGAAGATCTTTCCCTTATTTTCAAATCTGGCTCACTTTGAGGATGAATAAGGGAATTAGTTTCCCTTATTTTTAGAAAAGCCCCTATTTTTTAGAGATTAAAGGCCGGTAAGGGAATATTTTTCCTCTATTTGAGCTTTTGGCGGTGCTAATTAGCAAATAAGGGAATTTTCTTCCGCTAATTTGAGGAGAAATTGAAGGCCAGGTCCTTGCCGGAATATCCAGCGGGGGTAATAAGGGGAAATTTTCCCCTTAAGTGCAGGCTTGACCTCATTTTAAGGGTGAATAAGGGGAGTTTTTCCCCTTATATGAAAAAAAGCCCCTGTTTTCTAGTGGTTTGAGTCAAATAAGGGGAAATTCTCCCGCTATTTCGGTGATTTTCGGCGCTGTTTTTGAAATAAGGGGAATTTTTCCCTCTATTTAAAAGAGTAACTGAAGGTCATGGCCTGGCCGGAGTAACCAGCGTGAAAATAAGGGAAGATCTTTCCCTTATTTTCAAATCTGGCTCATTTTGAGGATGAATAAGGGAATTAGTTTCCCTTATTTGAAGAAAAGACCCTATTCTTTAGAGATTAAAGGCCGATAAGGGAATATTTTTCCGCTATTTAAGCTTTTGGCGGCGCGATTCAGCAAATAAGGGAATTTCTTTCCGCTATCGCCAAAAGCCCAAGCGCCCCAGACCGGCAGGAGACCGCCCCCGGCAGCAACACTTTCCAAACCTAAAAGGGCTGTAAGGGTAACTAGCACTCCAAGCCATAACCTTTTGAAAAATAGAAGTCAGGAAATATTCAATACGACAGAATAAAGAGGGATCCAACGATGATTTACAACCTACTAAGAAAACGTCTGGCTTCGAAAGTCATCGTCACTATATTGATTGTCAGTTTGATCCCGACTGTGTTTAATAGTTTGTTTTTCTATCAGTCCGCATCTGATGTGGTAAAAGAAAATGTTAGAGAATCTTCGCTGCAGATTGCAAGGCAGGCTGCAGATTCTCTTTCGTTTATTTTTTCCAATGGCAGTGATATGTCGGACCTTTTATACAGCAATGAACGAATTCAGGAGATTGTTAAGGCGGATTTGAATGAGAACGCTTCATCCGTTGAGGCCAAAGAGAATCAGGAATACATGAACTCTTTTCTGAATTCGAATATCTATACCAGTTCATTCGTCCGTATCATTTATGTGTTAAAAGATGAAGGAGCGAGCTGGGGAAGCGGGACGTTTTCACCTTATAAGCTGTCGATGGTCAATATTGACAAGACGGAGTGGGCCGAGGATGCTGTCAAAAAAGACGGAGAATTGGTGTGGGGGGGCCTGCAGTACGATAGGTTCAGCGGAGCCGGAGAGAATACCGCCCTCGTGCTTCCCATCACCAGGGTCCTAAAGGATTTTGACAATATGGAAAATATCGCCTATGTACAGGTCAGCCTGGATGGAAATGCGATTCTGGAGAAAATCAATCAAATCAAATTGGGGAAAACGGGCCGCTTCTTTGTGGTAAATGAATCGGCGGAAGTGATGATCGACAATGACCTGGATGAAATCGGGAAGCCTGTACAAAATGAAGAACTGCGGAATTACATTACGGGTAAGAAGCAGGAATTCGAATTTGATGAAAACGGCATCCACCAGTATGGCGTCATGCAGCCGATCGGTAATGGCTGGTCGATTGTCGGTATCGTCCCTGTCACTGAAATCACAGGTGAAATTGTGTCGATCCAGCGCATCATCATTTTTGCCTCTGTCATGTTCGGCATCATTGCGATCATTCTTGGCATCGCCATCGCCAAACGGGTGACGGAGCCTGTCAAGGTGCTGACAGAGCAGATGAAACTGGTTGGAGAAGGAGATTTTAAAGTCCGGACAGCCGTCAGTTCGGTTGATGAAATCGGTGTGATGAGCAGCCAGTTTAATCACATGATCAATCAGGTGGATAATCTTCTGGATCAGATTAGAGAAGAGCAAAGACAGAAGCAGGAAGCCGAGCTCAGGGCCATCAAGCACAGAATCAATCCTCATTTTCTCTTCAATACGCTGAGCACGATCCGCTGGCTTGTGCAGTTTAAGGAAACGGAGCGTGCGAACACGGCACTGACCTCGTTATCCAAGCTGCTGGAAGGCAATATGGGAAAAACCGGAACGTTTATATCCATTAAAGAAGAAATCGAGCTGGTCCAGAATTTCATGGTGATCCTGCAAATCCGCTATCAGCAGAACTTTTTTCTGAAAACAGACTTTGAAGAGGGTGTGGAAGATGTCCAAATTCCGCGTATGCTTCTTCAGCCGATTGTCGAGAATTCGATTTTTCATGGAATCGTCCCTACTGGCGAAGAAGGATCGATCGTCATATCAGGTAAAAAGGTTGAGCGGGGAATTGAGCTGGAAATCTCGGATAACGGAATGGGGATGAAGGAAGATGTACTGAAGAAATTTCAGCAGACATCCGAAACATCGGGTTCCTATTTAGGAATAGGGCTCAGCCATGTATATGACTCTGTGCGCCTTTATTATGAAAGAGATTCGAAGGTGGAAATCACGAGTACGGAAGAAGGAACAGTCGTGAAATTACTATTGCTATCTGTACCCGGGGGTGAAGATCGTGTTTAACGTGATGATTGTAGATGATGAACCGATTATCCGCTTTGGATTGAAATCCTCTATCGATTGGGAAAAAGAGAACCTGAAGCTGATCGGCGATTATTCAAACGGCCAGCAGGCGCTGGATGCCATGGAGAGGGAAGGCCGGGTTGATATCCTGATTACCGACATCAAGATGCCTGTGATGGATGGAATCACTCTCATGAAAAAAGCGCTTGTAGTGAACCCGAAGCTGAAAATCGTGCTGGTCAGCAGCTATAACGAATTTGAGTATGTAAGAGAAGGGCTGACACACGGAGCCGTTGATTATATTTTAAAACCGACACTCGAGCCGGAAACATTTTTAAAAACGGTTCACAAATGTGTGGACAAGATTGAAGAAGAGCAGAAGATGGACAGAAAACTGGAGTACGCCCAGCAATCAAATGTTGCAGCCATTAGAAGAAGAGTGGAGCAGGAAATGAAGCGGATTCTTCTGAAAAAGCATGACGAAGTGAAGAGCGAAAGCGTCATTTCGATGTTTGAGGAGCCTCATGCAATCGTCCTTTTGAAGCTGAAGGGAATGGACAGGGTGGATGAGGACTTCGGCTTTCTGTATAACAGCCTGATCTTTGAAGAAATACAAGAAAGATTTTATCTTGCAACAGATGAAGGCATCTGCTTTCTGATCAGCGACAGTGAGCTGCTGTTTTTCTTGAAGAAGAGCAGTGATCCATTAACTCTGACGACCATGATCAAAGAGAAGATTGAAAGAGAAACGTCGATCGGCATCATCTATGGATACGATGTCGTCCATGATGTTCAAGATCTTGTAAAAGGATATTACCGGGCACATGCCGCGTGCGGAAGATACTTCTTTCACAGTGAAAAAGAGATATTCAGGTACAGACCAGACATCGCGCAGGATGTACCGGCCCTTTCAGAACAAGAGCTGGAAGGATTTCTGCTTCCTTACGAGGAAAGCAGAAGTGAAACGTTCATCGAGGAACGGTTTGGTGTGTGGAGCAGTGAAAACATGAAGCCTTCTGTTATCAAAAAAGAGGCAGGAAACATCTTGAAAACCATTTTTATGAAGAAGATTGATCCTCCTGTTTTGATGGAAAAGATTGCGATCATTGAGGCATCAGACACGTTGGAAGAAGTCCGCAAATCCACCCTGGAAGGCCTCAAAGCCTGTGCCCAGCTGTTAGTGAATGGTGAAAATAAGCCTCATATGGACAACGAACTTCTGGATAAAGCCCTGCACTACATTCATGCTCATTATACAGATGAACTGACGCTGCAAAATGTAGCCGACCATATTCATATCAGCCGCAATTACTTCAGCATTCTTTTCAAAAGGCTGATGGACCAGAATTTTATCGATTATGTGATCGAACTTCGGGTGAAAAAAGCGAAGGCCTTATTGAGGCAGACCTCCTTGAAGGTGTATGAAGTGGCAGCGAATGCGGGATTCAATGATGTGAAGTACTTCAGCAAGCTATTCAAAAAAGTCACGGGCCAATCACCCGGGGATTACAGGCTGAATCATGAACAGTAAAGGAATTCCGTCCATGAAGCGTTCACTGCTGCCATTGGTCATGCTCATGCTGGCGATGCAGGGCTGTATGAACCAGAATATTATAGAAGAGAACGAACCTGTCCAGATGGATGCGGGGAACGAAAAGGAACAAATCGAAATCTGGCACACGTACAGCGATGAGGAGACAAGGATTTTCGAGAAGGAAGTCATCCCATTATTTGAAGAGGAATTTCCGGATATCGATGTCAAGCCGGTTCGCCAGCCTCATAACGAGCAGCTGATGTCTGCGCTGATCTCCCGGGCATCCGTCAACCGCACGCCTGACATTATCCGGATGGACATCACCTGGCTTCCGAAGTTTGCCGACCTGAAGCTTCTCTATCCTGTGAGTGAATTCGACGATTTTAATGAAGTCAAAAAAAGATTTTATCGTCCGCCCCTGGAATCCAACCGATATGGTGAGGACTACTACGGCCTGCCATTGAATACCAACACCAAAGCAGCGATTTTTAACAAAGATACTGTAGAAGACCTCGGTTTGGAACAACTGCCCCATACGATGGATGAATTGCTGGAAGTAGTGGAAGAAAATCAACTGACCATTGGGATTAACGACGTGTCCCCTTGGAACAGTCTGCCCTACTTTTACGGGTTGGGCGGGAAGCTGCTGAGCCCGCAATATACCCAGGCTGCAGGATACCTGGACAGCAAGGAAAGCATCGAGGCCGTAGAGAGGCTTGTGCAGCTCTATGAGAATGGAAATTTTCCAGCTGAAATCCTGAAGGGCTATCCACAAACATGGGAAAAAATAAGGACCGGGGGCTACTTTATGATCGATGAAGGGCCTTGGTTTTACAGCGTCCATTCCCTGCTGGATATTGAAGTCCTGAAGAGGCAGACTGTTTCAGCACCGTTTCCGAGCAATGAGGTCTACACATCGGTCCTTGGAGGCGAAAATGCCGTTATTACGAAAGGGTCCGAGCACCGCGAAGCATCGTGGACATTCATCAAGTGGCTGACGACAGAAACTCCGCAGAAATTATTGTTAACAGCAGGTGTGCTGCCGACCAATACGGAAGTGGAAATGTCCAGTATCGTCGAACAGTATCCTTATTATGAAAGCTATATTGAAAGCATAGACAAAACTTTCCTCAGGCCGCCTGTGCCACAGTGGAATGAAATCAACTCCATCTACACCGAGTATTTCAGGCTGATGTTTTCAGGAGAAATGAGTGCAGAGGAAGGACTAAAGAAAGCAGCAGAAGAGATCGATGAACTGCTGATACATAGAGAGGATGAAGAGGAATGAATAAAAAATGGTGGAAAGAAAGTGTTGTATATCAAATCTATCCAAGAAGCTTCATGGACAGCAATGGAGATGGAATCGGTGATCTGCAAGGAATTACCTCCAAGCTGGATTATTTAAAAGAGCTGGGTATCGATGTCATCTGGCTGTCGCCTGTTTTTAAATCACCAAATGATGACAATGGCTATGATATCAGCGATTATCAGGACATCATGGATGAATTCGGAACGATGGCAGACTGGGAAGAACTATTGGCAGGCATCCACGGCCGCGGAATGAAATTGATGATGGACCTTGTCGTCAACCATTCTTCCGATGAGCATAACTGGTTTGTCGAATCACGCAAATCCAAGGATAACCAATACAGAGACTACTATATCTGGCATCCGGGACAAGACGGGCAGGAACCGAATAACTGGACATCCTTCTTCAGCGGCTCAGCCTGGCAGCACGATGAAGCAACCGATGAATATTTCCTTCATCTTTTCAGTAAAAAACAGCCGGATCTGAACTGGGAAAATCCTGTGCTGCGAAATGAAATCTACGACATGATGACATGGTGGCTGGACAAAGGCGTCGACGGCTTCCGCATGGATGTTATCAACCTGATCTCCAAAGCGGACGGACTGCCGAGCGCACCGGGCGGTAAAAAATACGATTGGGGCGGGGAGTTCTTCATGAACGGACCGCGTGTTCATGAGTATCTTCAGGAAATGAACAAGGAAGTGCTTTCGAAGTATGACATGATCACGGTCGGCGAATGCCCGGGTGCTTCTCCACAGGATGCAGCCCAGTACGCCAATGACGAAGGAACTGAGCTCAACATGATCTTCACTTTTGAGCATATGGATCTGGACTCCGGACCTGGCGGAAAATGGGATGTGAAGCCATGGAAACTGGCTGACCTGAAGGACGTCATGACCAAGTGGCAGAAGGAACTTGAAGGAAAGGGCTGGAACAGTCTGTACCTCAACAACCACGATCAGCCGCGGATGGTCTCCCGTTTCGGGAATGACAAAGAATTCCGTACAGAATCGGCAAAAATGCTCGGAACCTTCCTCCACATGATGCAAGGAACTCCTTACATCTATCAAGGAGAAGAACTGGGGATGACCAATGTTCAGTTTGACTCTCTTGAAGAGTACAACGATATCGAAATCCATAACATGTACCGAGAAAAAGTAACCGAAGGCGGCGAGGATCATGACAAGATCATGAACGCCATCTACATCAAAGGCCGTGACAACGCCCGTACTCCAATGCAATGGGACGGCAGCGAAAATGCAGGCTTCACAACCGGCACGCCTTGGCTGAAAGTCAACCCGAACTACACGAACATCAATGCAGAAAGCGCCTTGAAAGACCCTGATTCTGTTTTCCATTACTATCAGAGGCTCATCAAGCTCCGCAAAGAGCATGAGATCATCGTATATGGAACGTACGATTTAATCCTGGAAGATGATCCAGCAATCTATGCTTACACACGTACATTGGGCAGCGAGAAACTGGTTGTGATGTGTAACTTCAGTGGGGAAGAGGCAGCGTTCACCCTGCCAGAGGGTATTGAGCATACTTCCGCAGATCTGTTGATCGGGAACTATGATACTTCGGAGGAAGGTACTTTGTCTTCTGTGGAGTTGAAGCCTTATGAGGCGAGGGTTTATCTATTGAAGTAAATTTTATAGTTGGTCACATTAGGGGTGTCTGGGAGTTTTCCTGGATGCCCCTTTTTTTGTTTTGTTGGTTTGGGTTGGGCAGCTAGGGGGGTGTTGGTGCCCATTATTGGCAGGATGGTTGGATTTAGGGAAGCAAGGAGATTTGTTGATGCCCATTATTGGGTGGTTAGTAGGATTCAGGTCAGCTAGGATGTGTGTTGGTGCCCATTATTGGGTGGTTAGCTGGATTTAGGGCAGCTAGAGGGTTTGTTGGTGCCCATTATTGGCAGGATGGTTGGATTTAGGGAAGCAAGGAGGTATGTTGATGCCCTTAATTGGCAGGATGGTTGGATTAAGGGCAGCTAGGGGTTGTTTAGTTGCCCTGTGTTAGCTAGTTTAAGAAGTTCTATTTCTTTATAGGCACAAATAAATCAACTTTACATTTCCCTTCTGGATCTTCGGCAGGGTTATTCATATTAAATTCAAGGTTGTGTCTATGAAAGTCCACCTCATAGCCGCTGTTCGGCAGCCATTGTTCAAACATGTATTGATAAGCATTATTCAGCTTTTCAGGCACATCATAAAATGGATACAAAGCATATTGTCCGCCATCCAGCTTTTTAAATTGCATATCAAGATGTTTCTCTTTATGGAATCCTTCAGGGATTGTGACACAAGCATCATGACGGCAATTATTACTCTCAACTAAATCAGGATTATCCAGAGAAATCCCTATAAAATGCTGTCTTGGAGGATAAAGCTCATTTTTAAATGCCCAATGGATCAAGCTTCCCCAATGTTCTTAGGGTTCAAAATAACTTCCGACACGCCGGATATATGCAACTTCATTCTGTGGTAATTCCTTCACTGTGATATTCAAATTTTATCCCCTCCCAAAATTAGATAATGTCCGTTTCAACAGTTTTCTCTATCTATTGTCAAAACTCCTTCTATTTTAAACTGTTTCTAGAAGATATTATCGCTTGGTGGAGTAATTGAAGGGAGGCGGCTGATTGTTCAGTGAACGCTCTCCTTTAGAGTGAATTCACCCTGTCTAAAAAAAAGGTTGTCACTTTATCAGTAGCAACCTTTACATTATTTCTTTATTCTGTCCTGAAGGATTTCTCTTTTCATTACGCTTAGATTTCAGCTCTTTTCCGGAATACCTTTTCATTTCTAAGTTGTCTAAATACCTGGTCAATGAAGCTTTTAGATCGGGATATTCTTCAATTTCTTTTGATGGATCAAAATCTGAAGCATGATTCATTCTTCCGGCCTGTTCGCTCATTGAATTCATATAGGTTTCACCTCAGTTCAATTATATCAATCTCCTAAGAAATCTCTATTCGAATCTTAAAGCTAGACACCCAATGAGCTGCAGAATTTCCACCCGAGATGGAAGCCTATCTCACCACTAAAACTCCTTTAACGGCGGCTCACTGCTCTTTTGCCTGAAGTCTATCATTGTAATTTGTTTTGTCTCTTCTTTATACCCAAAAACATATTCCACCAACGGTTCGTCTTCGAAGGTTACAAAGGAAAAATATCCGCCTGAAAAACGAGGGTCACCATCTTCATCTATGCTGACCCTTGGATAGGTTGTGATTTCTTCCTTTTCAATAAGCTCTCCGTATCCCTGTTCTTGGAGGTAAGAATAGGTATCTTCTATGATCACATTTTGCTGATAAGTTTTAAAGAAGAAAATCCCTCCTGCGACCAATATCAATACAGTTGATGCAGCAATACTCCACTTTTTCATAGGTTTTTCACTAGAGTCATTTTTGAACTCATTCCGAATTACTATCCCGATAAGCCCGCCTATGCTCAATGCAAAAAAAGTTAGCCAATCTATTCCTTTTCCTGTCCATAAACTTATGACTAATTGGATAATGAACAGACAACCTGCAAAATAAAAACAATCCTTTAATATACCCTTAATTGTGATCTCCTCCAAAAATTCTTCAACTAACCCCTTACTTGAAAAGAGGGCAGCTGCTGGTTTAACGAAACATCGCTCTATGGGGATATAAAACGCACTGTCCATATTCTTCATTTCAAGTTTTTCCACAGAGATAGTAATAAAAAAATCAAATTGATAAGCGCAAGAACACTCGGGACGTAAATGCTGACATTATTTAAACGAGCATATACAGCACTATAATATTCAGCACCGACCGCGTACCAGGATTTGTTCAGCCAGCCAAAAACAGCGATGGAACCGAATATCCCCAGTGATAACAAGTAGAGCCCTCTAGCTTCTGCCACTAATGTTGCTAGAAGAACAAGTACCCCGATGCGATAAAAAATCTCTGAGCCAAGGCAGACTCTTCAGGAGTAAAGTTAACTGGGATGTCTGAGGTGATTAACATCCTGTAGGAGAAAGCAAGGAACCAAAGGGCTGTACCTAACCCCAGCAAAATAAATCCTGTGATGTTCCTCCAATTCACAGTATCCGCCCTTTTATATTCATCTTTCCATATGACGAGTCTCACATACTTATAGTTTCATAACACAATAAAAGTGATCTGCCGTGTTGCAATTAGTCTCCTTTTTAACACATAATCACAGGCTTTGAAAAAGCGTAATGGTTATAACGAATGCAGATAGGGATCCGACAGACAGTAATGTGATCATTTTTCTCCAGTCTATTTCTTTTGAAGGTTTTACAGCCTCTCTGGACACCGTAACCCATATAGCCATTGATACTATAACTAAGATAAAAGTAATTTCTTTAGACACATAAGCCGCCTCCATAAAATAAAATCCATCTTCATATCAGGATATCTAACAATCGCTGAAGTAACGAAAGGAGGGGGGATGCTATCCAGCAAACACCCTCACTATAATAGAACTATATATAGAAAACGCCTGACAGCGATAAGATGAAACAAACCAAGAAAAAAGCGAAGTGTTTCATTTGCTTCTGCTGTTTGCTATGTACTAATAAAAGGCCAACTCCAACAAGTGTGCCTAACCAAGCAATAATCCCCGCAAACGAATAGTCGAGAAAAATTGCCAGCATGAACCCAAGAAACATTATTCCGATAGCTGCTTTTTGCAACCTCAACACCTCCTTGAACTTTTGTTGTTTAAACAGAAATTTCTCATAATTCACTATCCTTATTTTACCACAGTGAAAACTCCGCACTTCAATAAGCAGTAGATTCTTCGCTATTTACGAAGAAAAAACGACAATATTGATTTATAAGGGGTTAACTTTAGAGGTGCAAAACGCAATAATTTTTTATTGATATTACAGCAGATCTTTTACCAAGTGTGTGTTCGTACCCAATCTCGCATACGTTTCCGCAACACTGGAAATGCGGTATAGCTTAAAAAAACCAAAACGGATTTTGTCCATCATGGTTTTTTTGTTTTTTGATAAGGGCTTAATATATGTAGTAGATTTATTGTTTTAAAAGCAGATTTTCTTTAACTAACGCTCCCGTAAGGTGAACTAAGAAGTAGCTTGGCATTAAGCGCCAAGATTCTCAATTGGGAAACATTTCTCCCAAATCGATAGTTACTTTAAGATATTCTCGCTGAAGAATTCTGCAGCTTTATTTATATCTCCCGTTTTAAATATTTTTTCTTCAGAACCCAAAAAGATATAGTAAGGTGAATCAGTTATTTGAATGTTGTCATATAGCTGGTTAAATTCTTCTATATTAGAAGGATATAGCGTCTGCATATTATGAGATCCTTCAATTCTAAGGAATTCAGGAAGCATATCATCGCTTATATCTTTATTATCATCGATATAGAAAACAGTATATTTACCTTTATCCGGGACATCCAGATTTTGAGGAAAGTTAAAAGAAGTTTCTTTGGCACACCCGCACAAAAATATTGCTATAAAAATAAAAATAGTAATTTTACCTTTCAATATTACACATCCTCTATCTGCTTTTAATGCTAAAATTAATTATCAAAGAAGTTTCTTCAAATATTTCCGCTTGTCAACTAAGAGAGAAGACTGCTTTTCAGCAAACGCCCTCTTTACTTGAACAAGATTTTATCCTGGTTTATCTAGTTTTTGTAATGCTTCAGACAATCTATTTTGTATCCTATCATTGTCACTTACATAAAAGACCAAAATATTATTTATTCCGTATGCTTTATGTTCTACTACATCTGCTGTTGCTGTTATCTCTTCAAACCTTTGTATTCCCTTTCCTCTATCACTTGCCGAAGAAAAAACATAAACCGATAATGTATTGCCTTCTAAATTGTATATTTCAGGTGTAATACCGTTTAGTTCTTGTATAAAGACGTTCTCGCTTGGTAAATCTGTATTTTTATCTAATTCAAACCCTTGCTCAGCTATGAGAGTTTCTACATCTTCCAGTGTAATGTAGTTTGTTTCAGATGGAGTTCTTTCTGTTTCTTGTGGGCTGCAAGCACACATAAAAGATATGAATAGTACAAGAAATAATAGCTTTTTAATCATATATGTACACCTCCAATCCTATTAGACGAACATATTTATTTTTAGTTTCACCTTATTCACCTAATCTTCCTTTACATGAACAGAGGGCAGCTGCTTGTTCAGCAAATGCCCCCTTAACAGAACAACGCTTAAACCTAAGCGAGTAGAAAGCATCCTGAAATACTTCAACTCATATTGAACTGTGCCTATTTTTTATCTTAACCAAATTTCAGTTCTTCTTATTTTAAGGCATTCTCAAGCTTTTCATATTGGCCCTTATGATATTGAATACCTGTGATTACGCCTTCCTCATCTGTTTGCATATTGCCGTTTATTGTAAATGTACCACTATCATCACTTTCTTTTTTCGTATAGGATACATCAGCAGCAAAGGTGTAATAGTCCTCGTCTTCTTCAAGTGTGATTTCCTCTGTTGCCAAAACATAATCAGGGTAAGCAAATCTCAAGAATTGAGTAGCACCATTAGAATTGATAAAACCCTCTAAAAGACTTTCGCTCATATAAGGCTCGAAATTATTTTGATAGTACTCAGAAATTTTTTCGTCTCTTCTTTCCAAATTATCAGCCTCTTCGAGAAAAGCCTGCTCATACGCCTCGGTAGGTCCAGTAAACGCATTTTCTAAGAAAGCTTCAATGTTTTGTTCAGCAGCACTTTGGGTTCCGCCCTCTTCTGAATTGTCCCCTGAGGTTTCGGCATTTGTGCAGCCTGTGGCAAAAAGTAGAATACCCACTAATATCAATGGCTGAAAGTGTTTTTTGATTTTAATAATTTAGTACCACCCTTTCAAGTATTCTTCTACTGTATATACGGGACAGGAGTTTCAAAGTTACTGCAATTCTGTAATATCATCGCCTCATATAAGTGAATCAAGGTGCGCCCCTATATTCTTCGGCTAACATGCTCCTTTAGTGGAGGAGCAGAAAATAGTTCGCAGTATGCTGCAAACGCCCAGTGTCTAACTTAACCCTCATTGTCATTATTTAGTTTCTTGTTTGCATTCTCCAGATCCTCGGTTGATTTGGACCAATAACCAATCGCCAACCAAGATACTATTGTGAGGATGGAAACCGCCAAAACTGCAACAAGATTTATCAAAAATAACCCCTCCAAAAAAGTTTTAATTATTCAATAATCCTGCTCCTTGAATGGATAATGGAACATTACATTAACTTCAGTTTACCATAAATATTCCAATTAATCTGACTATTTGGTTGCATATTACCTTAAGAAGTAGGGTGCAGATTAGTTTGATACCTCATATAAAAAAGCAGTTCAGTTTTGTACTCCAAAAATGAACTACTTAATTGATTATCGGATGGTATTGGAATCTAAAATAATAAATTGTACAACTTCCTATACACTTTTTCCTAGTGAGATGCAATTAACTAAAAAACCTAGCAATGATTTGATTGGAACGGAAGGTGCGTGACCTCCTGCGGGACTAGCGTGACAGGTGAGACCCCACAGGCAAAGCCGAGGAGGCTCACCGCACGCCCCGCGGAGTCACGCACCTGGAGTGGAAATCAATTTACCCTCATTTGACATCGGCTATTGATCATTTTAATGCATTTTAGAATTGTCTTTTGACTGTAAATTAACAATCATTTCGGTTACTTATTAGAAGTATGTATCTCAAAACAGAACCCGTTAGATACTGACTGCCATTTTCCGGAATAAGTGCTTTATATTCCTGAGAAGGTGTCTTAAGTTAAGCGTTTACATTTTCCGTGTTCTACTCCTCCAGTGTTCACTTTACAATGAAGTAAAAGGGGGAAAGAACATGATTAAAAATAGAGTAGTGAAGGTTGGCTTGATTGGCCTTGGGGACATGGCAAATGCTCACAGGACCATGATTTCCGAGTTAGATGAACTGAAGCTGAGTGCCCTTTGCGATGTCAATGAAGACCTCCTGAATAAGATCGGGGACATTGAGAACGTCGCAGAGGAAAAGCGCTTTAACAATATGGAAGCCCTTATTTCTGACGGCGATGTGGATGCGGTGATTTCGATTGTTCCTAATCACCTTCATGCCAGGGTGCTGGAGCTGTGCATTCAATATCAGAAGCCGATTCTGGCGGAGAAGCCGTTCACATTAAATTTTGATGAAGCAGAATATTTAAAGTCTCTATATGAAAAACAACCGATCCCCTGCATGGTCGGATTTTCTTATCGCTATACACCTTCATTCCGTTATGCGAAAGAGCTCATTCAAGAAGGCAAAATTGGGAAGGTAAAGCATATCTCGGTCCGTTATCTGCAGTCATTCGGTGCGCCGATATATGATGTTCCTTTTCTGTGGAGATTTGATAAAGCGGTTACAGGAACAGGTGCGCTTGGGGATCTTGGTGCCCACATGATCGATCTTGCCCGCTTCATGATTGGCGAGTTCACCTCTGTGTCCGCGATGGTGGATACCTTTGTTCATGAAAGGAAAAATCCTGTCAGCGGGGAGATGCAGAAAGTCGATGTGGATGACTATGCGAGCTTTCTGGCTGTTCTGGACAATTCTATTCCGGGTAATTTTGTTACGACGAGAAATGCGATCGGTTCGGGGAATCAGCATGAAATCACTGTTTATGGAGATTTCGGGACGATTCATGCGAGCTGTGAACGCCCTTATGAAATCGATGTCTGCATCATTGAAGACAAAGAAGTTCATTCCAGCTTCGAGACAAAACCGGTTTCAGAGAGCTACAAGAGACAGCAGCTGGAGGATTTCGCTGATTTGATCCTTGGGAATAAGCAGGAGGGAACACCTGAATTCTTTGATGGCTACCAAAACCAGAAAGTTCTTGAGCGAATCATTGAATCGGCGGAAAGCGGACGCACCGTACTGATTGATTAAGGAAGGAGCCAGGAGATATGAGTGATAACAAATTGAAAATCGGCATAGCCGGGGCCGGGTCCTTCACGGAGCTGTGGTACCTCCCGGCTCTGGAAAAGCATCCGGATGTCGAACTGACGGCCATTTGCAGTCCGAGCGGCATCAGTGCTGAAAGGCTGGCTGAAAAATATGAGATTCAACGAAGCTATCAATCTTATATAGAGATGCTTGATACGGAACAGCTGGACGGGCTGTGTATCGTGACGCCCAATCAATCTCACAGCGAGATAGCGCTTGAAGCGAGCCGCAGGGGAATCCATATTCTCTGTGAAAAGCCGCTGGCCATGAACCGGGATGAAGCTCATGTGATGCTGGAGGAAGCGGATAAAAACGGAATTCTACACGCCATCAATTTTACATACCGTGAGAACCCTGCTGTGAAAAAATTGAAGGAACTGCTGGCTGAAAATCAAATTGGCGAAATCTATGAAGGCCGTTTTCACTATACAGCCTGCTATGGGCTTTCCGGTCCTCCGGGCTGGCGGGGAACAAGATCCACAGGCGGCGGTGGCGGAGTGCTCGCCGACTTGGGGTCCCATTTGATCGACATGGTGCAGTATGTTTTGAAGGAAGAAATCGCCAGTGTGCAATCATCGCTCTCTTATCTGCATGAAGGAAGATTAAAACGGATCAATGATATGGGGGACGCAGACCAGTCCGTCGACTCGGCCATGTTCAATGCAGGATTTCCCTCCGGACTTCATGCTTCCTTTTTTACAAGCTGGATTTCACCTCAGGGAAACCGGAACCAGACGATCGAGTTAACTTTTTACGGAAGCGAAGGCGCCATTCAGCTGCATTCGAGTGAACTCGGCATCAAGCTGCAGATTGCCCTCGGAAATGAACCGTGGACGGAAGTAGAACTGGACGCTGTTTGGAAATGGGAAGAGGGTGCAGAGCCGGAAGAAGACCGATTCCGTCCGTGGCGCCTGACTGAGACCAATGAAATCTGGAAGTGGGCAGACTCTATTAAAAATGGCCCTTCAACGGACTATCCCGACTTTGCAGATGGATACTCCGTGCAGAAGGTGATTGATGCTGTCCTGGAGTCAGCGATTCACGGGAAAGAAATTTTAATAGAAAAATAGACTGATAGAGGAGTGGTCAACATGATCAAAGTAACAATTTGGAACGAAAACCGCCATGAACAGACGAACCCCGATGTGAAGAAAATCTATCCTGATGGAATCCACAATGCGATTGCCGGTTTTTTAAAAGAGGATTTCGAAGTAACGACTGCTACACTGGATGAGCCGGAGCATGGTTTGACAGACGAAGTTTTGAACAACACGGATGTCTTGATCTGGTGGGGCCATCTGGCTCATGATGACGTCCAGGATGAGATCGTCGAAAGAGTGAGGAATCGTGTCCTTGACGGCATGGGCTTCATTCCTTTGCACTCTGCTCATGGAAGCAAAATATTTCATGTGCTGATGGGAACAAGGACGGGCGAATTGAAATGGCGTGAAGCGGATGACACGGAAAGACTGTGGGTCGTCGACGAAAGCCACCCGATCGTCGATGGTTTGCCGGATATGATCGAAATTGAAAAAGAAGAAATGTACGGCGAAAGATTCGGCATCCCGCAGCCCGAAGAACTGATCTTCATCAGCTGGTTCTCTGGCGGAGAAGTATTCAGAAGCGGCTGCACCTATAAACGCGGAAAAGGGAAGATTTTCTACTTCCGCCCTGGGCACGAAACCTACCCGACTTATTATCAAAAAGAAATCCAGAAGGTCATTCGCAACGCAGTGAAGTGGGCAGCGCCGAATCCGCGCAGCCCGAAGATCCACTTAGGAAATGTGGAACCTTTGGAAGCAATTAAATAAAAGGAGAGAGGCTGTTGGGACTTTGGTTCTGCAGCCTTTTGGCGTTTAATTGAATTACGTCTAAGATGTTTGGGGTAGAGACCCAATGGCGATGAAAATGTCTAAAATGCAGAAATCCAAGTATAGTAGGGTGTTTAAGAGCTAATCACCCTATTAAAATGGAAAAATCCAGTTATAGTATGGTGTTCAAGAGCTAATCACCCTATTAAAATGGAGAAATCCAGTTATATTATAGTGTTTAAGAGCTAATCACCCTATTAAAATGGAGAAATCCAGTTATAGTATAGTGTTTAAGGGCTAATCACCCTAATAAAATGGAGAAATCCAGTTATAGTATAGTGTTTAAGAGCTAATCACCCTACTAAAATGGAGAAATCCAGTTATAGTATAGTGTTTAAGAGCTAATCACCCTATTAAAATGGAGAAATCCAGTTATAGTATAGTGTTTAAGAGCTAATCACCCTACTAAAATGGAGAAATCCAATTWTAGTATAGTGTTTAAGAGCTAATCACCCTATTAAAATGGAGAAATCCAGTTATAGTATAGTGTTTAAGAGCTAATCACCCTATTAAAATGGAGAAATCCAGTTATAGTATAGTGTTTAAGAGYTAATCACCCTATTAAAATGGAGAAATCCAGTTATAGTATAGTGTTTAAGGGCTAATCACCCTATTAAAATGGAGAAATCCAGTTATAGTATAGTGTTTAAGAGCTAATCACCCTAATAAAATGGAGAAATCCAGTTATAGTATAGTGTTTAAGAGCTAATCACCCTATTAAAATGGAGAAATCCAGTTATAGTATAGTGTTTAAGAGCTAATCACCCTATTAAAATGGAGAAATCCAGTTATAGTATAGTGTTTAAGAGCTAATCACCCTATTAAAATAGAGAAATCCAGTTATAGTATAGTGTTTAAGAGCTAATCACCCTATTAAAATGGAGAAATCCAGTTATAGTATAGTGTTTAAGAGCTAATCACCCTATTGAAATGGAGAAATCCAGTTATAGTATAGTGATTAGGAGCAAAACACCCTATTATAAATCAGAAATCCAGTTTTAGCAGGCTGCTCCCACCCCAATCACCCCCACCCTCAAAGCACAGCGCCAGGCATTTCCCTCCGGCAACTCTCCAAAGTCAAAAGCCCTAAGACTATCTGCCTTGCAGCCAGTACGCCGCTAAAATAACCATAAAAAATGGTGTCTTTTATCTCTATTTCAGTAAAAACACCACCATCGCAAACCGTAAATAAGAGTGCCGGCAAATCGAATTATCGAAAATTCAAACAAATGACACCTTCACAGTAATGAAAACGGTTACATAAGGATTCTCCATAGAGGACAATAAAAGTATCGAAGAATTCAAGGAGGAAATGTATGAAAAAGAGTTCATTCCGCAAAACGACTTTACCGTTAGCCAGTCTGGTGGCTGTCAATCTTGCCTTCGCTTCCATGACGCTCACCCCTGTAACAGAGGCGAAGACGAACAACCCCCACGCCGCAGCGCAGGCTCAGCATAAAGCTAAAGCAGGGCTTCCAGCTGAACCTATCACCGCCTTTCTGGTCGATAAAGCCAGATACAACCCGAAAGAAAAAGTGAAAATGTCACTTCTGTTTGACACGACGAAGGATTGGAAAGGAAAACTGAACCTCGAAGTCTATCACTTGAATGAGAAAGTGGCAGAGGGATCCAAGAATATTAAGGTGAAAAAAGGATTAAAAGGAATCGAGATCGAATGGACCCCGCCGAAAGAGGATTTCCGTGGATATCTTGTGAAGGCTTCCATAAAAGGTTCCGATCAGGTAGTGACCGCAGCGATTGATGTCTCCAGTGACTGGACCCAGTATCCCCGTTATGGATATGCGACTGAGTTTCCTCAAGAATCCAAAGCGGATAGTGAGAAAAAGATGAAGGAACTGACGCAGGAATATTATCTGAACGGGTTCCAATTTTATGACTGGATGTGGCGCCATGATGTGTCTGTCTACTCTAAAACGGACAGCGAAGGAAACCCTCTTCGTGATGAGGATGGAAATTTTATCTCAGAAGAAATCACGAAAGAAACGGCCTATGATGACTTGCTGGGGAGAGAGTTATTCCCGCTGACGGTCAAGCAGCAGGTCAAAGCGGCGCAGAAGTACAATGCGGCTGCGATGGCTTATCAGATGAACTATGCAGCAAGGGAAAACTATGAAGCTTTCGGAGTGAAGAAGGAGTGGGGGCTTTACAGAAAGAATGCGGAGTTCCCGAATCCGTCCCTCAATGATCAGGAAGGCTTTTACTTTGACTGGGTAGATCCGCCGACGGGATTGTATCTTCAGGATCCGGGCAATACGGAATGGCAGGACTACCTCAATAAAGAATTTGCCAGAGGAGTCAATGAATTCGGTTTTGATGGGATGCACCTTGATCAATGGGGCTTCCATGACAATGATTATCTCTATGACTATCAAGGAAATGAGCGATATTTTTCAAGAGACTATGATTCTCTTATCAATTCAGTCAAAGATTCACTTGTCGATAATGATAAAAAGAAGAACTTTGTTACCTTCAATATGGTGGGAGGAAATGAAGGGTATGGGGATGTTCCGAAAACAACGACCAAGACGGACTTCGACTACAGCGAAATTTGGCAGGACAAAGACAATTATCGCGATCTCTTGAAAATCGTCGAGGAAACCAGGGAAACCAATGGAGGGAAAGCGGTCGTGATTGCAGGGTACATGAACTACAAGCAGGCGACGGGCACTCACTACGAGGTTTCTGATGTACAAGGAATCCCGAAAGCCGATCAATTTTTCTCCAGAATCGGAAAGACAGCCGGCTGGGTCGGTGATTTTGGTAAGAAAGACGAAGACCAGATTATCTGGACTGTTGATGTGCCTGCAGCAGGCACTTATTCGCTTGACCTTAATTACGGCCATGATAACGGAGAAAGCCCGAATGGCAAGCTGACCGTCAACAATTCTGAAGCCGTGCCATCCATCGATTTTAATGAAAAAACAGGATGGGGCAACCCGGTTGCGGCAAAATCCTATGAAGTGGAACTGCAGGCAGGAACGAATGAAATCATGCTGAGTTTGAATTCGAATAATCTGTGGCTGAATGTCGACAGCATCACTCTTGAAAAAGCTGATTTTAAAAAGGAATATGAAGCGGAAGATGCCGAGCTGATCAGCTGTAAAGTCGACAAGCATGGCCATGTGTTTAATTTTGAAACAGACGGCGATTTCATTGAATTTGATGTGAATGTAAAAGAAGCAGGAACCTATCCGCTCAGCTTCCAGTACGGAGTTGAACGTAGTGCTGTCTCGCGGAATGTCTATGTGAACGGAGAACTTCTCAAGGATCAGGTACAGATGACATCAACCGGCGGCTGGGAAAACTTCCAATCCACAGCAGATATTGTAGTTCCTTTAAAGGCAGGAGCCAATAAGGTTGTTTTAAAAGTGGAAGGTGTAAATGATACAGGAGCTAAAGTCGATTACCTGTCTGTAGGAGAGGACCGCTATCAGGCTGAAAAGGCCCACAGCGGATGGGAGCCTTCGCAGGAGCCGTTACTGGATATCGCAGACGGAGCGCTGACAGAGTTCAAGCAGCAAGGCGATTTCATTCGTTTTAATGCAGAAACGGACTCAGCCAAAGAAACAGCAGTCTCCATCTTTTACAAAAATCCAGGTGAAGAAACAAAAAGAAGTATTTTCATTAATGGCAAAAAAGCGGGCGTATTCACCCTGCCTCATACGGAAGGCGAAGAGTACCACAAGGCAGAATCTGTCGTCTACCTTCCTGGAGGAACGAGTGACGTAATGGTCAAAATGGAAGAGGAAACAGCAGCTGCGGCTATCATGGTCGATCAATTTAAAGTAGAGTCGGCAGTGATCGAGGCTGAGCAGGCCGAAATTGGCTGGAGTCCTGTAGTGGCGAAAACAAGTCAGGTGTCCATCTCCCCGGGTTACACGGACAACCTTGGAAACAGGGGGCAGCGTGTTGTTTTTAACGTAAATAATGAGAAAGAAACAGATACACTCACGTTCAAATATAGAACGGGCAATAACCCGCAAGTCAATATTTATGTGGATGGAGAGCTGATACCGGCAAACAATTCTTACGTCGACGGAAAGACGATTTCCGAAAACATCTTCAGCAGCACGCCAGGAGGCTGGGATGGCGCAATGGCCGAGAAATCCATCAAGGCACCGATTCCTGCCGGAAACCATGAAGTGGTATTTGAACTGGCCTCCAATGGGCAGTACATCAACCTCGACAGCATGACGGCCGGTGAAAAAGAATACCAGGTGGAGGATGCTTCATTTGCGCCTGAAGGCCATGGCATCTCGACCACAACAGGCCATGTCTACGACTTCAAGGATGAAGAAGACTTCCTGGATTTCCAAGTGAAAGCAGAAGAGGCAGGCACTTACGACCTTGTTTGGAAGTATAACAATGATTCCGCTTCAAAGCGTGATGCGAAACGAAGTGTCTACATCAATGGAGAAAGAATTCAGGATCTCACTTTCCCTTCGAGTAATGGATGGACAGAACTTGAGATGAAGGACATTTCATTAAAAGAAGGAATCAATTCCATTAAACTAGCTGTGGAAAATATCGATGACGATGGAGTGAAGCTTGATTATCTGCAGGTCGGAGAAGAAAAGTGGCATGCAGAGTCGGTCAACACCCTTGCGCCTATGCACATCTATAAAGATACCCTGCTGAATTTCGGCCATGTCGGTGATGAAGTCACGTTCAATGTCGACCTCGAGGAAAAAGGTGAAACGAGCTTCATCTTCACCTACGCCAACGCCGGAGCGGAGACGGCAAGAACTGTCCTAGTAGATGGAAAACCTGCTCTGGACGATAACGGAAAACCATACACAGTTGCGTTCAAAGGCACAGGAAACAAGGATTCCTACAGTGAGGATGGATATGTTGTCCTGCCGGATATGACCGCAGGCAAACACACCATCACCCTGAAACAGGAAGAAGGGCAAAAGGGATCGATCGATTTGCGAAGAATGACGATCGGCTTGTTCGATGAACCTGCCGTCCGCCTGATGGATGCTGGACTCGCCGCTATGGGAGCCACGCATATCGAAATCGGTACCGCTGAAAATTACGAAGAAGGCCCGAATATGCTGGCTCACGAGTACTACCCGAACCGCAGCAAAAAAATGAGTGCTTCCCTGAAAGACTCAATGAAAGACTACTATAAATTCTTTGCTGCCTACGAGAATCTTCTATTTGACAGTAAAGAAACAGACAAAAAAATTGTTATCGAAAAAGGGAACGAAGAGGTAAAAACAAGTGCTAATGGCGAGCAGAACAGCATATGGACCATCGCCAGAGAAAATAAGAATAACAAAGGCTTCGAGGATTATGAACTCCTCCACCTGATCAACCTTCTCCATAATGATTCCAATTGGAGAAACGCTGCCACTAAACCGCAGAAGCAGGAAGACATGACGGTCCGCTATCACATCGGCAAAACCAAGAAAGACCTTCCTGACTTGCGTGTTTACACAGCAAGTCCCGATGGCGCAGAAGGACAGCTGCAGGAAATTCCGTTCACTTGGAGTAACGAAGAACTAGTGATCACCCTGCCTGAATTGGAGTATTGGCAGATGATTGTTATTGATCGGGATGGAACGCAGAATAAAAAGGCTGAAAAGATTAAGTTTTGAGGAAAAGAAGCGCAGCGGCAGTTGGCTGCGCTTCTTTTTGCGCGTAAGAACAGAAAAGTAAAGAGAGCCCATTATCTTTAAGAGATAATAGCTCTTTTTGGTATGATAAAGGATAAGTAAATTGCTTGGATAGGGTACCGCCTTAAATGATCATGGGCTGCTGGGAATTGGTGCGATTAGCGAGAAAACGTGCCATCAAAATCAGGAATCTGGGTTGAGATGGTACGATTAGCCGGAAAACGTACCAACAAAATCAGAAATCTGCGCTGAGATGGTAAGATTCCTCGGAAAACGTACCATCAAAATCAGAAATCAGCGTTGAGCTGGTACGATTAGCCGGAAAACGTACCAACAAAAATAGAAATCAGAGTTGGGATGGTACGATTAGCCGGGAATCGAACCAATAAAATCAGAAATCAGTGTTGAGATGGTACGAATAGCTCGGAGCACACTGATAAAAAGGAAAATGGCCGTTGAGATGTTACAATTACTCAAAAAGACTGGAGGTGCCGCCATGTCAAAGTCTGTCTGTGTCATCGGCGCGGGTGTCGGCGGACTGACAGCTGCTGCGTATTTAGCGAAGGAAGGCTATAAGGTGACGGTTATTGAAAAATCGACGACGGTTGGAGGCTCGGCGGGGTGGTATTTCCGGAATGGCCGGAAGTTTCCGACGGGAGCCACCATTGCGTTCGGCTTAGAGGAGCAGGGTTTGTTAAGGACCGTTTTGGATGATTTGGACATCGACCTTCCGGCAGCGGACCTGCTGCATCCAATGGATATTATTTTGCCGCAGGAAAAGGTCTCGGTATATAAAAGTACGGAGCTGTGGGAGGAAGAGCTGAAACGCGCTTTTTCTGAGAGAAGTAAAGAAGTGTTGAAGTTCTGGAGAGCCCTTCAGCAGATTGGCGAAGATGTTCAGGCTGTCACTGAAAGCCGGGTTTCGCTGCCTATCAGAAGGTTCTATGAATTAGGCAGCCTGCCTCAGCATGCTCTAAAGCATCCGGCATCAGTCATGCGCCTTGCCCGGTATGCGCTGATGACAGTAGAAGATCTTATGAAAAAGTATGATCTGCAATCGTATCAACCACTGCGCCAGCTTCTGGATGCCCAGCTGCTTGATGCTGTGCAGACGGATGTGTCGCAAGCGGCACTGCTTCCATCCAGTCTCGCTTTAACGATCTACCGGAGGGGCAGTTTCGCCATTCAGGAAGGGCTCGGACAGCTTGCGAAAACATTGGCAGGCCGGGTGAAGGAGCTGGGCGGGGAGGTTGTGAAGGTCTCTCCCGTAGAAAGTCTCACTTATGATACAAGCAGGAAGCAATGGGATGTCATCAGCCGGAAATGCACCTCTTCTTTTGACTTTGTCATCAATAACTCGGGACTCTCTTTTGGGCCGGGTACCTCCTATGGAGCAGACGATGAGTTTTCATGGGGAGCCTTTAGAATGGATGCCGTTCTTTCCGATGAAGTGAGGCGGGGACCTTTGGAGGGAGTGGAATTTCCTTTTGCATACCAAATTGTTCCGCAGTTTGATTTTTCCTCTCTGGTCAAGAATACGCATGGACCGGTTTATGCGACTTTTCATAACACGCAGGACATGAAGGGGAATCTTTTAAAAGATGAAGTGACAATGACCGTTTCGCTGCACACGGATCCTGATATCTGGTCGACGTATTCAAAGGAGAAGTACAAGGAAATGAAGGAGCGGCTGACGGAAGAAATTCTGAATGAAATTGATAGAGTCATTCCGGTTAGGGAGAGTCTTCTTTTTGCAGAGACCGGAACGCCTTTGACGTACGAACGCTATATCGGGAAGACGGCAGTCGGCGGTTTTCCTTTGACAGTAAAAAATGCGATCTTGAAGCCGAAAAGTGTTCGTTCTTCCCTGCCGCAATTGTATATTGTCGGAGAGCAGGTGTTTCCTGGACCCGGGACGCTATCCTCGACTCTCAGCGGCTATTATGCTGCAAGGAGTATCATGAAGGAGAGGTGAAGGGAATTCGCCTCTTCTTTCTTTATTTTAGGTTAGTGAAGCTATGTGAGACATGCTATTATAGAAAAGGATATAAACAGCCAATATATAAATAAGAGACTAATCAAAGGGGATACAGCCAAATGTCAGTCATAGTAAACAAACACCGAGTGGAACGAGATTTCCTCGGATCTAAGGAAGTACCCGAACATGCTTATTATGGAATTCAGACGCTGCGTGCAGTGGAGAATTTTCCGATCACAGGCTACAAGATTCATCCGGAGCTGATCAAGGCAATGGCCATGGTGAAAAAAGCGGCGGCCCAGGCGAATGTGGATGTCGGCAGGCTTTACTCAGGCATCGGGGAAGCCATCGTGAAAGCCGCGGATGAAATGATCGATGGACAATGGCATGATCAGGTTCTTGTCGATCCGATCCAGGGAGGCGCCGGAACATCGTTCAACATGAACATCAATGAGATCCTTGCCAACCGTGCACTGGAGTTCATGGAAAAAGAGAAGGGCGCGTACGGACACTGCAGTCCGAACAGCCACGTCAATATGTCGCAATCGACCAATGACGCCTTCCCGACAGCTATGCATATTTCGATCTTGAACCTGCTTGATCAGTTGATTCCGACGATGGAAAAGATGCATGAGGCGTTCAGCGCTAAAGCGCAGGAATTCAGCCATATTATCAAAATGGGACGCACCCACCTGCAGGACGCAGTTCCCATCAGGCTCGGCCAGGAATTCGAAGCGTACAGCCGAGTGATTGCAAGAGACATCAAGCGCATAGAGCGGACCAGGGAGCATCTTTATGAGCTGAACATGGGAGCGACGGCCGTAGGGACAGGCCTCAATGCGTTTCCGAAATATATCGAGCTTGTCGTTCCTTACCTGGCAGAAATCAGCGGCCTTCCGTTCACAGGCGCTGAACATCTGGTGGATGCTACACAAAACACGGATGCTTACACAGAAGTATCCAGCACGCTGAAGATCTCTATGGTCAATATGTCCAAAATCGCTAATGACCTGCGTTTAATGGCTTCAGGACCAAGAGCCGGCCTGGGTGAGATTTCCCTTCCGTCAAGGCAGCCTGGTTCATCCATCATGCCTGGAAAAGTGAATCCGGTCATGCCGGAGCTCATCAACCAGGTGGCTTTCCAAGTCATCGGGAATGACCACACTATTTCCATGGCGTCCGAAGCCGGGCAAATGGAGCTGAACGTGATGGAGCCGGTGCTGATTTTCAACCTTCTTCAATCCATCAGCATCATGAACAATGCCTTTGATACTTTTACAGAGAACTGTGTAAAAGGGATCGAAGCCAATGAAGAAAGAATGAAGACCTATGTGGAGAAGAGTGTCGGCATCATCACGGCAGTCAACCCGCATATCGGTTATGAAGTCGCTTCACGAATCGCGAGGGAAGCGATCCTGAACGGCGAGCCAATCAGGGAACTGTGCTTGAGATATGATGTCCTGACAGAAGAAGAGCTAGATTTGATTCTGGATCCTTATGAAATGACGAACCCGGGTATTGCGGGGGCGGCTTTGTTTGATAGAGAATAAGAGCAAGTTTTTTTGGGAAATTTAGATCATGTTGACGTATAATGGCAGCCTAAATAATCTACATGATCATAATGTATGCAACAAGGGAAATGAATGGAATTAACATACCAAAAAAGGCTTGGGGTATCCCTAGCCTTTTTTGGTGATTAGTGGCAGTACTTATTTCGATTACCAATAGCGAGTAATGAGCAGGCGAAAGGCTTAGAAGCTGAACTTCTAAGCCTTTTGCCATTTACTTATGCAATTTAAAACTCCGTTCGTTAGATAATCCTTTGTTCTTTCCATTGGTCGAAATACTTTTGATAACCCATTTCCTCGGCAGTCATGGTGTATTGCGTACCGCCCCATTTAAAAGTATGAGGTCCCGACAATGCTTCATAGGTCGGACTTCCTTCTATATCTCCGAAAAGCGTTTTGAATGTATCCACATCCACTGAATGTGTTGTTCCATTCTCGTAGGTTTCAAGAAAAATGAAATCAACCTCTCCCTGTTCTGTATGCCCCTTAAAAATCAAACCTGCTTCATTTAATGATAAAAATAATTGATTCATACTCGACCTCTACTCTACCTGGAAATTTTCGATAGTGAAAAAGCGGCTGCTTTATGGAACAATCACCCCCGCAGGGAAATTTATCACCTTATGTAGAACGCAGCAGCCGCAAAAAGCATAGCAATTGCACCAACAATATATTTATAGCCGCCCTTATCTTGCCGCCCCTTGATAAATTCAACCGCGGTTAACAAATACGTAATAGATAAAAGACCGAGAACAAGATATATCGGTATCTTATTCTCCATTAAAAAATAAGATAAAAAAAGTCCAATTACTATGATAAAGAGGATATCATTTACCCTTTTTAATATATTCATCTTCCTCACTCCTTAAAAGCTTCCTTAACTGAACCTTACCTGAAGATGGTTGTTAACAATTAAAAACTTATAAGCTGTATATTTACATATAATCCAGCATTTAATTATGGAACGTTCATTGAAATAGTTTAACGGAAAACGTCAACCTTCCTATTAGCATAATCAATAATCAAGCGTCCGTCTTTCGCAATATCGCTTCCAAATACACCATCAGGGGTAAAAAAACTGCCAAAATCAGATAACATCATCCGGACGTTTGCAAAGGTAATGTCTTGTTGGGAATTGAACTGGATGCTTAAGTAATTGATACACTGAATCTCTCTTTCTTTTACATCGCCAATTCCGCCGGCATGGATGAGTCTGTTCTCTACTACCAGATTATCCAGTTTTGACAGAAGAGGCTGCCCAAAATGCGTTTTATTGGCTCCCGTATCCAATCCGAAATACAGCGGTTTTTCATTTAAGCTACTTACTTTTATAAATGGAGCTCCGCAGAAAAAGAGGTTTCTATCCTTGTTTTCTTTTGTTATTGGTTTCTGGATCAGAACTTCTTTCGCTTTGTAATCAATCTCTAAATGTAAATGTTGAATAATGTCCCATCCTATAATTCCGTCAATGACCATGTTTCCTTTCTTGTCAGGGAGTGGAATCTCTAGTAGATTATCTGAAAGGACCAAAGCCGGCTGGTTGCGAATGAGCAAATCTTTAATTTTAATAGAATGAATAAATGCTAAGTCTGTATCCAAGTCCTGGTTGGTTGAATTTCCGACTACCATTTCCTTCTCTTTTAAAAGGTTCATTGAACATTCATTTGCTAGAGTACTTGAAATTACCGTCATTCCCGCCCCTGTATCCAGCCAGAAGAATTTCTTTTTTCCGTTGATGAGAACTTCAATCGTTGGGCAGCCTGAAAAGCTGAGTTTCATTGGAGTATGTATAGGGCTTTCTGGGAAAGAGTACAAGGGAGGTTCAGACATGCCGCATGACCTTGCGATTATTCGATTGCTTTTTTCGATACTTGGTTCTTCAAGGAGTCCGTCTGTTTCTATTTGACTCCACTCTGAACGTGTAAAATAAAGGTCAAATAATAGGTTGGCTGCTTCACTCTTTACTAAAGAATTCTGGGTGGAGTTGTACAGCTGCTTTAAATGGTTGATTGCAATAGAATCTTCTCCCATGATAATGAATTCTAAAGCAGTCCCCAATCCTTCATCAGACTTTTGGTTACCAAGATCAAAAACCTTCAATTTCTTCATCACTTTTAGATCCCCCTATAAAAAAGTAAATTTAACTATCATTATAACAATAAAAGTAATATTTTACCTTTTAACCCCAATGATAATTCGTAAATTTCAAAATAAATAGAAAAAACAGCTAACCTGACACCACTAGTGAATTAAGCTATAATTGAATGCGTCTGAAATTTGCCTTTCACATAAGAAAGGGGTTTTTTTATGCTTGTGTTGCATGATGTGACGAAGAGTTTTTCGAGCTATCAAGCCATTAAATCGGTGTCACTGACCATACATAAAGGCGAGATTCATGGAATCATCGGAGCCAGCGGGGCGGGGAAGTCAACCTTGCTGCGGCTGATGAATTTGCTGGAAATCCCTGATGAAGGTGAAGTCGAAGTGAACGGACAGTTCCTGACGAAGATGAACAGCCGGAAGCTTCGGGAAGCCCGGAAGTCGATTGGGATGATTTTTCAGCACTTTAATCTGGTGGCCAATAAAACGGTGTATGAGAATGTGGTCGTATCTTTGCAGCTGGCGAATTTTCCAAAAAGAGAACGCCGGGACCGTGTGATGGAGTGCCTTCGGTTTGTTGGGTTGGAGAGCTTTGTGGAGAAGTATCCTGCGCAGTTGAGCGGCGGGCAGAAACAGCGGGTGGCGATTGCGAGAGCATTGGCGAATAAGCCCCAGGTACTGCTGTGCGATGAGCCGACTTCTTCTCTCGACCCGAACACAACGTCCGATATATTGGGTGTTTTAGAAAATATCAATCGAAGTCTCGGGGTGACGATTGTGATTGTCAGCCATGAGATGAACGTGATTAAGAGCATCTGCAATCGTGTGACGGTGATGGCCGGCGGGGAAATCTACGATACCGTCGACTCGGAACCGAGAGGGATACAAGCCAGGGATGACAGCCCCGATTACTTTATAGAGCAGCTGAAAAAGGATGTGTGATAGATGCTTGAGGTTTTAGTTCAATACGAAGCTGAAATTTGGCGGTCTATCGGACAGACCTTTGTGATGGTCGGCATTTCTATTCTTGCGGCCATTCTGCTGGGGCTTCCCGTCGGTACGCTGCTGTTTCTGACCAGAAAAGGAAATATGCTTGAGAATCAGTGGCTATTTTCGATCGTGAACTTATTGGTGAACATCATCCGTTCGTTTCCGTTTCTGCTATTAGTGGTTTTCTTGATTCCATTCACACGTTTTATCATCGGGACAGCCATCGGAACAGCGGCGGCGACCGTCCCGCTGGCGATTATCGCGATTGCCCATTATTCCCGTTTGGTCGAGCAGTCTTTGCTGGACGTGCCAAGAGGAGTGATGGAGGCGGCCATTTCCATGGGAGCTTCGGTCAAAGAAGTTATATTTAAATTTGTTTATGTCGAAGCTAGATCAGGACTGGTCCTCGGGTTGACGACATCAATCATCAGCTTCATTTCCTACTCTACTATCATGGGGGTCGTTGGCGGCGGCGGAATCGGTGACTTTGCCATCCGCTACGGCTACCAGCAGTTCAAAACGGATCTGATGCTGTACATGATCGTCATCATGATTATCTTTGTTCAGCTGATTCAATTCGCCGGGACGACCGTCGCTCGGTTGATTGATAAGAGGTAGCTGAGGGCTGGAGCATGACCATTCGCTACTTGCATCACTTTGTCGGTCAGGGGTAGATTAGGTGCTTTGGCAAATAATAGAGGGAAAATTTCCCCTTATTTTTGAAAAAACATCAAAAATCGCTTGAATAGAGGGAGAAATTCCCCTTATTTGACCAAAACACTGGAAATTAGGGGCTATTTCTTTGCTTAAGGGGAAAAACTCCCTTATTCACGAGCAAAATGAGCACTCATCTACAAATAGCGGTAAAAATTCCCCTTATTTTTCGCCGCTGGTTACTCATTTAAGGATATTACTCTTATTTTAAAGGAATCGGGATTTGGTTAACAAAAAGGACGTTACAATCAATACCAAATAAATCACCAGGAGGAAAATTACATGAAAAAATTACTTTTACTAGCAGCAGCATTACTATTCGTACTGGCCGGCTGCGGTCAAAACAACAATCAAGGAAATAACGAGGAAAATGCCTCAGAACCAAAAGATCAACCTCAGGAAGAAGTAACCCTGAAGGTAGCTTCTCTGATCCCGCCAATGACCGAAATCGTTGAGCTTGTTAAACCAAAGCTTGCTGAAGACAACATCAACCTTGAAATGGTTGTTCTGGGAGATAATGTCCAGCCAAACACCGCTCTTGCGGCAGAAGAAGTCGATGCGAACTTCTTCCAGCACGTTCCGTACATGGAAGAATTCAATCGCAGCAACGATGCAAACCTTGTTCCGGTTACACCGATCTATTTTGCCAACTATGGTGTGTACTCAAAAGAGTATCCTTCAATGGAAGAACTGCCTGAAGGCTCTGTGATTGCCATTGCGAACGACGTGTCCAATATCGACCGTTCATTGTCCCTGCTTGCGCAGCATGGCGTCATTACTTTGAAAGAAAAAGAAGATGTCTACTACACACAAGCGGATATCATTGAGAATCCGAAGAACTATGAATTCAAAGAAGTCGACCTGCTGATGCTGGCGAGAATGTACGATGACGCAGATGCGGTCGTCATGACACCGGCTTATGCGTCACCGCTTGGATTGACTCCGAAAAGTGACGGACTTCTGACAGAAGGCGTTGAAAATGACTTTGCGATCACATTGGTGGCACGTGAAGATAATGTCGATTCCGAGCCGATCCAAAAGCTCGCTGAAGCGATGACGAGCGAAGAAGTACGCACGTTTTTAGAAGAAAATTACGATGAAACGGCGATTCCGGCGTTTGAATAATTTTCAATAAAGCCCCTTCTCGGGAGTGAGAGAAGGGGCTTTTATCATGCTGAAGGGCCTTTCTTTGTTGCATCATTTCTCAATCCAGAAATATAAATATTAGACTATTTCAACTATTTTGGTATAATTTTACCATAAAATGAACGGGATATTTAAGGGAGTTGGAAGTCCTGAAGAGAAAATATGGAAATCGCCAAGGATGGAAACGGATTTTGGAAAAAGAATATGCCCAGTCCTTTTTGAAAACAGATTCGTTCAGAGGGGCCATCGCCTTATTGCATACAGTAAAGGTTGCTCACCCTTTGATCGTGGGGTACGGCGGCCACACCCATTGCATTGCCGATGACGGGTATATGTGGCTGCACCAGTTCCCTGAGGGAAAGAACCATGTTGTGACGACAATGTTCGACGAAAAGGGTGCTATTGTTCAGTGGTACATCGATATATGTGCAAAGAATCATTTTGAGGATGAGGTTCCCTGGATGGAGGATTTGTATTTGGACCTGGTTGTGCTTCCGTCCGGCAGAGTGATTGAAAAAGATGTGGATGAACTGGAAGAGGCTTTTTCGATGGGAAAGATTGATCAGAAGCTATATGATTTGGCTTGGAAGGAACAAAAAGAGATTTTGCATTTAATTAAAAGCGGGGAGTTCAACTTGTTTGACTTAACCGCAGTGCATAAAGATATCCTTATAAAAAAGCTGAACGAAGGAAGTTCGAGGTGATGTAGTTGAAAGAGTTCACAGAACAAGAGGTGGAGAAAATCCGCTGGAACGAAGAACAAATGGATAGGGAGGGAGCTTTTCCGGACGAGCTCCTTGCTATCATCTATGATAAGCGGTTGTTCAAGTTATTTGTACCTCAGAGGTTTGGCGGCCGGATGACCTCTCTTCCGGAAAGTGTTCGTATTTTTGAAGAGGCTTCATCGGTAAACGGGAGTATGGGATGGCTGGTGACGATCGGTTCCGGAGGTGGATTTTTCTCTGGGAATATGAAGAAAGAAGTCCTGGATGATGTTTTTTTACCACAGAATGCGGTGATTGCGGGAAGCGGGGCTCCAACAGGAAAAGCGGTGAAGTGTGAAGGGGGCTACCGGGTGACAGGGCAGTGGAAGTACTGTTCGGGTGCTGAGTTTGCGACCACATTTACGGCTAATGCGATGATTGAGCATGGTGCTGGGGAAGAACCGGCGATGAGGTCTTTTGCTTTTACTGAAAAACAGGTTGAGATTTTGAGAGATTGGAATGCTTTTGGATTGAAGGCAACAGGCAGCCACTCGATCAAGGTGGAAGATGTGTTTGTTCCTGAAGAATGGACTTTTTCAATCTTTGAAAGTAATGGTGTTGTGGATGAGCCTGTTTTCTCCTATCCATTCATGCCTTTTGCTCAGGCTTCCTTTACAGCAGTGATGCTGGGTCTGGGGCTGCGGGTCATGGAGGAAGCGGGGCACTACTTAGACATGTTGGTGGAAGAGTCTGCTAAAAAACCGGTTCTGAGGAAAGTGCTGGATGAACAGGGAGAAAGATTGGAAGCTGTGAGAAGTACTTTTTATCATACGATTGATGGAAATTGGAGCCTGCATCTAGAAGGTGAATCGGGTCAGGAGCAATATGATGAAGTGAGCGAAGTGTGTGCGGGAACTGCTCAAGGCGTCAGGGAGATTGCTTTTGCCTTGTATCCTTACTTGGGGATGTACGCCGGTGATAGAGATACTCCGTTCAACCGCGTGTTCAGGGATTTGCTGGCGGCTTCGCAGCATGAGTTGATAGGGCCTTATTAATAGTATTTAAATTTTTTGAAAAAGAGGTTGCGTGCATCTTTATTGTGTTGTAATATACTAAGTAAGCGCATACAGAACGGATTGTTACTGTTAAATCAGGCAAAACCGATTCCCTTATAAACGGGGAAGGTTTTGCCTTTTTTGTTATCGGAGGTGGAAGAAGTGAAGATTAGTAAAATACTGAACAATAATGTAATTGTCTCCATGAAAGATGATCAGGAAGTGATTGTCATGGGACGCGGCATTGCTTTTAACAAGCGTGTTGGGGAAGACATCGATGAAGATAAAGTAGAAAAGATCTTCACTTTGGAAGACCAGGATATCACAAAGAAGTTTAAAACCCTGATTGCGGATATCCCAATGGAGTATATGGAACTGTCTGAGGAAGTTATCCTATTTGCAAAGCAAAAGCTCGGAAAAGAACTGAACGACAGCATCTATATTTCTTTAACGGATCATATCCATTTTGCGATAGAGCGGTATAATCAGAATCTGCCTATCAAGAATGGGCTGCTCTGGGAAACGAAGAACCTTTATAAAGAGGAGTTCGAAATCGGCCTTGAAGCTCTGAATAAGATTTGCGACCGCTTTAACGTTATTCTACCGGAGGATGAGGCAGGGTTCATTGCCCTCCATATTGTCAATGCTCAGTTCAATGAGGACATGACCAACACGGTTGATATGACGAAGGTGATCCAGGATGTCTTAACGATTGTCAAATACAGCTTCAAAATCGAGTTCGATGAGTCTTCTTTAAATTATCACAGGTTCATCACGCATCTGAAGTTCTTCGCACATCGCTTGGTCAAAGGGGAGCACCACAAAAACAGTCAGGAAGACGATTTGTTAAATGTCATTATCAATAAGTATCCTGATGCTTATCAATGCTCATTGAAGATCAAGAAGTTTGTGGAAAAGCAATACCGATATGAACTGACAGAAGAAGAACTGCTTTACTTAACCATTCATATCGAACGTGTAGTGAAAAAATAAATACTTTCCGTTTAGGATTGTTACTCTCTTGAGGCAAAACCTGAATTGCGGGAATGGCGGGCAACGTACTTGCTGGTCTTCACGTAGTTTGGGTTTTTTCTTTTGGGAAATGAATTGTTTTTGAAAATTATTGGGGGTGTAAGGATATGAACCATAAAGATTTAGGTATCAAGATAATTGAGTTGGTTGGCGGGGAAGATAACGTTCAAAGTGTCATTCACTGTATGACGAGGCTTCGGTTCAATTTGCGTGACAACAAGAAAGTAAAACGCAGCGAACTTGAAAATCTGGATGGGGTCATGGGTACGAATATAAGCGGATCTCAATTCCAGATTATCATTGGAAATGATGTGCCGAAAGTTTATAAAGAGATCATCAATAATACTAAGTTAAGTGAGGATAGCAACGGAGAAAAATCAGGCAGCAGTAATGTAATAAGCGCGATTTTTGATGTCATCTCTGGTGTGTTTACTCCGATTCTTCCAGCGATTGCCGGCGCTGGGATGATTAAAGGGATCTTGGCCATCCTTGCTACATTCGGCTGGCTTGATGCAGCGTCTCAGACGTATATTATTTTAAATGCCATTGGGGATGGAGCATTCTACTTCCTGCCGATTCTGTTAGCAGTCAGTGCAGCCCGTAAGTTTGGCAGTAACCCTTATATAGCGGCCACCATTGCTGCGGCCATTTTGCATCCGACGTTAACGACTTTATTCAACGCTGGTGAACCTATAAGTTTCATTGGGTTACCTGTAATAGCAGCAGTGTATTCTTCAACGGTTATCCCGATTATCCTATCTATTTGGATTGCTTCATATGTTGAGAGGTTTGTGGATAAATTTACACATAGTTCTTTGAAATTGATTGTCGTGCCGACGTTAACTATTCTGTTTGTTGTTCCGGTAACCTTAATGACAGTAGGGCCGCTTGGAGTTATTCTGGGTGACTATCTATCTAGTGGATTAGGTTTCTTATTTGAAGATTATGGCTTTATTGCAATGGTTTTACTAGCGGGTACTTTCTCGTTAATTATTATGACGGGTATGCATTATGCTTTGGTGCCTATTATGATCAACAATCTTACCGTAAAGGGCATTGATTACTTAATGCCGGCGATGTTCTTGGCGAATATGGGCCAGGCAGGGGCAGCGTTTGCCGTATTTTTAAAATCTAGAAATAAAAAATTCAAATCTCTGTCATTAACGGTCTCTATTACGGCCTTGATGGGTATTACAGAACCTGCCATGTATGGAGTAAACGTAAGACTTAAGAAGCCGTTTGTCGGAGCTTTATTAGGAGCAGCGGTCGGGGGCTTATACTATGCCATTACAGGTGTAGCTGCTTATATCTTAGGAGGAAGCGCAGGTCTGCCGGGAGTTACCTCATTTATTGGACCAACTTTTGTGCACGCACTAATCGGGCTTGCTGTAGCATTCTTTGCAGCCACAATTATTTCTTACCTACTAGGGTTTGAGGATGTTCCGGTTGAAGCTTCAGTTGAAAACGAGGAAGTAACGAAAACAGAAGAAGCTGTGGCTGTAACTAAAGCAGATACGGATTCCGTTTTGATCAGTCCGCTGAAAGGGGAAGTGGTAAAGCTTTCTGAAGTAAGCGACCCAACATTCTCTTCCGAAGTAATGGGAGAAGGAATTGCTGTAAGACCGGTAGATGGCAGGGTTGTATCGCCGGTAAATGGCGTGGTAACCACCCTGTTTAAAACCAAACATGCAATTGGGATTACATCAGAAGAAGGTGTTGAAATCTTGATTCATGTAGGTATTGATACAGTACAGCTTGAAGGTAAATATTTTGAAGCCTTGGTTGCACAGGGAGAAAGCGTACTAGCAGGACAGCCTTTATTGGAAGTGGATATTGAAGGTATCAAGAAAGAAGGCTTTGATACAGTGACACCTGTTATCATCACAAACACTACTTCATTTGCAAAAATAAACAAAACAAATATGGCAGCTGTCACACATAATGACGTTTTGTTACACCTTGAGGCTTAAGAGTTAAAAAAATTATGATATTACTAGTACAATTTTTCACTAAAAAATGGAGGTAATTTGATATGAAATTTCCAGAAAACTTTTTATGGGGCGGCGCAACTGCTGCCAATCAATTAGAAGGTGGATATAACGAAGGAGGAAGAGGGCCGAATTTGGCAGACGTGTTACCAGGCGGAAAAGTACGTATGAAGCTTTTATCGCAGTCTGGCTTCGACTTTGAAATGGATACTGAAAAATATACTTATCCTAATCATGAGGCAATTGACTTTTATCACCGGTATAAAGAAGATATCGCATTGTTTGCCGAAATGGGCTTTAAAGTCTTTCGCATGAGTATTGCCTGGAGCCGGATTTTCCCTAAGGGTGACGAGCTTGAGCCAAACGAAGAAGGATTGGCGTTCTATGATCGGGTTTTTGATGAACTTCATAAGCACGGAATCGAGCCATTGGTGACAATTGCTCACTATGAAACTCCTCTGCATTTAATAAAAGAATATGGCGGATGGAAGAATCGTAAGCTGGTAGATTTCTTCGAGCGTTATGTAACGGTTCTTTTCAACCGCTATAAAGACAAAGTGAAATATTGGCTGACGTTCAATGAAATCAATGGTGCCACTCACTTCCCATTATTCGGTCTTGGATTCTCGGCTACTAGTGATGAAACACGTCTGCAGGAAAGCTTCCAGGGGCTGCATCATCAATTTGTGGCCAGTGCCATTGCCGTAAAGCTCGGTCATCAAATCATTCCTGGTTCTCAGATCGGGTGTATGCTGATCTATGCTCCAACTTATTCCTATGATGCTAATCCGGAAAATGTCATGTACTCATTGGCTGATGGAAGAATGTTCAACTTTTACTGTGGGGACGTACATGTTCGCGGAGAATATCCAACATTCGCAAATCGATTCTTCAAGGAAAACGATATTAAGATTGAAATGGAAGAGGGTGACTTGGAGACAATCAAAGAAGGTACGGTTGACTTCATTTCGTTCAGTTACTACATGTCCAGAACGGAGAAGAAGAATAAAACACCAGAAGAAATCGGAGAAGGAAATCTGATTGGCGGCGTGAAAAATCCATTCCTGAAAGCAAGTGACTGGGGCTGGGAGATTGATCCTACTGGGCTTCGTGTTGCACTAAATGAGCTGTACGGCCGCTACCAAAAACCACTGATGGTTGTTGAAAATGGTTTAGGTGCTTACGATAAGGTTGAGGAAGATGGCAGCATCAACGATGACTACCGGATTGAATATCTTCGCGACCATATCAAAGCAATGGGTGAAGCAATTGAAGATGGGGTAGACCTCATTGGATATACTTCATGGGGCTGCATCGACTTGGTGAGTGCTTCATCCGGTGAATATTCCAAGCGATATGGCTTCATCTATGTTGATAAGCATGATGATGGCAGCGGAACGCTGGAAAGAAGCCGAAAAAAATCCTTCTACTGGTACAAAGATGTTATTGGCAGTAATGGGGAGAATCTATAAAGCATTTCAACACAAGAAAGCGCGAAGAGGGACTGTCCCTTTTCGCGCTTTAAAGTGTATTGGCCAATTTCACATCATGCCTTTGCGGATAATTTGAAAAATGTGATTTCTGGTGGACAATTGATCCTGATTGGGAGCAGGCTGAACCCAATCCCGCGATTTACATAAAGGCTGTTTCCATTACTGCCGTAACTCTCATCAGTCCAGCCGTCGACATGAGCATTTTTAGCTCCAAGATCCTTATATGACCAGTCTGGAGTGAAAGGTATCCGGATTTGTCCTCCATGCGTGTGGCCTGCAACAGCTGCTGGTGCAGAATCAGGCGGCAGTTTTTTAAACGCTTCAGGATTGTGCATCATGAAAAGCCTTGGGGCGTCCTCTGGAATATTCTCCAATGCTTTTGGAGCATCCACATTACCAGGCCAGCTTGCCCCCAGTCCGCCCAGGTAAAGGGTATTTTCATTCTCCCCATTAGTGGTTATTTCATTGTTTTCTAAAGTAAGAGGAACAGACTCATTCTGAAGCATGCGGATGCCTTTCTCCCCTAAAATGCGGTCTACACGATCCGCTGTTTCCTGGTTAATTCTGTCATCTTTTTTATCCATAGCATAATCATGATTTCCGAGAAGAGCAAAGACAGGTATATCAGCCTCCTCTAATGGTGTCAAAGCATCTGCGACCTTCTCCATTTGTACCGTGTTGTCATCTGCAGGATGATAGACATAGTCTCCCAGGAGCAGTACAGCTTGAGGTTCTTCTTCAATAATCTTATCCACTGCACGGGGAATAACAGAGTCATTATCCATCCACATTCCGACCTGAAAATCTCCTAATACCGCTATGTCTTTCCCATCCCAAGCTTGGGGAAGGTTGGGTATCTCTGCTGTTTCTTGTTCAACAGCAATCGTATAAGGCTCAATAATACCCCAGGTTAATAGAAGGAAGAGAGCTGTGCCTATTGTAATTCCGGCTCTTTTAAAAAATTTTTTCATACATAATGCCTCTCTTCTTCTCAGTATAATAATTCTCTCTAGAACAATTCAGAGAAAAATTCGCGTGTTGCCTTAATGGGCCGCACCTCACTCCTGCTCCGCCAATTGACATATTCAAGTGCCAGGATACAAAGGATCAGCCAGAACCCTCCGGCCAGCTGCCCGGCAAGAACATCTGTAGGAAAGTGGGCGCCCAAGTAAATTCTGCTTATGCCAATGAAAACAAAGAGTAACGCAGCGATAGTCGAGAGTGTCCATTTAGCAGCAAGGGAAAGGCTGCTTCTGACAACGAGATAAATTAGGAATCCATAGAATATCAAAGATCCCATTGAGTGGCCGCTTGGGAAGCTGAAGCCGACTGCATCAATCTCCGGATTAATCGACGGTCGTCCTCTTTCGTAAAAGGTTTTTAAAAGTTTGGTAAGCAGTCCGCCTGCACCTATGGCCAGGATGAAGAAGAGAATCCCCCATTTATCCTTAAATTTAAACCACAGGACCCCTATCGTTATGATTGAAGCAGTGGTAATGAACCATACAGAGCCAAGCTCGGTTATGAAGACCATAAACTGATCAAGGCCAGAGCTCTCAATTGAAATAAAGAAATCGATGATGGCGTCATCAAAGGTTTTAACCTCATTTTCAAGCAGGCCCTCTGCTATCTCTGAAAACCCATAGATGAACAGACCTGATATGACGAACCCGATTACAATTAACAGGACTGGAAATCCGGCTTTTTTGACTTCTTGTTGTTCTGGTTTCAAAAGAATCCCTCCGTTTCTAGTGAAAATAAAAAAGCCGTGGAAGGTATCCATGGCTTACGGCTTTTAGTGCTGCTATTCTTTTCTTACCCTTTATGAAGAACTTATAACTTGTTCTCCCCTGTGTAAAAGCAGAGAACGGCAACTAGGCTCTCTGAATGTTCGTAATCTGTGTAATCGGTACTCCGGCCATTGGGAGCATCTGCTGTAATTCCTCCCCGACAACCGGGATGTAATCAGTGCCTTCCCGGAAACCATACCGTTCTTTTATATAAATATCGAAGTTGCATTTGACCTGAAGGGCGATATCGCCTTCGCGGTCGAACGGAGGGGAAACAGTCTGAACATCAAATTGATTGCCGTTTTTACTGAAGGCATTTATGGTTTTGATCGCTTTTGGTTTGTAATTTTTCACGGCTTTGGGAGTGAAGGAAAAAGTCACCCAGCCAGTTGCGTTAATCATGGAGAACACCTCGTGAATCTATTTTTTGTTATGAAAGGTATTCTTGAAGTATAGCAGAAGATAGCAGCGGAGGCATTTACTTGTATTGGAAGTGAAGGATTCTGCTTGGGCTTAATTCGGGTTGAAGGTGCCCAAAGATTCTTCTATTCTGTCTTGCAAAAGGCTCTTCAAATATAGTTTTCTGTAAAAAATTGCTCTAAAAAAGCCAAAGGTGCTAATGATGGTGTTAAATGGCTTGTCAATTCGCATCCCGTTCTTGCGGATATAAGCGTTTTAAGTAATTATGTGATAAAATTGTAAAAAATGGATATTGCATTAACGGGTTAGGTTAAAAAGCCACAATCATTTTGTTTATTTGGGGGTGGGCGATGGTTATCAGGAAAATTGCTGTATCTTTGCTGACAGGGACATTTATGATCATTATTTTTTCAATGTTAGCTGAGAGATTGGCGGTTGGGCTGGCAATTGGCATGTATTTGCTGCCAATTCTTTTTATATACGGTATCCCTTCTTCAGTATTGTCAGACTTTGCTACCAGTAGATTAACAGGTTTAAAACGAGCTGGTGCATCTTTTCTCGTTCATACTTCTATGGGTTTACTTTTCGTAGCAGCCCCTATATTACTGACTGGAAGTAAAGGAGGAATAGAAAATTTCCTTTCCCCTTTTGTGGTTTTAACAGCCATTATATTTTGGCTTATAGATGAAGGTATCAGGAGTCATAAATTCAAACAAATATTGGTTAAAGTCAAGGGGTTTCTAAATGAAATTGGCGAACTTAGAATTTGAGTTTTCCTTACTCAATGCTATAAAGAAAGGGGATCGAACAAGCAGCCGCCGTTTGTTTCAGTAAAGAGAGATTAATTGAAAATTACCTTTATGTATATAAAAGAGGTGAGTGAATTGAAATTTAAAAAGTTATTCTGCGGTTTGACTGCATTAGCTTTATTAATGTTTACAGGATGCAATATTCAAGGGGGAACTACAACAGTGTCAAGTGATCGTATTGATGCTGCTGAAGTATTAACATTGAATTCTGATGCTGATATTTTTCAGTATGATGGAGTAATCTACAAAACTAATATTGATTGGGTAGAAGAGTTATCTTTAACAAAAGATGTTCAAATCGGTGAAATAAAAACAAAAAATGATACTAATACAGATTTTAAAAATGAGATGTCAAATAAACTCCCTGTTGGTACAAAGATTTTTTCCACAAAAGAAAGAGGAGATATTTTAATTGTTGAATCTGAAGGAAAAATCAAAAAATACCTGGCGATCGTCGAAGGGTGAAACAATATCTCGTTCAACGGGGACGTTTGCCGAACAAGCGGCCGTCCCCTGTATTGTCCAATTATTGGGGCAGAATGATTGAACTAGGATTAAGGAGGATTTAAATGAAAAACTGGTGGAAATGGTTTTATACATCTTTTATTATGTTGATTACATTCACAATTTTTCAATTTCAATTCTTAACGTGGCTTACTCAAGAAAGTTTAGATACCTTTTATCTTTCTGGCTGGGTAATTTCTTTATTATTTGCTGGTGGATTATTAATTTATAAATGGAAAAAAGAGAGGAACATCGAAGAAATAAAAAAGGAAAACGAACGATTGAAGGAAGCAGTAGAGTATTATCGTCACAAGGCGGAGTGAAAAAGGTAGATGACCTATCTTCAAGTATTGGGGCAGGTTAGTTGAATATTCCAAGGTTAAATTATATAAAAAAAGCGAATGTGAATTGTGATACGAGGGGGAGAATAATGTTCAATTTGGGTGCTTTTGCAATTATTCTTGATGAAGATAAAAGAGTATTACTTTGTCATAGGAGAGATTATGATTTATGGAACCTTCCAGGAGGTGGAGTAGAAAAGAATGAATCACCTTGGGAAGCGGTTATCAGGGAAGTGAAAGAAGAAATTGGTCTTGAAGTGGAAATAGAAAAAGTCTTAGGATTGTATAACAAACCAGCAAAAAATAATTTGGTTTTCTCATTTTTGTGTAAAAAAATTGGCGGCAAATTAACTTTGACTGACGAGGCTGACAAGATTGATTGGTTTCATTTAAGTGAGATACCGAATAATAT
Organism: Rossellomorea vietnamensis; assembly: GCF_008180615.1. GTDB lineage: Bacteria > Bacillota > Bacilli > Bacillales > Bacillaceae_B > Rossellomorea > Rossellomorea vietnamensis_D. The sequence goes on from NZ_VTEH01000011.1 coordinate 61,082, forward strand.
CCCTGAAAAGCAAAGAGAGCGAATCTTTGATTTCTTTCAACATAGTGATGTTGTGATGAAAAATCAAAGTGGACCATCATTTATCGAAAGTCAAAGTAATTAAGTATTATTGAGTAAATATACAATGAAATAATAGTACATCTTAGTATTCAACAAACGGGAACGTTTGCTATACAAACAGTTGCAGGGTAGTAAAAGAATTCATAGGGGGTATTATTCTGAGTGAAGTTATAAATATTAAAGCATTGAAGTATCCTAAATCATTACATTATGAATGGCAAGGTGAACTAATTAGCCAAACATCAGAGTACGTCATAGTGCTTTGTAAACCAGGTAGAAAGTTAAAGCACTACTCAAGAGATACAACATTTATATTTGATAATACATCATTGGAATACTTCTCTCTAAAAGAAGGTTTCACAGTAGCGATGGAAATTAAAAATGGCAGTATTGTCTCTTATTATTGTAATGTTGCTTTGCCGTCGGTATTAAGAGGCAATGAAATATCTTTTGTTGATTTGGACTTAGACCTTGTAAAAAAGCAAGATGAGCAATGGGAAGTTATTGATGAAGAAGAATTTGAAACAAACAGCTTAAAATATAATTATCCTCTAGAATTAAAAGAAGGTGCTATTCTGTCGTTAGAAGAAATGAAAAGTAAGGTTAAAAACCAGGTATTTCCCTTTAACGAATCAGTCTTAGAAAGATTTAAACACCATCTTCCATTATAGGGGGCTTTAATTAAAGATCGTAATTCCACACCAATTTATATTACAAGTCAAAAAGACTCGTCAATCAAGTTCATTTGTTGGGTTCGATTACCCAAAAAAGAAACCATATAAGTATCTCAAGAAAGCTTCAGAATCTGTATATGCCTAAGATCAAGTAGGAATTATGCCGCCTAGTGAAACTGTGGACCTGGGGCAGAAATTAACTAGACCCTATAAAGCAGACAAATAAAAAAGGTTTAATAGAAGGTTCGAGCCATTCTTTTAAACCTTTTTTTATCGCAACTTATTAAGCAAATATAGCCCACTTATTCTCTTCCGCTACTTTAAGCATGCCTTGTTTAGGGTTAACCAGAACCGGGTTGCTCACAAAGTGAAGCAGGGGAATATCGCTTTCACTGTCGGCGTATGCCCAAATTTCTTTTGGTGGATTTTCAGTGGGGTGCTGCTGGTTCATCCACTCCTGCAATTTCGCTACTTTGACATCGCCGTTTACAATTTGTCCGATTTCGCCTGTACATTGGCCGTCCTGGTCGAACTGCAACTCTGTGCTCAGCACATGAACATCTTTTAATTGAAGATGTTTGATAAAAGCATTCAGGAACGGCTGGAGCGCGCCTGATAGCACAATGACCGTGTCTCCGTTCTTCTGGTGATCGTGGATTCTGCTGACAAGGGTGTGGTGCACTTCCTCTTTTCCGTGATCCACGAGTTCCTGGAAAAAGAGATCTAGTTCTTCCGTGGTCTTGCCTTTGAACGTCTTCGCAAAGGCCCTGAAAAAATCGTGGCGGAACTTGTTTTTTCCTTTTAGTAAGCCGCCGGCAGATGCCTTAGCTAGTCCTGCAGCAACAATCGCCCACTGCTTGGCGGTGAATGTTTCTTTTCCGACTGAGAACATGGCCTTGAAGGAATTTCCTTGATAAAGTGTTCCATCAAAGTCTACCGTAATAATTGCCAAACCCGAACACCTCGCTTTTTTAGTAAGTATAGGACAGTTGGTATGTTTTGTAAATGAACGGGAAGGGCTAGTTCTGTTTTACTTTAGTACATAAAAGCGCGAAGAGGGACTGTCCCTTTTCGTGCGTTAATGTAGTGAAGTGTTTTTTTCATCAGGGTCAAGGAGAGCGAGCTTAATCCATGGTTTTATAAATACGGCTGCGCTCATATTATGAAGGGATAACACAAATAAGCTAGAATAAGATAGAGGGACAGGGGGTAATGACAATAAAACAAGATTATAAGAATCATACACAGGCAGATTCGCTCTTTATAGGAGGAATTGGCCTGCTTTCGCTTATTGCGTTCATTTTATCGATTGTATTCTTCTTCCAAAACGTGGGGGACCAGTGGCTGCTGAGCGTGATTGTATTATTGTTTGCACTGATTTTTTTATTTGTGACAGTGAGGCTGAGAGGGTATGCCCTGAAGCTTCAGGATCGGATCATTCGTGGAGAAGAGAACTTCCGGTATTATCGATTGACTGGGAATCTATTAGATTCCAGGCTATCACTGAAGCAGGTGATTGCCCTGCGTTTTGCGGATGACGCGGAGTATCCTGATTTAGTGGATCGTGTCTTATCGGAGAACCTTTCACCTGATGAAATTAAGAAGGCAGTACAAAATTGGAAAGAGGACCACCACCGCGTATAATGAGGAGGGAAACAGCTTATAAGAGGCTGTTTTCTTTTTTTGAGGCACTTTCTAAACCCGGTGAGACAGTCGGAGCTGACTAGTATGTTTCCGCTTTTTAAAATAGGGGAATAAACTTCCCTTAATTACTAAATAGAACGGAAAAAGGCTTAAATAGAGGAACGATTTTCCCTTATAGGCCTCCAACACTAGCAAAATAGGTATTTTTCTATAAATAAGGGAAAAATCTTCCCTTAATTACTCTAAAATGAGAGTGAATCTGCAAATAGCGGAAATATGTTCCCTTATTTCTCTCGGGAACATTTGCCCGTCGGCTCTCTCCCACCCACCAGCCGCAATCTTTGTGGAAGTAGTGATAAAAAAAGCTTATTAAATAAATCAACTGCAATCCTAAGGAGGTTTGTCATGAATAATGAAATAATGGTAGATGTTCAAAATCTTGTGAAGCGCTACGGCTCGATTACGGCTGTGAATGGAGTGGCTTTTCAAGTGAAAAAAGGAGAAATATTCGGCTTGCTTGGACCCAATGGTGCCGGAAAGACAACGACAATTGAAATGCTGGTCGGCCTCCGCAAGCCAGACGAAGGAACAGCGGCATTGGCAGGCTTCGATGTCCGCAAACAAGTGAACAAGGTCAAAGAGGTGATTGGCGTACAGCTTCAGTCCACCTCCTTATTCGAATTATTGAAAGTAGAAGAAATTCTGCACTTATATGCAAGCTTTTATCCGAATAACGTCAACATCAACGAATTAATAGAGGATATGCTGCTGACTGAAAAGAGGAAGGACCGGATTAAAGGTCTTTCAGGCGGGCAGAAACAGCGGCTTGCTATTGCGCTGGCTCTGATTCATGATCCGGAAATCGTGTTTCTTGATGAACCGACGACCGGTCTCGATCCGCAAGCGAGGAGAACGCTATGGGATATTGTCCTGCATTTAAAGGAGCGGGGTAAAACAGTCATTCTTTCCACTCACTATATGGATGAGGCCCATGTGCTCTGTGACCGCATCGGCATCATGGATCAAGGGGAGTTGATCGCTCTCGATACACCAACTAACCTGGTAAAAAAATTGCAGTCGACCAGCACGGTGGAATTTCACCTGAAAAACCCTCCTGAAAAAGATTGGTTCATGGCGATGGAGGGAGTCGGCGAAGTGTCCATCAAAGATACCTTTGTCCAGCTGTCTACGGACGATCTGCAGCTGGCCTTGACCTCCCTGATTCATGCGTCCGAGCAGCATCAATTTAAATTTGAGGATCTTCAAACACGCTTGGCGACTTTGGAAGATGTCTTTATTCATATGACAGGAAGGAGCATCAGAGAATCATGAGAGCATATTGGCAGTTAACATTGGCGCAGCTGCGTATTTTTGCACGAAATAAGCAGGTGCTGCTCTTCACGTTGCTTTTTCCCATCATCTTAATGCTGGCACTGGGTTCGCTTGTTGGAAAAGAAAATTCTGTTTCTTTGTCCGCCGGGGTGGTCGATCTCGATCAAACCGCTGCATCCAATGATATAAAGGACCTATTTTACGAAAATAAAGCCGTTGAAACAGAAAGTTTTGAGAATGTAGAAACTGGTAAAAAGGCTGTTGAGAACGGAGATATCCAGCTTCTTATTGAAATACCCGCAGGATATGGAGAAAATCTGAAGGGGGAGAATTCAGCCTTCTCGCTTCCGGTTTATTATAACGAAAAAAACCTCGAAAACGCCGAGCTTGGCATCACGGTTATAAATGGAATTATTGATCAATACAGCAAAGACCTTGTGGATTATCAACCACTCGTGACCGTTGAAAAGGTTGGCATTGAGGCTTTGAATCTCCGTTACGTCGATTTCCTTGTGCCGGGGATTGTCGCGTTGATGATTTTGAACAACAATATGAATGGCGTTGCTGGCCAAATCTCAGCGTGGCGTGAGAGAGGGATTCTTCGCAGGATGCAGGGAACAAGGTTAAAAGCTTCGACTTTCATTGCGGCGCAAATCTCAGCCAGGCTGATGCTTAATGGGACGCAGGCACTGCTGGTCGTCCTCATCGCCAATCTCATCTTCGGAATCAATGTCGCAGGCTCATGGCTCGCGCTTATTTTCTTCATTATACTCGGAACCCTGACCTTTATGTCACTTGGCTTTGTCATTGCCGGTATGGCCAAAAACCCTGAAAGCGCGGGCCCGATTGCTGCGTTTGTTACGTTTCCCCTATTGTTCCTGGGCGGAGTATTTTTTCCAGTCAGTGACATGCCGGAAATGGTTCAACCGGTTGTTAACATCCTTCCTATTGCCCATCTAAGTTCAGCTCTGCGGGAGATAATGAATCTGGGAACACCGTTTTTGGAGCTGGGGACGGAAACTCTGATTCTGGGTGTGTGGCTGGTCGGCGGATTTATGCTTGCCAGTTATGTGTTTAAGTGGGAGTGACCACTAATATCCCCCTGAAAAATAGTGTGATAGATAAACGATGGTACACCTGAATCGTGGAATGACAGTGTAAGATAGCATAAAAAATAGCACCCTAATATCGACTTTGACAATAGAAGTTGTCATCGAGCGATTTAGGGTGCTGTTTTATTTTTTATTTGGCATGCGCTTTTAAACTGCCCCAAGAAAATCTCAGGATTGATAACATTTTGTGGTAAAATATACTGTAATATTATGAAAATTCAGTTCTTCATTAATGGGTAGGATTGTTCAAAAAGAAAACAATTGATCGTTGTAAATTAAAATATTCGGAGGAATAGGTATGTGGCTGGTATTAGGGGTCGTTGCAATAGTAGTAACCTTTAAAAATCTTTATATGGTCGCAGCAGGAAAAGACTATAAACTTGCTATGGCGATGGGATTATCATTTACAGCATTAACACTTTGTGCAGAACACAGTTTTGTATCGGAGTTGGTAATAAGGGAAGATATGTCAGCTTTAAGTGAAGTCCCCAATTATGATAGGGAATTATGGTTTTTGACAATAGCTTCTATCTTGCTAAATATAGCTCCAATATTTTTAGAACGAAAAGCCAAGAAAAAGTTAGAGAGTAAATAGTTAGGGGGAGTTCAGTTGGATGAGAAAAAACGTAGATTATCATTGACTGGTGCAATTGTTATCTTAAGTATCTGTATACTAGTTTCCGCCTTTACCATCTCAAGTGCGATAAGGGATTCATCAAGGAAAGGCAGCCCAGAGCCAGAAGAGCAATTTCGATATGAGTTTATTTCAGCGAATGAACAAAATGTAATCCTATTTGATAAGAAAACGGGAGACTATTGGAGGAAGTTTATCGAACCAAACGAAGGGCCAACTGAATGGGAAAAGCAGCCCTCTCCACTTGAAATTCAATAGAGAGTTGTACGATTAGGGCGATTGCTTAAAAAAGCAGTGCCCTTTGTTCGTCTAATAAAATTTTTATTGAGTATTTCAAATAAAGAAATCCGGAGGTAAGCTTTAAGGTGAAATTAGGACCTATCCTTAATTCCATCTTTACTACTCTTAACCGCTATTCTTTTTGTTGTCTGCTTTAATTTGAAAAAGAAAACGATAAGTTACCTTCGATCGGGATATTAAACGGGATTTTCGAAACTTAAGTAAATGAGTATCGTCTAATTATTAACGTAATTATCGGGGGCGGAACTTAAATTGCCAGTTTTTCGTCAAAAGGTATAAAGGGGGAATAATCAGTGAAGGAATTTCGTGAGAATTTGAAATACGCTGGAATCATTTTAGGGGTGTCGATGCTGATTTTCTTAGCAGCGGGTTATGGTAGTGGTTCATACAACTGGAACACCTTCTACCTATTTTTTATGGGAGCTGTTTTTGGTAACAGTGTTGGATTGATGAGAAATAAACAGAATTTTAGCGGGAACTTGAAACGAAATTTAAAATAGGGAATGGAAATGTAGTTATGTTATAGGTGGCGTTGCTAAGGAGGTAATGTGTGTCAAAAATTATTGAAGAAACGCAACTCCCAAAGGATATGGAAAACGATAAAGAGGAACCAATAACTCAAAAAGAGGCTTTAGATGGATGCGCCGGTTGTTCAGCTTTTGGATGTTTACCGTTTGCTTTAGGTATAGCTTTTATTATTAAACTTTTTTGACTTGATTTGCTGCTCAACATCTTTATTAACATCATTTCGATAAATGGTGGACATAATAAGAAGTTGCGGAGCTTTGTGAGTACTGGTTAGTCGTATATTCAAGTTGGCCTGCTCACCTTTATTTCAGTTCCGATGAGCAAAGGAGGAGATAGTATGACAAAAAATAAAATGATGATAATTGCTGTTTTTTCAATAGGCTGCATATTATTTCTTACTTATAAAGCCATAAGCAACCAGGATTATTCCTACCTAACTGGAGTGATTAGCATACTTGTTATCTTCTTTTTCAAGAAGCGAGAGTACGATAGGAGTAAAGAACGATTTGAATAAGAGGGCGTTTGCTGAAGGAGCAGCCGGCCCTTGTTCTAGTAAAGGGATAGTTTAATAAGTAGTTTAATAGGAGGGTCAAATATGAAATGAGTATAGATAAAGTGAAAGGGAAATTTGTATTAGAGTATCACTTATATAACCAATTTTACAGGAAAAGTATATTTGCTGTATTGATTTTAGGTATATTAACAGCTCTAATTTTCCTCTTTTCCTCATTTTATTTTGAAAATTTTATAGTGGAGCAAACGCATCTTATTGCTGAACAGATGTTAGATGACAAGGAAGAGCCAGCAAATGTACAAAAGTTTTATTCTATTCTATTCTATTGAATAACTTGTTTATTGGGTTGATGATTATCTTATGCGGGTTTATTCCTGTATATGGACTTCCTTTTATTTACGGCTTACTTTCTTTTGCATCCGTAGGAATAGTTGCTGGTTACGGTGTTATTATGAATCATAACGTTTTACAAACAATGGTTGTAGCATTTCTACCCCACGCAGTAATTGAAATTATTCCTATTCTTTATAGCGTAGCAATAGGTATGTATATTAATAAAAATATGTTTTATAAGGTTTTTCATAGAAAGAAAAACTCCGAAAAATTCAAGGGAATGTTAAGGCAAGGTATCACAAGCTATATAGTGATTATCATTCCTTTATTTATACTTGCTGCTCTGGTTGAAGCTTTTATCACTTCTCGTCTCGTGGATATTTTCTTATAACTTTTCTTTTAGAAAAAATGTTCATTTGATTAAACCATCTTAGGATGAGTAATAAAGTGCCCTTTACAAACGGAGGCGTTGATCCTAGAAGGATTAACGTTAGTGTTTAACATTTTTTGCATAACAAGAGTAAACGTTTCAAATTAAGGGTTGAATTTATCCGAGAACTCACAAAGAAAAATACTATTACGAAAATATCATTATTATCTTTAGCATTATCCCTTGGCACCACGGTATGGTTACTAACGCTTTTAATAGAAGATAAAATGTTGGAAAGAACAGTTTCTGAAAAACTTGAAGAGACATATGCCACTGAGGATTTTTCAATTCAATTCGTTGAAGAATTAAGCAAGGACAGTATTCTTGTAAGTTATCAACTTGAAGGGAATGAACCGACCTTTATAAGTTTCTATGAAAGGGATAACGGTCATTTAGTTCTCGTAAACACGAGGGAGCTTGAGGAATAAAAAAGAACTTTCGCTATAAAACAACACATAGAAAAAAGCTTGGGATCTCCCAGGCTTTTTTTCTGTGTTAAATGTTTGTAATCCTATATTATGTACGGGCTATTTTGACGCGATTTTACGCTTTCCCCACGTTATCGGAACGACTTAGGATACTATTAAATGCTGACTTCTGGTTTAGCTGGCGGCGGCAAGGAAGCCTGGCGCTTCTTTCCTCGGAGTCCAAATAGAATTCTAAGGAATGGGAGGGTGCGAATCACAAAATGATAGATGAAAGCAATGATGAGAAATGAAACCACTATCAGAAAGATAAATTTCAATGAAATTGGCCAGCTCCAATCTTTGATTAAGAAACCTATTATAACGATAACCGGCTGATGCAGAATATAAAAAGGCAAGGAGGCCTCACTGGTATACCGGAGAAGCTTGTTAGAAAAAGACAAGTACCTGTCAGCCATGTAATAGAAGAAGAGAATTACGTTCAAGCTTCCGATTACAGCCAGACTGGTGAACAGGGTAAACGCCATCGATCCTCTTTCAGGAAAATCGAGCATGAACCAGAGAGCATAAGAAATTGCTGCGGTTAAACCCAGTATGAGATGAACCGGAAAGGTCTTTTTTAATAGCGAAAGTAATTGGTCACTGCTGAAAATATAGTAACCGGCAAGAAATAGCAGCAGGTAAACGAGCAGATCCCATCCTCCGAGATGGACGGTTTCAACAAAGGCAGCCACTGCGATCAGGGCGATGTGCAAAAGGATCAAATGAAAAGGTGTGACATTTTTAAAAGACTTTGTTTTATTGAATAAGTGCATTGTTATAAATGAAAAGAGGATCAGGGCAAGCAGGTACCATAGGTGCAGGCCGACGAATGCGAAGTTTCCGGTAGCGCCGATTTCTAAATATAGTCCCTTGTAAGCCAGGGGAAGAAACTCCAGGAACGAACCTGTGAACTGGTTGTTATCTAAACGTTCAATATAAACTTGCGGTGGAGACAGGATCAATACCCCGAATACCAGTGGAATCCCGAGACGCAGCAGCCTTTCATTCATATAGGTTCCCATGCGCCTTTTTTGCAGGGAGAAGTAGGAGCTGATGCCGGAAATCACAAAGAAGATGGGCATGATCCAGGTACCGATCAGGAGGGAGAACGCCAGAATAACAGAGCTGTCCAATTCATTATTTTTCACATGCCAATCAAAAGGGTTAAAAAACATTGAGCAATGATATAAAAAAACAAGCAGAGTGGCTATGACCTTCAACCAATCCAAATCATATCTTCTCGTGACCTGCTGCTTTTCCATAATGAAATCTCCTTTGAACTAATCTATCCAATTCCATTCTATTCGGCGGGGTGGGGAGTTTTTCCTTCTAAATCAAATCGGAAACACATTTCTCCTGACCGAGGAAGCCTCACCTTTATACAGATCTCACCGCAAATCCATCACACCCCGACCGAAGCAGTCCCATCCTCTTGATTTAGGCATTTGCGAAACCGGTTTACTAAAACACAAAGAATTTTTTTAAAAAACCTATTGAAAACGGATACAAAAGTGTTATAATCGTCAATAGAAACAGAATCAATTGATTTTTTTTAACCATTTACGAAACCGGTTTCGTAAATGGTTGTGGCTAAATTGGTTGAAACTATAGAAAGAACTATTAATGGAGGGGTATAAGATATGAAACTAAAAAAGAGTTTCTTGGGTGCTTTGCTGCTAAGTTCAAGTGTATTTCTTGCTGCTTGTAATGGAGGAGAAGAATCTTCAGGTGATGGAGAAAAGGTAACCCTGGATTTCTGGTTGTTCGGAGCAACGAATTATGAAGCGTTAGCAGAGGAATATGAAAAAGAAAATCCAGATGTGAATATCAATATCAAAACATCTGAATTAGGAGATCACCACAATAGTTTGTTCACGGCCATTTCTTCTGGTACAGGAGCTCCTGATCTAGCGATGATCGAAGTTGATCAGTTAGACCGTTACCGTGAAGCGCAGGATCGGTTCGTGAACTTATATGATTTAGGTGCTGAAGACATTAAGGGTGAGTATTTGGACTGGAAATGGAGAGGTGCTGAGAATGGCGAAGGAGATTTCTTGTTCGGCCTTCCTACTGACATCGGTCCAAAAGCAATGTACTACCATACAGAGGTTTTTGAAGAAGCAGGCCTGCCGACAGATCCTGATGAAGTAAACGAGTTGATCTCAACTCCAGAAGCCTTCAAAGAGGCAGCGAAGAAAGTGCTTGATGCAACAGATAAGCCGATGGTAGACAGTATGGAAATGGCGTTTCGTGCCAATATGGATGCTCTTGAAGTGAGTTATTTCAACCGTGATGGCGAGCTTTTAATCGGTCAGGGAGATAGCGGCGTGAAAGAAGCCTACGATTTTGCCGTTGAATTAGATCAAGAAGGATACGTTGGTAATTTTGAAATGTGGACGCCTGAATGGGCAAACGCATTGAATCAAGGCGGATTTGCTGTAGAAATGGCACCAGCTTGGTTGAAAGGATACATGACAGAAAATGCTCCTGAAGGCGAAGGGAAATGGCGCGTGACAACATTGCCTACTCAATTTGCGGGTAACTGGGGCGGTTCTTATGTCACTATTCCTGCTGAAACCAAACATAGCGAAGAAGCTTATGAATTTGCTGAATGGCTTCTTTCTCCAGAGAATCAATTAACATCGTTTGTTGAAAATGGTCTATTCCCATCTGCACCAGCTGTATACGAGATGGATGAATTCAAAAATAATACAGATGACTATTTCGGCGGTGAGAATACAGCCAAATACTTTGCGGAAGCAGCTAAAGAGATTCCTGAAGTATACAAAGGGCCTAAATATGTGTCTGTGAATAATGAAGTTTTAACAGCTCTTCGAAATGTTCAAGAAGGCGGAGATCCTGAAAAAGAGTGGGATGCTGCTGTCAAACGTATAGAAGATTTGATGAAACGGTAATATGAACCGGGCTGGATGGGGAATTCCATCTAGCCCTCATTTCTTAAGGAGGTAGTCAGGTTGGAAAATACACATAAGCAAGCAAGGACCTCTGCTAAAGTCAGTAAATTATCTGAAAAGAAAAAAGATATGATCTCTGGCTATTTATATGTTGCGCCGTTCTTCATCATTTTTGGCATCATTGGACTTTATCCTGCGATTTTCAGTATCGTGCTTGCTTTTCAAAAATGGAACGGCTTAGGAGAAATGGAGTTCGTAGGATTCAACAACTTTGTGATTGTTCTACAAGATCCTCTGTTCTGGAAATCACTTTATAACACAGTCATCATCGGCTTGATGGGGACTGCACCACAATTAATAGTCGGAATTATTCTGGCATACTTCCTGAATTTGGCTGTGATTCGATTTACAAATTTCTTCAGGGTTACGATTTTTATGCCGTATATAACCTCCATGGTAGCCGTAGCGCTTGTTTTTGGAGTGTTCTTCAGCGGAGACGAGAGTGCGCTGGCAAACTATGTTATCGGATTATTCGGATTTGATCCAGTCAGCTGGAAAACGTCTGAATGGGGTGCGAAAATTGCCATTTCTTTAATGGTATTTTGGCGCTGGGTCGGCTATAACACGATCATCTATCTTGCGGGTCTTCAAAGTATCCCGAAAGATTTATATGAGGCTGCGACGATTGATGGAGCTAACAAAGTTCAGCAATTCCTGCACATCACCATTCCTTTATTGAAGCCATTCATTGTTTTGACTGTTTTTATGTCAACCGTAGGGGCTCTTCAACTCTTTGCGGAACCAACCGTTTTCTTGGGTGCTTCAGCATTCAGCCGAGATGAAGCAATGACTGTCGTGATGTACTTGTACAGAGATGCCTTTAACTTGGGTTCATTTGGAACCGCATCGGCAACAGCTGTACTATTATTGATCATCATTGTTGCAGCAGCAGCTCTGAATACGTGGTTGACTTCAGGTGCAGGCAACAAGAAGAAGAGAGGTGTGTAAGATCATGAGCCAACAGAGCAAAAAACGATTTAATCCGGGGACATTTCTCATTTATGCAGTGCTAAGTATTGCTTCTCTGTTATCTCTATTTCCGTTTTATTGGATGTTTGTCATGGCGACGCGTCCAAGTGCGGCTTATAACTCGATTCCTCCAACCATCCTTCCGGGTGGAATGCTTGTTGAAAACTTTCAAAAAGTGCTGGATACGATTCCTTTCTTCAATGCAATGTGGAATACGATTCTATTATGTACGGTGGTTACTGCGTTAGTGCTGATCATCAGCTCACTTGCAGGCTTTGCCTTCGCGAAATTCGAATTTCCTGGAAAAAACTTTCTTTTCATCAGTATCTTGCTGACGATGGTTATTCCCCCTCAATTGGGACTGATTCCACAGTACTATTTGATTTCCCAATTAGGATGGCTGGATACGCTGCTCGGAGCAGGGGTGCTTTTCTTGCTTAACCCTCTGGGAATCTTCCTTATGCGGCAGTACATCACTCAGTCTGTACCAGATGAATTGATGGAGGCAGCCAAGCTTGACGGGTGTTCGAACTTCAGAATTTATTGGAGCATTGTACTTCCTATCGTCAAACCTGCTTTCGCCACTCTGGGCATCATTGTGTTCACACTCGTATGGGGCGAATTCTTATGGCAATTCACCGTCCTCCGTGAACCGTCATCTTATACTCTGCAGGTAGCGCTCGCTTCCTTGAACAATGCGTTCCGCGTAGACTTCGGTATGCTTTTATCAGGTGTTTTCTGGGCAACTGTTCCATTGATTGTCATCTTCCTCTTCTTTAATAAATGGTTCATTTCCAGTATTACGGAAGGTTCAATCAAGTAAACGGTGCCACTCCTCCTAATTGTTGGTACAATCATAATAATAGGATATCGGACAAAGCTTAAGGAGCTGTAAAGCAGAATGAATCTGACAATAAGAGATATTGCTAAGATGGCGGGTGTATCACCTGCCACTGTATCTAAAATTATGAACAATTATGGAGGAATCAGCGAGGCAACCCGACAAAAAGTATATAAAATTATAGAAGAAACAAAGTATCAACCAACCTTTTCGGCAAAATCACTGGCTACAAAAAAATCCAATCTGATCGGTTTGGTCTACGCAGGTAAGATTAATGTTGATTTTACACATCCCTTTTTCAATGAGGTTATCAACTCCTTCAAAAAGGCTGTAGGCACATTAGGTTACGACATCCTGCTGTTTTCAAATGAAAAAATCTATCAAGGCGAGAGCAAATACCTGGAGAGATGCAGACACTTTCATGTGGATGGGTGCCTGATTATTGCAGGAGATGAAATTGAAGAAGAGGTTGAAGAAATTACGAAAAGTGATATTCCTTGTATCGGTATAGATTTAAAGTTGGACGGACCCCGCTCCAGCTATATCATGACGGATAATACGAAAATCGGATTAAAAGTCGTAGAGCATCTTTATTTGAATCAAACCAGGAAAGTCGGCTATATCGGCGGAAAAACCGATTCACTCATTGCCAGTATCCGAAACGGAGGATTCATGGAAGGGATGGCCCAGTTTGGCTTGCCCATTCGCGAAGAGTGGATCCGGTATGGAGACTTTTTTGAAGAAAGCGGATATCGATCCATGAAAGAAATTTTACAGGCTGAAGAGCTGCCGGAAGCTGTATTTGCCGCTTCTGACATGATGGCTTTAGGTGCTTTGAAAGCGATAAAAGAGGAAGGGCTGTCTGTTCCAAATGATATTCAGCTCATTGGCTGTGATGATATTGAATCATGCCGTTACACCGATCCGCCGCTAACAACAGTAAAGCAGGACAAACAAAAATTAGGGAAACTGGCTGCCTATATGCTTAATGATCTTATACAGGATAACCAGGACATCCAACCGGTTAAAGTAGACCCAGAGCTTGTCATTCGGTCATCCAGCATAGAAAGAGCATAGCCGATCCCATTACAACACGGGAGGTAATGAATATGACAACAACGATACAATTTCCAGAGACTTTGAAATGGGGAGCTGCGACAGCTTCTTATCAAATAGAAGGTGCTGCTTCTGAAGATGGACGTACTCCTTCCATTTGGGATGTATTCTCTCATGCACCCGGCAACGTCAAGAATGGTGACCATGGAGATGAGGCATGTGACAGCTACCATCGCTATAAAGAAGATGTTCAGCACTTGAAAGACTTAGGTGTAGACTTGTACAGATTCTCGATTTCCTGGTCAAGAGTGATTCCTGAAGGAACGGGTGAGTTGAATCCGAAAGGTGTCGCCTACTACCGCGACCTCATTGACGAGCTCTTGAAGAATGGAATCGAACCGATGATCACCCTTTACCACTGGGATCTTCCACAAATTCTTCAAGAAGAGGGAGGATGGGAAAACCGTTCGACAACAGATGCCTTCCATGAATATGCTGTTGCGATGTTTAAAGAATTCGGCGGCAAGGTCAAGAAGTGGATTACCATCAATGAACCATGGTGTGCTTCTTTTCTATCAAACTACTTAGGTATTCACGCTCCAGGAAAAACTGATTTACAGGCTGCAGTGGACGTGTCTCATCACTTGCTTCTTGCGCATGGAAAAGCTGTTGGATCATTCAGGGATCTTGTGCCTGATGGGGAAATCGGGTATGCGCCAAATGTCGGCTGGTTAGAACCCTATACTCAAACCGAGGAAGACAAACAGGCATGTAAGCGCGGCATGATGTGGCTTAAGGATTGGTTCATGGATCCAGTCTTCAAAGGGTCTTATCCTGAACAATTGATTGAACTATTTGGAGAGCATAACGCTGTATTGAAAGCAGAAGAGGGCGACCTTGATCTCATTTCACAGCCTATCGATTTCATGGGAATCAATTATTATACAGGCAGTCTGGGGCGTTATAAAGAAGATGGAGGTCTATTCCAAGTAGAAGAGATTCCGTTGGACGAACGCCGGACGGACATTGGCTGGCCGATTTATGGAGAAGGCTTTTACAAAACCTTAACGGATCTTCATGCAACTTATGGAGATGTGCCGATTTACATTACGGAAAACGGGGCTTGCTATAACCACGAAGTAGAGAATGGAAGAGTAGCTGATCAAGAGAGAATCGATTACCTGAAACAGCATTTGACCGCCTTGCATCGAGCGATTGGAGCGGGAGTGCCGATTAAGGGATATATTGTATGGTCCTTGCTTGATAACTTTGAGTGGGCTGAAGGGTATGAGAAGAGATTTGGTATTATCCATGTCAATTTCAGAACGTTTGAACGCACAAGAAAAGACAGCTACTACTGGTACAAGCAGACTGTTACGAATAAGTGGTTTGAGCGGTGATTTGTTCAGTTTGGATGATGAAATAGATCCTAATATTAGCTGAATATTTGATAGTTCTGTTAGAAAAAACGACTCTTTTTAGATGAAGAGTCGTTTTTCTATTGTGTTGGGTTCGGCATGCCTCTGAATAACTTCTAATTATGTTTTTGGAGTCAAGCATCTGCGCCTAGCCCCTGGTGGTCAAATAACTTAAAGAAAATAAGAGGAAGGCCGCCTCTTTTATAGGAATGAAAACCCCTTGTTATGCTGGGAGTTCCAGGGAGCTTACAGCACGGTATAGAAAATAGGATAAGCCGGTTCCCTATTCCATTCCAGCAGAAGACATTCCATGTTTACGAAATGAATAATCCTTAAAATAAGCGGAGTTTTTCCGTTTAAGCTACGGTGTTGAATACGATTTGGGGTGAATAAGCGGATTATTTCCGCTTAAGCACAGTGATACGAGCCATTTTCACATCTTTTAAACAAATAAGCGGAAAATTCTCCGCTTTTATTTAGCTATTTTACGTGATAATGACTTGAATAAGCGGAATTTCTTCTCTTATTTCTCAAGGTTTCTTCAATGAGAAAATCATTGGGGTCTTTTAAGACGAGGCAGGTGAAGGTGGCTTCCAGAAGAATATTAAATCTGGAGAAAATCCAGCTTCTGCCCATAAGGTTAATAAGCCAAAGAGAATAAAAGATAAGCCCAGCTAGTTTCTCTCGTGAACAATTTCCTAATGCTACTGCCAGAGCGCTTCCGTTTTAGGTACGTCACTCTTAGGGCTTTTAAGCACTAAAACGTTTTATTTTAAAGGGGCGAAGAGGTATAGTAGTAATAGAATCTTTATCGAAGAGTTGGTGTACGATGGAAAACGAATTTGAACAGTTGAAGCTTGAGAACCAGATCTGCTTTTTGCTGTATGCGGCTTCAAGGGAAATGACGAAGCAATATAAACCTATTTTGGAGGACCTGGATGTTACGTATCCTCAATATCTAGTGCTTTTGCTGCTGTGGGAGCATGAGAGTCTGACTGTTAAAGGAATGGGCGAGAAGTTGTTTTTGGATTCGGGGACACTTACCCCGATGCTCAAGCGGATGGAAGAGCAGGGACTTCTTGTCAGGGAGAGATCGGACGAAGATCAACGCTCCGTTTCGGTGAAGCTGACCTCTGAGGGACAAAATCTTAAGGGAAAAGCGGCGGACATCCCCGGGCGCATATTATCACTTGCGGGCAGCACGGAAGAAGAGAATAAAGTGTTGAAATCCTCGCTTCTGCGGCTGTTGAATAACCTTTAATCAAACGTTTGATTAATAAAAAAAGTTCACGATTCCTTGATGGAATCGTGAACTTTTTACTATCTTAGGCTTACTCTACAACTTCCAATTCAACATCGATATTTCCTTTTGTTGCCTTGGAGTAAGGGCAGAATTCATGTGCTTTGTGTACAAGGTTTTCTAACGTATCACGATCTACGCCTGTACCTTTCACTTGCAGTTTCACCGCAAGTTTATAGCCTTGATCCGCTTCATCCTTCAATAAGCTAACGTTGGCTGTAACCTCTGAATCAAAGGATACTTTTGCTTTCTTGGCAATCAGTTGAAGAGCGCCGTCAAAGCATGCTGCATAACCTGCTGCGAAAAGCTGTTCAGGGTTTGTTGCTTCCGGCAGTTCTTTCTTCCTTGGTGTTCCCGGCATCGCTAACTGCAGATTGATGTTCCCCTCTGAGGATTCTACACGGCCTTCACGTCCGCCGACAGCTGATACGGATGTAGTAAATAATGCGTCTGACATTTTGCATCTCTCCTTTAAGTTTTTTCGTGTAAAATAAGTTGTGCACAATTTAATTTTACACAATTAAAATTTATAGTCAATGATTTGGATTGTGGAACTCTCACCCTATGTACATATAGTTCACACTGGGCGGGAATTTAAACCTTTAATTGCCTATCGGGTGAAAAGGGGGAAGAAATCTTTTCACACAGGTTTACTTATTGCACCTAGACAAAAGACTCGTCGTTTGGCGAGTCTTTTGTCATCAGATTAATCTTTATTAATGGCCGGGTTGTTGAAGGAGGTTTTTTAATCCTTTGAGCTATACCTGCCATTTTGATTATTTAATCAGGACACTATCCTTAATGAGTTCCGTATCCTTTCCAGCTTCCTTTAATTTTATTTCCGCTTCACTCTCAATTAAATCCTTTAATAGTTGAAGAGTTTGGTCAAACTCTACATGTTTGCCCATCATAAAGCTCATACCATGCTCAATTTCTAACCAAGTTGATAAATCAGCTTCATTATGTTGAAGTTGTGCTTCTAATTTATCCAAGGCATTTGCGACTTTCGCTTCGTATGTCTCTTTATTTTCAAACTCGAACCATAGATCATATAAATCGTTTCCTAATGAATTTCCTAATGTATCCCTTATCTTTTCTATTGATTTAATCTCATTCAATGCTTTGAGTTCCTTAGCTGCAGGGTTATCCATCGTATCAAAGGCAGGGATGTCTCCGGCCTCAGCCTCCACCAAATCGTGGATGGTAATCATTTTTAGTAATTTGGAGGTATCTACCTTCTGTTCTAAATAGGGTTCTATTAATATAGCCATTAAGGTAACCCTCCAAGTATGCTCAGCTACACTTTCTTGTCTGCCATTAGACAGCCAACTGTGCCTCATTTCAGATTTTAATTTCTCTCCCAATTTGATTATTTCAAGTATTTTTAAAAGGTTTGTTTTCATTTCCAGTTCCCCCATAATTATGTTTTGTCCATAAATAACTATTCAGAGAGTAGTTTATTTATGGAGGATATAAATTTATTCCAATTATTTCAAAAACAGGCAGCTTACTCAAGAAAGGTTTCAAATAAACAGGCTGTTTTGACAGAGGCTGCAGCTTTTGGAAAAATCTCAAAAGCAGAATGAAAAAAGGCGGAAACCCTAAGAATAGTAGTTTCGTATTATTCCATTAAGATAGGCTTTTGGCAGAAGAACCTCACCAGAATGGCTGCCAGTTGCACGGTTAATGCTTTAAAAATCTTGAGATAATAAGAAACTGACCTATGTTAGTTCATAGGTCAGTACTAATGTCATTTATACAAAAGGCTCCCAAAAATCGGAGCCCTTTATTTAGAGTGAAGCCGCTTTCTCTTCTATAGTATCCCCCGGTTATCAACTGTCCCAGGAGCAGGGTCTTTCTTTTTCATAGATTGAAATTTTCCATAGGTGAAGGATCTCCACAGCCATTCGAATGGACCGAATTGGAATTTCTTCAGCCAGAAGTAACTGAAGATAATTTGGGCACTGAAGATTGCCAGGGCGATAAGGGTGCCGGCCCACAAGCTAACTTCTTCGTATAAGTCCAACCCGACGAAGATCAAGACACAGATGATGGATTGTGACAGGTAATTTGTCAGCGCCATCTGTCCTGCAAAGCCAAGCGGACGTAATCGTTTTTGCCATTGATCCTTCCTTAAGAGCAGTGTCAAAGCTGAGATATAGAAGAAACATAACGTTACTCCGCTCAGGCTTGTAAACACTTGAACGTAGGTTGAATTTTTAACTCCTTCGCCGATGATTTCCAGTTTATAAAGCGCCAGCAGTGCGACAAGCGGAATGCTGATCAGGAATGAGATGGTCCGGATTTTGCGGATCAGTCCCAAATGCTGTGTATCCGGCCGGAAAATGCCTGCTTTTCCTGCAGCTAAACCAAACAAGAACATGGCCAGCACAGGAATCATAGCTGGAATGGCATTGAAAATGAGCGGAACGAGTTCAGCTCCGAGACGGTAGGAAATCAGTTCTCCGTATCCTGCTGTCGTATAAGCGTCGACATACTCATCATATTGCTCATTGTAGGCAGTAACGTTCATATCTTGAAACTCCTCCAGCAGTCCGCTGGGAAGTAACAGCGTCATGCTGAACAGAGCATTGATCACCAGCAGCAGGCTGAAGGCCCAGATGATCATCGTCTTAATCTTTCTTTTATAGAAAGCCAACAGCAGAAGCCCGGTTAGTGCGTAGGTATGCAGGATATCCCCGAACCACAAGAAGATGAGGTGGGCGGCGCCGAATAGTAACAACCCCAGAATCCTCCGAAGGTAAAGCGGTGTTACTTTAAGCCCTTTTTGCTCAGCGCGGCTCATAAAGATATAGAAGCCGAGTCCGAAGAGAAAGGAAAATATCGTGAAGAACTTCATGTCGATGAATAACGCGAAAAAAAAGTCAATCCAATAATCCACGCCTGACAAATCTGCTTCTACAGCATTGATTGATCTCAAAAATTCAGCAGAGTGAAAAGCGGGCATGTTCACCAGGAAAATTCCGAATAGAGCAAACCCCCTGATGATATCGATCGTAACAATACGATCACTCCCTAAAACAGGTGACGAATTCATGATCTTTTCTCCTTTTCTATTATGTATATACTCTTATATATGTTGAAAGCCGGATTTCATGTGGAAATCCCTTGAACCCGGCATCCTCTCTTACTTATATTCCGGAACAAATGCCATTCCCGCAAACAACAGAATTCCTCCTGATATCCGCAAAGCGCGGACATGGCTGAATTCTGGAAAGAAAACGACGGAGCTGACCAGTAGAAAAGCTCCTATGAGAAAGAGTGTGATTCCTATGTATTTTTTTATCATGGGAAATCCTCCGTTAATGAATATAGTGAAATTATCTCTTTATTCTCATATTTTGGCAATAAAATTTTTAAAAAATCGTAGAAAGGTATTCTGGGAGGCTGGCCTGGTCATCCATTAAAGCCGCGCCAAAAAAGCGAAGGACAACGTGCCGCTTCGCTTTTAAAAGTGAGGTTAAGGCGCTTGGGCTATTGATCCGATTCAGCAAGGGGAAGTTCGATTGTAAAAGTCGTGCCCTTATTGATCGCGCTTTCGACTGTAACTTCACCGCCGAGATTCTTGATGATGCTGTAGGAAACCATCAGACCCAAGCCAGTTCCGCTTTGCCCTTTTGTCGTGAAATAAGGCTGTCCAAGCCGGCTGATCTGCTCCTTATCCATACCGACTCCGTTGTCTTCAATGCACAATTTCACTTTTCGGTTGAAAATAAATGAAGTGACGGATATTTTCCCTCCTGCCGGTACCAGGGCTGCCGCTTCTATGCTGTTCAATAAGAAATTCATGAAGGCCTGCTGAAGTCCTTGCTTATCAGCCCATATTTCACAGTCTTCCAAATCAGACTCTAATGCAATGCTGTGCTGGTTGGCCAGGGGTTTCACTACTTGCAGAACGTAGTGAAGCTGATCTTTCAAGTTGAGATTTTCTACTTTTTCAGAGTGAGGTTTGGCGAAGGCCAAATAATTCGATATCAGGCTTTTTGCTCGTTCCAGCTCACTTATGGAGATTTCGATATACTGCTTTTTTTGTGCGTCCTGTTCGGTTTGCTGAAGAAGCTGGAGAAAGCCGAAAACCGTTGTTAACGGATTTTTTAATTCATGGTTGATGCTGGCTGACAGATGGGCGACCATTTCATTTTTTTCTGCAACAAGCGTCTTCTCTTTGTATTGAAGGCTTCTGGTGAGCAGCAGGATAACGAGCATGACAACCATCGAGCTAATGAGAGTCAATGAGAAATCAAATAACCACACAATTACAAGCTCTGTTGTGAGCTGGACAAGGAACAGGCCGGTCACCCCTGTGATCAAAGGGGAAATGAGTGTGAGTCCTGTTCCCGTCAAGAATTTTTTTCTGAATGACAAAGAGTGATACGATTTAAAAAGCAGGATGGCGGCTAGCACCTCTGCCCCATTCCCAAAGATGGTCGTATAAATCCCCATTCCCCCAAGGCTCAGCCTGTATAGCACCGTAACCGCATACAGGCCTGCCCCCACCAGCGGTCCGCCATAAATGGTGCCGAATACCAAGGGGATATCCCTTAAATCCCAAATGAGCCCCTCGCTCAAGGAAGTGGAAAACCTGATGCATAAGATAATGACAATTGAAAAGGTAAAGAAGATCAACAGTTTATAATTTTTTCTGTAAAAATCTTTTAGTTCTGTTAAGAAAACAATGGTCAAGCAGCTAATTACAATCAACAAGAAATTAATAAGGGGATCATAGTACTGAAAGTTATCCATTTTTTCATCCTTCTACTAACATTTTACGCGGATTATCACAACGGCAGCCACATGAAAAATGAATGGCAGGGTGCTTGGAGGTGTGTGGATAAAATTGGATGGCCCCCGCTGCTTCTTCACGATCCGGTCTTTTCTATATAATAGACACTATTAACATTATTTTAGAATCTTAACCGGTGAGGGGGTGAGGACATGAAGCCGGAACTGAAAGATATTGTCTCCAAAAGCATACTGACGCCGGGAAAAGGGGCGATCGATAACTTTACTCATTCGCTGAATCCCTACGCCGGCTGTGTTTTTGGGTGTAAATACTGCTATGTCAGGCAGATGCCGATTTCCCTTTTTCGTGAACAAGAATGGGGAACATGGGTGGATATCAAAACCAACGCCGCGGAAATCCTCAGAAAGGATCTCGCTAAAGCAAAGAAAAAAGGGCCGGTCACCCTGTTCATGTCTTCCTCTACCGATCCTTATCAGCCGATTGAAGCAAAAACCGGGCTGACGAGGAGCCTGCTGGAAGTCATGCTGGAAGAGAAGCCGGAGTTCATCCATCTGCAGACAAGATCTCCTTTAGTGAAAAGGGACATGGATCTTTTTAAACAGTTCAGAAACAAAATCAGAATCTCCATGACGATAGAAACCGATAAAGAAGAGGTCCGAAAAGCGTTCTCTCCAACGGCACCGCCGATTCCTGCCAGGATGTCTGTGCTGAAAGAACTTACAGAAGCGGGAATCATGACGCAAGCCACGATCGCGCCGCTGCTTCCATGTACGAGAGAGTTTCCGGAAAAATTAAAGAGGATTGCGAAAAGAGTGAC
Source organism: Rossellomorea vietnamensis (assembly GCF_008180615.1). GTDB lineage: Bacteria > Bacillota > Bacilli > Bacillales > Bacillaceae_B > Rossellomorea > Rossellomorea vietnamensis_D. Next base: position 83,251 of record NZ_VTEH01000011.1, read on the forward strand.
CATCGATGACTTTTGGATGGGGGACGGCAGCGGCGGAAGAAGGACTGCCAAGCTTGGGGTTGAGGAGATTTATAGACAGCTTGGCTTGGAGAAATGGTACAATCCGACAGCCTATAAAGTCGTACTGAAAATGCTGCGGGAAGAATTCCAGGATACCGGCATAGAGATCGGGGTATCAAAAAACGGGTTCAGTCCGGAATGAAATAGAAGTACGTTAACACGTTAAAGCGCTGAGAGGGACTGTCCCTTTCAGCGCTTTAACGTGTTAATGTTATAGAAATTTCAATAGTAATCAGGCATTGCCTGGAGTTATATGGCCTTGCTGTTCTTAGCTGAAGGGACCTGCCACAGTTTTTCCATTTGTTCGAGTGATTTCCCTTTGGTTTCAGGGACAAACTTCCAAACGAAAATCGCAGATAGTACACTCATGATCCCGTAGATTCCATATGTCATACCACCGCTGAATTCCATCATCATCGGATAGGTTGAAGACACCAGATAGTTGGCTGCCCACTGTGCCGCGACAGCAATGGCTACAGCTTGGCCTCTGATTCTGTTAGGAAAGATTTCAGAGATTAATACCCAGCAGACCGGGCCCCAGGAAATCATGAAGGAAGCAGTATATACAACGATGAACAGCAGGGTGCTGATGCCAATAATATTGGCAAAGGCCAAGCCTGCCACACCGAACATGCCAATGGCCATGCCGATTGAGCCAACAATCAATAAAGGCTTGCGTCCCAGTTTATCGACTGTCATGATAGCAATCACTGTGAAAATGACATTTACCAGCCCCATGACAATCGTCTGCAGCATAGAGGCATCTTTTGCTGCACCCATGCTCTCAAAAATCCGCGGAGCGTAATAGAGAGCGACATTGATTCCCACAAACTGCTGAAAAACAGAGAGGAGGATTCCAATAGCGATCACCATTTTACCATAAGCGAAAACCGATAATTTTTCAGTAGAAACATTCACCGATTCCTTGATGTCTCTTAAGATAGACTTGGCAGCAGCGGTTCCATTTATTTTGCTGAGGATACTCAATGCGCCTTCATCATCTTTTTTTAATGCAAGATACCGAGGTGTCTCCGGGACGAAAAATAAGAAGATGCAGAACAATAATGCGGGAATGGCTTCCGATGCGAACATATACCTCCAGCCAATCTCGTTTATCCATTCCAAAGATTGTCCGCTTGCAATGCCCCAGTTAACAAAATAAACGACAAGCATCCCAAAGATGATGGCAAATTGATTGAACGAAACTAACCGTCCCCGGATATGGGCAGGTGCTATTTCCCCAATATAGATTGGAACGATGGCAGATGCTAAACCTACACCAATACCGCCGATTATTCTGTAAATATTAAAGGCGATCAATAAACCGATTGTCGGTTCACCGGGAGTAAAAAATAAAATCTCCGGGTAGGCCGATCCCAAAGCGGATAATAAGAAAAGAACGGCAGCGATAATCAAAGATTTCTTACGGCCGTATGCAGAAGAGAAGTATCCTGATAGAAGTCCTCCAATAATACATCCAATTAACGCACTTGAGATGGTGGCTCCATGAATGAAGGAACTTAAGCCGAGTCCGTCAATTAGATAGGATTGTACTGATTTTTCTGCCCCGGATATAACAGCAGTGTCGTAGCCGAAGAGCAAACCGCCCAGAGTGGCGACGAGTGTGATGGAAAAAATGTAAAGTGAACTCTTCTGTTTTGTCATAATGAATGCAGGCAAATTTTCTATACAACAGGCTAGAAAATACGCTAACTTACAAGAGTAAATAAAGCGTTTACAAAATAAAGCCTAATGAAAGTATGACTGCTTTCTTTCCCCCCTTGTTCTCTAAATTAATAGTTGAATTTAAAAGTTATCTGAATTGTAGCAGAACTAACTTAGTTTGTCTAATCAATAAACTAAGTACAATTTACCAAATTTAAAGCAGTTTAGTATTTTAATAAACAGCGCATTCTGTCGAAATGTGGCACATTAGAAACTTCCTGTATTTGATGATTACGGCTACTATAGTAATAAAGGCTAATTATCTTGAATGCGAAATAAGAAAGGAAGTTACTATGTTAACCAGTAAGAATAAGACGATGATCATTTTTTCGGGAATTGGGGTAGTGCTCACATTTGCCATACATATGATTCATCAAACTTTTACCGTCGCCGCCATGCATGGAGAAACATCCACCCACATGGGACATTCACCGCTGTTATATGCCTACCTAGCCGTTCCACTTTTACTTTTCCTTATTTCTCTTTCTTTGTACAAAGTCAATACACAGCATAAAGCCCTGCCATGGCTGATTTCTGTTCTTTTTACCTTCATCAGTTTGGCGATGATCGTCAATGGCGGAGGGATGGTTGTCTATCATTTCTCGATTTTCCTTGTCGTGGCGTTGATTGCGTTTTATGACCGGGTCGATGTCATCGCACTTATGACGGGTATCTTTGCTCTCTTTCATTTGGGTGCCATGTTTGCCGGAACCGAAATGCTGTACGGATCCAGTGAATACACTTGGTTTATGTTTGCTCTTCACGCATTCTACCTCGTGCTTACAAGTGCGGGTACCTCTTATCAAATCAGCATTAGAAATAAATATGTCAGGGAATTAGAAAAAGAAAATCAAAATAAGCAGCAGAAACTGAAGCAAATGTTCGTTAAGATGGACAGTATCGCCGGATCAGTGTATGAAACAGCCGATACATTAAATAGCGAATCGCAGCAGGCATCAGTTTCTTTTAATGAAATCACAAGACTGTTATCACATCAAAACAACGATTCAGAAAGACAAGCAGCAGAAGCTGAGAAGAACGGCATCTACATTTCTGAGATCCAGGCTGCTGTAGAACAGATTAGCAAAAGCATAGAAGTCGTCGCCTCACAGGCAATGGAAACGACTTCCTCGACAAGCACAGGGAAGGACTCCCTGCAGCATGTATCTTCCATGATGAACGATACGAAAACAGCGCTGGGTGAAACAAATGAAATCGTCCACATGCTGAGTTCGAGGTCACATGAAATTGGCAGCATCACAGAAGAGATAGCGGCCATCACTGCAAGCACGAATCTTCTGGCTTTGAATGCTTCCATCGAGGCTGCAAGAGCAGGAGAGCACGGAAAAGGGTTCAGTGTCGTAGCCGAAGAGGTCCGCAGGCTGGCTTCTCAGTCAGAGCTGGCGACCCAGAGGATTTTTACCATTGTGGAAAGTATTCAAAAAGAAATCGAGAGCGCGGGATTAACATCGATGCAAGGTGTTGAAAAGATGGAGGACAGCCAGGCATTCCTGACCCAAACGATTACGGCTTTTGATGATATTCTTAAAAAATCTCAAGAGGTGGAACTGCAAACGACCGATATAAGTGCATCAAGCCAGCAATTGCTCGCGAGTGTTCAGTCCGTTTCCGAGACCTACAAGGAGCTCCTTGCCTTCACTCAATCTTCAAAAGGGCAGAACCAGCACATCCTCCAGGCTTCCAATGGCCAGTATGAAGCAATCGAGCGTATGGTATCGCAAGTAAGCACGCTGAGGAAGATGACAGAGAGCTTGAATGATCTCTTAAGTGATGCAAACCTGGACAAGCCGGACGAGGAAACTTCGAGTCCGGACTTGAAGCTTGTGGGGTAGCTGCTTTACGTTGAAAGTGCAAAACACATATGTAAGCGCACTTGAATTCACTATTGAATTCGAGTGCGTTTTTTTATAGATTTCTCACCAGTTTGGTTTGACGGATTCATTCACTAGGAAGCAGAGTTTATAGAAGGACTCCCCTAAATGGAGTAACCGGCCATTTCTGTCATTTCTGCCCTGAAATAAGGGAAGATTATTCCCTTAAATCCAGAACTGCCCGCGATTAAGGACAAATAAGGGAAGTTTTTTCCCTTAATCAATGAAAGATGGCCCATTTTCCTGTTTTCTAAGACAATAGCGGAATTATTTTCACTTATTTAAGCTGTTTTGGGTGCTGTTTCTTAAATAAGAGAAGTTTCTTCCTTTATTTTTCAATATCCACAATGGCTCTCCGTTCCAGAGTGAACGCGGACCCTCGGGGGCTGAGGCTGGTCTAGCCATACACTTTCATATCTATCAAAAACCTGTCTGCGGCGCACCGTCTTGCACCTCAAGATCACCCGCTGAAAATTCCTCTCTGGCTTCTTTAATACAGAACAGAAAGCAACTTTACAACTTGAACCCAGGGTATAAATCGGCGAGCAGTGAACCTGCCTTCAGAAGTCGAAGGAAAGGACTAACCAGGTTGTGTCGCCCAGAAGATTCATCCCCCATATCCCTTCCTCGATTCTAGCTTCCTCCAACCTTTTACCTCACCGCCAGGTACTCTATTGTAATATTTGAAACAATTCAGTAAAACTTTTCGACAAAATCACAATGAATTATTCTTGTCAAAGAAAAGGTATAGAGGTGTGTGAATCTACCCTCAGCCAAGAGAAAGGAAAGCGTAGAAACCTATATTTATCAAGCGATTACTTAAAATCAGGAAGTGTTTCTACCCATATACAATACCAAGTAAACAAAGTGAAAAACAGAGAGATGCTTCGAAGGTCGAAATGAACCAAGCACAAAACCACAAAATATGACAATATTTCTAATCTTCAGTATATTGAAAAAATTAAGTCTAAATTGTATACTTTCACTCATAAATTACTACAGATTAGCTCCCCAAAAAATACGAGACCGGAGGCTGAGGTGACGCAGATGACTCAAAAAGAACTGCTGAATGTAAAAGGGTTGAAAACTTATTTCTACTTGGAGGATAAGAAAGTAGCTAAAGCTGTCGATGGCGTTGACTTTTCTATAAAGCCGGGAGAAACGCTGGCTTTGGTAGGGGAATCGGGCAGCGGAAAAAGCATCACTTCATTATCGATCATGAAGCTGATCGGCAAGCCTGGAAAGATTCAGGAGGGCGAAATTGTCTTCGACGGCAGAAACCTTGTCCATATGGATGACAAGCATATGTCTAAAGTAAGGGGCAAGGATATTGCAATGATTTTTCAGGAACCCATGACAGCTTTGAACCCTGTTTTTACAATAGGCAACCAAATTGTAGAAACGTTGATCAGACATCAGAAACTTTCAAAACTGCAGGCTAGTCGCCAGGCAGTGCAATTGCTGAAGATGTGCGGTTTTCCCAGGGCAGAAGAGACTATGCGTGAGTATCCCCATCAGCTTTCGGGCGGTATGCGCCAGAGGGCGATGATTGCCATCGCCATCTCCTGTGATCCGAAGCTGCTGATTGCGGATGAACCGACGACAGCCTTGGATGTTACAATCCAGGCGCAGGTCTTGGATTTACTAGATGAAATGAAAAGAAAGTTCAATATGGCCGTTCTCTTGATCACCCATGATTTAGGAGTGGTAGCAGAGTATGCCGATAGAGTGATGGTGATGTACGGAGGGCAGATTGTTGAGGAAACGGACGCTGAAACGATTTTTGATCAGCCAAAGCACCCTTATACACAGGGCTTGCTCGAGAGCCTGCCAAGCTTGGAGAAGGAAGTCGACCGGCTGGGGGCCATTAAAGGCACCGTTCCTCCTTCACACCTATTTCCTGCAGGCTGCCGTTTTGCCGACCGCTGTCCGCACGTAATGGATAAGTGCAGGGCTGAGAATCCTGAGCTAATGCCGATTGAACCGGACCGCAGGGTTCGCTGCTATCTATATGAATAAGGGGGGAGCTCCGTGTCAGTTATAGAAAAAGAGCACAAAGCAGGAACGGATCAGGAATATATACTAGAAGCTATTAATATTAAAAAATACTTCCCTATTAAAGGCGGAGTTCTCAAGAAGACCATTGGCCACGTCAAAGCAGTGGATGATGTTTCTCTTTCTATTAAAAGAGGAGAAACGCTTGGGGTGGTCGGCGAGTCAGGGTCAGGGAAATCCACTCTTGGCCGTGTGATCCTCCGGCTGCTGCAGCAAACGGAAGGGAAGATCATTTTTGAAGACAATGATATCTCGGCTTTGGGCACCCGCAAGCTCCGTCCTTACAGAAGGGATATGCAGATTGTCTTTCAAGATCCATTTGCTTCACTCAATCCCAAAATGAGTGTAGAAGAATTAATAGAGGAGCCCTTAATTGTACAAACCTCATTGAAAAAGAAGGAGAGAAAAGACAAGATTATTTCCCTGCTGCAAAAGGTGGGGCTGCGTTCGGAAGACAGACTGAAATATCCCCATGAATTTTCAGGAGGACAAAGACAGCGGATCAGCATCGCCAGGGCACTTGCTCTGAATCCAAAATTTATCATCTGCGACGAGCCGGTATCAGCACTCGATGTATCCATTCAGGCTCAGGTGCTGAATCTGATGGCAGACCTCCAGGAAGAATTCGGCCTTACGTACTTGTTCATTGCCCATGATCTTAGCGTAGTCAAGCACATAAGCGACAGGATTGCCGTTATGTATCTTGGACGGATTGCTGAAATTGCTCCTAAGAAAAACTTGTATGACCAGCCGCTCCATCCATATACCCAGGCATTATTATCTTCCGTTCCTTCTATTGAAAAAAGAAAGAACCGTGAAAAAATCATATTGACCGGTGACCTGCCCAGCCCCTCAAACCCGCCATCCGGATGTGCATTCAGGACTAGATGCCCCAAGGCACATGAGAGATGTGCAGTCGACCGGCCGGAGCTGATTGATGCAGGAGGCGGTCATCATGTAGCCTGCCACCTGTACGATAAGCAGGTTTAAGATGACTAGTTAAAGGAGGTGGTGCCACTCTATTCTTTCGGTTCGGCCATGCTTTTTTAAAACTAAAAGGGGTGAATGAGTTTGGTAAAAAAGAAGAGTTGGCTGCTTATGCTTGTGACTGTTATGGTGCTTGGAATGCTGGCTGCTTGCAGCGGAACATCATCTACTAATGAAGAAGGAAACCAAAATGAAGGAGACGGGGAGGCTAAAACCGGCGGCACATTGACAGGTGCTATGGACACTGCGCCTACGGGGCTGTTTAACCCAATCTTCTACACAGAAGCTTATGAATCTAACATTCTTTCTTTAACTCATGAAGGCTTGTTAAGCCAAAATACAGAACTTGAATTTATTCCTAACCTGGCAACAGAATGGGAGCCTAATGATGATAATACAGAATATACCTTCAAACTCAAAGATGGAGTCAAGTGGCATGATGGCGAAGACTTTACTGCTGATGATGTTGTATTTACTTACAAAACGCTTTCAAGTCCGGGCTATATAGAGGCTGGCGGAGTCCGTACGAACTATGTGGAAAGACTCGCAGGCTATGAGGATTTCTCAACTGGAAAAACAGACGACTTTCAAGGAGTAGTCAAGGTAGATGATCATACAGTCAAATTTGTTTTTGCAGAGCCGAACGTGCTTGCTTTGGCCGATGCAAGCTTCACCATCATTCCTGAACATAAATTCGCGGATGTGCCTGTTGCCGAAATCCCTGAACATGCCGCTTCCCGTGATCCTAACGAAGTGGTCGGAACCGGGCCTTTCAGTTTCACGGAAATGGTGGAAGGTGAACAGTATGTTCTGACGAAGCACGAAGATTACTGGCAAGGAGAGCCCAAGCTGGACAGCGTTGTCTGGAGAGTTGTCGACCAGTCTGTCATCCTCGGATTGCTTGAAAATGGCGAAATCGATTTTGTCGCAGATCCAAACGGATTCCAGGCTGCCGACTATGACACAGTTGCTGCCATGGAACATGTAGAAATTGTTGAACAGCCGGATTTCGGATATCAAATCATGGGTATGATGCATAACCACCGTGCAAAAGGTGATACGACCATCTCCCCTGATAAATGGACGAAAAATGAAAAGTTAGCTGACCCGAAAGTACGCCAGGCGATTGCTTATGCGATCGACCGCCAGGCCATCATTGACGGATTGTTGTTCGGACGGGGAGCGATTCAAAATTCCCCTATCGCGACACAATTCTGGGCTTACGATGAAACCAACCCAAATCAATATGCATTTGATGCGGATAAAGCAAACTCCCTTCTCGATGAAGCGGGCTATGTTGATAAAGACGGAGACGGATTCCGTGAAGATCCACAAGGAAACGAATGGGTGCTGAATCTGAACTACCCGACAGGAAACCAAATCCGTGAGCGTTCTGCTCCAATCATTGAAGAGTTCCTTGAAGCAGTCGGCATCAACATCGACCTTCGCCAGCCGAAGGAAGCAGCTGCCTACTTTGAAGATCTGGAATTGAACAGCCAGGACTGGGATCTTTACCTGATCGGCTGGAGCTTGGGCAGTTCCGATCCAGATCCAAGCGGCTTATGGAATTCAACGGCAGGTTATAACTATTCCCGCTGGAACAACCCTGAAGCTGACCAATTGCTGAAGGATGCGTTTACTCCTCCGGATGCATTTGACCAGGAATACCGCAAGAAAGTGTACAGCGACTGGCAGGTTAAATTCTCTGAAGACCTCCCTGCAGTCATTCTTTATGCACAAAACAGCCTATGGGCGCACAACAAGCGATTCCAAGGCGTAGAAGTTCTTCCGTATTCCTTCTTAAGCAATGCGCACAACTGGTATGTAACAGAGTAAAAATAAGTTGAAGCAAATAAGGAAAGAGCGTTCGGTTTGGCGCCGCGCTCTTTTTTTAATAAAAAGTGGAAGCGCCCCGAACTGCTCCGACAGGCAAATATTCCGAAGAGAAAAAAAGGCGGTTTTCCCTTTTATTCTCTTCGGGTTATTTGACCCCGAGGAGCAGGGCGCTGCAACTGGATTGAATAAAAAGTGGATAGCAGTGAAGTGGTGCCAAGAGAGCTTTTAGAGACCAAAAGCCTGTAGGAATAGGAGTGAAGTGGTGTCAAGAAAGCTTTTAGAGACCAAAAGCCTGTGGTAATAGGAGTAAAGTGGTGTCAAGAAAGCTTTTAGAGACCAAAAGCCGGTTGGAATAGGAGTGAAGTGGTGTCAAGAGARCTTTTAGAGACCAAAAGCCTGTTGGAATAGGAGTGAAGTGGTGCCAAGAAAGCTTTTAGAGACCAAAAGCCTGTTGGAATAGGAGTGAAGTGGTGCCAAGAAAGCTTTTAGAGACCAAAAGTCTGTTGGAATGGGAGTGAAGTGGTGCCAAGAAAGCTTTTAGAGACCAAAAGTCTGTTGGAATAGGAGCGAAGTGGTGTCAAGAAAGYTTTTAGAGACCAAAAGCCTGTTGGAATGGGAGTGAAGTGGTGCCAAGAAAGCTTTTAGAGACCAAAAGCCTGTGGGAATAGGAGTGAAGTGGTGTCAAGAGAGCTTTTAGAGACCAAAAGCCAGTGGGAATAGGAGTGAAGTGGTGCCAAGAAAGCTTTTAGAGCCCCAAAGCCGGTTGGAATAGGAGCGAAGTGGTGTCAAGAGAGCTTTTAGAGCCCCAAAGCCTGTTGGAATAGGAGCGAAGTGGTGTCAAGAAAGCTTTTAGAGACCAAAAGCCTGTTGGAATGGAAGTGAAGTGGTGTCAAGAAAGCTTTTAGAGCCCMAAAGCCTGTTGGAATAGGAGCGAAGTGGTGTCAAGAAAGCTTTTAGAGCCCCAAAGCCTGTTGGAATAGGAGCGAAGTGGTGCCAAGAGAGCTTTTAGAGACCAAAAGCCTGTWGGAATAGGAGCGAAGTGGTGTCAAGAGAACTTTTAGAGACCAAAAGCCTGTTGGAATAGGAGCGAAGTGGTGTCAAGAGAGCTTTTAGAGCCCCAAAGCCTGTTTGAATAGGAGCGAAGTGGTGTCAAGAAAGCTTTTAGAGACCAAAAGGCGGTTGGACTATTTGGCCTCGTAGAGCTGGGCTCTATAACTGTTCGCTTCTGAATGGCATTGGTAAAAGTCGTGCAAGCAGCTAGGGCACCGAATTAATCCTGCTAATCTTCTTTTAGGAAGAAAGACCTTAGCTAAGCTTATCTTAAAAGGTTACAGAAACGACAAGCTGTTCAATATAAATAGAAAGAATGGGGGGAGAACCTTGTACCAGTATATCTTACGGCGGATTCTAGTTTTTATCCCGATGCTGATTGCTCTTACGATGATTGTGTTTTTTATGCTGAAAATGGCTCCCGGCGATCCGATTGCCGGCCGCTTGATGGACCCGAATATAGATCCACAGGTTCTGGAGCAGCAGCGTGAAGCAATGGGATTGAATGATCCGGTTCATATTCAATATTTTAATTGGGTGACGAGGGTCGCTCAGGGTGACTTTGGAGAATCGTTCATATACAAAGGACGTGATGTCAGCGATTTAATTGCCGGCCGTATTGAAAATACCCTGCAGCTCGGGCTGTTTTCCTTGATCATCACCATTCTTGTAGGAATTCCTATTGGAATCTACTCTGCAAGAAACCCTTATTCTCTGCTGGATTATGGAGCAACCACTTTCGGGTTCTTAGGATTAGCGATTCCCAATTTCTTCTTTGGACTGGTCGCCATTTATGTGTTTTCGATTACGCTCGGCTGGTTCCCTTCGCAAGGATCGGTATCAACTCCTGGTATATCAGGGCTCGCACTCATGATCGATAAGCTGCATCATCTCGTTCTTCCAGGCATCACCCTTGGTTTGGCAGGAACAGCGACGTATATGAGATACATGAGGTCGGAAGTTTTGGACGTACTTGGAAGTGATTATATACGGACAGCTAAAGCAAAAGGGATGACGGAAAACTCTGTATTGTATAAGCATACATTACGTAATGCGATGATTCCGATCATCACGCTGCTTGGTTTTGAAATCGGCGCATTGTTGAGCGGTGCAATCATCACCGAGGGAGTTTTTCAGTATCCGGGATTGGGAACTCTGTTCATCAATTCCATCAGCAACCGTGACTACCCTGTCATAATGGCCATCAATCTGATGCTCGGTGTCTTTATATTAGTAGGGAACCTTCTTGCAGATATTTTTTACAGTATTGTTGACCCAAGAATCCGCTATGAATGAGGTGATTAAATGCAAATCCATCCACAAGAAACGACCTTAGATCCAACCCCGGAAGTGCAGCCGCACGGTAAACCCAAAAAAGGGAGAACACCCTTTCAGATTGCTTTGGGCCGTTTTATGAAAAACAGGCTGGCAGTGGCCGGCGTGGTCATCCTGGCTTTAATTGTTTTGATGGTCGTCTTTGCCCCTCTTTTGACCGACCACAGCCCGACGAAATCCAATCTGCTCCTGGTGGAACGTCCGCCGACGGCAGAAAATCCTCTCGGGACTGACAGCTCAGGGCGTGATGTTTTATCCCGCTTTTTATACGGAGGGAGGATTTCTCTGATTGTCGGTTTCAGTGCGATGGTGTTCACCCTGTTAATTGGTGTGACTCTGGGCTCCATTGCCGGCTACTACGGCGGGAAAATTGATAATTTTATCATGCGCGTCACAGATATGATGCTCGTCCTTCCGTTCCTTGTAATCATTCTGACAGTCATGGCGATTCTTGACAGGGTTTCAATAGGAATCTTTGTCGCCATCATTGCCTTAACTTCCTGGCCGAATTTAACCAGGATCATAAGGGGAACCTACCTTTCGCTGAGAGAGCAGGAATTTGTACAGGGAGCTAAAGCCATCGGGGCGAGTGATATGAGGATTATCTTCAAGCATTTCATTCCGAATGCGATAGGGCCCATCGTGGTTAACGCGTCGTTAATGATGGCCTCGTATATTATTGTTGAATCTGCCCTCAGCTTTATCGGGTTTGGGATTCCGCAGCCGACACCGACATGGGGGAATATGATTTCTGAAGCACAGAGCCTGCGAATTCTGAGGAACAGCCCGGCAGCCTGGATCCCGCCTGGAGTCGCCATCCTCACTACGGTACTTTGCATCAACTTCATCGGGGACGGACTTCGGGATGCTTTTGATCCGAAAAGCAACAGACGTTAATAAAATGACAAGAGGAACAAGGGGCAGGATCTTGCCCCTTTTATTTTTTGGAAAAAAGGGGAAGCAGACTATAAGCTAGAATAGTACGTTTATAGGTTTTCAAAGGGGGAGCGATAGTGACCAGCAGAGAAAATAAAGTGGCAACAGTACTTTTTACTGTAGGTGTTCTTTCTATAGCAGTAGGGATTATCTCGGGATTGTATTATTGGTCACAGGATGACTTTGCAGAATTAGGTATTTCGCGGGCAAGGGTCGGCTGGGGAATGGTTATCAATGGTGCAGTAGTGGGGATTGTATTCTTCGGATTTGCGGAAATTATCAAGCTTCTTCAGGGCATTTTTAACCAGGGAGAACCCCATGTTCCCAAAGCAGCCCCGACTGTAGCCGAGGAGCCCGCTTTGGCTGCAGCCAATAAGGCAAAAGAGGTCTCGGATAGCGAGAAAGAACAAATCGAGAAGTTTTACGAAGAGCAAGGACGGACCGTGGAGAAAATAGAGCTGGCGGAGAAAGAGGATTTCTTTGTAGTCACGGTCGACGGGAAGAAAGAGCTGATTGAACTGGGAGGCTTCAAGCCGGTCATACATCCATATGAAAAATGACAAAGAGGACAAGGGCTAAAACGCCGCTTGTCCTTTTTGAAAAGATAGGCTTTTTTACGATAAATCATTAAAAGGGACTGCCCCTTTTAGGGCTGTAGAGTGTTGAAGCAAAAAGAACAACTCCCCCAAGAAGCTTTTCTTGAGGAAATACTCAGAGTGAAATAAAAAGGAGTGTATCTCAGTTTTCTAAAACTATAACTCCGCTAGCTTGGCGGCTGAAAAGGATGTCGTGTTTGAACCAGGCTGATAAGAAGCGATGGTTCCGGGAATGGAACTCTCTACATAAATCTCCACTTCGTCTCCTGCTTCAAGCTGCAGGATGGCAGATACTTGGACAACATTTTCAACCTCCACGCCGCTTCCCCAGAAATCATTGTCTGCGGCTTCATAAGGGTTGCCGTTTACGCGGACTTCTACTCTCGTACGATAGTTTTCTTCAAAGTTGTCAGGCTCAAATGAAAGAGTTCCTTGAATGAGGTAAACGCCGTCTCTACGCGGAACGAAAAGGGAATTTCTTCTTTTATATTCAAGCCCTAAATCGAAGGCTTCCTCATTAAAAAACACTTTAACCGCCGTGTCAGCTTCTATCTCCTGATCCTGCAAGGAAACAGCCCGGAAAGCGGAAGGCCTTCTGAATACATCAGGCAGTAAATGATCGGGATAGGTCATGTGATCACCTTTCTTTTACTAGATTTGGAATGATAGACTGGCAGACTTTTTCCTGCCGGTCGATACTATTCTATGTATTTGGAATGAAAGAGAGAGGGAGGTTGTCCACTATGAAATGAAAATGAACAATGCGCTGAGTGGTCCAAAAATGAAATTGTCTTACCTGAGAGAGCAGGAAGGCCTAATTGGTCACATCCCTACAGCTCTTTAAAGTAAGAAAAGGGGTATTTCCTTTTCGTGAGGTAATGCGGTAAAAAGAAAAAGCGGCCTGCACTCAGCAGGACCACTGAAAATCTCCTGATATTTAAATATAATTTGATTAACAAATTAAAATCTGTCTGTTCTCCCTATAAAAGGAAGGAGAGACAGCTTTTTTATTATTAATATACAGTATTGTCTATTGTTATATCATTGGGAAACCCCTTATATTGATGGTTTATTTTTAATTAAGACTTATTAGCGGATAGTTTTCTTGTTTTCTCACGTTGATTGGAGTCGAGCACCTGGAACGGAAATCAACACTTTTACAGTGACCTCGCACTCAGCAGGCCTCTTTTCGGTTTAGGATTCATATTTAATCAGAAATTTACAGTGTTGATTTCCTTCTGTTTTGCAGGATACCCGCTGGATTTCCTCTGTGCCCAGGACCTTTTTAAACATTTCTGTTTCACATTTGCATGCGGTTTTGAAGTTGTTCGCGATGGCCAGTATGGGGCAGTTGTATTCAATCAGTTCAAAGGTATATTCATCGATTTGATTTGCTTTTGCCATATATCCTTTTTCGTTTTGTATCTTCTCGATTTCCCGCACCTTACCCAGGGTGCTGTCTTGCTGCTGGACTTGGTCTCTATATTGGTTTGTCAGGCGCTGTTCTCTCTTTTTGAATAGAGCGTCGACTGAGTCTTTCCCAAATGAATCTTCTATATCCTGAAGAAACTCCACGCTGATTCCTTCGTAATTCTTAGGAAAAAGCCGCTCCCCTTTTTCAGTCAAAGAATAACTGTATTGCGGCCGGCCCTTCGGCTGCCTGATCTCGCTCGATTGAATGAGCCCGTCTTTTTCAAGTACAGTCAGATGTTTTCTGATGGCCATGTGAGTGATGCCCAGTTGATCGATGAGGCCATTGACAGTCAAGGCCGCTTCCTTTTTGAGCAAATCCAGGATTTTATCTTTCGTAGTTTTGATTGTGGTTGTCATATTTGAACACCTCAATGGAAATGTTGATACTAGTAAGTAAAATAGTAATTATACTATTAAGTATAAAAAATAGGAAGGTTTTGAAACAGAGCAGTGGCGGGCGATTATGAGCACATAAATTGATTTTAAACAGCAACTTGGATTACTCTTTAGGTATTAATTATACCTTTTAGTATAAAAATTAACTATTTTTAAAACAGAGAGTCCAAGTTGAAACAATTGAAGGAGGAACATCGTTGGAAAAATATCGTATCGATCAAAGCAAAGGGTTGGAATTCGGAATCTATACATTAGGCGATCACCTGCCAAACCCTCATACAGGCGAAAGAGGAACTGCCGGCGAGCGTGTCCGGGAAATTATTGAATATGCCAAGCTTGCCGACGAGGCAGGGCTTGATTTCTTCAGTGTCGGAGAGAGCCATCAGGAATACTTCGCGACGCAGGCTCATTCCGTTGTGCTGTCGGCGATCGCGCAGGCGACGAAAAATATCAAGATCGGCAGCTCGTCCACCATCATCAGTACATCTGATCCAGTCAGAGTGTATGAAGATTTTGCCACCATCGACTTGATTTCGAACGGACGGGCAGAAATCGTGGCCGGCCGGGCTTCAAGAGTGGGATTGTTTGAACTATTAGGATACGATCTCAGAAATTATGAAGAACTATATGAAGAAAAATTTGATCTGCTGATGAAAATCAATGAAGAGGAAGTCGTGAATTGGAGCGGAGAATTCCGCAAGCCGCTAAGAAATGCAAGCGTTCTTCCGCGGCCTCAAAACGGTTCCATGCCGATCTGGCGTGCCGTCGGCGGAACACCTGCCAGTGCGATTAAAGCAGGCTATGCGGGAGCACCAATGTTCATGGCGCACCTCGGCGGACCTGCCTCCGTTTTCAAACGGACCATTGAAGCGTACCGTGAAGCGGCGCGGAGCAAAGGGTTCGATCCTGCTCAATTACCAGTTGCGACAGCCGGGTTCTTTTATGCAGCTGAAACTTCTCAGCAGGCGTTAAAAGATTTATATCCACACATTAATGAAGGCATGAAGAAAACCAATGGCGGCGGCTTTCCGAAGCAGCATTTTGCGCAGGGTGTGGATCCGCATAACATCATGAATATCGGCAGCCCTCAGGAAATTATTGAAAAAATCCTTTACCAACATGAGGAATTCAACCACCAGCGGTATATTGCCCAAATTGACTTCGGCGGCATGCCGTTTGACAAGATCATGAAAAATGTTGAAATCATCGGAAATGAAATTTTACCAGCTATACGTAAGTACACAAGCAAGTAATAGGAGGCAGCGAAAATGAAGATTGTCGGATTATCAGGTTCGAAGGTTGGTTCAAAGACGAGAACCGCGATGAATTACGCAGTAAAATCAATTAGCAAACATGACCCCGAAGCCGAAGTGACCCTTCTGGATCTGGCTGACTATGATATCCAATTCAGTGACGGCCGGAACTACCTCGAATACGAAGGAGATACAGGGCATGTAACAAAAACCTTGATGGAGGCAGACGCCATCATCATCGGGACACCGGTTTTTCAAGCATCAATTCCAGCTACATTGAAAAACATCTTTGATCTGCTTCCTCAAAATGCTTTCCGTGATAAAGTGGTCAGCATCATTGTGACCGCTGGATCTGCCAAGCACTACTTAATTGCCGAACAGCAGATCAAGCCAATATTGGCTTACATGAAAGCCCAAATTGTCCAAACCTACGTATTTATCGAAGAAAGCGACTTCCACCGTAAAGAAATCACAAATGATGATGTCCTCTTCCGTATAGAACGCCTGGCGGAAGATACCGTCATGCTGGGTGAGGCCTTTGCGTCAATACGTGAAAAGAAAGATGCACAGTACGATTTCTGATTAATAGGCGTTTCGGATATATTGCTGCTTTCCGAGAATCCCAAGAGCCGGATTTTTCCCCGGATACTAATTTTTACACTCTTGCTTAACAGGGTATTTCCGGTGAGATATGTGCTTAATTTAAGATAGTCATATCAATCAGCAATAGGGTTTACGAAAAGAGTCTAATCAATAAAGCGCGGAGAGGGACTGTCCCTCTCCGCGCTTTATTATGTTAAGAAGTAATGAAAAGTAAGTGAGTATGAAATCGGTTGCATGTCGGTGTTTATTAAAGTAAAATTATTTATGGTTTAGTTAAGTAATTCTTGAAAGTGGTGGAATCAGCCAATGGCAACTATATTAGACGTTGCAAAGTTATCGGGGCAGTCCAAAACGACAGTGTCCCGTGTCATAAATAACCATCCATATGTTTCTGATGAAAAGAGAAAATTAGTACAAGAGGCAATGAAAGAACTTGGTTACACTCCTAACCCTTCAGCAAGGAGGCTGAGAGGCGGATTAACAACCACAATTGGCGTGATTGTACCAAGAATCACAAATCCTTTCTTTTCTCATCTTTTAAATGCAATCGAACAGGCGGCCTTTAACAAGGGATATCAAGTGTTGATGGTGCAAAGTAATGAAGACAAAGATAGGGAACTAGCATTCTTAAATTTACTAAAAACCAAACAAGTTGATGGGGTTATTATGACTTCTATTGAAAATGATTGGGAAGTTATAGAGACCTACACTCATTTCGGTGCAATTGTACTGTGTAATGACTATGTTAATCAGGAAGCCGCACCGACAATCCGATTAGACCAGACAAAAGGTGCCTACTTGGGGGCAAGACACTTGGTAGAAAGAGGACATCAGAAAATAGCCTACTGCACAGGCGGGTTATTTGATGAACAAGGAAAAGGGAAAGACCGCAATCAAGGGTTTCAAAAAGCGCTGAGAGAAGAAGGTATCAGCATTAATCCCCAATGGATATTTATTGATAAGCATACGATCGAAGATGGCAAACAAGTATTAGGCCGCATTCTAGAGATGGAAGACCGCCCCACTGCGATATTCACAGGAAGTGATGAAATCGCTGCAGGAATAATAATTGAAGCTAAAGAAAGAGGATTGGTCATTCCCCGTGATCTGGCAGTGATCGGATTTGATGATCAGCCGATTGCAGAGATAGTAGATCCCAAACTGACAACAATCCGGCAGCCAGTAGAATTAATGGGAGAGAAATCAATGGAAGTCATGCTTGATATACTGGAGAAAAAAGAAGTCTCATTGAAACCGTACGAGCTTCCCATCGAGTTAATAGTCCGTCAATCCACATAAAAGAAAATGAGTTAGTGAAATCGTGGTATCGGTTTCGCTTTTTTTTGCAGGTTAAAACAATAAATACCAGAAAATAATTGAAAAGAAGAAAGCGTTGACAAGTTCAATCTATCAAAATATAATAATAATGAAATCGATTTCACACGGAGCGGTTTTTTATTTTCTCGCATGTGGAACCGATAACATAATTGATAACTATTTAAATCTATGTTTTTTTTTGTATTTATATGAAATCGATACCATAAAATTCGATACTTATTTGAAACTGTACTAAAGGAGGCATTATAACGGCATGAAGAAAAATTGGTGGAAGAAAGAAGTCATTTATCAAATTTACCCTAAAAGCTTTTATGATTCCAATAAGGATGGAATTGGTGATATTAAAGGGATAACCCAGAAATTGGACTATCTCAAATCTCTGGGAATTACAATGGTATGGATTTGTCCTATCTATAAATCTCCTATGGCTGACAATGGATATGATATTTCAGATTACTATGAATTAAATCCGGATTTTGGAGAGATGGAGGATTTGGATGATCTTATTTTAGAAGCTAAAAAAAGAGACATTAAGATTGTTCTTGATTTAGTCATTAATCACACTTCTGACGAGCATCCATGGTTTCAAGATCTATTGGCAAATCCAGAAACCAGTAAATACCGGGACTATTATGTACTGAGGAAAGGCAAGAATGGCCATGCCCCTACCAATTGGCGTTCGGTATTTGGCGGCAGTGTATGGGAACCTTTAAAAGGAACAGATGAGTACTACTTCCATTCATTTCATGTGAAACAACCTGATTTGAATTGGGAAAACGAGGAAGTTAGAAAAGAGCTCTACAAAATGGTCAATTTCTGGCTGGAAAAAGGAATCGCTGGATTTAGAGTTGATGCCATTACGTTCATTAAAAAAGATCAAAGGTTTGAAGATATTCCTGCCGACGGTGTGGATGGATTAGGTAAATGTACCAAGAAAACCAGAAATCAGCCAGGCATTGAGGAATTCCTGCACGAGTTAAATCGGGAAACTTTTTCGAAGTATAACTGTGTAACAATAGGAGAAGCACCGGGTGTGCCTTATGAACAATACGGTGACTATATCGGAGAAGACGGATACTTTTCTATGATTTTTGATTTTAAATATGCAGACTTGGATGTAGAATCTGGCAGCGAATGGTTTAAAAGAACAGATTGGGATGTTCAGGATTTGAAAAAACTGATATTCAAAAGCCAACTGGAAATACAAAAAGTAGGCTGGGGTGCCAACTTTTTAGAAAACCATGATCAAAATCGTTCGTTGAGTAAGTATATAAAAGAGGAAGGCGATCGGAACTTTTATTCCGCTGCAATGCTTGCTGCACTGTTTCTAAATCTTCGCGGAACACCCTTTATATACCAAGGACAGGAATTAGGAATGACTAATTTCGAGCGTGAAAGTATTGACGAATTTGATGATATATCAAGTATTGACCAGTATCACCGTGCTATGGACGAGGGCTTTACTGCTGAAGAAGCGCTGCACTTCATGAATCTGCGCAGCAGGGATAATTCCAGAACCCCATTTCATTGGAATTCAAGGGAATATGGAGGATTTTCACAGGTCGAACCTTGGCTTAGAATGAACGAAAATTTCACAACAATAAATGTAGAACAGCAAGAGCACGATCAGGATTCTATCTTGAATTTTTATAAAAAAGTCATTGCTGTTCGACAATCTAACGAGTCGTTGATTTATGGGGATATAGAGCCGCTGCTCGAAGATCATCCAACGATTATTGCTTACAAACGCAAAATGAATGAAGAGGCAGTATATTGTTATTTCAACTTTTCTTCCGAAGAGCAAAGCATCAAGCCAGCCCCATCCTATGACGAAGTACTGTTGAATAACTACCAAGAAGAGGTTCCTGAAAGTGAATTTATTCTAAAACCCTATCAAGCTCTATTACTTTCAAAGAAAGAAGCGATATAATCATGAATGAAAATAAGTATGCCCGTATTGGAAAAGAGATTGTCGATGTTATTGGAGAAGATAATATAGAAACCTATGTTCACTGTGCAACGAGGCTTCGTTTCTCAGTAAAAGACCGCTCCAGTATAGATGATGAGGCAATTGAAAAAATCGAGGAAGTCAAAGGTGTATTCTATAACGCTGGACAGTATCAGGTTATTCTTGGTACTGGAGTCGTTAATAAAGTGTATGCTGCATTGAAAGGAAGCCGGCCTGATGATGAAGGGATCGACAAGAGAGAAGAGACGGATGCCCCTCGTAAAGAAAAGGGAATCAGGAGAGCTGTCCGCACGCTTGCCGATATCTTCATCCCGATCATTCCTATCATCGCTGCAACCGGTTTATTCCTTGGTCTAAAGGGAGTGGTGTTTAGTGATGCCATACTTGGATTAATGGGGCTCACAATGGAAGATATCCCGAGTTACCTTCCAGCGCTAATCTCTGTATTGACAGATACGGCCTTTGCCTTTTTGCCGGCATTAATTTGTTGGTCAGCCTTTAGAAACTTTGGAGGAATGCCTGTACTTGGATTTGTAGTCGGATTGATGCTGGTTTCTCCAGCATTGCCGAATGCCTACGCTGTAGCAGATGTTAACAGCGGTGTTGATCCTATCATGGCGTTCGGATTCATTCCTGTGGTGGGTTACCAGGGGAGTGTATTGACAGCTCTTGTTGTTGGCTATCTTGGGGCCAAATTAGAAAGAAAACTTCGTGCTGTTATGCCGAATGCTCTTGATTTAATTTTCACCCCATTCCTTGTGTTATTGACGATGATGGTAACCGGCCTTCTCCTATTAGGGCCGCTGCTGCACCTAGTAGAAGCGGGGTTGATCACTGTTGTTACAGAGCTCATTGGTATGCCTTTAGGACTTGGAGGTCTCTTTATCGGTTTCCTTTATCCGCTGGCAGTCATGACTGGCATGCACCATCTATTTATCGCCATTGAAACTACCTTGTTAGCCAATACCGGATTTAATCCTCTCATTACTCTTTGTGCAATGTATGGATTCGCAAATGCTGGAGTTTGCTTTGGCATTACCTTGAAAGCTAAGAAGAAGACAGTAAAAGTAACAGGTATCAGTGCATCCATTACACAATTGTTAGGTGTTAGTGAACCTGCCCTGTTTGGGGTAGTCATGAGGTATAGTATGAAACCGCTTTATGTCATGATTGCTTGTTCGGCAGCAGGGGGAGCCGTACTGTCATTGCTGAATATCAAAGCCAATTCCTATGGACTGGCGGTTATTCTTTCACCTTTGATGTACATCTACGAGTGGAACCAGTTGTTGGCCTATTTGATTGTATCAGTCATAACACTGGCAGCTGCATTCATTATTACTTACCTCTTCGCAGTTCCCAAATCAGTTATGGTCGAGGATCAAGAACAAGAAATGCTTAGAACCAGTTAACGCTTAAACGGATGAGACGAAAGGAGGGTCTTTATGATCCTCCTTTTTGTTATGGTTTTTTTATAAGTAGAAAGAACATTCTTTCATGGTGGAGAAAATCTAGTATTCAGGATGGGCAGGTCCTTATGGTATTTCAGGAAACAACAATTATATGAAAAGCTCTTTTCGTAAACTTTGCTGCCATTTGAGATAATTTTCGAAAATCATCGCTAGAGAAAAAACTCTGGTTCCAGGGGGAAATCCGGCAATTGGGATTTTTCCGAAGGCCACCCTATGAAAATAGCCATTTGTCTAGAAGCAGGGTGCCTGCAGAAGATGAAGCAGCTAAAGGAGGTAGTTTTTCTATCATAATAAACACCAGAGCAGAGCCGCTGAACGAGACTAATGGTGATTACGCTAGCCAATAGCCGTGTTAATCTGAGCTTCAGAAGAGTCGTTTAGAGAAAATAGTGCCGAGAGACAAGCACCTTTAGTGAGCATCTTAACACCACTTTTGGAATGAAGGGGACAGTCCCTCTTCGCGCTTTAATATGTTAAAGTTAAGGGGCGGAATATTCAGCATTTTAAGGAGGCCTGCAGGCAATGTATGAACAATTCAATGTGAAGATTACCCCGCTGAATCGTGATAGGACCATCCGTGTCTATCTTCCAAAAGGCTACGAGAGAAATGCAGATCAGCGCTATCCTGTGCTCTATATGCATGACGGTCAGAATCTATATCGCGATGAGGACGCTGGCTACGGAATGGCCTGGAGAGTGGGAGACTACCTGGATGAAAGTGAATTCGAGATGATCGTTGTCGGCATTGACTGCAACGATGGCTTGAAGCGCCTGGATGAATACGCTCCTTGGGAAAGCAGCAAAATGCCTGAGGTATTTGATGAAACCCGTGCAACCATCGGAGGAGAGGGACAGGCCTACATAGAATATATCGTTCATGAATTAAAGCCGTTCATTGATCAAAAATACCGTACGAAAACTAGCGAAACAAGTATGGCGGGAAGCTCCATGGGCGGGTTGATCTCAACTTATGCCGCCTGCAAGTATCCCCATATCTTTAAACGGGTCGCCTCGCTTTCTTCCGCTTACTGGTTTAATCAGGAAGCAATTGAAGAACTCATCCGGAAAAGTGATATGTCGGCGGTCGAGCGTTTCTACATGGACGTCGGAACAGCAGAAGTAACTGAAACCATTGACGGCGAAACCTATGAACGGACGAGTGAACGCGTGTATGACATTTTGAAAGAAAAAGTGGAAAATATCCGCTTCGACACCATAGAAGGCGGCGTTCATAACGAAATCTCCTGGAGAGAGCGGCTGCCGCAGGTGTTTGGTTATCTGTTTAAGTAAAGAAGGTGGATACTGTCTTTTTTGATAGATTTTTTCTATGGTAAATGAAAAAAAGGCATATTTAATTCTGGCAAAATTATTAGCTTCTTCATTTTACTTTTAAGATGAGACAAAACCTTTTTGGGGAAGAGCTGGTGATGGGAAGCACTGTCATAGCAGTATTTTTAAAGATTGATGCTCTTGAATGTTATTTAAATTTCTCTCTTTTACATAAGGGGATTGAAGCGGAAATCCATTGCATTTCAACAGATTCAATCTTTTAGGATATAGGCAGTCTCTCCTTATATCAAAGTCAAACGCCTATTTACAAAATAATGAAATCCTGAGATAATATAGAAAATGACGGAGGGGGAAAGTAAGTTTATGGAACCAACAAATTGCTGATTATTAATTTTTGAAAATTAATAAAGATTTTGTACAGAGCGTTAATTTTACCTAGTCAGTATAGGTTTATTTGTTATGCTCTTATGGAATCCGGTAATTTAGAAGGTAACTTACTTACTTGACTCAATATAATTTATCGGTCTCTTGAAATTTGGGATGCACTTGCACACATGCTTCTTTAGGCATGCTCCCTGTTCCCGGTAAATTATTCACAATAGAGTGTTCAAGGCTGTAAGAAGGTTTGTCTTCTTGCGGTCTTTTTTTATGAGCTTTTCCGCCGGTAAAGGCTTTTGATGAGAAAACCAGGAGAAATCGAGTTCACTATTGTGCTATATCCTAAAACATAAAGAATGTAAGGAAGTTCTTCTTTTTGCTGTCCATAAAATGCGTAACGGACATTATGGATGAAAGAAGGAATGAACATGCTGGAATTATCATTGAACGGTGTAAAAAAATATATGGATGCCACTCAGGTACTGGAAAACATCACATTTGAGGTGATGACAGGCGAAAAGGTTGGTATTGTCGGGGCGAACGGAAGCGGCAAGAGTACGGTCCTGAAATTAATTGCGGGGATCATCCCGATGGAGTACTATCCAGGTTATCCGCAGACAACAAGCTACGGTTACGATGAAGGATTTGTGAACCTGCCGAAAGATGCGGCAGTTGCCTTCCTGGAACAAATGCCGGAGTTTCCTGAAGGGATGAAGGTTTCCGATGTGCTGAACCTGGCTTTTGAGGAGGTAAAAGCCATTGAAAAAGAAATGCGGAGTGCAGAAGAAAAGCTGGCAATCCTTGAAGGAGAAGATTTAGAAAAAGCCCTTGTAAAATACAGCGATCTCCTTCAGTTGTACGAAACCAAGGGCGGCTATGAGATTAAAGAAAAGATGGGTAGGGTCTGCACGGGCCTGAAGTTTCACGAACGCTTCCTGAATAAGGACTTTGAGCTGTTGAGCGGCGGGGAAAAAACGACTGTTATGCTCGGAAAGCTTCTTATGAATTCCCCTGACATCCTGCTGCTGGATGAACCGACCAACCATCTCGATATGGAATCCATTGAATGGCTCGAAAGCTATCTGAAGAATTATAAGGGTATAGTGCTGATCGTTTCTCATGACAGATACTTTCTTGATAATGTTGTCAGTAAAATTGTCGAGATCGAGGATATGGAGTCCAGGACTTACAAGGGAAACTATTCTTCGTTTACAGCCCAAAAAGAAGAAAACATGCGCATTCAATATGAACACTTCAGAGAGCAGCAGAAGAAGGTCAATAATATGGAAAAACAGGTCACCAATTTGCGTGACTGGGCTATGAGAGCGGACAATAACAAGTTTTTCCGAAGGGCGGCGAGCATCCAGAAGAAGCTTGATAAATTAGAAAGCATCGATAAGCCGGTTTTCCAAAAAAAGAATATGAGACTGAATTTCAAAGAGACGGAGCGGTCTGGAAAAGAAACCATCAAGGCTTTGGGGCTCACGAAAAGTTATGGAGATAAACTGATTTTTAAGGAAGCTGACCTGATGATTCATTACGGTGAAAGGGTCGGCCTGCTCGGTCCCAATGGCAGCGGGAAAACCTCATTCTTAAAGATGCTCCTAGGAGAAGAACTCCCCGATCACGGAACTGTTGAATTGGGCGCCAATGTCAAAGCAGCTTATCTACCGCAGAAAATAGATTTTAAAAATGAAGAGGCCACGGTTCTGGAATGCTTCAGAGAAGACATTTCAATCCTGGAAGGAAAAGCCCGTGAATACCTGGCAAAGTTCATGTTTTATAAAAAATCGGTGTTTAAAAAGGTAAAGCACTTATCAGGCGGGGAGAGAATCAGGTTGAAGCTGGCAATGTTACTATTTCAGGATATCAACTTGTTAATCCTGGATGAACCGACCAACCACCTCGACATCGATTCAATCGAGACCCTCGAGGCGGCTTTGGAAGACTTTAAAGGGACAATATTCTTCATCTCCCATGACCGTTATTTCATCAATAAAATCGGTGAACGGGTGGTGGCTGTTGAAGATTACACTTTTAAAAGCTATTCGGGTAACTATGATGAGTATCGAAGGATCAAAGAACGTGCGCAGGAGAGCCGCTCCGCAAAGGAACCTGTTGGAGCAATGAAGAGCCAGCCGAGCGAACTCAAGCTCAACAAAGAAAAGGAATTAACAAAAGCACAGGCAATGATTGAAGACCTTGAAAATGAGATAAGAAAGCTGGACATTGTTTTAGCTGCCAGCCAGTTAGATCATGAAGAACTATATGAGGTTTACCGCCGGAAGCTGGAGCTTGGAGATGAGCGGGATTCAGTTATGGAAGAATGGCTGAAGCTTGCTGATTGAAGGTGGGAGTGATTTTGAGGGAGGACGATTAATTTTGTCCTCTCTATTTTTTGTGCTGTTGGGTGAAGAGAGCGGATGAGTGGTCTTCTCTTCCTTTTTTCATTCTTTGTACTAGGCAGGTGGGGATGAATGGAGTAACTAATGTGAGAGAAAAATAAGCGGAGTTTCTCCGGTTAAATGCAGACTCAACCTCTTTATCGGGTTAAATAAGCGGAGAAATTCCGGTTATATCAATAAAAACAGCCCATATTTTTCATTTTCCAGCCAWTAGGCGGAATTTTTCCGTCTAATTCCGTTATTTTCAAGGCTGCCTTCTCATTAAGGGAAGTTTTTCCGCTTATTTATCGAACTGGGTGCTTAACGTGATCCCTAATCGATAAGAGCCGATCAGAGGGGATGAATGGAGTAACTAATGTGAGAGAGAAATAAGCGGAGTTTCTCCGGTTAAATGCAGACTCAACCTCTTTATCGGGTTAAATAAGCGGAGAAATTCCGGTTATATCAATAAAAACAGCCCATATTTTTCATTTTCCAGCCAWTAGGCGGAATTTTTCCGTCTAATTCCGTTATTTTCAAGGCTAAATTCTCATTAAGGGAAGTTTTTCCGCTTATTTATCGAACTGGGTGTTTAACGTGATCCCCTAATCGATAAGAGCGGATCCTCACAACTCCAGATGCGGGAATCAACACCTTTTTATTGACAAGTTGAGAAAGTACTTTACTGACCGTCTTGTCACTTAGTTTCAAATGCTTCTCGACTTCTATAGGGGATATGGCTTCACCTTTCCGGATTGCCAGCCGCAGCACTTCCTTTTCGACTAAGGACAGGGTGGAAAGGTCCATTTCATCCCCCACCCATCGGCCAATTACTTGCTGAATAATTTGCTGGCATCGACGAGGATTCTCTTTCACTTGGTCGTAAGAAAAGCGGATTACGGTCCATCCGTCAATAACCAACTGGTTCTGCCGTTCCAGGTTGTCGGTAAATTGCCATCTGCTTGTATTCCTTAAGTGGGGTCCGTATCCGTCAATCTCCAGGCAAAGCCGGATGGCAGGACGAATATAAGCAAAATCCAAATATCGTTTGCCATCTTTGAAATCATTGACTTCATATTCTGGATGCAGATAGCGAAAATGTTGAAATAAGGGCCACCATACTTGATTTAAAAACAACATTTCAGCATGTTGGTGGCCTTCTTGTAGACGCCGTTGCCTTTCACCGGATCGTGCCTGCAAGTGAGCATCCATAAACGCTTGGTATTCTTTTTCAAACCCCATAGCATTTCCTCTCCTATCCCAATCGTAAAGTTTGTTTAAACAAAAAACTATACAACCAGTTTACTTATTTAATTTATATAAAACGCTTTCTCTTTTCAAAAACTATTTAAACTACATAGAAAGACGACGCAACAGATGGAAAAAATTATAGTGAGGTACTTCTAACGAGCGACGGAGGGTTTAAAGAGGAAAAAAGTAAAACTTTCAAGAAGAGATTGAGGTTCTAACTATTTTTTAGTGTAATATAATTCTAAAATTTGTCAATTGGTTTCCTTTATATTTCTACAAGATACGTCTTAATCATTATGAAACTAATAAAAGGGAGGCTCTACCCAAATAAGTACCCTATAAAGAAGCACATGGAAATTTAGTTGAGATGAGCGGGATGAAGATACATTATTATAATCAGTGTACTTTTATGAAGAATAGGAAACTTAAAGAGCTTGGCTGTCGTCAAAACATCTAAAGGGGGAATCTTTTATGAAGGAGTTAGGGGCTTTGCTTTTTTTAGAAGGATGGCTGCCGTTTATCTTGATTGTCTTATTCCTGTCAGTTGCACTTCCGCTGTTGGCGAAGTATTTAGGAAATAAAGTATATACAGTCTGTGTGGTTTTGGGTGCTGCCAGTATTATCGGGTTTCTTTACAGCTACATTCAGCTCAGTGGAACTGATCAGGGAGCGGGAATTGCCTTTTACTCTGCTGCCAGTATTATCGGTGTGTCCATTGGTACAGCTATAAGTCCATTCATCAAGAAGACTAATGAAAAACCCCTCCATTAAAATCGGCGGAGAAAGCAGCTTCCATCTGTTAGTTTTGGCAGGTTAACAAGGATTTTGAAAGAGACGAAAACAGTGGGTAATAAGGGGATGTTGAGGGATGAAAAAATACTTAAATATTATATCTATAATAATGTTTGGTATCGTTTTAATGATTTATATTTTATTTTTCAATGGAACAGATTTAGTTCCCGATGAAGCTTTCTTTCCTGTGATGATCAGTGGTTCGGTTATGGGAGTTGTGCTTTCGTGGTTTGGTCCTAAAGGGGTGCAAGAAACATCGGCCTAGTTGGAAATGCTTTTCTTCTTTTATTTGTAGTCATTGTTCTGCTAATTGTCCGAACGTTTATATGGAATACAGCTTAGCGGTCAATCTGAGGACAGGGTGCTGAAAAAAGCAACCTCTTTCCCATGCTCATAGGTATAGATAAATAGTGAGGAGGTAATTTATGAAAAGAATATTGGTGTTCATCACTGTGCTTTTCCTGGCAGCTTGCAGGACTAGCGGGGCTTCGAGCGGTCTCGAAGATTTTGATCACTCAAGTTTGAAAGAAGAACTTAAAGAGGAGGCATTTCAACCTCAATTACCGACGGAGACGCCTTTTGAAGTGACAGATACACAAGTGACTCATCCACCGAACCAGGATACTGTGCTGATGATTGATTTTATGAGTTACCGGGATGATCATAAAATCAAGAACTCAATGAGTTTAATGGCTGTAAATGCCAAAAGTGCCGATGACGCAATATTGAAGTTTGGAGAAGTAACGATCGGTGATATAACTGGACAATATGTGGTGAACAATGCAGGAGCCATGATTTTAAAATGGAATAAGGACGGTATTGCTTACAACCTTACTTTCTACAGTGGTGAAATCTCCGAAGAAGACGTTACGAAAGAGGAGTTAATTCAAACAGCAGAATCGTTTGAATAATTATAGTAATCTATTTATCAGCGTTCTGTTAAAGGTTTAATTGTTGAGGAGGGATTAGTTGAGTACATCCGTTTTAAATTTGATTTTCTCGTTTATTTTGCCGTTGGTTATTATAATAGCTTCAGCTTATTGGACAATAAGAATTCGCTACTCAAAAAGATATATACCAACACTTACGCTAATTCTCTTAGCCATTTCAGCCTTTTTCCTGCCCTTTTTCCTTGGAGGGATTGATGTGATTGAAAAAGGGTTCGGACCAGCCATACAAGGTATTTATTACTCCGGTTTTCTGGGGCTGGGGGTACTGGTGAATTTGTTTGTAGGGGTTTTTATAAAGAAAAATAAAGAAACTGATATTAATTTATAGGAGGTAATAAC
Organism: Rossellomorea vietnamensis; assembly: GCF_008180615.1. Lineage (GTDB taxonomy): Bacteria > Bacillota > Bacilli > Bacillales > Bacillaceae_B > Rossellomorea > Rossellomorea vietnamensis_D. Next base: position 111,608 of record NZ_VTEH01000011.1, read on the forward strand.
TGAAGGTCTGCATAATGATTCGGTTATTGCTTTTCTTCGATTTATGAAGAAATCGCAACTTAACAAATTGGATCACAGTCTAATACAGTTAAGGGGGGAAATGGTATTTTAATTTTGTTATATTTTTTAATCGTTTGCACGACTCTATTTTTATTTTTAGTTCTATGTGCCAAGGGAATAAGTTCTTTTATTAAAAAGAAACCTTTTCCAAAAAGATTGTTGATTGCAACTTTGACGGGAGTTATTCTAGTTTCTTCAATTTATATTTATGAAGCTTACTTTTTCACATTTGATCAAATTAATAAAGGATATATGCAAAAAGGTCCTGGGCCTGTCACCTCACCAACAGACGCCTATACAGCCCATGCCTACTATGAACCTTATGGAGGAGCAGCCGGCGGTGTTAATGTGTGGGTTGAAGTTACTTTTAACAACGAGGATAATAAGGTTCAAACTGTTTATTATGGAGATGCTAAAAGCACATTCCAGATGGATTGGCTGGATAAAGATACTTTGCAAATTCAAAATCTTGACCCTGATTATCCTGATTCAGATCGAAGCATCAACTTGCGCATCGGCAAAGATATTTATCACGGATTCGGTTTGGCCTGTCAGAGTATTTTGATGAAGGACGACTATGAAACTTGCTATAAAAACTAATGTGACTTACGGCAATATCAGAGGCGTTTGCCGAGTGAAGAGACATGTTGATGAACAGAGTAAAAAGGAATAGTGATAAGATGATATTCAGACGGTGGAGATATTCAATAGTGACAAATTATATTTGCAGGGTGATTATTTGTTGATAGGTATAAGCATAGCAACGAAGTGGGAATATGACGCAGCATTGGACTATTTCGGCATAAGTGATCAGGAATGTGTAAGTTATCCTTATGGCGAGTATTTTCTTAGAACAATTAATGATACCGAACTTGTTTTTTATAGTACCGGTGTAAGAAAAGTAAACGGTGTTGGCGGTAATCAGTATATGATTTCAAAGTTTAACTTAACGAAAGTCATCGTTGCTGGAACATGTGCAGGAATAGATGATAAGTTCAGCAACTTGGATATTTTTGTACCCGATAAAGCTGTTCAATATGATTGCACAGTAAAAGAAGTCGAGCCTTTTATTAAACAATCCTTCATAGTGGATATAGATCTATCAAAATATGGAAGTGGTTTTTATACCGGCACAATTGGTACCGCTGATAAAGCAGTCGTGATGTGGAACGACTATTTAGAACTGAAAGAAAACGAAATCACCATAGCCGATACAGAAGCGGGTGCCATTGCTTATATCTGTAAGAAAAATGATGTTGAATGCATTATTATTAAAGGAATATCTGATTTTCCAACAGATGAAAGAAACGATGATAAATACCAATCAAACATGGAACAGATTAATGTTTATTTAGAAAATACTCCTAAAGTTATGAACAAAATATTTGGCGAGTATTTAGAAAGATTTCTATAAATAAATCTTTCTTTAGTACAAATAGACTTGCTTTTTTACAACGATTAGAGTGTACGCCTCAATTTATAGTTATTCCACAAGGTGTTTAATACTGCAGTGATATATATATAATAGACATTTTTTAAAATAGCTTTAAAACAAACCCAATTTGGAGCAGGTAATAAAACAAAATGTACCTTATTACACTGTTTTAATTTCTTACTTTTTTCTATATATTGATCTTAAAATTCAAAGTATTCACAGATTTGGAGACCTGCTATGAAAAATGAATTTAGTAATAAATCAAAGGAATATGCAATAGGAAGACCTTCTTATCCAATAGAAGTATTGAGTGCAATTAGAGAGCTGGGAATTAATGAACACTCCTCACTCGCAGACATTGGGGCAGGGACTGGACTTCTTACCAATTTGTTAAGTGAATTAGACTGCGAAGTGTTTGCAATTGAACCAAACGAGCATATGCTTGAAGAGTGTAAAAATTACTGCGGGAATAATAAAAACATCAACTTCATTAATTCTTCAGCTGAAGGAACTGCATTGAAAGAAGATAGTGTTGATATTATTACTATTGCACAGGCATTTCACTGGTTTGATAAACAATTATGCAAAAAAGAATTCCAACGAATTTTAAAGGAAGATGGACATGTAATTATTTTGTTTAATGAGATGCAGTTGGACAGTCAAATAGCGAAAGAGTACAGAAGTATTCTACATAAATATAAAGTTAAAACAAATGCTGGGATTTCAGACTTTGACCCAGACAAAGAAAAGGTTGATTTTTTTGGCCAAGATTATACCAAGCTATATTATGATAACTGGCATACATTAACTGAGGAAGGTTTTGTAGGAGGTGCACTATCGTTATCCTACACTCCATCAAAATTAGATAGTAGTTACGAAGAATTTACAGCAGAACTTCATCACCTATTTTCAAAATATCAACAAAATGGAATAATAACTTTTCATTATAAAACGGAAGTATGTATCTGTAGGTTTGCAAAGCGGCAAAAGCTTACGAGTTCTTAGGCTATAGATGCGTTCATTTTAACAAGGAAAAGGCACGAAGATTATCCTTCGTGCCTTTTTCATTGTAAATATAGTGATATGGGGTTAACAAAGTTGCAGGCTTCAGCATGTGAACAGCCCGCTGCCTCAAGTTATTTGTGATCAGTTCGACCTCTGCGGCAGCCAATCCGCGAGAAACGGGGGAAGCCCTTTCCCTTTTACGGCAAGGGTAGTATGGCCGCCTGTTACAGGCCGGTAGGTTTTATCCCTGCTGGAAACGACGTTGATGAAGTCTTTACTCAAACTTTCTGGAACCAGCCGGTCATGCTTTCCTGCTACGACAAGCAGGTTGGAATGGATGTTTGAAGGGGAGGCAGTTTTCCCTCTGATTGTGAGTGTGCCTTCCATGAACTTGTTTTCTTTGACAATGTCATTAGCCAGTTGCTGCATGGCGCCTTCAGGAAAGCCAACATGATCGTTTGTCCATTTATTGAACCTCCGCCAGCTTGCAACATACTCTTTATCATAAGCTTTGTTTAATAGAGAAAGGTAGTGGCTGAAATAGACAGGGGAACTGGCCGCGCGAAGCCCGATTTTCATAAGCTTTGGCGGAATCGATCCGTTTATATCCATCAAGCTTTCTATGTTTATATCATTTTCACGGATATATTCTACCCACTGATCAAACTTTGGCGAAGTGGAAAAGTCGATTGGGGCTACACAGATGACCAGGTTCCGGATTGGTTCTTCTGCAAGAGAAGCATAGATGGCGGCAAGTGTCCCGCCGACACAATATCCGATAACTGTGATGTCTTCAGCACCTGAATGAGCCAATGCCTTCCGGACAGCTCTCTGAATATAATCGAGGACATAGTTATCTATATTGATATCTCTGTCTTCATAACCCGGAGAACCGAATTCCAGCAAGTAGACATCGTACCCATTTTCCACGAACGACTCAATCATGCTCGCCCCTGGAGCCATATCCAGGACATATGCCTTGTTGACTAAAGAATACACAAGAAAGAGGGGCACTTCATACTTCTTTTGAGCGGAAGGATAATGCCAGAGAGTCGCCTTGTTTTTTTTCCAGACGGCCGTTCTTGGTGTAGGGCCGACTTCAGGTTCGGGATCCGTCCAAATGCTGAAAAAGCCTTTCCAGCGCTCGATCTCCTTTTGAGAATCCCAGTCCTTGTTACTCACTTTTTTTCATCCCCTGGAGCATTTCAATCAGCTGAGAGAAGTTGGTTCCTTTGAGTTTTTCAGAAGCTGAAAGAGTCCCAAGCTTTGACTCTATTGAACTTTTCGCCGCTTCACTCATCGCCTGCAGCCTTTTCCTTCTTGCCTCTTTAAGAGTATCCCAGGCAGCTGTCTCTTCTGGGGATTCTGCGGAAGGCTCGGTTTGTTCCTTTTTGTCCGGCGTGCCGCTGTTCAACTTTTTGATTGTTTCGGTTAACTCGGCAACCTGGTCGCTCAGAACATCTACTTTTTCTTCTACTTGTACAACCAGCTGTGCGATGTTCGCCACATCTTGCTTTGTAGGAGATTTTATATGAGGTGACGCTGTTTCGTGAAACTCCTGCAGAAGATCCATAAGCCTTCCGTGTGCCTTCTTAAAAACAGATGCCGCAGCGGCAAATTCTTTTTGATTCATATACTTATGAATATATTCATTGAGCTGTGTTTCCAACTGAAAACCGGCGTTTCGCAACGCTTCATATAAATCTGAAGGGATTTTTTCCTTTGTCATGCTGTCGCTTCCTTTCTGTAAAAATATCATTCGATTTATTATAAACAAGCACCCTCTTCTCTGTTCCAAAAATGGTAGTTCTGCCTGTGCCTCTTTGCAGAAGGCTGTTATTCCTGCCGGGACAGGTACCGCTTCGGGAGAACCGGCACTTGCATACACTATTGAATCTTGTGAAAAAGGAGAATCAGAGAATCATGACAGAAAGAGAAATGGAAGAAATTTTCAAGTTGTATGGACATTCCCAAATGTATATGACGCTTAAAAATAAACTGCTGTTATCAAGTCTATTGGATAATGAAAGCGGCGAGTTGCTGGAGTCCTTCTTTTCTTCGTATGATTTCCGCCAGGGCGCCACTATGAGTTATGAGGAGTTCGCATTTCATATCCGGGTTTTCAAGCTGCTTGAAGAGCAGGAAGTGCTGCCGGAGGTTAACTGCTAGAGAAGAAGAGGGAGCGGGTCTGTCGCGGGCTGGTTAATCGAAGATTTCGCCGATAAAGTGAGGTTATCCGTCGATAAAAGTGTGGGCGCCGCAGATAAACTGTGGATTTCCGCTGATAAAAGTGTGGGCCCCGCCGATAAGCTGCAAGCAGCCACCAAGCACACTGCAAAAAGGAGACAGTCGTCCCGGGAGCGGGATTTCTGTCTCCTTTTATTTAATATGGCGACATGGAATTGCTCATCAGACCCAAAACCAGGTATCCAGGTATGGGCTTGATTGAGCAGTTTCCATATGAAGTAACAGATATTCTTTGGCACCCATAGGGTAAGCTCCGGAGGTAAAGATCCAGTTCCATCTCTTTTCCTTGTATCCTTTTCCAATCACACCGTGGATAAGAAGCGGTGACTGAAGCAGGTGAGCGGGGAGTCCGCGAATGTGGTAGATCTTATTTGTTTCGAGGTGAGCAGCCAGCACGATTTTATCAATGCTTCCCGTTACTTCGAATAACCCGTCGGCGATATTCTGGCAGCGTTCAAAATGGGTATTAAATTCATGGATTGCATTCGAATAGTTCCAGTTCTTGCTTAAGATAGTTGGGAAGTGTTTCTTTAAGAGATGGTTAGTTATTTTTTCAGATAGCTTCAGCTGAGGTTTATGTGTCTTTATAGAGGAAGTGATGATAGGAAGCGTGGCTGAGTTGGTGTGAATGTCCAGCCAGTTGGCAAACTTGGTTAATTGAAATAGAAATTTCTCGGTTTCTTTCTCTTTATGAGAGAGCGGGAGGTGGTGAGGGCAGAAGGCAGAGATGAATTCATCCCAAAAGTGATGTCCGCAGTCTTCCCATGATTGTAAGGTGCCTGAGTCGCATTTTTCGTATAAGTAGTTGGAAAACCGGTGGAGGAAGGGGGTTGTGTTGGGAGTGACAGTGGTGGTTTTTACATACGCTGCAAGATCTTTACCATAAAAGAGGAAGTGGCCGCGCATCCGCATTCTGAAAGTGGAGCAAGCTTCGACGTTCTCGATGATTTCTGCCCGTTCTTCAGGGGTGTTGAAGGGTCTTGAGGAAACTCTTACACTGAGGGGGGGCTTGCAGGCGTATGCGTTTTTGCCGCATCCGCAGGGACAAGGTGGGGATTTCTTCATTAATTAGATCAACCTGCTTTCTAAAGGTTTTGGAAAATACTGTTACAATTCTATTCTAATGGGTTTCAATGGATTTGTCACTATCAAAAGGATTAAAGTGAATATGGTAGAATTCTTACTATATGTAATTTTTTATAGAGCAGGGAGGAAAAATAAATGGTAGTGAATGAGGGTTTTATCGAAGTAACCGGCGGTAAGGTTTGGTATCAGATACATAATGAAAAATCGAATAATACACCGGTGATTATTTTACATGGAGGGCCGGGTTCTTCGCATTATTCGATGCAGGGGCTGCGCATTCTTGCGGAAGACCGCCCCGTGATTTTCTATGATCAGTTAGGCTGCGGTAAGTCAGACCGCCCGGCGGATAAGTCTTTATGGACCATTGAACGGTTTGTCGAGGAGCTTGGCCAGGTGAAAGACGGACTTGGTTTGGCGGAGTTTCATATCCTCGGTCATTCCTGGGGAACGACATTGGCTGCTGCCTACTATCTGGCGAACCCAGAAGGAGTAAAGAGCATCATTTTTTCAAGTCCATGCCTAAGCGCTCCGATGTGGGCTGAGGACCAGGAAGAGAATCGAAAGCTCCTTGCGGTTGAAGTGCAAGATGCATTGAGAAGAAATGAAATCAACGGTACAACCGATTCTGAGGAATATAAAAAAGCCACTGAAGTGTTCAATAAGCACTTTGTCTGCAGGCTTGATCCGTATCCGGAATTTTTGAAAAAAGGCAGGGAATTCAGAGGGCCTGAAGTGTATAACCATATGTGGGGACCTTCTGAATTCCATGTGACCGGCAACCTGAAAAGCTTTGATTGTACAGGTGAATTGAAAGACTTCAAGGTGCCGGCTTTGTATACGTGCGGCCGTTTTGATGAAGCGACTCCGAAATCGACCGAATACTTCAGCTCCCTCACGCCTGACGGGAAATTCCATGTATTTGAGCAGAGTGCACATATGCCGTATGTGGAAGAGCCGGAGGAATATGTAGAGGTGATTAGCGGTTTTTTGAGAAGTGTTGATTAATTTGTGCAGGATAAATTAGAAGCGGGAGACAGCCGGACTGTCTCCCGTTTTTTTGATATTATTTCTTCGGCGGCGGAGTATTATGAAGTTCAGCCGGTGCCGGATCCAATTCCAGCGGGCCGCCGACAATTTTAGGATGGTCTACGTATTCGAATTGCTTTCCGTCAGGACTTGCGCCATTTGCCCAGCGTCCCTGACTGCTTTCCTCACCCTCGGAATAGTTGAATAACTGGTGAGAGAATCCGTCCGCTTCCTTGTCCTCTTTGACGGTTGTCGGAACAATGAGTCCGCCTTCTTCTTCAGCCAGTTCCTGCAGTGCCGCAATCCACTGGTTCTGATGCATCGTATCACGAGCAATCAGATAGGACAGCATTTCTTTGACGCCCTTATCATCTGTCATTTCATAAAGACGGGCAGCCTGCAGGCGTCCTTGTGATTCTGCGTTAAGGTTGGCGCGGAAATCAGCCATCAGGTTTCCGCTTGCGACGATATAGTCGGCTGTCCAGCGGTTTCCGTTGCTGTCGGAAGGCATGGCGCCAAGTCCTGAAACGATTGCGTGCTGTGGATTCATGCCGCCAAGTACTGCTTCGATGACAGGATCTTTGGCTGCTTTTTCCTGTTCACTGACAGGAGCTCCGTCCAATAGTCTGGCCACCATTGTTGCCAGCAGTTCTACGTGCCCGATTTCTTCTGTTCCTGTATCCATAATTAAATCTTTATACTTCTCATGCTTGCCTCGCGTGTTCCAGCCTTGAAACAAGTACTGCATGAAGATCGTCATTTCACCGTATTGACCGCCGATTAACTCCTGTAATTTTTTCGCGAATAAGGGATCGGCTTTTTCTGGCTTAGCTTCAAATACGAGTTGCTTTCTGTGTAAAAATGCCACACTTATAACCGCCTTTCAAATTATTGGAATTGTGTTACACGTATTTTTCTTTCCACTGAAAGGGCGGGGTTAAACCGATTTTTACAAAAAACTGTATGATGGATGATGAGGGGAAATAGAAAAGGGTTCTTTCCAAAAGACCATGGAAAGAACCCTTTTATTGTTTTCAAGGGTATGCTTCAGCACTTTAAAGCATTGTAAGGGACAGTCCCTTTTAGCGGCGTAACGCGTTAACGCGCTGCCAGGGACAGTCCCTCTTAATACTTTAACGTCTTAAAGCGATTCTTAGTAACTTTGCGGGTAGTACGGTGTTTGATATGGATAAGGGTACGGATATGGATAGGGGTACGGAGCCGGGACAGGATAAGGATAAGGTCCAGGTGAAACAGCCGCTCCAACTGCAAGGCCGGTAAGCGCTCCTGCTCCAAAACCGGGATTATACCCCCAGCCTGGATTGTATCCTCCTCCGTGATGCCAGGTTGCATGACCGCTGCCATGTCCCCAGCTCGCATGCCCTCCGCCTCCGTGGACCGGCCTGTAATAATGATAGTGTGAATTCATCTCTCATTCTCCTTCTTGTATGACGTTTGCAATATCCTATGCAAATACATAGGCAGCTGTCCCGGGATATTTATAAAAATCATCACCTTAGAAGAGAGGTACCCGAATGGGTAACTTGAAGACATCAAAACGAGTGATCTGCCCATAAAATGTCTCCAAGCAGCCGGCTCGGGAACATCAAACCGTCAGGGAAAGCCGGAAGATGTCCTCAAGTTGCTAGACCCCATTACAGCAGGGAAATCCACAGCTGAAGGTGTCAAAAAGCAGCTAGAGACCATTAGCACAGGAAAATCCAGCTGAAGTGGTGTTTAAAAAGCCTGCAAGAGACCAGTACAGCAGGAAAATCCAGCTGAAGTGGTGTCAAAAAGCATGCTAGGGACCAGTACAGCAGGAAAACCCAGCTGAAGTGGTGTCAAAAAGCCTGCAAGAGACCAGCACAGCAGGAAAATCCAGCTGAAGTGGTGTCAAAAAGCATGCTAGGGACCAGTACAGCAGGAAAACCCAGCTGAAGTGGTGTCAAAAAGCCTGCAAGAGACCAGTACCGGAGGGAAATCCAGCTGGAGTGGTGCCAAAAAGCCTGCAAGAGACCAGTACAGCAGAAAAATCCAGCTGAAGTGGTGTCAAAAAGCCTGCAAGAGACCAGTACAGCAGGAAAATCCAGCTGAAGTGGTGTCAAAAAGCATGCTAGGGACCAGTACAGCAGGAAAACCCAGCTGAAGTGGTGTCAAAAAGCCTGCAAGAGACCAGTACCGGAGGGAAATCCAGCTGGAGTGGTGCCAAAAAGCCTGCAAGAGACCAGTACAGCAGAAAAATCCAGCTGAAGTGGTGTCAAAAAGCCTGCAAGAGACCAGCACAGCAGGAAATCCAGCTGAAGTGGTGTCAAAAAGCCTGCAAGAGACCAGTACAGCAGAAAAATCCAGCTGAAGTGGTGTCAAAAAGCCTGCAAGAGACCAGTACAGCAGGAAAATCCAGCTGAAGTGGTGTTTAAAAGCCTGCAAGAGACCAGTACAGCAGGGAAATCCAGCTGAAGTGGTGCCAAAAAGCCTGCAAGAGACCAGTACAGCAGAAAAATCCAGCTGAAGTGGTGTCAAAAAGCCTGCAAGAGACCAGTGCAGCAGGAAAATCCAGCTGAAGTGGTCTCTAAAAGATGACACCGTCGTGCTATACAGTTTGGTGTCTCCGGAGGCAAGACCGGGTATTACATTACTAACCTTACCTCTATGCTGCAGAAGCTTGCCAGCTCAGAAACCATTTAAAAATAAATACAAAATGGAGGTCGTGGAATGAAGGTTCTATCGATGACTCAGCCCTGGGCCAGTTTGTTTGTCCTCGGTGAAGCCAAAAACGAAACAAGGACTTGGCGAACGAATTACCGGGGAGACTTTGCGATTCATGCAAGCCAGAAAATCGATAAATCTGCCTGCGAACAGCCAGTCGTTCAAGAACTGCTGGCCCGGCATGGTTTAAAAAGTAAGACACTTCCAACGGGAAAAATAATTGGTGTCTGCACTCTGCAGGAGTGTGTCAAAGTGATTGAAAGCCACAATGAACAGGCGATTTTAGAAGACGGACGGATTGTTTCAGGTAAGGAGTTATGGCTGGGAGATTACAGGGTCGGCAATTATGTGTGGAAAGTTACAGGCATGAAGGCCCTCCCTGAATTCATTCCAGCGAAAGGCCGGCTTGGTCTTTGGGAGTTTCATGGAGAGGTCTTTTAGGGAATATATATAAAAGAGAACCGAGTGCTTCCAACCAAGAAAAAAGGACGAGCCTCCTGTTTCTAAACAGAAGATTCGTCCGGGTTATCATGATGCTTTTCGATCTGCAGTCCAAGCGGCATGGTTTGTTTTTAAAAGACGAGGCAGGCTTCCGGCCAGTAATGCAATGACAATTGAACAGAAGGCAATGGCGCCAAGTACCGTGGTTCCGTTTGCAATCAGCGAGTACATGACGGCGGATTGTCCTTCTGGCGCGTATTCACCCCAGAAGATAAACCCGGCGACAAAATGCCAGAAGTAACGGGCAAGGCTGCCCGCGATGACACCGATAATAGCCCACATCAGCAATTGTTTTCGGTTTCCATTTTTTAAACTTGTCTGGATCGGACGGTAAAGCAGTCCGGCAAAGCCGACAAAAGTAAACGCCACGAAATACTCTATGGCAAATTGAAGAGGTGTCAGGAAGTAGATGTCCCCCAGTACCACTTGCAAAAGCCCCTATAGAAATCCGGAAATCAATCCGGCTCGAAGTCCCCACCTGAACGCTACGATAAATACCGGCACCATGGCAAACGAAATGGAAATGGCCGGTGACAGCCGGATGGAAGGCAGCAAATCCAATATCACTGCAAGTGCAGCAAATACCGCTGCTTCAATCATTGGCGTCAATCTCATTTTGGACATAAAAAAATCCCCCTTTATCCAAGTTGTGATACGACAACCATAAGGGAGAACATGAAGGATGACAGACACGTATGTCCGTCCGATCCACATCCCTGCGCTAGCATTAACTAACAGGTTCAAAGGGTCAGAACAATCATTGTTCACTCTCAGCTTACCGCTCCCCTTGTGGTTAACGTACTATTCAATTTTCATTCCCATTATATAGGTAATGGTTGGAAAGTTAAAGTATTTTTTATGAATAATAGACAGCGGTTTCAATTCTTTTAAAAAGAGGAATGGAAAGGTAAGCGTCAATTCAGGGAGGAGTGGAGCAGGTTGCGGAAGATCCAGGCCTATTTTGGAAGTGAGACAGAAGCACGGGATGCCAGAAATAAATTGAAATCGATCAATGTGGAAGATGGGATGCTTGAGAAAGTGCCGGATGGCAGAAGCATAAGTGACGTAGCAGCCGACCTTTTCAGCGGAGAAAAGCATGATCCGCATATCTTGAATTTTCATGTCGCAGAAGAGGACCATGAAAAGGCGGGGGCTATCGTGAAGGAACATAATGGTTATGTGCGCTGAGCCTGTTGATTTGTTTGGGATTATTTTAAAAAGGTAAATATCTAATAGATGAGTTTTCTTAAATTTTTTGATAAAAGAAGGGAGATATATCATGAAAAGTGTACAAGCTTATTTTAGAAATGAAAATGAAGCAGAAGATGTTAAGGCGAGCCTGCAAAAGTTGAGTGTAAGAGACGTCAGGGTAGAAAAGGTTCCTGAGAGCAATACAAATCTATGGGATTTGATCCGTGATACGTTCAGCAGAAGCAATGCCTATGATGAGGATCATCATAACCCGCATGTCCTGGAATTTCAGGTGGAAGAAGGACAGTATGCCCAAGCGGAAGCGATTGTGAAGGAGAATAACGGCCATATTCAATAGTGTTGAAAGCCCGCTGCCATAATGAGCAGCGGGCTTTATAGTTTCGCGCACTTTATGAGAAATCAGCGCTACTGCCGGAATCATTCTTTTCTGCAGAAAATCTTATTAGACCAGCCGAGACTATCTTAATGATCATGATATACATAATTACTAATGCAATGTCAGCTGAATACGCAATGAACCACAATGAACTATAAAATTCTTCTATTGGCTGCCTTGATAAATAAGAATTTAAAATGGCAGTAGTTAGAAAAAGAACATAGTAGATCGGGACATATTTGGAAAGACGCATACCGATTTCACTTATGGACGGCTTCTTTTTAAAGTGGTTCGCCATTGTGGAATACACATTCCAGACTCCATACAAATTGTAAAGCGGAATCATCACGCGAGCCAAAGCTCCGCCGGGTGTTATAGGGTACGACGGATCCATTTCTTGCAGATAATTATGTACTCTATAAAGCCATACAAGATAGATAATTGTATAGATAATTACAATAGTTGTCAGCACAAGAGATACAACCACATCGTAATTCAGGAATGCTTCTCCCGCCCCGATAAAACCTATAATGAGTACGTTTATCATCAATAGTACGGTTAAACCGATGTCAGCCCAAAGGAAACCCTTTAATACCTTTCCAGCAGGCTTGAATGTTTGCTTCAAACAATCACCTTCTTTCTTAAAATTCTTCTCTAAACGGCAGGTCTTTTAGCACCGTAATCTTGAGTTTAACATAAAATCCCTCGGGATTTTTACTGATTCGATGAATAGAGCAGGAGCTGATGAGCAAAAAAACACACTGGAAAGGGAAAGAACTCCAGTGTGTTTTTTATAGCTTCTTATTAAAGTCTCATTTTAGTGATGAATCGGATCTGAATGGTAGCTTCTATTGTCATTAAAAACGGAGTTATCCAAGTATTTGTGGAAGAACCATTCACCTGCTGCGATGACAATGGCTGAGATGAGTGAAGCCATAATGACGTTATGGTCAGGGAACATGGCTGTACCCAGGAACCAGAGCAGTACGAAAGCAAGTCCTGCATCTGCCATGGTGGCAATGACGTTACGCTTCTTCTGTTCTCCATTCAATCTTTTGAAAACTAATAAATCGCCCAGTACATATGCACCCAATGTCAAGATGACACTGACGATGAGCATGTCTGATACAGGTACACCATAAATTCCGGTAAGAATAATTCCTAACACAACTGTGACCATGACAAACTTAATGGCTAATGCTTTTAAATGTTCCATCCTTATTCCTCCTTCATTTGATTTAGTACCTATATACCCGGTTTATTAGAGGGAAAATCCAGTCCAAACAGTATTTAAAGTTCCAAATTATAGTAAAACGTGCGGGGACTGCACTTTAGTTTGCTAAAGTGAGGGAATGCATAATAAATCGGCCGGGACAGAAAATAAAACCAATTGTGTTAAGATGGAACCAGGTCTTATAAGTACGATACAATGTCAAAATATAAAGGAAGATTATATGACAAACAGTAATAAACCAACGAAGGCAGGCTGGAACCTGGACAATAGTTATGCCCGTCTGCCGGAAGCTTTTTATAAAAGGCAGAAGCCGGAAGCTGTATCCCATCCAGAATTGGTCGTCTTGAATATTGAGGTGGCTGAAGAGTTGGGATTGGATGTTGAAGCATTGAAAGACGCGGCAGCTATGTTCGCTGGAAATGAGCTCCCTGAAGGCTCGGAGCCATTGGCACAGGCGTATGCGGGTCATCAATTCGGCCACTTTAACATGCTGGGTGACGGAAGGGCCGTTTTGCTTGGGGAACAATTGAACCCTCAAGGAGAGCGGTTTGATATCCAGCTGAAGGGTGCAGGAAGAACTCCCTACTCCCGCGGCGGTGACGGCCGTGCAGCTCTTGGGCCGATGCTGAGGGAATATATCATGAGTGAAGCGATGGATGCCCTTGGTATCCCGACAACCCGCAGTTTGGCAGTGGTGACGACAGGGGAGGGAATCATCAGGGAAACGGACCTTCCTGGAGCAATTCTCACACGGGTTGCGGAGAGCCACCTTCGAGTAGGGACCTTCCAATACGCGGCCAATTTTGCTGATACGGAGGAACTGAAAGCTCTCGCAGACTATGCGATCGAACGGCACTATCCTGAGGTTGAAGAGGATGAGAATCCCTATCTTTCTTTGCTGAGAGCTGTCATTAAGCGCCAGGCAAAATTAGTTTCTCAGTGGCAGATGGTCGGTTTTATCCACGGAGTCATGAATACGGACAACGTCACCATCAGCGGGGAAACCATCGATTATGGCCCTTGTGCGTTCATGGATGCATTTGATCCGTCTACTGTTTTCAGTTCGATTGACAGGCAGGGCCGTTATGCTTATGGAAATCAGCCGCCGATAACCGGGTGGAATCTTTCCCGCTTTGCTGAATCTCTGCTGCCATTGATCCATGAAGAGCAGGAGAAATCCCTTGAACTCGCCCAGGCGGCGGTCTCAGAATTTCCAGAGTTGTTCCACGCAGAATGGCTTGCTGGGATGAGAGCTAAGCTCGGCCTGTTTAATGCAGAAGATCAAGATAAGGAACTGATTGATATTCTTCTGAGCAAGATGCATGAGCATGGAGCGGACTACACCAATACATTTGCCGCGCTGACATTCGACAAGCCTGAGGAAACGGAGCTTTACGGAAAGCCCGAATTTGACCGCTGGTATGCGATTTGGAAAGAAAGACAGAGCAGGCAGGATGAGTCACCAGAACAAGCTCATGAGCTGATGAAAAAGAGCAACCCTGCTGTTATTCCACGGAACTTCCGTGTCGAAGAAGCCTTGGAAGCAGCGGTGGAAAAAGGTGACTACAGTGTCATGGAGCGTCTGCTGGATGCATTGCTTGAGCCTTATGCACATTCTGCAGACCAAGCAGAATATGCAAAGCTGCCGGAGAATCCCGATGAGCCTTACCAGACGTTTTGCGGAACATGATGATTTTTAAGGGAAACCTGGGTTTAGAGATCTAAATTTCAAATCAGCGCACTGTGAATTTACAGTGTGCGTTTTTTATTTTGGCAAAATTTAATCGCATTAATTGACGGGTTGATTTGTAAACGAATCCTATCGTTAATGAAGTAACCGCCTAATATATCAAAAAATAAAGGGAGATTTTCCCGTTAAATTTTAAAATGAATTGAATTCGGTAGATGTAAGGGGAAATTTTCCCCTTAATTTTAAAAGCCTTCTGTATTCGCATATATTGTTGCTTTCGGTTATCCCTAAGAGTTTCTAAGGGAGGGAGAGTAGCACTTTTCTTTTCGGTATTACCAGCTTTTACCACTCTTAAATGGTTATTTTTTCGGACTTAGTATCAAATAGCAACAAAGTTTGCGAAAAAAGCCTTTTAAAAACAGCCTCAAATGATCACGGTCAACTTAAAATATTGGTGAAAAAGCCTGGTGTGATAACCGCCCCTCTCCCCTTTTAATTGGGTCTGTGACTGCCCGCTTTGCACCTCGCAAAGCCCACCCCCGAAGATGGATTGTCCCTTTTCTAGCGCAAAAGCAGGAAATTATAAAAAAAAGCACATTTTTTTATAGTCAAAAACCTTTTTATATCAACGCTTGAGACGCCTTATATGACACTTGTCATACCCTGCATATGACACCTACTACTTATGAGAAAACGGCTTCCCCGGTATACTATGGTTAACTCGAAAAACGAAGGGGATTCTACTAAATGACAAACCTCAAAACTTTGAAAAAAGAAATAGCTCCCTATGAAAAAGCAACAACAAAGGAAAGTGTTTGGCAGATCATCAATACATTAGGACCATTCTTCTTATTGTGGTTCCTGGCTTACCAGAGTCTATCTGTATCTTACTGGCTTGCGCTGGTTCCCATGGTGTTTGCGGCAGGATTTTTGACCAGAAGTTTCATCATCTTCCATGACTGCACGCATTATAACTTTTTCAAAAGCCGCCGCGTCAACCGCATTGTCGGAACATTTGTTGGTGTTCTGACATTGTTTCCCTTTGATCAATGGGGACATGAGCATAATATCCACCATGCGACAAGTGGAAACCTGGATAAACGCGGGACAGGAGACATCTGGACTCTTACCGTGAAGGAATATGCAGAAGCACCGCTCAGACTGCGTCTTGCTTATCGTTTTTACCGTAATCCAATCGTCATGTTCGGGCTGGGCCCGATCTATGTATTTCTTTTGAAAAATAGATTCAACCGAAAGAATGCTCGTAAGAAAGAGCGTTATAATACGTATCTTGTCAATGTGATGATCGTCGCTTTGATAGCAATTCTGGGTACAGTTCTGGGCTGGCAGTCGTTCCTTCTTGTGCAAGGATCAATCTTCATGATTTCCGGTTCGATCGGAATCTGGCTGTTTTATGTTCAGCATACCTTTGAAGATTCTTACTTTGAAGAAAACACTGAGTGGGAGTACGTTCTTGCAGCTGTGGAAGGAAGTTCTTTTTACAAGCTTCCTAAAGTCCTGCAATTCCTGACAGGTAACATCGGGTTTCATCACGTTCACCATTTAAGCCCGCGGGTCCCGAATTACAGACTTGAAGAGGCTCACTACAATACGGCTGCACTGCAGCATGTACCGACCATCACGCTTGCGACAAGTTTGCAGTCCCTCCGTTTCCGTTTGTGGGATGAGGATAGCAAGAACTTCGTAAGCTTCAAAAAAGGCATCAAGTCAATTGCCAATAACCGCCGCGTTTCAGCCCAAGCAAAGCCTGAACTTTAATCTTGCCCATTTTCGCCCGGCTCTCCTTCGAAAAATAGAGGAGAGCCTTTGTATAGCTGGACCATTGAGGAGAGGAAACACATGATTCGTATAGTGATCGCAGAGGATCAAGAATTCTTGTTGGGAATTATCGGGTCCCTGCTCAGCCTTGAAGAGGATATGGAAGTTGTCGGACAGTCGAGTGATGGCGCAGAGGTGCTGGCGCTTGTTAAGGAGCATCAGCCGGATATCTGTATTATGGACATGGATTCTCATTCAGAGAATGACACTGCCGAAAAGTTACATGCGTCGGGCTGCAAACTCATGATTCTGACGACATTTGCCAAACCGGGCTACTTTGAGAGAATAGTCCAAATGGACATAAAAGGGTATCTCCCTAAAGACAGTTCCAGCGAGGAGTTTGTTTCTTCCATCCGAAAGATTATGGAAGGCGGGCGGGCCTATTCTCAGGCGCTCATGGAAAGCGATGACAGCGGAAAAGGTGAGGGGGAAGGGCGGAGCGGATCTTCAAGTGGTGAACCGGGCTTCCAAGCACCTTCTGACCAGCAGAATAAAACGCTTGAAACGGTCCGTGGTTATCTCACGACCTTCAAAGACAAAATGAAATTACCGGCAGGATAGACTGTAATCATAAGGAGGATGGAATGAAAAGATTCCATCCTCCTTTTGCGTTTTAATACGTTAAAGCACGAAGAGGGACTGTCCCTTTTAGTACGGTGGTGCGTTAAAGCTGCATTCCTCAAGGCTTCCGCGTATGGTAAGATAATTAAAAAAGACGGAATTTTCTTGAAAGAGGAGCATCCTATGAAGAGTTTGTTAGGAAATGTATCAGTAGATATGATCGAGACAATCTTGGAGAACGCTTTTGAGTGGCTTGTTGTAGTGGATGACATCGGCAGGATTCTGTTCATCAACCAGAATTACTGCGAATTTCTTGAAGTGGACCGTGATCAGGCCGTCGGTAAGCATGTGACAGAGGTCATAGAGAATACAAGAATGCATATTGTGGCAAGGACAGGGAAAGAGGAAATTGCCGATCTGCAGTACATAAGAGGAAATTACATGATCGCCAACCGGATTCCAATCGAGGTGGATGGCAGGGTCGTTGGTGCGTTCGGTTCCGTATTTTTCCGTGATACGAGTGAATGGAAGCAGATGAGTTCACATGTGAAGAATCTCCTGTCCAAGATTCAAAGCTATATTCAGGATATCAACAATGGAGCGAAGTATACCTTGTCAGATATCAGCGGGGGCAGCAGGACCCTGTTGGAGCTTAAGCAAAAAGTGCAGACCGTTGCGCCAAGTGATATCTCTGTCCTCATCAGGGGAGAAAGCGGGACAGGAAAGGAATTGTTTGCACATAGTATCCATCAGCTGAGTGAAAGAAGTCAGCAGCCTTTTATCAAGGTAAACTGTGCGGCCATTCCTGAGCAGCTCCTTGAATCTGAACTGTTTGGATACGAGGAAGGCGCCTTCACGGGAGCGCGTAAAGGCGGGAAAAAAGGAAAGTTCCAGCTTGCCGACAAAGGGACATTATTTCTTGATGAGATAGGGGATATGCCTTTAAATATGCAGGCCAAGCTGCTGCGTGTCCTGCAGGAGGGTGAGGTTGAACCAGTGGGAGCGACCGAAATGGAACAAGTGGATGTAAGGATTATCGCGGCAACGAACCGTCCCCTTGAAAAAATGATGGAGGAAAAGCGGTTCAGAGAGGATCTTTATTACAGAATCAACGTGATTCCATTTACCGTTCCTTCTTTGAGGGAGAGAGTGGAAGACATCCCTTCATTGTCAAAAAAGTTCATGGACAAGTCGGCGGAGAAATCGGGTAAGCGCTTGAAGGGGCTGGAGCCGGAAGTACTGCAGATCTTCAACCGCTACAGCTGGCCGGGAAACATTCGTGAGCTGGAGAACGTGATAGAAGCCTCGACTTATTTTACTTCAGGCGAAACGATCACAGTAGATTCTCTGCCTGCCTATATCAAGGGTGATCAGGCGTATAAATTTGACGAAAAATCTTTAAAGGAAATTTTAGAGGAAACAGAGAAAAGAGTAATCGGTCAAACGTTAAAATCGCACTGTGATAGACGTTCAGCAGCGAAAGCTCTGGGAATCAGCAAGTCCAGCTTATATGAAAAAATTAATAAATTCGGGATTGAATAGAGGTGTCCGGAATTCCGGAAAGGTGTCCAGTTTTCTGGACGCCTTTATTTTGTTCTTATAAATGTGAACATTTTGAAAACATTAAGGGGCAGCTTTCGTTACATTGTCCAGATTCTTGGACAGCAGGACAAGCTCGCGTGAGGTTTTATGCGGCTGAGCAAGTTGGCACACTTCTTGCATTAAATCCAATGAGTACTAATTTTTACAAGAAGGGAGTTGCAGACGTGAAAACAGTATACAGCCGTTCTATGGATGCCATCGAGGGCATTCAAGATGGGATGACCTTGATGGCCGGCGGCTTTGGCCTTGTCGGCATACCGGAGAAATTGATTCTTGCACTGGTTGAAAAGGGAGTAAGGGATCTGACCATCATTTCCAATAATTGTGGAGTGGATGACTGGGGCCTGGGTTTGCTTCTTCAAAAAAGGCAAATCAAGAAGATGATTGGCTCTTATGTTGGTGAGAACAAAGAATTTGAAAGACAGGTTTTGTCTGGGGAATTGGAAGTAGAGTTAGTGCCTCAAGGAACGCTGGCGGAACGAATCCGTGCAGGCGGGGCCGGTATACCTGCATTTTTCACTGCAGCAGGTGCAGGGACCGTGGTGGCGGAAGGCAAAGAAACAAGATTCTTCAACGGAAAGGAATATGTACTTGAAGAGGCATTGACATCAGACTTCAGTCTTGTCCGGGCAGCAAAAGGAGATCTGGCGGGCAACCTCGTCTACAATAAAACAGCGCAAAATTTCAATCCCTTGATGGCGGCGGCAGGAAGAGTCACCATTGCCGAGGTGGAGGAACTGGCTGCAATAGGGGATATCGATCCAAATGAGGTCCATACACCAGGTATCTACGTTCAAAGAATGATAGAATCCGTTCCAGAAAAGAGAATCGAAAAACGAACGGTGAGCAGGTAAGGAGGCTGAATAATGGATAAGGCAGCAGTAAGAGAAGTGATTGCGAGAAGAGCCGAACAGGAAATTAATGACGGTGACTACGTCAATTTGGGAATCGGCATGCCTACGCTTGTCGCCAATTATATTTCAGATCATAAGCAAGTGGTGCTTCAATCGGAGAACGGGCTGCTTGGAATCGGTCCTTATCCAAGAGAGAGCGAGGTCGATCCAGATTTGATCAATGCAGGGAAAGAAACTGTCACGGCGATTCCGGGTGCTTCTTACTTTGATTCTGCAGAGTCTTTTGCCATGATCCGCGGAGGACATGTCGATGTCGCGATCCTTGGGGGAATGGAAGTTTCACGGTCAGGAGATCTTGCCAACTGGATGATTCCCGGGAAGATGATAAAAGGGATGGGCGGCGCCATGGATCTGGTTCACGGGGCAAGAAAGATCATTGTCATCATGGAGCATGTTTCTAAAAATGGAGCGCCTAAAAATGTAAGCGATTGCAGTCTGCCTCTGACAGGAAAGGGCGTGGTCGACCGCATCATCACCGAAAGAGCGGTCATCGATGTGACAGATAGCGGTCTTAAGCTAGTGGAAGTATTCGAAGGGTTCACTGTAGAAGATATCCTGAGTTCCACGGAGCCTGAGCTTGATGTCAGTAATGTGAAATCATAATTTTTTCTAGTGGCGTTCTGCTCTTGTAGAGGTGCAGAGATGGTGATTGTTTTTTTCAGAAAGAGTGGATGTTATACAACACAAAGGGGGAACTTTCATGTTAAGCATGATTGGGTTAATTGGGGGACTCGCATTATTAATTATTTTGACCATGAGGGGTATGAATATCCTGATTGTGGGGCCGATTTCTGCTCTGTTCGTGGGTGTGCTCAGCGGATTGCCGCTGTTTCCGCAGCTAGTGGGAGAAGGGGAAGCCAATCTCGTCGGCAACTACATGTCCGGCTTCACTGGATTCATAGCTTCCTGGTATTTGATGTTCCTGCTCGGCGCTGTATTCGGCAAGGTAATGGAAGACAGCGGGGCTGCGGACAGTGTTTCGCGTTTTGTGGTAGAAAAAATGGGAATGAAGTTCGCTGTTTTTGCGATCGTTTTGGCTTGTGCAGTTTTAACATATGGGGGAGTCAGCTTATTCGTCGTGGCATTCTCGGTTTACCCTATGGCGGTCAGCCTGTTCAAACAAGCAGATCTGCCGCGGCGTTTCATCCCGGCTGCGCTTGCCTTTGGATCGGTAACTTTTACGATGACATCTGCAGGTTCGCCGGAAATCCAGAACTGGATTCCGATTGATTACCTGGGAACCAGTCCATATGCCGGGTGGGAAGTAAGTGCAATTGTCGCTGTGTTTATGGCGGTGTTCGGGTATTGGTGGCTGAAACGCATGATTAATAAGGCTGTTTCAAAAGGAGAAAAATTTGAGGCTCGTAAAGAAGATCCTGTCATCGATGGAAGCAGACAATTACCTCATCCAATGATGGGGCTTGTGCCATTGCTGGTGGTGCTGGTCATCGCTTATATTTTCCATGATTCTTTAAAACAATCGGCCCTGATCATAGCACTTCTGGGCGGGGTCATCTCTGCTTATCTATTAAACCGAAAATATTTCAAAGGATTCTGGGGAGCTGTTTCAGAAGGTACGGTTGGAGCGTTGATTGCGATTGGTAACACGGCGGCTGTTGTCGGCTTCGGCGGTGTTGCGAAAGCAGTGCCTGCTTTTGAAACGGCGGTGGATGTCATGACCAGCATTCCTGGATCTCCGTTGATCGGAGGAGCAATCGCGGTCAGTGTCATTGCCGGTATGACTGGGTCTGCATCCGGAGGCCAGGCTATCGCGCTTCCAATCCTTGCACCGCATTATATGGATATGGGGGTCAATCCGGAAGCTCTTCACCGTACGGTTGCGATATCGTCTGGTGCGCTGGACTCGCTTCCGCACAATGGTTACGTGGTTACAACGATCCGCTCTATTTGTAATGAAACTCATGCAGCCGCATATGGCGCGGTCGGGGCTGTGACGGTCATTGTCCCGCTCATCGGGCTGGCCATTGCGATTCTATTATTCTCTTTAGGTGTAGGAATTTAATTTTTAAAAGAAGAGGGTGGTTACCGCTTGGGAAAAAATTAAGCGGAAACCGCCTTCCAAAGGAGTTGGTGCTTTATGGTGAAGGATAAAGTGGTATTGATTACAGGAGCTGCACAGGGAATCGGATACGAAATTGCGAAAGATTTCGCAGAGCGGGGAGCCAAGGTGGTGCTGACCGATCTGCAGGAAGATAAAGTGAAAGCGTCTGCTGAAGAGCTGGCGGAAGCTGGTTACGAGTCCATCGGGGTGAAGTGCGATGTGACATCTGAGGAAGATATCATTGGCGCAATAGAAGCGGCTGTCAAAAAATTCGGCAGGCTGGATATTTTAATCAATAATGCGGGGCTTCAGTATGTCTCTAACATTGAAGATTTTCCTACAGAGAAATTCGAGTTTCTGATCAAGGTGATGCTGACCGCTCCTTTTGTCGCGATCAAGCATGCATTGCCTGTCATGAAGAAGCAGGGATTCGGGCGCATCATCAATATGTCCTCCATTAATGGTCTTATCGGGTTTGCAGGCAAAGCTGCCTATAATTCGGCAAAGCATGGAGTGATCGGGTTAACGAAGGTCGCAGCGTTGGAAGCGGCCCAATACGGTGTGACGGTGAATGCCGTCTGTCCGGGATATGTGGATACTCCGCTGGTAAGGGGCCAGCTTGGGGATCTGGCGAGGACCCGTGGTGTTGAGCTTGAAAAAGTGCTCGAAGATGTCATCTATCCGCTTGTCCCGCAGAAGCGCCTCTTATCTGTAAAAGAAATCTCTGAATATACCATTTTCTTATGCGGAGAAGGAGCCCGGGGAGTCACGGGGCAGGCCGTCGTGCTCGATGGAGGATACACTGTTCAATAGAATGGTAGATAAACGCACTGAAAGGGACAGTCCCGCTTAGTGCGTCAACGCGTTAGTGTACGACCAGGGACTGTCCCTGGTCACACTTTAAAGGTATAAAGTACTTTGATGGAATTTGTAAGAATTCGTCGAATATTGACAACGTTTACATTATCTATTATTCTTATAATATAAAAGTTAATAGTCGTGATGGAGATGAAGAGATCACTTGAAATGCCCGGGTTCTGCCCAGGGAGTTTCTTGTGATCTTTTTTATGGCCAGTGAGAAAAGAAAGGAGGACTGTCTGCCTGTTTGTTAACTTTTTTATTGCTTAAGACATTTTAAAATTAATCTTACTTAGTGAAGAACTTTTTACGATGTTATCCACGTCCAGCCCCTCGGGGTCAAATAACCCGAAGAGAATAAAAGGAAAGCTCGCCTTTTTTTCTCTTTGGAACATTTGCCTGTCGGGGCTGAGCAAGGTGCTTCTGTTTTTGTTTCTGGAATAATAATACATATTATTATTCCCCGCTTTAAAGGCATAAACAGGACAAAGCTATATTAAATATTTAGTAATACTAAAATTTTATCTTAAAACTATTATACGGAGGGTGAAAAGATGAAAAAGAAGCATAGTGCAAAAAGGTTTCTCGTCATCTCACTGATTCTTGTGCTGATCAGCATGGTCGGAGCTTCATTTGTACAGACATCCGGCGGAAAAGTGACAGTCAAGGACTTGCGATGGGAAACTCCTTCAGGCCACTTGATGAGTGCCTTATTATTTGTTCCAGACAGCGCATCAGTTGATAGCCCTGCTCCCGGTATTGTCACTAGCCATGGCTGGTACAACAACCGTGAGATGCAGGATTTGAATTTTGTTGAGTATTCAAGACGTGGATATGTAGTCATGTCCATTGATATGTATGGTCACGGTAACTCAGATGCGATTCCTGCAACAGATTGGCAGAATCGCGGCACGGGAATGTATGATGCGGTCGAACTGATGGCTGACCTTCCCTATGTGGATGTATCCAATATTGGGGTAACGGGACATTCCAACGGAGCCCGTGCAGCCAATTGGTCGATTCTTGAAGATAACAAAAAACCGGCAGATGAGCAGTTGATTTCTTCGGTGTTGCTGGTTGCGAACGATGCAATGTACTCGAGCGACCCAGCTGAACCGCTGTATTGGTCAATGAGAAATGACACTCAGGAATACACCAATAATTATGGTTCAAGGGACGTCGGAATCATTGCAGCTCAATATGATGAATTTTTCTTCCGAAGCTTAGGGGAAGATGGAACAGTTACACCGCCTAGAGATTATATCGATACGGAATACGCGCAGTCTTTCCTGAACTTCGGTGTTGATCCAGAAGGCGAACCGCGTAAGAGCTATCAGATGTATGAACAGGAAGTGGAAGGAGAAGAAGCGGTAAGGGTGATCTACAATCCTGACCAAATTCATCCTTGGAATCACTTCTCAGCTTCTGTAGTGGAAAGCAGTCTGGATTACTTTGAAAAAACAGTAGGCGCACCCGATCCAATCTCAGCTTCTAACCAGATCTGGCAGTACAAGGTATTCTTTAACTTACTTGGGCTGATCGGCTTCTTCATGTTCGTTGTCAGCTTTACGAAGGTTATGCTGCAAACAAAGGCCTTCTCATCATTAAGGGCATCTAAAGAAGCAACGGCAGCAGCGGCTCCGGCAGGAATCGGAAAAGCGTGGTTCTGGGGCGGCCTGGTTGTCAGTGCGATTATCTCAGGATGGTCTTACCTCGGTGTCTATAATTGGAGTATGGAAAACCGTCCGGCATTCCTTCCTCAGGCTCCGGTATTTTACATCGGCGTTTGGTCAGTCGTCATGGGTGTCGTTACGTTAATCATCTTGTTCCTGTCTTACAAACTGTTCTCCAAAAAACAAGGGATGGATTTAAGAGAAACGGGTGCATTAATTGGATGGAGATCTCTTGGGAAAACGGTTGTCCTATCTCTGATTGTTACTGTTGCGGCTTTCGGATTAGTGTTCGCAGCCGATTACTTCTTCAAAACAGACTTCAGATTCTGGGTCATCGCAATCAAAGCATTCACGCCGGATAAAATCATACTGGCACTGAAATTCCTGCCATTCTTCCTGATTTTCTATGTGGCAAATTCCATTGCCATCAACTGCTTTAACTATGTATCAGGAGGCAGAAAAGAGTGGGTCAACACAGCGCTGATGGCCGTTTTCAACGGAATAAGTGCTGCCGTGCTGATTGTGGTTCAGTACACACACTTCTTTATTGAAGGAGATGTCTACTTCTCATCACTATCGCCGATCATCGGCATCTGGCTGTTCCCAATCGTGATCATCATTCCGTTGGCGGCCATTATTACACGTAAAATTTACAGAGTCACCAAAAATCCTTATCTTGGCGGAATCATCTACGCGATTATTGTTTCCGTCATGATGGTCAGCAACACATTGACACAGCTTTAATACTGAATGAGAGGACACCCCGCCTTTGTGCGGGGTGTCCTTTTGTATGGCCGCCGCTTTAGTGCTTTAAAGTCCGAAGAGGGACAGTCCCTCTTCGTATGGTAAAGTTTTAAACCGCTAAAAGGGACTGTCCCTGGTCATGCTTTAACGCGTCACCGCACAAAAAGGGACTGTCCCTTTCAGTGCGGTGAAGCAATAAAGACAGCGAACACAGGCGAGCATGGGGATGGCATTATTTCGCAAGTGGATGGTAATATTAAAAGAAGTATGTGTGCGGAGGGTTTTAATGAGGATTTTTAGAGTGCTGAACAATAATGCTGTGGTTGTAATAGATGGCCCTCAGGAGAAAATCGTTATGGGCAGCGGCATTGCTTTTCAGAAGAAAAGAAACGATATTGTTCCAAAGGATAGGATTGAGAAGATTTTCGTTTTGCGGGAAACTTCTTCCGAGAAATTTCAACAGCTGCTGGCTACATTGCCTGAGAGCCATATTGAAGTGGCTGAAGATATCATCAGTTACGCCGAAGGCCATTTAAACGCGCCCTTAAGCGATCATATCCATATTGCTTTGACGGATCACCTTTCTTTTGCCCTGGAACGGCTGCAGCAGGGGATCCCCATCCAAAATAAACTGCTGAGCGAAATCAGGATGCTGTACCGGAAAGAATATGAGATCGGCCTGTGGGCCAAGGGGCGCATCCGTGAAAAGCTTGGTGTTGAAATCCCTGAGGATGAGGCAGCGCATATTGCTCTTCATATCCACACCGCCAAAATGGATGCCCCCTCAATGGGAGAGTCTTTGAAGCAAGCGTCCATTTTAAAGGATTTTGTTACGGAAGTAGAGATACTGATGGGCAAAAAAATCGAAGAGTCCAGTATCGATTACCAGAGGCTTATCACACACCTCCGATTCGCCTTGAACCGAATTGAAACAGACGGTCAGTTCTCCCCGATTGATGAGGATATGCTGGAACTGATCAAAGTGAAGTACAAAGAAGCTTTTGAGATATCCGGGAAGACATTGGACTTTTTAAGCAAGGAATATGAAATCAGCTTTCCTTATTCTGAGGTAGCCTACATCGCCCTGCACATCCAAAGATTGCTAAAATAAATAGTGTTGACGATAGCGTTTTCATGTTATAAAATCGAGTATAAATAAATAGTGCGGGATTGTTACTGATAATGCAGGCAAGACCTAGAATGTATAAGACGGCACAGGTAGATCGTCTCTCTTTGACCTACCTCCAGCCATTTCTTATATATTTTAGGTCTTGTCTTTTTTTATGGCTGTTTTCGCATATATTGTTGCTTTCGGAAAAATCCCAAGAGCCTGATTTTTCCCCGGATACTGAGAGATTTATCTCTTATTGAGGGAAAGTAGCTCTTTTCTTTTCTGTGTTACTAGTTTCCCCCTCTTAATATGGTTGTTTTTTCGGAATTAGTATCAAATAGCAGCAAAGTTTACGAAAAGAGCCTTTTTTATTGGACAAAATCCTTGCACTTAATAAGGAGGAATACTTCATGAATCATCAGGAAACTGCTAAGCAGCTCGTTGAATTGTTAGGCGGTAAAGAGAATGTCATCAGTGCCACTCATTGTGCCACCCGCCTGCGCTTAGTGATAGACGATGAAAGCAAAATAGAAAAAGGGGCCATTGAAGAATTGGATGGAGTAAAGGGGGCTTTTTCAAGCTCAGGCCAATTCCAGGTCATCTTCGGTACAGGAACCGTCAATAAGGTTTATCAGCATTTCGGACCACTGGTTGGGGCCTCGATGGATGATGATTCTCCAAAAGAAGGAGTCTCCCATAAAGATGCGGCGAAAAAGAAAATGAATCCGTTTGCCCGCTTCGCAAGAACCTTATCGAATATATTTGTGCCAATCATTCCGGCCATCGTGGCAGCTGGTATGCTGATGGGACTTCTTGGACTTATGAATACGTACAACTGGGTGGATTCTGACAGCGGATTATTCGTGATGCTCGATATGTTCTCATCTGCTGCCTTTATTATTCTACCGATCCTGATCGGTTTCAGTGCAGCGAAAGAGTTTGGCGGAACCGCGTATCTGGGTGCAGTCATAGGAGGAATCATGACGCACCCTAACCTGCTGAATCCTTGGGGGCTTGCTGATGCAGAGCCATCCACACTTGATTTCTTCGGATTTGGAGTTGAAATGTTAGGGTATCAAGGAACGGTTATTCCTGTGTTATTAACGGTTTACATCATGTCAAAACTGGAAAAAGGATTGCGCAAGGTCGTTCCGAACGCAGTAGACCTGCTTGTGACGCCATTCTTGACCATTATTGGGACAGGCTTCGTGGCTATGCTGGTCGTCGGTCCGCTTGGAAGAACTCTTGGTAACGGAATTACAACGGTGCTGGATGTTGTGTATAACACAGCAGGCCCAATCGCCGGTTTGGTTTTCGGCGGATTGTACTCGACCATCGTTCTGACAGGTGTACACCACAGCTTCCATGCCATTGAGGCTGAACTTCTGGCTAATATCGGGGCAAACTACCTTCTGCCGATCTGGGCAATGGCAAACGTTGCGCAAGGTGGAGCCACATTAGCAGTATTCTTCAGAACGAAAAACAAAAAGACGAAGGAAATCGCATTGCCTGCAGGATTCTCAGCATTCCTGGGAATCACCGAGCCAGCGATATTCGGGGTCAACTTGAAATACCGCCGCCCGTTCATTGCAGCAGCAATCGGCGGTGCGCTTGGCGGAGCGTATGTGGTCTTCACCCAGGTGGCAGCCAACGGTATAGGCTTGACCGGTGTTCCTTTGTTTGCGATTGTTCAAGATCCAATCAACTATGGAATCGGATTTATCATTGCAGCTGCTGGCGCTTTCGCGGCAACCCTTTTACTGGGGTGGAAAGAAGACAGCAAATAATCCATAATAAAATAGAAACGGGGTTGACTTCATTTCAGGGTCAGCCCCTTCCTTACATAAAAAGCGCAAGCGCCCCTTTCAGCCCCGACAGGCAAATGTTCCCTGGAGAAAAAAAGGGGATCTTTCCTTTTATTCTCCAGGGTTATTTGACCCCGAGGGGCTAAGTCCGTTCCGGTGAGTACGGACCCTCGGGCGCTGGAGCTGGATTCAGAAACGCTCGCTAATTTTCAATCTAAAATGTTATCTTTAAAAAAGGCTGTTTTGCGCACATATTGTTGCTTCCGGGAAAATCCCAAGATCCGGATTTTTCCCCGGATACTAAGAGTTTTATCTCTTATCGGGGAAGAGTAGCTCTTTTTTTCTCGATATTACCGTATTTTTTCCTTCTTGAGATTGATATTTCTTAGGAGTTAGCATCAAATAGCAACAAAGTTTACGAAAACAGCCTTTTAAAAAATGAATGGGAGGAACACATATATGAAAAATGGAATCATCTCGCTTGGAGAAGCACTTATCGATTTTATCCCTTTAGATAAAGAGAATATTTCCTGTCAAAAAAGCCCCGGCGGTGCACCTGCCAATGTTTCCGTAGGATTGGCGCGATTGGGTGCCAGGTCTTCGTTTTTAGGAAAAGTGGGCAAAGATGTATTGGGGGAGTTTTTACAAAAGACCCTGACAGATTACGGAGTGGGGACGGAGCAGATGTACTTGACCCGGGATACAAGGACGGGTGTCGTGTTTGTTACCAATGCTGAGGATGGCGAAAGAAGCTTCGACTTTTATATCGATCCAAGTGCAGACCGTTTTCTTACAGCTGATGATATTAAAGAAGAAGATTTTGTTTCGCATCAGATTCTTCACTTCGGTTCAATTTCGATGATCTCCAGTCCGGCCAAAGAAGCAACCCATCACGCAGTGAAGCTTGCTAAGGAAAATGGGATGCTGGTTTCATATGACCCTAACCTAAGGCTGGGATTGTGGGATTCAGAGGAAAATGCTAGAACCACCATTGAAAGCATGCTGGATCAGGCAGATTTTCTCAAAATCTCTGAAGAGGAATTGGAGTTCATTACAGGTGAGAGTGATTTTGAGGCCGGCCTGGAAAAAATGAAGTCTTACAATATTCCTCTGATGATCATTACAATGGGGGCAGAAGGATGCCACGTCTATACCAAGGATGGACATAGACATGTTCCGGCCATGAAGGTACAGGCGGTGGATACAACGGGTGCGGGCGATGCTTTCGTATCCGGCATGCTTTATCAGCTCCATGAATATGAAGGGGATATTCAAAGCCTGACAATCGAGGCAGCAGCGGAGATGGCTGCGTTTGCCGCGGTTTCCGGTGCGCTTGCCGCTTCGACAAAAGGAGCGATGACCGCCCTGCCGACTCTGGAAGAAGTAAAGCAGCACCTCGGCGGAGGAGGCTCACGTAAATGAAAAGGGACCAGGAGTTAAGACTGCAAGCTTATGAAGAAGTGGGAAAAAACCGCCGTCTGGTGGAGGAAGACCCTTATCGTCTGAAGTACCACCTCATGCCTCCTGCCGGGCTGCTGAATGATCCCAACGGCTTCATCGAATTTAACGGTGTCTATCATCTTTATTATCAATGGATGCCTTTTAAGACCGGTCACGGAGCCAAGTTCTGGGGGCATTATTCTTCTGAGGATCTTGTCCATTGGAAACATGAAGAAATTGCGTTGGCACCTTCCGAATGGTATGAAAAAAATGGCTGCTATTCTGGAAGTGCCATTGAGCATGAGGGTAAACTTTATGCCTTTTACACGGGCAATGTTAAAGATGATGAGGGAAACCGGGAGACCTATCAGTGCCTTGCTGTTTCAGAGGATGCTGTTCATTTTGATAAAAAAGGTCCTGTAGTGGACCTGCCTCAAGGACTTACGCCTCATTTCCGTGATCCTAAAGTCTGGGAGCAGGACGGCCGCTATTTCATGGTGGTTGGTGCCCAGACGGACGCATTAAATGGAGCAGCTGCTCTTTTAAAATCAACCGATTTGATGGATTGGAGCTATGAGGGAATCATTGCTGGCGGAGATAACGGAAAGCTTGGTTACTTCGGATATATGTTTGAATGCCCCGATTTGTTTTCTCTTGATGGACAGGATATCCTTGTTTTTTCTCCACAAGGGCTGGAACCGAGCGGAATACATTATCAAAATGTCTACCAGGCGGGCTATGTGGTTGGGCAGTTTGATCCGGAAGCCGGTGAATATCAGCACGGAGAGTTTGATGAGCTGGACAGAGGTTTCGATTTCTATGCTCCGCAGACGACGCTTGACCACAAGGGCAGGAGGCTGTTGTTTGCCTGGATGAGCGTCCCCGATCAGAATGAGCAGGAGCATCCGACGGTTGAGCATAAGTGGCTGCACTGCATGACGATACCGAGAGAGCTGAAGCTGGTGGATGGGAAGGTTCATCAGGTGCCGCTCGAGGAGCTTGAAGAGTTACGAAGTGGCCAGGCTCTGGAGTGCTCGGTTAACCTTATTAAAGAAAACTGCAGTTTTGAAGGTGTGGAAGGAAACGCAGTCGAGCTGGAATTGACCAATATTTCGATTGAAGGCGGCTGGATGGATATTGCCTTTGGTGATGGCTGCAGGGTCATGTATAATCCAGGGACCAAGCTGTTTACTTTGGAACGTAAGAGCTATGTTGATGGCACGGTGGAAAAACGGCAGTGCCTGATAGAGGAATTGTCCTCTCTTAGGATTTTCCTTGATACCTCTTCCATAGAAGTTTTCTTGAATGGCGGGGAAGAATGCTTCACTTCTCGTATCTATCCATCGCCAAATGACCAAAGCATTACCTTCAGTGCATCTGGAAATTCAAGTTATACATTATATAAGTGGAGTTTAACTTCACCGTAGTACACAAACGCGCCGAAAGGGCTGGTCCTTTGCGGCGCGTTCATGCTTTAAAGCGCGAAAGTAATCTGGGAATACTCCTTTAAAATCCGGGTAGTAGTAATATAAACCAGATTTCAAAGGAGTGAATTTTATGAAACCCTATGTAAGGTTTGGAGCGATGGTGCTGACGTCGACCATTGTCATGTTCTTATTCAAATATTTAAGCACATATAAAATCGATCATATTTTTTTCAGTGAAACAAGGGCCTACATGGCGTTATTAATGGGAGCAACGATGGCTGTCATCATGCTGGCCTTCATGACGCACATGCTGAAGAATAAGAAGGCTAACATCGGGATAGCGGCAGGAAGCGTCGTCCTATTCATTGTCGCGCTTTCCCTTCTGCGAAGCCAGGCGACCGTAGACGACCAGGATTATATGGAAGCAATGATTCCGCACCACTCCATCGCGATTTTGACCAGTGAACGTGCTGACATCGACGATCCGCGGGTTGAAGAACTATCAGAAGAAATCATTGAAGCCCAGCGTGAGGAAATTGCAGAAATGAAACGACTGATTGAAGATTTGGAAGAGAAAGAGGAGTAATGGTTCTTTTGTAAGAGGGCTCCACGGTCTATACGTGGAGTCCTTTTTTCATGGCTGTTTTAAAAGAATTGAATTTACGCTTCAGGTATTAAGAGAGAGTGCTGGGTTTCGTTTTAAGAAATCCTACTCCGCTGGTGGGCGCGTGATGGAGTGGCCTTATTACGAAAGCTGCCTTTCAGTTCCTAAATTAATTACCCAGAGATGAAAATAAGGTAACTTTTTTCCGTTAATTGCAAATTCAAGCTTATTTTAGAGTGAATAAGGGAAGATTTTTCCCTTATGTGACAAAAAGCTCATTTTTTTAGTGTATTCAAGATAAATAAGGGAAATTTATTCCACTATTTTAGCTGCTTTCAATTTTTTTTAGTAAATAAGGGAACTTTTTTCTTCTATTTACTATTCAAAATACTGAATCCGCTTGAAAGGAGCGCTTGTGGTTTTAATATGGCTGTTTTCATACTGATTGTGGCTTTTGGAAAAATCCTAAGAGCAGGGTTTTCACACTAAATGGAGAGAGCAGCTTTTTTCATGCTTGCTTATGAGGTGTTTACGAAATGAACCTTTTAAATAGAAGAGGGGGAAAGAGGTTAATAATCTTTCATATGGGTATATATCAATTAAAGGTACAATCTTCTCCAACTATTTCTTAGAGAATACGTTCTACTAAAAATAAGGAGGTGTACAGTTATGGCACAGGAAGTTTTATGCGAAGTCAATAACTGTGTATACAACAGAGATGGCCGAAAGTGCACGGCTGATCAGATTTTCGTCAGCAGCCATAGCAGCAGCAAACCGAGGAAAAGTGAAGAAACGGACTGCCAGACATTTGAACCTGAAGCTTAATAGAAAAGGAAGAGACAGCCATTTTAACGCGGGCTGTCTTTTTTTGTGTGCTGGATGCTTTCCCGCTTTAAACTATTGAGAGGGACTGTCCCTTTTAACCGTTTAAAATGGTAAAGCAGTTAACCTCTCCATAATTTCTCTCTACTATCGCAAGCGTTTACATAGTATACTAGCGATATCGAAAAAGGCATAGATAAGGAGAGAAGTCTGAAATGAATAAGACATGGTGGAAAGAAGCAGTTGTGTACCAGGTATACTGGCGCAGCTTTTTAGATAGCAATGGTGACGGATATGGCGATCTGGAAGGTGTCATAGAAAAGCTGGATTACATTAAGGATCTTGGAGTGGATGTCATTTGGCTGAATCCTTGCTTTGAGTCGCCGGACGTTGATAATGGCTATGACATTTCTGATTATTGCGAGGTCATGTCAAAAGCAGGTACGATGGAAATCTTTCAAAAGCTGATTGATGAGATTCATGCCCGCGGGATGAAAATGATCATGGATTTGGTCGTCAATCATACATCCGATCAGCATCCATGGTTCCTGGAGTCACGCGCCTCCAAGGATAACCCTAAGCGGGACTGGTACATCTGGCACGACGAGCCGAATAATTGGCGTTCCTATTTCAGCCCATCTACATGGGAGTATGATGAGAGGACCGAACAGTACTATTTCCACGCCTTTGCGGTGGAACAGCCTGACCTGAACTGGAAAAATCCAGAGGTAAGGGAAGCAATCTATGATGTGATGAAATTCTGGCTGGATAGGGGAATTGATGGATTCAGGATGGATGCGATTGCGATCCTGGCCAAGCAGGAGGGCTTCCCGGATGCAGAAAATCCTCATGACATCTCCTATCTTGGCAACAACCCCGGGATTCATGAGTATCTGAAGGAAATGAATGAAAAGGTGCTGCAGCACTATGACCTGCTGACAGTCGGTGAGCTGGCGTTTGTCAAAGCCGAGGAAGGTCCATTGTATGTTGAAGAGAATCGCAAGGAGCTTCATACCCTGTTTCATTTTGAAGTATGTGATTACATGGAAAGCTGGGACATGCTGAAATTCAAATCCATTCAGAAAAGATGGTACGAGTCCCTGTGGGGCAGAGGATGGAACTCGCAATTTTTAAATAATCATGATCATACACGCCTGGTGACCCGTTTTGGAGATGACACGAAATACCGTGAAGAATCTGCGAAGTGTTTCGCCGCGATGCTCCACACATTGCCGGGAACTCCTTATATTTATCAGGGAGAGGAAATCGGAATGACCGGCGTCAGGTTTGAATCTATTGAGGACTACAATGACATTGCCATGAAAAATAAATACAAAGAAGAAGTAGGAAAAGGAAGAAATCCTCAAGAGGTATTCGAGGAGCTGCTCCCGCTGGCACGCGATAATTCTAGGACTCCGATGCAGTGGAATGGAAATGATAACGCCGGCTTTACCAGCGGAAAACCATGGATCAATATCAATCCAAATTATAAAGAGATCAATGTGGAGAACGCTCTCCAAGACTCGAACTCTATTTATTATTTTTATCAAAAACTGATTGACCTGAGAAAGAAAAATGAAGTCATGACCTATGGAAGCTATGAGCCGCTCCTGGAAGACGATGAACAAGTTTATGCCTACTTCCGCGAGTATGAAGGGACGAAGTGGCTGGTTCTCTTGAACATCTCAGAAGAAGTTGTTGAAAGAGACTGGAGCCAATTTCTTTCATTTGAAAACGCTGAACTGCTGATAGGGAACTATGAAGACTCTGCGCAGCAGAAGCTCTCTCCTTATGAAGCGAGGATTTATCTAGTTAGAAAATAGTTTTTTTTAAAAAAGTTTGGGCCGGTTCCCCATGTGAATATGGGGAACCCCCCGGCTATCAATGCAACCGGTTGCATGATATAATAAAATCATTATTTTACTAGAAAAGGAGAGACACAATATATGAGCAAACAATGGTGGAAAGAAGCGGTCGTTTATCAAATTTATCCTCGAAGCTTCATGGATTCGAATGGTGACGGGGTAGGCGATATCAATGGAATCATTTCAAAACTGGATTATCTGAAAGAGCTGGGAATCGATGTCATCTGGTTATCGCCGGTGTACCAATCCCCGAATGATGATAATGGCTATGACATTAGTGATTACCGCGGCATCATGGACGAATTCGGCACAATGGATGACTGGGACCGCCTCTTAGCAGAAATGCACAAGCGCGGACTTAGATTGATCATGGACCTTGTTGTGAACCACAGCTCTGATGAACATGCATGGTTCGTTGGATCAAGAAAATCGAAGGACAATCCTTACCGTGATTACTACATCTGGAGAGAAGGAAAAGACGGGAAAGAACCGAATAACTGGGAATCCTGCTTCAGCGGTTCTGCTTGGCAGTATGATGAACAGACTGAAGAATATTTCCTTCACCTTTTCAGTAAAAAACAGCCGGATTTAAACTGGGAAAATCCCAAACTGAGAGAAGAAATCTATGACATGATGAAATTCTGGCTGGATAAAGGAATCGACGGCTTCCGCATGGATGTCATCAACTTCATTTCAAAAGTGGACGGCCTGCCGGATGCACCTTTACCTGAGGGACGGAAATATGCTCCAGGCGGCGATTATTATATGAACGGACCGAAAATTCATGACTATCTGCAGGAGATGAA
Source organism: Rossellomorea vietnamensis (assembly GCF_008180615.1). Lineage (GTDB taxonomy): Bacteria > Bacillota > Bacilli > Bacillales > Bacillaceae_B > Rossellomorea > Rossellomorea vietnamensis_D. The sequence goes on from NZ_VTEH01000011.1 coordinate 146,319, forward strand.
TGAAAAGGCCCTTTCCGGCTATGATGTCATGACAGTCGGTGAAATGCCGGGCGCAAACGTGGAAGAAGCGAAGCTCTATACAGCTGAAGACAGAAAAGAAGTGAACATGGTCTTCCAATTTGAGCATGTTGACCTTGACTCAGGCCCTGGCGGAAAATGGGATCTGCGTCCTCTGAAATTAAGCGACCTCCGCGACAGCTTCACAAAGTGGCAAAAAGGACTGGAGCAGGAAGGCTGGAACAGTCTATACCTCAACAACCATGATCAGCCGCGCATGGTGTCGCGCTTCGGAAATGACAAGGAGTACCGGGTGGAATCTGCGAAAATGCTGGCGACATTCCTTCATACTCTGAAAGGAACTCCGTACATTTACCAGGGCGAGGAACTTGGAATGACGAATGTTAAGTTCAATTCGATCAATGATTACGAGGATATTGAGATTAAAAATATGTACCGTGAAAAGGTCATTGAAAATGGGGAAGACCACGAAAAAGTCATGGAATCTATTTATGTAAAAGGCCGCGATAACGCCAGAACTCCTGTTCAATGGGATGACAGTCAGCATGGAGGCTTCACGACCGGAACGCCTTGGCTACAAGTGAACCCAAATTACAAGGAAATCAACGCAAAGCAAGCTGTGGAGGACCCGGATTCTGTTTTCCATTATTATAAAAAGTTGATTGAACTGCGCAAAGAAAACCCAATCATGGTGTACGGTTCTTATGACCTCCTCATGCCTGACCATGATAAAATTTATGCTTATGTAAGAGAGTATGAGGGTGTAAAAATGATCGTCATGCTGAACTTCTCAGAGGACACACCGGTGTTTGAACTGCCGGCAGAACTTCAAGGGTGCAGCAAAGAACTGCTCATAGGGAACTATGACGTGGATGGTGAAGAAGACATCAGCCAAGTGGAACTCCGCCCGTACGAAGCGCGTGTGTATCTTGTGAAATAAGTGATTAAATCCTTATTTGCTGTAAATTAAAGAGGAGAATCGCCTGCCGGTGATTCTCCTCTTTTCTGCTTTAAAGCGCTAAAAGGGACAGTCCCTCTTAGTGCTTTAAAGTGTTAAAGTCCTCTAGACCTGCCGATTACGGTCAGCTTAGTCTTTTTCTAACGCTCCAGCTTAACAATATCTGCCCCTTCAGTGACATTTCCCTGAAGCAGATCTGCTAGTATCTTCGCCCCGAGCATGCTGTAGACCGTCCCATTTCCTCCATATCCAAGGAGACAGTAGGTTCGTTCTTTTCCCGGGACTTTTCCGATGAAAGGCAGGTTGTCCAGTGACTCGCCAAAGCTTGCACCCCAGGCATGGGAGATAGCGATATCGAGATGGGGAAACAGCTTTCTGATTTCATCAGCAATCCGTTTGCCATGCCTGTCAATGATTTCCCGGCTTTCTGGAGCATGAGGAATTTCCTCATCCAATCCGCCGGCAATAATGCGGTTATCATTGGTTGTCCGTAAATAAAAATAGGGCCTGTCCGTTTCCCAGATCAAAGCTCTGCCCCACCATGCCGAAAGATCAACAACCGGCTCAGTCGCAATGGCATAGGAGCGGTTGATTTTCGTGCCCAGACTCTTACCAGCCACTGAGGCTTCGTATCCCGTGCAGAATATTACTTGTTTTGCTTTAAGGTTCCCCCGGGAGGTTTCAAGTACTATATGATCTTCCTTTTCTACCGTGTGTGTGACTTCAGTATGTTCAAAAAGATCGGCCCCATGCTCCCTTAAGAACTGCATAATTCCCATTACAAATCGATAAGGGTTCACCTCAGCATCGCGTTGTGTAACCAGAGCCACCGGTTTTGTAAACGGCATATGTTTCTCTAAATCCTTATCTGTCCAAAAATGAACAGGAAAACCATGCTTCTTCAAAGCCTCATATTCATCACGAAGCTTCCCGGCGTCCTCTTCCTTGCTTGCAAAACAAATGCTGTTTCTTCTTTTAAAATCCACATGGAAAGGTATTGATTCAGCCACTTTTTCCAAATGGCCGACAGCCTTCAAACATAGCTTATAAAAGTAGACAGCACGATTTTCCCCAATCTGATTGATCAACTCATGAAGCATGATATCGTTCGAGTATTGCAAAAGACCTGTATTGGCAGAGGAACTTCCCGCTCCGGCCTCCCGCTTATCCACCAAAGCTACTTTCAATCCCGCCTCTACTAGTGTATAAGCACACAGAACACCGGACATCCCAGCACCCGCGATGACGGCATCATAATGGTCATCCGGCAGGACAGCCTTCTCTTCATTTTCTGTTGGGTTAAAAGTAGTCGGCCAATAGAGGCTTCCATTATGCAGCTTCATGAGATTTCCTCCTAATTCAATTTCTAACATATTCCCTGAAAGGAATCCCGATTAAACCATTTACCGGATTAAAGTACAAGGCAATGCAGCACGTTTCACCACCTCTTTTTCCGGGAAAATGATAGAAGACACTCAAATAGGAGGAATTCTTAAATGAGCAAAACTATATTCATAACCGGAGCAGGAAGCGGGCTGGCACGCGGCGCAGCATTAGGGCTTGCAAAGAAAGGCCACCGCATTATTGCGACGACAGAGATAACACCACAGAAAACGGACCTAATGAGAGAAGCAGAGGATCAGGGATTGGATATGGAAGTATTCAAGCTTGATATCACCAATCCGCGGGACCGCGCCCAGATCGAAGAATACGACTTTGATGTATTCGTTGCAAACGCGGCGATCAACGAAGGCGGCCCATTGGCAGAGGTGCCGATGGACAGGTTCCGCGCATTATTTGAAGTCAACGTTTTTGCAACACTGGAAACGGTTCAGATTGCTGCTCAGAAATTCATGAAGAAGAAAAGCGGAAAGATCATTTTCATGAGTTCCATGGCAGGCATTTCCGCAACACCATATGTCGGTCCTTACACGGCGACAAAGCATGCAGTGGAAGGAATTGCACAGACTCTAAGAAATGAACTGGAACAATTCGGTGTCCAGGTCGCAACCATCAATCCAGGTGCTTTCGAAACAGGCTTCAACAAACGAAGCGCTGAAGAAATTTTCAAATGGTTCGATGAAGACAAAAATCTTACACCAATAGAAGACATCAAAGAGCAGCAAAAAGGACTGGAAGACCAGTTCGACCCGCAGGATATGATCGAAAAAATGATTGAAATCATCCCGGCGGATCACCATAAATTCCGTACCGTTCATCCTAAGGAAACAGAAGAACAGCTGAAAAAAACCCAGAAGGAACGCTGGGAAATGGATATTTAAGCAGAATAATGAAAAGCCCGTCTGAACCAGGCAGCATCAGGTTCAGACGGGCTTTTTTGTTGGCAGAGTCACCTTTCGGGGGAGTTAATCAAACGTTTGATTAATAAAAATCACGTCAAAAAAGCATAATAAGTACTTCAAGACACCGTAATATGAGTCACTATCTGGAAACGTACCGTTATCTAAAGGGATCATAATTGTATTGGTACGATTAGCCGAGAAACGTACCATAATCTAAAGGGATCTTAATTATAATGGTACGATTAGCCGGAAAACGTGCCGTTCACTAAAAAACTGCCTCTCACAATGCAGGACCCAAACAGCAGGCCGAGTCTGGTAAATTTATTCCATTGACTCCCTGACGCAAATCCAGTAGATTACATAAGTATTGCTTTTTTTAGGAGGAAATTATGGATACTCAGAATCAAACACATGTAAAGATCACAACAGCAGATCCATCTGCACTTGGCCTGTTCGGGCTTGCAATGGTGACATTGGTTGCTTCGTCTCAGAAGCTGGGATTAACGGAAGGACTTTCTCTCATTTTGCCATGGGCGTTTTTCTTGGGCGGATTGGCACAGTTAATCGCGGCATTGCTGGATGCTAAACACAATAATATTTTTGGAACAACAGCCTTTGCCGCATTCGGACTGTTCTGGTTCGGTGTAGGGATGTCCTGGTTGATTCAGTTAGGAGCCTTTGGTGAAACTTTGGCTGCCAATGCTGATCCAAGGCAGCTGGGATTTGCGTTCATCGGATATTTGATATTCAGTGTCTTCATGACAATTGGAGCTTTGGAGACGCATAAAGTATTGTTCTTCATTTTTGTTTTTATCGATTTCTTATTCATCGGGCTTTCCCTGAGTACTTTCGGAATCTTCCATGATGCCGCTCATATGCTGGCCGCAGTTGCAGAAATGTGTATCGCCCTGCTGTCTTTCTATGGATCTGCCGCAATCGTATTGAATACTCATTTTGGACGAGTTTTCCTTCCGATCGGAAAGCCGTTTGGCATTTTTAAAAAATAAGAGGACGCACAGATACCCTGTCGGTTATGGCCGGCAAGCTGTCCTGCCCCTGCTTATCAATAGTTAATTACAAGAAGACTTCCTTTAACCGGGAAGTCTTTTTTGTGCTTTAGTACTTTAAACCACTAAGAGGGACAGTCCCTCTTAGTGGTTTAAAGCATTAAAGCGACCTCTTCATCGTGTTTGTAACTCGGTTGTAACTGCCATTATTTATGATGAGGACAGCAGTTGATCTTATTTTGAATGAGGGGGAAACATGTATGGCTTGGAAGCGGTATGGTGTTGCTTTACTGATGGCTTTGCTTGTCGCGGTGTTCATGGTTGGTTGCGGAAATAATGAAGAGGCTTCCGGAACCGAAACAGACAGCGGGAGCGGAGGAGATGAAGCGCAGGAAACGGTGAAAATCGGAGTACTTGCTTCATTGACAGGAGCTCTTGAAGCTTATGGAGATCAGACGAAGAAAGGCTTTGAACTTGGAATTGATTTTGCCACAGATGGAACCGGTGAAGTTGCCGGCAAGAAAATTGAAATCATCTATGAAGATACGGAAACAGATCCTAAGGTAGCGAGACAAAAAGCCCTTAAATTGCTGGAAGAAGATAAGATCGATTTCCTGGTCGGATCTTCAAGTTCAGGTGATACATTGGCGGTTACGCCGCTGGCGGAAGAATACGAGAAGATCATGGTGGTTGAACCAGCGGTCGCAGACAGTATTACAGGCTCTGAATTCAACGAATATATATTCCGGACAGGACGCAACTCTTCCCAGGATGCAGTGGCAGGTGCCGCAGCTATCGCTAAGGAAGGTGTCAAGATTGTCACACTTGCTCCAGACAACTCTTTTGGACGTGACGGTGTAGCTGCTTTTGCGACAGCCGCTAAAGATTTAGGAGCGGACATTGTACATGAAGAATATGCCGACCCGGCTGCGACAGACTTCACGGCTAACATTCAGAAAATCATCAATTCAAAACCGGATTACCTGTTTGTTATCTGGGCAGGGGCAAACTCTCCATGGAACCAGATTGCGGATATGAAAGTGCAGGAGCAGGGAATCAAGATCTCAACAGGTGCGCCTGATATTGCCGCACTTGCCACAATGAAGCCGCTTGTGGGCATGGAAGGCTTCACGGTTTATTATCATGACCTTCCTGATAATGAAGTTAATGACTGGCTTGTTGAAGAACATAAGAAACGTTTTGACGGAGAGGTTCCAGACCTTTTCACTCCAGGGGGAATGAGTGCTGCCATCTCGATTGTGGAGGCACTGAAGCAATCGGAAGGTGATACAGATTCGGCAAAATTAATCGAGACAATGGAAGGGATGAGCTTTGAGAGTCCTAAAGGAACGATGACCTTCCGCGCCGAAGACCATCAGGCTATGCAGTCCCTGTACGCCATCACCTTGGAGGAAAAGGATGGTTTCGATTATCCGGTACCAGTCCTGAAGCGGGTTCTGACACCTGAAGAAACAGAACCGCCAATCTTAAATCAATAACTCTGTAAAAAGTACCCTTGCCAATTATTTGGTGAGGGTATGCATTCTCATTGAATGAGGTAAAGCACTGTCACCAAAAACGCATGCTGATTTTAAGAGAAAGATATGAAAAAGGAACTAAATGATGATATCTATCAACCAATTCATGTGTGCAGTTTTTTTACTATTGTCCTTTATAAAAGGCTCTCTTTTAATGGCTATTTCGGATTAATTGTTTCTTTCAGTAAAATTACAAGTGCCGGAACTTTCTCGGTTAGAGTTGCTCTTTTCTTTCTTGGTTACCAAGATGCTTTAGATGAAATATCCCGAAAATTTTAAAGTGAAGCAACAAAGTTTAATAAAAGGAATTTCTTAAAGATTTTTGTTTTTGAATATTTTATTACTCCATCATACTCATACAGAAGGATTGGAGCGGAAGGCGTACGATCTCCTGCGGGACTAGCGGGACAGGTGAGACCCCGCAGGCGAAGCCGAGGAGGCTCACCGCCCGCCCCGCGGAGTCGTAAGCCTGAAGCGGAAATCCCTTGCTCATAATGCAGCAACCATCTTTTCAAAATGTTGCTTACAATAACACCCTTTACTAAAGAAACGAGGTGAACTCCATGCAAGACATTCTGAAATCAGAAAACCTGTCAATCGATTTTGGCGGCCACCGTGCAGTTAATGGAATCACAGTAGCCATCAAGGAAAAGAAATTCACTTCTGTCATCGGTCCGAATGGCGCCGGAAAGACGACGTTGTTCAACCTGTTAAGCGGACAGCTGTCCCCCACCGAAGGGAAAATCATTTATAAAGGAGAGGACATCACATCCTTGTCCCCGACCGATCGGGCCAGGCGGGGAATCGGCCGTTCCTTCCAGATCACCAATGTATTCCCCAACCTGACCGTCCTTGAGAACGTCCGGCTCGCTGTTCAGTCCCAAGCGAAGGTCCGCTATCAGATTTTTGCCCATTACAAGCACTATAAAGCCATGAAAGAAAAAGCATTGGATTTGCTGGAAGTGGTTCTGTTGAAAGAAAAAGCAGACACGATTGCTATTAATCTGGCTCATGGAGAAAAAAGAAAGCTGGAAATCGCGATGCTGCTCGCACTGGAAACCGATGTCCTGCTGCTTGATGAGCCGACGGCAGGCATGTCTATTGAAGAAGTGCCTGCCATTCTTGAAGTGATTAGAAAAATCAAGGAGCAGGGAGAGCGGACGATCGTCCTGATTGAACACAAGATGGATATGATCCTCGATTTGTCGGATGAGGTGCTCGTCTTGTTTCACGGAGAACTGCTCGCCCAAGGCAGCCCTGAAGATATCATGGAGAATGAAACGGTGCAGTCTGCTTATCTGGGAGGGTTGTATGATGAACACCTTGCTTGAGTTGAATAATGTCCAAACACATATAGGCCAGTTTCACATTTTGCATGATATTTCATTTGAAGTACCTAAAGGTGAGGTGACCGTACTCCTCGGCCGGAACGGGGCGGGAAAGACAACTACCCTGAGGACAATCATGGGCTTGAACCCTGCAACTTCCGGCAGCATCTTATTCAAAGGAGAGGAAATTAACAAGTGGAAGCCCTATATGGTGGCGAAAAAGGGGATCGGCTACGTCCCGGAAGATCAAGGGGTTTTCGCAGATTTAACTGTTGGGGAAAACCTTCGTGTGGCCATGCAAAAGGAGGATGAGACGACGGCAAAGCTGCTGGAATGGGTTCTCGAGCTTTTCCCGGATCTCAAGAAATTCTGGAAGAAGCCGGGCGGCCAGTTGAGCGGAGGGCAGAAGCAGATGCTCGCCATAGCCCGCGCCTATGTGAATGACAATGAACTTCTTTTAATTGATGAACCGAGTAAGGGGCTGGCTCCGATTGTAGTGGAAAAAGTAATGGAAACGATTCAGCAGATGAAAGAAAAAACGACTATTGTTCTTGTGGAGCAGAACTTTATCATGGCAAGCAAAATCGGGGACAGCTTCCATATCATTGATGATGGGCAGACGGTCCATAACGGCATAATGAGGGAGCTCAAGCAGGATAAAGCTTTAATGAAAAAATACCTTGGAATTGCTTAGGAGGTGGAGATGTGGACTTACTTTTCAGCTTAACCATCAATGGATTGGCAACCGGCATGCTCATCTTTTTGCTCGCTGCGGGGCTTACCCTTATTTTCGGACTGATGGATGTCCTTAACTTTGCTCATGGAGGATTGTTCGTCTGGGGGGCGTTCAGCGGTGTCTGGGCCTATAACCTGACAGAATCCTTCTGGGTCGGAATCATTGCGGCGATCATTACCGGCCTCATTCTTGGAGCTGTAACTGAGTATCTGATCATCCGTCCGGTATACGGTAATCACACCCAGCAGATCTTGATCACCCTGGGCCTGATGCTGGTCCTTTCTGAACTGATAAAAGTAGTATTCGGGCCGGACCAGAAAGCGGCAGCCCCTCCTGAATTTCTTGCAGGAAGCTTTATGATCGGGGATGTCATTTTAATTAAATACCGATTGTTCATCATCCTCGTGGGACTGATTGTATTTGCCATTACCTACTTTATTTTAAAAAGAACAAGGATCGGCCTGATCGTCCTGGCCGGCGTCATGAACAAGGAAATGGTTCAAACGCTTGGTATCAATATCCAAGTAGTCTTTACTCTTGTCTTCATGGCAGGGGCAGCCATGGCCGCACTCGGCGGGATGCTGATGGCTCCTTATTCGGGTGTGATCTATGCAGAAATGGGGCTGGAGTTCGGAATCCTCGCTTTCATCGTGGTGGTCATCGGCGGGATGGGAAGCTTCCCTGGATCACTCCTGGCAGCGATTCTGGTAGGGCTGGCTCAAGCCTACATGGCTTACTATGTACCGGCACTGTCGCTCGCTGTCAATATGCTTCTAATGACTGTCGTCTTGATTTTCAGGCCTCAGGGACTATTTATGGTGAAGGGGTGAAACAATGCAGTCATTGCGCATGAACCACAGTACATGGATCTATCTTGTCATCGCCCTTCTGCTCGCGGTTCTTCCCTTTATGGTGAGTGGAAGAAGCCTCTTGTTCCTAGTGATGCAAATTTTCATTCTCGGCATTTTCGCGATGAGCTATGACTTGCTGCTCGGGTATACAGGAATTGTTTCGTTCGGGCACACAATGTTCTTTGGCATCGGGGCCTATTCCACAGCTGTCATGTTTAATAAGCAGGAACCGACACTGCTGACGCTGCTGCTTGGCATTGTCATTGCAGTCGTGGTGGCAGCCATTGTCAGCTTCATCGTGGGTGTCCTGACACTTCGTTTGAAAAGCCATTTTTATGCGATGTTGACCTTGGCATTGGCGGGACTGTTCCTGGTTGCTGCCGAAAAGTGGCGGAGTGTAACCGGCGGAGCGGATGGATTTACGTTTTCCATTCCCGATATATTCAAGGACCGGACGACTCTTTATCTGACCTGCCTCATTGTGATGGTACTTGTCTTTTTTGGTCTAAAACGCTTCACTGAATCACCGCTGGGCAGGGTGCTTCTTGCCATCCGGGAGAATGAGGGCCGGACAGAATCACTCGGGTACAAAGTGCTTCATTACAAAGTAATTGTCAGTGTCGTTTCAGGAGTCGTCGCAAGCATTGCCGGGGTGTTATATATGCTGTCGCTCCGATTTGTCGATACGAGTGTATTTGCCACTGATGTCACGCTGGATGCTTTGCTGATGACGATCATTGGGGGAGTCGGCACATTGATTGGACCGATCATCGGGGCCGCACTGGTGGAGTTCGCCCATCACTGGCTGTCGGATCTCTCAGGTGTTCACTGGATTTTTGAAAGGTGGATCATTCTTTTCGGAACGGTGTATATACTCGCCGTCATCTTTTTTCCAAAAGGGATCGCCGGTACACTGCAAGAGGTTTTCAAAAAAAGGAGTGCAAGAAAGCGTGAAAAACCAGTGAAACCTGAAAAGAATATAGCCCGATAAAGGAGGATATGATGAACCAGCTTATCACATCGTTCATTGTCCGCTGCCATGTGATTGAATCTCATCAGCGGGATTACAGGATTAAGTTGACGCATGTTCAAGGAGAAAACGAAATTTCATTTGATTCTTTTGAAGATGCAATGAATCATATAAAGCAGACAGTCGAAGGATTGCAAAAATTACCAGAGGAGGACCGGAAATGAATGCCGGAATCAAAGGGCTGGGTGTATACATCCCCCAGCGGAAAATGACGGCTGCGGAGCTCGCGGAAAAAGCAGGGATGCCGGAGAACATTGTCATAGAGAAACTGGGAATCAAAGAAAAGCCGCTGCCGGGTCCCGATGATCATACATGCCAGATGGGAATCGAGGCAGCGCGGGATGCGATCAATAAAACAGGGGTGGATCCAGCCTCCATTGATATGGTGATCTATATCGGCGAGGAGTACAAAGAATATCCTCTCTGGACCGCAGCCATAAAGCTGCAGGAGGAGATAGGAGCCGTCAACGCGTTTGCCTTTGATATGGCACTGCGCTGCGGCACGACGATCATGGCGGTTAAGATGTCCAAGGATATGATGATAGCAGACCCAGCTATTAAAACAGTACTGCTGGCAGGGGGCTATCGAAATGTGGATTTCATAGATTATGAGAATCCGAGGACGAGGTTCATGTATAATCTCGGAGCAGGTGGAGCGGCGATGATTCTCGAAAGGGATACCGATCAAAACATCATCCTCGGCAGCCATATCATCACCGACGGATCCTTTTCAGAAGATGTGGTCGTTCCGGTTGGCGGCACAAAAAGCCCGTTGAATCCAGAAGCCCTGGAAGCAGGACTTTATCAATTGGATGTCCTTGATCCAGAAGGAATGAAGGCGCGCCTGGAAAAGAAATCGATGGAGAATTTCCTGAAAGTGATTAGAATCGCGCTTGAAAAGAGCGGATGCACCCAGGAAGACATTGACTACGTCGCAATTCTTCATATGAAAAGATCCGCCCACCACTATGTGCTGAATGAACTGGGGGTCAGCCCTGATAAATCTATCTATCTTGAAGACTATGGACATATCGGGCAGATGGACCAGATCATTTCCCTTCAGCTTGCAGAAGAGAGAGGGATGCTGAAGCCGGGGGATATAATCGTCCTGGTGAGCGCAGGGGTAGGTTATGCATGGGGAGCAAACGTCATTCGCTGGGGATGAAAGGAAGGGGAAATTATGGCGGAAATCACGTTGAAGGAAGTTTCATTACAGAACGGGGAAACGATTGGATACCGAGAGCGTGAAGGCGGCAGCCAAACGGTTGTGCTTGTTCACGGCAACATGACGTCGTCTGCTCACTGGGACCTTGTACTTGAAAATATGGATGAAAGATATAAAGTATATGCGATTGATCTGAGAGGCTTCGGCACCTCCTCTTACCACAGGCCGATCCATTCTATTAAAGATTTTTCTGATGATGTAAAAGGGTTTGCGGATGTTCTGGACCTGAGCGGCTTTGCCCTGGTTGGCTGGTCTCTTGGAGGAGCCGTCTGCCAGCAGTTCTGTATCGATTATCCGGACAGGTGCAGCAAGCTTGTGCTTGTCGCCTCTGCATCTACAAGAGGCTACCCGTTTTTCGGCAGCAATGACCAGGGACTTCCGGACCCGGAAAAAAGATTGAAAACGCTGGATGAGGTAAAGCGCGATCACGGAAAGACTCTCCCTGTCCAAGGTGCTTATGACCAGAAGAACCATGAACTGCTGAGAGCGATATGGAATGCGCTCATCTACACCAGTCACAAACCGGAACCGGAGAGATATGAAAAGTATCTTGATGATATGTGCACACAGCGGAACTTAGCCGATGTCTATCAGGCTTTGAATACCTTCAATATCAGCAAGCATGACAACGGATTAACGAAAGGAAACGGTGAAGTCGACACCATTGACATCCCAGTTCTTGCCTTAAGGGGAGACCGGGATCTTGTGGTCACAGAGAGAATGACCAAGGAATTGGTTGAGGATTTTGAAGGCAGGGTGAAGTTCATAGAAATGAAGGACTGCGGGCATTCACCGCTGATTGATGATTTGGATGGGCTCTTGCGGCATATGGAGCAATTTTTGGAGAGGGAGGAACAGAAAGCATGAGCAGACTGAGAGGCAAAACAGCTGTGATCACCGGGGCGGCTAACGGCATCGGACTTGAAGCGGCCCGAACGTTCAAGCGGGAAGGCGCAAACGTTGTGATCGCCGATTTTAACGAAGAGGCAGGCAAGAAAGCGGAGGAAGCGAATCCAGGAGTCGTTTTTGTCAGGGTGGATGTTTCGGACAGGGATAGTGTCGACAGCCTCGTCCAAACTGTCATCGACCGTTTCGGAACCATCGATATCCTTATCAATAATGCGGGCATCACAAGAGATTCCATGCTCTCAAAAATGACGAGCGAGCAATTTCAGCAAGTCATCAATGTGAATTTAACGGGAGTATTTCATTGCACACAGGCCGTATTGCCTTACATGGCAGAGCAGGGAAGCGGCAAAATCATCAACACTTCTTCTGTAACGGGTACCTATGGCAATGTTGGACAGACAAACTATGCGGCAGCCAAGGCCGGGGTGATCGGCATGACAAAAACATGGGCAAAGGAGCTTGCCAGAAAAGGCATCAATGTCAATGCAGTGGCGCCGGGTTTCACTGAAACAGCCATGGTTGCCGAAGTTCCGGAAAAAGTGATTGAAAAAATGAAAGCCCAGGTTCCGATGGGACGCCTAGGGAAGCCCGAGGATATCGCCAATGCCTATCTGTTTCTGGCGAGCAGCGAATCAGATTATGTCAATGGCCATGTTCTTCATGTCGATGGAGGAATCATGATGTAGAAGAGGAGAGAGTGGAGTGAGCTATGAAATCGATTGGGTGAAGAGCAGGTCTGACTTATTTCCAGAAAAATGCGCTGTCATTGATTCCGTTACACAGGATTCCTGGACCTACAAAGAACTGAATGAGCGCGCATCCCGGCTCGCTGGCCTGTTTCTGGCACAGGGAGTTGAAAAAGGTGACCGTATTGCACTTTTTTCTGAAAATCATATAAGTTATTTCGATTTTCTGTTTGCCTGTTTAAAAATAGGAGCAGTTTTTGTGCCGTTGAATTGGAGGCTTTCGACCGACGAACTTCAGTTTGTGGTGTCTGACGCAGCTCCAGTGATCATGGGGGTGCAGTCCTGTTTCATTAAACAGGCAAGCGGGCTTCAGGAGGATTTTTATTTAATAGAAGTGGACTCCAATAACTACCTGGACCAATTTCCAGCTGTTGACAGGCTGCGCAAACCTCTTCTGCAGGAGTTCGATCCGCTTGCGATGATCTATACCGGCGGCACTACGGGACAGCCAAAAGGGGCGGTTCTCTCTCATCGTTCGATCATGTGGAATGCCGTAAACACCATCGTCAGCTGGAATCTCACAGATAGGGATACCACGATGACATGCATCCCGATGTTCCATACCGGCGGCCTGAATGCTTTGTCGGTCCCCGTTCTGATTGCGGGCGGAACGGTTGTTTTATCACCAGGATTCGAACCTGAACAGGCAGTGAAGGACCTTATCAAATACAAGTGCTCCATCGTCCTGTTTGTTCCGACCATGTACCACATGTTGACGAGAACAAAGGAGTTCAAGAGTGCTAAGTTTCCGGACATGAAGGTCTTTTTGTCTGGAGGGGCTCCTTGTCCCATGGGCATCTATGATGTTTTCAGCAGCAAGGGACTGGCATTCAAAGAAGGATACGGATTGACTGAAGCGGGACCGAATAACTTTTACATCGATCCCCGGGAAGCCCTTCAGCGAAGAGGCTCAGTAGGGAAGCCGATGCTGTTCAATGCTGTGAAGGTTGTGAAAGAAACCGGAGATGAAGCAGATCCTGGTGAAGTAGGCGAGCTGTATCTGCGCGGCAGCCACCTGTTTGAATACTATTGGAACAAAGAAGAAGAGACGAAGGAAGTGTGGAGGGACGGCTGGTTTCAAACAGGAGACCTGGCCATGAAGGATGAAGCTGGCTACTACTATATCGTCGGCAGGAAAAAAGATATGATCATTACGGGCGGGGAAAATGTCTATCCCTTGGAAATTGAAAACTGGCTCGAATGCCATGAGACTGTAGAAGAAGTCGCGGTCATCGGAATCCCTGATGACAAATGGGGAGAAAAAGTAGTGGCCTTCATTACGGCTGGCAGCCCTGGCCTTACAGAAGAAGTTCTGGTGAATTACTGCAAGAAAAAACTGGCGAAATACAAAATACCAAAAAACTTCTATTTCATTGACGAGCTCCCGAAAACCCATGTGGGCAAAATCAATAAAAATGAGCTGCGGAAGAGTTTGGATAAGGTGACGTAACGAAGCATCCCGCCACACTAGAATGTGGGCGGGTGCTTTTTGTGTAAGAAGGAGATTGTCGGGAAAAAGTGGATTTTTAGGATGCTGGTGTGTTCGGTAAGGGTGAAAAATGGTGGGGTTAGCTGGGAAACATGCCAAAAAAGTGGTGGCCCTCTGAAAAATATCAAGAAAACCACCGGATATTGGCCCGCAAATCGAGTTTACGGGCCGTTGAGATCAAGAGAACCACCGGATGTTGGCCTGCAAATCGAGTTTACGGGCCGTTGAGATCAAGAAAACCACCGGAAGTTGGCCTGCAAATCGAGTTTACGGGCCGTTGAGATTAAGAAAAGGACCGGGTGTTGGCCCGCAAATCGAGTTTACGGGCCGTTGAGATCAAGAAAAGGACCGGATGTTGGCCCGTAAATCCAATTTGCGGGCTGTTGAGATTAAGGAAAGCACCAGATGTTGGCCCGCAAATCGAGTTTACGGGCCGTTGAGATCAAGAAAACCACCGGATGTTGGTCCGCAAATCCAGTCAAAAAGGCCAATTCTGGTATAGACGTCCAAAAAGGATTTTAGTGTCTTTTAGCGAATTTACATAAGAAGGTAATATTTCGGTACAAGCCATGAAAGTCACTGCATATATTTTTATAGAGGCCATTCTGGAATGGTGTTCTTAAAAGATAAGAAAGTATAAAATTTCAGTTTGAAAATTAGGGAGCGTTCTGAATCCAGCTCCAGCGCCCGAGGGTCCGTACCCACTGGAACGGACTTACCCCCTCGGGATCAAATAACCCAAAGCAAATAAAAGTAAAGCCCGCTTTTTTTCTCCAGGGAACATTTGCCTGTCGGAGCTAAACAGCGCATGCACTTCTTAAATGAAATCACAATAGAGAAAGGAGGAAAAGAGATGGGAGTCATACCGGTGATCCAAAGCCAGCTGATGCCGCCGCCTGTGAAAGAAAGTTTTATGAGGCGTGCCAACTTACATAAGAAACTCGCCTCCATTCCTCACTATCCCCTGACCATTCTGCATGCAAGGGCAGGCTATGGAAAAAGTACCGCTCTTACCCTTTTCGCCCATGATATCAAGGTTAATTCCTGCTGGTACTCCATTTCCCCCAACGATGATGACATCATCCCTTTTTTAACAAAATTCGTCCATGCTGTAAAAGCCAAGTATCCAGGTTTCGGTGCTGCAATTCTGACTGAACTTCAAAAGCTGCACAACCATATTAGTGATGAACAATTGTGGTCGCTGATTTCGATGGTCGTGAATGAAACGATTGGTTTGCAAACCCCGGTCGTGATCATATTGGATGATTACCATCATGTTCAAAAATCCATGGTCATCGAGAAATGGATGAAGCATTTCCTGGAGTACATCCCTTCCAATCTGCATGTGGTCATCTCCAGCCGCAGCAAGCCTTCATGGGGACTGCTGACATCCCTTAAGGTAAAGGGTGAATTGCTTGAAATTACCCAGGAAGACCTCATGCTCAGTTCTGGAGAAATTGAACATCTTCTGGAAGACAGCTATGAAATTACGATTGAAAGCCAGGATTTGGAACGGATTCACCATCTGACGGAAGGCTGGGCCATAGCCGTGCATATGCTGGCCGGAAGTTTTCGGAATGGAAATTTTTCAGGGAGCTTTCTGGAAAATCGTTCGGAAACCCTGCAGGACTTGTTTGATTTTTTAGCCTTGGAAGTATTATCGAAACAACCCTTTGGGCATCAGGAGTTTTTATTGAAAACAAGCATACTTGATGAACTTTCTCCGTTGGTCTGCGATGCCTTGCTGGACACGGTAGACTCGGATTCTGTTTTAATGAAGCTGTCTCAGCAGAATGTTTTCATTCAAGAGATAGACGGAAGGAAGTACCGGTACCATGCGCTATTCAAGGAGTTTCTGCAAAATCAGCTGAAAATGAAGAATGCGGAGGAGCATGCAAGGCTCAACCGGAGGGCTGCCCGTTACTTCGAGAAAGAAAATATCGAGAATGCGGTCTATCATTACCTGGAGGTGGCTGAATATGAGCGGGCTGCTCATGTCATCAGCCAAAGCGGGAAGGATCTGCTGCAGAAAGGGAAGCTGCAAACGCTATTGGACTATCTGAAACCGATTCCTGAAGTGCTGAAAAATGATTTTCCGATTCTATGGTTCTATCAGGGGGAGATCAGCCGGCTGCGTTCTTCCTACGAGTGGGCGGAATCCTGCTACAAAAGGGCGATAGAAATTGGAGAAACTATCAGAGATCATTATTTAATGAGTATCTCACTGGAGGGGGTTGCCCGGATCTACCTTGATACGATCCAGCCGGATAAGGCAGAACGGGTCCTGCAGAGGGCTATTAGTTTAAGGGAGCGTTCCGATGGAAGCAAGGAAGAAATGGCAGAGCTGTACCATCTCCTTTCAGAAAACCTGCTCAATTCGGGACAAGCCGTGAAAGCCGAGAAATGGTATGAACGGGCTGAAGCGTTGAACCTGCCATTGGAAGAAGGAAATTTGAAGGCGCGGATTTACTTGCGCACCGGAAGGCTTAATAAGGCGAGAGACCTTCTTTTTAAAAAAAAGAACAGCACGAAAGATACCGGCATCGTTCACTTGTCACAGTCTCATAGGGAAACGGAAATTCTGTTATCGATTATTGAGGCTTTCAGGGGCCGCGCGGAAGAAAGCAAAAAGTACGCAGAGCAAGGGATGAAGCTCGGGATGGATATCCAGTCACCGTTTGTAGAAGCATGCGGCTGGATGAGGATGGGGCATGCCGTCCAGCTGATCGAGCGCTATGAATCGTATCTGGCCGAGAAGTGCTATAACACAGCCCTTGATATTATGGATACGATTGATGTGCCAAGGGGAAAGGCTGAACCTTATATGGGGCTGTGCATCCTTCTGGGAACACAGGGGCAGTATGAAAAAGCGATAGAAGCAGGTCAAAAAGGCTTATATGAGACAGAGAGAGTGAAGGATGTTTGGTTATCCACACTAATTCAGCTTTGTATGGGGATAGCGGGGATTTACTGTGAAAAATATGAATCTGCTTATCAGGTGCTGGTTGAAGTCAGAAGCCAGTTTGAAGAATGCGGAGATCGTTACGGGATGATGCTTACTTCCTTTTGGAAGGCGTATGCTGCCTATGAAACAGGAAAAGAAGAAGTATTCACCCAAGAGATGAAACAGTTCCTGACCGAAATGCAGGCAGGGGACTATCAGTATTTCCTGAAAAGAAGGACAACATTCGGCCCTGCTGATATCCAAAATTTTGTCCCTCTGCTGGTAAAAGCCCAAAAACATAATATTCACAGTCCATCGATCTCTGAACTTGGAATGGGCAGCATGGACAATCATCCAGGATATACATTGAAGGTGTCTGCCCTGGGGAAATTCAGGATCCATTTAGGCAATCGGGTTGTTTCGGAGAGTGACTGGCAGAGGGGAAAGGCCAAGGAATTATTTGAGTTTTTTATAACAAATAAAAATAAGTTGGTTGGTCGTGAGGAGATCTTCCGGGAAATCTGGCCGGAGCAGGACGAGGACGCGGCCAGCCGCAGTTTCAAAGTTTCATTGAATTCCCTTTTGAAGACCATCGAGCCGCACCGTAAAGCGAGGGAAGAATCCTATTTTATCAGAAGGAACGGAGCTTTCTATGGAATCAATCCTGATGCTGTATTTCAATTGGATACCGTTTTGTTTGAGGAGTGGGTGACCGAGGGGTTGACCGAGAAAGATCCTTTTCAGGCAAAGGAGCTGCTGGAGAGGGGCCTGAAGCTGTATGAGGGAGACTATTTGCCGGACCACCGTTTTGCTGACTGGTGCCTGACGGAAAGAGAACGCCTTCAGGTCCTCTTCCTGCGGGCCGCTGAAATGCTCGCACAGGTGTCGGTCCGGCTGTCGGACTTCGAAACGTGCATCCATTGGTGTGAAAGAATCCTGATGGAGGAAGATACATGGGAAGAAGCATACCGGCTGCTGATGTTCTGTTACTATCAAAAAAACAATAGACCGCAGGCAATCAAGTGGTACGGCAAATGTAAAAAAGTGCTGAATGCCGAGCTGGGCGTCGAGCCAATGGAACCCACAAAGGAAATGTACCGTATGATCACCCAAGCAGCCGACCTCGAGATCTGGTGATGCGGCACGAGATCTGGAGCGGGGAGACCCATATACTGAAACACACTGAAGCGCTAAGAGGGACCGTTCCTCTTAGTGCTTCAATGCGTTACAGTAGTGAAAGGGACAGTCCCTCTTAGTGGTTTAAAGCACTAAAGTTCCACTAACTTACTGCTAAAAATATATTGCTCTTTTCAGGGACCTGGGTAACAATAGACGAGTAGGTGAGGGGTTTTAAACTCTGGCTGTAAGGGAGAGGAAAGAGAGAAAAATTGAAGAGAACTCCAAATATATTTGCAAGTTTTGAAAAATATGATCATTTGATATAAAGGAGATTCACATGGAAAACTGGCTGATGGAGATTATCAACAACTTTGGGTACGGCGGGATATTCCTTTTAATCGCTTTGGAAAATATATTTCCGCCGGTGCCTTCTGAGATCATTCTAACTTTTGGGGGATTTGTCACGACTACATCAGATTTAACCATAACGGGTGTCGTCATTGCCTCCACGCTCGGCTCTGTCATCGGAGCGGTTGTTTTATACGGGCTTGGGCTGCAGCTTGATGTCGAACGGATGGAGAAAATTGTGGATAAATGGGGGCATATCCTCCGGCTGACGAAAAAGGATATCCACAGGGCGGATGCGTGGTTTGATAAGTATGGATACTGGTCTGTTTTTTTCTGCCGTTTTGTGCCGCTGATCCGCAGCCTGATATCGATTCCTGCAGGGATGTCGAATATGAAGTTTGTTCCGTTCCTGATTTTTACTACGGCCGGAACCTTCATCTGGAATATTGTGCTGGTGAACCTTGGTGCCAAAGTAGGGGCTTCCTGGGAACAGATTGTTCATTATATGGATATCTACTCGAACATTGCTTATGCTGTCATCGCTGTGCTGGGGATTGCGTTTTTGGTTTTCTTCTTCTTCAAGAGGAAATCCTCGTAGCATATAGAAACTATTAAAGAAGCATAAAAAATAAGGGAGATCTTTTTTGCTTTAAAGCGCTAAAAGGGACAGTCCCTCTTAATGCTTTAAAGTAATAAAGGATTTATACTGAGAAAGGCGTGCTGCTCATACCATAGCTGCACGCCTTTTGTATGGCTTTCTTTCATGTCCAGTCAAAAATGCTTCCAATCCCCCTGATCAGGTACCACAGGATGCGGAAAGGCAGGACGATCAATTCAGGAATCCAGATAAGTACGTCCCCAACCGCATCCCAGAATGTGTAGGTCCCTTCTGATTTTTTTCTTATTCTGCGTTCCTTTCTTTTTCTTACAAACACTCTTCATCCTCCATTCAGCACTCTTTAACTATTATTTTATATACTTTACTTCTTTATTAATTCTCCCAAACAATGGGTTTTTCCTTCTAAGTGACAGTCACCACCCGGTTTTTGTCGAAGGACTTTTACCCAAATCCGCTTTAACTGATTGACAATTCCTTCAATTTGCAATATTATCATCTTTAAAACCGACCTGATTGGTGGGAATAGTCGAGTTTAGTGAGTGGAGGAGAGAAAATCATGAAATTTGGTTTTTGGTTACCGATTTTTGGAGGATGGCTGAGGAATGTTGAGGATGAAAACATGCCGGCCACTTATGAATATGCCGAGAAAGTTGCTAAGTCAGCGGAAGAGTGGGGTTACTCCACGACGTTGATTGCGGAGCTTTATTTAAATGATATAAAAGGACAGAAACACGATTCTCTGGAGGCATGGACGACGGCTGCGGCATTGGCTGCAGCGACTGACAAACTGGAAATTATGACAGCAATCCGCCCCGGTTTTCATAATCCTGCGGTTGCGGCGAAGATGGCGGCAAACATCGACAATTTGAGCAAAGGCCGCTTCACCTTGAACGTCGTGTCCGCATGGTGGGCGGAAGAAGCGCGCCAATACGGCGGTGTGTTCACGGAACATGACGAACGGTATGACCGCACCAGAGAATTCATAGATGTGTTAAAAGGCCTTTGGACAGAAGATTCCTTCTCGTATCAAGGCGACTTTTATCAACTGGAGGAAACCAAGCTGTTTCCGAAGCCTGTCCAGAGACCGAATCCAATTCTCTATGCCGGCGGTGAAAGTGAAAAAGGAAAATCTACTATTGTGGATAAATGCGATGCTTATGTAATGCATGGGGGAACGGTTGAAGAAATCCAGGCGAAAGTAGCGGATATGAAATCGAGGAGAGAACAGACGGACAATCCTGAGCTGAGTTCCTTTGGAATGGCGGCCTATGTCATTTGCCGTGATACCGAAGAAGAAGCGCAGGAAGAGCTCGATAGAATCACCGATGTAAAAGAATCCGACGCTTACTCCGGCTTTAAGGATTTCACAAGCAAGTCCCAGCTTGAACAGCAGATTCAACTGCAGGACTACTCCGTTTCCAACAGGGGTCTCCGCCCGAATCTGATCGGCACGCCGGAACAAATCGCCGACAGGATCCTGAAATATGAGGATGCAGGGCTGGATTTGCTTCTTCTTCAATTCTCACCGCAGCTTGAAGAGATGGAGCGTTTTGCCAAACAGGTCATGCCATTGGTGGAAGAAAAACGAAAAACAGCAGAGGGAGTGCTTTCCGTTGAGTAAAATATATGTAATCCATGAAAACACAGAGTGGACAGTTCATCTGACAAAACGATTGGAAGAACTGGGCCTTCCATATGAAGAGTGGCATCTGGGCGAAGGGACTCTCGATCTTTCGCAAGAGCCCCCTGAAGGCATTTTTTACAGCAGAATGAGTGCCTCTTCCCATACACGGGGAAACCGTTATGCCCCGGAATATACTGCGCAGGTACTGGCGTGGCTTGAAGCACATGGCAGGAAGGTATTCAATGGCAGCCGTGCACTCCAACTCGAAGTCAGCAAGGTAAAACAGTATCTGGAATTGAGCAAGCAAGGAGTAGAGACGCCTAAGACCATTGCGGCAGTAGGGAAAGAGCAGATCCTGAGAGCGGCTGAATCTTTTGAAGGCAGACCGTTCATCACCAAACATAATCGTGCCGGAAAAGGTTTGGGCGTGCAGTTGTTCCAAAACCTCCAGTCTCTTAAGAACTATGTGGAGAGCCCGGATTTTGAGGAGCCGGTAGATGGAATCACCTTGATCCAGGAGTACATTTCTGCGCCGGAAAGCTTCATTACGCGCTGTGAATTTATCGGAGGCAAGTTTCTCTACGCCGTCAGGGTCGATACGTCGGAAGGGTTTGAGCTTTGCCCTGCGGATGCGTGCTCTATCGGAGATCTATTCTGCCCTGCGGGAGAAGAGCAGCCGGAAGAAAAGCCGAAATTCCAAATCATAGACGGGTTCTATCACCCTGTACTTGAAAAATACGAGAAGGTTCTCGCCGCCAACGATATTCAGATCGCTGGAATTGAATTTATCTTTGATAAAGAAGGCAATGTCTATACGTATGACATCAATACCAATACAAACTACAATTCTGATGCTGAAGCAAAAGCAGATAAATATGGAATGCTGGAGCTCGCCGTTTTCCTGGCGCAGGAATTGCAGAAGCTCGAGCAAAATGAACAGGTTGTCATCTGAAAAAATGCCTTTCCCGCGAGAAGCCGGGAAAGGCTTTTTTACGTAGATTCACTTTAGTGCTTTACAGTACGAAACGGGACAGTCCCTCTTAGTGCTTTAACGTAAAAAAGCTCACCCTGTCAGCGGTTTTAGGCTGAGGGAATCAAGGGCCTGGTTCACATAGTCGAGGTCATGGATCTCCTTCTCCAGGCAGAACCGGATAACCAAATCATAGGTGTCGCTGAATGAAAGAGAATATCCTGCTGCGGCTAATAAGTCCTCGGCTTCCTCTATCCCCAATTCCAACGCCAAGGCCAGCGCAATCGCG
The DNA here is from genome assembly GCF_008180615.1 of Rossellomorea vietnamensis. Taxonomy (GTDB): domain Bacteria; phylum Bacillota; class Bacilli; order Bacillales; family Bacillaceae_B; genus Rossellomorea; species Rossellomorea vietnamensis_D. Next base: position 168,370 of record NZ_VTEH01000011.1, read on the forward strand.
GTATTCCTGCCGACACGGTAGCCCGGCTTCGACCTGATTTTTGAAAAGTGCTTCCGGTCTATGCCGGCTCTTCGATAAATGTCTGGATCAGTAAATCTACTTTCATCAATTAAGGCAAGCAGTTCCTCTCTGAATGAAGGCTGCTCATTGGTGCTGATAAATTCCTCTAATTCACTATTTTCAATGGGGGCCTCAAGCTTATAATCCAAGTTGCTGTCAGATTCACAGACATCAATCTGAGGCGTCACCTCTTGATAAAAATGGACGTATTCCTTCAGCTCTTTTAAAAAATGGAGATCAAGCATGAAATCAGCCTCCTAAAATGTCGCTTTGCAGGCGACCAAAATATGGGTTTGATTAGTTATGATTATATCATCAAGAAGTTGAAGGAGATGGATGAAATGAACAAAAATTTAACTGAAGTGGTATTTTTGCTGGATCGAAGCGGTTCGATGGCAGGACTTGAAAATGATACGATAGGCGGTTTCAACGGATTTGTGAAAAGACAGGAGCAGCTGGATGGAAAGACTGTCATTACGACGGTTCTCTTTGACGATGATTATGAAGTGCTTTGGCAGGGGAAACCGGCGGAAACCGTGAAACTGACGGAGAAGGAGTATTACGTCAAGGGCTGTACGGCCATGCTTGATGCGATTGGTAAAACGATTGCCGAAGTCGGTCACCGCCTCTTTCAAACACCAGAAGGCGAAAGGCCCGGCAAAGTGATCTTTGCCATCACAACGGACGGCCATGAAAATGCAAGCGTTGAATTCAGCTATGAAAAAATAAACGAAATGATTCGTCATCAGCGGGAGATATACAATTGGGAGTTCATCTTCATGGGAGCCAACATCGATGTTGTCCAGGAAGCAGAGAACATCGGGATCCTTGCCGAAAGTGCCTATGAGTTTGAAGCATCAGAAGAGGGAGTGGAGAAGATGTACTCGAAGATGTGTGAGGAAGTCTCGCAGATGAGGGGTAAGCATTGATGGATTCCTCATTAGCGGTGCGGTATTCGATAGACTGCAGTATAGTTATACGGCATCAACTTCTACAAATAGCAGCCATGATGCAGTAAAACCTGCGTTTAAACAACATCAACATCAATACAAAGTAATTATGATGCGGTAAAAACAGCGTTTAAACGGCATCAACTTCTAAAGTAGCAGCCGTGATGCAGTAAAACCAAGTTTTAAACATTAACTTCAACAACAAGCAACCGTGATACAGTAAAATCAGGTGTTAAACAACATCAACATCAATACAAAGTAATTATGATGCGGTAAAAACAGCGCTTAAACAGCATCAACTTCAACAAAAAGCAGCCATGATGCAGTAAAACCTGCGTTTAAACAGCATCAACATCACCAAAAGCAGTTGTGATGCAGTAAAACCAGGTGTTAAACAACATCAACATCAATACAAAGTAATTATGATGCGGTAAAACTAGCGTTTAAACAGCATCAACATCACCAAAAAGCAGCTGTGATGCAGTAAAACCTGCGTTTAAACAACATCAACTTCAAAACAAGCAAATATGATGCAGTAAAACCAGCACTTAAACAGCATCAGCTTCAATACAAAGTAATTATGATACCGTAAAACCAGCGTTTAATCAGCATCAAAACTACAAAACCATACATGATAGAGTAAAAACAGCCCCAAACAAGTCTGTAAAACAACCATTCCATCAAGCAAATGGCTAAAGACCATCAACCTGAGCAAGAGTCACAGACTCCTCTAAAAAAATGCCTTTCCCAAAACCCGGGAAAGGCATTTTCAATTGAAGAGGCCATAGCCTCAATCTGTACTTTTCACCTGTTCTGCATAGAGCTCCTTTGAAACCTTAGGCGCAAGCCAGAGCATCGGCAGCAGAAGTATCGAGACTGGAACAGCCGTAACTACGATAAAGCTTTGAAGGGCATCGATACCGCCATTGCCGATATACAGCAGGATGGCAGCAATTGCCCCCATCAGAATCGCCCAGAATACACGCAGGGAAACCTTGGGATCTCCTTCACCAGAAACAGCCATTGCAATGGTGTAAGACATCGAATCGCCTGTGGTCACGACGAAGACGATGGTCAATAGCAGAAATAAGGGGGAAATGATCGCAGCCAATGGCAATTGCTCTGTAATGGCAATCATGGCTGCCGGCATTCCGCCGCTTGCTAATTCTGATGAGACAGACCCTGGATTTTGCATCTCATAGAAAATTCCGGATCCGCCGACAACGGTAAACCAAAACGTTGTGACAATGGGAGCGATAACCGCAATTGCCACGATGATCTGGCGGATCGTCCTTCCTCGGGAAATCCGGCTGACCAGAATCGCCATCATAGGTCCGTATCCGATGAACCAGCCCCAGAAGAACACAGTCCAGCCGCCAAGCCATCCTTTGTCTCCCCTGTAGGTGCTGATTTCAATGAAATTGCTCACATAAAATCCAAAAGACGAGATGAATGAATCCAGTATGAACCATCCTGGGCCGAAAATAAGAACGAACACGATCAAACCGATTGCCAGGCGGACATTAAAGTTACTCAGCATTTGAATTCCTTTGTGAAGTCCTGTGGCTGCGGAAATCGTGGATACCACCACTAAGCTGATAATAATCGCCAGCTGTGTGGAAAATTGATCCGGGATGCCGAACAAAGCGGACAACCCATAGCTTGCCTGCAACCCGAGAAATCCGATAGGCCCGATTGTACCTGCAGCCACCGCGATGATTGAGAAAGCATCAATGATGGTACCGAGAAAGCTTGTCCTTAATTTTTCCCCAAAGATGGGATATAAAATTGTACGGGGTTTCATCGGCATTCCTTTATGATAATAACCATACATCATAACGACCGCACTTAAAGTACCTAGGATAGCCCACGCAAGGAACCCCCAATGCATATAGCTTTGAGCCAGAGCCGGCATGACGGCTGCTTCAGTCTGAGCTTCGATCCCCCCTTGTAAAGGAGGAACCGTCATAAAGTGATACATCGGTTCGGCAGCGGCCCAGAACACGCCTCCGCCGGCAAGCAATGTTGCCATAATGATCGACAACCATTTGAATGTACTCATTTCCGGTTTTTCAAGAGATCCCAATTGAACACTTCCGTACTTGGAAAAAGCTATATATAATGCCACAAGGAAGTGTAACAGCATGAGGACTTGCCAGAATGCCCCGAAGTAGTTTGCTGACCATTGAAAACCGTTGTTCACAAAGGCAGTCAATGAATCAATGCTGATAAATCCTGCAATAACGAATGCAATCAGTAACCCTCCACTGATGGCAAACACAGGCCAATCAATTGCTGATGTGTGTTTCTTAGATGTCATAATTTAACTCCTTTAAATGTAGTCCTTTAGTAAACAGAAATTCCTACTATGGCATAGATATCTTAAGCTTGTAAAACAAAACAACTTAAGGCTTATGTTTAGATTGCCGTTTGTTCTATCAAAAAATACAAGATGCCGACCATCAATTGAAGAAAAAAGCGGAGCAGGAAGTGGGATGTCTTGATTTCACCTTATTATTTTTCAATTTAAGACGATATTATAGATAAGGATTGATTTTAATCACAAAACTTTACATATGGGAGTCCAACATAGTGGGTTATCAAACGAACACTTCATTTAAAAATATTGTGCTGATTGTTATTTTTATCCAAATACTGCAGTTGATTTTAGGATTATATTTTCCAGTCGAAAGTTTCCCTAATTTAATCATGCAGGTGGCCTTGACCATTATGACCTTAGGGTTGGTCTATTACATGCTCAAAGGAATTTTTAAGGCGACGAAAGAAGTGGGAGAGAGCAACCAGAAGCTGAACCATATCTTTGAATCACTGGATGTTGCCATCTGGTCGCACGATATGAAATCCGACAAACTGCTGATTACTCCGGGAATTGAAAAATTATATGGAAGAAAGCAGGAAGAATTTTATAACGACACTCTTTTGTGGAAAAAGGTCATCCATCCTGACGACATGTACACTCAGGAAGACCGAAGGAAAATGATTCAGTCTGGCCGCTCTTGTACAAGCACCTACCGGATCATCAAGCCGGATGGAAATGTGCGCTGGATTCAAGACAGGGGAATTCCGACCTTGGATGAGAAAGGAGATCTCATTTATTTTTCCAGTGTGCTGTTTGATATCACTGACCGAAAAGAGAGTGAGGATCAGTACCGGAGTCTGGTTGAGATGTCGCCCGATATTATTTCTGTCATCCGCAACGGGAAATTCATCTATATGAATGCTGCGGGAAGCAGGGTGCTTGGCACGGAAGACCCTTCTCAACTAATCAATAAGGACGTCTCAGAAATAGCGAGTGAGCAGGATATTCTATTGATAAGGGAATCTGCAAATCAGTACAATGGTTCTGCTAAATCGGAAAATTTGATATTCGAAATAAAAGCAGCACGTATGGATGGTGCCGTTATCGATGTAGAAGTGTCCATGATGCCCATTTTATATGGAGGAAAGTCTGCGGTCCAATTGGTGGGGAGGGATATCACCCAGCGAAAGAAATCAGAAGAAACCATCCGGGAGATGGCTTATTACGATACATTAACCGGCCTTCCGAACCGCAACATGTTTAAGCAGAACCTGAGCACCTTCATTGAAAAGGAGGTTTCACAATCTTTTGCAGTGTTGTTTCTCGACCTTGACCGCTTTAAAGTAATCAATGATACAAAGGGTCATTCCACCGGCGACCTATTGCTTGTCGAAGTGGCAAAACGCTTGAAAGCCGTCATCGGACAAGAGGGTGAGGTATTCAGGCAGGGCGGAGATGAATTTATCATTCTTTTGGAGAACAGCAGGAAGGAAAAGGTCTCCTGCCTTTCTCAGAACATTTTAGATAGCTTTGTGAAGCCGATTAAGGTTACCGGACAGGAGTTCTTTGTGACGCCAAGCATCGGCATTAGCATGTATCCCGTTGATGGCACTGACCAGGAAACATTGATCAAGCATGCGGATACGGCAATGTATTTGGCGAAAGAGCGAGGAAAAAACAATTTTCAGTTTTACAACGAGAGTTTAAATAGGAATACGACCAGGAAAATGGAACTTGAACAAGAGTTAAGAAAGTCACTCGAACTCAACCAGTTTATGCTCTACTATCAGCCAAAAGTGAATCTTGAAACGGGCAAAATTCTGGGAGTGGAAGCCTTGATCCGCTGGGATCATCCCACCCTGGGAATGGTTCCGCCGGGAGAATTCATCCCGCTCACAGAAGAGACGGGTCTGATTGTGCCGATAGGAAAGTGGGTTCTCCAGGAAGCCTGCAGGCAAAGTAAAGAGTGGGAAAAAGGGAAAGCCGGCTCGATTCAGGTAGCGGTCAACATTTCAGTAAGACAGATCCTTGATGATGATTTCGTGGATTTTGTACAAGGTGTTTTAAAAGAAACAGAACTCGATCCCCGTCTACTAGAGCTGGAAATTACAGAAAGCATCATGCAGGACTTTAAACGATCGTCCGAAATCCTGCACAAATTGAAAGAGATAGGGGTGTCCATCAGTATCGATGACTTTGGAACCGGCTACTCTTCCTTAAATAATTTACGGTTCCTTCCCATTGATCATATCAAAATTGATAAGTCCTTTGTGGACGATATCACCGATCACTCCAAGCATTCTAAAAATGGATCGATTGTAAAAACAATTATCGATCTGGGACAAAACATGAATTTCACCATAATTGCCGAAGGGGTGGAAGAGGAAGCACAGGTGGATTTTCTCCTGAAAAATGCATGTCATATCGGGCAGGGCTACTACTACAGCAAACCACTGCCAGCCGCCGAACTTGAAAACTACATCAAAACCCGGCAGAAGTTCCTTTCGGAAGAATAACGCACCACCGGGCGAAAAGGAACAGTCCTTTTTTATGCACTTCCGCTTTAAAGTAGTAAAAGGGACAGTCCCTCTTCATGCTTTAAAGCATGAAAGCACCCCGCTTTTTTTGGCGGGGTGCCTTTTCGTCTTTGCTGCAGCAATGCTTCACAAGTTTTCCATCAATCGTTTAGCGATTCTTTCATAATCATCACGGTCAATGCCAGGCGCAAACTCTTCAGGCAGGTCCTCAAGGTTGGGAATCGGTGCTCCTTTAGGTGATCCTTCTTTGACCTCAAGCCTCTGTCCGCTTTCCGGATTGGTGCCTTTCCAGATCTGGCGGATATCGGCATAGTCCCCGACATCATTCCACGTGTAAAGAATATTTCCAATGCCCTGATCTTCAAATTTCCTGGCGTGGTCAAACTTACGGTTGGAAAGGTTGGGGATCGGGACCATCTTTTTCACATCCACACCCGTGACAATTTCCAAGGCTTTCGCATATGCAAGGACATGAGTGCCGCCACGCACCAGCAAGTATCCGATCATCTCCCGGGCTGTTTCATTTTCGGTCATCTCGTAAACCCTCATTTTATGTGTTCGTGCACCGACCTCCAAAAAGAAGTTGTGAAGAAGGTCAAGCACCAGATTGCCGCTGGTGAAAACATTGTCGCCTGTCCAGGGACGCCCCATTGAATCACCCGCTAAAGCAGTTTGGGCGGACGCAATGAATTGAAGGGTATTCCGGCTGTCCTTTCCTTCACGCAAAGGTGTGACATCGGGGTCCCCAGTGTAAAAAGTGTTACCCCTTGATAGCAGATTGATGGCATTCGATACGAGCTCCACATGTCCGAACTCCTCGGCCGTAATGCTGGCAACAAGGTCATAGAATGGCTTCAGTTTGTCTTTTCTTCTGAAATTGAAGGACTGGTACATATAATTATTCAGCGTTGACATTTCCCCGAATTTTCCACCCAAAAGCTCCTGGACGGCGGCAGCTGCATTGGGATCTCCATGTTCAGGGACGGGCAGGTCGATCAACAACTTATTCTCGCGCTTGAACATATACCTTCCTCCTTTATCCTCTTGGAATGACCCAAACGATTTGCTGAGTGCGGATAAAGAAAGGTGATCCGCCTGACTCGACTACAATATGATCCGGCACCACATTCGAAAGCTTCCCGGAAACAGTCCCCCGGGTAGTCTGTACGGAAACCATACTGCCGATAATCCCGGACAAAGTCTCATAAACATAAGGATCATAACTGCTCACAAACGCAATCTGCTGTTCATTCATGATGTCATCGCTCCCTTATAAAAACTTTAACAATTATTCATATGACCCAAGAACTCCGGTTAGACATGAAGAATCAGAAGGGGGAGACCGCTTCAATGCGTTAAAGCGCTAAGAGGGACAGTCCCTTTCAACACTTTAAAGTGCTGAACATATTTTTGATTTGGAAATTGGATGGCGTTTCTTAATCCAGCCCCTCGGGATCAAATAACCCCTGGAGAATAAAAGGGAAGACCGCCTTTTTTCTCTTTGGAACATTTGCCTGTCAGGGCTGAAAGGGCCGCTTCTGCTTCTTTTTACCTGTGGGAAAAAATAGCATTTGCTTTTTTAAAAAATATAAGGTATGATAAGGTTAATTATTCTTGTTCGGTCAGGTTAAGTTAGAAAAGTTTCGAACTTCTCGCTCTTGATGAATTGAGCAACAATAGTAATAAATCGTGGATCAATATCCACACAGGAGGAAATACACATGCAACAAGGTACAGTAAAATGGTTTAACGCAGAAAAAGGATTCGGCTTCATCGAAATCGAAGGCGGAGAAGATGTATTCGTACATTTCTCAGCTATCCAAGGCGACGGTTTCAAAACTCTTGACGAAGGTCAAAAAGTAACTTTCGAAACAGAGCAAGGCCAACGCGGTCTTCAAGCTACAAACGTTAACAAAGCATAATTGTGCAAAGGGACTCTCTTGAGGGTCCCTTTTTTATGTTTATTAATCAATCTGACTCATCCACACAAAGTTAATCAAATGGCTTAGGTCTGGGAAGTGGCTGCTGCACCGAGCAAGATGGTCGGAAAATGCCGGGTAGTCGATAGAATGGCAAAATTGGTTGATAGAAAATGGCTTGCAGAAAACATTCGATATATATCTTAAAGCATTTGCCTGCAGCGGTGAATATAAGGAGGAATTCATGAAATATCTATACAATTATGCCTGGGAAAAGAACGAAGAGCACCTGTGTTTATTGGAGAAAGGTGCATTCTTTGGTCAAGAGGCAGATTCCGGATCCGGTCCAGTGGAAAGTTCATTGAAAATTGATCCCAGCAGGAGTCCGTTTATACGAGAAAGAATAAGTGTGCTTTGTGAAGGCAGCAATCTTGAACAATTGATTGACAGTCTTAAAGAATTGCCTGAAATTCAAGACTCTTTTAAGGTGGTTTTTATCCAGGAGCCTGATTCTATTATTGATAAGAAAACCAGATTTAAAGCACGTCGTGACATTGAACGCAGAATTGGACTGGAACTTAAGGGAGAAGCTGATTTAATCGATCCTCAGCTTGTCTTCGGTGTCATGAAAGTCAACGGAAAATGGATATTCGGTGAGTACGTGAAGAATGAAGCCGTTTGGCTGCAGCATCAGTGGAAGCCCAACAGTTATTCCACTGCGCTCGGCACCCGGGTCGCCAGGGCAGTCGTCAACATCGCTGTTCCTGATCCTGCTGGAAAAAAAGTCATAGATCCCTGCTGCGGCATCGGAACCGTACTGATCGAAGGACTGTCAATGGGCATCGATATTTCTGGCAGTGATATCAACCACCTCGTGATTCCGGGTGTAAGAGAGAATATGGAGTATTTCGGGTTAGAAGGATCAGTTGAGAGACGGGATATAAGGGATGTGGAGGGAAATTATGATGCAGCCATCATCGACCTTCCTTATAATCTTTGTTCTGTCATCACTGAACAAGGGCAGCTGGAAATGTTCCAAAGTGCCCGCAGGTTTACCAAACGGTTAGTGGTCGTTACGATTGAAAAAGTAGACGAAGTCCTTGCTGCTGCAGGTTTTGAAATAACGGACCGCTGTATCGTCACCAAAGGGAATTTTCAGCGGGAAGTCCTGGTGTGTGTCTAAACGAAGCGGAAATATAACTGCCGCACAAAAAATCTTGGGAACTTACCCAGGATTTTTTTATGTGTCCTTTAATAGCCCTTTAACTAATCACTCCCTTGTTTTACCATATGCTTGTTCCAATAGCCTTTCACGAAAAAACAATTCCTTAGACACCCGAAATTAAGTATAATCAAAATGTATGAACTTATGAAAATATAAAAATGAGGTGTTCATCTGTGATTAAGCGTTTCTTCAGCTATTATCGTCCTCATAAAAAGCTGTTTTACATAGACTTTTTCTGTGCGATGCTGGTCGGACTTCTCGAGCTGGGCTTTCCGCTGGCCGTCTCCTATTTTATTGATGAGCTGCTGCCGGAAGGGAACTGGGCCACCATCACGGCGGTAAGTGCCGGGCTTTTGACCCTTTACGTGATGAGTTCCGGTATGCAGTTTGTCGTCAACTACTGGGGACATAAGCTTGGAATCAATATTGAAACCGACATGCGCCGCGAACTGTTTAATCATGTTCAGAGGCAGTCGTTCCGCTTTTTTGATAATACGAAAACGGGCCACATCATGAGCCGGATCACCAATGATCTGATGGATATTGGGGAGCTTGCCCACCATGGGCCAGAGGATTTCTTCATTGCCATCATGACGTTCATCGGGGCGTTCTGGATCATGCTCACCATCAATGTGAAACTGGCGCTGGTGGCAATCATCATTGTTCCATTCCTTGTCTGGCTGATTTCTTATTCCAACATAAAAATGAATGCGGCCTGGACGAAGATGTACGGAAATATTGCCGATGTAAATGCACGCGTCGAGGACAGTGTTTCGGGAGCCCGTGTGGTTCAATCTTTTACAAATGAAGAATATGAAAAAGAGCGCTTCAATACAAACAACCTGTTCTTCCGTAAGACGAAGCTGCAGGCGTACAAAGTGATGAGCTGGAATCTGTCCGGTATTTATATCACGACGAGAGTCATGACGCTTGTTATCTTGGTGTACGGGGCATGGCTCAGCTTTACAAATGAGCTGTCCTATGGGGAACTTGTCGCTTTTATCCTTTATCTGAATGCTCTTTTTAAACCAATTGATAAAATCAGTGCTCTTTTGGAGTTGTATCCGAAGGGGATGGCGGGCTTCAAGAGGTTTGCGGAGTTGATGGATGCGGAGCCTGACATTGAAAACAGACCGGATGCAGTGGAGGTCCCTGTTCTAAAAGGTGATATCCGCTTTAAGAATGTCAGCTTTGGTTATGAGAATAATCGTACCATCTTGAATGACATGTCCTTCTCCATTCAATCGGGTACAACCGTAGCATTCGTCGGTCCTTCCGGTGCAGGGAAAACGACGATATGCTCATTGATCCCCCGTTTTTATGATGTCGAGGGAGGCGCAATTACGGTCGATGGCATCGATATCCGCGATATGACGAAAGAGTCTCTTCGGGCCAATATAGGAATCGTGCAGCAGGACGTCTTCTTATTCACAGGCACCCTGAGAGAAAATATTGCGTACGGCAGACTTGGGGCTTCGCAGAAAGACATCGAAGAAGCTGTCCGTAAAGCCCATCTTACTGAACTGGTAGCCTCGCTGCCGGATGGCTACGACACCCAGATTGGTGAAAGGGGACTGAAGCTTTCCGGCGGTCAGAAACAAAGGCTGGCGATTGCCCGGATGTTCCTGAAAGATCCTTCGATTCTCATTCTCGATGAAGCAACTTCGGCACTGGATACCGAAACAGAAGCCATCATCCAGGAAGCGTTGAACGATCTATCAAAAGACAGAACGACACTGATCATCGCCCACCGTCTGGCTACTATTAAAAAGGCCGACCGCATCATGGTCATTACCGAAAATGGCATCGCAGAAGACGGTTCACATGCCGAACTCCTGTCTCAGCACAATGGAATATTTGCCAAACTTCATGCTCACCAGCATTAAAACCTAAGAAACGCTCCATTCGGATGAATGGAGCGTTTTCTTGTTTAGTTGGACTTTCGTGCTTTAAAGCACGAAGAGGGACAGTCCCTTTTCACACTTTAAAGCAAAGAAGCACCTGCTCCATACAACCAGCAGGTGCTTAAAGATTTATCGACACATTCCGGGGCGTGACTGTCACCCAAACACAGGCAGCTTGCGGTGCTTCGTACCCTGCTCATACCCATAAGCGATTTCAAGCAGGACGGGTTCACTGTAAGCACCTCCGGTAAATGTTATTCCGACGGGTTCGCCTTTGGGGCTGAAGCCGGCGGGAACTGTGATGGACGGATATCCGGCCTTGGCGGGAATCATCGCTCCATAATTATTCGGGAAAACGATGGCATCCAGCCTATGTTCTTTCATGACAGCGTCAATACCGTTCTTTTTGGATAGATATTGATCTTTTTCCAGTCTCTTCAGATAAACGGGATGGAGCAGGCCTTTTGTTTCTTCTGATTCTTCCAGCACCTTTTGGCCGTATTTTAAAGCTGGTTCGCCCGTCTCCTTGTTGAATTTGATGATATCTCCCAGATTGCGAATACCAACAGCCGGATCGATCGCTTTCAAGTAAGCATTAATGCCGGACTTGAATTCATATAGCAGGACATTGATATCCCAATCAGCTTCTGTGGAAGGAATCTCTACAGAATCTATAACTTCCGCTCCCAGCTCGGCAAGCTTGTCAACAGCACTATTCATGATCTCCAGCTTATCCTCATCCAAATAGTCAAAATAAGTACTGCGCGCAACACCTATCCGTTTGCCTTTAACTCCTTCCGCTAAAAGGTGATCCGTATAATTGGTTTCAAGCAATTCATTGGAAGCTGTAATGGCATCTTTTTCATCCACACCCTGAAGTGCCTGCAGCAAAACAGCAGCGTCTGTAACCGTGCGTGCCATTGGACCGGCAGTATCCTGTGTATGAGAAATAGGAATGACCCCCGTCCGGCTGATCAGCCCGACAGTCGGCTTGATGCCAACAAGCGAGTTCTGGCTGGCCGGACTTAAAATCGATCCGGATGTTTCTGTCCCCACAGATACAACAGCGAGATTGGCGGCAATCGCAGCTGCTGACCCTGCACTAGATCCGCCAACCATGAAATCAGCTCTATATGGATTCAATACCTGGCCGCCTCTTGAACTGTAGCCGGTCGGCATCTTTTCTCCCATAAAATTAGCCCATTCCGTTAAATTGGTTTTTCCGAGAATGACTGCACCTGCTTCACGCAGTTTCTTGACAAGGAAGGCATCTTCCTTCGCATAGGAATCTGCAAGAGCTAATGAACCGGCACTCGTATGCATGTTATCTCCGGTATCGATATTATCTTTAATTACTATAGGAATACCGTGAAGCGGACCTCGGCTTCCTTTCGTTCTTCTTTCATAGTCAAGGGAAGCAGCAATCTGCAGGGCATCCGGATTAACTTCAATCAAAGAATTGATGGCCGGGCCTGACTGGTCAATCTCGGCGATTCTATCCAAATACATCAACACCAAGTCATGAGAGCTGACTTCCTTATTGTCCAGTTTGAGCTGGATGTCTTCAATTGCTGCTTCTATAAGCCAATCGTTCTTTAAATTTTCCAAGCGGGGATCTATCACAAGATTCTTCCTTTCTTTTATCAAAAATGGATTGGTCATTTGTGTTCAGAGGTGCAGTAACCCCTCCCAAACAAAATCTCTACCGTTAGTATACTATCAAAGTAAGATAAATCCCTTTTTCAGGAACTCAAGAAATATTGGCTGTTTTCACCTGAATTGTTCGGATGTCCACGAATACTAAAGTTTTTCTCAATTGCTTACCAGGATATTTCCGGTGAATTGTGGGGGTATCTTAAAAAGCAGCAAAGTTTACGATAAGAGCCTAAATATTTCATCATCACCGGGGTATAAGTAATACAACAACATAGACGGGAGGATACACGATGAAATGGAAAGGAAGACGAGGGAGCTCTAATGTAGAAGACCGACGCGGAATGGGAGGAAAAACCATTGCGGCCGGAGGAGGGATCGGTGGAATCATCCTGGTTCTTCTGTTCACTTTTCTTGGCGGGGATCCAGGTGCGCTTTTGAACGGCTTCGATGGGAGCAGCACGCAGAGCGGGGAGCCCTATCAGGCGACCCAACAGGAAGAGGAACTGGCTGACTTTGTATCAGTGGTGCTGGCGGATACAGAGGAAGTATGGTCAGAGGTTTTTGAAGAGCAGGGGATGACGTATGAGGAACCGACACTGGTTCTGTATACCGATAGTGTTCAATCCGCATGCAGGACATCAAGTTCAGCGGTTGGACCATTTTATTGTCCAGGAGATCAGAAGCTTTATATCGATCTGAGTTTTTATAAAGAACTTCAGCAAAAATTCAAGGCTCCGGGTGATTTTGCAATGGCATATGTAATTGCCCATGAAGTCGGCCATCATGTGCAGACATTACTTGGAACCAGCGATGAAATTATGCCGCTCCGCAATCAATTAAGCGAGACGGAATTCAATAAATACCTCGTCCGATTTGAACTTCAGGCGGATTACTACGCAGGAGTGTGGGCACATCACGCACAAGGAATGGATCTGCTGGAAGAGGGAGACCTTGATGAAGCCCTGACAGCAGCGAGTGCAGTAGGAGATGACACCATCCAGGAAAGGTCAAGGGGCTATTCAGTGCCGGAAAGCTTCACACATGGAACCTCAGAGCAGCGAAAGAGCTGGTTCTATAAAGGTTTTGAAAATGGAACCATTGAAGGCGGAGATACATTTAAAACCAGGGATCCATAAGGGTGATTTTTTAAAAAAACCCCGCAAGAGAATAACGGGTTCTGTTTTGAAGTACAAACTTCTAATTAGCCAAAGAAATGGTAGAGTGATTTCCACTCCAGATGCGTGACTCCGCGGGGCGTGCGGTGAGCCTCCTCGGCTTCGCCTGTGGGGTCTCACCTGTCACGCTAGTCCCGCAGGAGGTCACGCACCTTGCGTTCCAATCGAATCATTGCTAGATTTTTTATATTTAACTATAATTAACAACTCTCCTTCATATTAATATTAGGATTGAAAGTGTATAGGAAATTGTCCCACAAATTTTGAAGAACAAAAAGTTCTGTCATTTGCTATTTAGGGTGCATTTCGTTTAACTAATTGAACAGATTTACCAGCGAGAATACCGCTAAAGCAACCAAAAAGGAGTGTCAAAATCAATGCGATTAGACACTCCTTTTAATGTGTAATTGTTATTTTTTACTCGAAAACAAACCCCGCAAGAGAACCAAAATTCTCAAGCGGGGTTTCCATGATAATTAGGAAACTGGATAACTTTAACTATGTTATCCGTGTCTAGCTTCGGCGCCTAGCCCCTCGGGGTCAAATAACCCAAAGAGAATAAAAGGAAAGCCCGCCTTTTTTTCTCTTTGGAACATTTGCCTGTCGGGGCTGGGCAAGGCGCCTGCGCTTTTCAATTTATCGTGCGTTAGGAAAAATCCTTCTAGTCATTTCACCGAATTCCTCAAACAACCCTTCAACTGGCTCTCCGTTTTGAAGATCATCTCCATAGCCCCTCATTCTTTCAACAAAATCAGGATTTGAAGATACGTACACGTTTTCAATGTTCTGCTCTGAATCTTTTACAGCTTTAGCAACCTTCTTCTCGATGTCTTTCGTTACTTCACCTTCAGAATTATCTTCAAGCATGACGGCAACGAAAGCATTGTTCTCCGTCATGATGACATTTGCCTGTTTGACTTCTTTAAGCTCGTTCACTTTTTCAGCTGCCTTTTCAGACGACTCCATTCTTCCTTCACCGTTATTCATGTTATCGCCAAACATACTGTTATTGCCATTATTGCCGTTGTTTCTTCCATTCATATCATTTGCGTTATTTCCATTGTTGTAGCCGACATTCTCAGGCTGAAGATTGTTATCGCTGGCATCATTTCCTCCATTAGCCATTCCGCAGCCTGCCATAAGGAACAAACCTGTCAATACGATCATAAACCTTTTAAGGTTTTTCATAATTTTCCCTCCAAATCTAATATTGTTCAAGGATAGATTTTGCAGGAGGGTGAAAAACTATGCATATTTTAAAAAAGTTATAAATTTACGGCAGGGTTATGCCTGCCAGACCGATGTGGTGTTTGGCACCTATACCACTCCAGGCATAAAAGAAAAATGATGACCATATCAATGGCATCACCGCCATAATACATCAACAGAGCACCGGTCTCCGAGTCTCCCGCTGGAACACCGGCAGGCGGGTTTCCGTAGAGAAACTTAGCCAGAATGCCGTGACTCGCAAGGGCAAGGACCAGGACAACAGAACGATAATAAATCGATGGTTTGTGAGGCGCTGGATCAAAAGTCACCATTGAAACCGTGAAGAGGTATCCTGCCAGAAAGATGTGAATATGGATGAGGACAAGCAAAATCCAATTATGATGCATGATTTGGTACAGGTCGGTAGTGTATAAAATCCATAACCCTCCCATATTGAGCAGAGAAGCCGTAATGGGGTCAGTTAATAGCCTGACAGGAGTACTTTTTAAGATGAAAGTAAACCGCCGTGCCATTCTGACATTCACCGTTCTTAGTAACAGAGTAAGCGGAGCCGAAATAACAATGAGAAGAGGAGCAAGCATTCCCAGCAGCAGATGGGCTGCCATATGATAAGTGAAGCTGGAATGCGCACGTTCAGCAATCGGTCCAACAACAGAGGCAGCAGCGCAGCTCATTCCGGCAATCCAAAAAAAGATCCGATGGACCGGCCAAGGGCTGAACTTCATATTGGAACGTTTAACTGCAAATACATATAACAGCATCGCTGCAGCAAATGTCATCAAAGCCGCTAAGCCTCCGGCGCCCATACCCCCATGATGAATGTGCTCATTGGCCATTTGTCAGCTCTCCTTTTTGGTTCTTGTCTTCTTTTCCTGTCTTAAGTGTTATTAAAATTCCTGCCAATAACAGCACAGCGGCAATGATGTTCCATACCCAGTCATATACCCACACGTTATCCACATAACGGATTTGATGGATTCGCATGATTTTGTGATGAATGGTCCCATCATACAATTGAAAGCCGCCGCTGCCCAGCAGCATCCCGCCCCACCATCTCTTCAGCCAAAATGTCCCTTTACGGCGAAGGTCGGCGAGCATAAATAATCCAGCTATTGTCGCGAACCAGCTGAAGGCATGAAATAATCCATCAGAGACAAGCCCGATGGCGGTGGTCGATTTGTCATAAAAATGGTGCCAGTGAAGAAGCTGGTGAAATACCGTCTCATCGACAAATGCAGCCAGCCCCAAGCCAAAGAAGATCCCTGATATCAGATTGCGTGATAAATTAGTCCGTTTCATAAATACTCCCTCCACAAGTTACCTTTTTACAGTTTGTCCAAGATACAAGGAATTTAAAGGCTGGCATAACCCTAATTGTTATAATTTACAGAATAATTACCTTATTTATGGTAAAATAAACACAATCACATTAATTGCAGATGTAGTTCATCCGAAAGGAATTTTATAAAAGGAGGACTAACCTATGTTATGGTGGACATTTGGATTGATATTGTTCTTTTCAATCATCGCTAATTTATTGCGGCCGAGGAAGACGTTTGACGATAAGGAAAATGTGATCCAGGAAGAGGAAAGGGCCAAAGCACAGAGCTGGTTTGGCGGCTGAGGTCTTTGACATGAAGTGTCCTTTTATCTGGAGAAAGCAATAAAAAGACGCAGAGTCCTTATTGGAAATCTGCGTCTTTTTCTTTGCCTTCCAATTGTTTCTCATTCTAGATTGAAGCAAGACATGGTTCAATCAGATACACCATCCTATAGATCATCTGCGTCCCTAAACTGCTTATTCCATCGTTCGGCTTTTTTCAGGGAAGGAAGGTCATTCAATATGTCACCAGGCCTCACGCCTGCACCAATCAGGTAATCAGTGAACTCCATGTTTACGAACTCAAAAATATAATTGAACTGCTGCACCAAAGGCAGTCCTTTGATGTTTGCACTGCTTCCGCCCGTAATAACGACATAAGCTTTTTTCTTTGCCAGCTCTTGCTTAAGGTTGAAACGCTCATCGCGAAGGTACTGAGACCATCGATCAAAATAGTTCTTCATCGGTCCGCTCATTCCATACCAATAAAGGGGAGTGGCAAACAATAGGACATCATGCTCCAGCATCAGATGGACCAACTCTTCGTAATCATCATTGACCGGAGAGAAGCCTTCTTCCGTATGTCTCATATCGATGATCGGCTGTATATCTTTATCTGCTAAAGATACGATTGTATGATCGGTTCCCTCCAGTATCTTGTTTGCCAGGTACTCCGAATTGCCATTCTTCCTGGTGCTCCCCAACAAAGCTAAAATCTTCATCAGCATACACTCCTCTTTCTGCTCTTATGTAGTATATTTCAGAAAGCCCATTCTGTTTCCAATAGTTCGGGATGCTTTTTAAAAATGACAGAATTTATTCACACATGCCTGCCTTTCTCTTTTTACATAAGGATGTTTTCGCAGTGATTGGGGTGATTTTAAAAGTACCAATAAAGAGACCGTACGTTTTCCCCATTCATCCATTTACATATAAAAGCAACGATCTTTTAGAAAGGAGCATATAAAAAACAAGCACAGAACCGAGGAGGATGCTGTGCTTGTTTCATGATCTTACCGTCCGTGTTCTGTTATAGCAGGGCCTCGGCATTCAATCCAGCCAGTGAGTCAACCACAAATCGGCCGTCTTTGCTGATCAGCACGCCATCAAAATAGACTTCTCCGCCACCGAATTCAGGCTTCATCATTAAGACGATATCCCAGTGGATTGAGGACTTATTTCCATTATCGGCAGCATCATATGCCTCGCCGAGAGCAAGGTGAAGGCTGCCGTTGATTTTTTCATCAAAGCCGATGTCATTCATGATGTGGTTGATATGGGGATTGACCCCCAATGCGAATTCGCCTATGAACCGGGCACCTTCGTCTGAATCCAGAAGTTCGGTCAGTTTCTGGTTATTATCACTTTTGCAGTCTGTAATTTTGCCATTTTCAAAGGTAAGTTGGATATTTGAAAATGTTTGCCCGGCATAGATGGATTTCGTGTTGAAGGTGATGCTGCCATTTACCGAGTCTTTGACGGGGGCTGTGAACACTTCGCCATCGGGAAGATTTATTTTGCCGTCACATTTGATGGCCGGTATATCTTTTATAGAGAAGGTGAGGTCCGTGCCAGGCGCGAGGATGCGCACATTCTCTGTATTGTTCATCAGCTCGACAAGCGCATCCATTGCTTTGGACATTTTGCTGTAATCCATCGTGCAGGTTTCATATAGAAAGTCTGTGTAGGTTTCCGTGCTCATCTCAGCCAGCTGGGCGTATGCTTTAGTCGGGATATTGAACAGCACCCATTTCTTTTTCAGCTGTTCATCGCTGACAGGTTTATAGGCTTGACGGTACACATTCCTTTTTTCAGAAGGGATATCAGCAAACTCTGAAATATTATTTTCTCCTAATATGAGGATGACGGCATCCATTTCTTTCATTTGAGCGAGCTTATGTTTAGCGTCCGCCTCGAATTGTTCTTGGGTACCTGAAAGCATCATTTTACGGTTGATTCGATAATCTGTCTGTTCGACAAATACGTGACCGCCGGCTTTAAAGACTTCATCCATGAAAGGAGCGATATAATTGTAATCATGGATATCCAGTGCCTCGATTAGTACTTTCTGGCCCTCTTGGACATTCAGGGAGTACCGGACAACTGTTTGTGCGAGAGTATGTAATCTTGAGTCCATTCTGCTTCCCCCTCTTGTGATGAATAATGAATTAAAACAACCGCTGCAGAGACGGATGTTTGGTGAAAAAACTTACGTACTCAATTCTAGCACATGGAACATAAGGAATATATGCCTTTTCATGGATAGGACTCTGTACGAGTTGAAGAAAGACGCGATTGGGTTTTGCATAGAGATAGGTGATAACGGAAGTGCTGGAAGAGGTTTAACGAAGCCATTTTACTGTATTGATTCTTGTCCCTTCTTCAGAGGAAGAACTTATAGAGAACTCATCCATGATACTTTTCACACCAGGAAGGCCAGCCCCCAATCCGCCAGAAGTGGAATAGCCGATTTCCATTACTTTTTGAAGGTCTGCGATTCCTGGACCTGAATCTGCCGCATAGATTCTAATTCCGGTTTGTGACAAGGATTGATGTTTATAGAGAATAATCTGCCCATGTTGGGCATATAAGTAGAGGTTTCTGGCCAATTCGCTGACGACGGTGATAATTCTGGTCTGGTCGAGCGTGCTGAAACCCAATTCTTTTGCAAAGTTTCTTACAAAGGTTCGGGCTGTTGCAATGTCTTTCAAGTCTTTGATGAGAATCGTGGCTAACTCTTCCATTTTTATCCCTCCTGATTTTCTCTTCATTGATTTAACCATATCGGCTTCTGAGAGCTGTCACGAAAAAAGGGATAAGCATCTTATTTAGGTGAACAGAACCGAGTGTATTAGTACGAACAGTATAATAAACTAAGACTATCATAAGAAATCTTGTATTAAACCTATGTAGCAAACCAGCCACTTTCTATAGGTGTCTTTTTTTTTGAGAACGTTTTAATGGGGTTATATAGATGAGAGGAGGGAAATGAGACGTTACCTTACTGATATATTACCCAGCATCCATCTTTACGAAAGGAGTGGCTGTAAAAACCTGGACATGAAAAAGAAAAGAGAAAAAAACCCCGATGCAGGCGCAGCGGGGATGCTTTATCTATTATTGTTTTACGAGTTCTTCTTCAAAGAAGAAAGTAGTAGGATATTCTTTCACGATATATGAATATCTTTTCATGTTTTTAACATATTGTGATTTGATGATTGTGACAGTTTCCTTAGATGATTTAATGTTGACTTCATCACCTACGTTGAATAGACATTTTCCCATGATCTCATCCTTTCGGGTTTAGTGATTTTATGATAACCAATGGCTCTAGTGTACTGTTGAAAATTGATAAAAGGAGAAATAAAGAAGGCAAGCCAATTTGCTTGCCCTTGTCTATTCTGTGGTGCATCAAATGAAGATTAACCGCGTCTTCCGCCTCTGCCGCCGCGCTTCGTTTCCGTGTTGCGCTTCAGTGACGTAAGATTTTCTTCGCTGGTTTTGAGGAATTTAGCCATTTTATCTTCGAAAGATTCTTTAGGCTTGAAGTTTCCTTTTGAGCGGAAATCTTTATTTGGTCTGCCGTCTCTTCCTTGGCGCGGAGGTCGTTTAGTGAAAGTTGAACCTTCTGGTTTATCCACCGCTTTTTTGATTGACAAGGCAATTTTGCCCGCATTCTCACTAATTACCTTAACCTCAACTTCATCGCCTACTTTAAGATGGTCGTTAACATCTTTAACATAGCTGTCCGCCACCTCACTGATATGCACGAGACCGGTTGAGCCTTCGGGTAATTCCACGAATGCCCCAAAATTAGTGATACCAGTTACTTTACCTTTAACCTTGCTGCCTATTTCGATTGCCAAAAAAAGTTCCCCCTTAATAATTGTAACAACACTTTATTATAACAAATATATCACAGAATATCTAATGGTGTTTCATGGCTTTGTAATTAGTGGTGAATTTTTGAGAGTTCACTTGATTTTTCCAAGGATTATGTAATGTTCTTATTCAGATCAGGAGTGTCTGTGCTCAGCAGAGTCCGCTAACATCTTCCGCAATTGGAGGCTGGCTTATCTGAATATTCCTTAGGGGATATTTCAAGATAATCATGCAGATTTTTTTGATTAGCCACTAAAGTTACGAAAAGTAGCTAAAGAAAGAAGTTCATTCCATTATTTAGTCCAAAACAGGATAAAATGAATATTTCCTGAAACTCATATTGGTATCCTTTTTCAGGAAAAAGAATGAATTATCCAACCAAGGAACTATTTGTAAAAATAGTGATAATTATTTTCAATTAGTCGTTGACAATGATTATCAATTAGAAGTATCATAGACATGGGTCAAATGATAATGATTTTCAATATCATCATCAATGTCCCAAATACAATGAAAGTTTTGGGGATTTACCATGAAACAAAGATACCTTCTCGCCGCACTCATCTTGCTGTCGATTCTGTCCTTATTTATAGGGGTGAGCAGTATCACGCCAATGGATTTATTGGATATCCATTCTGAAGAAACACAAATATTCCTTATCAGCAGGCTGCCAAGATTAGCTGCAATCATTCTTGCAGGAGCCGGGATGAGTATCGCTGGATTGATCATGCAAAGCTTGAGCAGGAATAAGTTTGTTTCACCGACAACGGCCGGGACGCTGGATGCCACACGACTGGGCATTCTGGTTTCCATGATCTTGTTCGTGAATGCTTCCATGATTGAAAAAATGATCGTCGCTTTTGTATTTGCGCTTGCCGGCACATTTTTATTCATGCAAATACTAGATCGGATCAAATTCAAGGATGCAGTATTTATTCCGCTAGTAGGATTGATGTTTGGAAATATCCTTTCCTCCATCACGACATTCTTTGCTTATAAATCCAATGTGATTCAGAACATGGCAGCATGGCTTCAAGGTGATTTCTCGCTGATAATGAAGGGCAGATATGAACTGCTATACATAAGTATCCCCATTATGATCATTGCTTATTTTTATGCCAACCGGTTCACCGTCGCAGGGATGGGAGAGGATTTTTCAAAAAATTTAGGTGTGGGTTATCGTAGTGTCGTAAACTCCGGCCTGATCCTGGTTGCTCTCATCACGGTTTCCGTTGTTCTTACGGTAGGGATGATTCCGTTTGTCGGATTGATCATACCGAATATCGTCTCCATCTATAAGGGAGACCACTTACAGAGGACATTGCCGCATACAGCCATGCTGGGAGCGGTCTTCCTGCTCGTCTGCGATATATTGGGACGGATTATTATTTTTCCATATGAAATCACGATCAGTTTAATGGTCGGGGTGATTGGAAGCGCCATCTTCCTGTTCTTGCTGTTTAGGAGGAAGGCTTATGCGTAATAATTTTTGGAAGTTTACGATATTGATTGTTTTGGCCCTGTCGCTATGCGGACTCTACCTGTTTTACGAGTTGAATGGAAGCTATGATTATGCCCTGCCGAGGCGGGGGGTCAAATTGCTCGCCATGGTGCTGACGGCTGCGGCAATCGCTTATTCAACGGTTGTATTCCAAACGATTACCCATAACCGGATTTTGACGCCGAGTATCATGGGGCTCGATTCACTTTACATGTTAATTCAGACGGTCATCATTTTCTTCTTAGGCTCTGGAAGTGTCATGGCCATTAATAAGCAGGTGAATTTCTTTATCTCGACCGCCATGATGATAATTTTTGCGCTGCTGTTGTATAAATTGTTCTTCCATAAGAGGAAACAGCCGATCTACTTTCTGCTGCTGGTTGGGATCATTCTGGGGACATTCTTCGGGTCGATCTCCACCTTCCTGCAGGTGCTGATCGATCCAAACGAATTCTTCAGCATACAAGATAAAATGTTTGCCAGTTTCAATAATGTGAGTGATGAACTGGTTTGGCTGTCTCTGCTGCTGGTCGGTGTAACTACCGCAATCGGGTGGCGGTCGATGAGCCAATTGGATGTTGTCTCCCTGGGAAGGGAAACAGCGGTAAATCTGGGGGTTCCTTACGACAAACTGGTTCAGAGGATGCTTGTTATCTCGGCTGTTCTCATTGCCATCTCGACTGCACTCGTAGGGCCGATCACCTTTTTTGGCCTGATTGTGGCGAATTTATCCTATCAGTTCTTTAACACCTACAAACATACTTCCCTGGTTACAGGGGCCATCATCATCAGCATCATTGCCCTGGTGGGAGGACAGTGGGTTGTGGAAAGAATCTTTACCTTCTCTACGACATTGAGTGTCATTGTGAACTTTATAGGCGGAATCTACTTTATCTACTTATTACTGAAGGAGAGCAGATCGTCATGATAAGCATTAAAGGCCTTTCGAAATCGTATGGAAAGAAAAAAGTCGTCGAAGATGTCAACGTCACTATTAAGCGGGGCAAGATTACATCTTTCATCGGGCCCAATGGTGCAGGAAAGTCCACCCTTTTATCGATGGTCAGCCGCCTGATGGACAGTGACAGCGGTGAAGTCCTTGTTGACAATGACAATGTGAACAAGATGAAGTCCAACGACCTGGCTAAAAGGGTGTCGATTCTCAAACAGTCCAATTTCATGAATGTCAGGCTGACGGTGAAGGAGCTTGTCTCGTTCGGCAGGTTCCCTTATTCCAAAGGGCGCTTGACCCAAGAGGATGAAAAAGTGGTTGATAGGGCAATAGATTACATGAATCTTCGTGAATTAGAGAATCGTTTCATGGATGAGTTGTCGGGAGGGCAAAAGCAAAGGGCTTTCATCGCCATGGTCATTGCCCAGGATACAGACTATATCCTGCTGGATGAACCGTTGAATAATCTGGACATGAAGCATTCTGTCCAGATCATGAAAATGCTGCGCAAACTTGTGGATGAACTGGGAAAAACAGTTGTTGTCGTCCTGCACGATATCAATTTTGCCTCCATTTATTCCGACAGAATTGTGGCCATGAAGGATGGAAAGGTTGTCAAAGAAGGACCGACAGAATCGATCATCCAAACCGAACCATTGAGAGAAATCTACGGAATGGATATCCCTATACAGGAAATGAACGACTGCCGGATCTGTGTTTATTTTAAATAGATTTGCATGGTTGGTTTCCGCTGCAGGTGAGCGACTCCGCTCCAATCAACAACTAAATAAAAGATTGTTTGAATAGTGATTACAAAACCTTATCAAGATAACAGATTTTTTCTAACAAAGACAAGTGCTTAATAAGTGCTTAATAAGCTGATTGATTTATTTAATTCAAAGTTAATCGAGAATACAGCTATATTGGCTTTGTAACTGTGCCCTATCGCTTTCTAAGATATGAGACTACAGAGATTTGTGTAGAACTGGTTTTACAATAAATTAACTTAAGGAGATGGATATTATGAAAAAATGGTCATTGTTAACAATTATGCTTTCTGTACTGCTGGTGCTGGCAGCTTGCGGTTCAAAAGAAGAGGTTGCATCCAATGTTAAAAGTTCAAATGCTGAAGGCGAAGAAGCTTCTTCCGAACTGACAATCAAACATGAACTTGGTGAAGCAGTGCTCGAGAAAAAACCTGAGAAAGTAGTCGTATTTGATTTCGGAGTTTTGGATACATTAGATGAACTTGGCGTTGAAGTTGCCGGTGTTCCTCAAGCAACGATCCCTCCGTACCTTGAGAAGTATGCCGGTGAAGAGTATACAAACGTAGGAAGCTTGAAAGAAGCGGATTTTGAAGCAATCCATGCGATGAAGCCGGATGTCATCTTCATCTCAGCGCGTCAATCTGAAATGTATGATGAATATGCGGAAATCGCTCCAACTGTCTACATGGGACTAGATTATTCAAACTACATGGAATCTTTTACTAAGAACATGGAAACAATTGGGCAGATCTTTGACAAAGAAGAAGAAGTAAAAACAGAACTTGAAGAAGTTCAGGCGAAAATCGATTCTATTAAAGAAAAAGCAGAAGCCTCCGAAGATAAAGCGCTTATCGTTATGGGTAACGAAGGTGAAGTAAGTGCTTATGGCCCAGAATCACGTTTTGGCATCATCCACGATGTATTCGGCTTCAAGGCAGCAGATGAAGGTATCGAAAAATCGACACATGGACAGAATGTAACATTTGAATACATTGTAGAGAAGAACCCTGCCACTCTATTCGTCATCGACCGTGATGCTGCATTTGATCCAAATGCAAGTGTAAAAGATTCTTTCGAGAATGAACTGGTCCAAAAAACAGATGCTTATAAAAAAGGAAAGATTAATTACTTGAACGGAGGCCATTGGTACTTGTCAGGCGGAGGCCTTCAATCTGTGAAGCAAATGGTTGAAGACGTAGAGGCTGGACTGTAATGTTTTATCAGATCAAAAGAATCGTTGTAAAAGAAGGCACTTCCCCTAGGGTCATAGAACGTTTCTCCGGGGAAGGCCTCATTGAAAAACAGCCGGGGTTCATTGACTTCAAAGTACTGGAGAAGAAAGTCCGCCGCGGAGACGAAGAAGTACTGGTCCTGGTACAGTGGGAGTCAGAAGAGGCTTGGAAAAGCTGGGAGAAGAGTCCCGAGCATATCGCAGGCCACAAAGCGAGCGCTGGAAAGCCAAAACCCGGCCACATCATTGAATCTGGACAGAATGTATACTATGTCAGGTCAACAAAGTGATTTCTTGTAAAATCCATGATTTATAACAATAGGAAGAGCCTGCCCTTTCAGAGCAGGCTTTTCCTGTTGGCGATAAATGTGATATTTTTGTAAGACAGGGTAAACTGATAGCAAAAGATCTTTTTGAGAGGAGGAAGGTAATGACTTATATCTTATTGATCATCGGCTTTGCCTTATTGATTAAAGGGGCCGATTTCTTTGTGGAAGGTTCATCAAACATTGCAAAGGCGCTGAAAGTTTCGCCTTTATTAATTGGATTGACGATCGTGGCATTTGGAACCAGTTCTCCTGAAGCCACAGTCAGTATCGTGGCAGCCCTTGAAGGGAATGCAGGAGTGGCTATTGGGAATGTTGTTGGAAGCAATATTTTCAATATTACGCTTGTCGTTGGATTGACCGCGTTGATTAATCCATTGAAGGTTGAGAATGAAACCATTAGGAAAGAGATTCCCTTCACACTTGTGGCGAGTATCACTTTGCTGGTACTTATCAGTGATATCAGCTTGCAATTCCTGAACGAAAATTTCATTACTAGAGGCGACGGGATCATTTTGCTGCTATTTTTCACAATCTTTCTCTACTATATTTTTGAGGTTGCAAGAAAAAGCAGAGACACGGTTAAAGAGAAGGATGCACCATCAGAACCTGTATCCTGGGGGAAGAATGCAGTGCTGACTATAGCAGGTCTGGCTGCAATTATATTTGGTGGAGATATCGTAGTCAATAATGCGACAGACATCGCCTTGTCGTTCGGTATGAGTGAAACGCTGGTAGGCTTGACGATTGTTGCAGTAGGAACTTCCCTGCCGGAATTAATTACTTCTATTACAGCGGCCATAAAGAAACAAACTGATATTGCAATTGGGAATATCGTCGGCAGCAATATTTTTAATATCCTGTTTGTTTTAGGAGCTGCTTCCGTCATATCCCCGCTTGCAGTAGACAGCAAGATATTCATTGATGTTGGGCTGATGATCATCTTTACCATTGTTCTGCTCGTCTTCTCAAGAACAAGTTTTAAGGTAGGAAAAGTGGAAGGGATTTTCCTGGTTATTGCTTACTTAGTCTATGCGGTATATATTATCATCCGTAATTAGAAATCTAGAGCTCTATCTGTCAGGCTCTTTTCGTAAAATTTGCAGCTGTTAGATATTACTTTCGAAGATAGCCCGAAAATGAACCTTCAAAACAACATCAAAAGGTTTTTCCTGGCTGACTAGGATTTTGCGAAAACATAGCCCTCCCTTAAGGAGAATTAACCCATTCGGTTGAGAGGGAGAAAAGGCAAAATTGCAATTGCTTTTACAGGTTAAATCACACAGTCTTTTGTAAGTAATTTTGAAGGGGAAAATGAATGAAAAATTGCACAAAAAAGAGGAACTGCAACGACATTTCAGCTCCTCTTTTATATTATGCAATGGAATATTGATTGTTAAAAAAGCGCCTTCAAGCTACTCTTAATCATGACTAATTTCTAGTTTGTGAATTCTTAGATTGCCTAGTTCATCTGGTTTTACGACCATATCCCAATATGAAGTGTGAATTTTATCGTTCTGAGTGTCTACTTTTTTCATATTAATCTTCCATGCGTAATTTTCCAGCGGGGTAATCTCGTCAAAATACTTTTCTATCTTGGTAAAGTGCTTTGGATCCATGTTTTTTTCCAGCAACTTGTCATCATACTCATTGATGGGTATGACCAAAGCATCAAAATCACTAAACCACGTCTTTATTTCTTCCATGGTAAAAGGACCACCTTCATCCAAAGCCAACTGACGATTAAGATTGTTCAAAATATCAGTGGTATACGCTTGAACCATTCCTTCTGTATTTTCGTAATTAGGTTCAAAATCTGATGCATCAGTAGGTACCTGAGCGTTAATTTTTGCTTGGAGTTCTTCCTCTGACTCTTTTTCCACTCTTTTCTTGATTTCTTCTGCTTGTTTGATAGACTCTTTTCTTTCTTCTGAAAGCTCTTCTTCAGAACCCTTTGTTTGACCGTCTTCTGACTCTTTGGTTGTTTCATCCTTCACTTCTTCATTAACCTCTTTGGATTGAACTTCCTGTGTGTCCTCTGACTCTACTACGGCAGTTGCCGTATCTTTCTCTTCTTCCGAACATGCAGCCAAAGACAAAGTAGCGGTAGTTATTAACAAAATAAGTGATTTTTTCATAATTTCCTCCCAAGTTAGCAAATTCAAAATATGTATGGGTAAATTGTATCACAAAGGCTTATTAAATGGCCCTAAATCACTTGACTTATCTTTTACTTACTCCATTTTATACCAAGACAAAAGGCAAACCCCTTGTTCCGTTAACCTGCCTTTAATGGAATTTCACCGGAAGTTCTTCATTTTGAATAGTTTGTTAGCCTTAGCCATTACCATAAACCGGATGCTGCAACGACCATCGACTCTGCCGGCCAATATGTAACACAAAATGCAGCCTGATTTGCAACAGAACATAAATTTATGTGGTAGTGCAAAATAGTCTGCAAATCAGCATGCTAAATCAAGTGTGAAATCACCAAAAACATTGCTATATCAATAAAAAAGGCGATACAAAATGCTATGCAAATTGTACCGCAAATTACCTTGCAATTTATCGGTTTCTCCCTCTCATCCGAACGGGTTATAAGGAGAATGGGGGAGGGCTTTTTCAAGGGTGAGGGGCAGTGTGATTGTAAAGGTGGTTCCTTGGTCTTCTTCACTATCGATTTGGATAGTGCCATTATGATTTTTAATGATATCGAAGGAGACCATCAGTCCAAGCCCGGTTCCTTTTTCTTTGCTGGTGAAAAACGGCTGGCCGATTTTGTCTAAGTTATCTTTTGATATACTGCTTCCATTATCTCTTATGTATATGTACACATTCTGAGTATCTTTGCTTAGATGTATATGGATCCTGCCATCACTCTTGATGGCTTCAGCTCGGTTTTTTAAAATAATGAGAAGAACCTGCTTAAGCTGTGTTTTGCTTCCTGTTATACCTATGCCTGTTTCTGCCGTCTGGACTAACTCAATGTTTATGTTCCTCTTAAAAGCTTGTGCTCTTGAGAAGTTCACGGCTTCTTTGACGATATCCACTATGTTTAACTGTGTAAAATGAGTTTCTTCTGATCTTGAAAAGGATAACAATTCATCGGCTATATCTTCTATCTGCTTCAGTTCTTCAAGGATTATCTCGATGTACTCCGGTTCAGGATAGCTTCTCATCAACTGCAGGAAGCCCTTCATTGCAGTCAGCGGGTTACGGATTTCATGGACAATTTCGGAAGCTAGTTCCCCTGCAAGGGAAAGCTTATCTGGTTGCTGAATTAATTTTTCCTTTTCCTTAACAGCAGACAAGTCGCGTATGACTGCCTGGATCAATACATCACCATCTTGGATAAAAGGAGCTGTCATGATTTCAACATAGACTAACCGGCTGTCAGACCTGGTCAGTTTATTCTGAGTTAAGGACGACAGTTGACCGTTCCTTACCTTTAGCAAATGGGATAATTCCTGCTGTTTGCACGGGGGATGGAAAAACGTTAAGATGTTTTCACCGACTATCCCTCCTGTTTCCTGAAATCCAAGAAGGCGGCTGAAGCACGATTTGCATATACTATATTCCCCGAGTACAAAATAACTTT
This sequence comes from Rossellomorea vietnamensis, assembly GCF_008180615.1. Classification (GTDB taxonomy): domain Bacteria; phylum Bacillota; class Bacilli; order Bacillales; family Bacillaceae_B; genus Rossellomorea; species Rossellomorea vietnamensis_D. The sequence continues at coordinate 197,203 of NZ_VTEH01000011.1, forward strand.
TGCATCAGGACAATTTTCGTCAAGCTGGGAAAAATTGAAGAGCTTTGTCATTGAATCCCCTCCAACTATATTTTACCATGTATGTAAGAATCGGAAATGCAGATTGAAAGTGGCAAAAATGCCACGTGACTATACTGCAGTATTTAAACATAATTAAAAGTGTGGCTTGATAGCCACTCATTGAATGGATGGAAAGGTTGTTTGCTATATGTCTAGAAGAACTTGGTTAATAACATTGAGAAAAGAGAGAAACTATACACAAAAACAGGTCGCTGACCAGGCTTTTATTGACCGCTCCTATTTCGCACAAATTGAAAATGGAGAGCGGAAACCCGGTGACAATGTTGCCAAGAGAATAGCAAATATCCTGGAATTCCACTATTCTGCCTTTTCAATGGATGAAAATCCATTTTACTTCTCCTTACATAATTCACCTATGATTCTGGCCCACTGTGATACCTCTCTCAAATATACATGGATTTATAATCCTCATCCTGATTTTCAACCTGAAAAGGTAATTGGCAAAACCGATACAGAAATCGATGATAATGAAGGCACCCGTGCTTTAAAAAAATTGAAGCAGGATGTTCTGGAACTGAACACATCTTTGCGCCGCCAGATCCGCTTTCCGTTATCGAATGGCAACCTGCCCTTCGATATCTTCGCACAGCCGCTTATGAATGATGAAGGTCAGATCATAGGCGTGGCAACCTCCTCCACACAAATGGAGTAGGTGACCGCTGGAAAAACAAATCTTAACGAGTCACCTGGATATGCTATATCACCAAACCAGCCCTTTGATTAAAGAAGGGCTGGTTTTATTTATCGGATTCAGAAGGTTCTTATAAAGATAAAAGAACTCTATGAAAATGAATAGGCACTAATTAATTTGTAAAGCGACCTTTACAGTAAAGGTTGCTTTACTTTATAATGGTTTTAGAGAGGAAGTCAGCGTATGAAAAATCGTATGAAGGAATTAAGGCAGGAAAATAAAATCTCTCAGGAGCAGATGGCTGGCATACTGGGCGTGTCCAGACAGACGATTATTTCGATTGAAAAGGGGCGGTACAATCCTTCCCTGCCTCTGGCTATTGAAATCGCCCGCTGTTTTAACACAATTGTGGAAGAAGTTTTTTTGTTGGATGAAGAAGATTGAACAACTGAAAGGTGATTTTCTAGGGTGGGAAGGAGCGATTTTATGCAGATGAGCAGTAAAACAGGGAGGAAGTTTTTCTTTTTTAATGGTATTTTCTTTTTGCTGACCGGTTTGCTGATGGGCTATGCGAGTATATCAACAGGAGCATTTTTTGTCGGGTACGAGGTGGTGTTTGTAAGCACAACGGTTATGTGTTTTTGCCTGGCTTATCTATACCCGCAATTTAAAGATAACGATGAGCGCACGAAGAGAATCCGGGAGAGAGGGATGTTCTATAGCTACTTCTTTATATTAAGCTATATGATCGTTCTGATGCCGCTCTTTCAATTTAACGTCATTCATTTAAATGGGTATCAGACTGTAAGTTTACTGGCAGCGTTGACTATAATAACCGTGTTTTTATCGTTTGTTGTCCTGTCTAGAAGGTACTGATTATAGTAAGAACCGTTATGACTTTATGAAAGCTTGGTTTTAACCAGGCTTTTTATATTGTTCAAAAGTTATCACAGTTCAAATCTTCCGCAGTTTATTATCGGCAAAAGCCTTTTTTAGCATGGGCTGAGGATTTTAGAAAATATCAAAACACTTTTCTGCCCCAGTCTCTAATAAAACTCTCCATTTCATCTTTGTTCTGCTGGAACTGCTTTAACCTATGCCCGTTTGCTCCCGATGGATGGGGAAATCCGAACAAGAAATAATGTCCCGGGGGATTTTCCGTCTTCAAAAGTCTTCTGCAGACTTTCTCTGCTGTTTTACCAAGTGGAACGACCAAAGCCTGAGACCTAATGTACTCGAGTTCCTTTGGAAATTCTTGATAAGCATACCGGGAGAGCATTGGAGACTGATCGATATCAGGGTGGTGGCCAGTATAGTTCTTTCCCGAGATAAAGACAGGATACTTGATGATGGAGGTAGTATGCAGCAATGGCCGGTTTTGTTGGAAAAGTGATAATGAACTTTCGATGCCCAGTGTTTCAGGCAGCCCGCATTGATCGAGCATATCCGTCAGGTTCTTTCGGATAGTCCCTGAAAATCCGGCAGTTTGCTTGGCGTCGTATAATATCTGCTCATTCGAATGATTCTTTTCAACTCCTCTTAGAACTTCTTCATAAGCTGCTTTCATTTGCGTCCATCCCGGTGTAATTCCGGCCAGGACAACTTTAGCTTCTTTATTTATGTGCTCATTATGTGGTGCATAGTACATTTCTATATCCCCGGTTTTTTCTATAAGAAAATCCCTTGATAGCAGGTCTTCTTTACCCAAAGGAATGGATAGAGAATTGATGGCATACAGATAGGAATTCAGTTGTGGTTTCATCACTAATTCTCCTTGGAAATAATCTTTTAATGTCAGTAGTAGTATATCCTCTTTAATAATTTTACTGAAGAATGGTGCAACACAGGCGTCTGTAAGACCTCCTTCTTCACTTGAAGCCGACTTCATTAAAACTCAAAAATTTATCAGGCAAATCTATTGTATTCCTTCTTCTTTTCCTTTATCATCTAAAAAGAGAACACAATATTATGTGTCTTGATATTATTTTACAACTACATATTGTGTAATGCCGGTAATAATGGTGTCTATATAGACTTAATAGGGAATCTGGTGAGAATCCGGAGCTGTCCCCGCAACTGTAAGTGCTGACGAAATAAGTGATGACCACTGTCTTCAAAAAAGACGGGAAGGACTTAAAGTAGAGTGAAAGCACAAGTCAGGAGACCTGCCATTTTTATAGCGTCTTATCTTCTTCGGGAATTGGGAAGGTATAACGAGGATACATTGGTAGATTCGACTGTACTGTCTATTAATATATCAACGTTTAAAAACCCATCCTTTGCGATGGGTTTTTTTGATTTTTATGGGGAATTAAAAATCAACCTCTGTGGATGACCCTGTCTGCGCTTTAAGACCTTTCCTATTTTTCTACTAGAAACAAATTGAATAAAAGGAGCCATGAAAAATGGAAGCTTTATCATCTCACGTGTCCAGAACTATCGTTACCAGGCTGGTGCTCCCACCTGACACCAACCATATGGGCACCATCTTTGGAGGGACAGTTTTATCTTATATTGATGAGATAGCCGCGATTTCCGCCATGAAGCACAGCAGGAAGGTTGTCGTGACGGCCTCGATTGATACTGTGAATTTTCTGTCGTCAGCCGTGGTTGGAGATATTCTCACCTTGGAAGCCTGTGTGGTCTCTACAGGGCGGACTTCAATGGAAGTGTTTGTAAAAGTGAAAAGTGAAGATTTGGAGTCAGGCACCAAGACACTAACAACAACTTCAATCCTGACGATGGTGGCAAAGGATAAAGACGGAAAGCCGACGCAGGTGCCCGGGGTCATCCCTCAGACATTAGAAGAGGAACGGCTGCTGAAGACAGCTCAGCAGCGTAAACAGCACCGTCTTGAAATGAGAAATCAATAGAATGATTGGGAGGAATCGCAGATGCAAATAACGGCCGAACAGCACAAAGCTGCTGCACAGGAACTTTTGGAGAAGTTAAAGGACAGGCACAAGTCGCTCTCTTTCGATCAATATGAGGAGAAAGTGCTTCAAACCATCGGAGCTAAGCCTGATTTAACAGCAGAGAAACTTGAAAAGATGCTTATCCTTGCAGCAGTTGAGAGAATCAGCAGCACCGAACCGGACTGGACCTATGCTGCAGCAGATATCTATCTAAGAAGCTTATACCGGAAAAGTTCAGAGAATAGAGGGACGGACTCCTATAAGGGTTACGGCTCATTTTATAAACTGATTGAGATGCTTGAACGCCTTGGAATCTACGGTAAGCGTCTTCGTGAAACTTACTCTGTTGATGAGGTTGAGGTTCTTGAGAGAGTGATAGATCCTGAGAAGGACAGGCTGTTTACTTACATAGGGATTGTCACCCTGGCGGAAAGATACTTAGCCAAGTCCCATACTGGCCAAGTTATTGAGCTGCCGCAGGAACGGTTTATGATCATTGCGATGACTCTGCTGGCGGAAGAACCAAAAGAGAAACGTCTCGATCTTGTGAAAGAAGCTTACTGGGCGCTTTCTAATCTCTATATGACTGTTGCCACACCCACCTTGGCAAATGCCGGCAAAAGCTATGGGCAGCTTTCAAGCTGTTTCATTGATACTGTGGAAGATGACCTGAGGAGCATCTACGATTCGAACACCGATGTATCAACCTTGAGCAAGAACGGTGGAGGAATCGGCATCTACATGGGGAAAATCAGAAGCCGCGGAAGTGATATCAAAGGCTTTAAAGGAGTCAGTTCAGGAGTGATTCCCTGGATGAAGCAGCTAAATAATACTGCGGTTTCCGTGGATCAGCTGGGGCAGAGGCAGGGAGCGATCGCGGTCTATCTGGATGTCTGGCATAAAGACATTTTTCCATTCCTTGACGCAAAGCTGAACAATGGTGATGAAAGGCAGCGAACCCATGATCTGTTTACTGGGGTATGCCTTCCTGACCTTTTCATGGAGCAGGTGGAAAACAGGGGAGAATGGTACCTGTTCGATCCTCATGAGGTAAGAAAAGTCATGGGCTTCTCACTTGAAGATTTTTATGATGAACAGCAGGGGAAAGGATCCTTCAGGGAAAAATATTGGGCGTGCGTATTTCACCCCGACCTATCACATGAAACCGTTCCTGCTATAGACCTCTTCAAGTCGATCATGATTTCGCAGCTTGAAACAGGAACTCCTTACATGTTTTACAGAGACACAGTGAATCGGATGAACGCAAACCAGCATAAAGGAATGATTTACTGCAGCAACCTCTGTACAGAAATTACCCAGAACATGAGCCCGACAGTCATGGAAGAAGAGCTGGTTTCCGATGGAAAGATCATCACTTATAAAAAGCCTGGAGATTATGTTGTCTGTAATCTGTCTTCCCTTTCCCTGGCTAAGGCTGTAAAGGATGGGGTCCTTGAAAAAGTGATCACCATCGCCGTGAGAATGCTCGATAATGTTATCGATATTAATAACATCCCGGTCCTTCAGGCGGAGCTCACCAACGAAAGGTACCGCGGAATCGGATTGGGAACATACGGATGGCATCATCTTCTCGCTCAGGAAGGAATCAAGTGGGAAAGTGATGAGGCGGTGGCTTACTGTGATTCTCTATATGAAGATATCGCCTATTTTACTATAAAAGCAAGCACCTCACTGGCAGAAGAAAAATGGGCGTATCCTTATTTTCCTGGTTCAGAATGGTCCACAGGCAGTTACTTTGATAAAAGAGGATACACCTCTTCCAGATGGGTTGAGCTTAAGGAAAAGGTACAGCAGCATGGCATCAGAAATGGGTATTTAATGGCGGTCGCTCCTAATTCATCTACTTCACTGATTGCTGGTTCTTCTGCCAGCATTGATCCGATTTTCCGCCTCGAATATTCAGAAGAAAAGAAAGATTACAAGATACCAGTAACGGCACCGGATTTATCGCCTCACACAACCTGGTTTTATAAAACTGCTTATAACATCGATCAGCATTGGAGCATCAAACAGAATGCGAAACGCCAGCAACACATAGATCAATCAATCTCGTTCAACCTGTACGTCCGGAACGACATCAAGGCAAAAGCATTGCTGGATATTCATCTAGATGCCTGGAAGTCAGGATTGAAGACAACCTACTATATACGCTCCACTTCAAATGCAGAAATCGATGATTGTGAAAGCTGCCACAGCTGAGAATTTCCCGGGAGGATGGATGGAAAATGGACAAACTAGAGAAAAGAATACTGATAGATTCTGAGGCTCCGAACGCTTCCACAGGTCTCATCAACGGAAGAAGTTCAAATATATTGAATTGGGATGATGTCAGGTATCCATGGGCTTACCCAAAGTACAAAAGAATGCTCGGAAACTTTTGGACACCTTTTGAAATCAATATGTCCAAAGACATTAAGCAATTCCCAAACCTGACTGAGCAAGAGCAGGAAACCTTCCTGAAAGTGATAGGTCTGCTTGCACTGCTCGACAGCATCCAGACTGATTACGCAGGAAAGGTGGCTGACTACTTAACGGATTCAAGCCTCAACGCTCTGATGATCATTTTAGCTCAGCAGGAGGTTGTCCATAACCATTCATACAGCTACGTGCTGTCCAGCATCGTTTCCAAGAAGAAACAGGACGAAGTGTTCGATTACTGGAGAACCGAGCCGACATTGCGGAAGAGGAACGACTTCATCACAAACGGCTATCAGGGGTTTGTTGAGCAGCCGAATGTCGAAAACCTGCTTCATTCCATTGTATATGACGTCATTTTAGAAGGCTTGTTCTTCTATTCAGGTTTCGCCTTCTTCTATAATCTCGCGCGCAACCAAAAGATGGTGGCAACCTCCACGATGATCAATTACATCAACCGGGACGAACAGCTGCACGTGGGGCTTTTTGAAAAAATTTTCAAAGAGGTACTCCGGGAGAACCCGGAATATGATACAAAGGAGCTTCACACATTTGGAATGGAAGCTTTCAAACAGGCGGCAGAGCTCGAAATTGAATGGGGCAGGGAGATCATCGGCGACAAAATAGAAGGTCTCCTCATGTCTGATATCGAAGCCTATATAAAATTCATGGCCAATAAAAGAGCTCAGCAGCTGGGCTTCCAGGCGCCTTTTGAGGGATACAGGTCCAATCCATTAAGGTGGATCGTCGCCTATCAGGAAGTGGATATGGGCAAAACAGATTTCTTTGAACAGAAATCCAGGCAGTATACCAAAACATCCGATGCCAATGGGTTTGATGAGCTTTGAGTTTAGTTGAGCCAGGCTCAAAAGTGCGAAATGAGCCAGGCTCAAAAAGGTGAAACTGAGCCAGGCTCAAAAGAGTGAGATTGAGCCAGGCTCAGAAAGGCGGAATTGAGCCAGGCTCAAAAGGGTGAGATTGAGCCAGGCTCAAAAAGGTGAAATTGAGCCAGGCTCAAAAAGGCGGAATTGAGCCAGGCTCAAAAGTGTGAAACTGAGCCAGGCTCAAAAAGGTTAGATTGAGCCAGGCTCAAAAAGGCGGAATTGAGCCAGGCTCAAAAGTGTGAAAATGAGCCAGGCTCAACTAACCAAAAAGGCGTATCCCCAAGGGGACACGCCTTTTTATCATTATTTCACCAGCTGCCGCACCAGCTCTTTATTCCGGTCTTTAAACACTTCATTATGAGACGAAACCATCGCAAACGCACCAGCTTCCGGCTCGATAAACTGCTTCGCTTTATTGACAGCATTGGCAGCATCCTGGAACGCACCGGCAATCAGGTTCAGTTTTCCTTCATGCTTAATGATATCTCCTGCGGCAAAAATGCCCGGTATGGAAGATTCGCACATTGTGGTTCCTTCTATATAGAAGTTATCCATCATTTTAATATGGAGTTCACTTTCCTCCAGAAGAGATGCATCCCGGTCGAAGCCGTGGTTAATGATGACATCATCAATGGCAAGGGAAGTGGTTTCCTGGGTGACATTATTGAGCAGTTCTACATAATCGATGACATCTTCTCCATGCCTGGCAGCGAGCTTTGTTATGGAAGTATTCAAGAATGTCTGTGCAGAACTGTTCATCAGTTGAGCCACTTGCGCTTCGTGTCCGCTCAACTGACCTTTTCGGCAGGTGAGGTAAACCTGCTTTGCAATAGGGGCCAGCTCATTAGCCCAGTCGATTGCAGAGTTGCCGCCGCCGGAAATGATCACGGTGCGGTCCTTGAAATATTTCAGGGATTTAACAGTATAATGCAGGTTTGATATTTCAAAGCGGTCTGCCCCTTCAATATTCAATTTCTGCGGCTGAAGGATCCCGCTTCCAACGGCGATGATCACGGTCTTGGAATAATGGACATTTCCTGAAGCAGCTCTCAATTGAAACAGTCCGGCCTCGTCGCGTGCAATGGAGACGATTTTCTCATTAAGAACCACCTCCGGGTTGAACGTCAGGCCCTGCTGGACGAGCTGGTCGATCAGTTTCGCTCCTGGCGTGGGGATCAAACCGCCTACATCCCATATCATTTTTTCAGGATAAACGTGTATTTTGCCTCCGAGCTGCGGCTGGAATTCAATAATTTTTGCCTTCATTCCTCTTAGTCCGCTGTAAAACGCTGAATAGAGTCCGGCGGGGCCTCCACCGATGATGGTGACGTCAAAGCATTCAGTTTCCTTCATAACGACCGCTCCTCATTCTGTATTTTCTATAAATGTATGAATCTTTCTCATTGTGAGAATGACAGAAAGTTTAAAAGATTTATAGTTACATTGTACCGAAACTGATAATCATTATCAACGATTATTTAAAAATAACAGAGAGTTTACATGTTCTGCCTTTACACTGACTAAATTCGGTGAAAAGATTAATCGCTCAAACACCGAACTTTCCTTATAAGGCTGTTTTGGCATAAATTGTTGCTTTCGGATACCCCCGAATATTAGGGGGGTCTCTCGAATCAGGGGGAGCAGTTTTTTCTTTTTATTATCAACAAATTATTGGAGTGTTTTATGGTCATTTTATGCCTAATTAATTTCAAATAGCAGTAAAGTGTACGAAAAGAGCCTTATAAAAAAACGCCCCCAGTCAAAATTGGGAGCGTCTTTCATTATCTAAGCTAAGTTAAAATTAAGCACCTGTTTCTGAAGGACTTTTTTCTTCATCAAAATCTGGTGCTACGGCTTTCCTGATAAAGAGGGCAGTGATAAAGGCGAGGGCGGCAAGCCCCAATGCAAACCAGTAAGCATGGTGGACACCATAGGTCATGGCCTGGTTAGCGACTTCCTCGGTGACATTTGTTTTCCCTTCAAGGTAGCTGGCCTCACCCTGTGTCATGATGCTGACAAAGATGGACACACCCAGTGCGCCCCCGATCGGCTGGAGCGTATTGGCGATCGCCGTGCCATGCGGGTACAAGTTTTTCGGCAATTCATTCAGCGCATTGGTTTGGGCGGGCATCATAATGGCTGAGATGGCAAGCATCAACAGCATGTAAGCCAGAATGAAGGACCAAATAGGAACTGAAGGGCTGATATTGCTGAAGAAAATCATGACTCCCAAAAGTGTCAAAGTACCAGGGATGATCAGTTTCCTTGGACCATATTTATCAAAAAGTGATCCCATGACAGGCGACATCAAGCCGTTCAGCAATGCTCCAGGCAGTAATAGCAGGCCTGCCAATTTCGCGGAGTATCCAAGCGGTCCTTGCAGATACATCGGCATCACGATTTCTGAAGCAAACATAGCCATGACGACGATGACAAATATGATAATTCCGCGTGCGTAGCTTTTATACTTGAAGACCCGGACATCAAGCAAGGGCTGATCAAGTTTCAGCTGTCGTAATGTAAACACAATGATGCTGATGATACTGACAGCAAGAATGGTGATAATCCTGATAGATGTAAAGCCGGCACCCTCTTCACCGGCACTGCTGAATCCATACACAATGCCCCCGATTCCGATGGAAGATAAGATGATCGACAGGATATCTACACTTGGTCTTGTGACCTCCCCGACGTTCTCCAAATATTTAATCGCAAACAAAATGGAGAAAACGGCAAAAGGAATCACTGTGATGAACAGCCAGCGCCATCCGAGTAAATCGACAATCACTCCTGACAAGGTAGGTCCGATTGCCGGTGCGAACATAATGACAAGACCGAACGTCCCCATGATTTTCCCGCGGACTTCAGGCCGGTACAGCAGCAGCAGGGCATTGAAGATGACCGGAATCAAGAGCCCGGTTCCGACAGCCTGGATCATACGGCCTGTCAGCAGCATCGGAAAGTTCAATGCCGAGGCAGCGATGATGGTTCCGAGCAGGAATATCGACATGACCCCTATGAACATCTGTCGTGTCGTGAACCACTGAATCAGAAGCGCGGATATCGGCATCAGCACACCCATGACAAGCATAAAGCCTGTAGCCAGCCATTGGACCGTCGGCGCATCCACACTGAAGACGGTCATTAACTCTGTAAGAGCGATATTCAGCAGGGTTTCATTCAAGATGGCAAAGAAAGCACCTATCATGAACGTGACGAGTATCGCCTTGGAATTTATCTTTTTTTCCATAACAGTTCCTCCAAATCTATAAATACACTTCTATATAATCGTTCATTTAAATAAAATTCTCAAGTGATTGAGATGAGAAGGCAGAAATCTTGAAACCAAACGGCCAGCCTTCCGTATATAAGATAAATAAATCTTCCAGAAAATTTATAGCAAATGAAAGAAGGTATGCACTATGAAGGATCAGCAGTTTGTAGATATTACCTTGGAGGAGAATCATTCGCTGGCCGAGGTTCTGCAGCAAATCGTTGAAAACAAAAGAGAAGAAATAGGCTCACATGATGTTATGGTACAGGAAGTAATACCAACTGGTGAAAATAAATACACCGTCATTTTTAACATGGTGGTCGCAAGCTATTAATAAAGGAGTGATCCAGATGTTTGGAGAAAAAGCTAAATGTTCGGTGTGCGGCAGGGAGATTGAAGGCGATGAAGAAGTTTATGTGAAAATGCGCTGGCCGAAGCGCAAGGGTATGACTGAAATCAAAGCCTACCTAAAAAACGAGGGAAAGTTCATATGCCAAAAGTGCTTTGAAGAAAAGTAGCTAAACAGGTGGGGGATGTTTTGATTTGAACGGAATCATATTGGTATTTACGTTAGTTATATTAGGGGGATGCATCGCTTTTACAATCGTTCTGGCGTCAAAAGCTCTATATAACTACTTTAATCAGAATAAAGGGCTGGATCAGAATACCGGCTTTGTCATATGCCCGGCCTGCGGTGCGAAAAACAAGCGGCAGAGAAATGGACAGCAGTGCAAAAAATGCTATACACAATTTTAATAGATAGTAGATGAAAGAAGCCTGCACGAGTTGTGCAGGCTTCTTCTGTTTCCATGTATTAGCGGCTGTTGTTGTTATTACTATTGCTGTTGTTGTCATTGCTGTTTTGACGGCTTCGGGCTTCTCCGCCTTTTTCACCGATTTCCTGGTAGAATTCTTTGTCGTGATTCTTGGAAGTAGCTTCTCCGCCTTTTTGGCCGATTTCCTGATAGAATTCTTTGTCATGGTTGTTTGAAGTAGCTTCTCCGCCTTTGCGTCCTGCTTCTTCCACTGACATTTTACCGTTGTTGTTTTCGTTATTGTTGTTGTTTGTAGCCATTGTAACTCCTCCTTAAATTTTAAAAATTGTTTTTTCCATCTAAGACGATTTACACCAGCATTTCTTTCAAGACATTCATCAAATTGATTTTTGTCTTTGCTTCTTTTTTCCCCTTCTTCTTCTTCTTAAACAAGGTGGGATAAATTGGAAGGTATTTTTGTGTGAAAAGCCCGGCACTAAATTTAGCGCCGGGTCTATTTGTTATACCCATTTAACAATATCATCAAAGGGCCTTCTTGTTTTAGGTCTTGGTTCTTCTACTCGGTAACCGAAAGCCGCCATAACGGAAATGCTGAAGTGTCCGTCTTGGAGCAGTCCTTCTTCCTGTAAAAGAGCATCCATTTCTTTAATATTGAATCCTTCAATCGGACAGGAATCTATTCCAATCTGGGCAGCTGCAGTCATCATGTTGGCCAGCGCGATATAGGTTTGTTTGGAAGCCCAGTCGTACAGAGGTCTGTCTCCCTCTAGAAGGTTAAAGTCTTCTTTCTGAAATTCCTCAATTCTGCCTAGGAATTTTTCCAGAAACTCATCGGGGATCTTAGAGACATTTTTCAGTTGATCTTTCAGATAGTCAGAATCGTATTTGGTGTCTTCCTTGGTTCTTGCAAGGATAATAACAAAATGGCTTGCTTCAGGAAGTTTGGTGTAGGCTCCCCAGGAAGCATTTTTGATTTTTTCACGAAGAGCGGGATCCTGGATGACTAGAAAGCGCCAAGGCTCGAATCCAAATGAACTTGGGGAAAGGCGGGCGGTTTCCATAATGAAACGGAAGTCGTCATCTGCAATTTTTTTATCAGGGTCAAATTGCTTTGTTGCATGCCTGAAATGGAAGGCATCAAGAATTTGCTGCTTCAATTCCTCTTTGTTTTGCATTTAGTCATCTCCTTTTCTCATTATTATTATATAAATTAACACAATCGCAGATTTCAATTCAGCGAATCAGCTCAGGAAGAAACCTAAAATAATAAGCAGATTGGTTGTCGAGAGATACTTCTAAACGCTAAAATTATTACGGTGCCCGAAATAAAATCACTGCGTTTTCTTTTATAAAGCTGTGGGAATATATAAATGTTTTACTGCAGAATGTAAGCAAAAGGGGGAGGACGATGGAGAAACCTGAAACTAGAGAGGAACAGGAATTTAAAATTGTGCCGATTGTCGCTATTTTGATTTCAGGTGCATTTGCAGCGATCTTAAATCAAACTCTTTTGGCTACGGCACTGCCCCATATTATGAGGGATCTGGATTTAAGCGCTAATACAGCACAATGGCTGACGACGGTGTTTATGCTTGTGAACGGGGTGATGATCCCAATTACAGCATTTCTCATCGGCCGGTATACTACACGGCGGTTGTTCTTGACCGCAATGGGATTATTTGCGGCAGGAACATTCATTTGCGCGGTCGCCCCCACCTTTTTCTTTTTAATGATGGGACGAATTGTCCAGGCTTCAGGTGCCGGGATCATGATTCCATTGATGCAGACCGTATTTTTTGTCATCTTTCCGGTTGAAAAGCGCGGGTCGGCGATGGGGTTGTTTGGATTGGTCATTTCATTCGCTCCTGCGATCGGGCCGACATTATCAGGTTATCTTGTCGACCAATATCCATGGCGGGTTCTTTTTTATGTTGTATTGCCGATAGCCATCATTGATTTTATCATTGCTTTTTTTGTGTTGAAAAATGTTACGAAACTGACGAACCCGAAGCTGGATGTCCTATCGATCATTCTTTCGACACTGGGATTCGGAGGAATTCTTTACGGCTTCAGTACGGCCGGAACTGCGGGCTGGGGCAGCGCGCAGGTGCTCCTGTCATTGCTGCTTGGCAGTGTCATTTTATATGTTTTCATCAAAAGACAGTTCGAGCTGGAGCAGCCTATCCTTGAATTCAGGGTGTTCAAGTTCGGGATTTTCACTCTGGCAACCATCATAGGCATGATCATGTTCATTGCAATGATTGGAGGCGCGACCATCCTGCCGATTTATATGCAGAACATGCACGAGTTTTCCGCTTTTGAATCAGGGCTGATGCTTCTGCCTGGTGCCCTGATCATGGGGATCATGAATCCTGTCAGCGGGAGAATCTTTGATAAATTCGGTGCTAAAATGCTGGCGATTGTCGGGCTGACTATTGTAACCATTTCAACCTTCTTCTTTACCAATTTGACGACAGAAACATCCTTTACATACATGGCGGTTGTCAATGCGGTAAGGATGTTTGGTGTAGCCCTGGTAATGATGCCTGTCACCACGGCTGGTCTTAATCAGCTGCCGCCAAGCCTGATTCCGCATGGAACGGCCATGAATAACACTATGAGACAGATCTCAGGTTCAGTAGGGACGGCCCTGCTGGTCACAATCATGACAAACAGTGCCCTCAATCCTTCCGAATACGGGATGGAAGGACTGGTCCACGGTGTCAATGTTTCCTTCATAGCAGCCGGAGTCGTGGCAGGGATAGGAATCATCCTGTCGTTCTTCCTGAGGAAAACCTTCCCCGCGGAAGAATAATTCGGTGTGACAGTGAATCAACCCCCAATAAATGGACAGTCGAAAATACGACATTTTAAGCTGATTTTAAGTAATCTTTAAGGTATTGTTTTGGCGAGACGAATCCAATTTTACTGTGGATTCGTTTCTCGTTGTAACGCTTAATGTACTTTAAAAGGTTTGCTTGAAGAGTAAGTGAATCTTTATTTACTGGATAAAAACAAGGGAATTCAGTCTTTAGGTGAGAGAAGAAACTTTCTATTACTGCGTTATCCCAACAGTTCCCCTTCCGCGACATACTAGGAGNGTGACAGTGAATCAACCCCCAATAAATGGACAGTCGAAAATACGACATTTTAAGCTGATTTTAAGTAATCTTTAAGGTATTGTTTTGGCGAGACGAATCCAATTTTACTGTGGATTCGTTTCTCGTTGTAACGCTTAATGTACTTTAAAAGGTTTGCTTGAAGAGTAAGTGAATCTTTATTTACTGGATAAAAACAAGGGAATTCAGTCTTTAGGTGAGAGAAGAAACTTTCTATTACTGCGTTATCCCAACAGTTCCCCTTCCGCGACATACTAGGAGTGAAATTCATCTCTTGCTTCAACCCTTGGTACATTAGAGAGCGATACACACTTCCTTGATCGCTGTGGATGAGAACACCTTCTAAAGTCTTTAGCTTTCTTTTCTTTTTGGCAGCTTTGATTGTATCTTCAATTAACTGTGTATTTGGACTTAACCCCATCTTAAAGGCAATAATTTCACGATTAAACAAATCCATTAGGGCTGATATATATAACTTCTCTCCCTTATAAATTACTTCAGTCATATCGGTTACCCACTTTTGGTTTGGGTGGTAAGCCTCAAAGTTCCTCTCAAGTAAATTTGGATACACGTAGCCACTTGCTTTTCCCTTTGATTCTTCGTTTGTCTTAGGAAGTCTAACGGTTGCCTTTAGGTTGGCTTCTTTCATTAACCTGGCAACTCTTTTATGATTTACAATCTTGCCACCTGCCTTTAAAACTTTGGAAATTCGTTTAGATCCGTACGTTCCTTTCTCAGTGTAATACACCTTTTTTATGGCTTTTAAAGTCTCTTTCTCTTCAGTTGACGCTGGAAGTTTTGGGCGCTTTAGATACGCATAATAACCACTGGTTGATACCCCAAGCACACGGCATAAAAGAATCACTGGATAGTCCTTTCTCAATAAAGAAACAGCTTCGAATATTTTGCTTATTCGTTCTCTTTGAGAAAGGCCTGGAACTTTTTTAAGATTTCATTCTCCTGTTCTTTTTCTTTAAGTTTTTTCTCTAGTTCTCGAATACGCTTAATTTCTTGGGTAGTACCCGAGTTAGTAATAGAACGGGAGTTCATTAACCCTTYTTTCCCGTTTGCTTTAAACTGGTTAACCCATCTATTTACGGTATCTCGATGTAACCCCAATTCTTTTGCCACAGCAGCAACAGGTTGATGATTCTCTAGTACCTTTTTGACAGCTTCTAGTTTATTTTCGACACTTGTATGTGAATGTTGTTTTTTAGCCATTTAAATTCTCCCCCATAAATGCATATTTGTCGTATCTTCATCATAACTTATATGTCCATTATAAGGGGGTCGAGCACAGTCACCCCCCGGTTTTTGTCGAAAGCAGCGAGTGTATCTCCATTTGGTTATGCACTCGTTTTTTTGTCTATGGCTTTCCAGGAATTTTCCGGTGAGAAATAGCATTTTTTTGAAACTCTTAATTGACGGCCTAAAAGGTCGAGAAAAGAGCCTTCTTAAAACATTCTATTGTAAAGCCCGGCCCGTCTGTCGATGATCTGATCCCTGATCCGCTTTACTTCAATATCGTCTGTTCTCTTAAAAATCTCTTTCAATATACGTTTCATGTTCATCTCTCCTTTCTACCACTAGTGTAGTCAGAAATGCGCTTGGAATTAACATCCGCAGGGATGTTTTTTCATCAGGCTTTAGAAGGAGAGGGCTTCAGTCACAGCCAAGTTCCTTGAGGTCGCATCAAACAAAATGAAACCAAACCCCGGCTTCATCCGTATAGTTAAGTAGCAAATTAACTTAACTCCTGGAAGGGGAAACATATAATATATGGGAAACATTTTTTTATTTTCAATTATAGTAGGTGTGGTTACAGCGGTGCTGCTGGTACCGCTTCAAGGCGGAAGGACCGGGAAAAAAGAGAAAAGCCGTTTTAATGCCGCTGGGACTGCGGGGGTTCTTCTCATCACAGTTGCAGCAGCGTTCGGATTTTATTATCTAAGCAACCTGGATCGTAACTTTTCATCTGTATGGCTATTACTGATCATTGCTTCTGGTGCAGGTGCCATGTTGGCTGCGGGGAAGGAGCGGCTGATCAAGAGCTCAGTGTTTTTAGTAACCCTGCTTGCTGGCGCATATCTATTGACTGCGTTCCTTTTCAATGCCGATGAAAAGTTCCAGTCAGCTAAAATGGATGTAAAAACTGAACTAGAGGCATTTGATGAACAGCAGACACCGGCCAGCGTGCCTCCGAAATTTGCCCGTAATAAAATGAAAAAGGCTTTTGGGCAGGTACCGGATACAAGTTATTATGAGCTTGGAAACCTGCAGATTCAAAAAGTGAACGGCGACTATGTGTACATCGCCCCGGTGGAATTTTCAGGATTTTTTAAATGGTTCAAAGGAGACGAAACACCAGGGTACTTCACTATCAGTGCAACAGATTCATCAGACAATCCAAAGTTTGTTAAGGAAAGAATGACCTATACACCTTCGTCCTACTTTAATAAGAACATCGAGCGCCATATCCGGATGAACTATCCAAAGCAGATTTTTAATGGAGATGTACAGCTTGAAGTCGATGAAAATGGTAAGCCATACTATGTACGTACCTTTGGAGAGTTCATCTCTGCGAGGAACGGCTTCAAGGCAGAAGGCATTGTGGTGGTCGATCCGCAAAACGGAAAGGTGAAATCATACAAGCTGGATGATGCACCTGACTTTATCGATGGTGCAGTATCCCCGGAAACAGTCAGTCTGCAGAACAGCTATTACGGAAACTATGTGCAGGGCTTCTGGAACAGCCTGTTCGGGAAGTCAGAAGTAAAGCTGCCTTCAGATGAAGGAACAGAGGCAAATGTAAGCCCGATCTTCAATGAGAACGGAGAAATGTATTACTTTACAGACTTTACTTCGCCAAAAGAAGGAGTGGACAGCATGCTGGGCTATTCCTTAACCAATTCAAGAACGGGTGAAGCAACCTTCTATACAGGTAATCTGGAAAGATCGTACATGGACTCACAGGGAAATCTCCAAATCATCGAGAAGAAATTCATCGAGAAAAAATGGAGCGGGGAAATGCCGATCCTGTATAACTTCTATGGTGAAGCGAGCTGGCTGACGCCGGTGCTTGATCCCAATGGCTTCCTCCAGAATTATTTCATTGTCTCGGCGGCAAATCCGGAAATCTCCGTATATGCAAATACTCCAAACCAGGCACTCAAGCTGTATAAAACAGCCCTGCAGCGGGGAGGCGGCAGCGTCAATGGAAGCGGGGAAGCGGAAGAAAAGAAAGTCAGCGGTACAGTCATACGAGTGTATAAAGAAAAAACGGGAGACTACACAACGGTTTACTTCCTGATGGATGGCGGAAAAAGCTTCACTGTCTCGTCGGAAAACAACCCGATGAGTATCTATCTTGAAGAAAATGACAAAGTAAACGTCACCTACCTGGATACAGGAGAAGGCTCCTTGCCTGTCCGGGAAATAGATATAGAAGGGCTGCAGTAAACAGGATGCCAGGTTTCACACGTGGACAGAAAGCAGTATGTCCATGGTGATACCTGGCATCTTTATTTTCGTAAAGGCTAATTTGGAGAGTAGTTTATTACGTTCCAGTTGTGGGGCACTGCGGGTTGGTTTGGATTGCTGAACCGGGTGTCGAGCATAGCGGCAATGGTAAAACGGAGCTGGGATTTCAGAGTTGAAAATATACCGGCCTCATTTTTTATAAAATCACTAAGCTTCTGAAAATGATTTATATCGAAGTCGCGCTCACTTGTTACATATAGAGAAGAGGCCATCATAAGAGCTCTGTTATCGGATACCTTCCAGCGCAGATTGGTTCTTAACTGTAAATAAATGTCCTTGTATCTCTCAATCTTCCCTATTACATCATTCATCCCGGACACTTCCTTATCAAAAACTTATTTTAGTTTATATACGGCTTATTCAGATAAAAGATTCATAGAGAAAGGAAAAAGATTACATTTACGATTGCTGGTGAAATACAGGGGGGCTGAAGGTTTGAATGGCAGTTTTAACGTGAATACAAATTATATGGAGGGTCTTTGTGCTGCAAAAAGGACTGCATCCTTAAGAAGTAATAACCATCCTCATAGCTATCGTGACTTGAATCAAAAAGGAGGTTTTCTCATTGAAACAAGGAATACATCCAAACACTCAAAAAGTAGTTTTCATGGATACGAACAGCGGCTACAAGTTTCTGACCAGCTCCACACTAAAATCTTCAGATACAATTGAATGGGAGGATGGAAACACCTACCCGTTGATCAAAGTTGAAGTCAGCTCAGACACACACCCTTTCTATACTGGAGTGCAAAAATTCGCAGACCGCGGAGGCCGTGCAGACCGCTTTATGAAAAAATATAATATGAAGCGGCCGGAAGAAAAATGATTAGCGTCACTCGGTTTTAAGAAATGAAAAAACAGCGGATCCCTCTAAAGGGGAATCCGCTGTTTTAATGTGTGTTAGGAATGTCTGCAGAAGTCAGGATTATTTAAAAGAAGCATATCCTTCATCAGCCATGACAACACTTCCATTGATCGCACTCGCTTCTTCAAGGGAAAGAAGGTAGACTGTGTCAGCCAGTTGTTCAGGCTGAGTCAATTTGTTGCCCATAACTTTGGATTTCATGGAATCAATGACGCCTTTGTCTTTATAGCCCTGGATAATCGGAGTATCTACCACTCCAGGTGCAACCCCAACGACACGAATTCCATAAGGAGCCATTTCCAAAGCTGCTGATTTCGTCATCATGTTTACAGCTCCCTTTGTCGCATGGTAGGCAAAAGTGCCGGGAGATGCGAGGATTCCGAATACAGATGTTGTATTGATGATAACCCCTTTAATGCCCAGCTCTTTCATTTTTTTACCGGCAGCGATAATTCCGTAGGCAACGCCATGCTGGTTGATATCGATGATTTTGTGGTAAGTTTCAAGATTCATATCCATCACAGGTGTCGGGCTGCCGATTCCCGCGTTGTTGAACATAACATCAATGCGTCCAAATTCTTCAACCGTTCTGTCAATCAAGGCTAGTACATCTTCATAGTTTGAAACATCTGTTTTTATAAAGATCGCTTCGCCGCCTTGGGCATTGATGCTTTCAGCGGTTTCATTCCCTGCCAACTCATTAAAATCGGCAACGACAACCCGATCACCCTTTTTGGCAAATTTAAAGCAAGTTTCCCTTCCGATTCCGCTTGCTCCTCCTGTAATGACAGCTACTCTTTTAGTCATGAAAACCCCTCCTGGTAATAGTAGTTATATAATCAATTAAAATTTTACCATTGAAACGGCTTTCATAAAATTTAATAATAGTAAGGGAAGCTTAAGTAAAACTAAATTAAAGTTACGATAAAAGCATAATCAAAAAGGGGTATTTCCATGAATATAGATCAACTCGAGCATTTAATTGAGGTAGCCAATACGGGGTCACTGACAAAGGCAGCGGAGAATCAGCATGTCAGTCTTTCCGCGATCAGCCAATCAATCAGCAAGCTTGAAAAAGAACTGGGAATTCAATTATTCATTAGAAATCGCAATGGAGCTGTACCTACTTTTGAAGGGAAAGGAATCATTGAAAAGGCCATTGAAACCCTTGTGAAGGTAAATGAATTAAAAGAAGAGGCAAACAGATACTCTGAAAGTTTATCGGGTGAATTGAAAATCGGGATCATCCCGAGTCCAACCAACTTTTTAATAGACATCGTTTCCGCTTTTAAATCCGATTACCCTAATGTAAAGATTGAAATATATGAAAAGGGACCAATGGAAATCCTGGAGGATATTCATCATTACCGCCTGGATATTGGATTGATCCTTACATCGCAAACCTTACTGGAAGAGGACCGCGCTTTACGATGTGAACCTCTTTTGGAAGGCAGTATGGTTGCAGCAGTAAACAAGGATTCGCCTCTTGCGAAGATGGAGACCATTTCACCAAGCGATCTCATTGCCAATACACTGGTCTTATACAATGATGATTACATTAAGAAGTTTACAGAAGATATCCTTTCCGGATATGGCAAAATCGATATTATGTTTACCAGTAATAATCTCGATGCTATAAAGCGTGCAGTTCAAAAAGGGATGGCTGTGACTGTCGGCCTTGATTATTCCTTCAACAGCCACCAGCCTTTTCAGACAGGGGATATTGTTTGTGTTCCCATCAAGGCAGCAAGGGATGAAAGAGTTTATTTTACTCTTGTCCGGAAAGAGGGGAAGGTACCCTCAAGGACAGTGAAAGAATTCATGAAGAGAACCAGAAGAGAATTTTAGTTAATGGCTCATATAAATAGTTGGCTGCATTGGTAAAAATCACAAGAAACGGATTTTTTTCTGGGAGAGCAGTTAATAAATACACCTGTGAACTGAAAAAATTGATGAACTATTTTTCAATTTAACAAAGAAAAAGACGGCTTGAGAAAGTAAGAAGCGGCATTAACCAAGGTTATTACCGCTTCTTTTTTTTGTGAAGATCTAATGGTTGCAAAGAAGATTTGTTTCTGGTTTAATAGTGGAAGGACTTAATCGTAATAATTACGATTTACTAAAATTACTGGAGGTTTTCTAAAATGAAACAAGGAATTCACCCTGATTATCAAAAAGTAGTATTCATGGATACAAACAGCGGATATAAATTTTTAACCAGTTCGACGATGGGCTCGAATGAGACAATTGAGTGGGAAGATGGCGGCACTTATCCCCTGATCAAAGTGGAAGTTAGTTCTGACACGCATCCGTTCTACACTGGCGTACAGAAATTTGCCGACCGCGGAGGCCGTGCAGACCGTTTCTTGAAAAAATATAATATGGAACGACCGAATTAACCTGGAGGATTAAAGATATGAACGAGAATTTATTGGAAATCCTGGTGCGGGACCTTGTTGCCGGTCTTCCTTCTTATAAAAAAGAAGTCTATCAATATGTGGTCGGGGTGGAAGATGAACTGGCTTCCCAATCAAACACTTCCGAACAGTTCATGTCCCTGCTTGTCAAACATGCACCTCATAAACAGGCGGCAGCCCGCTTTAATATGACGTATGGACAGCTGATGGTTCTGATGAGGGAAATTGAAAGCGAAATTGATGAAAAACTGAGGCAAAAAGAATCTAAAGCAAAATGGATTGATTACTCAGATCACGTCAAGGGAAATAGCGGGACTCGAAACAACAGAAGTATGCAATTCCTGTTTATGATATAAATTTTTTTGTTATATAAATCGTAATGATTACGTATTAATTAGAAAGGAAGATAACAAATGGCCAAAAAATCCAAAGTGGTTAAAGAGAAAAAACGTCAGCAAATTGTTGAAAGATATGCGGAGTTAAGGAGAGAGCTTAAAGAAAAAGGGGATTATGAAGCATTGAAAAAACTGCCTCGAGACTCGTCTCCCACACGGTTGAAAAATCGCTGTGAAGTCACAGGCCGCCCGCGTGGGTATCTTCGCAAATTTAAAATGTCACGTATTGCTTTCAGGGAGCTGGCCCACAAAGGACAGGTTCCCGGAGTCAAGAAATCGAGCTGGTAAAAGGACAAAGGAAGAATGATATGTACAATTGGATCATTATAGGCGGCGGTATCCATGGGTGTACAATTGCGGCCTTTCTTCTTAAAAGTGGAAGGGCAGACGCCGGGGATATACGGATCATTGACCCGAATGATGGCCCCCTGTCTAACTGGAAGAGAAACACGGAACGAATTGGAATGGAATACTTGCGGTCTCCTTCGGTTCACCATATCGATATCAACCCATTCAGCTTGCAAAAGGCAGCAAATCCCCAAGACTCCAGAGCTTTTTATGGATATTATAAACGGCCTTTACTCTCCTTTTTTAATGAACATAGCGATGAGGTTCTTAAACAGGCAGGTATGGATGAGGCATGGATGCAGGGGCAGGTTAAAAATGTAATTAAGGGACGGGAATGGTGGGAAGTGCTTACAGAGGATGGGCAGACAGCTCGCGGCAAGAACATTGTTATCGCCATAAGCCTTAATGATCAACCCGTGATTCCTCAATGGGCGGCAGAACTGCAGAGCCGGGGCTCCCGTCTTATCCATCATATTTTCAGTCCTTCCTTGCCCGGTTTTGAAAAGATGAATACACCCATTGCAGTTATTGGCGGGGGTATTACAGCTGCTCATACCTGCATCAAACTCTGCCGGAGTTACCCTGGAAAAGTGACCCTTCTGAAAAGGCACCCTTTTCGTGTTCATGACTTTGACAGTAATCCCGGCTGGCTTGGGCCGAAATATATGGATGGTTTCTTAAAAATAAACGATTATCAAGAGAGGAGAAAGGCAATTCAGGGGGCAAGGCACAGAGGCTCAATAACAAGTGAGCTGAATGCCAAAATTTCCAGGCTTGTTCGTGATGGAAGCTTAAAGATTGTTGATGGAGAAGTGGCTTCAGCGGTTTCGGAATCTTCGGTAATAAGATTGAATTTAAAAGACGGAAGCAGGATCAAATTTGGCGCAGTACTAATGGCCACAGGCTTTCATCCGGCAATGCCGGAGCAGGAATGGCTGAAGACATTGATCAGGCAGCAGAATCTTCAATGTGCGAATTGCGGTTATCCGATTGTGAAGCCTACGCTGGAATGGTGTCCGCATCTCTATGTCTCCGGGCCTCTTGCAGAGCTTGAAATCGGGCCTGTTTCCCGTAATATTTCTGGAGCGAGGAAGGCGGCAGAGCGAATCGTCTTTAACAAAATGTAATGGGGTTATCTTAAAATGCAGTCCATGAAATGAATGAAAACCCACCGCCTTTCCCATAGCTGGATTGAGGTGATGGGTTTTTTTTTATAGGCTGTTTTCACAAAGATTGTGGCTGCTTTAAATGAACATGGATTTCCGCTACAGGCTGACGACTCCGCGGGGCGGGCGGTGAGCCTCCTCGGCTGCGCCTGTGGGGTCTCACCTGTCCCGCTAGTCCCGCAGGAGGTCGTCCGCCTTCCGCTTCAATCCTCCTACTTAAAAAGTGATGATGGTAAACGTATTCTAAATCAGCAATTAATCAGAAAAAAGCTATCAAATAAACTGTTTCCGCATTATTTTTTGCTTTCGACAGTATCCCCCTTCGGGTACTAAGATTATTCTCTATAAACGAGGAGTAGTTCATTGGCTTATCAGAATTAAAGCCATTATCTTACGAAGTTAATATGAAATAGCAACAACGTTTACGAAAAGAGCCTTTTGATATTACCTTTATGCTCTATCCATTTCGCTCCCTGGGATCTGAAATGCAGCTGAAGTGGCACTTAGATTATAGGAGAAGCCATCAGCCTCCACTCAAAGAATGTCCTTTTGGCTTTAATATAGCAGCCCTTTTTTCTGAAAGAGGACGGATGACTTTGTCCTTACTCTGCAGCATCACTAAGAAGCTTCGAATCTTGAATTCCGTTAATAAAATCCTCAGCTGCCTGGAAGGATTCGTAAAGAAATAATAATAAGTCGCCTTCCTTTGATTGTTCCCATGCAGATTGATAGGCTTCAGATTCGTCTAAAACAATAGATGAAGACGCTGAATCACCGTAATAGGCTTGGGCTTCTTTAAGCATGATCGCTGGAACCTCTCCAGTTTCTCTTCCCCTTAAATCTTTATCTTCTTTGATCACAAGAGAATCAGAATTTGAGGAAGCAATCCTGCTCATTTCAATTATGGCCTTGTCCTGTCTGTCACCGGCAGAGGAAATGACAGTGATGGTCCGCTGCCTTGGGATGTGTTCAACTGCCTCGAAAATGGCCTTCAAACCTGCTTGGTTGTGTGCATAATCGACGATGATCTCCCTGCCTTGTATCCTTGTTCGGTTGAATCTTCCGCGGGAGTGGGCTGCATCAGGTTTGAAAGTCAGTGCTCTTTCTTTTAAAATTTCAAGGCTTACACCTTGTGAATATGAAGCTGCCAGAGCCTGCAGCAGATTGGAAATGTTATGCCGGGCTGTTCCCTCAATCGTGATAGGTATATCCATTACAGGTAAAAAGGGATGATGAACTCCTTTATCATGGAGGATGATCATTCCTTCGCCGTTTACATACCACACGGTGCCTTCGTTTCCGATGGCATTCCGTATTGACGGATTCTTCTCATTCAAAGAAGTATATATGACGGTGCCAGCAGTGTGAGAAGCCATTTTTACCGTTTCTTCATCATCTGCATTCAGCACGCAGAACCCGTCTTCTGCTACTACTTCAGGTATCAGTCTTTTTAACTTGACCAGCTGCTGGAAGGTTTCTATTCCATCAAGCCCTAAGTGGTCTTCGCTGACATTGGTGACAATTCCCACATCGCAATATCGGAAAGCCAAACCTTCTCTCAGGATCCCCCCGCGTGCTGTTTCAAGGACGGCAAAATCAGTCTTAGGATTGCTCAACACCTTCCTGGCACTGATCGGGCCGCTGCAATCTCCCGTATCAATTTGCTTATCACCAATATAAACTCCGTCTGAATTGGTCATGCCGACGATAGAACCGCTGCCTTCAAGAAGGTGCTTCACTAGTCTGGTTGTGGTGGTCTTTCCGTTGGTGCCGGTCACCGAGATGATAGGGATGGAGGCTTCTTTTCTATCTTTGAAAAGGTATTGAACAATGGCCTTGCCAGCTTCCCGTCTTTTTCCTTTGCTTGGATGCAGATGCATCCTGATGCCCGGTGCAGCATTAATCTCGAGGATAGCTGCTGTTTCAGAGCTGAAAGGCTTAGTGATGTCGCGGCATATTAAATCCACTCCTGCAACATCCAGGCCTATTGCTTCCGCGGCAGTTTCAGCTATCTCCCTGATGGAAGGATGAACTTCGTCCGTCACATCAATAGCCTGTCCTCCTGTGGAAAGGTTGGCACTGCCGACAGCTTGAATGATCTGGCCTTTTTCTAAAACGGTGTGGAATGAAAGGTCCTGGCTCTCCAGGAAGCACTTGACTGTTTGATTCATAGGAATCTTGGTGATCGGTTTTTCGTGTCCGGATCCCCTGAGAGGATTCTCATTCTCCGCTTCTATCAGCTTTTCGATGGTATCTTTTCCGTTGCCGATGAGGAAGGGAGCAGTACGCAGGCTGGCTGCCACTAACTTATTATCAACGACCAGAAGACGGTAATCGCTTCCATCATAAAAACGCTCAATGATAAGAGTTTCTTGAAGAGGCTCAAGACAGTAGAGGGCATTGAACAATTCTTCCTTGTTCTTGATATTTGTAATGACCCCTTTACCCTGCCTGCCATGAAGAGGCTTCAGAACCAGCGGGTAACCAATACGGTCGGCTGCCGTGAATACTTCTTCCCTCGAGTCAGCGGTTTCGCCCGTTGGAACCGGAAGGCCTGCTGCTTGAAGTATTTGTTTTGCCGCCTGCTTATCGCATGCATTTTCTACAGCAAGATGAGAGGTCTGGCTTGTTATAGTGGCTTGAACATACTTTTGTTTAGAACCTGTACCAAGGCGCAGCAGGCTTTGGCTGCCTATTCTCTCCACAGGTATCTTCTCTTCCTGTGCAGCTGTATAGATCGCTTCCGTGCTGGGTCCCAGCTTATTTTCATAGTATAGTGCGGAAACTTTATCAATATAAGGCTGCACTGAGAAAGGAGCTTCATCATTAAGAATCCGCTGAACGATTTCCATAGCAGCTTCAAAAGAGTACAATCCAGACGTTTTTTCTTTATAGTCAAAGGTGACATAGTAGATGCCTTTATCATCGCTGGTCAAAGTTTTGCCGTGCTTGACATTGATGCCGGCAAGATGCTGAAGCTCAAGGGCCATATGCTCGAGGATATGGCCCATCCAAGTGCCTTCATGCAGACGCTCAATAAATGCACCTTCATATCCGCGGGAGCAGGTATGACTCTTAAGGGAAGGAATAAGCCTTTCTAAGGTCTCGGGGAATCCAGGGATTTCATTGGATGGCTGATATTCAAATTCTTCGAGATCCAATTCAATCCACATGGTTGGCTTATAACTGAAATAATTGGGACCTTGTAAGTATCTGACACGTTTTATTTTCATTCTTGTTTCCTCTCTTCTACTTAGAATGGATGACAGATTTATTAGTAAGGTTGAACCTGAATCCGGCTTTAAGAGTGTGGAGCTTGAAATTGGTCGCAGTTAGCTCACTGTTTTCCTCAGGAACCTCTGGCCTGAACACTTCTCCCTCTTGACCATCAACGATAAAAACCTGATGTTCTCCAATAACCTCGAATTCATTGTCCTTAAGCAATATTGCGGTGTTTTCATCTATCCCGATGCCAATCATCCCGGGCATTTCAGCCATTGCGCCGATAAGCCTGCCGAATCTCCCGCGCTGTGAAAAATGCTGGTCGATTATTAAATCTTCCAAGAATCCAAATCCTTTTCCCATATAGACTTTGAGATTGTCATCATGAAGCTTTAACTTTGATGACACAATCATCTCCTTGCCCATGATTGAAGCGCCTGCACTTGTCCCTGCCAGTATCATTCCTTCCTGCCATCTTCGCTGGAGCGAATCATGAAAAGATGTCCCCGCAATCCGCTCCGCTAATAGTGATTGATTGCCCCCCGTGATAAAAAGCGCGGCCATTCCTTCCAGAGTTTTAACCAATTCCGGGTTCTCCGCTTTCTCACGTGAAGAGATTGAAAGAATGATAGAATCATTAATACCAAGCTTTGTGAAGATATCCTGATACATACCGCTGATTTCTTCAGGAACGCGGGAAGCGGCCGGCAGGATTCCTACCTTTCCGCCCTTTTTCAAAGCAAGGTCCGCAAATGTTTGCAAAATGGATAAGCCCTCATACTTTTCTTCATTTCCGCCAATAATCAGCAACTCGCCAGCAGACATTCTATTCACCTTTTCTGTAAAAAAATTCTAATAAAACCAAAGATTATATACCCAGGACTTTTGAAAAAGAAACCGCTTTAGAAAATTTAAATTGATAAAGATAAGAAAATTGTGAAAAATGGTTGAGGAGAATTTCACATCAGGAGGGAAGGAGGCAGTATAAGGCTTAGAGTGAAAGGTATTTTACGGAATGTAAATAACCGCGCATCTCCACTTTTGTTAAGGAAGATGCGCGGTTATTATATTCTGGAAGCTGGTATTCTTAATTAGTGCAGGACAGCATGTTTGCGGTCAACTTTGCCGCCTCTGCGGGCTTTCCTGTTGGCCAATCTTTCTTTGATATAAGGAAGAGCAAACCGGTCGATTCCCCAGAAGTAAGCTCCGCCTCCAGTGAAGAGAAGGATGATGGCTGCAGTGTACAGAACCGGATTTGTGCTTACTGTGCCAGCCAGCAGGAAGTTCAAATTCATAAAGGCTCCTGCTAATAAAGCCGGGATCGTTGCAGCTCCTACTATAAGGCCAAGACCAACAAGTACTTCACCCCAAGGAATCAGGATATTGAAGAGTTCTGCATTTGGAAGAGCAGCATTTTCCAGGAAGCCTGCATACCAGCCTTGTACGGCAGGGTGTTCACCACTTGCTTTTGCTATTGCGCCTTGCAGGAAACCAGTTGTATCAAAACCATCCGCTACTTTATGCCAGCCGGCTTCAAGCCATTGAATCCCGAGCCATATTCTCAATACAGTCCACACCATTGCAGCTTGAGGAGTTTTCCACCATCTCATCATAAACATCTCCTTATAATTTGTGAATTATTTCACATAAAGATTTAAAAAAATTTGAGATAAAGCCGGCCAGCTTTCGAGTTGCTTAGAGAGCAGGTTGTGAGGGTCTTTCGATTTAAGATTTAAGTTTGTGAATGTTTTCACTTACTCTCTACACTTATAATATACTCCCGATGATCGGGTTTGGCAACTGTTTTCACATATCTTTCACAATCTGTTTTTTCGCGTGATGCACTGCGCTTTCGGTGAGTGGAAAAAAACAGCCAGAAGCCTAAGCTTCGCAAACAGGAGATCGTTGATAGAGAGGGGGAATTCGTTGATAGAAGTATTGAAATCGTCGATAGGACCTTGAAAATCGTTGATAGAGAAGGAGATATCGTCCATAGACCTTCATTTTCGTTGATAGGACTCCCCCTCAAGGTCCGATCAGAAAAATCAGCCTTAAATAGAAGATACATAATAAGGAAATCTTTGTTTAAGACAGAATACTTTTTTGCCAAGGGGGTATAGTTTTATATTCCACTATTAGGAGGCTGATTATGAAAGCTGTAACGTATCAGGGTTCAAAGGATATCCAAGTTAAAGAGGTTGAAGACCCGAAGATCCAGAAGCCGGATGACATCATCGTCAAAATTACATCAACGGCGATTTGCGGTTCTGATCTTCATTTATATCAAGGAAACCTGCCATTGAGGCCAGGCTATATCATTGGTCACGAACCTATGGGGATCGTCGAGGAAACGGGTCCTGATGTCACGAGGGTAAAAAAAGGGGACAGAGTCGTTCTTCCGTTCAACGTTTCCTGCGGACATTGCTTTTACTGCCAGCATGATATGGAAAGCCAATGTGATAATGCCAATCCGCATAAAGATACTGGAGGATACTTCGGATATACCGAGCAATATGGTAACCATCCAGGCGGGCAGGCGGAATACTTACGGGTTCCTTTTGGAAACGCGATGCCGTTCAAAGTGCCGGAGTCATGCGACTTAGCAGACGAGGCTTTATTGTTCATGTCTGACGTGCTGCCGACCGCTTACTGGAGTATTGAGCACTCTGGAATGAAGCCGGGAGATACAGTCATTGTCCTTGGGTGCGGACCAATTGGCTTGATGGCACAAAAATTTGCCTGGATGAAAGGCGCCGGCAGGGTCATTGCTGTAGATAATCTTCCTTACAGACTGAATAAAGCCAAACAAAATAATAATGTGGAAATATTTAATTTTGATGAATTCAAGGAAATGGGACATCACCTGAAAGAAGTGACCGGCGGAGGAGCAGACATCGTCATTGACTGTGTCGGTATGGATGGTGAAAAGAATGCACTCGAAAAAGTGGAGCAGAAATTAAAAATTCAAGGTGGAACGCTGAGTGCAATCAATATTGCGAAAGATGCTGTCAGGAAGTTCGGCACCGTCCAGCTGACAGGAGTATACGGCATGATGTACAACATGTTCCCGCTGGGCAACTTCTTTGAGAGGAACGTCACCTTGAAGATGGGACAAGCACCGGTTGTCCACTACATGCCGGAGCTCTTTGAGAAAATTACGTCTGCCGAACTGAATCCAACTGAGATCATCTCCCATATCATGCCGATGGACCAAGCAGCAGATGCCTATAAGATCTTTAATGATCATGAAGACGACTGCATTAAGGTCGTATTGAAACCTTAGTGACAGTCACGCCCCGATATAAGTCGAAAAAACTTTGCGGAATTTCATAAAAAAGCACCCCTTTCTCCCAAGACAATCAGGAGAAGGAGGTGCTTTTTTTACAAGAATTCACCCTGTCCTCGTCAGTCTCGACAAGTAAATTTTATGAATAGGTAAATCAACTCAAAGGAATATCAAATAACCAAATCATCATGATGGTAATAATGGCGGATAGGAGATAAGTAAGAAACGGTCTCGAGAAATGCAGGCGGATCATACTATACATGACAATGTAAAAGAGGATGTCCATCCAATATTCATAACCGTTTTGCAGCAGCAGCCTTTCAAATTTATAAAATGGGTATTCAATTATAAATGAGGCTCCCGACCATATGGCTATGAACCTGACTTTTACTAATAGGGAGGCGGTGAATGGATAAAAGGTAAGAAATAACAAGGTGATTGCCGGCAGATTGATAAAAGAATAAAGAATGTCCACCAAAATATGTGACTTTGGATAAAAGTCCGGATAATATTCCCACAGCAGTTTATTCTGGGCGATATGATTATAAAGGAGATTGCATATAATGACATAGAAAATTGTCAGATGATATTTCTCCCATTCCCTCCAATTTCCTTTTAAAAAAGCGAAAAGCAATAATGTGAACGTCAATACAATATGCATAGCATCACCCATACTTATTTTTAGTAAAAGCTTGTAATATATCCAGGAGACAGCAGCTTACTCAGCGGGCTGTCTTTTTTTGGGGAAGAAAAAGTGTGTCACCCAGCTTGTACAAGAACCAATCAAGGCACTGCCGAAGATATCTGAAGGATAATGGTGACCCACCCATACGCGGGATAACCCGGTGAGTACAGACAAACAGGTAAATATCAAGCCCAGCGTGCGATGATAAAATAAGATAGTGCTGGATACAGCAAATGCCAGCAGGGTGTGTTTACTGGGAAAGCTGGAATTCCGTTTTGAAGGGATCAGGATTCCTACCCGCATGTTGACAAAAGGACGGGGCCGGAAATGAAACATTCTGATGATGCTGCCGAGAAAAAGAGAAAATGCCCCTGATAGGAGTGCAATCCTTGGAATGGATTTATTTCGGAACCAAAGGATCACCAGAACCAATAAATAGATATACCGCATCTTATTAGAAACCAGAATCATTATCCGGTTGAGAGAATTAGTGCGTTTCGAGAGAGAATGTATTGCCCAGAAGAGCCAAAGATCCATTGTGACTTCATTCCTTTCAGGAGGGGCTCTAGTTTTTACTTAGAGCACTTCTAAGGTTAACCTGCCCTGCAGCTCAAAATCTATACTGTATTCAGAATGTTATTGTAAAAAGTGGTAGAATCCCGTAAGATTTCATATGGTATGAAGAATGACTCAATTGGAGTATTTTGAAAGGAAGTTACATAGATGCTTTTACAAAAGAAAGAAAACCAGCCGCTATCCCCTGTGAACGATCCCTGGGAAGCCTATATGGATGTTGAAGAATACGGAAAGATGACTTTATCCAGTGTCGAGTTTACGACAACAACCCTTTGTAATATGCGCTGCAACCATTGTGCTGTAGGGTATACTCTGCAGAACAAGGACCCTGATGCACTTCCGATGGAGCTGATTTTTAGAAGGCTTGATGAGATTCCTTCTCTGAGGACCATCTCTATTACCGGCGGGGAACCGATGATGTCAAAAAAATCAGTCGAAAATCATGTTCTTCCGCTATTGAAGTATGCTCATTCACGAGGCGTGAAAACACAGATAAACTCAAATCTTACCCTTCCATATGAGAGGTATGAGGCTATTGTTCCTTACCTGGATGTGCTTCATATCTCCCATAATTGGGGGTCAGTTGAAGAGTTTGCAGAAACAGGGTTTGCCAGGATGGACAGAAAGCCTTCCGAGAAGCAGAGAGCAGGTTACTTTGAACGCATGGTTGAAAACTCAAAACGGTTATCCAGTGAAGGGGTCATGGTATCAGCCGAAACCATGCTGAATGGACGGACCTTTCCCTATTTGGAAAAAATTCATGACCATATTATTGAAATGGGATGCACACGCCATGAGGTGCATCCGATGTATCCTGTCGATTTCGCTAAAGATTTGGAGACACTGAATCTCGATGAAATCCGGGAGGCAATCAAGAGACTGCTGGACCATCGCAATAAAGAGGTATGGATGCTGTTCGGGACGCTTCCATTCTATCCTTGCAGTTCATCCACAGAAGAGCTTGAACTGTATCAGCGTCTTTATAAAGAAAAAAATGTCACGGTCAGGAATGATCCGGACGGCCGTTCCCGTCTGAATGTCAATATATTTTCAGGAGATATCATCGTAACAGATTTCGGGGACGAACCAGGACTGGGGAACATCCAGGACACAACACTGACAGAAGCATATGACCGCTGGAACCAGACGAAAACAGCCCGGTCTTTGAGCTGCCACTGCCCGGCTGTCAAATGCCTGGGACCGAACGTGCTCGTCAAGAACACCTACTATTCCGATGTGGATTTTCAGACGAAGACAGCCAAAATCGGGTTGTGACAGTCACACCCCGGAATTTGTCGAATAACCAATGCAAAAAACCTCCTCGCCGCTGGACAAGGAGGTTTTTTGCATTGGAATGCTTTCGTACATTAACGCACTGAAAGGGACTGTCCCTTTCAGTGCGTTAATGTGAAAAAGTTATTTTTCTGACTCTTCGAACTTAGAAAGCAGTTCGTTGGTCCTTGAGAGGATTGTTCCATTAAAAATGATGGTGGCAGCCAAACTTAGCAATGAGAAGAAAATCAATACTGCGAAGTGATTTTCGGTACGCATATGTAACCTCCAAAGTAGTAAGTTAGGTATATTATTCCATAATAGGATAGTTTTATGCAGGAGACTGCATTGCGAGTTTCTTTGTGACAACCCAGTTAAGGAGAACCAAGCAGAAAATCAAACCATATTTCAAAGGAGAATAGGAAAGCTTCCAGCCATCGTACTTAATGACAGACAACTGGAGCATGCCCCACTCTATCAGCGTCAGCAATAAAGCCCATCCAATAAGATAAAGGATCCGCCAAATCAGTTTGAGCTTCTGTGGAAACAAATTCAATAAAATTAAGCAGGTTAAGGGGTACAAACAGAGACGGAACATGAAATCTATATAATGGACTTCCGCATCACTTCCATAGTAGTAGAGATTGAACCGGCCTTTGAAGAGAGCATCAAAAGCCAGAGCGGAATAAAGCGAACTAAAGAAAACGCTGTAAATCTCAATACGTTTTAACTTTTGGGGCATGATGAAGTAAATCAACAATAAAGTGACTGCAATAGAAATTAATACGACCATCTGCATACCTCGTTACTTATAAGAGATCAGCTTTTTGACTAATTTATAATTGAGAAGCTGTATAACAAATAAAAGGGGATAAATTGGTGCGGAATAGACTAATTTCCAGCCTGAATACATAAAAAGGGAGGAGTGGCTGGCAGCGGACCATTCGTAAAATAAAGAAAAGATAGTCCAGATGAAAACATAGGAGATTCTCCACAAAATCGGTCTTTCAAATGGAAACAGGTTGAGGTAGAGGATGGTGATTGCTGGATAAATGCCGATTGCGGCCGCATAATCAATCAACTCAACTCCAGGTTTGAAGTAGGCATAGAGATGATACATACCGCCAAGGATAGAGTCAGCAAACAAGGCCAAATAGATTGAGAAGATGGAACAAGCATACATTTCTAACCGAGAAAGCTTGCTGGGAATCTTCCAGGCTAAAAAAACTGCAACCACTATGGTACTCCACATCAATATCATACAATCATCCTATTTTTTTGTTTAGTATCACTCTTGCCTGATGGATTATTCTTCATACGCTGTTTGTTTAACAAGTGAAATCCTCATGAAAGTACTCGATTTGCGGTTAAACCCTAATTGAACAGAAACGCAAGGTTAATAGCAGTTTTAACCACCAGTTACACATGGAAGTCTTCCATACTATAGTGTGACGAGAAGAAAAACACTTACATTGTTACTCGAATACTTACCTAGATAAGTATAAAATGGTATACTGATTGAGGATTTAATTACCCAGGTAACTAATCAATTGAGGTGATGTTTATGGAAAATACACATATGCTATTTCATTCAGTCAATCAACTTTCGAGAAGGTTGACCAAACATCTGAATGAAGCCTTGGAACCTCATGGGCTCTATAGCGCGCAGTGGTCGGTACTGTATGTTTTGAGGGAGAAGGGAACCCTGACACAGAAGGAGTTAGGAGAGTATCTTGCTGTGGAAGCACCTCCTATGACCCGGACGATTCAAAGGCTTCTAAAACAGGGATTCATTCAGCAAACACTGGGCGAGGAAGACAAGAGAAAAAAATATATCATGCTATCTCAAGAAGCAGAAGCAGAATTTCCGGTATGGGAAAAAGCAGTTCTTGAGAAAAATGAAGAGTTAATAAAGAAGCTTTCTTCTGCATCACAAGAAAGCTTGCAAAAAATCTTGAACGAATGGCTCAAACAGATTTAGAAAGAGGTAATGCAGCATGAGTGAAAACAAACCGGCTTTATGGACACGGAATTTTATCGGTATCAGTATCAGCAATTTCTTTTTATTTATGACATTTTATTTCCTGCTCGTCACGATCCCCATTTATGTGGTCGACCATTTAGATGGTGAAAAATCACAGGCAGGATTGATGATTACAATCTTCCTTATTTCTGCTATTCTTATTCGGCCTTTTTCGGGCAGATGGATTGAGAAGTTTGGAAGCAGAGTGATTTTGCTCTGTTCGTTAATTGTATTTTTTACGGCTAGCCTGCTGTACTTTTTAGCGGATAGTGTAGAGGTATTATTCCTCGTCAGGTTCATTCATGGAATCGGCTTTGGAATGGCTACAACAGCAGCGGGTTCCATAGCCGCCACCACGATTCCTGAATCCAGAAGAGGCGAAGGTATGGGCTACTTCATTCTATCCTCAAACTTTGCCATGGTGATCGGACCTTTCCTTGGATTGACTGCTCTTCATAACTGGGGAATAACCACCATGCTGCAAATTGCCGGAGCGGCAGCATTCTTGGGGCTTTTATCAGGACTGTTGATTAGAATGAAAGAAGAGAAGAAGGAGGACAGAAAGCTTGTACCGATGAACTGGAAAGAGGCTGTCTTTGAAATCAAAGCGGTTCCTGTTGCATTAGCAGGTGCATTTTTTGCGATTGTTTACTCATCGATCCTCTCCTTTGTATCCGTCTATGCTGTAGAAATTGGGCTCAGCCATGTGGCTAGTTTCTTCTTTGTGGTATACGCCGTTGTACTGCTGCTTTCCCGGCCGTTCACAGGCAAATGGTACGATCTGCACGGCCCCAACTTCATTGTTTATCCTGCCATTATTTTGTTTGCTGCGGGTATGTTGGTCCTGGGCACTGCTGAGTCTGCCATTTTCTTCTTGGCCGCGGCTGCCTTTGCCGGATTGGGCTGGGGGACTTTGTTTCCTACCTTTCAAACAATTGCCATTCAGGCGTCTCCTCCTAAGCGGGCAGCCATGGCAACCGCAACCTTCCTGTCCATTTTCGATATAGGAATCGGGCTGGGTTCATTCCTGGTCGGTCTTGCAGCAGCCAAGATCAGCCTTGGTGACTTGTACACCTACAGCACTGGTTATATCCTGGCAGGAATCCTGCTTTACTATTTTCTGCAGGGAAATAGACTAAAAAAAGAAAAGAAAAAGGAAATCAATGCAGCTTGATAAAGCCAGCTTTCTAGTGACAGTCACGCCCCGGTTTTTGTCGAAGTATAATCAGCTCCCGGGGCAGGAGTAAATCCAATAATAACTTCCAGATAAATCATGAATTTCATGAATATACCACTAAAAAGAGGGTATAACAGTAGAAGTGATTTTAAAGGAGGTAATTTTTTTGGCAGATGAAAAAGATATGAACCAATCAGGCGGAAAGGATGGGGAGAAAAAGGAGACTCTGACAACACGTCAGGGACACCCCGTTTACGACAATCAAAACACCCGTACGATTGGAGACCGTGGTCCGGCTACTTTAGAGAATTATCACTTTATAGAAAAGATATCCCACTTTGACCGGGAAGAAGTGCCGGAGCGTGTGGTTCATGCACGCGGTTCAGGAGCATTCGGATACTTTGAAACATATGGAAAAGCCGGTGATGAACCGGTAGAAAAATATACACGAGCAAAAGTATTTTCAGGTGCAGGAAAGAAGACACCTCTAATGGTCCGTTTCTCAACAGTGGCAGGAGCGAAGGATTCTCCTGAAACGGCACGCGATCCGCGCGGGTTTGCAGTGAAAATGTATACGGAAGAAGGAAACTGGGATCTTGTCGGAAACAATCTTAAGATTTTCTTTATCCGCGATGCAATGAAATTCCCGGATATGATTCACGCTTTTAAAGCAGATCCAGCTTCAAATGTACCGAATCCGGAAAGAATGTTTGATTTCGTTTCGCGTACACCAGAGGCGACACATATGATCACATTCCTCTTTTCACCATGGGGCATTCCAGCTACATACCGTCATATGCAGGGTTCCGGTGTCAACACATATAAATGGGTGAACGATAAGGGCGAAGCGGTCCTGGTGAAGTATCATTGGGAGCCGAAACAGGGTATCCGTAACTTGACTCAGGATGAAGCGGATTCCATTCAAGCCAAGAACGTAGCTCATGCGACACAGGATTTGTATGAATCGATTGAGCGCGGCGAGTATCCGGAATGGGAACTATTTGTTCAAATTATGGAAGATGATTACCATTCGGAGCTTGATTTCGATCCTCTTGATGATACTAAACTTTGGCCGGAAGATAAGTTTCCTTGGCTGCCTGTCGGGCGTATGGTCCTCGACCGCAATCCCAAGGACTTTCATGCGGAAATCGAGCAAGCCTCCTTTGGTACAGGGGTGCTGGTAGATGGAATGGATTTTTCAGACGATAAAATGCTTCAGGGACGTACATTCTCTTACTCTGACACACAGCGTTACCGTGTAGGAGCAAACTACCTGAAACTTCCGGTGAACGCTCCAAAAGCGCCTGTTCATACAAACCAGCAGCGTGGACAGATGGATGTACGCGACCCTAAAGAATCAGGGGAAAATCCACATATCAACTATGAGCCATCCATGCTCGGCGGATTTAAGGAAGCGGACCCAGCCGGCCGCCAGCCTCATCGTCCGACCTATAATGCAGCAGCTATGACTGCGCCGATTGACCGTCCAAATAACTTCGGTCAAGCAGGGGACACATACCGGAGCTTTGAAGATTGGGAGCGCGATGAACTAATTAAGAACCTCTCCGATGCCCTTGCAATTTGTGATAAAAAAATTCAAGACGCCATGATCGATTACTTTACGCAAGCGGATGAAGATTACGGCCGCCGCGTGAAGGAAGGCATTGAAATGAAGATGAAGGAAATGAAAGAAATGAAAGACGTGGAACTAGACAAGGTTCCAGGCCGTGAATCAGGTAAAACCAGATATGGCCAAGGCTCATTGAGTGCCAATCAAGCAGCAGATGATGCTTCTAAGAAAGGCCATGAAGCGGATCCTTATTAATAGTGGATAGGCAGAGGTCTGCCGGCTAAGAAAAAACAGGGATGCGATCCTGCTCTTTAAAAATGAATATCAGAAAAGCACTCCAATTTGGGGTGCTTTTTTGTTGTGGTTCAGCAAAACCAGATTATTTTAAAATACTAGTAACATTCATTTCATGTTCGTAAATATATTAAAGTTTTGCAACAAAAAAATCTGTTTATTTCACGGTTGGTTTATTCCGGTTGGGCGTAGGTGATGAACCCGTTTTAGGAATGGCAGCCGAAAAGTCGGCTGTTACAGAGGACGGAAAAACCTATATGGTCAAAAATTAATTTCTCCGTAAGTAATGAATCCAAGACCTCATACGTATAAATGAAAGATATTGTGTCAGGGGGTGATGTACCCGTGAACAAGAACAAGAACAAGAAATTAATCAGCACCACTGGAATGCTTCATGTTGCGGATCCTTCTCCACTAAACTGGCTGTAAATATTGTTCAATAAAAAAGAGTAAGCGGTAAGCTTGGTGAAAAAGCAGTCAGCTAAAGCCGCTGGTCAGTATGGAGCTATTAATGGAGACAAATACCATGTTTATCGTGTTCGTCAATGGGGAATAAATCTATATCTAAAAAAACAAACAAACTAAATCAAGATGTATATTATAGGAGGAAGAAACAATGTTCAATATTATCAAATCATTCTACGAAGAAAAGAAGGCAGATGGAACTTACACATTCACCGATAACCATCTCAATAGATTTATAGAAAAAGGCTATATAACAGATAAGGAAGCCAATAATATCAGGAACTTTCAACAAATATAAGGCATAAACGGACACCTTGGATTCTTTCAAGGTGTTTTTTTATTGGTAAACATTTATTTACATAGGAATGGTGTTAGATATGCTTTTGAAGGTGGTTTAAGATGATGTTTATATAATTTCTCCTCTTGAATTAAGAATTAAATTGGAATATAATGGCGTAATATTTATTTTTAGGGGGGAGCAGGTTGAGACAGGAAACAGCAGTGCAGATAATTTCAGAGAGTTTACAGAAGGATGAAGGGGTACAGGCTATATTTTTGAAAGGCTCGATGGGCAGAGGAGAAGAAGATGAGCATTCAGATGTGGACCTGTATGTGCTGGTGAAAGAGGAAGATAAAGAAGCCTTTCTGAAGAGGCGGATTGAACACTTAAGTGCTTATAGGAGTCTATTATTCTACGATGATATCTTCATAATAGCCCCGCAGATAATCGCTGTCTTCGATGACATGCTTCATGTCGATTTGTTCACGGTGACTGAGAAGAGTTTCAAGGAAAAAGACTACTTCAGAGTGGTGTATGACCCGGATAACCTGCTGGAAAAATACGTAGCTACCCAAAATCTTTTATTGTCTCCGGAAGAATTTTATGAGCTGGCAATTGATGTTCCTTGGTTTCTGTTTCAATACCGGAAAGCTTATAACAGGGGAAATGCTCTCTGGGGTGTTGAGGTCTTGCAGCACGGGATGTTCAAAATGGCGAAGGTTCTTCTTCACAGATATCATCCCGAGCGGGCGCAGCTTGGAATGAAAGCACTGGGAGCCCTGCTGCCAGCTGATAAACTGGAAAAAGTGAATGAGATTTATAAGCACTTAAATCCAGAAAATCATCAAAAAGCCGCAGCTCTGCTCATAGAATTATACTCCGGGGAATTGAAGTGGATAGAGAATAATCTTCCGGATGACAAATCAGTTCCCTTTTTTAGAAAAATGGCAGAGAAGCTTTAATTTAAAAATTGGCAGGAAGCTGGATGGTCGGCTGCCCAGTTTCTTTCAGGCTATTGATTAAGGGGTTAATTTCCAATTTCGTTTGTGAGATAATTGCAGAAGGTCAGGGTGGAAAAGGGGGCGTTAAAGTGGTTGAGGTTTTCTTATCGTTGATATTCATGGTCGGAATCTTTTACATATTACGCTACCGTTTTAACTTGAAAAAAGCAGCAGAGACATCCAATGATGCACTTTATCCCAAAAGCAAAGAGGAGTTCTCCAGCATTTTGCTGCCTGGAGAATGGCTGGAGATGGAGCCGCTCACCAAGGATTCGAAATCATATAGAATTGTTAAATGGGGAACCTATGCATCTATGATTCTGCTTATCATGCTGCTCGGAGCGGTACTGGCAACCGACTGGCTGGACTCCCGCTCCTTTTTCACGGTTTATTTCTTTTTTATTATTATCAGCGCTATTAAGCATCGAGGAAACTTTTTTATACTGCCGAAGGGCATCATCTTGAACGCGAGGTACCATCCATTATCGGAAGTAAAGCATTATGAAATCGAAAAGATCAAACGCTGGCATGAACTGTACGGACTGGATGAGAGAGTGAATAATGGCTATAAATTAAGTTTCAAAATCAGGAACAAAATGATCCAGCCAGGCTATGTCATAATTAAAGATGAAGAAGAAGCAGGGAAAATCAAGGAGCTTCTCGAGAAAAAAGGAATAACCGGGGCGTGACAGTCACACCCCGATATATGTCGAATACGGCAAAGGAGGGAATAAGAGGTGAATCAGGCTGTCTGGAGTGCTGTATTAATCGCAGCTTTGCTGATTTCGGGGATTTATGTTTTCAGGAAAAGAAAGGCTGCGGGCATTACTGGCATCAAAACCGCTTTAACGTCCATATGTTTGTACCTCATTGCGGTAGTTAATCTGTTTGCCTTCTGGTTTGATTTCATTGGGCTCATCAGCTGGGGGCTAACTGTCGTGCTTTTAATAATTGGTGCTTACTTCACTAAGTATCTTCCCCCGCCGAACATGGAAGTGGAGTGAGTGTGTCGACAATTTGTGACATA
Organism: Rossellomorea vietnamensis; assembly: GCF_008180615.1. Lineage (GTDB taxonomy): Bacteria > Bacillota > Bacilli > Bacillales > Bacillaceae_B > Rossellomorea > Rossellomorea vietnamensis_D. The sequence goes on from NZ_VTEH01000011.1 coordinate 236,928, forward strand.
ACTCGGGGTGTGACTGTCACTCATAAAAGGAGGTTCATCCTGTGTTGAATAATGTCCCTGAAAACCAGCATGCAACTAAAATTTTTGATACTTCACTTTCAAAGGGACCAGTCTGTCCTTTTTTAATTGAAATTCATATTTTTATTGCATACCGCACAGGGTGAGTTTATTATAAATGCTTTTTGTAAGCTTCTTTAATATTGAGAGCAAAGGGCAGAGACACCTATCGCGGGATAGGTGTCTTTTTTATTGAGGGTCTTTTCTTGAAGTTTGTTGCATTTAAAATAAACATCGAAAAATCTCACCATTGTTGAATGGTGAAATTCTGATAATCAAGAAAGGAAAGTGCCTCTCTCCAAGTCTATAGAGAAAACATTAATTATCCCATCGAGGATCCAGCTATTGGAAATTTATGGTATTTTACCCTTCCTCCTTTACCTAGAGGGATTGTAGCGGAAGGCGTGTGACCTCCTGCGGGACTAGCGGGCAGGTGAGACCCCGCAGGCGAAGCCGAGGAGGCTCACCGCCCGCCCCGCGGAGTCATGCGCCTGGAGCGGAGATCCGTTCCTTTTCGTCACCGCAATCTTTGTGAAAATCCTTTTATAAAATATATAGTGATACCGCCGTATAAAGGCGGCTGTTTAACAGGAGGAATAAAGCATGAATATGAATCTATCAATTTTTAAAAATAAAAGCTTCTTGTATTACTGGATCAGTACATGGATTTCTTCGCTGGGCGACTCAATATTCGTGATAGCGCTGACCTGGCTTCTTGTGGAAGAAACCCAATCACCCTCAGTGGTGGGGACCTACTTGTTCATTTTGGGGGCATCCAAGATTATTTTTGTTTTAATAGGCGGAGTGATAGTGGATCGGGTGAATCCTAAAAAGCTTCTCATTTACTCTAATCTGTTGAGAGCGGGAGTGATCATTCTTGCGCTTCTCGCCTTGTTTGTAAAAAATGATGCCATTTGGATTTTCTATATCATCGGTGCTGTCTTTGGGATGGTTGATTCCATTGCAGAGCCAGCGGGCATTTCATTCAGGACCAGAATTATCGGGAAGGAGTTCTACACTCAGTCCATGGGTCTATTGATGACCGCAGGAAACGTGTCAGCGGTTGTAGGACCGATGATTGGAGCAGGTCTGGTGGCAGTTGGAAGCACCGGCTTTGCCATCATGGTGAACGCAGTCACATTTTTAATATCTGCAGTGCTGCTAGTTTTGGTCAAAGAGGTGAACAAGCAGGAAGAGGTTGAACAGGAACCGATGTGGAAGAGTGTGAAATCCGGCTTTCATTACTTCTTGACTACTCCTGTCATTTTGACTATGGCAGTCTTCGCCTTTTTCGCCAATGCTGCTGTGGGGGCCACCTTTATAAGCATTCCTTTTCTGGCGGAAGAATTGAATTTTGGTGTGCAAGGGTTCGGTTTGATGAATACAGCCATCGGAGTGGGAAGTGTCGCGGGAGCGGTTGTGTTTTCTGTTTTTACGATAAAAAATCCGAAACCGTATATGACCTTGCTGACGTGTTTCTTGCAGGGAATGGTCATCATGCTGGTCGGCTTTACCGGAAATCTTTGGATTATCCTCTTATTGATCGGACTGATGGGATTGCATGAAACAGCCGTGAATGTCATTGCTCCGAGTGTAAACCACACCATCATCCCGCCCAGGATTTTCGGAAGGGTCATCAGCGTCATGATCCTTGTCATGTCAGGCTCTGTGCCGATTGCCCAGGCTGCAGCGGGATGGGTGATGGAGTTTACTGCGCCTCAGAATATTTTCATATATGGCGGGATTCTTGAAATGGCTGCCGCTCTTTTAACTTTCTCGCTTCCTTTTATACGAAAATACGGAAGGGAATCCAGTTTTTCTGCCGAACAGTAAGGTAACCACACCTGTCATAGGAGAGCAGTCGGCGACAGGTTCCTGCATTAGCAGGGTGATATTCTTAGAGAGCAAGGGGGAACTGTGATGGAAATGCTGCTAAGGATGAATGAGTGTATCGGCTATATAGAAGAGAATTTACAGGGAACTATCGAGATGGAGGAGCTGGCGCGCTTAACATACAGCAGCAAGTTCCATTTTCAGAGGATGTTCAATATGCTGACGGGCTTTACAGTAGCAGAGTATATCAGGAAGCGCCGTTTGACACTGGCGGCACAGGAGCTGTCGAATTCGGGGGCAAAAGTGATCGATGTCGCGCTCCGGTATGGATACGAAACACCAGAGTCTTTTTCGAAAGCGTTCAGAAGGGCACATGGTGTTTCTCCGTCACAGGTGCGGAATCAGGAAGTGTCCTTAAAGGCCTTTCCTCGCATTTCCTTTCAAATCCAATTAAAAGGAGAGAAAGAAATGAACTACAGAATAGTTGAGAAAGAAGGGTTCAAAGCAGCAGGTATCGGCAAAAAGGTATCGGCTGCGAACGGAGAAAATAATAAAGAAATTCCGGTATTATGGGATGAAGTCAACCGAAAAGGACTCGATAGGGAAATCTGTGAAGCTGCCGGAGCGAAAGACCTATTAGGTATCTGCATGGAGTTCGACCACCCAAAGGAAGAGTTCACTTACTTCATTGGAGCTCACACAGACAAACCGCAGGAGAAATTTGAAGTGAAGGAAATCCCTGCATCCACCTGGGCAGTATTTGAATCTGTCGGCCCCATGCCTCAGGCGATCCAAAATGTATGGCAGCGGATTTATTCTGAATGGTTTCCGTCCACAGGCTATGAACATGGGGGAGGGCCGGAATTTGAATTATACCCTCCTGGTGATATAGATGATGAAAATTACAGGTGTGAAGTGTGGATACCAATCAGGAAGAAATAAATGAATAAAAGGCTTTCTCTGAGGGATGGACCCTGTGGGAAAGCCTTTTTATTGATGAGCTTGAAAACCTTTTTGTATGCCTGCGGTTCCAAAGCTAAAAAAACCGCCCTTCAGGATAGGATAACCCGTTTGATTGATGAGGAGAAAAAATTAATTCACAACTAAAATATAATCCCTTTAACACATCAAATAAAAAGCAGACGAAATGGATGAATTTGGAGTATGCTATTCTTTTTTATTGCAAGGCCAGATCAACGGAAGTATTAGCTGTATGTCGCCGTGAGAATGGTATTATGATAAAATTTATTAAATGTGTAAAATTTCCATATGTGGTCTTTAACGGAATACCACAGGATCATCCTAATTGGATGGTCTTATTTTGTCTTTAACATTGACTGTTTCTTAAAGATAGTGGTTTTAGTCTTTTTCACCCCCTGTATGATTGGAGCGGAAGGCGTGAGACCTCCTGCGGGATTAACGTGACAGGTGAGACCCCGCAGGCGAAGCTGAGGAGGCTCACCGCACGCCCCGCGGAGTAGCACGCCTGGAGCGGAAATCTTTTCTAAGAACCTGTTCAATTACCACATTATTTACGAATACAGCCTTAGCATTATGGAGTAATGAATAAATTTATTCCCTAAAGGGGTGTTAAACCGGTTGCTAATTTTCACGTTAAAAGACTCTATTACACTTATAAACGTGGTAATATCAATAGAGGATTTCAGCCGCAGAGCACCCACCAGCTCACATTGGTGGGTTTGCTGTATCCAGAGATTTATATTTTTTAACCAAAAGATATCTCTGCATCCCTTTAGTAAGTTCAATCGCCTTTGTTTCATGAACCGCAGCCTGCTCAGACAGTCCCTTCTTATGAAGAAGCTCTGCTTTCACTGACTCTCCCATCCATGGCTTTGTCAAAGTGGAGCTCATTTCCTCTGCTTCATCATAATGTCCTTCCTCTATCTGTAACAATGCCTCATAATATTGTCTGACAGAAGAGTCCTTAATCAGAAGGATATCGTCCCTTACCGTTGAAAGCCTATTTTCAAGCGCAGCATAAGCGACTGTAAAAATAGCAGTTATATTAGGAGACTTATATTTCTTTTTTAACAAATGAAGAGCTTCCTCCGCACCCCGTTCATCAGAGTCTGCCAGGCTGCAGTAAAATTGGATGATAGGCTGTTTGGTTCTTTGTTTTAGATAAGCACCTATTTTCTCAGTGTCTTGAGAAAAATACATGTACCAGACATATGGGATATACATAATAAGAGTCACACTCAGAAAAATCATGATGGCTGTCATCCAGAAATTAATCTGCCAAATCGCTGTCAGCACTCCCAAGGAAATTGCCAGGATAATGATAGAGATATATTGTGTTTTGGAAATCACTACTTTTCCTCCGCTCTTGTAAAAATAAGGACATTCCCAGATAATTATAATGGAGCAAAAGAGAGTTCGTATATAAAAATTTTCAAGGGAGGTTCGGTGACATGAAAGATGTGGAATTTGGAGGGACTGTACCTGTTTTGAGAATTTTTGATGAGGCTAAGGCGAAGGAATTTTATCTGGATTTTCTTCAATATGAGATGGACTGGGCCTATGGCGGAGAAGAGCTTCCGGTCTATATGCAAGTCACAAATGGGAGCTGTACCCTCCACCTTTCAGAGCACCACGGAGATGCCTGCCCAGGGGCTTCTGTAAGAATTCCGGTGAGTGATATAGAAGTGTGGCACAGACTATTAATAGGTAAAGAATATAAATATATGAAACCAGGGATCGAAGAAACTCCCTGGAATACACGAGAAGTTAAGGTGACGGACCCGTTCGGAAACAGATTGATCTATTATAGCCCGGTCTCCTAGTCAGTCCCGATTTCTTTATTTGTCCTTTGCGATGGTTTATTCTAAATGAAAGTTTTATAAGAATGAGGGTTGAGATATGAAAGAAATATACAGTGAAATCATCCAATTTCGGGGAACCCATTTTGATTTTGGCTATATGCAGGGAGAGCGGATCAAAGATTCTCTCACTGTTATCAACCGTGAAAATCAATGGAAGGTCCGAAAACCCCGCTTTTCAATAAATCCCGATGAAGTGAAGCAGGCTGTCACAAGGTTTGCCCCGGGGGTCTGGGAGGAATTGCTTGGACTGCAAGAAGCACTGAAATGGCCGATGGAAGGGGTACTGAAAGAGTTTGGAGGCTACCGTCTGGACTATGTGAAGTCAGGGTGTTCCATTTTAACAGGTGATAACTATTTGATCCGTAACTATGATTACCACCCCAAGACTTATGAAGGCAGGTACACATTGTATCAGCCGACCGATCATCAAGCGTATGCCATCATTGGGCCGAGCCAGCGTGTGACAGGCAGAATGGATGGAATGAATGAGAAAGGCTTGTCCATCGGCTACAATTTCATGCACCGAAAGAATCCTGGTGAGGGGTTCATTTGCTGTATGATTGGCCGCCTGGTATTGGAAGCCTGTGCAAATGTTGAAGAAGCAGTCGCAATGCTGCGGGAAATTCCCCACCGGCATTCTTTCAGTTACATTGTTCATGATTCCAGCAGTGAAACCTTTATAGTGGAAGCCTCCCCGCGCGGTGTTAGGGTCCGCCAGAATAATGCCTGTACGAACCACTTTGAAATCATGCTGGAGGAAAACCGCAATCACCTTATAGACTCGAAACGCCGTCTGGATATCCTTCAGGAAAATGAGAATGGCATCCGTGACGCTTCCGCAGCATTCAGGCTTCTCAATGACAGTGATAAAGGGGTTTTTTCGGATTTATACGGCAGCTGGGCCGGGACGATTCATACGTCTGCCTATTTTCCGAGTGAACTGAAAGCGTGGTTTGCTCTCGGAGGTGACCGTGAACCTGTGGAGTTCGATTTTAATCAATGGCTTCAGGGAGAAGATATTAAGCTTGATCGAATTAAGGGGGAAGTGGATACAGATATCCCTTTTGTTCATATGGATATAAATGCGGATTGGAGCAGAAGATAGGCAAGTGCTTAAAAGGTGCAGGAATGGCTGTTTTGGCCATTCCTTTTTCTGTTTCTCAGAAATAAGTTATTTCAATTTGATATTGCTAGGCCGATTTACGTCAATTGATTTGCGTACATTCGATGATAAGTGATTGTCCAATCGAAACCTTCGCAAACTGCTATATAATAGGACCATAAGATATTATGCCGCGGGAGGATACATAATGAATAATGATATATCAGAAAAACAGGTGAACAAAGTTTTAGAATATATAGAATCCCACTTAACCGAAGAATTGAATTTAGAGACACTTGCTGCTGTGTCAGATTATTCACCCTATCATTTTCAAAGATTGTTCAAGAAAACAATGGGGGAAACACCCGCAGGATACGTTAAAAGGCTGAGGCTTGAAAGTGCAGCTCATATGCTAATTTATGAAGCACGCTTTACTATTACAGAGACTGCCTTCCTTTGCGGATTTTCTTCTCTTTCCTACTTTACTTATTCTTTCACTGAAAACTTTGGGTTCAGTCCTAAAGCTTGGAGAGAGGGAGGTTACCTGGAACATTTTCCACGTGAATATCTGGATAGCAAGAATTCTAAACTTCTTCGCAATAATACGAAAGCCGCACATCTGGAAAAGGGCTATACTGATTTTAAATGGCTGGATCTGAACAAAGTCAAGGTTGTCCATATTCCTGATTGTCACACCATTAACAGATACCATATTGGTTCTTATGTCAGCGGAATTCCTTCTGTGTGGGAAGGCCTCTGCACCTGGTCAAAATCCAGGGGACTGATCACTGAAGCAACGGCAATGATTGGTGTGCCAAGGAGCAATCCATATATCACTCCTCCGGATAAGAATCGTTATGATTGCAGGGTGGAAGTCCCTTTAAGTGAAATTGAAAAACACGGTGAAGAGGCTGTGTTCTTTAAGGGAGGGAACTATGCACTATACGAGTTCGATGATCCAGTTTCATATGAGGATAGGGGAATTATGATTGAATGCTATTCTGAACTTTACAGTTATTGGCTTCCGAAATCAGGATACAAATATTTAAGCAATCCTATTGAATTTGTTGAAGTACAAAAAGGGGGAGTTTTGGATTTCTCCTGCAGAATCAGGGCAATCGGACTGGCCATAGAACCAAAGTGAAGGTATGGGGGGAAAACATGTTTGAAGTAAGTGAATTAAGTTTAACAGGCATTCTTGCCGGCGGTATCCTTTATATGATTTACGGTGCAGTATATTATTCAATTAATGTAGGAAAAAAGGCAGCCGGGAGTGGTCAGAGCGAAGGCCCGATGAAATATGTAGTTTCGGTGATCCTTGCCTTTATCTCTTCTCTTTTTACAGGGCTTGCTGTCCATGCTTTTGGGGCAGGAAGTTTAGCAGACGGAGCCGTAGTGGGAGCTGGCATCGGTTTGCTGGTAAGTTTGCTTTATTTAAAAAATACCCTTTTTGGCTTGATCTCTATGAGATCGTTCGCAGTAGCTGCTGGAGACCATCTTATTATTTTTACCTTGCTTGGCCTCTTGCATGGATTCTTCCATTAATTGTTTCAGCGAGGCTGGGACAAAACCATAATAAATGCTCTCTTCGCAAAGATTGTGGCTGAGTAAAAAGAATGGATTTCCGCTCCAGGTGCACGACTCCGCGGGGCGGGCGGTGAAGCAAAAGCGGAAGTGGCCGTTCAGCGACGTACAGATTTTAGGGCTCTCGCATGAGATAAAGGAATCACGGAGAGCGACCGCGATTCGATGATGACTTATCGCAAGGAGAGAGACCGAAATCTGCTAGTCGCTGGCCGCTGGAGCTGGATGAGCCTCCTCGGCTTTGCCTGTGGGGTCTCACCTATCCCGCTAGTCCCGCAGGAGGTCGCACACCTTCCGCTCCAATCCGTCTATGTTCAGGAAAAATCGATAAATAATCTTAAAAGCAACATCTTTCAAATAGAGCCTATTAAAATGAAAGAACCGCATGAAATCAAGTATAAAACCTTGAACTCATGCGGTTTTATTTTTCTACTATCCCAACTTATGTCCCAGCCTCTATTTTGTTGTAAAGGTGATAAGATCCTCCTTTATGGATGGACCAGCCCCTTAAGGTCAGATAACTCGAAGAAAATATAAGGATAAGCCGCTTTGTTTTCTCTGTGGAACCTATGGCAGTCCGTACTGAAACAGGGAGCTTGCACTGTTATTCTTTCCAGAAAATTTATTTATTTACCCAGACTGAAATATTTTTAAACCTTTTATGATCCAAAACCACTATTTCTTCGTTAGCTAACTAATAAATTGAGTTGAGTGCATTCGTTAGGGTATCCTTATTTCATCCAAGTCAAATAAATAGAGGGAGCATTTTATGTCAGAAGAACTTAAGGATATAGATTTATATCGAAAAGTTTTGCAGGATAAAGATTCCTCTGCATTGCGGAAGCTTTATCAGAGATACGAAAAATTAATTTATTCATTTTCATATAAGATGACAGGAGACCGGGAAGTGGCGGAAGAAGTGATACAGGAGGTTTTCCTGAAGCTTTGGAAGAAACATGCTCCGTATGATGAAAGCAAAGGCAAATTTTCATCGTGGCTTCTGACAATGACCAGAAACGCCAGCCTTGATGCCATCCGCAAACGAAACAGGCATGAATCCGTTGAATATATTGAAAAGGACTCATTAAGGGTCACACATGAGACACCGGAAGATATTATGGAATGGAAAGAAAAAGGAAGTGCGGTTCGAGACTGCATCAACCAACTTAAAGAAGACCAGCAGCACATCGTCCATTTGGCTTACTACAAAGGAAAAACACAGAAGGCTATCTCCAAGTCCACAGATACCCCTCTTGGTACCGTTAAAGGAAGAATAAGGCTGGCTTTAAAGCATTTACAACAATGTCTGCAAGGGAAAGGAGGGCATTTTGAGTGACGGAACAACACTGTGATCAATTATTCGACTATTACAATGGGCATCTATCAGATATAGAGCACGCCCGGTTTGAAAAGCATTTAGAAGAATGCAGTGAATGCAAGCAGGCCCTCCTGCAGATTCGGGAACTCGAGGATTATCTTCCGTATGCTTCCGAACCAATTAGTCTTCCCTCCGGCATGGAAGACAGGGTGTTCTCTCGTATTCTGAAAGAGGATAATCAAAAGGAAACATCCTTCCAATCGGCAGCCCGTAAAAGGAACAAATGGATGCTCCCATCTGTAGCAGCGCTTCTGGCGGTCTCACTGATAGGAAATGCTTACTTCTTCACTCAGCTTGGTGAGCAGCAGGAAACAGCAGAAGTAGAGGAATCCATTGATAAAGTTGTGAAATACGCTGAAATGGCAGCGGTCGAAGGCAATGCGAAAGGTACTGCTAGTATTGTTAAGCAAGGAGACGAAACAAAGCTGGTCGTCCAGGCTTCAGATTTGAGAGGCTTGAGTGACGAGGAAGTATACCAAGTATGGCTGATTAAAGATGAGAAGCCAGAACGGGCTGGTACATTTACGATTGAAAACGGAAGAGGATCGGTCGTCTTCAGCTTCAATGAGAACTACGAAAACATCGAATGGGATATGGTCGCCGTATCTCATGAGCCGGACGCCGACAGCCAGACTCCTAAAGGGAATGTGGTCTTAGCTTCCGAACTTTAAGGGTGGATTATTATGATTGAAATAGCATAAATAAGATTTTCAAGTTATTGAAGAAAGAGATCCTTGTCTACAGGGGTCTCTTTTTTTGCCCTTTTCGTTAACTTTGCTGCTATTTAACAGGAAATGTAAGTGATTTCTTCTTATTCACCAGAAAGCCAGAAAAAATCCTGAGGCTTCTTTGTAAGAAGTTTGAAATCTTAAGGAAATGTTTTCGAAACTCATGATATTTTTTAAAAGCTGTTGACCCTAATAGCTGCAAGGCTTCTTAGCTGCTAGGTCTTTTTAATCGGGTAAAAAAGCACATTCAATTGTTTGTGATTAACATTCCAGGGTAGCTTTTACATTGTACTGATTACATTCTTATTACTTTTGTCAGGAGTAACCTTACAACAAAGTTTAACAGCAAAAGAAGTGATCCGAATTCAGTTCTAATACGTCAGCTCTGTGAAAGGGCCACAAACAAAAAGGAGGATGATTATTTCTCGGAAAATTTTTATATGAGTGATCCAATCGGACAGTCTCTTCGTTAGCTTCTTGAAATGAGAAGGAAATGAAAGAGAGGACGGATGAAGAAATTTTTTTCGAAAAGTGATCCATTCCAAGACTTGTGACGTTAGCTTTGTGAAACAGTATTCGAAACGAGGAGGATTACGGCCGATTCAAAAAAAATTCTCGATTTTTTGAAAAAGAAGTGATCCAAATCGGAAAAGAGTTCGTTAGCTCAGCAGAAAAATAAAAAATAGAAAAGGAGAATTACACTATGAAAAAAAAGAACCTAATGAAAAAAGTTGCAGCACCAGTATTGGGGTTATCATTAATTATACCGGCAGCCGCTCAGGCAGAGGAAGCACCGACAGTCGTTACGCCGGCAGCGGATTTACGAACTACTCTGGATCAGCTTTTATCTGAACACTTTGTATTAGCGGTAGACGCTATGGTTAAGGATTACAACGATGCCCCTGATGAAAAGCAGGCATATGACGCGCTGAATCAAAACGCCTTGGATATGACGCCGGCAATCGCCTCTGTATATGGTGAAGAGGGAGCAAAGAAGTTCCAGGAAATCTTTGCTGGCCATCTTGATTATTCTGATGATTTTGTAGAAGCGGCACAATCTGGTGATGCGGAAGCAAGAAAAGCGGCTGAGGCGGAAGTTACTGAATTCGTAAATGAATTCTCCGCATTCCTAAGCACTGCAACTGAAGGTAACCTTCCCGAAGATGCAGCAAAAGAAGTACTGACAGCGCATGAGGAAGACGTTATTGAAGCATTTGACAATTACGTAGAAGAAGACTACAAAGGCTACTATGAAAATTACATGGAAGGCTATGACAGAATGTTCGCTATCAGTAAGGCTTTATCTGGTGCGATCGTAACACAAATGCCGGATAAATTCGAAAATACAAACGTTGATGCACCTGCAGCTGAATTGCGTTCAACTCTTAATAAACTGACTGCAGAACACTTTGCTTTGGCAGCAATGAGCATGCAAAAAGGAGTCAAAGGCGCTCCTGAGTATGACATTGCAACTTGGGCGGAAGATATGAATACAGAAAACTATACAGCAGCTATTCAATCCATATATGGTGATGAAGGTGCAGCGCAATTTAAAAAGCTTTGGACAAGTGATCACATTAATGCACAAGCGGAACTAGTCGCCGCTACAGTAGCTGGTGATGATGCAGCTGCTGAAGAAGCTCGTGAAAGTCTGACAATGTTCACAAAAGAATTTGGTGCATTCCTTTCTACTGCAACAGAAGGCAATCTTCCTGAAGAAGCCGCTGTTGAAGCACTAATGACACACGAAGATCAAGTTTTAAAAACGTTTGACAGCTATGTTGCAGAAGATTATGAAACTAGCATGAATACTTTCCGTGAAGGATATGCATTCACATTTGGAATCGGCCAGGCTCTTGGAGATGCCATTGTTAAGCAAATGCCTGACGAATTTGCAGCAGCAGAAATGCCTAGCCAAATGCCTAATACAGGTATGGGTGGTGCAGCTGATAAACCAATGCCAATGTCAGCTTGGATTACTTTTGCAGCAGCAGTTCTCCTTGCTGGAGGATATCTGATTAAAAGTAAATTTGCCAGCCAACAGTAATCTATAATGAGGAGAGTACTCTATGCTCTCCTCTTTTCTTAAAAAGAAGTTTATTCAATCAAATATTCCTAAGAGAGCAAAAGGAAAACCTTCCTTTTGCTCTCTTAGGAACATTTGCCTGTCGGGGCTGACCAAGTTGCTTACGCTTTATATCAATCCAGCTTCAGCACCCAGCCCCTCGGGGTCAAATAACCCTGAGAGAAGAAAAGGAAACCCCGCCTTTTTTTCTCTCAGGAACATTTGCCTGTCGGGGCTGATCAAGGTGCTTACGCTTTATAAATAGGAGGAAATGCTATGTTGAAGAAACGTTTAGCTGCCTTAACAGTGGTTGTCATGACTGCGGGAGTCATAGGATATCAAGCTTTGGCAGAAGAGGAGCCAAAAACGATTCCGCAATCTAAACCGGAGCAGCAAACCGCAGAAATCGAAAAGTCTCCTGTAAAGAGAGAGGGAATTAAGCCAATTGTCCATAAAGAGGAGGAATTTGTTCTTCTTGACTCTTTACAGAAAAAGAAAGCCCAATATGAAAATGAGTTGAAGATTCAAGAAGAGGGAATTGTCCCTGCCCGGATCAAAATCCCGGGCATGGATATCGATACAGGTGTCATCCCGGTAGGCCTTCTGGATAATGGAGAAATGCAAGTTCCGGAAGAAACGGATATTACAGGGTGGTATGACAGAGGTGTCAAGCCTGGAGCTAGAGGAAATGCGGTCATTGCGGGCCATGTAGACAGTAAAGAAGGACCCGCCATCTTCTTCTATTTAAAAGATATAGAAATCGGGGAGACCATTACGATTTTTGATGAGAATGGAAAAGAAAAAACGTTTAAGGTCAAGGCAAAAGAAAGCTACAAGAATGAAGAGGCTCCGATTGAAAAGATTTTCGGCTCTAGTTCAGAAAGGAACCTGAATCTAATTACATGTACTGGGACTTTCAATTATGATGAGCACCTGTATCCTGACAGGCTTGTCATCTATACAGAGCTCGTAGAGGAAGAGGAGAACGATCCATATCCAGCTCCGAATGCCCCCGGCAATGTTGAATATGATCTCGGTTCCGTTTCTTGGCACTCTGTTGCCGAAGATGACATCATCGGTTACAGAGTTTATAAAAAAGAAGCTGAAGGGAAAGAGTTTGAGCACATTGCCAGCATATCCTCCCATGAACGGAAGAATTTTTATGACGAAAATGCGGAGCCAGGATCTTCCTATTATGTTGCTTCTGTGAATATAGCTGGAAAAGAGTCGGAAAAATCCCAGATAGTTCAGGCTGATTAATATAAATTATAGATTCAAGGCCTGGTTAATTGAAACTTTCCTTCCCCTTGCTTCGTATAAATAAGAAAGAAGCATTGGGAGGGTTTTCATGGGTACTTTATACTTCTCAGACAATTTTTTTTCTTCAGGCAGAACGGATATATACAATTCGGAGAAAGAGAGAGTCGGAGAACTGGACTTGAAAAGCGCATTCTCATCCAGTATGGATATTTTGAATAACGAAGGCCGGGTGATGGCGAGCGGCAAATTCCCTTTCTTGGGAAACAGATGGATTGTCTCTGGGAAAGAAGGGGAGGAAATGGGAGAGTTGAAACAGAAGTGGTCCTTCTTTAGCAAGAGATTTCAGTATCACTCTTTTGGTAAAGGTACATTTTCTATCGAATCAGAGGCTTTTTCAAAAGACTATACTGTCCTTGATGAAAAAGGTGCCGTCATTTGCAGCTTTGAAAGAGTCAGCGGCTTCTTTTCTTCACCAGCCTATAAATTGGAAAATTATTCAAACGAACTGGGCAACCAGGAGCTTGTCGCGGTTGTGATGGGGGTAAATGCCATCCAAAAACGAAATAATGCGGCCGCTTCCAGCGGTGGAGCAACATGAGTGACAGTCACTTCCCGGAATTTGTCGATTGAAGATCGATGGAAACCTTGGAAGTGGCTTTTTATTTCAGGTCTGTTAGTGAAAGGGATAATGTTATACTGGTAGGAAAAATGCAGGTAAGGAGAAGCTTTTATGAATGATAAGCTGCTGAATATCAAGACAGAAACCGTTCAAAAATCATCCTACGAATCTCATCATTATAACCGATATGAACCAACTTCCTATGAGGTTCTGGGCAGGTTGTTCCAAGTTGTTGAGCTTGAGAAGACAGACAGGGTAGTGGATTTTGGCTGTGGCTCCGGAAGGCTGAATTTTTACATACATTATCGTTTTCAAACTACTGTCATGGGGGTCGAAATGAACGAATACCTGTATGGACAGGCTATTGAAAACAGAAAAAATTATCGAAGCAAATTCACCGATTCAGGTGAACTTATCCAATTTGAAAACTGCCTTGCTCAGGATTACAGGATCCAGCCTGAGGAAAATGTTTTCTATTTCTTTAACCCATTCTCTGTTCGCATCTTTATGGCTGTCGTTAATAACATCCTTCAGTCCCTGGAAGAAACTGAGCGCGAGATTCAACTGATTTTATACTATGCCCCCGAAGATTATATCTTTTTCCTTGAAAACCAGACAGCTTTCCACTTGGAGAAAGAAATCATTCTGCCGGGAAATGCCTATGAAAAACTTCTGATTTACAACTTTGGTCATTCTGAGTAAAAGGAATACCACTGAAATGGTAAAATACTGTATAATTTAACGTGGTAAAGTGTTAAAGGGTAATACAGTGCTTTAAACCACTAAAAGGGACAGTCCCTTTTAGTGGTTTAAAGCAGTAAAGCAAGGCGGCCAGAGCTTGTCAGGTAAAGGAAGTGATATCATGAGATACACCGGCCGGATATCGAGCATCTTAATTGTGATGCTCATCCAGACTTCTTATGTAATTTACTATTTTCATAGAGATGGATTCGTGGATATCGTCGGCTGGCTGGCGTATCCAGTTCTGCTTCTGATATCATACTGGACAGGTTTTCAGTATGATAAAGCCAATTATTATTCAGAACGAGATCCCCTTACAAATCTTTATAATCGAAGGTTCATGATAAGAAGGTTCAACAAATATATTAAAATAGCAGACAGTAGGAAAAAGAAGCTTTTTGTACTGCTGATTGATTGTAATCGTTTTAAACAGATCAATGACGAATACGGGCATGCGGCCGGTGATCGGGTCCTGGTTGAAATCGGTAAGGTACTGAATCGGAAGCGGCGGAATGTATTTGGATCTGCCCGCTGGGGAGGAGACGAATTCATTGTCCTGGGGTTTTGTGATGACGCTGAAGAACTGAAGCGTATACAGTTGGAACTTAAGAGAGAGCTAAGCGTAATCAGGATTACAGAAGGAGGAAGTTCCATAGCTGTTTCGATTGGCTCGGCCCTCCAGGAAGGGACAACGAGCATTCATGATCTCCTTCAACAAGCTGATGCAGTTATGTACCAGGAAAAAAGGAGCATGTGAGGGTATCTCCTGAAAAGAAAAATCGGTTTCAGAACGAATCGGATGATTGCCGCATGGTGTTCCAGAATCTCTAAAGAGATGTTCAGAAAAAGAAATAGAAGAATAATTGATTTATAAAGGAGTTTGAAAATGAAGAAGGTTCTTAAATGGGGCGTTACCATTGCAGCGCTGCTGGTGATTTTATTTATTGTGGCGGGCAATTATTTTTATAATGTAGCGGTCAACCGAAGCGAGGAATCAGTAGAGCTGTATGGAGGTTCCGATACAGCCAGCACCATGGTTGATGAAGAGGAACAGAGAAAATTGGAGGAAGTCCTGGAGTGGACGGAAAACCAAACATTTGAAGAAGTAAAAGTAAAATCGCACGATGGCTTAAATTTAAGTGCTGTACTTCTAAAAAGTGAAAAGCCGAATGGCAAAGCTGTCATTCTGGCTCATGGATATAAAGGCAGCAATGAACAAATGCCCGGCATCACTAAATTTTATCATGAACAGGGGTATGACGTTCTCAAGCCCGACGCAAGAGGACACGGTAAAAGTGAGGGCAGCTATATTGGATATGGCTGGGATGATCGGAAGGACTATACTAGGTGGGTGAATCTATTAATAGAAGAGTATGGAGCTGAAGAGGTTTATCTTCATGGCTTTTCAATGGGAGCAGCGACCGTCCTGATGACGAGCGGGGAGGACCTTCCGACCGAAGTGAAAGGAATCATCGCGGACAGCGGTTACACCTCAGTGGAGGAAGAACTGGCCCATCAACTGAAATATATTTATAACCTCCCTGCTTTTCCTTTAATGGAAGTTACAAGTGCGATTACAAATATTAGAGCTGGGTACACGTTCTCAGAAGCCTCGGCCGTAGAACAGGTCAAGAAGAATGATCTTCCACTTTTCATTATTCATGGAGATCAAGATGAACTCGTACCGACTGAAATGGCCAATGTCCTTTACGAGAAAGCATCAGGCGAAAAAGAGCTCTGGATCGTTCCCGGAGCAGGCCATACCGAAGCTTATACCGTTGCGGAAGAAGAGTATCAAAAGCGCTTGAAGGAATTTTTGGAGTGACAGTCACACCTCGGTTTATGTCGAAAACCCTTCGACAAATTCCGGGGCGTGACTGTCACCAGAATAGGAGATAGAGATGAGCGAAAACAAGACTTTAATTCAAGCATTCAAAGAAACAGCGTTGAAAACAAACGGTCACGGCAATCGGGATGCAGGTGTGCTGAAAGAGGCCTTCGATCGAATAGACTATGATATGGAAAGTGACATGTATGGAAGCGGAAAGGTGATCGAGGCATTCCAGGAAAAAATGGCAAAACTGCTTGGCAAGGAGTCGGCGGTGTTTTTTCCAAGCGGCACGATGGCGCAGCAGATTGCTTTAAGAATCTGGTGTGACGAGAAAGGCTTGAATCGTGCAGCCTACCACCCGCTATCTCACCTGGAGATTCATGAAGAAGACGGAATCAAAGAGCTTCATGGAATTGAGACGGTATTGCTTGCTGAAAAAGAACGAGTCATCACGCTGGAAGATATTCAGAATATGAAGCAGGAAGCGGCTGTTGTTCTTCTGGAACTGCCGCAGCGTGAAATCGGGGGGCAGCTGCCTGATTTTGAGACACTTCAAGCCATCTCAGCCTATTGCAAAGAGCACGGTATCAAGCTTCACCTCGATGGAGCAAGGCTGCTCGAAGTTCTTCCTTTTTATAGAAAAACAGCAGCGGAAATCTGCAGCCTCTTCGACAGTGTATATCTCTCGCTCTATAAAGGGATTGGCGGCATCGCCGGGGCCATTCTTGCAGGAAGTGAAGCCTTCATTAAGGCCTCCAAGGTATGGAAGAGGCGTCATGGTGGCGATTTGATCAGTCTCTATCCTTACATCGTTAGTGCAGATTATTACTACGATCTGCGGGCTGACAAAATGGAGCAATATTACTACGGAGCAAAAGAATTGGCAGAGCACTATAACATCTGCGAGAAGGTATCCACATTACCACAAGTGCCGGTGTCCAATATGTTTCATGTTCACTATGAGGTATCAAAGGAAGACCTTGAGCCCATACTTGTAGAGATTTATGAAAACACCGGAGTCGGACTTAGCGGCTATCTAAGGGAAACAGGCGATACCTCCTGTTATTATGAGGTCAGTATTGGAGACCTGTATGAAACAATTCCTGAAGAAAAACTAAAAGAAGTTTTTAATACTCTCAATGAAAAATTAAAAGCAATATGAGGGAAAGGGGTGGCCGACTTAGGTCACTTCTTTTTCACCCCTTAGAAAATTATAAACTCACACTCTGTGGATTACTTATAGCTATGTTTTCCACGTTCAGCTTCAGCGCCTAGCTCCTCGGGGTCAAATAACCCAAAGAGAATTAAAGGAGAAACCGACTTGCCTGTCGGGGTTGAACGAGGCGCTGACACTTTTGTTCTTGTTTGCCCTGCCGAGGCTGCTTCTGTTGAAGTCCTGCTGACCCAGTTAGTGACAAGTGCACTCACACTCCGCCTCAGGACTTAGCTGAAAATAAATCTCTGGTGCGTTTTTCCAATGGCTGTATCCCTGTAGTATAAATGTATAAACAGAGCGATTGGGAGGAAACAAACATGAAGAACAAACTATGGGCTGGTGCTTTACTGGGTGCAGCAGTAGTGATTTCTGCAGGCTGCGGCGTTATTGAATCAGAGACATTTGGAAAAGGAACTCTCAATGAATACAAAGTTGAAGTGGAAAAAGATGATGCGAAAGAATTGGAAGTTGACCTGCGCCTGGGGGCAGGAGAAATGAATGTATCCGGAGGTTCCGCTGAATGGGTAACAGGGCTGATTCATTACAACAATGAGGACATGGAGCCTCAAGTGAAATACGAACTTAATGGCGACAACGGGGACACTGTTATTAAACAAAAGAAGGATATCGATGTAAGTGCCGGTTTTGGCAATGTGAAAAATACCTGGGACATTCAGTTATCTGATGATACTCCGATAGACCTTAGAGTCAACTCAGGCGCCTCTGACACAAACCTTGATTTAAGAGGGATGATGCTGTCCGGCTTAAAAGTCGATGCGGGCGTCGGTGATGTCGATGTGAACCTTAGCGGCGATTGGAAAGAGAGCTTCGATGTCGATATAGATACCGGCATCGGCGAGACGACCGTCATTCTCCCTAAAGAGGCGGGGGTACGGATTCAATCAGAGGAAGGAATCGGCACATCCAATTTTCACGGATTTACTTCCATCGACAAAAACACTTATGTGAATGATGCGTTCGAGACGGCTGAGGTCATCATCACTGTCAATGTAGAAACCGGTATTGGGGAAGTGAATTTTGAAATAGAGTAAGACTTGAAGTATCCTGTTCTCTTCAGGATTTACTTGGACGGCGCAGAATGGTAAATCACAGACCGAATCAACTAGCTAACGACACAAGTACTACAGTATAGTTCAAAGTCAAAAAGGCTTGGAGATGCAAATATCTCTAAGCCTTTTTCAGTAATTAAGTAGACATGTTCATTAGATGCTAAAAAAGTAAGATGAATAAGCGCGCTTACTTTACAGATAATTTGCTGGTTACTAAATTAAGCATAAAATTTCAGCCGGAAAAATAGAAATTTCACAATCTCCAATAATTATTCCTGCCTTGGGACTTACTAAGTTAAATAAGTAAATTAAATTGGCCAATCGAATTTATCCTTGTTTTGATCCTCTGTCGACCTTGCCTGCGATTTCCTTTAAAGAATCCTGCATTTGAAAATGATGAAACACAGTCAGGGCTATGACCACAAAACTAAAAAGTGTTGAGAGAATCGTGCTCCCTAGCAGTGCCTTCAGAACCTTTCTATTATTCAATTGATACTCCTCCTATGCAATATGAATAGCTATATTATTTGACATTAGGCTGAATCTATTCGTGACACATGGACCGCCTCTTCTGTATTACGGCTGCTTTCAAAGTGAGGTATAATGGAAATAGACTAATTAAACGTTTGACGAACAACTACTGGGAAGGTTTTTATATGAATGAAAAAAAGAAAATACTAGAGGCTGATCTTTATAAGCCCATCCAAAAGCATTTTACCCGGGAGGGCTATAAGGTAAACGGAGAAGTGAAGGATTGTGATCTTACAGCTGTAAAAGGAGAACACCTTGTCATTGTGGAGCTTAAATTGAATCTGACGGTTGATTTGCTGATACAAGCTACCAAAAGGCAAAGACTCACAGACCTTGTATATATAGCGATCCCCAGGCCGAAAAATATGAGATCAAGACGCTGGAAAGATATTTGCCATCTGGTCAGGAGGCTGGAATTGGGGCTGATCACTGTATCGGCTGCCAATAAGGTGCCAAAAATTCAATTTATCCAGCATCCTGAGCCTTTTGATTTTATAAAAAGCCAAAAAGCAAGCAGCCGCAGGAGGAATTCGCTCTTGACCGAGATTGAAGGCCGGAGCGCGGATTACAATGTTGGCGGGAGCAGCAAGACGAAGATCATGACTGCTTATAAAGAAACCTGTATTATGATCGCTTGCTGCCTGGAGCAATGCGGCCGGATGGCTCCGAAAGATTTGATTAAACTTGGGACCGGAACTAAAACTCAATCAATCTTGAGCAAAAATTACTATAAATGGTTTGAAAGAGTAGACCGGGGAATCTATGAAATCACAGAAAAAGGTAAGGAAGAATTGAGTGGATTTCCCCAACTTAAAGAGCACTATATGCGGGAAATCACTATAAAAAAAGAGAAGTTGCTAAAACCCGAGTAGGAATATTGCATCTGGGCATAAATGCCTATATAATAAAACTTGTAAATAATTTCAAAAAATAATTTGATAAAGGCAAACTCATCGAAAGGTGGCGACGCAAAGCTATAGGGGCTAAAGTCAATGAAGACAATGCCAGCCAGCTGCCGGATTTTTACTTGTCTTAAAGACTGTTCCGGGGAGGAATGGTCTTTTTGTCATAATTATAATTAATTGCATAGGAGCCCGAGAACAACATGGTATTAACTCTATCGAATATTATTACGAACGAAAAGTTTTGGAACGTTTTCCAGCCGGTTTATGATTTGAAAAATGATAGCCTGGCAGGTTACGAGAGTTTGTTTCGCTGTGATTTTGATTCCAATCCTGAGCTGGTGTTTTATCATGCCAAGAAAACAGGTATCCTCTATGAACTGGATACAGCATCTGTTAAGCGGTCGATCAGAGTTTTTAATGAATACTTCTCGCAGAATAACAAAAGTTTTCCTTTTCTTTCGGTCAATCTTTATCCCTCTACTATCAAGCACCCTTTTTTCATTCAATTTTTACATAAACTTTTAGAAGAAGTAGAACTTCCCCCTGAAAAAGTAATCCTGGAAATTAATGAAGCCGAGCAGAATGATGACTTCGTTCAATTCAGGAAGGTGCTTCATGATTTGAAATCAAGAGGGTTCTTAATCGCTATGGATGATTTGGGCAAGGGCAATTCTTCTTTGAAGATGGTACTGGAATTGGAACCGCAGATTATCAAGTTTGACCGCTATTTTTCCATGGATTTATCTAAAAATATAAAAAAACAGCGGCTGCTTCAAGCGATTATTGAGTTTGCACAGGAAGATACCTGCTTCATTCTGGAAGGAATTGAAACGGAGGAAGATCTGGCGGCAGCCAAGTCAATCGGTGTCCAGTTTGGACAGGGATATCTGCTTGGCAGGCCGGAAAAGTTAGAAGACTGCGACCGCAGCCTGAAACAAGTCATCTCTTCTTATAACCTGTAATAGGAGGAACACTATGGAGGTATGGACATTAATAGCCGGCATTACAGCAGGGATTTTCCTATTCAAAGGCTATGATCATATTAAAAATTCAGAGGCAAGGGAAAATGAAAAACGGATATATCAACTGGTGGAGAGGTCCAAGGATATTATCTACTACTGTGAAACAAAGCCGGCACTGAGGTTCAGATATCTAAGTCCGTCCATTGACAGTATACTGGGCAGCGGAATTCAAGTGCGGAGCATGGTAAATGCCCAGACCAGCATAGAACTCCTTCATCCTGACGACAGGGAGTTATTGGATAGAAAGTTATCCGGGAAACTGGACTACAGCCAGCCGATTATCCAGAGATGGAAGGATGATGAGGGAAACTATAAATATTTTGAAGAGTTTGCCACGCCTATTTTTAAAAATGGGGAAATGACGGCAATTCAAGGTGTCATCCGGAATATTGATGAAAAGATGCGGCTCCAGGAAGAACTGATTTATAAGGCTCATCATGATGAGTTATCGGGGCTGTACAACAGGCTCTACTTTGAAAATCAATCGACAGAGCTGGATGAGGAGGAAAACATTCCGGTTGCCCTCTTACTCTGTGATCTGGATGAACTCAAATATTATAACGATACTCATGGGCATCGAACAGGTGATGAACTAATTAAAGAAACAAGTAAAATCCTCAGGACTCTGCAAAGTGAAGAAATCCTCATTGCCAGAATCGGAGGGGACGAGTTTGCCATTCTCATTAAAAATACGGACAGGCATTCTCCTGAAGAAGTGAGAAAGACCATTCAGCAAAAAATCGCCAACTATAATCGATATAGCAGAACTATCAAAATCATGCTTTCGGTCGGTGTCGCATCAAGCTCAACATCTCTTGGGAAAATGAATGAACTGTACACTTCAGCAGATCAAAATATGTATGAAGAAAAACGGAGGAAGAAAAAGAGCTTTTGTTAAGTAACCGATTCTGTTTTGAAGTACAACCATCTAATTAGCCAAAAATGGTTGAGTGATTCGTACCCATAAACAATGTCTACTGATTTCCACTCCAGGTGCGTGACTCCGCGGGGCGTGCGGTGAGCCTCCCTCTAGAAATGTTGGAGTATCAACGTTTAAAGCAGTTTTTAACAACTATAAAATTTTTTTCTTTGTTACTAATAATCAGGATTTTCTAAATCTATAAGAATTTGTAAAATCATCCTAACGCTTCGCTAGAGCTAATTGGAAATCATTAACTCTCATTACCTATGTGATGCACCTTGGATCTCTGCTATTCTTATGATGACGTACCCTCCCATGTCTCTTGGCGTCTAGCGCGTACATTCCTTCGTTCGGTCTATTCATAAGGCAGA
>NZ_VTEH01000012.1 GCF_008180615.1 Rossellomorea vietnamensis
TCAATCAACCCAAGCATCATGATTTACACCACCCCCGCGGGTAGGCTTTCGTCAGCTCATTTTAGCTGATACGGTAAATTCTTACGCCTTTTCACCGAGCTCTTAACACTATCTTTCTTACTAAATCCAGTGCTAATCGACTAAGAGAGAACCCTTCCAAGCGTTACCTCTTCATTTGATTCTTCGATATAATCCTTCAATTCCATAAGGAATTGTCTACCTTTTACCTGAGTAATGTGTAACCACTCTCAGCTGTAGTAGAAACATTTCGCACAATTATCCTGCCCTTTACTTGAACAGAGGGCGGCTGCTTATTAAGCAAACGCCCCCTTTATATTGAACAACCTGGAGCTGCTTGTTCAGCTAAAGCTACCTTGAGTGGAAGATTGTTATTGAGTAGAAACCTCTTCTTTCTTCAGTAAAGAAAAGATTGATGAGAGCAAATACAATCCACTTACCGCCAAAATAACTACCATTAGAGCCGTTTCTATTGGTTCATAAAATATAGTTGACATAGTTATTAGCATAAAAGCAATAATCCAAATAGATTTCGAAGTTTTAGCTTCTTTAGTGCTTATCTCTTTTATATACAGCCCACCTGCGACAGCAGAAAAGACAAAACCAATTATCATCAAAATGAATAGAATTGGTTTTAAAAACACTGGAAGTGCCCAGATTTGACCATAGAACAAAAAACTTAAAGCGAAAAAGAAGACAAAAAGGTGAATGTTATATTTTATTAGTCCCAATTAAAATTTCTCTCCTCGATGTTTAAAACTTGCCCGCCTATATACCCGCTTAATAGTTAGACGAAGCTATAAGAGATTTGTTTCACAATCTTCCGTTAACCTGCCCCTTAATGGAAGATGGTTAGCGTTAATTAAAGATTCTTCTCCTATATATTAACATAATATTCAGTGATTATTTCTTTATTATCTGTATTAAAAAGTCCCAAGCTGTTGTGTGTATTAAAAACGAGTATCCCTGTTTAATACAATGCAATATTCCTTTGCTGTAAGCATAATTTCAACATAGAAATTAGCACTGGTTTTAGCAGAGCTTTTGAACACCGTACAATATATTTTGTACGGTTGTTGATTTGTGTGCTAATTCGGGTGTTATTTTACTCGTTAAACCTCCAAGAACATTTATATATCAACAAAAAAAGAGTGGCTAATTCTTATGCGAATTGCCACTCTAAAAGTAATGTTATTCAATGTTTTCTCTCCCGCAACCGAACCCGTTAGGCTCAGCCTTGTCCCTTTTCAGTGCGGGAAAAAGTACCTGTCCCGCCGCCCTGAAATCACTTACT
Organism: Rossellomorea vietnamensis; assembly: GCF_008180615.1. Taxonomy (GTDB): domain Bacteria; phylum Bacillota; class Bacilli; order Bacillales; family Bacillaceae_B; genus Rossellomorea; species Rossellomorea vietnamensis_D. The sequence continues at coordinate 1,313 of NZ_VTEH01000012.1, forward strand.
CGTAAAATAATCCGAGATAAACTCCCGATAAGAATTAAGGCTTGGATATCCCGAGAAATTAGACAGCATCCCCTGAATGACTGGAACTCTGGGGGATTCCTTCCCGATTTCCTCTTTAAGGACTTGCAGGGTAACGGTCAGTTCGTCTGCACCCAGTTTTTCGATTTCGTCTTCCAGGTCTTTCATGACAGTGGACAGCTGCGGCTGGTCCGAAAACAAGAAATTGGATAAAACCGTTTCGGCTTTTTCTTTTGTAAAGAAAGGCTGGTCTTTATGAATGTCTTTGACAATGCTGTCGAGTCTGTTCAGCATGTATTCTGTTAAGCTTCTCAGGTCAAAGTCCTGAGTGGAGAACATCAGGACGCTCATATAGGATTTGATAATTCCTTCAAAGATGAGGGTGAGATCCCAGGAGAACGGTTCGATTTCAGGACCGTAAATGTCTATGATGCTTTTTCGATATTCAAGTTGTCTTTCCATCTTTTTTTCGAATATGAGCTGCTTGACAGTCTCATTTCTCGGGATGGCCTGTTCTTTGGCGAGCATAACGAGAAGGTCGCGATGGGTGATGAAATGGGAGTAAATCGCCATTTGTTCTCTAATGAGTTTTTCGCGAGGGTCTTCTATATCTTTTGTTTCTTCGCTGATTGTTCTGTGAATCATGTCGAAGTGATATTGTAAAATACCTAGTAATAGATCATCTTTTGTTTTGAAGTGTAAGTAAAAGGCGCCTTTTGAAATCCCGCTTTCAGTGGCGATTTCCTGGACCGAGGTGGTTGAAAATCCCTTGCTGGCAAAAAGCCTCATTCCTACTTCGATTATCTGCATATCTTTTTCCTTCATAAAATCCCCCCGGAAGGCCAAGTTCGAATTTATAGTATATCCCAAATGTGAAACTTTTGTTAACGGCATTCGTATATAACTGTGAGAAAAGTAACAAAGTCATTGACGGCTGACTGGTCGGTCAGTTATATTTGATGTATTGAAAATAAGGTTATGACTAACCGGTCATTTACATTATATCAAAGGTGTCAACCTTATTCAAAAGGGAAGAGGAAGGTGCTTTTATTGAAAAGTTTAGTGAATTTTGTCCTTAAAAATAAGCTGGCTGTATGGTTATTGACGATTATCATTACAGTTTCTGGTTTATATTCTGGGACGCAAATGAAGATGGAAAGTATACCGGATGTATCAATCCCGTATTTAATCGTGATGGATGTGTATCCAGGTGCAACGGCTGAGCAGGTCATGGACGAGGTTTCCATGCCGATGGAGCGGACGATTGATGGCCTTGAAGATGTCAAGGCAGTCTATTCGAATTCTTCAGCGAACGTGTCACAGGTTCAAATCGAATATGAATATGGCGTCGATATGGACGAGAAAAAACGTGAGCTGGAATCAGCTATAGATAATATCTCATTGCCGGAAGGTGCTGAGGAGCCATCGATCATGGCCCTTAGCATGAACATGATGCCGGTTGTGGCATTATCCGTCAGCAGCACAGAAGGAGATATTGTTGATCTTTCAACAAAGGTTGAAGAAACCATTTTACCTGAAATCGCCAAGATTGAGGGTGTTGGTTCGACGACGATTACAGGCCAGCACTTGGAAGAAGTAGAATTTACGTATGACCAGGAGCAGCTGGAATCTTTAGGATTAACGGAAGATACAGTTAAACAAATGGTCCAAGCAAGTGATATGGCTCTGTCGCTTGGCCTTCAGGAATTCGAAGGCGGAGAAGAGGCTCTTGCGATTGATGGTGACATTAAAACCATCGATCAACTGAGAGAGCTGCAGATCCCCGTTACACCATCTGAGTCAAACCCGAATCCGTTCGTCAGATTGGGGGAGATCGCCACAATTGAAACGGTTGGGAATGTCCAATCGATTTCCCGGACAAACGGGGAAGAAGCGATTGCTATCCAAGTAACTAAGGGTCAGGAAGCTAACACAGTTGATGTTGTAAATGCTGTTAAAGATGCAGCGGCTCAACAAGAAGAGGAAATTGACGGCTTGGTCATTGATGTTACCTTAGATCAGGCAGAACCGATTGAAGACTCTGTTTTCACCATGGTGGAAAAAGCATTATTTGGCGGCTTGTTCGCAGTCATTATCATTCTGTTATTCCTTCGTGACTTCAAGTCAACGATCATCTCTATTATATCCATTCCAGTTTCAATTTTCATGGCATTCCTGCTGTTGAACTGGCTTGATATTACATTGAACATCATGACACTGGGTGCGATAACGGTCGCAATCGGGCGTGTTATCGATGACTCGATCGTTGTAGTGGAAAATATATATAGACGGATGCACCTGCAGGAAGAGAAACTCCGCGGCCGTGCCTTAATCCGTGAAGCAACCATTGAAATGTTTAAGCCGATTTTATCATCGACACTTGTAACGGTTGCCGTGTTTGCGCCGCTTATGTTTGTCGGCGGGATGGTTGGCGAGTTGTTCAGACCATTTGCCTTGACGATGGCATTTGCTCTTGGGGCGTCACTTCTTGTAGCGATCACAATCGTTCCGGCGCTTTCGCATTTCTTATTCCGCAAGTCATTATACGGAGAGAAAAAAGAAGCGAAGCATGAAGAGGTGGGCAGACTTGCAAACTGGTATAAAGGCGTACTGGTAAAAGCACTGAACCACAAAATCATTACATCAGTCATCAGCGTCGTGCTCCTGGCTGGTTCACTAGCCTTGACTCCTCTCATTGGTTTCAGCTTTATGGGATCTGAAGAGGAAAAAACGATCTATTTAACGTATACACCAGCAACAGGTGAGCTGGAGGATGAAACGTTAGAAAACCTTGAAGAAGTTGAACAGGAATTAATGAAGCGTGAAGACCTGAAGACGGTTCAGTTATCCTTCAACAACAGCAACAGCACAGATGCTTCCTCGGTCATGATGGGAGGAACCAATGGTGCGTTACTGTATCTATTCTTTGAAGATGATACAGAGAACTTCTCTGAAGTAAAAGAAGAAGTCGAAGAGTATGTCTTTAACATCGGTCAGTCTGGTGAATGGAAATCGCAGGACATGATGGGCGGCGGAGGCATGGCCTCTAATGAAGTAAGCTATACATTGTATAGTGAAAACTTAGATGACTTGAATGCCGCTGTTACCCAGGTAGAAGATGCTTTAAAAGAAGTAGAAGACCTGGAAGATGTGACATCTGATATGGAAAATCCTTATGTTGAGCATGTGCTGAATGTGGATCATGAAGAGATATTGCAATATGGTCTGACAACAGGACAGATTGTAGGTGCCCTAACCGCTTCAGAATCTGAAGAAGTGCTGACAACAGTGGAAAATGACGGTGAAGAAATCGATGTGATTGTCCAGAGAGAAGAGAAAACGGACGCCGCATCCATCGATGAACTGCTGGAAACAGAAATTCCTACTGCGACGGGTACAACTCTGCCGCTGTCCGAGCTGGTAACGACAGAAGAGGGTACGACCTATAACACACTATCCCGTAGTGAGGGAGAATATTACGCAACCGTTTCAGGTACGGTAACGACTGATGACGTATCTGCTGCAACCACTCAAGCTGAAGAAGGAGTCGATGAGCTTGAGCTTCCGGATACGGTAGAAGTTGGGGTGGCCGGTGTTGCTGCCGATATGCAGGAAACCTTTACACAGCTAGGGATCGCCATGCTTGCGGCCATCCTGATTGTTTACTTCATCCTGGTTGTAACCTTTGGTGAAGGATTGGCGCCATTCGCGATCTTGTTCTCCTTGCCTTTCGCTGTGATTGGTTCCTTTGTAGGACTGTGGATCGCCGGGGAAACCATCTCCGTATCCGTCATGATGGGACTTCTGATGCTAATCGGAATCGTCGTAACAAACGCGATTGTCCTAGTGGACCGTATCATCCACATGGAACGCGATGGAATGCCGATCCGTGATGCCATTGTTGAAGCAGGAACGACAAGGCTTCGTCCGATCCTGATGACAGCTATTGCCACAATTGGCGCAATGTCACCAATGGTGCTTGGCGGCGCTGGATCAGCACTGATCTCTAAAGGGCTGGCCATCACTGTAATTGGCGGTCTAACATCATCCACGATCTTAACATTATTGATTGTACCGATTGTGTATGAAGTGCTTTCGAAATTGTTGAAGAAGAATCGTAAAGAAATTGAAGAGAATTAAGAATAGATAGTGAAAATCCCCTCAATCCTGTGATTGAGGGGGTTTTTGTGAGCAGAGTGATTTAAAGAAGGATGTCGTTCTCAGATAGCCTTCTTTAAAATTAACCGCAGCTGTCCTGTTGGTCTGTGCTGCGCACTTTTTCTTTTATCATTAAGTGCGCAAAAAAGATCAAAGGATTCTAAAGCTAATGAAGTAAAGAGAAGTATATACATTGCTTTCAAAGAAAAAAGTCAACTTTTCTTCCTGATTTAGGAGGGGTAGTTGACTCTTTCTATGTTCATAAGAGGTAGATTCTAAAATTCGGTAGATTTTCAGTACCCTCACCTGAAATATCCTCGTAAGCAAGAAAGAAAAGGGCTGCTCACTCCGATTAGAGAGTTAAAAAACTTAGTACCCGGGGGAAACCCGGCTGGCTGGATTTTTTAATTATGAAAAATCATGTCATCGTTTACTTTTCATTTTGAGCGACAAGCGTCTCCAGAAGGCCCTTTAATTCTTTTACTTCTTCCCTCAACTCAGCTATTTCTGTTGTATCTTTTTTAATATCTTTAGACTCTTTTTCAACTTCTTCGGAAATCAATTGTGCGTTGTTTACGATTTCCCCTACAATCAAGTTGATCATGATGAAGGTCGTGATGACGATAAAGGATACAAAGTATATCCAGGACCATGGCTCCACTTCGAAAATCGGGCGGAAGATACCGCTTGCCCACGATTCTAGTGTGAATATCTGAAACAGCGTGATAGTGGCGAGCTGCAAATTGCCGAAGTAATCAGGTTCAATAGTTGAAAAGAAGGCTGTTCCGATTACCGCGAACACATAGAATATGATGGTCATTAGAATCAGGACACTCCCAATAGTCGGTATCGCCATGAATAATGCACGGACAATCCGTCTCAAGGATGGGAAGATGGTTATGGTCCTGAAAATCCTCAGGACCCTGAAAATACGCAGCACACTGACAAATGGTGTGTTGTACAGTATTAAGCTTCCGACTACGATGAAAAAGTCAAAGTTATTCCAGTTATTTTTAAAGAAATGAGATCTTTCTACAGATATTTTTAAAAGCATTTCAATTGCAAAAATGATTAAGACGATCCAATCTAGAATGAAAAAGATATCTTTGTTGGGCTCATATATTGCCGGGTATGTTTCCAATCCAATTAAGACGGCGTTAAAGAGGATTAATACCGTAATAAATCGGTTGAAAAAACTGTGGTTCACGAATGATGCTATTCCTTTATCTCTACTTCGTTCCTTCAATCTCTTATTTCTCCTTCTCGTGTAAAAGTTTTCGTATACCTTTGTTTATTTAAATTTAACATAATTTTGACCTCGGCACTATTACTGAAAGGCGGGGCATCGTGACTTTTCCCTTTTTGGCAATAGCTTTGGGACTATAGATCTGCCGCGGTTATCATATTAGGATGAAGCAGGTGGATTTTGTCTGTTTTTCCTTCCATTTTGTTCATTGCAGTTTCTTTGCTTTTACATTCAATTTTATATATAGTTTTTACCAACGATGGACGAAAAGGAGCTCGGAAAATGAAAAAAACAATCAGTTCTATAGTGAAAGCAGCTCCAAAAGTATTTCAGCTCATTCTGAATGTTTCCCTCATCATCCTTGCTGTGATTCTTTCGATACTACTGATACAGGAACTGCTGGCTTTCGCAGCCGTATTATTTTCGCAGAACACTAATGATTACAAAGAGTTTTTGGCTATAATTCTTGTCTTCTTCCTTTACTTTGAGTTTATTGCCATGATTGTTAAATACTTTAAGGAAGACTACCATTTTCCGCTTCGTTATTTTATGTATATTGGCATTACGGCAATGGTAAGGCTGATTATTGTAGATTATGAAAATCCACTGGATACATTACTGTATTCGCTGGTCATATTAGTGCTCATCATCGGGTACTTCATTATGAATAAAACACCACGGGAAAGACCCTGAGCAAAACGAGCGGGACAAGGTGAAGTGCTTTGTCCTTTTTACGTTTATTTGAGTCGATTAACCTTCCTGCTGTCTCGCAAGAAAAAAGATAGGGCTACAATCCGGCAGGAAAAGAGAGCATTGCTGTGTATTAATACACCGAAAGCGCTATCAGCAGCCGTATAGCATTATATAGCCCTAGAAACGCTTATTTATCGGAATTTACTAACAATTCAATCTATAGTATTATTTTTATATAACTTATGACATCTTGGTATTATCCGCAGGCACCTCAAATCCCTTCCTGATCCCTCGAAGGAACATACCAAATCCACATTCGTAAAAAGTCTGTAATTGTCTTTTTTACAAAAGGAGTCCTAAGATTATTATATTAAAATACAAAGGAGTGGTTGGTTGGACACCGATAATATTAAAACACCATCTTTCGTGTACGCAATGTTTATGTTGATTTCATCGATTGCGATCATTTCGGTCGGAATCCTTGTTTTCGATGCACCTATTCAAATTCTGATGTTTATTAGTATGCTTGTGCTGATACCTTTCATGATGAGGTTGGGGTTCAGTTATAAACAAGTGGAACAATCGATGATAAGATCGATGAGCAGGGCTTTGCAGCCGGGCTTGATTCTATTGACCGTCGGGATTTTAATAGGTGCATGGATCGCTTCTGGGACCGTTCCTACCTTGATTTATTATGGAATTGAATCCGTGTCGCCGAAGTACTTTTTGGTGACGACGCTGCTTTTCTGTTCTCTTGTGGCATTGGCCACCGGTACATCTTGGGGAACAATCGGTACGGCCGGGATTGCCATGATGGGGGTTGGCGCGAGTCTTGGCGTACCTGCTGGCTTAACGGCCGGGGCCATCATCAGTGGAGCGTATTTTGGGGATAAGATGTCTCCTCTTTCTGATTCGACCAATCTGGCTCCGACCGTGACAGGAGGAGACTTATTCTCCCACATTAAACATATGCTGTGGACGACGGTCCCTGCCTATGTGATCACAGCCATTATTTTCACTGTCATCGGACTGCAATACAATACCGCTTCTGCCGAGGAACAAAGTGTGGCGGCACTGACTTCTTATTTAGCTGACACGTTTAATCTTGGTTTGATTCCAATGATTCCGATTGCTGTTCTTGTGACGTTATTGATGTTGAAAAAGCCGGCCATTCCGTCGATCTTTCTTGCTTCGGCAGCCGGGGGCCTGGTGGCGGTCTTGCACCAGGGATTCGGCTTTGGAGAGACGATCGGGATTTTCTATAACGGCTATGCAGTGGAATCCGGGATTGAAGTCGTGGATAGTTTACTGCAGCGCGGCGGCCTGACAAGTATGCTTGCCCTTATTGCGTTGTTCCTGTTTGCCCTTGGCCTTGGCGGGATGCTTGCTGAATCCAAAGTGCTGGAAGCGTTGATTGCTTCATTTGCTGACAAAATTCAGCATACGGGAGTCCTTGTATTTGTCACAGTGATTGTCAGTTATTTTACACTTGCCATCGGCGGCGCGATTTACTTTTCAACCGTGATGGGCGGTACTTTAATGAGACCGATTTTCGAAAGGCTGAATTTAAAGCCTGAAAATCTTTCAAGGATCTTGGAGGATACCGGGACACAGGGAGGTGCTCTGGTTCCATGGACAGGCAGCGGTATTTACACAGCCGGAGTCCTTGGAGTCGCAACCTTGACGTACCTTCCATTCTGTTTCCTTGCACTCATCACACCGCTCGTTTCCCTTTTCTACGGTATCACCGGGTGGACGATGACAGAATATGAAAAACCGAGGAAGTCCAGGAGAAATACAGGTAAAGTTGAATCCGTGGGTGCTTAATACTGAATATTAGAAAACCCCTGAAGTGCTGTTTCCTTATTGGAAGCAGCTTCAGGGGTTTTTAGAGGTTAACCAGGGGGAGAGTCAGGCTGCTGGGACTTTTCTGATAGCAGTAATTTATGCGGAAACAGTTTTGTATTAAAGGAAAATCAGTTCTAGTTTCTTAGAGCAGCCTTTGTACTAATACTGGATCGTATTGTCCACTTCAATTTGGTGAATTAAAAGGTGAATGTGAACCAGGCATAAATCTCAGCCTTCATACGCTTCGATGCAGCTTTAAAAGCTGAAGGGTTGTTTTTTCTTTGTCAGTCTCATGAAGAAACTCATGCACAATTCTGCCTTCCTTCATGAAATAAATGATGTCTCCAACTTCAGCTGCGACATCCATCATGTGAGTAGACAGAATGATGGTTGTTCCTGTTTTTTTCACTTCATTAACGATATTTATAAATCCATTGATCCAATAAGGATCCAGGCCATTTGTCGGCTCATCCATTAATAATAAAAGGGGAGTACCCAAGAGAGCTTGGCCGAATAAGAGCCGCTGGCGCATACCTTTAGAAAGATTTTTAATCAATTCATCTTTTTTTTCAATGAGTCCTATGCGTGACAAAATCTCTTCCACTTGTGTCTTGGAAGCATCAGGACGGTAAGAGGCGTAAAAGTGAAGCATTTCCCCAACAGACATCAGCTGTTGTGCAGGAAAACTGTCAGGCATATAGCCAATTCGGTTCACATAGTTCCCTCGGCTTTTCTCCATTTCGATTCCGTCCAGAACCACATGGCCGGCAGTTGGCTTTGACAAGGCAGCCAGTATTTGTATTAATGTACTTTTTCCAGCTCCGTTTCCCCCGCACAACACCACACACTGTCCTGGTTCTGCTGTAAAGGATAGAGGAAGAAGAGCTTCTTTACTTTGATAGACCTTTGACACTTCTTCTACTTTCAATAGACTCAATTCATCTTCCTCCTTTCGAGTTTCCATCCGGCTGCTCCAAGCACTGCGGCTATAAACAAAAAGGAATAGATCCCAAGCAGCGGAAAGGAAACAGGCAGTTCTAATAATGAGATCACCGTATCGAATTCCTGGCCAAAAACTGCTCCGCCGCCGAATTGAACAACGAAAAAGACACGCAGAAGCTCGGCGGGATTAAGAAGTAATGAAAGTGCCAATATATTCGGTATCAGCGGGTAAGGGATAAATTGCAGAATAGCTATTAACAGGCTTGCCCACATCATAATGAGAATGAACCAGACGGTCACCGACCCCATCAAAGCCTGCCAGCGCGTAGAAGCGAAAGAGCCCAATAATATTCCCAACCCGAGAAAGAAGCTTTGCAGAAATATAGAAAATAGATAAATAAGGATGATCCATTTCAAAGAGACAGAGAACTGCAGAACCGTACTTATTAAAATGCTGATTCCGAAGCTTAAAGTGAAAATGGCGATCTGAGCCACCAGCTGGCCGAGAAATTTTCCGCTGATATAACGAATGGCTGATATTGGGTAAGTACTGATGATGGCCCATTGTCCGCTTTCCACTTCATTTGTAATAGAAAGAGAGCCGATGATCAACATGAATAAAGGTAAAAGATATAATAGGAGATTAATGATTGTGCCTAACATATTGGTATAGCCTTCGAATTGCGGCAAGCCTCTATTTAACAAAAACAGCAGACTTATGACCGAAGTCCACAAAATAACAAAGGTATAGGAAGAGGGCTGTCTTAATGTCGTCCGCCACTCTGTTAAAAATGCTGTTTTCATCCTAAGCCCCCTTACAAAAATTTAATAGGACGGTGTATTGATTGGGTATACAGCCGTCCCTTGATTATTATTAAGGTGTTTCTAACATCATCCTGGAGGAAAACTTTAACTAAGTTATCCACGTCCAGCTTCAGCCTCCGAGGTTCGTATCCACCGAATCGAACTCAGCCCCTGGGAGTCAAATGTCCGAAGAGAATAATTCGGGGAGGGTCCGGGCACTTGCGCTTTTGTTCCTAACATTAATGGTCTGAGCTATCATGGTCGCCATTCTCGGAATGATCCATTTCTTCTTCAGTATCATCGTGATTATGTCCATCGTTACCCTCAGTTTCTTCATGATCATGTCCATGATGATGGTCCTTCATTTCTCTATTCATTTTCCATTCATGAGTCTGCAGGTCATCATAGGTCAAAAGGTCGCCATTGTTTTCTTCGACAAATTGTTCTGCGTCCTCTTTTTCCTGGAAAGAGATAATATTATAACTCATAGGTGTTTTGACGGATTCGTTGTATACATACGTTGCTTGTTCTCCCTCAATCCAGTCATCAGTATCGAAATCTCTTACGAAGTGGGCAGCCATATCTTCTGTTCCATTCTCATCCATCCAGTCATACATACATCCAACATCATCAAACTTGAGTACTTTATCGTTAGTCAAAATGATTTCAGTGGCAAACTGGCTGTTCATTACTTGCATATTGCACACCGCACATGTATCCGTTGACTCATCGATCGCAACAGGTTCGATCGCATTGTTTCCGCAGCCTGCTATGAACATAGCCGCTGCTAATAAAACGATGATTTTCTTCATTTATATTTCCTCCTAGTGTTAAATAACTTAATGCCTATTATGGTAAAACCGAGCCCAATGAATACTTTTAGAATGAAAGGTAACAAGTTGAAACCATCTCCATCAGGTTGGACAGGGGGGGTCATTAATGGGTTTTCGTCCTGCATCACATTCTCTGCCGGCACTTTGAATAACGCCTTTAATACTGTGATACCGGGTGAATCGAAGAATAACTGATAAGCAGGGGTGTCCTCGGTTAACAGTAAGTAAAGCGGTTCAGCAGCGTAAGGAAATATGCTGGTTCCTTCATTTCCTTGTTGAAGTTTCATTGAGGCATCCCAATAATTATGGTCTACGTTGTTCTTGATACTATCAACAGCTTGAAGTTCGTTCACATTTCCAATGAAGCTGTTATTCGTGACGGTATTTTGATTGGTTTTGTTGAATTGAACTCCAATGAAATTGCTTGTAATAAGGTTGTCCATTACTTCATTGCCTTCTGCAGATTCCATGAAGATACCCACCCGATTTTGAGTAATGGTATTGTTCCGTACAATCGTGTCATCGGCATCAAATAACAGGAGGCCCTGGGAATGGACATTGGAATTGTTAAAACTGAAAGTGTTATCAATTACTTGGGCGTTATTGGTCGTCATAACCATTGCTCCAGTGAAGTTTTGATGAGAAAGATTAGACTGAACGACCACTTCATCGGAATACATCAGATGAAGCCCATACCTAGCTGACTGGATATTGTTCTGCAGGATCTTGTTCTTGCTCCCTCGTTCCATGTAGATACCGTCCAGCACATGATTGATTTCTACGCCTTGGATGACATTTTCTGTCGAATCCCAGACATCAATCGCATGACCCGCTCCATTTGTGGTGATCTTACCACCTTTAATAACAGAATTGGTGACGCCGTCCAGCCTAATGCCGGTGCTTCTGCTGTTAATCTGAATATTATCCAGAGTGATGTTACTGCCCGCCAGGTATATGGAGGGTCCGCCAATTTCAGTCTCTTCCTGCTCATGGTTGTCATGCTCATGGCCGGCACCGGATTGAGCCTGCGGGCCTATTGTTGAATCATCGTCCTTGCAATGTTCAAGTTGGATGTTTTGTAATTTAACATCATCAGCTTGCACTTGTAGCAGAGGCTGATTAGAGCAGGAGCGAATTACCGTATACTCCGATCCTATTAATGTTATGGGCTTTGTGATAATGATTTCATCCTCGTAGGTATGGTCTAATAATGTAACTGCACTCCCAGCAGAGGCTTGATCAATCAAAGCCTGCAATTGACCTTCACTTGTAGCGCTGTCAGGTTTGGTCAAGAAAAGGATAAATAAGAGAGAAAGAGCCGAAATACCAATATATTTTTTCCTATTCACTTTGAGGTATCATCTCCCATGTAAGCGTTAAATAATATGAGCAATGAAATGCTGATCTCAGACTACCCAAGAATAATCTTAAATTGTATATGTGAAATTACAATGAAGTTTCTGGGTATTTTAAATGAACTAACGGTGTGTCAGGCGTGTAAAAACACTAGTTAAGAATCAACGCTGAATGTGCTGCCGGTGTACTGCTGAATTCAACAGTATTATCAAGTATGCCAAAGATAATTAATTTAAATCATTCTCTATTGAAGTACAGTAAAATTATGAATAGTAATAAAAGGGTGAATTGAATTAACAGGGGCATTACCGATAACGGCTGTAAAGGAAATTTGTAAGATTTTTAGAATGCTTAATTGATATAGCTGCAGTACAATGAGTCCCTTGCCTTCATTGAAAGAGGCTCAGATTAAGTTTAACGATTTTCAATCCTTCAAGTTGGCAGGTCATATTATTTAAATAAAAATAGTAGTGGAACCATCCATAAGGAGGACGTCTGTATTTGAATGGCTCTTTCGTCTTTCGTACTGCTATTTAATATGGATTTCGTAAGATAACGCCAACATTCACTTAAAATATTCCGTTAAGCAAAAAAGGAAAGACGTGCTCTCTCCGATTAGAGAGGGATATCCGAGAGCAACAATATATGCAAAAACAGCCATTTGAATTAAGAACATGGCAATCCATGCTTGCTTCCGATGCCACCCTGAAAATTGGGAGAGTTCACTAGCAGGAAATCTCAATTGAGGGGGCAGATATATAATTTCCCCTCAGATCAATCAGTTTATTTTAAATATTCACAGTTGACAATTTATTCATCCCGGTTTATAGTGATTCTAATAACTTAATAGTATCCAATTTTTTCTTATCCAGAGAGGTGGAGGGACTGGCCCTTTGATACCTCGGCAGCGGACTTTTAATAGTACTGTGCCAATTCCAGTAGCGTAATGCTAGCAGATAAGAAGAGAAGGTCTTTTAAATTCGTTTATTGCCCCCTCTTCTTATTTTTGAGAAGAGGGGGTTTTTGTTTTACATAATAGCAATTGAATTAGGTTGGACGGTAGACGCTGTATTAGCAAAAAAATGAAAAGGATGGGATTTATATGACAAAAACATTGATTAGAGCACCATTCAGAGCCGATCACGTAGGGAGCCTGCTGCGCCCGGACAGGATTCACCGCGCAAGGAAGGAGTTTCAGGACGGAACCCTTTCTGCTGAAGCACTTCACGCTATTGAAACAGAAGAGATCAAAAGAATTGTAGACAAGCAGATTGAAGTGGGCTTGAAAGCCGTAACAGACGGGGAATTCCGCCGCCGATTCTGGCATACTGATTTCCTGGAGCACCTGAACGGAGTGGAGGGATATGTTCCCGAGCAGGGCTTCCAGTTTAAAGGCGAGGAAACCGAAAGATATGATGTTCGTGTCACCGGAAAAATTTCTTTTAACAGGGATCACCCGCATATAAAGGATTTTGTTGAATTCAAGGAAATCGTCGGAGACCGGGCAGTTGCTAAGCAGACGATCCCGAGTCCGAACCAGTTGTTCAATGCCGGGATCCGCAATCTGGACATTTATCCGGACATAGAAGAATATTCAAAAGATGTAATCCAAACCTATCGTGATGCCGTCCAAGCCTTTTATGCTGCAGGCTGCCGCTATTTGCAGTTTGACGATGTTTATATTGCCGGCCTGAATGCTCCGGAAATTCCATTCAATGACAGCGGCTATTCCCGAGAGGAGCTGATCGACTTAGCACTGCATGTGGTGAACAGCGTATTGGAAGATAAGCCGGAAGACCTGACAATCACGACCCACCTCTGCAGGGGGAACTACCGATCCAAATGGGCATTCGAGGGCAGTTACGCTAAAATTGCTCCCACCCTTTTTGCCAAAGAGAACGTGAACGGATTCTTCCTGGAATATGACGATGACCGTTCCGGTGATTTCCAGCCGCTGGAGCATATCCCGAATGGCGGCCCTCAGGTTGTGCTGGGCGTATTCACTTCCAAGCACGGTACCTTGGAAGATAAGGAAAATATCAAGGCGCGAGTGGAAGAAGCCACACAATTTGTGCCGTTGGAACAGCTCTGTATCAGCCCGCAGTGCGGCTTTGCTTCCACGCATCACGGCAATATTTTGACCGAGGAAGAGCAGTGGGCGAAGCTGAAGTACATTGTGGAGGTTTCTAAAGAAATTTGGGGGTGAGGGTTTTCGGGTTTTTAAGGAAGCCGGCTTTTAAAAGGCAGGAACAAGGGGAAGGCGTCTTGTTCCTGTCTTTTGTTTTGGGCGTGAGATATAGTTCCTCCGTTCCTAAAAGGGGTTTAAACGGCATCAACGGTAGAGGTTTGTTGGTTTGATGCTGTATAACCGGGGTTTAAGCAGCATCAAGTATAGGGGGGTTGTGGATTTGATGCTGTATAAATGAGGTTTAAACGGCATCAAAGGTAGAGGTTTGTAGGTTTGATGCTGTATAAAAGGGGTTTAAATGGCATCAATGGTAGGGGTTTGTAGGTTTGATGCTGTATAAGTAAGGTTTAAACAGCATCAATGGTAGAGGTTTGTAGGTTTGATGCAGTATAAACGGGGTTTAAGCAGCATCAAGTAAAGGGGTTTGTGGATTTGATGCAGTATAAATGAGGTTTAAACAACATCAAAGGTAGAGGTTTGTAGGTTTGATGCTGTATAAAAGGGGTTTAAACGGCATCAACGGTAGGAGTTTATGGATTTGATGAGGTATAAACGTGGTGTACCCAGCCTAAAAGCGTACCCCCCACAATCCCAGGTTGTCGAGCCAGCAAAAGAGCTATATAATGAAAGTATCTTAAACATAAAGGAGGGAATATCATGAAATCGTTCATTGTAGACGTCAAAGCAGAGAAAAAATATCTTGTGTTTATGATGTCTATTTTTGGATTCTCTGCTGCCAACGGGACAGGTCTGTCCTTTTTCAGCGGAAATTCCAACTGAACGATTGCATGATTTCCTGAAGATATTTACAGCCGCAGGGGATCTCCCTGTGGTTTTTTACTTTTGTGTTTAAGAGAGGACTTTTTACTATGACTATCAAAAAGAACAATATTTACATGCTGTATTTTTATATATTTTTTGCTCAGTTATTTTTTGACCGGGCATTATGGGTCATCTATCTAGGGGACAAGGGGCTGACATTAGGCGAAATCGGAGTTTTGGAAGCTCTTCTTCATCTGGCGATTGTCCTTTTCGAGGTTCCGACAGGCATGATTGCTGACTTGTATGGAAGAAAAATCAGCCTGGTGGTCGGAAACATTTTCAGCTTGCTTTATGGTCTGTTTATGCTGATGAGCGGTTCGTTTTCGATGTTCACGCTGGCTTTTTTATCCATGGGATTAATGGTTACTTTTCATTCTGGAGCTGAGCAGGCATTTGCTTATGATACGTTGAAAAATCAAAACCGTGAAAAAGATTATACGAGGGTCATTGGCAGCATGACGGCCATTAGTTTGCTGTCATTGAGCCTTGCCAAATTCCTCGGCGGCTTCATGGCGGATGTCAGCTGGGAATGGGTGTATGGTTCAACGATCTTCACCCATGTCCTGGCGATGGTTCCGCTGATATTTTTAAAAGAACCCCTGCGGGAAAAGCCGGAAGAGGTGGCGGGGCGCTGGTATCAACAATGGGTTCATCAATTTAAGCTTGGGGTTAATGTCTGGAGGACAAATTCGATTATCCACCAGCCGGTCGTACTCTTTATTTTAGCGAGTGCGGTCATGGTGATCATTGTTTTCTACGGACAGGAATACTTCATTCAATTGGGGTACTCGCCGGTTGTTGTCGGAGCTGTGTTTACGATTGAGGGGCTGCTGGGAGTGGCGATGGCGAAGATTGCTTACAGAGTAGAAAGACGGTTGAAGTTCTTCAATATTCTCTATTATGGATGGGGTCTGTTTCTTCTGTTCTTTATCCTTTTCATCTTTGCCAGTGACTGGGCGATTCTGTTGTCGTTTCTTTTCCTTGCACAGCTGCTGAGCCTTTTTGAACCGATATTCAGTTCGTTCGTGCAGCAATTTTTAAAAAGCAATGTTCGATCTACTTTCCTATCGCTCATCGGGCTGGTGGAAAGCTTCGTCATCATGATCAGCTTCCCGCTGTTCGGGTTTGCGGTGGAACGTGCCGGCTTCACCAACGGCTTTACCGGCCTGCTGATTATCTTCTTTATTGGGGCAGGCGGATATCTGGTCTTCCAGCGAATCAAGATGCATAGAAAAACGGAATAAAGTATTTTATACGTAAAAAGCTGAAGATCTGTTTATTGGGATCTTCAGCTTTTTTATTGAGCTAATAAAATTGGAAGGTGTCAGAGGCAAATTAGTATGGAGAGCCTGTTGGGTAATAACCTGAAAAAATTGAATGGAGGCAGAGTAGTTAAGCTCTTATGGAGGCTTTCAAATCCTTTATTTCACTTTCATGCTTAATAGAACGAGCTGAAAGTGTGTCAATCATGCTTTGCTGCTCATTGAGGGTTTCTTTAATTGATTCCGTTTTGGTGTCAATGTGCTTCTCGATTTGTTTAA
The DNA here is from genome assembly GCF_008180615.1 of Rossellomorea vietnamensis. Lineage (GTDB taxonomy): Bacteria > Bacillota > Bacilli > Bacillales > Bacillaceae_B > Rossellomorea > Rossellomorea vietnamensis_D. The sequence continues at coordinate 17,762 of NZ_VTEH01000012.1, forward strand.
AGTACGGCCCTAATCCATTGATGAGGTTGTCTTTTAATTGGTCTTGTCCAGCCTGCAATCGATCTTGTCCGGCTTGCAATCGATCTAGTCCCGATTGAAATTTATCTTGTCTGTCTTGCAGTTGATCTAGTCCCAATTGAAATTTATCTTGTCTTTCTTGCAGTTGGTCTAGTCCCGATTGAAATTTGTCTTGTCTTTCTTGCAGTTGGTCTAGTCCAGCTTGAAAATGGTCTTGTCTGGCTTGCAATTGCTCTAGTCCAGCTTGAAAATGTTCTTGTCTGACTTGCAGTTGGTCTTGTCGAGCTTGCAACCGGTCTTGTCCAACTTTTAATTCTTTTACGTCTTTGGTTAAACCGTCGAGTCGTCCTTCAATTGAAACAAAGCGCTGGTCTACTTGGTCAAAACGGTTATTCATTTGTTTCATGAACTGTTTCAATAATTCTTCCATCATTGTCTCCTCCTTTCCTTTTTTTATATTATATCACGGGGAAGTGGGCCTGTCCCTTGGTCCCAGGAGGGATTTTTTGTATTTTTATCGAGAGAGGGAAAGCTTAAATTGTAGTGCTTTTGCAAGTGTTTTTTTATCTCCAAAAAGTGGTATATAGGAAGAAAGTCTTTTTGTGTAAAAGGAGGAAGAGAAGATGGCAGGTCATAAGGCAATGCCGAAAGAGACGGGGCTGATGGAAAATGTCCGCCTGCTCAGGGAAGGGTATTTATACATAATGAATCGAAGTGAAAAGTTTGATTCTCCCGTTTTTGAAACGAATCTCTTGGGGGAAAAAGGTATTTGTTTGACAGGTAAGGAAGCCGCGGAACTTTTTTATGACAATGAACGCTTCAAGCGTGAGGGTGCAGCTCCGAAACTTGCGCAAAAAACCTTGTTCGGCGAAGGCGGGGTACAAGGCCTGGACGGAGAGGAGCATCGAAACCGGAAAGTGATGTTCATGTCGATGATGACGAAGGATTCACTTGAAGAGGTTCAAGCCCTCTTCCAGGAGAAGTGGGAGAGATACAGTATGAAATGGGAAGCGGAGGAAGAGATTGTCCTTTACGATGAAGTGAAAAAAATGCTGGCTGAATCTGCCTTTGAGTGGACGGGTGTTCCGCTTCAAGGAGAAGATTTGGAGAAGTGGACAGACGAGCTGAGCGACATGTTTGAAGGAGCGGCGAGTTTTAGCTTGAAGCATTTCGAGTCACGCCGGTCCCGTTCCAAAGCAGAAGAACGGATGGAGGCATTAGTTGAGAAGGTGCGTTCCGGAGGTGTTAATGCTGATGAACAGAGGGCGCTTTATCAGTTCTCATTCCATAAGGATACCAATGGAGAGTTATTGAGCCCGGCTGTTGTTGCGGTGGAACTCTTGAACTTGCTGCGTCCAATCACAGCAATCTCCGTCTACGCAGATTTCACTGCCCTGGCTGTCCATGATTATCCAGAGGAAGCGGCGAAAGTGAAAGGCGGAGGCAAGGATGAACAGCAGCGCTTCATTCAGGAAGTCAGGCGCTATTATCCATTTTTCCCGTTTGCTGCAGCCCGTGTGAAGAAGGACTTTGAATGGAAGGGGTTCGAGTTTAAAAAAGACACGCTTACTCTTCTTGATTTATATGGCACGAATCATCATCCTGATCTATGGGAGCAGCCTGATGAATTTAAACCTGATCGTTTTTTGACCTGGTCGGGCAGTCCATTTGATTTTATCCCGCAAGGCGGGGGAGAGTATAATATCGGCCACCGCTGTGCCGGAGAATGGCTGACACTTGATATCCTGAGGGTGACGGTCGATTACTTGGTGAACCATTTGGAGTATACCGTTCCGAAGCAGGATTTAACCTACAGCATGAACGATATTCCGAGCCTGCCTGAGAGCAAGATGAAGATTCGGGATGTGAGACGGCGGGACTAAGGGACAGGTTCCTTTTTCCACCATATAATTCCAGTTGGATTTTTTCGCTGTTTTTTTATATCAAAAAGACATGCCGCAGTGGCATGTCTTTTTGGTATGTCTCTCCTCGGGCGGGGTACCTCCGTCCCTATTATTGAAGATAGGCCCAAGAAGGCCTCATACCGATGTTGGCAGATGTCGTCACGCCAATCATGGTTTCGCCTTCATATTCATAATGCTCGACATTGGAAGCGACGACTACCTTTTCACCTCTTGCACCGTAGACTTCCTTAATTTCATCCGGCTGTAGTTCCGGATTGAACTGAACGACCATGAAATAGACGATATCGGCCTGGCGTTCGAGTGTTAAGGTAGACTTGCCTTTAGAATCCACTTCTATTAACTCTTCAACTACAGGTGTCTCGGCAGGTTGAACTTCATCGTTAAAAATCTCACGTAAGGAGGCTTCCTTAGGATACTCTCTCAGAATTACCTTTAAGAGTGCTCCTTCTTGTAGGCTAGTGTATGCCTTCAAGTTGATCTGAGACTCATCGTACTCAATATCTCCGTTAATGAAGATACTTAAACTTTCATTCTGAGCGGAAGTGTTCCCGGAAGCAGGTACACTTGATTGAGCGGTTCCAGGGCCAGCAGGCGCCTCATCCAGACTCATCTCTATACGGCAGCCGCTCAATAGCAGCAGAAGGGCCAGCATCAAACATACTCTGTACATAACCTGATTCAATCTCCCATCCATCTAAATTGAGGTTCCGATCATGTCTCGAACTCCATGCTATACCTTTTCTACTTAATGGGTGGAAAATCCTGCATGGGACAAGGAACCTGTCGAGATCTCTGAAAGAGTCCAAAATAACTTAAAAAGCAGACCCGTTTATTTCAAAGAATGATCCCGCCTTACTCGCTTCATATAATAAAAAAGTGATTTCCATTAAAGGTGCATGATTCGACTGGGCGGATGCCCGGAGGAGTGGGCTTTGAAGAAAACCTAGATTAAGGTATCCGGCGGTAATAATAGGGGGAGATTTTCCCGTTAACGGCAAATTCAAAGCCCATTTAGGAGTAAATAAAGGGAGTTTTTCCCCTTATACGAAGAAATAGCACCCGCTTTTCAGTGATTCTAGTCTAATAAGGGGAATTTCTCCCTCTATTTTAGCTGTTTTCACATGCTTTTTAGTAAATAAGGGGAATTTTTCCCTCTATAATACCAGCCAAAGTACGGATACTGGCGGAGAGGTAGTGCAGGTTACTGTCCTGAGCCATGAAATTAGGATACTTCCATCGACTCGATTAGAAAGTACCTTCCCAGGCCGCGCAGGGAAGTCTTCTCATAACCATTAGAAAAACCCCAAAGCTAATGAGATAAAGAGAGCATGGGATTCAACTATTCTTATGATTTAAGAAGTGTTTATTTATGAGAATTAGATTTTGTTTCAGGGTCCTCAACCCGTCCGTCTGTCCCGTTACCGCATATTCGACAACCCTTTATTAATAAAATTATTAAGGATTTCCGCCATCTCCTTCGGTGTTTTGTTCTGTCCGCTTTCCAGCCAGTTTTTTGTGACGTAGATGCTGCCGCTGACGATGAAGAGGTTGATGTATCCGTAGGTTTCTTCATCCATTTTCATGTCGGTGATCCAGTCGTTGAAGATATACTCCCGGGTGATCATCATGCCCTTTTTTTGAAAATGAATGTCTGTATTTTCGCCTAAAAGGGTCTGGCAGACTTCACTGTTTTCCGCAATGAATTCAAAGAATTTCTCTGTCATTTGCAGAGTGTCATCTTCTTTTGAAAAATTGTATTGAGTGAGAGTGCGGACCAGATTCTCTATAAACTCTTCTTCTATTGCGTTCAACAGTTCGTATTGACTTGCGAAATGAGCATAGTAGGTGGAGCGGTTGATGTCCGCTTTTTCACAGATTTCTTTGATGGTGATGCTGGAAATCGATTTCTCCTTCAGGAGGTCCATCAAGCTCTCTTTTAAAACCATCCTCGTGTATTGCTTTCTTCGATCCATTTTTGAACTCATTATCAGTAATCCTTTCCTTCACAATATATTCATAAAGTTAACCAACATATTTTAAAAATATGTTGTGTAATGTACATTCTATATACAACTGTTTGTTGAATAACCAACACTGTGTTTAATATAATGATATAGTGTAAATCGGAAAGTGACAAGAGAGGATGAAAAATCATTAATATAGCATCATGGATCATTAAACATAAAAAAGCTGTTTTGGCTGCTTTCGTCCTTATTACGGTACTCTCGACAGCCGCGCAGTTTTTTGTATCTGTCAATTACAATATGGTCGATTACTTACCGGAAGACGCCCAGTCGACTCGTGCCATGGAGATCATGGAAGAGGAATTTACGGGTGATGTGCCGGATACCCGGGTCATGGTCACCGATGTCACCATACAGGAAGCCCTGGATTATAAAAAAGAATTAGAGAACATAGACGGTATTTCAAGTGTGATGTGGCTCGATGATATGGTCGATTTAAAAATGCCGCTTGAAATTGCCGATGAAGAAACAGTAGAGAATTACTACAAAGACGGCAATGCCCTCTTTCAGATCAGTGTCGGAAGCGGGGATGAAGTAAAAGCCACCAATGCGGTATATGAACTGATCGGCGAAGAAGGTGCGATTGCCGGAGAAGCCATCAATACGGCAAGTTCACAGACAATGGCCGGTCAGGAATCGATGTATGCGGCAATGCTCTTAGTGCCAATCATCATCTTGATCCTGGTCGTCTCGACAACCTCATGGATAGAGCCGCTGTTTTTCCTGACAGCGATTGGGGTTTCTGTCCTGATCAACTTAGGAACGAACATTTTTATCGGAGAAGTGTCGTTCGTGACCCAGTCGGTTGCGCCAATTTTGCAGCTTGCCGTTTCGCTGGATTACGCCGTGTTCCTGCTTCATAGTTTTTCCGATTACAGAAAAACCACGAACAGTCCGGAAGAAGCGATGGAGCTCGCTATGAAGAAATCCTTCCCGGCAATCATGGCCAGTGCCGCGACGACTTTCTTTGGATTCATGGCACTGACATTCATGAAGTTCGAAATCGGGTCAGACCTTGGCTTGAATCTGGTAAAAGGAATCGTCCTGAGTTTCATCAGTGTCATGGTATTCCTGCCTGCGTTAACGCTCGTTTTTTACAAATGGATGGATAAAACGAAGCATAAGAACTTTGTGCCGAGCTTCAAGGGAATTGGCAATAAAGTGATGAAGCTGAAGTTTCCAAGCTTGATCCTGATCGCTGCGATCATTGTTCCCGCGTTCCTCGCACAGACGAACACATCGTTTATCTATGGAACTGGAACACAGCCTGAAGATACACGTGTCGGTGGTGACGCGGTACTCGTCAATGAAGCCTTTGGTGAAACCACCTCGATTGTGCTGCTGGTTCCTAGAGGAGATGCGGTGAAAGAGACGGAGCTTGTGGGTGACATCGAAGAAATGGATTACGTCACAGGCGTCATGGCGTATGTGAATCAGGTTGGTGCCGAAATACCGCCTGAATATCTGGACGAATCGATTACAAAGGAATTTTATTCTGAAAATTACAGCCGGATCATCATCAACACGAACCAGGGAACAGAAGGAGACATTCCTTTTAGTATCGTTGAAAATGTAGAAGAAGCAGCCCAGAACTATTATGGAGATGACGCGCTCGCTTTGGGTGAAAGTGTGACTCTTTATGATATTAAAAATACGGTTAATAAAGATAATGTTGTCGTCAATGTACTGACCGTTGTGACGATTGCGCTTGTCCTGCTGTTCAGCTTCAAATCGATTTCAATTCCGATTGTGCTGCTGATCACGATTCAGACAGCGGTCTGGATCAACTTATCGATCCCTTATTTTACAAATACCTCACTGGTGTTTGTTGGATACTTGATCGTCAGTACGGTCCAGCTGGCCGCGACGGTGGATTACGCGATTCTGTTCACAGAAGAATATAATCATAACCGGAAAAAGATGTCGGCGAAGGAAGCGATTGTGAAGACTCTGGATGAAAAGACGTTCTCCATTTCAATTTCGGCGGCGATTTTATCCAGTGTCGGATTCATCCTGTGGATCACGTCATCCAACCCAATAGTCGGCTCAATCGGCCTGCTGATGGGAAGAGGAGCGCTGCTGGCCTTTGTCATGGTATTATTCGCCCTGCCGGCCATGCTCGTCGTATTCGATAAAGCTATAAAGAAAACAACCTATAAATCAAACTATTATGAGGAGAAATGATGATGAGAAAAAAACAAGTACGTTACACGGCTCTCGCTGCAATGGTCTTCTTGCCTTCATTTCTTAGCCAGCCTGCTCTGGCGGCGACGGAAGGCAATGTCACTTCAAAAGATGAAGTGATCTATGCCACGTTGAACGCAAGCGGAAACCTGGATAACATCTATGTCGTAAACACGCTGGAGGTTGAAAAAGCTGGGGAAATCCTTGATTACGGGAAGTACAGCAGCGTCAAAAACCTCACTGATTTAGCGGAAATCAATCAGGATGGGCAGAAGATTGAAATGGAAGCCCCTGAAGGAAAGTTTTATTATCAAGGAAACATGGATAAGGAAACAGAACTTCCTTGGAATGTGAATGTTTCATATCTGCTTGATGGAAAAGAAGTGAAGGCGGACGAACTCGCCGGAAAACACGGCCACCTGGAAATCTCGGTTGAAATAACGGAGAACGAAGAGGGAGATGCCGCTTTTTACGAAAACTATCTTCTTCAGGTATCCTTAGCAATGCCAAACACTTACCGTGACATTGAAGCACCGGACGGAATGGTGGCCAATGCCGGGAAGAACAAGCAGATCACCTTTACGGTTATGCCAGGCGAAGAGGAAACCCTCAGCGTAGAAGCAAATGTAGAGGACTTCGAGTTTAACGGAGTGGAAATTGCCGCGGTTCCATCGACACTTCCCATTGATGCTTCAGGAACCGGAAGCATGACAGAAGACATGTCAGAGCTGTCCAGCGCCATCAAGGAATTAAATGATGGGGTAGCTGAACTGGAAACAGGAGTGGCTGAGTTACACAATGGATCAGCCGGCCTTCAGGATGGGTCGGCACAATATAAAAATGGGATGAGCGAACTGAACGGATCTTCCGCGGGCCTTGTGAATGGATCGGCTTCGATCCGTGATGCATTGGCGGGAATTAACCAATCGCTGTCTGGACAGTCCGCCGATATGGACCTTTCAAGTCTGAGTGAACTGCCTGCGGGACTTAAGGGATTAGCGGGAGGCCTGACAGAGGTTTCTGCCGGCCTTAATGCTTTGCAGGAAAACTACGCGGGAGCTTATGCCGCATTGGCTGGCGCTATCAATGAGATTCCAGCAGGACAGGTTTCAGAGGATCAAATCGCGGAGCTTTATGACAGCGGAGCGGATCCAGCGGTAGTGGACCAGCTGGCAGCCTCTTATGCCGCTGCACAAAAGGTGAAAGCTACGTATGGACAGGTGCAGGAAGCTTTTGCAGCGGTTGAGCCGGCACTGACAGAGCTCAGCGGCTCGGTGAGTACAATCAGCGGACAGCTGACAAAAACAGCGGACAGTATCTCTGCTTCTCTCAAAGAGACTGACATGAGCGGTTTGGCCGAGCTGCAAAAAGGGATCGCCTCGCTGTCTGCCGAGTACGGTGAGTTCCATTCCGGCTTAGCCGGTTATACAAATGGAGTTGGAAACCTGGCTTCTTCTTACAGCGAGCTCCATTCCGGCATTGTTGACCTGACAGGCGGCACAAATGAACTGAAAAATGGTGTCGGTGACCTTCACGACGGCACTGCCCAGCTATTCAAAGAAACAAAAGACCTGCCGGCACAAATGCAGGAAGAAATCGATAAAATGATCTCAGAATACGACAAATCAGACTTCGAACCAGTATCCTTCGTCTCTTCCGAAAATGAAAATGTTACATCCGTCCAGTTCGTCATCAAGACGGAAAGCATTGAAATAGAAGAACAAGAAGAGAAAAAAGCAGAACCTGAGAAAGAGAAGGGATTCTGGGAGCTGTTCATGGATTTGTTTAAGTAAGAGCGGGATGGAGGGAAAGGTTCCTTGTCCCGGTTCGCCTTAATATATAAATGATAGCAGAAGACCCTGTTCCGTTTTGGAACCGGGTCTTCTTTTATTGCAATTTCAGGGCAGTTCAGCCTGCGTTACATGTAAGGGTAGAAGCAGCCAGAAACCCAGCCGCGGCTGGGGGGACAAACCAAAGTTAGTCTTTTTGAATGGTGCTTCGAAAAGGGAAGTGGCTGATAGAAGTGGCAAAGTGGTCGATAGAATGGGAAAAGTGGCTGATAGAAGTACGAAAGTGGTTGAAAGAATCGCAAAACCGGTCGATAGAAATACCCCCGAAGTAACTGCACCTCATAATTAACGCAGGAAGCAGCCAGAAACCCAGCCGCGGCTGGGGGGTCAAACCAAAGTTAGTCCTTTTTCAGTTGTTGACAGGACTAGACATGTCCTCAAACAGTAGCCCTTGGAGTAGAGGAGTTCAAGGAATGACCCGCCCTTTTTGATTGCAGAACGCCAACTTGATTTCTATTCATGAATTGCCAATACAGCCCCAGCAGGATCTTGAATGACGCAAAGAAACATTTGCCCCAGCATTTTGGGACCATCTATAATTTTTCCGCCATTTTCAACACATCGCTCAGCACTTTCTTTTACACTCTCTACTTTTACATACATGAGCCATTGAGGCGGCAGGGAGGAGTTTATTCCTTTTGCATGGCATATGCCTGTTACTGTCTCACCTGATGGCGTATGCATATTGTAATCATGGTACTCGCCCATTGGATGCGGGCTTGATTTCCATCCGATAACTTCAGAGTAAAAATCTTTAATGTGGTCTGCATTTTCAACCGTTAAATCGCGCCATTGAATTTGTCCTATATCGTTTTTATTACTCACCTTTTTTTCCTCCTTCAATTATTTCTTATACTATTTGTTATTCTCTTTAAAATTTGATTTTCCTGCCAGAACGGGACTGGACTACTTAACTTGTTGGCAGGCAAGCTGGTTGCTCCGGGGAAGGGGTGAAAGGGTAAGGTGGCTCTTGTTGGGAAGTGGTCGATAGAATGGGCAAAGTTGTTGATAGAAGTACGAAAGTGGTTGATAGAACCGCAAAACCGGTTGGTAGAAATAACCCCGAAGTAACTGCACCTCATAGATATCGCAGGAAACAGCCAGAATCCCAGCCGGGGCTGGGGGACAAACTAAGATTAGTCTTTTTGAATGGTGCCTCGTATTAGGAAGTGGTTGATAGAACCGCAAAACCGGTTGATAGACACAAAACTCCGCACTAGACTGCTCAGCCTAAACAGCCATCCAGCCTTTTAGCCCCAGGAAAAAAGCATCCTTTAATTCCATAAGATGCCTATCAGAAAAATTCTCCTATTATGAATACTTTCAGAAGTATTCCTTTCTTGGGTTCTCTTGACTATAATGTGAGTATTGTTTTTTTAGCAATTGTTAGAATTTTTAATAATAAATGAAAAAAGGAGGAAGAAAAAGATGGAACAAACGAAGAAAAATGGTTTTGTTATGCGTATGTTGAATGTCATCGAACGTGTCGGAAATAAACTTCCTGACCCGGTCACTTTGTTCTTTATCTTTTCTTTATTAGTTGTCGTTTTGTCTGCTCTTTTTTCTTCTATGGGTTTGCAAGTTGAAGACCCGCTGAATGAAGGAGAAATGATCGCAGTCAAGAACCTGCTGAGCTCCGAAGGGATTCTGTATCTCTTTGAGAGTGCTGTAACAAACTTCACGAGCTTTGCGCCGCTTGGTACTGTCCTGGTGACCATGCTTGGTATCGGAATTGCCGAGCGCTCAGGGTTAATCAGCGCCGCTCTTCGCGGATTGGTTACATCCGTACCGCGTGTGCTCATGACAGCTGCGCTGGTATTCGGCGGGGTCATGTCAAGTATGGCTGCAGATGCGGGTTATGTCGTACTGACACCACTTGGCGCAGTCTTGTTCGCAGGCCTTGGACGCCATCCGCTTGCAGGTCTTGCTGCAGCATTCGCCGGGGTTTCAGGAGGATTCAGTGCGAATCTTTTGCTGACATCACTTGATCCGCTTCTTGGCGGTTTGACGCAGGATGCTGCTGCTATCATTAATCCGGATTACGCTGCAGGCATCAACTATGCGATGAACTACTACTTCATGATTGTATCGGTGTTCTTGATCACGATTTTAGGAACATTGGTAACGGACTTCATCGTTGAACCGCGCCTTGGAAAATATAAAGGCGATGTGAAAGAGGAAGTCGATTATCTGAAACCGGAAGAGAAAAAAGGGTTGTGGGCTGCTCTTGCCGCTTTCCTTCTAACGGTTATTGCCATTGCATTGCTTGTTATCCCATCTTGGGGACCACTGCGCGGCGGGGAAGAGAACATCATTGATGCACCATTCTTCCATACGCTTGTCCCTATCATTTTGATCACGTTCTTTATACCTGGTCTGGTGTACGGCCGAATCACAAAATCTATTCAAAATGACAAAGACGTAGCAAGACAGCTCTCTGAAACAATGGCTACCATGGGTGCCTACATTGTACTAGCCTTCGTGGCGGCACAATTCGTTTCATACTTCAGTGAGTCCAACCTTGGAACCGTACTCGCTGTAAAAGGGGCAGAATTCATTGATGCCACAGGCTTCAAGGGAATTCCGCTGATCCTGACATTCATCGTTGTGTCCGGCTTTATCAACCTGTTTATCGGAAGTGCTTCCGCGAAATGGGCGATCATGGCACCGGTCTTCATCCCGATGATGATGCTTTCAGGCTACTCACCGGAATTCACACAGCTTGTATACAGAATCGCAGACTCAACAACAAACGTCATCTCACCATTGATGCCATACTTCGCAATCGTTATCGCCTTTGCGCAAAAGTATGACAAGAAGGTCGGAATCGGAACGCTGATCGCAACCATGCTTCCATACTCCATCGCCTTCACCATCGGCTGGGTGATCCTGCTGATCATCTGGATGCTCACTGGGCTTCCGATCGGTCCTGGATCTTCGATTACGTATTAATCGGCTGGCGCAGAGGCTCTTATATACTAAAGCAGAGAGACCTGATTCCTTTTTGGAATTGGGTCTCTTTGTGTATTCCTCACCAGTGTTTATTTGTTGAAAACTCAGCTGGGGCTGGGGACAAACCAACGTTTGTCTTTTAGGATGTACCCGAAACATGAATTCATTGATAGAAGGGGAAATGTCGTGGATAGGATACTAGAACTGGTTGATAGAAGGGGAAAAGTCGTTGTTAGAAATACAAAAGACGTGACAGAACGCCTTCAGCTTCTGCCACGGACTTTGTGAAGCAGAAGCTGAGATGCATTCTGATGTCATGAGAAATTCAGGAGGATTTTAATTTACTTCTAAGAAAGAATCAGTAACTTAATCGAAGAGCTATTGGGATAGATAGTTTCTTACATCTTCAATAATTATCTGCTTACCTAATGGGCCGCTGCTTTGGCCGATCAACTCGCTGTTGACCAACACATTTCCTTGCGCAACTGCAGGTAGTGTATTCCATATTGTTGTTTCTTCCATTTCTATTAGTGCTTCTGGCTCGTAATCATTTATAACAAAAAAATGGTCTGCTTCAAAAGTTGTGAGCCCCTCCAATGATATTTGATGAAAACGTTCTTTAGGAAGCTGTGGAGCAGGTGATAATCCTAGCAATTCATGAAGAAGGATTGCTAAATCGTGATCTTCTCCGCTTCCATATCCATATGTAAGGAATTGATTGTCTTTTTGTACTCGTAGCAACATAAAGTTTTCTTGAGAAAATTTCAAGTCAGCTATCTCTTTGACTTCTGTTGATTTGGTTTGAATGTCCTGAATCACATCGATCGCCTTATCTTCTTCTGCGTAAATCTCTGCCACTGTCTTAAATGCTGTTTTCCAATCAGAGGAATCAATTACGATAGTTGGAGCGATTTTATTTAATTGCTCATATTGCGCTTCAAAATAGTGAGGGATGACAATGTATTCAGGGTCAGTACTCAATAGCTGTTCTAAGTTGAACCCTTCAGAGAACTCAATAACAGAGGCACCTTTTGTCCGCTCATCAATGTATGGAAGAACTCCTACACCTGAATAGCTGGATACCATTGAAGGTTTGATGTCCAGGGCGAGAAGTTCATCTTCAAAGCCTAATACCGCTGCATTTTGCGGCTTCCCGCTTATCTCAGTTTGTCCTTTCATATGGCTGATGGTCCTTGGATATTCATTTGGTTCTGAATTATCTTGAATATCCGTCTGTGTTTGATTTTCTGAAGAACACCCAGTAAGAATTAATAAGAAAAATCCCATAATACCTAGAATGCGAAAAATAGTTTTTGTGTTTTTCATAGACAATTTGAATCCTCCTAACTTAGTTGATAATGATAACTATTATCAACTATATATTTAAAGTATTGTTTGGTCTAGTCAAAATCTTCTTCTTTGAAGGAAGATTCCTCATCAGATTATTATTGCTTGATATAAGACTTACGATAAAGTAAGCTATTTAGCATTTGTCTCAGCCATACAAAATTAATATATCTGGATATGTAAACGACCTGATTCTAGTCTGGGCTCGGGTCTTTTACGTGTGAACCCTTAGACTGCCTTTACTGGAGATCAACCCAGCCTGAGCTGGGGCTAACTCAAAGGTAATCCTTATGAAGGGTGCTTAATAATGGGGAGTAGCTGAAAAAACATCAAAACGGTTCATAGAGCGTCGAGGAAAAAGGAGGGCTTCTTTGTACTGATAGTTTTGCAAGGAAAAACGCAAAGCATGTTTGAATCTATTTAGGCTGTTTTCATTTGAGCGGGACCATTCCCATAAGAGAAAAAAGGGCAGGAGGACAGATTAAAGTTTTATAAAGGAGTATATGAGGTTCTTCTTTCGCATGGCCCAAATCTTATGTTGACTAGTAAGCAGGTCTATTTTATCATAGTTATTGAAAATGATTATCAGTATCATGCTCTCAAGTGTTAAATTGAAATGCTTAAAGGATTGATTACATAATGACAAATGTTTTGAAAGATGGGTCTGCCGCGGCAGGAGCTTCAGAAGAGAAGGTACATTCCAGGCCGGTTGCGGCTATGGCTGTATTGTTATTGGGAATCACTTTATTGATGATTTCGTTAGGAGCCTCCATCTCATTGGGGGCAGCAGACATTGACTTCCTAACGGCTTGGGAAGGAGTCTTTGCTTATGACGCCACGATTACCAATCATCAGATCATTCAGGAGCTCAGGCTTCCCCGTTCCTTGGCAGCCGCTTTGGTAGGGGCGTTTCTTGCTGTATCAGGTTCAATTATGCAAGGTATGACTCGTAATCCTCTCGCTTCTCCTTCCATCATGGGTATAAGTGCCGGGTCGGCGTTTATGATTGCCATTGCTTTCGCCTTTTTTCCTGGAACATCCTATCTTGGGCTGATCATCTTTTCTTTTGCGGGGGCTGCGATTTCTGCTTCTGTTGTGTTCGGGGTCGGAGCTTTTTCAAAAGGAGGACTCACGCCGGTGAAGCTGGCACTGGCAGGAACAGCGGTGGGAGCCCTGCTTGGTTCTTTATCCTCAGCAATTGCCATTCATTACAACGTGGCCCAGGATATGAGTTTCTGGTACGCCGGCGGGGTGGCAGGGACCAAATGGATCAGCATCCATATTTTGATTCCCATTGCCGTGGTTGGTATGATTGCGGCGATGATCATTTCTCGTTCCATTACTGTATTGAGTCTTGGTGATGATGTTGCGAAAGGCCTTGGACAGAAGACTTTGGCAGTTAAAGTAGCTGGAACGATTATTGTTCTTGTTTTGACGGGTGCTGCTGTATCAGTGGCAGGAACAGTTGGATTTATAGGGCTCGTAATACCGCATATCACAAGATTCTTGGTCGGACTGGATTATCGGTGGATTATCCCATGCTCTGCTATCCTAGGTGCCCTGCTGCTCGTTTTGGCGGATATCGGAGCCCGCATGGTGAATCCTCCTTTTGAAACTCCTGTAGGCGCCATTACAGCGGCAGTGGGAGTTCCCTTCTTTCTGTATCTCGCCCGTAACGAAAGGAGAGGACTATAATGCAGCCCATTAAAAATACGAACACTAAGTCTTTATACGCGGTTGGTGTATTGGCCGCATTAATTATTATCACCTTTTTCATAAGCCTTAACTTGGGAACTATAAAAATAGCTCCTATTAATGTTTTAAAAACCCTTTTTGGTGCTGGAACCGAGAACGAACAATTGGTTCTGTTTGATTTCAGGCTTCCACGGATGGTGATCGCTTTATTAATTGGAGCCGGGCTTGCCGTTTCCGGAGCCATTCTCCAAGGGGTCTCGCAGAATGGGCTGGCAGATCCGGGAATCCTCGGAATTAATGCGGGAGCTGGATTTGCTGTAGTGCTATTCATCTATTTATTCCAGGGATCAGCAGCTTCTCTGGGAACGATTTCTATTTTTCTAATGCCTATGGCTGCGCTGGCAGGAGGAGTTCTGGCAGCATTTCTCATCTATATTATCGCTTGGAAGAAAGGTGTCACCCCTGTGCGCCTCATTTTGGTAGGAATTGGAATCAATGCTGCTTTTGGTGCAGCATTGATTATCTTCCAGCTGCGGATGGCTCCCCAGGATTTTATGAAGGCGACCATCTGGTTGACAGGGAGCATTTGGGGAACCAACTGGAAATTCGTCTTAGCCATTCTTCCATGGATTATCCTGCTCATCCCTTATACCATATACAAGTCGCGTTACCTTAACATATTAACCCTCGGCGATCAGATGGCCACAGGGTTAGGAGCAGCAGTGGAAAAGGAACGGCGTATCCTGCTTCTTCTCGCCGTGTCGCTCGCCGGGTCTTGCGTAGCTGTCGGAGGAGGCATTTCTTTTCTGGGTTTGGTTGCCCCTCACTTGGCCAGGCAAATTGTTGGCCCGAAACACCAGGTGCTCCTTCCCGTATCTGCTCTGATGGGAGCGCTGCTTCTTCTTATTTCAGATACCATAGGGCGCAATATTTTAGCTCCCTCGGAAATTCCCGTTGGAATTATCGTCTCATTACTTGGCGCACCATATTTCATCTATTTATTAATGAAAGCAAAATAGTGAAAGGAGAAATGTCCTGTGGTTAAATTATCTGCAGATAATCTTGGCATTGCTTATGGAGAACTGGATATTGTAAAAGGTCTGAATCTTGATATTCCAGAAGGGCAGATTACGACCATTATTGGCCCGAATGGCTGCGGAAAGTCGACCATTTTAAAAACATTGGCCCGGATCCTGCGGGCAAAGAGAGGGGCTGTCTTTCTCGACGGAAAAGAAATCCACTCAGCCTCTACTAAAGAAATCGCGAAGAAAATGGCGATTCTTCCTCAAACTCCTGAAGCGCCGAGCGGACTGACCGTATTCGAACTTGTATCGTATGGAAGATTTCCTCATCAGAACGGATTTGGCCGTTTATCGCAGCAAGATAAAGAGCTTGTTCAATGGGCTATAGATGTTACAGGATTGTCCCAATTCCATAGCAGACCGATTGACGCCTTATCAGGAGGGCAGCGCCAGCGGGTCTGGATTGCGATGGCTCTGTGCCAGGAAACCGACTTACTGCTGCTCGATGAACCCACTACATATCTGGATTTAGCTCATCAGCTGGAAGTGTTAAAGCTGCTGGAGAAATTAAACCTTGAGCAAAACCGGACAATTGTGATGGTCATTCATGACTTGAATCACGCAGCTCGCTTTGCCCATCATATGGTTGCCATAAACAAAGGGATGATTGTTAGAGAAGGAACCCCCTATGACGTCATGACGCCAAGCGTGCTGAACGAAGTGTTTGCAATAGATGCAGAAGTTGTCCCTGATCCCCGGACAGGAAGGCCAGTCTGTATTACTTATGATTTACTGGAAGAGGCAGCGAGGGCAGACAAAAAGGAAATAGGAGTGTAACATCATGAAAAAGAGCCGGCTGTTTAAAAATGGGTGATAATGAAGAGTTTTATTGTTTTGCAAAGCATTGAGAAAAATTCCCTGTTTTCAGGTGTTTACATTGATAGTGATAACCATCGTATTAGCATGAGTATTCGGACAGGCAGGAGTGGACACAGATGATATCGAAAGAGCTATGTACATATACAGAGGAAAGATATTTTGTATCCTTTGATGAGACCACAGGAGCATTTCCGGTAGACGAATTGATTGGAAATCCAGTTCGATTAAAAAAAATGCTCGACACTCAAACGAGTCAAATGGATAATTGTAAGCCGGTTATTACGGGAACTATATTTGGTAAAAGATATTCAGTCCTTGCAATGGCTTTCATAGATTTATATATATCTAGAGGGATCCTCCTTGATCTTGCACCAAAAAATGTAAGGATTGTTCTCCGTGAAAATGGGGGGATGAGGTATGAAGTAACGCCTGATGCCCTGTACGATGCACAGCAGCTTTCCTTGGAGCAGCAGCGGACCATCGCAGCATCTTTCATTCAGGAACACCTTCTGCCATTATTTGGGGCAATAGCGAAAGAAACAGGAAGTCAGGAAAGCCACATGCATTCCTTAGTCACTCATAATTTCTTTCAAGTATCAATGAAGATTGAAGATGCTGTTCCTGAAAAGAAAGAATTACTTAAAGAAACCTTAGATTTCCTTCTATCAATCTATGAAGTGAGGAAAAAAAGCGGAGAACTCTACGAGCATGTATATCGTCTTTACTCCGATCCAAGCGGAGAAAAGTCGTATGTAAGAAATCATTGCTGCCTTTCTTATTTACTTCATAAGGGAAACAAAGAAAAATGCTGCGGCACATGTCCTTTAATAGAGGACAGCAGCCGCTAAAAATAGGTAGTAAGCTCTTAGTAAAATGTGAAAAAGGTTGGCTCCAATGGGAATCAACCTTTTCAGTGATGGATATTCAGGCTGGGAAGGACGGTGAGGGAACAGCTTCACCCAGCGTAGTCGCCTGGGTGTTAAGTACCTTGCCCGATCCGCCAAGGAGGGTAAAAAGAAACGCTTCTTGGCGGAATGGCTTAACTGCGGGAACTGGTCCACACCTACTGACTTTATTCCTGTTCGATATAACCTTGAACTTCTTCAACCATCTGGTTGCGTCCAATTACGCCCCAGCTCTTATAAATCCAAAAATCTGTTTCTTCTACACGATCATTCTTCACGGCCTCAAGGTTAGACCATAATGGACTCTCCTCCATGGAAGACAGATTATCAGGGC
The DNA here is from genome assembly GCF_008180615.1 of Rossellomorea vietnamensis. Taxonomy (GTDB): domain Bacteria; phylum Bacillota; class Bacilli; order Bacillales; family Bacillaceae_B; genus Rossellomorea; species Rossellomorea vietnamensis_D. Next base: position 34,897 of record NZ_VTEH01000012.1, read on the forward strand.
CTCCGGAAGAATCGACTTGCAGAAACACATAATCTGCTTTCATTTCAGGAATTACTTCCAGAGACAAATCTTTCCGCTCCTCTGGATCAGTTAAATCGGATGGTTCGAACCCTAAGTCATTATAAAGCAATGTGTTCATAGGGTGGCCTGATTGTGCATAAAGCTGAATGGCATCTTTTCGGATGCGGAGGAAAGCAAGTTTCTTGTCCTCAAGACTGGAGATTTTTTCTTTAGCAGCGTCAACGTCTGCATTCAATTCGTCGATTTTTTCTTGGGCCAAATCTGTTTTTCCATAGATTTCAGCAATCTTCATGAAATCCTGCTGCCAGTAATCAGGGGAATTTCGTTCTTCCTCGTCTTCAGTCCCCAGAACGATGGTAGGAGCAATTTTCTCTAGCTCATCATAGATTTCAGAAGCAAGGTAATCATCAATTAGTATCAAGTCGGGGTCAAGGGAAAGGACCTTCTCCAAATCGATGGAAGACTGATTGCCGACAATTTCCGCTCCTTCTAGCTGCTCAGCCAGATAAGGGATATATCCGCCGCCATATTGTTCTTCACCTGTAACACCGTAAGGCTTCTCATCTAAAGCCAGAATATGGTCAGAAAAGGAAGGGCGCAGGGAAAGGACCCTGTCAAGATTTTCAGGAATTTCGGTTTCGCCCCTCATATGTTGAACGACTCTCTTGTCCTCTTGGGTTTCCTCGTTACCACCTTGGCCGGAATCTTCCTTTGTGTCGTTGGTGTTTCCGCATGCACCTAAAATTAAAATGGCAGATAAGCATGCTGCTAAGACTATTAGTAATTTCTTCACGATGTTTCCTCCTTGTAGTATGTAAGGTATCTATTCTTCAATGACAATGATAATCAATATCAATTGAAAAGACAAGCTTTTTAGCAAATGTTTTTCAGAGACAGGATGGTTCAGGGGCAAAGTTTCAATCAAAGTCTTTTCGCAGCCGTACGTTAAAGTGTAAGTTACGTTATTAGATCATTGTATTGACACTCATGAAAGGGGATAGACCCAATGTACACACATAATATCCTTAAAATATTGAACAGTTATGTTTATGCGGTACACTCTGTCGATTACTATGTGAATCAAGAAGCCAAAATGATGTTTAGCAGTAATGAGGGATCCTATCATTGTCTTTGTTATATTAATAAAGGAAGTGGAAAAGTTTCTGTAAATGAGGACACGTTTTCGTTTTCAGCCGGCTCTCTATTTCTCTTTGTCCCGGGTGTACAAATCAAGGGACTTATGGCAGCAGGCGTCGAATTTTACCTTGTCCGCTTTCGGTACGCTATAGCCTATTACGAAAATGAATGGGTGTTTGACGGAACTCCTTCCAAATTTCCAATCGAGGGTGAACTGACAATCAAAAATACAGCCCATATTTTGACTGTATTTAAAAATCTTAAGAGGGCTGCCGAGCGACAGGGAAAAATAGGATCAATAAAATTAAAAGCACTATTAAATGAGCTGATTTTTCTAGTTATTGAGGATATTCGATCACAACTGATGGAAGGCAGTGTGCAAAAGGGAATCGAACAATCCATCGATTTTATGGAAGAACATTACTGCGCTCCAATCACACTTGAGCAGCTCAGCCAGACAGCTGGATTAAGCAGCAGCTACTATTCTAAGTGTTTCAAAGACTATACAGGGCAGCCGCCTATCGATTACTTAAGAGAAATCAGGTTGAAAAAAGCAAAGGAATTACTGATGTTTTCGAAGGAAAAGTTGAAAGTTGTAGCTGGGCTGGTTGGCTATCAGGATGAATTTTACTTTAGCAGGGTATTTAAAAAACAGTTTGGAGTATCTCCAAAAGAGTTCGCGAAACAGTTCCGTTCAAATCAGGACATAGAGAACCGTTAAGAAGTTCTTTTGACAACAAATATCATCCTTGAGAGGGCAGCCTTCCGAAGAAAATAGTTAGGGCCGTAATGGAAAGACGTATAGTGGGATGCAGTAGGAATCGCGGGTTAAAAGAATATAATCCATAGTTTTGAAGAGAGATATCTATGGAGTCAGGTCCTTTTTTTCTTTAAAATTAATGAGAATGATAATCAATAACAATAAGGAGATTGAAATGGAGAATGCAATTTACCGTTCACCCAACAAAAGTATTAAGAACATGATCCGTGAAAGGAGGAGTATTCGAGAATACTTAAATGTCTCAGTAGAGAGGGAGTTGGTTGCAGAATTGTTGAATAGCGCAGTCTGGGCACCGAACCATCTGAAAACAGAACCATGGCGGTTTATCATGATTGATGGTGAAAGCAGATTAACCATGCTCGAAGGGATGCGAGAATATTATAGCAGTACAGGCTTCCTGGATAACCTCTCAGAGACTCATCTTGAAAAGATTAAGGAGAATTTCTTGAAAACTCCTGCTCATCTTGTTGTTGTAATGCGTGAGGAGGAGACGGAGAAAAAATGGGAAGAAGCATTTGCAGCAACTTGTGCACTAATCCAAAACTTCCAACTGTTAGCTTGGGAGCAAGGTCTGGGAGTGGTCTGGAAAACAAATGACCATAATGCCAGTTCTCTTTTTAAACACAGGATCGGAATCCAAGGGTCGGAGAAAATTGTGGGGATTCTGCAACTGGGATACCCCGCCAGTATTCCAAAATCAAAACCAAGAAAGACAGCAGAAGAACTGCTTACATTTTTATGATAAGGCTGTTTTTGCATATATTGTTGCTTTTGGAAAAATCCCATGAGCCGGATTTTTTCCCGCATAATGAGAGTTTTAACTCTATACGGGGACGTGCAGCTCTTTTCTTTTCGGTTCTATGAGATTTCATCTTCGCAATAGGATATTTTTTTGAGATTAGTATCAACTAGCAACAAAGTTCGAAAAGAGCCTATGAAAATGAGGTGTAAATAATGGTAAAAGAAGTTTTGGCTAAGAAATGGGAAGTAGGGGCCGTTCACTACGCAAAAGGTTCAAGCGCTGTAAATGAAGCGCTTTGGAGAAAGATTATACAAGAAATCATCGGTGCTGATCTGCAGCAAGAGGTGTTAGATGTAGGAACGGGTCCTGGTTTCCTGGCAATAATCGCTGCTGAATTAGGACATCGATCAACGGGGCTGGACCTTTCTCAATCCATGCTGGCTATAGCAAAAGAGAAAGCGGCGGACAGGAAGCTTGCGTGCCAATTTGTACAAGGAGATGCTGAAAGCCTGCCGTTCAAATCTGACAGGTTTGACTTTGTGATGAACCGGCTTAATCTCTGGACACTGCCTAATCCCGGCAAAGGAATTCATGAGTGGGTCCGTGTCCTGAAGCCTCAAGGGAAATTGGCAGTTTTCGTGAATGATATAAAAAACCCTTTCGAGCAAACTAAAGAGCTGAAGGATCACGATACACAAAATATATTTACAAAAGAATATTTTGAAGCGTTTCAACATCTCCCTTTTGCCAGGGCTCTGCCGTCACAAGTAAAAGCATTATTTGAAGCAGCAGGTCTTCGTGATGTAACCATTCAGCCAATAAAGGATAAAAGAACGTATACGCCTGAACATGTAAGGGGATTTTTACAAACGAATAAGATACAAGAACACGAAATCGACCGGATACTCAACACTATTGATGATGAAGAGAGTGTGAAGGAAATCCTGAGAAAGTTAAATCTTGGGGAGACAGTATGGAAAAGAAACGAAGATAATTCTGAGTTTGTTTTTATCCGCCACATGGCTGGTGTCGTAGGAACAAAAGAGTAGAAGGAGCAGCTAATATGAAAAACTATGGATATCTGCTTATTTTACCCTTTCTTGTAATCACTCTCCATGGCTGCAATTCGGGTGCAGTTGAAAAAGTCAGTGTGGAATCGTCATCGGAAGGGCTTACCATTTCCCATGCAAAAGGAGAAACAACTTTAACAGATTATCCCGAGAAGGTGGCTGCTCTTTCCGTATTTCATACAGATTATTTAGCCGCATTAGACATCACTCCTTCCGCCGCTGTTACCTATGATCAGGATGGACACACACACCTTCCTTATCTAAGTCATGAACTAGAAGATGTGAATCAATTGGGTACTCAAAGCAATCCTGATATTGAGCGCCTTATGAGCAGTGCTCCAGACATTATTTTAGGAGAAAAAGAGCATGAAAGTCACTATGATACATTGGAAAAAGTAGCCCCAACCGTCATATTGGGCAAAACAGATAACTGGCGTACCTATTTAAACCAGATTGCTGCCATAGTTGGAAGAGAAACCAAAGCAGAAGCCGTTATTGCACAATATGATCAAAAAGCCGATGAGGTAAGACATAAACTGGAAACAAAAATGGGCAATGAGTCGATAATCTTTATGAGAGTACGAGCAAAGGAATTAAGGGTTTATGGAGCTCAATGGAATGTGGGAGATGTACTATATAAGGATTTGGCATTAAAGGCAGCCACCTGCGTACCAATGGATGATTGGGCGCAGTCTGTTTCTTTTGAAATATTACCAGAGTGCAACCCTGATCATATCATTCTCCAAGTCGATGATGACGAAAAAGCTTACAAAAAAATAGAAGAACTTAAAAAAAGTAAAATTTGGGCCAATCTGAAAGCCGTCCAAAACGGTCATATCTATCCAGTTGAACACTGGTTTATTATGAGCGGGCCATTAAGTAATATGGCTAAGTTGGAAAGTATTGAAAAAATGATGGAAGATCTTTGAAGAACGTAAAAGAAGGAGTGGTGGCAAATGCCTCCCCTCTATACAGAGGACGGTGCCAGAATTCCTATTCGGCCTGACAGCTGTATGTATAGCAGAAAGCACAAATTCTATCTTGCCACTGAAAAGCATCCGTCAAATGAGACGGATGCTTTGGATTTGTCATAATGGAAATAATAGAGGGTGTGAAGATGGCTCCCTTGTCCGTCCTGCGTGAACCGCTAACCTATCTTCTTCAGGGAAGTCTGTCTCAGAACCACCGCCGAGGCTGGGTCCAGACCAAAGTTCGCCTGATAGAACAATGAAACTCGTCGATAGAACCATAATTTTCGTTGATAGAGACCTCGAACTCGTTGATAGCCTCCTCAGCAAGAAATATTCCACAGCCAAATTTAGTGTACAGCACACACTAAATCCACAAAAATAATGATTATCACAATATTAATATCCCTATCTCATGTATAGTTAAAGCAAGACAATATAATAATGCAGAAAGAGTACATGCGCGACCAATATAACCAAGGGGGAAATAGAATGCGAAGGATCATTTTAACGACCGAAAGCGGTGCCGACTTACCGGAGGATTTGGCCCAAAAGTACAATGTACAGGTGGTTCCCATGCACATTATCATGGACGGGAAAGATTATTTAGACGGTTCTCTGCCGGTCCAGGAAATCTATGACTATTATGGTCGCACGAAAAAAATTCCCTCCACGACCTCAACAAATGCTCATGAATATGAAGAGTTATTTACAAGAATCAGACAAGAATCTCCGGACAGCATCATTGTTCATGTCGGTTATACATCAAAAGCGTCTTCTTCTTTTCAAAATGCGGTCATTGCCGCGGAAGAATTTCAAGACATTTATCTCATCGATGCACTCAATGTTACCGGCGGATTAGCTGCCGTGGTTGTATACGCGGGAGAGCTGCTAGAAAAAGAACCGGAAATTGAACCACAGCGCCTGGTTGAGAAAATAGAGGAAATCGTTCCAAAATCAAGGCTGGCTTTCATACCGGGAAGCCTGGAGTTTCTGAGAGCAGGAGGACGTGTAAGTAACATGGCGTCTCTCATTGGGACTCTTTTAAAAATAAAACCGTGCATAGAGCTGAAGGACGGCAAGCTTATGTCCACGAAGAAGTACCGCGGAAAGATGAGCGGAGCAGCTGAAAAGCTATTCAAAGATTACTTGAATGAATTTGATATTGATAGAGAACAGCAGCTCTATCTGATCTATTCAATCGGACTCGATGAAGCTATCAAACAGCGGATGGACGAGGTTGCCCGCGAAAATGGCTTCCAGAAGATCAGATGGATTCAGGCAGGCGGAATGATCTCCACTCATTCGGGCGCCGGCGGCTTTGGAGTGGCAGGGTTAGAAAAGTAGTACAAAGATTGGAGTGTAATATATGAAGGATCCCGTCATCATTATCGGGGCAGGGTTGAGCGGTCTCCGAGCGGCTTCCCTCCTTATTTCAAAAGGCATCGAGTGCAAGGTTTTGGAGGCACGCGGGCGGACTGGCGGAAGAGTGTTGAGTCAGGAGGTCGAGGACAGACCGGAGATTGGCCGATTTGACCTTGGGCCAACCTGGTTTTGGCCGGAGCATGAGCCTGTCATCACCAATTTAGTCAGCGAGCTCGAGTTAAACACAATCGACCAGCATACAGAAGGAGCTGTTCTTCTCGAACAATCTCCCGGAGGTCCAATTCAGCAGCATTTGCTGCCGGAAGGGTCGAGTGAAAAATCGGTCAGGCTGGCGGGAGGGATCAAGTCGCTCATTGACGCCCTGGCTCAAACTCTTCCCCAAAACACAATTGAACTCAACACGCGGGTAACAGCAATTTCTATGGAAGAAGAAAAGGTTGTCATTGAAGCAGCACTCAGGGATGGAACACAGAAGAAGATTCCAGCAGGAGCAGTCATTTTAGCTTTGCCTACCCGGTTGGCAGCACAGAGAATTGAATTCTCGCCAAACCTTCCTAAAGAGCTAGTGGACAGCCTGGAGAACAAGCCGACCTGGATGGCGGGACAGGCTAAGATTCTCGCTATATATGACCGCCCTTTTTGGAGAGGGGACGGCCTTTCCGGACAGGCTATGAGCTGGGCTGGCCCCTTGCAAGAGATTCATGATGCCTCTCCTCTAACTGGATATGGTGCGCTCTTCGGTTTCTTCAGCTTGTCTGCAAAACAACGCCAACAGCTGGGGAAGGAAAAGGTTCTCGAATTAGCCCTCGATCAATTGACCCGGCTATTCGGACCGCAGGCTGAAAAGCCGGTCTCTGTCCTTTACAAGGATTGGTCCGCCGATTCCAAAACGGCAGTAGAGGACGACCACCAGCCGCTCAGCAGTTTTCCGGCCTATGGACTGCCAGTAAACAGCGGTGCCTGGGAAAAGAAAATCCTGTTTGCAGGAACAGAAACCTCGGCGGAATCCGGAGGGCATCTGGAAGGGGCACTGCGGTCGGCCGAGCGTGCGGTTTCTGAGGTGCTGGAATTATATAAAATATAAAGAGGCTCAGCCATTGTGCTGAGCCTCAAAAAAGCGTAAAAAAAGGGGCTGGGACACAATTAAGGTCAGATCTATAATAGCCGAATAGTGTAAGGTACCGAAACAAAAATGTCGCCCTGCGCTTTTTTGGGGGCGCTCCCGTCTGAAGTTATGGCTACATCGGTCGCCCCGCGTTTTTTTGGGGGCGCTCCAGTCCGAAGTTACGGCTACATCGGTCGCCCCGCGTTTTTTTTGGGGGCGCTCCAGTCCGAAGTTACGGCTGCATCGGTCGCCCCGCGTTTTTTTGGGGGCGCTCCAGTCCAAAGTTCTTGCCACATCGGTCGCCATGGGCATAATTTGTGCCGCTCCAGTCCGAAGTTACGGCTACATCGGTCGCCATGGGCATAATTTGTGCCGCTCCCGTCCGAAGTTACGGCTACATCGGTCGCCATGGGCATAATTTGTGCCGCTCCCGTCTGAAGTTACGGCTACATCGGTCGCCATGGGCATAATTTGTGCCGCTCCCGTCCGAAGTTACGTCTACACCGGTCGCCATGGGCATACTTTGTGCCGCTCCCGTCCGATGTTACGTCTACATCGGTCGCCATGGGCATAATTTGTGCCGCTCCCGTCCGAAGTTACGGCTACATCGGTCGCCCCTCGCATAATTTGTGCCGCTCCCGTCCGAAGTTACGGCTACATCGGTCGCCCCGCGCATTATTTGTGCCGCTCCCGTCCGAAGTTGCATCTATAACGGTGGCCCTGCCCAAATACCTCCTGCCCCAGCCTCTTTTTATGGAAAAAGCATCTTCGACAAAAACAGACAAAACCCGGGTGGTGACTGTCACTAGTGCTGCCCGCTGCCCCACTTGTGCATCTCCTCTAACAATGGCTTTAAGGTCTCTCCCTTTTCAGAAATGGAATACTCCACTTTTGGCGGTACTTCGTTGTATTGCTTTCTATTGATCAGCCCTTCTTGCTCAAGTTCCTTCAGCTGCTGGCTGAGCATCTTGTGGGTGATACCCGGCAAGAGTCTTCTCAGCTCGTTATAGCGATGAATCCCATCGAAGGCAAGATGCCAAAGGATGACGAGTTTCCACTTGCCTCCAACCTTGTTCAGTGTATATTCAATCGAGCATTTCAGCTTCCCGTTTTCATCTACTTCAATGGAACTGTCCATCTCTGTTCACTCCTTGCTTCCCTTTTGGGTAGTATCTCTCCAAAAAGTGCATACTTTTGTGTAGAAGAATAACCGTTTATGATAAGAACTGTCAAACCAATGAAGGAGGAAATTGAACATGATGACTTATCCAAGAAACTTTTCACATATCGGTTTATCCGTTCCCGACCTGGACAAAGCAGTGGCATTCTACACAGAAATTTTCGGATGGTACACGCTGATGGAGCCTTCGGATGTCCAAAATGACGACACGCCTATCGGCCAAATGTGCCGTGATGTCTTCGGCGATGATTGGGAAAGCTTCCGTATAGCCCATCTTTCCACTGGTGATAAAATAGGAATCGAACTATTTGAATTTCCTCAAAACGAGCAGCCAGAAAACAATTTTGAATACTGGAAAACAGGTATTTTTCACTTTTGTGTCCAGGATCCTGATATCGAGGGACTCGTCGAGAAAATAAAAAAACACGGAGGCAAGCAGCGCATGCCAATTCGTGAATACTATCCTGACGACAAGCCTTATAAAATGGTTTATGTGGAAGACCCATTCGGAAATATCTTTGAGATTTACACTCACAGCTATGAGCTGACCTACTCACAAGGTGCATACTAATAAGGAAAAGGGCCGGCCCCCGGTATCGGGAGCACGGCCCTTTATTTCATATCTTCGGGATTTCTACCATGACTAATAACCTCTAAAGAAGAAAGAGGTCCCTTTTTTCTCCTGCGAACATTTTTCTGTCAGGGCTGAAAGGGGTGCTTGCGCATTTTAAATTAGAGGGAAAAATTCCCCTTATTAACCTGTAACAGAACCCCAACCTAATATTACGGGAACAAACTTGCTTTTTTTCTGTTAGTTACTCTGCTACCGGTTTGATAAAGTATTTACGTATTGGGTGGCAGGTCCTTAGTGTTCACTGTTTTTTTTTGCGGCCTTCTCTAAAATAACTGTACCTATATTGCCTATCCATAGCACTGCTAATAGCAAGGGCAGGTACTCTTCAAATATATCTCTGCCGATATTAAAAAAGCAAGAGTAAATGAAAGTCCTGCTATCATAGAAAAACCAAAAAATATGGCCTTGAGTTTTTTCATACCAGTCACCACTACTTTTAGAAATTATCATACCAATTTTTCCATAATATTCTACTTTGGTTTACTTTTAAAAAGTGTGAAAAGGTTACTCGTTCCGTAGTTCAAAGGTAGCAAGGCAGGGGCGTCTATCATTCAGGAGCCTGCCCCCTTGTGTGCCATAAAACCTGAAGTGAAAAAGTACAATTGCTTTATCTACTAGAGGAAGAAAATTCCTTTATTTAGCCCCAAGCATTAGAAATAGGTACCTTTTCTTCAGATAAGGGAAAAAACTTCCCTTATTCATCAGTAAAATGAGATCACATCTGCAAATAAGGGAAAAATCGTCCCTTATTTTTTTGCCGCTGGTTACTCATTACGGTAAAGCTTCTGGGGGGCAGACACCTGAAACTAAAGCGGCCAATTCGTCAATCCTATTCCATGAGGTTACAAGTATATAAAGAGGGACCCCACAGCAAAAAAACCAGCACACCTCTAAGGGGTGCTGATTTTAAAAATATCTATAACTAACCATTCCGCCTCTTCGTATACCGGTTCGCATAGCTCGAAGCCACAAACGCATCCGGCTTGATTTTCGGCTCAACACCCATCGCTTCCATGCGGGCGACCATCTCTGTCACGAACTTATTCGTCTTGCTTTTTTTTCCTGCTCCGATGTCAATATGGCCCTCCATGGTAAAAGAAGCTCCTTTATAAATATTAGGAAGGACGATGTCGATCAACTGATTTTTTCGTTCTTCCGTAAATAGCGAAACAATCTCCTCAGATAGAGATAACTCATATGAAATCCGCTCATGCAGCTGCAGCATTTTCCGCGGAACAACTACTTTCCTGATGCAGGCCCAAACTCCTTTTCCTTCGTTTAAAATAACAATTCCCGTGATGAAGGTGGTGTGCCTGGAGTGGACCTGAGAGTCCGTCCCAACCATTAGCCGGTAGCTTCCGTTTGGCTGAATTCTCATGAATTTTACAATATGCTCAAAGACCTGTTCAAACGACATCCCGCTTTTCTTCAGGTTTCGGAATGAGTAGTGATCAGCACCATCGCTTTTCATCTTTCATATCACAGCCTTCTTGAAATTTGTGGTGTACAAAGAACCCTTCCTTCTATCCTATGACAGGAAAATTTGTTTGATGTGGGCAAATAAAAACAGGCTGATTGCGAGGTGCAAAGACTTTATCCGTTCGACAAAAACCAACAAATCCCGGGTGGTGACTGTCACTAGAGGACATTATTTCACCTTTACAACGTAACAGTGTTATGTTACGTTAATAACAAGGAGTGAAGAACATGGATAAAGACTTGATTTCCAAGAAGGATCTGCTGGAGCAGACGGATATTACGTATGGCCAGCTTTATCGCTGGAAGCGGAAGAAGCTGATTCCTGAGGATTGGTTTATTAGAAAGTCAACGTTTACGGGCCAGGAAACCTTTTTTCCGAAAGAGCAGATACTCGAGAGAATCGGCAGGATAAAAGAACTGAAGGATCATCTGTCATTGGATGAATTAGCAGGGGCCCTGACGCCAAAGGCGAAGGATATCCAAATCACAAAGGAAGATTTCATCCAAAGTAACATTGTTTCGTCCAATACGGTTTCTATTTTTGAAGAGCTACTTGGTCCACTCGATAGCATTACTTTTCAAACCGGCTTGTACTTGTATCTTTTAGACAGAGCTTTGGCCACAGGGGAAGTCGGCTGGGAAGAAGGAAAGCAGATTCTGCAGACGCTGGATGCTCATTTTCCTAAGCTGGAGGATAAGCAGGCTTCTTTGGTGGTTTTAAGAAAAATGGGTGTTGTAACAGTGCTGCTTCTGACGAATGTCGATGACTTTTATGTGGATGAGAAGACGAAAATAGCTGTTTCATTGTCCATCGATTCGGAAACAGATGGGCTGATGAAAAAGCTGACAGCGGGAGGTTTTTAAATGAGCGGAGAGAGAACGAAACGGTTGAAAGTGATCGGAGAAGGCACTTATCCTGGCGGAGATTATGAAAAAGTGAATGTGACCGGGCAGGGGAAGGTTTCCGGAAATCTTCGTGCTGTCGAGACGAAGGTGACGGGTGAAGGCCATGTAAAGGGAAAGGCTGCGATCAATCAGTTGAAGGTGACGGGAAAACTGACCATCGACGAAGAATTAAGCAGCAATGAGCTGAACATCATCGGTGAGCTGAATGTCGGAAGCTCTTTAAAGGCAAATTCCGGAACTGTAAGAGGGTTTCTGAATAGTTCAGGAAATGCTGAGCTGGAAAAGCTTGAAGTTAAAGGCGGCGTTAATATCAATGGCCTGTTGAATGTCGGGGAGCTAATCATCAACCTGCAAGGAGCGCCGAGCAAGGCAACCGAAATTGGCGGAGAAACGATCAAGGTGAAGGGCAGAAGTTTTTTCAGCCGCCCTCAAACCCTCCAAGCAGAGGTCATCGAAGGCGACAGCATCTATCTTGAGAATACCACAGCCAAAATGGTCAGGGGCAGCAACGTCGAAATCGGGTCTGGCTGTCATATCGAGAAGGTGGAATATCGATCGACGTTCATCAATAAGGATAAAACAATTTTAGAAGCTAAAAAGATTTAAAGGGGGATTAGCGATGAATCAGGAAACGAAAGAAGCTTTGATATTGTCAGGGAGCAGCGAAACAGGCGGCGGCTCGTTTTCAAAGGTCGAAATCAATGGAAGCGGCAAGATTACAGGGGATGTCCATTGTGAAAGTCTGGAATGCAATGGTTCCGCCAAAGTATATGGAAACATCACCTCTGAGCATACGCTCATCAGAGGAAGCATGAATATACAGGGAGACCTTACTTCAGACAAAATCGAAGTGCAAGGAAATGCAGACGTGAGCGGCCAGGCGGCGTTCAGGAACATGGAAATCAAGGGACAGGCGAAAGTGGATCAATCACTGAAGGGAGACCACATCCTTCTCGAAGGTATGATAAAGGTGAAGGGCGACTGTGAAGTGGAGGCTGCTGACCTCAAGGGTGCCTTTACAATCGATGGCCTGCTTAACAGCGACCGCATTACGATCGAACTGCATGGAAAATCAAAGGTAAAAGAAATCGGCGGAGAAACCATTACGGTGAAACGATCCGGGCCTTCCATCCTAAACTTGGATAAATTCATCAAAACCTGGAGCAAAGAGCTGCAGGCGGAACTGATTGAAGGCGACACTATCAATCTTGAATACACCAAGGCAAAAGTGGTCCGCGGAAATAATGTAGAAATCGGGTCCGGCTGTCAGATTGAGCTTGTGGAGTACCGAAATGACCTGAAGGTGTCGGAAAAAGCAAAAGTAGGTAAAAGTGTGAAGCTGCAATAGCGCAGCCCCAATTTCTTCAGAAAATCACCTTTCATCTTCCCTAATCATTTTGACTTTTTATGGAGAATGTCTCAAAATGAAGGGAGATGAGGTGACACAATGAGCGAAAATGTAACGAGTGTAAAGTGGTTTGGCATGGCGATTCAGGCTCTGGTGGTCATGGCCAGCAATGAAGGACTCTGTCCAAGCGGCCAACTGGCAGAAAAGCTTAATTCCAAATCAGTCTTTTTAAGAAAAATATTAAGGCATCTTGTAAAAGAAGAGCTGATTCAGGCGAAGGAAGGCCGGGACGGCGGCTATTATCTTGTGAAAAAACCTGAAGACATCAAGCTGTCTGACGTGTATGAAGCGATGAGATCGGAAACCTTTCCTAAAGGATTCTTTGATGTAGAAAGCAAAGAATGCTTTGCTCCATGTACGCGTGAATCCATGGGTGAGCTGCGCGATGAAATGGAAAGCTGGGTAGTGAGCGGATTGGAGCAGAAGACGATTAAGGATTTGATGAAGTCTTAGAAGTTTTCGAAAAACTAATAGATTACTAAAAGAGCGACGCGATGCAGCGTTGCTTTTTTTATGCTTTGGCTGTTTTCGCAAAGATTGTGGCTATTAATAGTGGTGGATTTCCGCTCCAGGCGTACGACTCCGCGGGGCGGGCGTTGAGCCTCCTCGGCTTCGCCTGCGGGGTCTCACCTGTCCCGCTATTCCCGCAGGAGATCGCACGCCTTCCGCTCCAATCCTTCTACGTAAAAATGGGGAGGAGGATAATTTAGCATTCGAAAGCAACATTCTTCTAGAAAAGAGCCTTGATTTTTAACCAAGTTCAACTAGATCAATTATTAAATTTCCATCCTAACTGTAAAAGTTCTGTCACATTAATATCCTTAAAGAGGGAAGAACGTCTTTTAATTCAGCGGATGATAGGTGACATTATAGGTAAAATCTTTGCAGAGAAAAAAGGTGTAAATGAATTAATTTTTAATGAAAAGATACCTTTGAATTATTTCCGTTGGATCCTCTTCCATCTTCAAAAGGGGTGGCTGGTTGACTGAGCTTGCACAGTTAAGGGAAAATAAGGTAATTAAAAGTTTTAATTATCGAATACAACGCAGGGGGAAACGAAATGAAAATCGAGCAAGTTTTTGACTATCATATAAATGATGAGTTAAGAAGTAAGCTGCAAAACCTTTTAATAGAATGTTTTTCAGATGGCTATCCACAGGAGAGAATTTATTTTAAACAGGTACCTCATTTTCGGTTCGTAGCAAGGGATGGTCATGATCAACTTGTTGGTCAAGTTGGTTTGGATTACAGAGTGATGAATTTAAACGGAACACCTATAAGGGTTCTTGGTGTAATAGATTTATGTGTCTCTAAAACAAATCGGTCACAGGGAATAGGGACCTTATTACTAGATAAGATAGAAGATTTCTGTGAAGGGAAATCAGTTGATTTTATCCTCTTGTTCGCAGATAACAAAAAATTGTACTCCAATGCAGGTTTTAAGTCTGTAAATAATCAGTGTAAATGGCTGCAAATAGACGATGAAAATCAAACCACTCATGGAATTGGAAATGAAAGAATAAATGAACTCATGATTAAAGAAGTGGGTAGTATAAAGTGGGAGGATGGCAATATAGATCTATTAGGATACCTTTATTAAACTGAATGGAGGCGTTTCCGGAACAACAGAAAGGCCATATCCATTATTGCGGCAGTGAATTAAAAGATTAATGGAAGTGCGTTGGACTGTTCAAATCCGGGGCTGGCGCTATTTCCAAAAGCAGCAATTTATGTGAAAACAGTTTTGAGTAAACGGGGGTGGAGTAAATGGATCAACGTTTCGAATTTAGCTTTAAAAACAAAGAAGTAAGAATGTTGATTTACTTGGCAGTACCAACGTTTATTGTAGGAGCCATCCTTATATATTATGGTGACGGATATTATCATTGGATCCCTTATTTGTTGTTTCTTACTATCTTTTATATTTGGCGTTTCTTTTACAGAAGGAAAAGAAAGAAAGAATAATAAGTTACACAGTAAAAAAACAGACCTGATTGGCTCTGTTTTTTACGTTTTAATTCCTTTTTATCCCCTTGAAGCCCCTGTTGTTGAAGAAACTTATTGTAGAGTTGAATTAAAGATTGCACCATAATAAGTATCGTCAATTTTTATAGCAACTACAGGATTACTCCGGTCCTGTTCAATAATTTCAAATATTTTAGTCCCAGCCTGTAAGTTGAGGGTTGAATCATATTTTTCTGCTTCACCATTCTCTTTTATTTCGTCTACTATTGCTTTGATTTCCCCGATTTCTTTTCCTACATCTTCAACTAATACTTTACCGCGTTCAATAGTGTATACACTACCATCAAAAGCAAATGCCCCTTTTGATTCACTTGGAGTTTCACCTATTATTTTTCTTGGTTCTTCCGTTGTAGAACAAGCAGCCAGTGAAACGATAGTAATAAGTATGAACATACTTTTTAAAATTAATCTCAAGGAATCCCCCCTTACCTCTATCTATTTTAACACCTATTCGCATATTTCTTTTTTCTTTGCCAATTCAATAATTCAGCTCCATTACTTGGACAGAGGGGATGCTGGTCGTTACTACCCTAAAGAACCGAAGATTTATTCTATCTTCCGCAGCGGTTCTATATATTATATGGGTAAGGCTGGCTTCGAATGGGGTAAGAACGTTGACGAGGATCAAAATGATGGCAAGTAACAATTTTGAGAGTTGTAGATCATTGTAAGACTTGGTTGCTCATGTAAAGGTACGGTTAGTTGAAGAAGAAGTAATTGAATACCTCATTGGAATATGATAACATTGTTGGAAATTAGAGGTGAGTATTTATGCAATCATTTAATAAGGCAATTATCTCGTTCTCACAACTACATCATCATATCAAGTAGCCTTGCTATCCGATTTATTAAAAATCGTTAATAGGAAGGCTATTTATCATTAAACCGTATTTGATTAAGTTCAACACTTAAATCAAGTGCGGTTTTTTATTTTATTAAAAAATGGGAGGCAATGAAAATGAAGAAAATGGATTATCAAAATGTTAAGGGTACTCAAGATTACTTGCCGGATGCTGAGGTGGTAAGAAGAGACATAAGACGATCATTAGAAGATGTTTTTATCCAATATGGATGTAAACCATTGGAAACACCTATATTAAATTATACCGAATTAATGGCTTCTAAGTATGGCGGCGGAGCAGAAATATTAGAAGAAATGTATACATTATCTGATAGAGGAGAAAGAGATTTAGCTTTACGCTATGACCTCACTATACCATTTGCAAAGGTTGTCGCGATGAACCCGACACTAAAGATGCCTTTTAAACGATATGAAATTGGTAAGGTATTTAGGGATGGACCGATTAAAACTGGAAGGTTTCGTGAGTTCACCCAATGTGATGTTGATATAGTAGGTGTGGATTCGCAAATCGCTGAAGCTGAATTAATGGTTATGGCATAGGATGCTTTCAGGAAACTTGAATTGAAGGTAACGATTCAATATAACAATCGAAAGGTATTAACTGGAATGCTTGATGTATTTGGTACTGATGATGAAAAAATCAATAAAGTAGTCTTAATTCTAGATAAGCTTGAAAAGGGGGGAATAGAATCTGTTGTTTCTGAGCTTAATGAACAAGGATTATCAAGTCCAACCATTACTCTAATTAAACAGTTTTTAATCGATGATGGAAATTCAAGCCTTGGCTATTTTGAATCATTTGCCGAACAAAATAAAGAGGTAAGACAAGGTTTAAAGGAACTAAAAGAGTTAGAGTCATATCTTGAATTTCTAGGAGTAAAAGAGCAGTGCGTATTCAATCCATTTTTAGCAAGAGGTTTAGAGATATATACTGGTACAATTTATGAAATATTCTTGGTTGACCAATCAATTAAATCAAGTATAGGGAGCGGCGGAAGATATGATAACGCAATCGGTGGGTTGATAGGTACAAACCAAAACTTTTCAACAGTAGGAATTTCATTTGGCTTAGATGTAATCTATACGGCTGTAAGTTCGACTGTGAAAAAATCAAAAGAAAATCCGTATGTGGATTTTTATATAGTTCCATTAGGTACTCAAAAAGAATCTCTATTGGTAGCGAGCTATTTAAGAAACAAGGGTTATAAAGTTGAATATGAAATGAGTAACAAAAAGTTAAGCAAAGCACTTGATAAAGCAAATAAAGAGAAGCTTCGCAGCGTTATTATTATCGGAGAGGATGAAGTTAGAAATAACCAGATTAAAGTAAAAGATATGTTTACAGGCGATGAAAGGACTGAGTCATATCGATTTAACTGATTTATTTTTTTAAAGTAAAGGGGCTCTATGGGCCGAATAAAATAAAAAAGGAATTTTTGGGGGAGATTTATTGTCTATTAAAGCATTTTTTTTAGATTTTTATGGAACCGTTGTACACGAAGATGGGGAGATAATTTCAAACATCTGTAATCAAATAAAAAATAATTCAAGGACGGAAGCAACCTTAACTGAAATAGGAGGCTTTTGGTGGAAGGAATTTTCTAATTTATTTCAAGAGAGTCATGGTGAAACTTTTAAAACACAAAGAGTATTAGAAACGATCTCTCTAAAAAATACACTTTCTAATTTTGGTTCAACGTTAGATGATAACGTATTAAGTGAATTAATGTTCAATCATTGGATGCAACCCTCTATCTTTAATGATTCTTTAGAATTTTTCAAACACAATACAATACCCGTATATATTCTCTCAAATATTGATACTTTTGATTTAAAAAAAGCAATTGAATTTCATAATTTAAAGGTCAATGGATTAATTACCAGTGAAGATGTAAAGTCCTATAAGCCACGCCAAGAAATGTTTGAACAAGCTCTAAAGATAAGCAATCTATCAAAAGATGAGGTTATTCACGTGGGTGATTCTCTATCAAGTGATGTAAATGGAGCCATAAATATGGGGATTAAGAGTGTCTGGATAAACCGCAATAATAAGGAATTCAAAGGTAAAGAAAGACCAAGTTTTGTTATAAACAGGCTGGATGAATTGCTTGATTTAGAGGTGTAAACTAGGAGCAGTTTAGTACAACAAGGGATATCAAAAATTCATAATGACCCAGTTGAGCAAATAGTAGAAGATACACTAGGAGTGCATCATCCAGGGGGGATTGAATAATGGTTAAAGTACTAATATTTGATTTTGATGGATTAATTTTTGATACAGAAACATATGACCTAGAAGCATTTCAAAATTTATATACTAAATATAAGGTGGATTTTCCACTGGAAGAGTGGATGAATTCAATTGGCAGCTCTCTGCAGTTTGACCCTTATGAACGCTTATTAGTGAACTTTCCCGAAATCAGTAGAGATGACATTAGAACTGAACGGAGTAATTTATATCAAAAATTATTGGAAGGTAAATCCCCGAGAGAAGGTGTTGAAGAGTATTTAAAAAGAGCTAAACAACTTGGTATTAGTATTGCACTTGCATCCAGTTCTACAAGAAGCTGGATTGATTTCCACATGAACAAATTAGGCATCATATCTTATTTTGATTATATCTGTACCTCTGATGATGTTGAGAAGGTAAAACCAGAACCAGACTTGTACAAGAAAGTTCTTAGTTATTTTGAAATTAGTCCTATGGAAGCTGTTGTATTCGAAGACTCTCCGAATGGTTTATTAGCCTCAATACGTGCTGAAATACCTTGTGTTATTGTACCTAATGAAACGACGAAGTTACTTAAATTTGATGAAAGAGTTTCGTTACGTTTAAATTCTAAGTTGGATATGACTTTAGATAGGGTTTTGGAAGTTTTATCTTTGAATAATACTTCTGTTTAATAGAATTGAAGATAGTTTATGAAAAGATTAACGCCATTATTGGAAAAATGGAAGATCCGCTAATTGATCCGGCTGTCTATACTCTTATTCAATTATTGAATTAATTGAAGTTGGAACATTCATAGGAAGGAAGAGGAGGTAAGGGTATGAACAAACCACGTCCTTTGAAAAAGGGTGACCAAGTAGCAATTATTGCACCAGCTGGCCCGGCTGACAAAGAGCAATTGACACAAGGAAAACGGGTACTTGAAGAGATGGGGCTTGATGTTGTCCTTGGACGGCACGTGTTCGATGTGGAGGACGACATTGAAACTCTGGACCAAAAGCGGCTTTCTGATTTGCACGAAGCCTTTAGAAATCCTGCTATCAGCGGCATTTTTTGTGCTAATGGAGGATTTGGAACAGCGAGAATTGCTCCTATGATTGATTATGCAATGATAAAAAGAAATCCTAAGATATTTTGGGGATATAGTGACATTACTTATCTGCTTAATGCCATTCAAAAATTCAGTGATTTAGTTACATTTCACGGACCGATGGTGGCATCCGACTTGAATGATGAAGAAAGGACCAGAGAAACAGAATCGTCCATTTTATCTTTGTTTACAGGCGAACCTTTAACCTATGATTCCAGAAGATCGCCATTGAACCCGATTACATCTGGAACAGGAGAAGGACGTTTGGTTGGAGGGAATTTAACTCTGCTCACCAATGGGCTGGGAACACCCTATCAAGTGAATGCGGATGAAGCAATCCTGCTAATCGAGGAAGTTCAAGAACCTGCGTTCAAGGTTAATTTAATGCTTACCCACCTCCAGCAGGCTGGTGTGTTTGATACTATCAAAGGTGTGGTTGTTGGTCATTTTCAAGCGGAACCAGACGAATATAAGAACATTAAAAAAGTGCTTCAAGACTTTTTCGCTAGAGCCTCATTTCCTGTTGTTGAAAATTTTCAAATAGGTCACTGCCAGCCTAATTATGGGGTACCGCTAGGAGTGAATGCAAGACTTACAACGTCTCCGTCACGTCTTGAGGTCGATGCTGGTGTTAGTTGTTTTTCAACAAATGGGGGAGGTTAATGGATAAAAGGCTTGAATTACATAAACGTAATTCTCGTTATTAAGCCAGTGATGGAAAGGAAGAAAAAGATTAATTGAAGTGAGTTGGAGTTCAATTAAATTTCAATTAAAAATGATTTATAATAAAACTACAGGTACGTTTCATCAAAAAGGTGGTGAATGAAATGGACGTTCGTAAAGAGGATTTATTTAGAATGGTGGACTCTTTAAGCAAGGAAGATAAAAAAGCAGCCTTGGACTTTATAGAGTTCTTGGTCGAACGTTCAAAGAATAAGAAACCACAATCTTGGCAAGACATCGATGAGTTAGATAGTGATGATGAAACTTTAACATATGAATAACAAAAGCAGTTGAACAGTGAAGAAGGATATGTTTCAGGGGAGGATGCAAAGCGTGAATTCGGACTACAAATTGATTTACCGTAGGTCCGCAGTTAAATTCATAGCTAAATTAGATAAAACCTCTCAAGAAAGAATTGTAACTGGGTTAAAAGGACTTTTATCCTTACCGCCAGAAGGAAGAATTGGAAGTTACCGTGTGATCTTTACGATTGTCCCTGAAGAGTAAACTGTCTGCATCGAAGCCATCGGCAGCCGTGGAAACTCTCTAGTCTTTTCTAGAGGTTTTTTTTCTTTAGGGGGATTCTTTTTTACATCCCTCGGATTAACTGTAGTTGACAAAGGAACAGTTTAAGTTCTATACTGTTCTTGTGAAAGTTACAGTTTAAAGGAGGATTTTTTAATGTCTGATAAAACAATGAGCAAAGAAGAATATTTAAATAAAGCGAAAGAACTTGATACAACGAAAGAAGCACCGAAGCAATTGGAGGATACGGACTTTTTGACAGTGGCGAAAGAGCGCCGTTCCGTGCGCCAATATGATCCGAATTTTAAAATAGAGGAAAGCGAGATCCGTGAGCTTCTGGAAACGGCTGTGCTGGCGCCTTCATCCAGCAATCTTCAATCCTGGAGATTCTTAGTTATTGAAGATCAGAAGGAAAAAGAGAAGCTGCTGCCAATCGCCAACAATCAGCAGCAAATCGTGGATGCTTCCGTTGTCATCGCCATCCTTGGTGATCGTGAAGCGTACAAAAATGCTGATCAAATCTACACTCAAATTGCTGAAAGAGGCAACATGCCTGAAGACGTCAAAGACATGTACGTCAAAAGCATTTTCGATAACTACGGAAACTTCCCTAAAGAGCGCTTAGCGAAAATTGCCCACATTGACGGCGGAATTGTCGCGAATCAATTAATGCTCGCAGCGAAAGCAAAAGGCTATGACACTGTCCCAATGGGCGGCTATGATGAAGCGCAATTCGTGGAAGCTTTTAATGTGCCAGAAAGCTATGAGCCGGTTATGCTGCTCTCGCTTGGTAAAGGAACGAAAGCTGGATTCGAGAAAACTCGTCTTCCTCTTGATGATGTACTTTCTTGGAATCGATTCTAATAATAAAAAACAGGGCCTGACTCCAGTGAGCAGGTCCTGAAATTTTTTTATAAAAAAGGTTTCAAACAGGTCATTAGACATTGTGATTGAATACGGTTTACGCTAGTTATAGAAACTAAATCTGAAAGGGTGGATTCAATGAAAATTCTAGTTGTCGGAGCAAATGGACAAATCGGAAAACATTTAGTCGGACTGATACAAGACAGCGGCAGCCATACCGCCAAAGCGATGATCCGTAAACAGGAGCAGGTCTCCCATTTCGAATCAGTCGGTGCCGAAACCGCGGTTGTGAATTTAGAAGGTGAGATAGAAGATATCGCCAAAGCAGCAGAGGGAGTCGACGCCATCGTGTTCACTGCCGGATCCGGTCCGCATACTGGCGCAGACAAAACTCTTATGATTGATTTAGACGGCGCTGTCAAAACGATAAAAGCGGCTGAAATGGCAGGAGTGAAGCGGTTTGTCATGGTCAGCTCCTATGATACGACCCGCAAAGCCATTCAGGAAGCGCCTGAATCCTTCGCGCCATATGTGGCTGCCAAGCACTATGCAGATGAGTGGCTGCGAGGAACAGATTTGGACTACACCATCGTCCATCCTGGTCTCCTCACAAATGACAGTGGAACCGGTAAGGTCGAAATCGCCAGTGAAGTGGAAAGAGGAGAAGTTCCACGCGAGGACGTGGCGCAGGTTCTTTTCGAAACCTTGGAAGATGACTCGACGATCGGAAAAGAGTTCCAAGTGGTGGCAGGATCTACCTCTGTGAAAGAGGCTTTGGGTAATCTTTAATTTGGTTTGGTTAGTCTCTTTTAAAATGCCCTCGAATTTGAGGGATGGAGAGTAACTATTCTCTTTTTGAAAAATGGAATTGATTTGAAATCAGCAGGCCTGATCCCCAGTAGCGGGGGTCAGGCCTTTTTGTTTTTCAAATGTCGTCGTTGGCAGGGAGGTTTTCTTTATATGTAGGCTGTGGGAAGCCAAGGCGCGTTATTTGATGTTAGGTGTCCCTCGTGATCCGCTCGAGAGACACCAAGAGGCTGATTTTCGCTGTTAGGTGTCCTCCGTGGCCCGCTCGAGAGACACCAAGAGGCTGATTTTCGCTGTTAGGTGTCCTTAGTGGCCGGCTCGAGTGCCACCAGGAGTCGATTTTTCATAGCTAGGTGTCCCTCGTGATCCGCTCGAGAGACACCAAGAGGCTGATTTTCGCTGTTAGGTGTCCTTCGTGGCCGGCTCGAGTGCCACCAGGAGTCGATTTTTCATAGCTAGGTGTCCCTCGTGATCCGCTCGAGAGACACCAAGAGGCTGATTTTCGCTGTTAGGTGTCCTTCGTGGCCGGTTCGAGTGCCACCAGGAGTCGATTTTTCGTAGCTAGGTGTCCCTCGTGATCCGCTCGAGAGACACCAAGAGGCTGATTTTCGCTGTTAGGTGTCCTTCGTGGCCGGCTCGAGTGCCACCAGGAGTCGATTTTTCATAGCTAGGTGTCCTCCGTGGCCCGCTCGAGAGACACCAAGAGGCTGATTTTCGCTGTTAGGTGTCCTTCGTGGCCGGCTCGAGTGCCACCAGGAGACGATTTTTCATAGTTAGGTGTCCTCCGTGATTCACTCGAGAGACACCAAGAGGCTGATTTTCGCTGTTAGGTGTCTTTCGTGGCCGGCTCGAGTGCCACCAGGAGTCGATTTTTCATAGCTAGGTGTACTCCGTGGCCGGCTCGAGTGCCACCAGGAGTCGATTTTTCATAGCTAGGTGTCCTCCGTGATCCGCTCGAGAGACACCAAGAGGCTGATTTTCGTAGTTAGGTGTCCTTCGTGGCCGGCTCGAGTGCCACCAGGAGTCGATTTTTCGTAGTTAGGTGTCCCTCGAGACCAGGGTGAGTGACGCCTGGGAAAATCAGGACCCTGAAGGTATAACTTTATTTATAGAGAACAATGTGGTATTTTAAAGTTTATATTTTTTGAAGCGGAAGCATGTTAATACAAGGTGCTGCTGGCAGTAGAAATCATTTAACTATTTATTCGTTAATGAGAGCACCTTCACACGAATGTCATTGCTTTAGAAAGGAGGGAATGGTTTGTTTAATATACCAATTCAAGATCCCGTTATTATATTTGCTATTGCTGTAACTGTTTTCTTTTTGTCTCCAATCTTGATGAATAAATTAAGGATGCCAGGCATCATTGGACCGATTGTGGCTGGTGTGATTATCGGACCACATGGCCTTCATCTGTTGGCCCGGGATTCAACTATTGAACTGCTGGGGACAGTGGGATTATTATTTATCATTTTCATTGCGGGTCTTGAGCTTGATCTTGATGGCTTTAAGAAGTACCGCAACAGAAGCATTCTCTTTGGAGTGCTGTCCTTTTCCATCCCGCTGGTAATTGGGACAACAGCATGCCTTTTTCTTGGGTACAGCCTTATGGCATCTATTCTCTTAGGATCGATTGTCGGGTCGCATACACTGCTTGCCTATCCAATTGCAAGCAGGCTCGGGATATCAAAGAATAAAGCAGTAACCACTGCAGTCGGGGGCACCCTGCTTACGGATACTTTTGCTCTATTAGTGCTGGCTGTCATTACAGGAGCTGCAGCGGGCGAGTTATCCGCAGGTTTCTGGATGAAGATGGTGATATCTCTTTCTATCTTTGTATTCGTCATCATGTGGGGGGTGCCTCTGCTTTCAAGGTGGTTCTTCAAGAATGCAGGAAGTGAAGGCATTGCAAACTTTTCGTATGTGATGGTGATTCTGTTTGGATCAGCCTTCCTTGCATTGGCAGCCGATATGCAGCCAATTATAGGGGCGTTTTTAGCAGGACTGGCTCTCAACCGATTTGTGTTGGAGCATGGAACATTGATGAACCGCATTCGTTTTCTGGGCAATGCCCTCTTCATTCCTTTTTTCCTGTTATCCGTGGGTATGCTTATGGATCTGGGAGTCCTTCTGAGTAATCCATCGGCTTGGCTTGTCAGCTTGTGCATCATTTTATCGGTGTTCGTAGGAAAGTGGCTGGCTCCTCTCATCATTTCAAGAATTTATCATTACTCTAAAATTGAAACTAAAGTTATCTTTGGTTTGACCATCCCCCAGGCAGCTGCCACCCTTGCTTCCACATTGGTGGGCTACCAAGTCGGCCTTCTCGACCAGGCTACTGTGAATGCAGTGATTATCATGATCCTGATCACTTGTATTGCCGGACCCTATTTTGTTGAAAAACACGGACGGTTGCTGGCTCTGAAAGAAGATCAGTCACCTGGAGAAAGAAGTGAAGGTCCGGAAAGGATCCTTATTCCGTTATATAATCCAGACACAATGGAATCGTTAATGGATTTAGCATACATGATTAAACAGCCGAATACACAAGAAGAGCCGCTCTATCCATTAACAGTCGTCCAGAAAGATGTGAAGTCAGCTCATAAAGATGTGGAGAAGGCAGAAAAAATGCTGGGGCACGCCGTCATGTATGCTTCTGGTGCTGAGATGCCGGTCCGGATGCTGACAAGGGTAGACAGAAATATATCTTACGGAATTGAACGTGCCATTGCGGAAGAACGCATCAATACAGTAGTGGTAGGATGGAATGCAGAGCGAAAAAACAATCAGCTCTTTGGCAGTGTATTAGACCGTTTGATTGATGAAACACACCAAACCCTGCTGGTTTCCAAACTGGGACACCCGCTGAAGACAACTAAAAGAGTTCTTCTTATAATCCCTTACGGAGCAGATCACAAAACTGGATTCGAGGATGCTTTAAAAAGGATTAAGCTGCTGACCAGCAACTTGAGTGCGTCACTGCTTACACTCGTCATCAAAGATTCGATAGATGCATATGAACAAAAGTTGAATTCAATTAAGCCGGACCCTCCTGCTTCAATTAGAAGAGTGGAGAATTGGTCCAAGTTGGAAGAAGAAGAAGTACCTAAACTGACCCAGGATGACTTGGTTATCATCCTGAGTGCCAGAAGAGGAACGGTCGGCTGGCATCCAAAACTGGAAGAGCTTCCTAAACGGCTGGCTGCAATCGAGCCGGAAAGCTTCATTATCTACTATCCTTCCGAGCAAGGCCATGTAGATATCAGAGGTTCCCGCGGATTTGCCATACCGAAAGAAGTCTTGCGAAAACAGGATTACGATCAAGAATAATGGCTGGATAATGGCAATCGGGTGGGACACAGGGACAGGTCCCTCGCCCCACCATATATTTACAATTTCGAGCCGTGGTCCTCGGAGTCTTTTTTAAGAGCCACCAGGAGATGGTTTTAGGTTGCTAGGTGTCCTTCAGCACTTATTTAACAGAAGCGTAGGGGCAATTTTCCCCCATCAAGTGTCTTTTTCATGATAATAACAAGGGCCTGGCCAGCAAATCCACCAGATGGATTGCTGGCCAGGCCCTTTTCTAACTATCTTTTAAAAATTTGTCGAACAGCGAAGCCAGACTGCTTTAACGCAGTAATCCGCCTAATCGCTACATATCAGAGATGCTCCTCAGTACATTAAACCCTTAACATACCGGGTGTCAAACCCAAGGCAGCAAATCAGCCTCATTCAACTCATTTTTAAATTATCCAGAGATTCTTTTAAGCGGAAATGGGTGCTTAGAAAAAGATGAATAAGCGGCACAAGGCCATTATGTAAATCTGTGCCCATACTAATTTTTTATTATTCGGGAACAGTAATAGAGGAATTATTTTCGAAACTGCCAATAAGGAGAGAAGCTGCTGATGAGCCATTTCTTTAATAAGACTTCCCAGGAAGTTTTAGATGAACTGAAAGTTACCAAGAATGGGCTGCTGTCCAGTGATGTGGAAGAGCGGCGCGAACAGTACGGATATAATGAGTTGGTTGAAGGGAAAAGGAAAACAGGTATTCAGGTCTTTTTTGAACAGTTTAAAGATTTTCTCGTGATTATTTTGATTGCGGCAGCCATTATTTCAGCCTTCTTAGGAAAATTTGAAAGTACAATCGTGATCTTGGCTGTCATCATCCTCAACGCGATTCTAGGCACAGTTCAGCATCTGAAAGCGGAACAAAGCTTGAACTCTTTAAAAGAATTGTCATCTCCAGCTGCCAGGGTTCTGAGGGATGGCCAAAGAATGGATATTCCTTCAAGGGAACTGCTGGTTGGAGACATCCTGCTTCTCGATGCAGGTGACCTGGTCAGTGCGGATGGACGGATCATTGAGAATCACAGCCTGCAGATCAATGAAAGTTCGTTAACAGGAGAATCCTTGAGTGTGGAAAAGGAGATTGACCCTATTCCGGAAGAGGACGTCCCGATTGGGGATAAAACGAATATGGTGTTTTCAGGGAGCTTTGTTACATATGGACGCGGTGCAGCCGTTGTCACAAACACAGGGATGAACACGGAAATTGGAAAGATTGCCAATCTGCTCGAATCGGCAAAAGAGAAAAAAACACCTCTGCAGGAAAGTCTCGATCAGTTTGGAAAGAAGCTTGCGATCATTATCATCGCCATTGCAGTCTTGATCTTCGCATTGGATCTTATCAGAGGAAATGAGCTTGCGGAATCATTCATGTTCGCTGTAGCTCTGGCAGTAGCCGCCATTCCGGAGGCACTGGGATCGATCGTGACGATTGTGCTGGCTTTTGGCACCCAGAAGATGGCGAAGCAAAACGCGATTATCCGCAAGCTGCACGCTGTGGAAAGCCTCGGAAGCATCTCTGTGATTTGTTCGGATAAAACAGGGACGCTGACTCAAAACAAAATGACGGTCCAAAAAGTATATGTAAATCATGGAATGAAGAATCATGACGAGCTGGATTTGGAAAACCAGACAGAAAAGAGACTTCTGCTCACCTCATTGCTTTGTAATGATTCTGAGAAAAACGGTGAGAAGGAAATTGGCGATCCAACAGAACTCGCGCTGGTGAGTCTTGGGGAACACTATCAGCTCAATGAATTGAGTGTAAGGAAAGAGTGCCCGAGGGAGGGCGAACTGCCTTTTGACTCTGATCGAAAAATGATGAGTACAGTCAATCGCTATGAAGGCCGTCATCTCCTGTTCATTAAGGGGGCATTTGATGCTCTTTTATCAAGGGTCAACAAGATTGAAACATCGGAGGGCATTGCGGAAATTACCGACAGTGACAGACAGGAAATAGAAAGTGTAAACAAGGAATTTTCCAGAAGCGGGCTGCGGGTTCTCGGCTTTGCTTACAAAGAAGTCGAAGAGGGCAGAACCATTGAGTATGAAGACGAAAATGACTTAACGTTTATCGGATTGATCGCGATGATGGATCCGCCGAGGGAAGAGTCGGCAGGAGCGGTTGCCGCCTGTATTGATGCCGGAATCAAGCCGGTCATGATTACAGGAGACCATAAGATTACAGCATCGGCCATCGCCAAACAAATCGGCATCCTGAAAGATGAATCGGAAGCCGTCGAGGGTGCTCAAATTGAAAAATGGAGTGATGAGGAGCTGCAGGAAAGAGTAGCCGGCATCTCCGTTTACGCAAGGGTTTCTCCAGAACACAAAATCCGCATTGTAAGGGCTTGGCAGGAAAAAGGAAATGTCGTGGCCATGACGGGTGATGGCGTGAATGATGGACCGGCCTTGAAGCAGGCTGACACCGGAATCGCCATGGGAATCACCGGAACAGAAGTGGCCAAAGAAGCATCTTCCATGGTTCTGACAGATGATAACTTTTCCACCATTGTAAAAGCCATTGCTAATGGACGCAGCATCTACGCGAACATCCAGAATTCCATCAGGTTCTTACTGGCCGGAAATATGGGCGGGGTTCTAGCCGTTCTGTATGCATCACTGCTGGCCTTGCCGGTTCCATTTGCAGCGGTTCATTTACTCTTCATCAATCTTTTAACAGACAGTCTGCCGGCAATCGCCATCGGGCTTGAGCCTCACAATAAAAACATCATGAAACAGGCGCCAAGGGATACTAATACCCCGCTGTTGAATAAGTCTTTCGCCAAACGGGTGACGGTGGAAGGAATCATCATTGCTGTCGCAACCTTGATTGCCTTTCACATTGGATTATCCACCGGAGATGCGATGATTGCCAGTACCATGGCCTTTGCCACCTTGTGTTTAGCCAGATTATTTCATGGATTCAACTCCCGAAGCAAGCAGTCCTTATTCAAGATCGGGGTGTTCTCTAACAAATATGTCTGGTATGCCGTCATCATCGGGTTCATCCTGCTGCATCTGGTTCTGCTTATACCTCCCTTTATGAGAGTATTTGAAGTCGCACCGCTCAATGCCGCACAATTTGGCACCATATACATCATGTCTCTAGTGCCACTTGTGGTCATTCAGTTGTATAGATTGATTTTTGTAAAGTAACAAAGGGACCTTGCCTCTCAACAATGACAGAGGGGCAAGTCTTGTCCCTAGTTGGATATTGACACTTCACTCACAATATTATATTCTTATCTTACAAAGTGAATAGTTCTATTCCTAAAGGGGAGTAGCTTTTATAGCAAAGTCGTCAATACAGAGTTGAACAAGCTCTCGGCTTTGGTAGCAGCCAATCGCTGTTAGCAAGACCTTTACCTGTTTGGTAAGGTCTTTTTGTTTGCCTTAAAAACCTTTACCAAATTCCTGGTGAAGGTTTTTTTATGTTCTACCCAGACAAATTTGAAAGGAAGATGACATCATGAAAAAACTAAAACCTTCAATACTAGAGCTGATGAAACAAAACCGAGAAGAGTTATTAAGAGATAGAGAGAAGATGGAGAAGATCGAAAGACGGCTTGAAGAGAAGCATGCCAGCCAGAAATAACGAATTTGGCAACTGAAAAGAAAGGGAGAATACGAGTGTGAAAAAAATCGATTTCCTCATATTTATTATATTATAAGGAGAAACGATTTTAATTGAAAAACCATATACGGAGCTTGTTTATAATCTTCACCCTATTAACGGTGGCAGAAACACAGTTCCTTGCTGTAGTAAATGAAGACAAGAAGAACCCTCCGCGATTTCAGAACAGTATTGTCACAAACGTTCAGAACTTTAGTGATCATTCTTTTAAAAATAGAAGGTAAGGGCGTGGCTTGAGGCTTGGAGCTTGATAGGCAGCTTAGTGGCCCTAATGGCGGGGGTGAAAGACACGACACCAGCAGGCTGATTTTCGTAGTTTGGTGTCCCTGAATCCCCAACTGAGAGCCAGTTAATCGAACGTTTGATGAACTAGCAGAAAACCAGTATTATCAACTGCTGAGTTAATTTTAAAGGCTGAGAGATGCAATAATCTCTCAGCCTATTTATATAAATATAGGAGTTGGAAAGAAAGTTTGAAAAATAAGGGGAGAAATTCCCCTTATTTACAGAATAGTACCCAAAATCCTCTTAAATAGAGGGAGAAATTCCCGCTATTCTCTTAAAAACCGGGAAAATAGCTCGTTTTCCTTCGCTTAAGGGGAAAATTTCCCGTTATCTATCCAGGAATAGAGTCCAACTTTGCATTTAACGGGAAAATCTCCCCTTATTTTGGTGTAGAGCGGTGCCTCTACACTAAATATTAACGAGTCAACGCACCAGAGGCCAGTCCCCAGAACATTCAAACCTGATCCTCTGTTCCGATGGTACCTCAAAGTAAGGCGCTTCCTTGGTGCAGTCAAAGTCGACAGGAAAAGAATGCAAGCTAATCATACGCGCTTAATCTCCCATTCTATAAAAACAGTAGAGCTTGCAACCCTCTAAAGCGGCAGCAAAATTCGTATCGAAGTCCCTTCCCCCGGCCTGCTTTTCACATTAATGCTTCCCTGATGCAGCTGAACCAATTGCTTCGTAATCGCCATGCCCAAACCAGTTCCGCTTCCGGAATCGCTTGTATTGGTTCCGCGGTAGTATCTTTGGAAGAGGCTGTTGACGGTTTGCTGATCCATTCCGATGCCATCATCGGCGATCATCACTTGAAATAATTGATTCTCAATGGTGGTTAGTGAAACCGTGACGGTGGTTCCGGCAGGGGTATATTTAAGGGCATTTTCAACAAGATTATCTGTGATTCGTTGAAACCATTTGGGATCGACCGAAGCTAATATGGTTTCGTCCTCTGCTTGGAAATCAAGGGTCTTATCCGAGTAGTCCGGGTTGTTCATATACCCGATGACGGTCCTCCGTACGAGTTCCGTGATGTTGGCTTCTTCACGGACGATGGGCAAAGCCCCATTTTTGATGCGGTAGGTTAACGTCAAATCGTCCAGCAGATCGCCCATGTAGGATGCCTTGCTGCCAATGACCTCCGCAAACTCCCGCACCTCTGACTGTGACCAGTTGTACTCCTCGGACTCCATCATTTTCGAATATCCGGCTATGGAGGAGAGGGGGGTCTTTAAGTCATGTGAAATCCCGCTGATCCATTCCTCCCGGGTCATTTTAATTTTTGCCCGCTGCTCCTGGTTCTCCTTCAGTGTCTCCGTTAACTGTGTAAGGGTAGTGATAAGATCACGGTACAATTTAAATTTCCGTTTGAGCTTTCCGTTTTTCTTGAACAGGATAGGCTGATCAACATGGTTGATGGGCTGCTGGTAATGGCCTTTTCCGAGATTTTCGATCCATTTCATCATCGTCAAGAGCGGATTGCCGAATTTATAGGCATACCAAAAGGTGATTAGAAGCAACAATAAGAAGATCAACACGGCGACAAGGAGGATGCTGCTTCCGATCTTGCTGTCTACCGTTTCCTCCAATGCGGCAGCGGTTCCTTGGTTAGGCATTCCGAGCAAAATCGTCTGCTGAGTATCTCTATCATAATGAGCTGAAACGGATTCCTCCATAGATTGAGTCAGCTCCAAAATGTCTTCCTGAGTATAGGACTCACGCTTCTCTCCGGCACGATACTCATCCGTTACTTCCCCAGAAGAGTTCACCAGCTGTACCCAGGCATTTTTGCCCTCCAATTGGGACGCCATTCCTTGTTGCAGTCCCAGTTCACCTTGCTGCCAATCAACCTGCTCGACCACTGACTGTAATAGGAGAGATTCGCCCTTCTCTTTCTTTAAAAAAACTAAGGGAGAGTCAGAGTCTGATTCATCGAGCTCCCAGTAGGCATATTCGAGTGTCGGATCTTTTTCCAGCAGCAGGCCGGCGAGTTCTCCTTCCTTAAAAGAGAGGCCCTCGGGTTCGGGATAGCCGCCAAGAACTTCTCCTTCTTTTGATACGACGAGGAGGGTGCCGTACTGCTCTTCAAGCAGTCTCTTAAGTCTCTCTGAAATCGTCGCTTCTCCATCTTCGAGTGAAACGTTTTCCGAAACAAAATAATTTTCAGCTTGCAGCAAATCAAATTCCGCCTCTGTATCGGAAAGCAAGTACCCGATCAGGCCAAAGAGGAAGAAGAGAAATAACCCAACGAAGAAGAAAATGAGCATGAGCTGAAGGAAAAGCTGAATCATAAACCGTTTATGAATGTTCATGGAGGTCTCCGTGCGGAATGAATTTATACCCCAATCCTCTGACTGTCACAATATAGCGCGGGTCACTTGGCTGGTCTTCAATCTTTTCGCGAAGCTTCCGGATATGGACCATCACCGTGTTGTCTTCTCCCAGGAACTCCTCGCCCCACACCTGTTCATACAGCTGATTTTTACTAAAAAGCTGGTTCGGGTGCTGGCAGAAAAAGATCAAAAGCTGATACACCTGGGCGGGGAGATCGACTTTCCGGCCTTTTACAGTAACCACTCCGGCAGACGTGTTGACGTTCAAGTCACCAAATACATAGGTTTTTAGAGGAGAGGCAATGGCTGCCCTGCCGTCTTTCCTTCTTAAATGAGCCTTGATCCGCGCGACGACCTCGAGCGGATTGAAAGGCTTTGTAATGTAATCATCCGCTCCCAAAGCAAAGCCGGACAGCTTATCCAAATCAGTTGTCCTGGCTGTCAGGAAGAAAATCGGAGCGTCGGTTGTCTCCCGGATCAGCGGACAAATCTCAAAGCCGCTGCGGTCGGGCAGCATGACATCGAGCAGGACTAAGTCGTATTGCTTCTCTCGGCAGCGAGCCAGTGCGTCGCCCGCAGTGTGGGCGCTGTCTATATAATGAAAATTTTCTTTTTTTAAAATGGTGGCGAGCATTGTAACGATGGAAACTTCATCATCTACAATGAGAATCTTAGAATCATGCATTATCCTAACCTCTATTTCTGCTGAAATTATAGATTCATCATATCAATATCTTTCATGGAAAAATAGGAATTAAGGTAAAATTAAGGAAGAGATTCGCAGGCTTTAAGGAAAGGGATGTAAGATGGGGATATCAATAAAAGTCGTATTGATATCGAAGGGAGAAAAGCAATGTTTGCCATTGGAAAAAGAGAATTCCTGAAATTATTCAAGGGTGTCAAATCAATCATCATCATCCTGATCCTGGTTTTAACGTCATACTACTCTGCAAAATTTTCAAACCTGCTGCTGTCACTGGACGAATTCTCACCGGAGGATGCGGATAAAATTCAATATGCAGGATTATTATTTTTATTACTCTTCTTTGGACAATTGTTTGTCATGGGATTGTCTCATGATGCGATGAACCGGGAAATCCATGAACGGACGATGCGGTTCCTGGTCACGAGGACCTCAAGATTATCGATCGTGCTCGGAAAATTTTTCGGAATCGTGCTGTTCTGGTTAACGTGTGTAACCCTGTCCTTCCTGATCATTTTTATCATGTCAGGCACGATGGATTTCCTCAGCTACTTCCAGACGTTGAGTCTGCTGGTCTATCAAATAGCGCTGACCATCCTTTTGTCCACCGTGATTCCTAAACCGGCATTCACCATGTTTCTCAGCATTATCATCGGACTGGCCTTTCCTATGCTTGGCTTTTGGTTATCATTCACGAGCAATCAATGGGTGGCATGGCTGAAATACCTGACACCGTTTCACTACTTGATAGATGATTACACCTTTCCTATCATTTTACCGCTGGCTGCCGTAATGCTCGTCATTTCATACATCGTGTTTAGAAGGAGGGAGTGCTGATGGCTGTGATTGAAACCAAACAGTTGGTTAAAACGTATGGAAGAGTGACCGTTGTAAAAGGAATCGATTTGTCTGTGGAGAAAGGAGAAATCTTTGGGTTCCTGGGCAGGAATGGAGCAGGGAAATCCACTTTTATCAACATGCTGACAGGCATCATCCTCCCAAGCTCGGGTTCATTCTCATTATTAGGAGCGGACGGCCCGAATGATGAGGTGAAAAAGAGGATCGGTGTGATGCCGGATTACACAAGCTTTCCGGAATCCATGACAGCGATGAGCTATTTGAAATTTTTATCAGAGGTGTCGGGTAAAAAAATCTCCAAGGAAGAATGCCTCACCGTTTTGAAAAAAGTCGGCCTGGAAGCAGACGTCCATAAGAAAATCGCGAAATATTCTTTCGGAATGAAAAAGAAGCTGGGCATCGCGCAGGCCATTATCCATGATCCGGAGTTGATCTTCCTGGACGAGCCGACATCCGGAATCGATGCCGAATCTGTTGTCCACATTCACCAATTAATCCGCGAATTGCATCAACAGGGAAAAACGCTTTTCATGACTTCACATAACTTGGATGAAGTGGAAAAGCTCTGCTCCCGCATTGCGATTATGAAAGAAGGCCGGATCGTCAAAATGGGATCCATGGACGAACTCCGGTCATTTTACCAAACAAGAATTGTCGTCAAAATCAAGCACGGATCCATCCCAGAGTCAGAAGAAACACGCTTGCTGCAATGGCTGGAAGGTGCAGGCGAGGAACTGGAGCTACTGGACAACCGCCTCCAGATCACCGTCGGACAGGAGAAGAAAATTGCCGAGATCATCCGCGCGTACAACCAATGCAAGGTGGATGTGTACCGTGTCGAAGTCGAAGAACCGACTCTGGAAGAAATTTTTCTAGATGAACGAAACCAACATGGGGGATAAGGAAGTGGAAAGAGCATGAATATGCCGCAGAAAAAATTAGCCCCAGAGGCGGTGAAGGTATGGAGGATCTCGAGCATCATTTCCAGTGCAGTCGGGTTTCTCGTCCTTGCTGTCCTATTTTATCTGGATCATTATTTTTCATGGAGGGAGTGGGCGGAATGGCTGCTGATCGCCCTTACACTCTTTACTGCCGTGGAACTGATTTGGTCGATGTTTCAGCCGAAATGGCTGTACAAGAGCTGGCGGTTTGATATCGACGAGGATTTTTTACAGTTAAAATCGGGAGTCTGGCAGGAGCAGCATCACCTCGTGCCGATGACCAAAATTCAGGCTGTCTCGACAGAAAAAGGGCCGCTGCTCCGTAAATTCGGATTAAATTCCATCATGATCGAAACGATGGGGTCGTCCCACACCATCCCCGCCCTTCCTGAAAAAGAAGCGATTGAAATACGAAACAAGATCGCCCACTTTGCAAAAATCAAGGAAGTGGAACAATGAGTTCGCCGTCACGCTATCATCCGCTTCTAATGGTTTTCCGCCTTTGGAAGCTGGTCCGTGACTCGGCCTTCTTCCTGCTGTTTTTATTTGTGTTGAAGAGAGATTCAGACTCTCTCTTTATCTACTACGGAAAATGGGTTTTCCTTGTCATTGTCACCCTCAGCCTGATTTCCATCCCGCTGAAGTGGCTGTACGAAACCTATTCTTACGACGAACGGGCTTTTTATCTGAAGAGGGGTATTTTCACCAAGAAAGAACAGACGGTGCCTTTTTCAAAAGTGCAGAACGTCAATCGGCACACATCGCTTTTGCACCGTGTCTTCGGCTTAACGTCTCTGCAATTTGAAACAGCCTCAGCAGGGGAGGATGCGGAGGTGAAGTTTGATGCTTTGACCCTTCAGGAAGCCGGCAAACTGGAGGAGCTGGCGAGCAGTAATGAGAAGGATATTTTGGAAGAGTCAGAGGATGCTGCTCCAGAAGAGGAGAGAGTCGTGCACTTCCGTCCTTCGAAAAAAGACACCATCAAAGCCTCATTCATTTCGATGAGCTTCCTTCTATTGATTCCGCTTCTATTTTCCTTCTACTCCAAAATCAACGATATCTGGGATGTGGAAGAAGAGGCGACAGGCATCTTTTCGTTCATCATCGGCTCAGCAGCAACCCTGACTATTGTGGTTGTCGTGATTCTGATCATATCCGTCCTTTTGGGAGTCATCCGCACCTATCTTAAATACGGTGCCTATGAACTTTCCTCCGATGGAGACCGGATCTATATTAAGAATGGGATGCTGGAGCTGCAGAGCTTTTCCATTCTGAAGAACAGAGTGCAAGCAGTGGAAATCAAGCAGCCCCTGCTTAAGCGGTGGTTAGGGCTGGCAGAAGTTGAGCTGGTAAGTGCCGGACAAGGGGCTATTTTGGAAGACACCGCAGACATTAAATCACTCTATCCATTTCTGCCCACTGACCGTGCGTATGAATTGATCTCTGAGCTTTTACCAGGTTACTCTGTCGAAAAAGAGATGACACCTCTGCCGTTAAAATCGCTGTGGATAAGGATGGTGCGGCCAAGTTGGCTGTGGATCTTTGGCACGGGAGCTCTCTATTGGTGGAAGCCATCCCTGTTTGGAACCATCGAAGTTTCCTGGCAAATTCTCTCGATTGCCTTGCTGGCGGGAATCCTGCTGTGGAGGTGGCTGGACTTCCTTAACACCGCCTATACTGTGCAGGAGAATTTTGTTCAATTTAAAAAAGGCTTCTCCGTATCCTCGATTTTCGTGACCAAACGGGAAAAGGTAATCGAAGTAGTGGTCACTCAGTCACGGATACAGAAGCTGATCGGCGCGGCCTCGATTTCAACAATTAACCGAGCCAATCCTATCAGGGTGGAGGATGTTCGGGATATCCCTAAGCCTGCTGCTGAGCGGTTTTATTCTTGGTATATGGGTAGGTGAGGGGAGTCTTTGGTTGGGTGAGGGTCTGTCTTTGGTATGTTTGGTGCCGTAGCAGGGTACACCTAGCGTATGATCAACTAGCATGAGCTCAATATTATCAACAGCCTAACTATAAAGTTTCGCCGACTAAAAAGGCTGAGAGATGGTATGATCTCTCAGCCTTTTTCAGTGATACTTGTAAGAAATGTGAGAATAATAAGGGAAGAAAGTTCTCTTATTTAAGCAACAGCCTCCATAGCAGCAAAAATAGAGGAAGAAAATTCTGCTATTTGCTTAAAATCCGAGAAAATAGGCCACTTATCATTACTTAAGGGAAAAAAGTTCCCTTATTCAGTGAGTATCCGGTTTAAATTGAATTTAGCGGAAGAAAGTTCCCTTATTTTAGATTAGGGTAGTTACTCCACTAAGGAAAAGACTTCTTACAACACTCGGAACAAGTCCCAAAGGTGTCCCTCGAGCCCCGTCTAAAAGCCACTGTTACCGAATTTTCATTTGAAATGCAACTAGATCCACGTAATCAAACGTTTGATTAATTAATAGAAATCCAGTCTTATCAACCGCTGAGGCTATATTAGTTTCGCGGGGAGTCCAAATTTATGGACTTGGATTTTCTTGGCGGCGGTCACCAAGAAGCATCCATGCCCCACTTCTTCAGCTTTTTCACCAAAGTAGAATGATCAATCCCCAGAGTTTTCGCGGTCTTTCTTATGGAGGTCTCCTTCTTGAGGGCATCTTTGATCAGGTTTTGCTCGTACTGTTCGACTCTTTGCTTTAGGTTTGTGCTAGTTTCCGAGTTGTCTCCTGTAATTCTTGCTGCTCTATGGATGTGCGGGGGCAGGTCCGCGGCTTCGATGGTCAGGGGTGGAACCGAGACGATCATGCTTTCCACCAGGTTTTTGAGTTCGCGAACATTTCCCGGCCAGCTGTAACGCTTCAGCATCTCTCTGGTTTCCGGAGCCATTTCTTTCTGGATGTTATAGGATTTACAAAAAGAAGTGAAGAAGTGGTCCATCAATACCTCAATATCATCTGGTCTTTCAACCAAGGGCGGAATGTGAATCTCCACGACCTGTAATCGGTAGTATAGATCCTCCCGGAAGCTGCCTTGATTTACTAACTCTTTTAAATCCTTATTTGT
This sequence comes from Rossellomorea vietnamensis, assembly GCF_008180615.1. Lineage (GTDB taxonomy): Bacteria > Bacillota > Bacilli > Bacillales > Bacillaceae_B > Rossellomorea > Rossellomorea vietnamensis_D. The sequence continues at coordinate 71,996 of NZ_VTEH01000012.1, forward strand.
AGCGGAAATGATCCGGATATCCAGCTGCTTTACTTTGCTGCTTCCGATTCTTTGAATCTGCTTTTCTTGTATGACACGAAGCAGCTTGACTTGCAGGGGCAGGGGAAGTTCTCCGATTTCATCCAGTAGGACGGTGCCTTTGTCAGCGAGTTCCAGTAATCCGATTTTTCCGTCTGAATTCGCGCCTGTGAAAGCTCCCTTTTCATAACCGAATAATTCGGATTCCAGCAGGTGCTCCGGGATGGCCCCGCAGTTCACTTTTATGAAGGGCTTATCTTTTCTGTCACTGTAATCATGGATTAAATTAGCCAGTACTTCTTTTCCTGCGCCGGTAGGTCCGAGCAGAAGGAGGCTGGTGGGGAAAGGGGCGACTTGTTTAACTTTATGGATGATTTCCGTCAATTGGCTGCTTTGGAAAATGACTTTTTCACCGGTTTCGTCAACAGAATAGGTGAATCGATTATGATTCATCTCTGAAAAGCTTTTGGCTTTTCTCAGTTCTTTGCTCATTTGCGTCAGCTGTGTGATATCCCGGACGCTCGTAACGATCATTTCAATGCTGCCGGAGTCATCCAGCACCGGATTTCCTGTTACGATGACATCTTTTTTGTTATCAATTTTTTGCAGGATGGACAACGGCTTTTTTTCTTCTAAAACTAACAGGGAAACGGATTGGTCAAAATAACCTTCTTTCATCAGGTCGGCCATATGATTGCCAATCAGATCATTCCGATTAAAGCCTGTTATTTCTTCATAGGCGGAATTGACGAATAAAGTGAGTCCGTTTTTATCCACAACATAGATGCCGTCAGCTGAGGATTCAATGACCTGTTCCATCTGCTTCAGCAAGACCCGGTAATGTTCCATTTGTGAGATTTCCTGAAGGACACCCACCGCGCCCATCAATCTTCCGTCCTGGTACAGCGGGGTCCGGTTCACCATATACTGGGCACCGGCAATCTCCATTTTCACACCGATTGAACTCTGCTCCGTTTCCAATACCTTGTGCAGTTCAGAGTTCGGGATAAATTCTCTGATGTCTTGTCCTGTATAGTCTTCATCTCCGTTACATAATAGATTGCTTGCGGAGGGATTCATAAATAGTATTCTACGATCCCGGTCCACCACAATCACACCATTGGTCATGGAGGCAAAAGTACTTTTTAGAATATCTTTATCCATGATAACGTTCTGCACAATCATCCCACCCGTACCTGTTGAATTTTGTCACCGCCTGGTGAATATTATCACCGCTTCAGAAAGCGCTTACAATAAAGCGTAAAGCATCTCTTTGGTGAATTTTATCACCACCTGAAGAAAATCTCAATTTATAAACCTTGTTATCACACTATTTTAACAGTTGGCACAACTCTTGCATGTAAGTAAGTGAAGGAGGTTAGGAATCTATGAAGACAAGAGGGTTATTGATTAACGGCAAAACGGTAGAAAAAGAGAGAACATACCCCCTTCGCTCTCCATTTGATGGAGAACTGCTGGCGAATATCAGCATGGCGGACGAACAGGATGTTGAGCAGGCGATAGAAGGCGCACATTCAGCCTTTGAAATCATGAGTAAGATGCCTGCCTATAAACGAGCGGAAATCCTATCCAAGGTGTCGGATATCCTTCGCAGCCGCAAAGAGGAGATGGCCCAGGTCATTGCAAAAGAAGCAGGCAAGCCGATCGGGACCGCCAGAGGAGAAATCGACCGGACCATAGTAACCTACCAACTCGCTGCAGAAGAAGCGAAAAGGATCTATGGGGAAACGATTCCGATGGATGCAGCGCCAGGAGGGGAAAATCGGTTAGGTTTCACCTGGAGAGAGCCGTTGGGAGTGGTAACGGCAATCAGTCCATTCAACTTTCCTTTCAATCTGGTGGCACATAAGCTTGGCCCTGCCTTCGCAGCCGGAAATACCATCGTCTTGAAGCCTGCGGAACAGACCCCGCTCAGCGCCTTTTACATCGCCGAAATTTTTAAACAGGCGGGTCTTCCCGAAGGTGCGTTATCAGTCGTGACCGGAAGCGGCAAAGAACTGAGCGATGCTTTGATTACAGATGAGAGAGTCAAGAAGGTGACTTTTACCGGCAGTGCCGCGGTAGGGAAATTGATCAAGGAGAAAGCGGGACTCCGCAAAGTTACCTTGGAGCTTGGTTCCAACTCAGGATTGATCATTGAACCGGATGTGCCTGTGGAGAAAATTGTCCAGAGATGTGTCGATGGTGCCTTCGGATTCGCGGGACAGGTCTGCATCTCCCTTCAAAGAATTTATGTTCATCAATCCATTTACCAGGAATTCAGCGAACAGTTCATTGAAAAAGCGAAGGGGCTGAAAACCGGAGATCCACTGGATGAAACGACGGATATCAGCGCGATGATCAGCAGGGAAGAAGCGGTACGGATTGAATCATGGATAGAGGAAGCAGTGGATCAGGGGGCGTCAGTCGGATTGGGTGGAACCCGGGAAGGCTCTGTTTTTACTCCTACCGTCATGCTGGATGTGACCAATGATATGGCTGTTTCATGTCAGGAAACCTTTGCTCCCGTCGTATCAATCGTTCCTTATGAGAACTTGGATGATGCGATCCACATGGTCAATGATTCTGTGTACGGCCTCAATGTGGCTATTTATACTCAGAATATCAACAATGCGATGAAAGCAGCTAAAGAACTGCAAGCAGGCGGTGTCATCATCAATGATATCCCTACCTTCAGATTGGATCACATGCCATATGGAGGGGTAAAAGAGAGCGGCTACGGCCGTGAAGGAATCAAATATGCTGTTGAGGAAATGACAGAATTAAAATTTGTCACGATTAAAACCACATTCTAAGGAGGAAGAAAAATGAACATTATTACACCAAAACCAAAGCTGTATGTTATGGATAATGGACGAATGAAAATGGACAAGAACTGGATGATCGCCATGCATAATCCCGCAACGATTAACAATCCAAATGCACAGACAGAGTTCGTTGAGTTCCCTGTGTACACAGTACTGATCGACCATCCAGAAGGAAAAATCCTCTTTGATACAGCTTGTAATCCAAACTCGATGGGAGCAGAAGGACGATGGGGAGAAGCGACTCAGCAGATGTTCCCGATTTCCATGAGTGAAGAATGCTATCTTCATAACCGTTTGGAGCAGTTGAATGTAAGACCAGAAGAGATCAAATATGTCGTTGCGTCCCATCTTCACTTGGACCACGCCGGCTGCCTGGAGATGTTCACCAATGCCAAAATCATCGTCCATGAAGACGAATTGAACGGAACTCTTCAAACCTATGCCCGCAACCAGAAAGAAGGAGCCTATGTATGGGGTGATATTGATGCATGGATCAAAAACAACCTGCAGTGGAAGACCGTAAAACGGACAGAAGATAACCTGCAGCTGGCAGAAGGAATCAAGCTGTTGAATTTCGGAAGCGGCCATGCCTGGGGAATGCTCGGCCTCCATATCGATATGCCGGAAACAGGCGGAATCATCCTTGCCTCTGATGCCGTCTACACAGCCGAAAGCTTCGGACCGCCAATCAAGCCGCCAGGAATTCTCTATGATTCAGTGGGCTACTCAAGCGCCGTTGAAAAAATCCGCAGAATCGCCAGAGAAACCAATTCAGATGTATGGTTCGGACATGATTCAGAGCAATTCAAGAATTTCCGCAAATCCACCGAAGGCTATTACGAATAAAAGGAGGAACAAGGATGAGTTTTTCAAAACTGGTATTCGCTCCTTTAAGTTATACAGGATGGGGTTCATTAGAGCAGCTTGTGCCTGAAGTGCAAAAGTATGCTCCTGAAAAAATCCTCGTTGTGACCGATCCTTTGCTGGCTGACATCGGCCTGGCAAAACGAGTGACAGACCCTCTGGAGGAGAACGGATTCAATGTGACTCTGTACACAGACGTAGTACCGGAGCCTCCTTTGGAAACAGGGGAAAAGCTGGTATCCTTTACCCGCGAAGGAAAGTTTGAACTGGTGATCGGCGTCGGCGGGGGAAGCGCAATGGACCTCGCCAAGCTTGCAGCTGTAATGGCTGCCCATGAAGGCCCGGCTGCAGATTATTTGAATCTATCAGGAACGAAACAGGTAGAACACAAAGGTCTGCCTAAAATTTTGATTCCAACGACCTCCGGGACAGGCTCAGAGGTGACGAATATCTCTGTCCTTTCATTAGAGTCAACCAAGGATGTCGTCACCCACGATTACCTGCTGGCGGATGTCGCAATTGTCGATCCGGAATTAACCGTCTCGGTCCCGCCGAAAGTAACGGCCGCAACAGGGATCGACGCCCTGACTCATGCAGTCGAGGCTTACGTGTCAATTAACGCCAGCCCGACATCGGACGGACTTGCTCTCCAAGCGATAAGACTGATTGCCCGCTCAATCAGGACAGCCGTCAAGGACGGAGAAAATAAACAAGCCCGTATTGATATGAGCCACGGCAGCTATATCGCCGGACTGGCTTTCTTCAATGCCGGAGTAGCGGGAGTCCATGCACTGGCCTATCCGCTTGGGGGACAATTTCATATTTCCCACGGTGAATCCAATGCCGTCCTGCTGCCCTACGTCATGGGTTACATCCGAAAAAGCTGCACCACGCGTATGGCCGACATACTGAATGCCCTGGGAGGAAACTCTCTCTACTTATCAGATGATGAAGCTTCCTATAAGTGTGTCGAGGAACTCGTCCGGCTCGTCAAAGATGTCGGCATTCCTCAGACTCTATCAGAATTCGATATACCCGAATCAGCTCTGGAAAGCCTGAATCAGGACGGAGTGAAGCAAAAAAGGCTGCTTGCCAGAAGCCCGCTTCCTTTAGGAGAAGAGGATATCCGGAAGATTTACAGGTCCGCGTTTGAAGGCAATGTAGTTGAGGGGTAGTGCGTAGTAGAATTCCTGTAGTACCAGGTGTGCTTGTGAGGTGCAAGACGGAAAATCGCAGGCCAGATCAAACCTCACAGTACAATTCCAAGTTAGAACGGCTGAGAGATGTAATAATCTCTCAGCCTTTTTCTGAAAATAAAGGAGTTGAAAAGGAAGTCTGAAAAATAAGGGGAGAAATTCCCCTTATTTACGGAATAGTGCCCAAAATCAGCCTGAATAGAGGGAGAAATTCCCGCTATTCTCTTAAAAACCGGGAAAATAGCCTGTTTTTCAGCGCTTAAGGGGAAAATTTCCCCTTATCTACGCAGGAATAGAGTCCAACTTTGCATTTAACGGGAAAATCTCCCCTTATTTTTGATGAAATGTGTTGGTTACTAAATTAGTTCAAGCCCTGGGCCCTATCACCTAAATGAATTGTAGTTTATGCTCCTTCCTTGTTTCCCTAATTCTCCCAAACTATAATAGTAGTAATAGAAGCTAGAAATTAAAGGGGTGAAGACAGTTTGGCAAAACTACCAATCAAACCAATTGTAAAACTAGCCAAAACCCATGGGCCGGCAGCTGTTAAGTTCGTTAAGAAGCACGGACCCGCGATATCACAAGGAGCAGCCTTTGTGGGCAGCGCCGGCAAAATGGCAAAGGATTTTCGGAAAAACAGAAAAGAGTCTGAGCAGTACCTGGAGAAAAACCATCCTCGAAAAATCCGTTTTCAACAGTATAAAACGAAAATATTGCCTGATCTTCATAACATGAATAGATTAGAACTTTTTAAAGGTAAATTAGAAGTTGAAGGTTTTATTGCGCAAATCAAAGAGGAAGAAAAGAAGGAGGCAGGTGTGAAAAAGCCGCTCCATTCCAAGCGCCTGAAAGACTGGAACGATATATTAATTCAAATTGAGGCGAAAATAGCGAATAAGGATTACCAGGAATATATCATGATCTATAATAATCCTTCCTATCATAGTGAGTACTTTAAAGGGTATGAAAGACAGCTGAAAAAGTTCAAAAGCTTAGCGGAAAATCAAGACAACGACGAACTGTATGAATTTCTTCTTACACATACAAAAAGAAGCAGAGAAGAAATCAAGGTCGATTTTTCACTGTGAATCAATTCTAAAAAGGCAGACAAATCAAAAGGTCCATCTGCCTTTATCCACATTTACTGCCCCACCAACGGATACGTCCTGATTTCCTGCGCCGTATCGTTCACTAAACGAATTTCCCACGCATTAAAGTCAAGCGCGGCAAGCTGCATGGCGTTTTCAAACACCGTGCGGTCAGCTTCTGTAATGGTCTCCTCATCCATCGTATATTGAACAGTCGCATTTCCGTTTTGGAGTGAAGCGCTCACGATTTCCAATCCTTCTACAATGGCTGAAGAGTAGAATGTGTCTTCATTTTCCACTGTGCCCATCGCTTCTACCGTCTCCGGGAGGGATAGAGGCTCTCCGTTTTCATTCTCAACCTGCTCCTCTAAGTCCCCGCCGGGCAGGAATAGAGTCTGCTCTGTGTCTTTGTCGTAAATCGTATAGTACCCGCGCGAAAGTCCTCTTTCGTCTTTGATGATGATGGGCTTATCAATTGGGCTTTGCGCTACAATGATGTCTTCCTCGCCATCGGGATTGGTGAAAATAATTTCTTCAATGCCATAGAAACCGCTGATCCCGACTAACGAGTCATAGAATAGAGTCGTCTGTGCAGAAGTTGTGGATAACTGATTTCCTTCTACATTAAAATGCACCTGAAGCCTTGGCCATTCTGCAGATATCTCAGTAAAGGAGCCAAGGATCTCTTGTTCAGAAGGATCATTTTCGATAAGCGACGTCTTTAACCGTTCTTCGGGTGAAAGGTTTTCCCCTTCTTCACGTGTAATCGTATAGGCTGTAAGAAACTCGGTCCCTGTATCGTACGGGTGTGAGTCAATGAAATAATTCGGAGTGATTTGAGCTCCTCCGTAGGTGTCAGAATTATCATCACCGTCTTCATTTGAGGCTTCGCCAGCTTCATTTGAGGAATCATCGCCTTCACTTGTGGATTCGTCTTCCATGTCCTCTTGCTCAGTGGTGTCTTCATCACTAGTTCCCTCGGTTTCCAGTTCGTCCGTATCCTCTGTCACTGCGGCATCTTGAGAGTTTTCATCAAGAGCTTCGTCACCTTGGCCGGTTGCACCGTTTTCAGAGTTTTGGCAGCTTACCAGCAGAAAAGCAATAGAAGCCATTCCAGCTATCCTGGTTATTTTCTTCACTCCTAATTCCCCCTTTTTTTCCTATGTACCCTATCCTGGGATATTAAACAGATAATTACATATTTAGAACAGAGGGACAGGTTCCTCGTCCTACCAAATATTAACAATTGAAAGGGTGAGTCAGCAGTAAGGTCACCGAAAGAACTCCAGCTGAATAGCTGTGTAAAGCTTTATCTCCATTGGGTGGCAGAGTCTTTTTATTTTTCAAGAGAATTGTAGAACTAACCCTGTCATTTAGGAAGGAATTAATGTACGACAGTTGAATTAGAAAAAGAGACACAACTGGAGGGGAATGATTTATGACGTTAATCACAAACCTGGATACACCGACCTTACTGCTCGATTACCAAAAACTCATGAAAAACATTAACGAGATTACAAGCTTTGCAAAAGAGAATAACCTGGCATACCGGCCGCATATCAAAACACATAAATCCGTCGATATCGCGAAGCTGCAGCTGCAAGCAGGAGCTGTCGGTATAACCACCGCGACCATTCCCGAAGCAGAAGCAATGGCTGCCGGCGGTATCAAGGACATCCTGATCGCACACCCAATCTCTAGTCCGCAAAAGATTAAGAGATTGATCAACCTTCTGGAGAGAGGCGTGCAGCTGAAAATAATAGTAGACAGCAAGGAACAGCTGGTCTATCTGCAAAAGGAACTGGAGCATACACCTTTTACATTAGAGGTATGGATAAAAATCAATTCCGGTCTGAACAGATGCGGCGTGGAACCAGGCAAGGATGCCCTAGTTTTAGCGAAAGAGATAATGATGCATACAAAACTGAAGCTCGGCGGGATCTTAACCCATGCAGGACATTCCTATGCGGCATCAAGCTCTGAACAGATTGAAAAAATCGGTCTCCAGGAAGGACAGGCAGTCGTCCAAAGTGCCGAGGAGTGTGAGAAAGCGGGGATCCCCATCCCGGTAAGAAGTGTCGGTTCCACACCGACCTACAAAATCTCGGGGAAAGTGCCGGGAATCACGGAAATCAGGCCGGGGAATGCGGTATTCTTTGACGCCATTCAAGTGGGATTAGGCGTAACAACCATTGAAAACTGTGCACTCACGGTTTTGGCTTCTGTCGTGGGTGTTCATCCAGACCGGATTGTCTTTGACACAGGAAGCAAAACCCTCTGCCTGGACAAAGGCGCACATGGAAACGAGAGTGTGAAGGGGTTTGGCCATGTGGTCGGGCATCCGGAAGTAACGATTGAACGGTTGTCGGAAGAACATGGGGTTGGAGTTGTCGCTGGGGAAACTTCCTTAAAATTAAACGATAAGGTGCAGATTATTCCTAATCATGCTTGTACAGTTGCGAATATGTTTGAGGAGTATGTTGTGTATGAGGGTGGAGAGATAAAGGATGTTTGGAAGGTGGAATAAGATGACATTAGGGGAGATTTGAAAAAAGATAGAAGAATTTTGGTCAACCGAATAACACAAAAAGAAAAAGGCACTTATTTAAGTGTCTTTTTTGTCCTGACTATTTGCTAGAGTTTCAAAAGAGCAATCAGCTGCTCGTTTAGTTCGAGGATCTTTTGCTTAATGGATCTCCCAACTCCTTTTGCGTTATACGGGAGGTAGTACAATACGAATACGACGACTGAAATGGCGATTAATCCATAAATGATCTCAACCAAAATAAGAATCACTACATTTTTTTAAAACATAATGTCATAAACAGGCCAAAAACCAGACCGGCTGCTTTCACGAAATATGGAATGAGGGACAAGTGAAATGAATCCCCGCACACCTGTCCTTTTTGTTTGAAAACTTCAATCCATCCTCACAAGCAAAGTTCATATGAAAATGATAAAATTTTCAATGACTAGAAAGTTGAAATAGATTCAGTGTCACTGTCACGTTGCTTCAAATCAAATTTATATCATCTATTATTTATGACGATAATTGAACCATAACACTGAAGAGGAGTTGTTTTCTTATATGACTGTATCCATTTCATTATCTCATGAGGAAATCAGGGCCATTTTAAGAGGAGCCGATGCCATTATTGCCCAGGGAGGAAGAACGCTCCTAGCCAAAATTTTGAAGGGATCACGTGAGAAGAAGGTTCTGGAGCTGAAGTTGGACAAGTCTCCCGTGTATGGCCGCTTTCGCTCGGAAAAATTGGATAACATCATGCTGAAAATCGACTGGATGATTGATCATGATTTTCTCGAAATTGAGTACTTTGGAAAACTTCCGATGATTGTTTACACGGAGAGGGGATGGCTGATCGAATCGGATCAATATACGGATGAATTCATCAGCGAGTGGGAAGAATGGATTTCACAGAAAAAAGAAAATCCGGACATGACCTATTTAAAAGATCGGAACCGGCAAATGATTCTTTTGATGCTGCAGAAAATCAAAGAGTCCGGAAATAAAGATTTCATTCCTTATCTGAAATTATGGAAAGAGATTGATTATAAAAAAGTCAAAACCGAGATTCAAAATACAATAGAGGCTTTGGAAGCAAGTGAACCAGTCGATGAAGCAGCAGCTCGGGAAAGACAAAGCAGAATTCATGAGGCTTTAAAAGGAGCGGCACCGGAAGATTTCCTTCTGAAGTGCTATGAATGTGGAGACCGATTCTTATTTACTGTCGGAGAACAGCAGTTTTATAAGCAGAAAGGGTTTGACTTGCCGAAGAGATGCGGTGACTGCCGCGAATTGAACTTAGAACATTCCTATTGGTAATAAACGAGCTTCAGTCTTAAGGAGACAGAGGGACTAGGTTCCTCGTCCCACCAAAAATAATACCACCTGTAAGTAGAGCCATGAGGCTTGGCGGCGGTTTGATAGACAGCAGGCTTCAGTTGTTTGAAGTCAGATGTCCTTCGTGACTCACATGAGAGAAATCAGGCGTCTGTTTTACAAAATCAGGTGTTCCTCGTGAGTGGTATGAGAGACACCAGAAAAAAATATTGTAATAAATGGTTGGTTGTAAAAGGAGTAAGAATATTTCTCCCTGGTTTTACACACTATTAAAAAGATAATGTAAAAGTTATTTATTACATCCAGAAAGGACAGAAGGTATGAAAAAAATTGTGCTGCTCATTTTCACAGTCTCATTCTTGCTCATAAATTTATCTCCTGTCCAAGCGCAAAATAATCCGAGAAACATTTATGAGGTAAAACCAGGAGATTATTTATGGAAGATTGCTCAGACCTATAATATGACTGTGCAAGACCTGAAACAAATCAACGGCTTACAAACAGATCTCCTATTAATCGGGCAAAAGTTAAGGGTTTCCATTGATTACAAAGTTGTTCCCGGAGATACGCTTTGGAAGCTTTCGCAGACTTTTACTTCTACAGTTCCACTAATCAAAACAGCCAATGGTCTTAAATCGAATACGATTTATATCGGGCAAAAATTAAAGATTCCTCCGAAAAAACTCAGAATGAAAGGACAATTCTTTCTGATGACAAGAGAGGAATTTAAAGACTGGATTTTCAACCAAAAATTCACTAGGAAAGTGGGAAAGGTTCAACAACATCATACGTACCAGCCATCTTATCAGTCATTTAACGGTTCTAATCATTTTACATTGCTGCAGGGGATGAAGGACCATCATGTAACAGGCATGAATTGGAGCGATATCAGTCAGCAATTGACCACATTCCCCGACGGTTCAGTGGCACTAGGCAGACCGTTCAACACACCTCCCGAAGGTTCATTTGGATTGCTGAATGAAGCTGTCATGCACGAAATCGAAAAAGATGCTGTAGCGATTGAAAACGTCGGAAACTTCGATGCTGAACACATGACAGACGAGCAAAGGGAAACCATTATAACGGTTACCGCCTTGCTCATGTTGAAATATGATTTGCAGCCAACGGTTGATACTATTACTTATCATCACTGGTGGGATATTAACACAGGGAAGAGAGTGCTAGATGCAGGTCACGGACATGCTATTAAGACTTGCCCTGGTACTGGATTTTTTGGTGGAAACTCCACAGACGATGCAAAAAATAACTTTTATCCTCTAGTAGACAGAAAAATGCATGAAATTTGGGCTGCTATGCAATAGTAAGGAGTAACGTCTTCTTTTTCTAGAACCATCAGGCCAGCCCCCAAGTGCACAAACTATTAACGTGCCGGGAGTCAGGTCGCTAACTCCCTAAGTGCGATAATTTAAAATGCGTGAGGGACAGCTATCTTATTGAAAACGAGGATGTTCACTGGAAACCGCGACAGGTACCCGGGTCAAGGAACTTGTGAAATTACTACAAAAAAAGGAACCATGTGGCGTATCCCCATGGTTCTTTGTGGTTTCTCACTTCAGTTTAATCTGCACCGGCTTGCTCTCCTGCGTATGAATCGTCTGCGGCTTTCGCGTTCCTAAAGCCTTTCTTTTTACGGAGCTTGTCACGCTGTGTATCATTTCTCCTACATCTTGAGCCGACTCAACCAGCGGGTCAACGGCTTTCATTTTTCCTTTTACATCGTCAGAAATCTGGTTGGCTGTATGAATCATTTCTTCTGCTTCATCTGTGAGGCTGTTTACAGATGTACGGGCATCATGCAATGTCTTTCTGGTTTCAGCAAGTGTGGCCATTACTTTTCGCAATGTGAGGATCAAATAAACGACGAGAATCGTAAACGCGATAGCTGCGATAACAGCACTCATCTCAAGCATTGAGACCAGCTCCCTTCTTTTATACAAGTCTATGAGAAGGGAGGGGTAGACATTCCTTCTCTTGAATTGGAATTATTAGGTAAGCGAGGGGCTGAGACCTGTAATTCAATCTAAAAATCTGCGTGCTTTTTTCTTAAACGAACGTTTGATTACAAAGCGGGGATCTGACTTTGAAGTAGATCATTCTGAAGGAAGCTAACATCCGATTAAGACGCGGGACCTTCTAAAGGTTGCACATTAGGGATAGCGTAGGGTGGGGTTCTTTGTTCTTAAGTTAGGGGACAGCTTTTAGTAGCATTTAGCGGCGGGTTTCCTAATTTTTATAGTATACCTATTCATTAAGAACTTCCCAATCAATTAGATCATCATTTTCGATGTCCAATTCAGCCTGTTTGAGTATCTTTTTTTCTTTTTCGGTTAAAGGAGCATTATCGGCTTCTACAATCGTTTCTTTTTCAATAACTACCCGGAGAAGGTTATAAACAAGCTTGGTATCCTTTTCGTTCACAAGGCCGATAAGCAAATGAAGATCTTCTTTTTGAATACTCATAGAACCACCTCTTGAAGGATTTTGTTGTTTTTATTATATGCCATAAGCGGTAATGGGGACAGTTGCTTACCGGGGGTCAGGCCCCTTAATCAGTAAAAATTGATAAGTACCTAACACATGAATTACTATAGAAGGTAGTAAATTAGTGTGATGTTGGAGTGAGTTTAATGAAGTGGACTTTTGAAAAAAACAAGAAACCTCTTTTTGTATTGATCCTTATCCTTTTATTCATTGCCGGTCTGCTCGATATAATCTTTGAAGGCTTGGTCTTTCAATTATTACCGGAATCGGTTCAGGCATTTTTTAAGTTCTGAAAATCTGATAACACCAATATACGAATTTCACTTTAGAATGCTGACTCTCATGCTGAGAGCTCAGCATTTTTTTTGAAAGTGGTGTCCTGTTTTCAAGAACCTCTCTATATAAAAGGTGAGAAAACAATTTATTGGGAGGTTTTACTAATGACTGGATGGATCAAATTTAACAGAAGCACGATTGAAAGTCCGATTTGGGGGAGCCCGTTTACCTTGAGGCTTCTATTATTATTGAGCTGCAGGGCGCTGCAAAAAGAATTCATGTATATAGAAGAAGTGAAGGTACATAGAGGTCAGTATTTACGGTCGTATTCGCGGCTGGCTGAAGATTTGCAGTATGTGGAGAATGGCAATTTGAAGATCCCGTCGAAGAACACGATCAAACTGAGTGTCGATCGTTTGAGGAAGTATGGTCTCATCTCTACCGAGGAAACCAAAATCGGTACGTTGTTTACATTACTCCAAAATGACGGAGATTTTTCTGCGCACGAAAACGGTAGAACGGAGGATGAAGCACAGCAAGACAAAGCGGTTATGAATGCGTCACTAAAAGAAGAATGTAAGAAAGGTAGAGAAGAGAAAGAAAAAGAGAGCGTGCGCGCGAGGAATGACCTGTCTTCTAAACCAGATGTGCAGAGGAGAGTTGAGAAGGTCACGGAAGGATTTTTGAAGCTACGAAACTCAGGATTTTATATTTCTCCTAAAGAGCAGTGTGCCATTGGAAAAATTGCTGAGAAGGAGATTGAAGTAGAAACGCTGCTGTGCTGGATGGGCGAGATCCAGTCTGCCTACCGAAAGCGGAATACGAACAGCACGATCAAGTCGTTTATTTACTACGAGAAGGCTTTGCGGCGAAAGATCAGGGACTCAAGCAGTGCGTCAAAGTCGCCAACCTCTTCTGCTCATCCTTTAAAACAAACGAATGACTTCCTTGCCAAGCTGGAGAAGTGGAAGAGAGAGGGGGAGGACCGCCTTGCAAATGGATCTAAGAGAATCAAACCGTCCTTTGAGCCTGAGTGGATCCGATGAAATGGCGGGTGGGCAGGCATTGTTTGAAGCCGAAAGCATGGTGCTTGGAGCAGTTTTCCTGGAACCTGCGGCCATCAACGACATCATCCTGAAACCACAACATTTTTCTCAGAGCAGGCACCAGGTTATTTTTACAGCGATGAGGGGGCTGCAGCACGATGGGGTAGAAATCAATGCTTTCAGTTTGGTCAATCTTCTGGGTGCCGGGATTGAAAATGTCGGCGGCGTTACATACCTAACGGAGATCTCCCTTTGCTGTCCTTCAGTGAGCGGGCTGGAGCATTATCAGGAAGTGATGTTGAAGTCTTACAGGATAAGGGAGCTGCGTAAATCGGCGGCCCATTTCCTGAATCATTCGAGCGGGGAAACGGCAGAGGCTTTTTATCAAAAATATGTTGAGACACAGGAACTCAGGAGCGAAAAAGGGAAAAGAAAGGGCGAGGCATTAGTCGAGCTTTATGAATCTCTGTATTCCGATCCAGTACATGCCGGCATCTCTTCCGGATATGACAACCTTGACGGATTAACGGGAGGGTTCAAACCAGGGGAACTGATCATTGTCGCCGGAAGGCCATCGATGGGGAAGACCGCCTTAGTCCTCAATCTGGCCTATAACACAGCCTTAAGAGGAACGGTGGTCGATTTCTTTTCGCTCGAGATGAGTGAGGTGCAGCTTTATCAGCGGCTGATCAGCAGGATGACCTACATCGATGCGTCCAAATGGCAGAATCCGTTTCGTATCTTCTCAGAAAAAGAAACCCAAAAGGCGAACGAAGCACTGAACACGTGCTACAAAATGCCTTTTCAAATCCATGATCAAGGCAGGCTTACTCTGGATGAAATCCGGGCAAGAATCCAGAAGACAAGAAGGGAAAACGAAAATGCTCCTTGTTTAGTGGTCATTGATTATCTGCAGTTGATTCCGGTTGAAGGTAAGTTTGAACGTCATGATCTCGCCATAGGTGCCATTACCAGGGAATTGAAGCAGATGGCAAAACAGTACAAAGTGCCGATCATCTTACTGTCCCAGCTTTCCCGGTCAGTCGAGCAGCGCCAGGACAAACGGCCGTTGATGTCCGACCTTCGCGACTCGGGGAGCATTGAACAGGATGCAGATATCGTCATGCTGCTTTATAGGGAAGGGTATTATAAACAAGGTTCCACTGGGCTGGAGACGGAAATTAACCTGGTTAAGCACCGGAATGGACCGGTTGGGACGGTTAGGTTGAATTTTATTAAGGAGTTTAGTTGGTTTGTTTCGAAGTAAAAAGGGGTGTTGACGGGAGTGCTTCTGTTAGGGAAGAGCATAACTTTTATTTAACTGGAGGGACAGAAGGGGACTGTCCCATATTCAAAGAAAACTATAATTAAAGCAGGGATGATAAGGCTTCTGAGATTTTACCTCTGTGTCTGCTTCGATACGCTTAAGAAAAAACAGTGAACTGGTTGAAGGGAAAATACCTTACTTTCACTTCACCGCTGATTGCATCCAAAGCCACAAAGCCATATAGGCGGCTGTCCCCGCTCTTCTCGCGGTTATCTCCCATAACATAAATCGAACCTTCTGGCACAGTTACCTTTAAATCTTCTGTTAGATTTTGACCTTGTTCCACTTTTTCCTTGTTAGCAGCAAGATAGGGTTCAATATATTCTTTTCCATTCACCCTTAACACATCATTCTTCACTTCGACTATATCTCTGGGAAGACCTATTACTCTTTTAATATGCTCCTCACCATGATTTGGGGATTGGAAGACAATTAGGTCGAAACGGTTAATCTCACTGATTTTAGAAATGAATACTTTATTATTGGTATCGAAGGTCGGGTTCATGGACTCACCCTTAACCGTAACAGGAGAAAACAAAAACTGCCTGCAGACTAGCACTACAGCCAATGTTATTAAGATTGTCTTAAACCAGGAGGACAGCTCTTTAGATTTAAAAGGTTCCATATGCTCTCTCCTTTAGTGGTTTCCCTTTAATTTCTCCTGCGATTTTACCATCTTCCATTTGAATGATTCTTTCACATAAGGCAGCAACTTCTAAGTCATGAGTAACAATAATAACGGTCTTTCCTTCTTCGTGAAGACCCAATAATAAATTGAGTATTTCTTTGGAGGTATTTTGATCAAGTGCCCCTGTAGGTTCATCCGCCAAGATTAATTGCGGTTCGTTAATCAGTGCTCTGCCGATGGCAACCCGCTGCTTTTGCCCCCCTGAAAGAAGGGCTGATTTTTCTTTGGCTTTATTATCGATTCCTAATCGGGCCAGTAAATGATCGACCTTTTGTTGACGTTCTTTTCTTAAGCTCTTGTCCTTAACATACATGAGGGGCAAAGCAACATTTTGCCTTACGGTATAGTGATCTACGAGAGCAAAGTCTTGCATCACGAAACCAATCGCCTCGTTGCGAAGCTTGGCCATTTCTGTTTTGGATTTATGGCTGACAGGTTTATCAGCCAAATAGTAATCACCTTGGGTTGGGTAATCCAAGCACCCAATAATATTCAACAAGGTTGATTTTCCGCTTCCGGATGTCCCCGTAATAGCTATTAATTCTCCTTCGGCAATAGTGAGCGATACTCCTTGCAGAGCATTGACAAGAGAATCCTTACTGCCAAAGGACTTCTGTATGTTATCCAATCTGATCATAGTCATCTGTTTCTCCACCTCAATATTGTGCTGACTTCAATCCTGTTCATTTTAACAATGGGCACTACACAGATCATGCCACCAAGAAGGATGCTGGCAAGAATGGTAATGTTTCCTGATGTTCCAGTCCCGGCTACGCTAAGGCTCACCAAGTTGCCTATGATGATGAAAGGGAGAATTTGCGAAACAACACGGACCACCAAAGAACTGTTCAAGGCACCAGAAAGCAAATGTACACCGAATTCATACAAGTTCTTATCAATAAATTGTAAAAAAGAGATAGTAAAACTGATTAAAGTAAATAGAGATACTAATGAAGTTAAAAATAGCTGCATTTGTATCCATTTTTCCTTATCACGAACCACCACTGTAACTTGATCTCTCATACTTTTATAAGCGAAAGAGTAGGTATCAAGTTCAGCAGCATATTTGATAACGTTACCCATTCCTTCTTCCTTGGCGGGAATAATATACGCTTTGTTAATCAGAGCATCTAAATCCGTATTATCAATGGCGTAGTTCACATTCTGCGGCATTAAAATCATACTATCAAGATGTTGAAAGTCTCTTGAGGACATGATGTCAATATAACTCATTCCTTCCTTTAATACTCCCACCACTTGATATTCAAGACCATTCAGATCGGTAAATGAATCTCCTGTTTTAACAACGTCTCTAAAATCAGACCCCACTACTACAGGGATAGATTCCCCAACAGTTGTATAATCTTGTTCAGAAAAGAGCCGCCCTGAATCTGTTTCCATATTAAAGTACTTGAAGAATAAATCGGATACCGTGAGATAAGGAAGAACCACTTGGTTTCCGTATCTTTCAAGGCTGTCAACGTTCAGGAGAGCACCCTCTTGACTATCCATTGTGGAAGAATACAGGGAAAAGGACTGAAATTCTTCATTATTAAAAATGTAATTGTACAGGGCTTTCAAATCCTGGAATCGTTCCTTATTGCTTAGCAGTTCATCTATCTGTTTTTCATCCGTCATATCCATCAACGAATAGATTTCCTGATGTTCATTCAGCCTTTTTACTTCTTTGGTCATTCTTTGGAGGTCGATAAATGAAGTGATTGTCAGGTTGATCAGAACCAGAACCATGACCGCTTGAACCAGCAGGATCAGAGAAGTGGCCTTTCTTCGCCACAAATCTTTCAACGCAAGAAGAAGTTGATACACCATAATCAAATCCCCTTCCTGATGGTTTCTTTTTTTCGGTAGTCCCATAACGTAGAAGTAATCTCGGTCATCGTCCCTAGAATAAGGCAAAACACTAGTGCAATCACAATTCCTCTGATATTAAGGTCATTTACGACATAGTTGAAAACACCTGATTGAACGATGATGAAAGAGACTGCTAATCCTGCTGCAAAACTGCCAGCAACAATCAGCCAGTAATCTTTCAGCAGCCACCACTGGAGGCTCTTGAACGTTGCGCCCACCAAATATCTGGCATAAATTTCATCATTTCGAGAATGTATCCAAGCCAGGGTGGTTCCAATTGTATTAATGGCAATCAAAAATAGAGTAGCGGCCAGTAAGATGACTACAAGTGCCTGATCCTGGATGACCAGCCCGGCTCGTTCTTTGACTGTTTTTTTCAGCGGAAGGATTTGATAGTTCAATTCCGTATTTCCAGATACTAACGTATCAAGCGTCTGCGTGATTTCTTTTGCTTCAAGGCCGTCAATATAATAAGTTCCAGTTACATCCGCTTGCTTGTCTAATGACGCATAGAATGAACTGTCCTGATTGATATTCTTTTCTTGCTTATCAAAAGATGCAATTACGTGATATGGCTCGCTTTTATAGAGAAAAATCGTTTCTCCATCCTGTGTTACTGTATTATGCAGCAAAGCCTCATCCAAAATCATTACGGGAGATTCTTCATCTCTTGAAATTGTTTTAACAGAAAAAGGGAGTTCTCTATTATGTATTAAATATTCCACCCCATAGTTTGAGCCGTTATCTTTATATAACAAGAAAGGGGAGGAGTTCTTTGCAAGCAATTCATCAACGAACTGCCCAGTAGTCAGGGAGGATCCGCCTGAAGGAGAAACAATGGAAACTTGTAAACTCTCATCTCCGAGGCCGTCTTGAAGGATGCCTGTTGCCTTATAAGAATTTAATAGAGCAGAAAACGCCAAACAACTGAATGCCGCCACTGCAATATAATAGATGATGATATAAACAGATTTCTTCACTAGTGTTGTCATTCTTCATGACTCCTTTAAAAGCGGATGCTCACTCTTTTTAAAGAATGAGCATCGCAGATATCACGATTAAGCTGATTGCGTTTTAGAAATATAACTATCCATAATTAGTGTACATGGTAGAGAACGGATTGTTCGATTTACTCTTGGATACACTATATTCTTTGTTTGTTGAAGTGCTGGAAGCCTTGGAAGAATATACACGCCCAGAGTCGTAACTGCCTTCTTGAATTCTTACATAAGTTTGTTTAACATTTTCTCCAGCTTTCAGGTTATAACCTGCACCACTTACAACTTTCCAGCTTGGATTAAACCATGCAGTAGCTGTAATGGTAAAAGTACCAGTGCTTGAAAAACCATTGATCGTTTTTCCGGCAACCATGCTTCCTCCACCAACTAATAATCCCAATGCTAAAGTAGATCCAATAATTGCTTTTTTCACTTTCATTTTCATTTTTCCTTTCGTCGATAACCGCGGCTAACTTGTAAGATTTTGTATACAAGCTAATATTAATTCCACTCTACTAGAATAGTCAATCGGAAATTGTAAAATATTCCTAAATAAATAATTTCATCTTCGAGTAGAGCTGCAGACTAAAGTAGGTTTGGGCTGTACAGAGGGGCGAGAAGGTTAATAGAAGAAGAGTTTTCAAGGGATAAGTGGACAGATGAGTAACAGTTCACTGTTCTCCGTCTCTTAGTTGTCACTAAAATGAAGAAGGTGAAAGTAGTTATTAGGGGGCAGAGAGACAAGTGAACTGTCTCTTCGGTTGAGTAGGTTAATTTATGTAAAATGAAAAGTCATGGAAAAAGCTATGCACTCATCAGAAGAAAGAGTGAGGGCCAGAGCCCAGGTACAATAATGTATTCTTTACCTGGGCTCTGGCCCTGACTTGCTGCACCTTTTAAAAAAGGAAATTACCCCCACATTGCTAAGAATCTAAAGCTTAATAAGAACAAGAAACTCCTCAAATAGCTTCCGACATATGTCGTGGCGTCACTGTGACTATACAGGAATACCACCTTTGGAATAGACAGTATTTCGTTTTTCATTATTTCTCATTCTTTTAATATCAGCACGTAGGAAAAGACTAATAACGAATGCGAAAGAAATCAATGTCAGAAAAACGTAGAAGACAGGAATGTAGCTCCCGGTTGATCCCCTGATACTTGAAACAAGTAACGGGCCGAGAATCCCGCCAAGAGACCAGGTTGTTAAAAGATACCCATGTATTGCCCCCAGTTGTTTTGTTCCGAACAAATCCCCAATGAATGCCGGAAGATTGGAGAAACCTCCGCCATAACAGCTGACCACTAAAAAGATTAGTATTTGAAACAAAATTATATTTGTTGTCATTGGTAATGTAACAAACGCTATCAATTGGATAACAAAAAAGATTATGAACACATTTTGCCTGCCTAAATAATCCGAAGCGGCAGCCCATCCAAGTCTTCCACCGCCATTGAAAATCCCCATGATTCCTACCATGGCTGCGGCCGCTGCAGCAGATAAGCCAACGATGTCTTGAGCCATTGGAGATGCGACAGATATCATCATAATTCCGGCACTTGTATTAATTAACATCATCGACCATAACATCCAAAAGTGTTTTGTTCTAATAGCTTCGTTCGCTGTTAATTGTCTTAAGTCTTTTTTGATGGTTTGTTCATCAGCTGCCGCCGCTTTCTTAAGATTATCTGGTAACCAGCCTTCTTTAGGAGGAGCAATATACGAAGCACCCAGAATCATAAGAACAAAATAACTTGCACCTAAAATATAAAAAGTACTTGAAATCCCTATCGACTCCATAAGAGCAGCCGCTGCTGGAGCAGTAATGAGTGCTCCCATACCAAACCCTAGTACGGCCATACCAGTTGCTAAACCTCTTCGATCAGGAAACCACTTTACTAATGTCGAGACAGGTGAGATATAACCAATCCCCAATCCAAATCCACTCAGCAATCCATACGTGATGATGAAAAGGATGGAAGAATCCAATACGACAGCAATTCCTGAACCGGCTTGTCCTAACCCAAACAATACAGCAGCGACCGCCGCAGATTTCCTGGGGCCGTTTCTTTCTACAAAGTTTCCCATAAAAGCAGCCGTAAATCCTGCAAGCGCCATCATTACTGTGAATGCCAATGTAACGTGTGATTCTGACCATCCCATATTGTCAACCAACGGATTCTTATATACGCTGTACGCATATGCAGCACCAATGGAAAGGTGTATAGCTATTGCCGATAAAGCAATAAGCCACCTGTTTTTTGTTTTCTTCACATAAACTCCTCCTTAGATGAAATATTTTCTCCGTGAATTCTCCCAGTTTCTGTGTGATATATACAAATATAGTATAGTCAGGAATAAAAATCTAATAATTTAGACTAATTTAATTATTTTTACAATTTCAGCAAGAGAGGCAGCCCCCTAATGGCATCTACCACAAAAGAAAGAAGAAAAGGAACTAGTACGCAGTCCTGAAATAGCAAAAGGAAAATGACTAACCCTGAAGAGTCCTGAATAATATGTTGAGAGTAAACTTAATATTAACCAGGGGGGAGTCCATGTTAATAAAGCTATTAAAAGGTTTGTTCGCTAAATGGGAAATGATCTATTCCACTCATGATTTCGCTGAATACTCAGCCATGAAGGGGAGGCTGGAAAACAATAGCATTCCCTATAAGATGAAAACGGTGAGTCCAGGAGCAGGAAAGGGAGAGGCGGCCTCGTATCAACTTTTCGTGTCAAAAGCCTTGATGAAAAAAGCAAATGAGGCGATTCATTATAAAGATTCTTAAATCAAGAGAATCAGGAAAATCAAAGAATCTGGGCCTGCCCCCCAGTACACTAACGTATTAACGCATTAATGCACCGGGGGTCAGGCCCCGTCTTAAATATAAGTTTTCTGATAAATTTGAATATTAAGTGCTGCTATGCCATAATTTATCTAAAAAGTATGGGGGATGAGAAAATGAAGATGGCGGCCAAGGATGTAAATTCATTGAATGGCGATCGACACCTGACCATTAATGAATGGGAGGAAGAGGCCAAAGCGCTGATGGAAAGGAAAGCATTTGATTACATAGCAAGGGGGTCAGGGGAAGAATCCACTTTAATGGCAAACAGAAAAGCGTTTTCGAGGTATCAAATTTCCCATAGAGTCCTTCGTGACGTTTCCCATATCGATACTTCCATGAACTTGTTTGGTAGTACGATCTCATCTCCTGTCCTGCTGGCACCTATTGGAGTGCAGACCATCGCACATCCAGAAGGGGAGCTGGCATCCGCCCGCGCAGCTGCCGCCATGAATGTGCCTTTTGTAGTAAGCACAGTTTCTTCTTATTCAATGGAGGAGATTGGGGAGCAAATGGGAGACTCAATTCGGTGGTTTCAGCTTTATTATTCAGGTAATGAAAAGGTTGCCGAAAGCATGATTAAACGTGCAGAATCTTCGGGATACACAGCCATCGTCCTTACAGTTGACACGCCAATCATGGGCTTCAGGGAAAGTGACCATCGAAACAAATATTCACCGGTAGGCGAGGGAGCCGGAAGCGGAAACTATTTCACAGACCCTGAGTTTTGTCGTTTGCTCGAAAAACCTGTTATGGAAGACAAAGAAGCCGCATTAAAAAAGCAGTATGAGTTATTCGAAAACCCAGCTGTCACATGGGATGCAATCCGCAAGATCCGGCAATACACCAATCTCCCCATCCTTCTAAAAGGGATTGTTCATCCCGAAGATGCCAGCCTTGCTTTGGAGTATGAGGTAGATGGATTAATAGTTTCCAATCATGGAGGAAGACAACTGGATCATGGAGTGGCAACTTTGGATGTTCTGGAAAAGATCTGTGATGTTGTTCAAGGAGAAATTCCGGTATTGTTTGACAGCGGCATACGTCGGGGAAGTGATATTTTCAAAGCATTGGCACTTGGTGCTTCAGCTGCACTGCTCGGAAGGCCTTTCATCTACGGCCTTGCCAGAGAGGGAGAAGACGGTGTGAAAAAAGTCGTAAGTCAAATCACGACAGAATTTGAAACAACAATGGCCCTTGCTGGAGCAGCGAAAATCAGGGAGATAGATAAAACTTACTTGGTATGGAAATAAGAGAATAGAAGGGACAACAAGCTGAGGGAAAGGTCGAAGCCACTGAAAAATGATCATTTTTATTACTTACTAAGCACGCATTTTGCGGATTTCAAAAGTGTAAAATTAAAGTAATAGAAACAGATTGATCTCCCTTCTTAGAGGATAGTATTGCTGCTATCCTCTTTAAATTTGCGCTAGAGTGGTTAACTTGGCTTGTAAGGCCATGCTTTTTAGGAGAATCACCATGAAAAAACAAAAGATGGCGAGTCTGCACATTCTTTAGTAGAATTTTATGGAGTGTTTCAAAATTAATTACTAATAAATAGTATAAGGGAGGGGGGGTCTCCCGCGCTATTACTACCGGAAAGTAGAAGGAAAATGGGAAAATATATAATTTATAATTTGAAACTACTACCCTTACATATGTTTTTGTACCTATGTTTATTTGTAGGTATATTATTGGCTGGTAACGCGGATGATTTTTTACTGCCTGTTACAGCACTTATAGCCCAACTTTACATAGCAGGTCTTATTCCTAACATTATATATGCAATTAGACATAGAAAACAGCACTGGAACCTATCCGGGCTACTTCTCACTCTGCCTATCCTGGTTGTCCCGTATATAGTAATAGCGTTAATCATGAGAGTTTTTTATCTGGGTTAACTCTCTGAGAGTCAGGCCCCTTTTCCGCTCTATTAACTCATGGTTCAATGGAGCAATAATGATTTTACTTTCAGTATTCATATTCCGCCCTGCCTTTTTCATTGATTTAACTTTCATTAAAAACAAACTTATTCAGCAAATGCCCCTTCTACTACCAGTAATTATGAACCTAAAGTCCAGGGCCGTTATGCGTTTGGCGGGTTACCCATTTGGCCAAGCATCATGATAACGATCACAATCCCCGCACTGAATAGGGCGATATAAATGGCTATTCCAGCAAGTATATTTTTTTCTGTCTTTTTAACGAAAGCCATAACCCCAAAAACCACCGATACAATAATGGACAAAGCGATAAGAGATAAACCGAAATAGATATCAATCCTTATTAGTCTATAAAGGATCGCAAAGAAAAAGGGTACTGGGAAAACGCTTAATAGTAATGACCAGTAGCTTAACCAAGAGAATTGTTTCAATCTCCTCACTCCCTCAATAATTATTTATTCATCCTCCATAGCCGCCCATGCCTCACTTTTCTTGAAACGTAAGATACTGTTTTTTTACATAAAGAGATTTATCCTTTATTTTCCTTTATTAAACAATTTTATCATTAGTAGGTGTATTACAGTAGGAAATCAGGGCCTGACTCCCTATACATTAACGCATTAACGTGCCGGGGGTCAGGCCCCTTTTTTTTGAAGTTTGTAAAGGAGTTTAGTTGGTTTGTTTCGGGGTGAATGTGGTTGGTGTGAAACAGGTAACTCTACATTAATTTTATAAAGGTAAAAGTGATGGAAAAAGCAGTGTACTCCAAATCCCAGGTACAATAATGTATTCTTTATCTGAGCTCTGGCCCTGACTTTACTACACCTTCCGACAAATGTCGGGGTGTCACTGTGAGTGTAGATTAATAGGAAAGGCCCTTTTCTAAAAGATTGTTTCTTTTAAAAGCTATTTTATCTCCTCCTCATTTTCACGTAGAAGGATTGGAGCGTAAGGCGTGTGACCTCCTGCGGGACTAGCGGGACAGGTGAGACCCCGGAGGCGAAGCCGAGGAGGCTCAACGCCCGCCCCGCGGAGTCGCGCGCCTGTAGCGGAAATCCATTACTTTTAAAATAGCCACAATCTTTGCGAAAACAGTCAAAGGAAAAGACTAACCCTGAAGAGTCCTGAATAATATGTTGAGTATAAACTTAATATTAACGAGGGGGAAGTCCATGGTAATAAAACTAATAAAAGGTTTGTTCGCTAAATGGGAAATGATCTATTCCACTCCTGATTTCGATGAATACTCAGCCATGAAGGGGAGGCTGGAAAACAATAGCATTCCCTATAAGATGAAAACGGTGACTCCAGGAGTTGAAAAGGGAGAAGCAGCCTCGTATCAGCTTTTCGTGTCAAAAGCCTTGATGAAAAAAGCAAACGAGGCGATTCATTACAAAGATTAATAAATCAAGAGAATCAGGAAAATCAGAGCCTGCCCCCCCAGTACACTAACGTATTAACGTACTGGGGGTCAGGCCCTGCCTTTCAGACTCCCGCTACATTAACGTACTGGGGGTCAGAACCTGCCTTTTTATAAGTACTAGAACCTTAAAGATAGTCCTATAAAATAAAGTATAACAATATGTAATGGATAGAAAATGTAAAAGAAATATTTTAGCCCGATACCTTTTTCTCCATTGTATAGCAAGATAAAAGGCAGTGCTAAAATCATCATCCATTGAAAATCCATACTTGGTATAACGATATCCCAAAAATGCCCTTTCAAGTCATTAAAATTGCTTATTACAATAATCATCGCAAAACAGTATAGGGTATAAGCCATACTGCTCTTGAGCTTATTACCATGATAAAAGTAAAAGATTGATCCCATCAAGATAAAGAGTACACTTCCTTCAGTAAGGAAAAAATTTCCGAGTAACGAACCAAGGAACATATAGTTTGCTATTGAGTCATTTAATTGAAGTAAATCATAGTTTTCCACTAGTAGAACAGCCAACAACATAGAAACTATTTGCCAAATAAAAAGTAAAATAATAAATTTAAATTTTCTATTTTCGAATAGACATATTAATAAAGAGATAAAAAATAGAGGACTAAAAAAATTGTTAGTAATGTAAAAGGTGTGAATTGGCGACTCTCCTACTTTTTGTGGATAATAAACAAATTGATTGATAGTCATATTCAATAAAGCCATTCCTACAGATGCTACATATAAACGAATCATGTATTTTCTTCTACTATGTGTATGTTTGTATCCAACAATCACGCAAAAAATAAAGATAGGAGCAGAAATTCTACCAACCCACCGAAACCAATCAGGGGTGTCGGGTATAAAATGACCTAAGTGGTCAATAAACATGGCGATCAATGCAATGGTTTTTAATTTTGTATTTGTCATCTCACTCCCCCTTGTTAAAGATATTAAAACGCCAAGGTAAGAACCTTGACGTTTTATAAGTGCTCCCCTTTTTAATAGTCAACATAACCCTCAAAATTGCTTGGAGCATGAAAGCGTAAATAATATCCTTCTTCAGGGTCTAATCCACTTGGGTAACCGTATCCTGTGCTATTTGGACTGATATAATAGGTTTTAACTACAGTCTCACTCAAAAAATAAGGCTTCATAATATCAACTCTTAATCTTGAATCACTATAGTTACGCATTTGAATTTTGTAAGAACTAGAACCAGTGAATTTTTTATTAGTATACAAAGAAGAGATTTCAGCTTCTCCAGCAAAATACATTCTTCCATCTGAAAAAATATTATGTTCACTACCAGGAGGGGTTAGCCCAAGTGGAGAAATACCTTCGTCATCTTTCTTAGACTCTAACTGGGGTTCTATAGAAACACCTATATTCTCTGTTACTAACTTCCTATCATTTTCACTGTGCTTTACTTCAGTAAATGAGTTAGCTGTGCCCGTTACAAATGTGCCGAAAAATAAAAGTAAAATCAAAGCTAGAACCTTTTTCATAATTTCCTCCTTCTTTACTATTATTCTACTCAACACTAACATACAAATAATTGAATTATTGTTAAAAAAATGTAAATATTATCCCTCATTTCCCAAGATGTTCTTTTAGACACTGGCTGTTCCACAACTATCTTGGATACGGATGAAGTAGAGGAGATTGGACTTGTAATAGACCGAGCAAATGGCAGGCCAAGAAGGATGTATGGAGTTGGAGGGGAAAGCGAACTCTGCTACGAAATCAGGGCCTGACCCCCAGTACACTAACGCATTAACGTGCCGGGGGTCAGGCCCCTAATGGTAAAGAGTCCTGAATAATATGTTGAGAGTAAACTTAATATTACGAGGGGAAAGTCCATGGTAATAAAACTAATAAAAGGTTTGTTCGCTAAATGGGAAATGATCTATTCCACTCCTGATTTCGATGAATACTCAGCCATGAAGGGGATGCTGGAAAACAACAGCATTCCTTATAAGATGAAAACGGTGAGTCCAGGAGTAGAAAAGGGAGAAGCGGCCTCGTATCAGCTTTTCGTGTCAAAAGCCTTGATGAAAAAAGCAAACGAGGCGATTCATTATAAAGATGCTTAAATCAAGAGAATCAGGGCCTGCCCCCAGTACACTAACGCATTAACTTACCGGGGGACAGGCCCCGCCTTTAAGGCCCCGTCCTTGTAAAAGAGTTAATCTATTTAATGAAGAATGATATACTAAAAACAATAACAAGGAGGTGTAACCAGTGAAATGGGAACAAGTACGTGAACAGTATCCGGAGCAATGGGTACTTGTAGAGGCTATTTCGGCCTATTCGAAAAATTCAATACGCTATCTGGATGAATTAACAGTCATTTCTCACTTCCCCGATTCAACTCCCGCATGGAAAGAATTCAAAAAACTTCATTTAGCAGAACCTACACGTGAATACTACATTTTTCATACTGACCACCATACAATTGAAGTTAAAGAATAAAAGTTCACTGGAGTCAGGTGACGACTTCAATGAAGATAGAGATGACTGATGGATTACCCATCGTTTCAGTTATATAGAATCAGGCCTGACCCCGGTACACTATTAGATTAGGCACCTTTATCAAATGTCTCTTATATAAGGTGGTAATTATGAAAATCCAAGAACTAATAAACACTGTTAACTATTGGGACTCAACACTTCTAACATTAGACATCAACTATTTTGCAGATGAATTAACATTAAAATGTGAAGAAGGGTCTTTTCTGTTTGTTGGGTGTAATAACTTGAACATTGAGAACTATCACGTTTCAAGTGAAGAAGAAATCTCTCCAAAGCACTGGGAATATGGAAAAAGCCCTTACTCCCTTCAAGACATCAAGGTGGTTGAACTTAATAAAGATACAAAAAACAAATATCAAGGCATATATCAAGTGAATATATTGATGGATTTAATGCTTATTAAGCTGACATGCAATAAAATTACGGTAAAGGACGAAAAGATTACTCTATAGATTATAAAAAGCCCACTTTATATTTAATGGGCTTTATCGGGACAGAGGAAACTATCCCATATTTCCTTTATGGTGAGACTCCTAAGAATCCCCGGGATCATTCCGCCTTCCCAATTACTCAAACAACTTATACCAATACAATGTAGTTTCAATATTGGGGTTATATGACTGCTTCAGTGTATCAGCCCCGCCCAGCAAGAATCCGTGCTTCACATAAAATCTGCATGCACCAAGGTTATCATCTTGTGTTTCCAAGGACATTCCTATAAGTTTCCTCTGTTTTGCCCACTCTTCCGCTTTATTTAAAAGCAGCTTTCCAATTCCGCTTCCTCTATACTCTTTTTTAGCAGCAATGTTTTCAATATAACAGAAGTGATTCCAGTCCTTAACGATTCTAATCTGCCCTATGCAAGTATCATTGGTATAAGCTAAAAACAAGGCTCGATCCTCTGAGTTTATATATTGTCTCCAATCAAGTTTGTCATCTGGAAAACGTGTTTCGCTGGGTTCATCAAAAAGAATCTCTTTATAAGTCCATTTTCCTGATTGCAAACTGGGAACAACTTTTCCATACAACGTAAAATAATCATTTGTCTTATGGATGTCCTCTATTAACTCATGTTTCAATGGAGTAACGATAATATTACTTTCACTATTCATATACCACCCTGCCTTTTCATGGAATTAACTATCATTAAAAACAAACTTATTCAGAAAATGCCACTTTTACTCCCAGTAATTATAAATCTATGCGAATCACGGTCTGCCCCCTATCACAATAACGTATTTAACGTACCGGGGGCAGGCACCGCTTTTCATGAACCTAAAGTCCAGGACCATCATGCGTTTGGCGGGTTACCCATTTGGCCAAGCATCATGATAACGATTACAATCCCCGCACTGAATAGGGCGATATAAATGGCTATTCCAGCAAGTATATTTTTTTCTGTCTTTTTAACGAAAGCAATAACCCCAAAAACCACCGATAAAATAATGGACAAGGCGATAAGAGATAAACTGAAATAGATATCAATCCTTATTAGCCTATAAAGGATCGCAAAGAAAAAGGGTACTGGGAAAACGCTTAATAGTAAAGACCAGTAGCTTAACCAAGAGAATTTTTTCAATCTCCTCACTCCCTTAAAAATTAATTATTCTTTCGCCATAGCCGCCCATGCCTCACTTTTCCTGAAACGTAAGATACTGTTTTTTCACATAAAGAGATGTATCCTTTATTTTCCTATCTTAAACGATTTTATCATTAGTAGGTGTTTTACAGTAGGAAATAAGGGCCTGACCCCGGTACGTTAATGCGTTAATGTACTGGAGGCAGGCCCTTTTATTCTATTGCCTTCAACGGAACAGCACATGTTACCATCATTGCCACTTATTTTATTTTACCTTCTGAAATGTGCTTAACAATCTTTTGGTTTCATCAAATGATACATCGTGGGTGACTAGTTCAAGGATATGTTCATCTAACTCTCCTTTTACATGAACATCATCTGTTCCTTGCACTTTATATATCCTCCATTGGATGCCATTCACCTTCAACGCTTCGATTTCATCACCAAGCGGTCTGTCAAAATCTCCTGTTTTTCTAAGATAGGTGTCCTTTGGATAAATCCTTGTATAAAGCAAACGTGATCCTGACCCTTGTTCAGTTTCTGGCTTATCATAGCTATAGACCACAAAGGCTTGGTAATCTTCCTGATACTTTTCAATACTGGCGGAAAAAGGTGTGATCTTTGAGTTGGCAAACTCAAAAAACAATGGCATGGTTTCTCTTTGATCCACCATGACTTCTTTCACCTTACTAAGTTTTGTATCAGCATGTTCAATAACCTCTAGTTCACTTTCCCTTTTATCTTGAGGGGGAGGATTTAACCATCGCCGTTCCTCTTGATATTCTTCAAGTTCAGGTTCAAATTCATCTGTCAGATAAGTTTCATTAATAACAAGGTTGGATGGATGTAAATAACTGACTAATTCTCCTGCCTCATTATAAACCTCTCTTTTAACAATTATTCCAGTGTCTTTATCAATCCATATACGAAAATCCTTTTCTTCCGGCTGCATAATATTAACAAGGCTATCGTCAAGTCTTCCATAAATAACAAGTGTGTTATGTCCCAGCAGCTCTTCATTTTGTTTTTCGATGGTCCATTCATTTTCGTACCTTAAGAACTTTGCCACAAATGTATAATTAAAAAGGGAACTAAAGGCAATTAGACTTGGCGGGCTTTCCCTGTACATTTTTCTAGAATCAAATTCAAAAATATCATCGGGATCCATATTAAAAATATCCTCTGCTTTCACGACAGGTCTTTTCTCTTCTGGTTCATAGTCTTTCGTCGAATATTGATTTAAATCCCATTTCAAATGCCACAGTTGGTTACTGTTATAATAAGTCTCCTGAGTAGTCTGTTTCGTCTGGGGATTCTCAGGATCCGGGTGGTTGATAATCTTCTCGTAACCTCCAATAACTCCCTTATTACTCATCTTGTACTCAACCGTTTCCTTAGAGGAGGAACCATCATAATACCTTTCATATACTTCAAATTTCCCTGCAGCTGTTTCAAAGTAATCCACGGAGTTAAATAATTTATGCAGTATTTCCTCTTTGGTCATTTTTTCATAGTTTTCCTTTGGTTCGGGGTGTGAAACTTGTAAAGATTTTTGATCGTTATCAGCAATGACGTCAACGTCAGTTTCCTTTGTGAGAGAATCCTCTTCAGATATATTTGTATTATTCACCAGAATATAGCTGGCAGAACCGATGAACAGAGTGGTAAAGCAAAGACTCAACACAAAGCCAAGGTTTATCCTCCGATTATGTTTGACATTATCATGGTTTGTGACAAAGGTTTTCCTGACTTTCACTTTGTTCTTCTCCCTGAAATCCAAGCCATTAAGAACCGTGTCATCCATATCTTCTTTTAGCTTTTTTAATCTGTCAGTCAATTCTTTCCCCTCCTTTAAGTTGCTTCTTCAAAAGGTTCCTTGCACGGTGCAATCTTGTTTTGATTGTTTGGCTGCTGATTCCCAAGAGCTCGGATATTTCTTTGTAGGATAATTCTTCATAGTAGAATAATATGATGATTTCTCGGTATTTAACGGGCAGTCCCAGTACACATTCGGAAAGTTCCCTTTTTGCTTCAAGATTGATGACATCTTTCTCAGGTGTTTCATGGGTGACACTTTTTAACGAAAAAAAGTTACTTGTAATAAGATTCTTGAAACTCCAGCTCTTTAATCTATCTTTACATAGATTTACAGTGATTGAATAAATCCAAGTCTGATAAGATGAGTCGTGCCGAAACGTATCTAACTTTTGAAAACATTTAATGAATACTTCCTGTGCAATATCTTCAGCTAGCTGTTCTTGCTTTAAATAGGTATAAGCTAGCCTCACAACCTTTCTGCCATACTCATTCATCAACCATTCTACTATTTCTTCTCTGTTCATTTCATTATGATCCATCACTAACCTTTTATCTCTTAACATCAGTTATCCCCTTTCCACCTTTAGACGACTCCCAACAGATATGGTTGCAAAATAAATAAAAATCACAGCAAATTTGCCTTCCAATTAACTATCCGTCGTCTAACTGATACGACACCAAAGTAAAGAGCCCCACTACGGAAGGTTGAAATAAGTTAGAAGGAAATCTGACCGTTGATGAAGTCAACGTGGAAGTCGTTAGGTAATGTGTAGAAAAAGGAAACCTAGAAGGCACTGGGACGAGCACTAATACGACTCATACAGAAGCAAATACATTTAAGTGTACTGCCGACATGGACAGAAGGAGAGGGTAACTGTATTAGATTTCCATTAGGGAGATAACGTCTATGCGCCTGCCGAATATATGAAATTAGTTGACGGATTTTCAATAAGGAAAAGGTTAAAAGTTGATTCTCAGTATTTTAGCAGAGAGACATGTCATAAGTGAGACAAGGAACCTCCATCCCTCTAACGTTCAACCTCTCTAGTCAGCGACAAGCTGTTGAATCAGCGGGTTATCGTCAACCTGTACGGCAATAGACCGATCTTGAATTCCGAGCCATTCGATATAACTCAAACCAAAATAAGCAAGCGTGTTATAAGTCCCCCAGTTTTCATGCTTTCCACCCTCAATAACCTGAATGCCATGCTGCAGCATCGTTTCTTTCGCGGATGCAGGATCAGATGAAAAGTGAACAAGGTGGTCAAAGGCAAGTGAAGTCATTTTGTATCCCTCGTTTTTGTTTAGTGGTGTGATTCTATTTTAGCAGGTTTCCTAAAAGCTCTAAGTGTCTGTATGTGCTTCTAAGGTCTTGCCGCACCGGCTATATTTATCGACAAATGTCGGGACGTCACTGTGACATTAAAAAGAAGGAGAATAAGAATTTATGATTTGGGTAAAAATAAATTTTACAGATTGTAAAATTTATTTTTACACGCGGTTTTACTTTTACTGTATAATGAAACTAAATAAGTTCGGAGGTGATTAAGATGCCGCTCTATCAACTACAGAGTATTATCGGGGAAAACTTACTTAAATTTTTAAGAGTGAATGGCTATACAAAAACTTCTTTAGCTAAAATGACAGGAATTTCCCGGCCGACAATTAATCAAATAGTAGAAGGCAAAAGTCCTAACCCGAAAATTTATGAGGAACAGATACAAAAGATAACGGATGCTTTTAATTTGCCCATTGACTATTTTACGTATTTTTCTGATGTTCAACAGGAAAAATGGCATTTACCATCTACTCAGTATTCAGATAGATCGACTTTCTCTAATAGAAATGAATTAACCAAAGATCTATTAAGTGATTTAGATGAGTTATTAACGGTTGCCACTTTTTATATAAAGGGGTGAAGAAATGAGAATATCGAGTAATAACCTAAATGAAACAGTAAAATTAAATAGACAAATTAATAATGAAATCCAGCGCCACTTAAAATATATGCATAGGTTTCTTGCTAAATATGATATACAATCCCCGGAAAAACTTGCCCTGCAAATTTTAAAAGACCATTATTTAATCCAAATTCCTATTCCTGACCCTGATTGGGGAGGAGCAATTAGAGAACTTCCCAATGGCAAAAAAATCCCAGTAATTAATACTGCACAACCTCGACTATATCAATACTTCATTTATTGGCATGAAATTTACCATCTTACAGAGGACTTTTCAAATTCACATGAAATTTCAACAGAATTTGATCTAACAGAACGGAAAGCTGATTATTTTGCAAGTCAAATGGTAATAAGTAATGATCTTTACAATTATTTCTTAGATTTAAAGCAAATAGAGTTTATTAATCGAGCTGCTATTTGTATGGATACTTTTAAAGCGCCGTATAAGGCTATTTTAATTCAATTATATGAATCGGCAATAGAGTATAAGAATGAAGTTCTTCAAGAAGAAATAAGATCTAACTTTGATCTATCCTTTAATATGGATTCCTGGGTAGAGATATTTCAAAAGTTATCGCTTGATGAAAATCTAGTTAAACCTTCGTATATAGTGGATTTTGGACTTTTGAAATATGAAATTGACTCTATAACAGATACTGATGACCGTGTTTATAATGAAACAAAGGAATTTATTATCGGATTAGAAAAAAAATATTTACTAGTGAAAGGGAAACTGGAAAGTGGGGAATTATAGAGATTTAAGTGGGAAACTTAATGAGAAAGAGACTAATCGAATTCTGATTATGGACAACAATAATTTAGAATTTTGTACTCAGCATAAAGATATCTTTCTTGTTGATGAAGTATTTAGGAATTACGATATTATACTGATACCTGAATGGGTTCATCGTGAAATCTCTCATAGTGAAAGACGGCTAGAGTACCTAGCCAGAATCCCTGTTCCTTATTTTATAATCAACGAAGAGGAAGATTATGTTGAGTTTGTTGAATATCAAGAGTTTAGATTGATGGAGCTTTTTAAACATGCTTCTTCTTCTATATCACCTGCTAGAAAGTATTTTTCAGGATTAAAGAAATATTATAACCAGAATGTTGACCTGCCAGAACAGTGGATTGATGGTTTTTATGAAGAAGGATTTGAAGTGCAAGATGGTTCGGATTTAAGAAAGAATGCAGGAGAAACTTCAATTTTAGTGTTAGTGTATTTGTTGCTTCATCATTACCCTTCCTCAATAAAAAATATCACGATATTCTCAAGTGATAAGGGAACCATGACTATTAAAGAAAAGATTATGGATAACCTTCATAAAATAGAATTAATACATAATCCAGCAACTCCTATTAGCTTTATGAGTACTGATATTTTACTTATTGAGGCTGTTTCCAAAGGTTGGGCTGATATTGAAGATATTGAAAGGTTGCGTCCGAATAGTAAAAGAGTAATTTATTCTAGGAAGCTCGAAAATCAAAGTAGTTCAAGACATGAATATGTAATGGAAACAGGCGATTTTATTAAGGCTTTAAAAAATATAGAACAATATCATTTTGAATTCTGAGTCTATTATGAGCCGAATCAACATGCCATATTTATGTTCCTGCTAAATAAGCAGATGAAGTGTATAACAGAATAAAAGAATCAGAGAATCAGGGCCTGACCCCCAGTACACTAACGAATTAACGTACCGGGGGTCAGGCCCCGTTTTCATACCACTGTAGATTCTACAATATCCTTTCTTCGATAAACGTTCAGAATAAGGCCTAGCAGTGCAGAGTATACTAGCAGCAGGCTTCCGCCATAACTAATAAACGGCAGGGGTACTAACATGATGGGCACTATACCAAGACCCATTAAGATGTTCCAGCAAGCAGGAACAATGAAGAATGCAGCCCCTCCGATGGCTATTAATCTGCCGAATAAATCCTCTGTTTTAAAAGCATTTGAAGATATCCGTAAAATAAATACAAAGAGCAGCAGACAAAGGACAATTCCAAAAGCCCAGCCAAAAGAATAGACGAGAAATGGGAATACTAAATCTGTATGTGCTTCAGGGAGCTTTAGATCATTGTTAAGTCCGTTGCCGAACCAACCAGCCTTTGAAAGGATATCTTTCAGGGGTATGAGTGTATCAGAGAGGTAGCTATTAGGGAATGTAAGTATCATCATATTAAAGAAAAGGATACCTATAAGCAAATTTCCCACGGCTGCTTTAATGGCAAATTGTTTATGAACATAAGAAAAAACATACATCGCTAATACGCTAAAAAAGTATATAATACTAAACATAAATTGTGGGACCATGATGTAGAGAAGGACTGGAGTCCAAAATAGGAATAATAGCATTCCTTGTTTTTTCCACCCCTTAGACACATTGATTTTAGAAAAAATGCCGGCCCACGCGATCAAAAATAAAAATAAAGATATAGCCGGACCATCAATCGTAATACCTCCGAAAGAAATCCATCTTTTTGCTCCGTTAAGCTCAACGCCAACTAAAAAAGTTGTGAAAAACAGGATTAAGCCGCCTCCATAAAAATACATCCACAAATTTTTCAGTTTCCTGTAATCAAAGAAAAGAAATCCTATGAGAGCAAGAACAGCAAGGACGAGCCAGACTGCTTGTGTTTTCATATAAGAAGAGCTGGGCACTGAAACACTGCCCATCAGTGGAAGAAAACTAATGCCTGCAAGAAGGACAAATAACACAATAAGGAGCCAGTCCATTCTCGGTTTATGAAGATGATTCATGTTTTTACCGACAGTAGAGGGATCTCCCATTTCCTGCATTGCCTTTTTATCCGCATCCCCTACAGATAATCCTCTCTCTTGAAAGGACCGGCTTAGCTCTTCCATATGATTACTAAGCTCCTTTTTGATCATACTGTGAGCTTCCTTGGATTTCACTTTAGAGATGACTTTACTTAAATATTCCTCAAATTTAGAAGAACTCATAAAGAAGCCTCCTCGAGTAAAGATTTCAGTGATGCGCGTTGTTTTGAACCTCTAGGTTCCAGAGCAGCTGCATATTTTTTTCCTTTCGCAGTTAGGGAATAGTATTTCCTGTCTTCCACCCATTTTGAAGTAATGATTTTCTTATTTTCAAGTAGATGTAAAAGGATATAAAGCTCGCCTTCATCGCTTTTAAAGCTAAGCTCATTTTTTTGGAAAAGCCCGGTGGAAATATCGTACCCTTGCTTTGCTTCATTTTGCAGTGCATACAATAAATTTTTAAGGGTTTCTACTTTCCAACAGTGAAGGTCTAGGTGAGATTGCTTCTTCCGGATCGTTTCTTTCACCACATTTTTTCTCTCCTCGGAAAATGAAAATCCCTCAAGATCTTTTTTTATAGAATTCTTTATGTTTTGGAATGGATCGCTCATGGCTAAACCTCCTTTTTCATCTTGTTCTTTAATAATTCTCTGGCCTGTTTTAATCTGGTTTTTAATGTATTTCTATTTACACCCGTAATCTTGCTGATCTCTAATAAAGAAAGCTCCTCGTAGTAATGTAAAAAAACAACTTCCCTATATTTTACTGGTAAATCTATAATGGCACTCGTTAAACTGTTTGCTACATTCTTTGAGATGATTTCCTCTTCAACGTGTTTTGACTTGGATGGGATATAATCCAAAATTTTATCGCTGAATTGTATTTTGCGGTAATGCCAACTACGCAAGTAATCCTTACAATGATTAATGGCGATTGCATATAGCCACGTCTTTATTGATGATTTATTATTAAACTGACCTAGTTTTTCATGGCATTTAATAAATATCTCCTGCGTTAAATCCTCGGCTGTCGTTCGATTCTTTACATAGGAAAAAACCAGATGCAGTACATCATCGCTGTAGGTATCCATTAATTGGCCGATAACTTGTTCGTTATTATCTATGCTATTAACATTCACTGCTATTTCTTCAAGTTCAGCCATCTTCGTTTCCCCCCTTTCACCATTTTAGACGAAGCAAGCATCATTTTGGTTTGGAAAAATTTAAAGGCGTTACTGTGACATAAAAATCCCACTCATCATCATAAGCGAGGGGGATTTCGGGTTCTATTTGGACAGAGGGGGGGATCAGGACACTAACGTATCAACTTACGGTAGTGTGGCCCCTGTACCGAGTTGATAGTAGGAAAGGAGAGATATAAATGAGAATTCAAGAAGATTTCCATGATGTCCCGGCGGGTGGAACCATTATCTTTCAACACTTACTGATTTATTTGGAACAGGGAAGAGAGATAGAATTTGTTTATAAAGATAAAGAATATTTTATTTCTAATACGAACGAAGGAAGAGCTTTATGGATTGGGGATAATAAGATGAGCGATGGCTTTAACAAGGACAATTTGTCTTTTACGGAATCAGTGAAAGTGGATGGAATTGCTTTAGCCGCCATTTTTAAACAAAGTCAAGCTGCTATTTCTACTGTTTTTAGAAAAAATCACAGTCCCCCATCACAGTAACGTACTGGGGGTCAGGCCCCGACTTTCATGTTCTTATTTTTCATATCTTTCAATGCCGTGTAATTCAAATAATTCTCCTGAATTAAAAAGTTCTATTGTAACTTCTGCGTTACCACTTGTAATTCCATTATCACCTTTTGCGATTTCCTTTAAAATCTTTAATGCTGTTTGTGTTCTATAGTCAACTAATAAGGCATAAACACAGGAGCTTGATAATACACTAGGGAGTTCGCTTTTAAGTAATTGGTCTAATAAATCTTTAGCTAGTTGGTGATCCCTCTTCATCATGTATCCGATTTCAAGTATCCTTTCAGAGTAATACTTTCCATCTTTATATTTACCACTTTTTTGTGTTTCCTCAAATTTGATTGCGTTCATTGTAAATGCTCTTGCGAGTGGGCCGGTAATATTTTTTTCATATAAATACCGCCTTATTACTATTATTATTGCTTCATTATTTTTTAAGCCATATTCATATTGGTAGTCAAAACTTTTCCCTATGCGCCCTTCGAATATAGGAAATTAGGGCCTGCCCCCCAATTCATTAACGTACCGGGGTTAAGGTCCCATTCTTCATTTTTGTAGAAAAAATCAGACAGTAGATAAAGATTTCGTATTTACATTTTATTTCCTATATTGTAAAATATTTAATGTAAAAATAATTATTATACATTTATAGGCTTATTATATAAATATTTTCCATTTTTATTATATACGAATATACCAATCTCCACCTTTTTAGGAGATAAAGAAAAATATACTGATTCACAAACACAATATAATCTCATTTCCCTTATTGGCAGGGGGATAACTTTGTTGTGGACTTGTATATTTTTATACTTTATCAAGAAAAGGGGAGATTTTTTGTTTTGGTAAGAGAAAAATCAATTTGTTTAGTACTGTAAAACTTGCAAAGGAAAGGGAGAATTTAAATGTTGGTGTACTTTAGCATGAAATCGGCAGCTGCCTTGTTAGCTTTGTGTATTGTAGCAGGTATCTTTATGGGAAGAAGTAATTATAAGGGATTCTATATATTGGACTTTGTATCTTTGGGTGCTGGACGAGCAATTAGCGGAGTGCCATTAATCGGTTTAATAATGTATCTTTCAGGTTCCCTAATGGCATTCGTATCAAAGGTAATTATTGAATCATCAGAATTTGGTCATTTCGAACCCGTCATCAGCCTTCTGACTTACTTTATTTTCACAATTGTAATCTTAATAAAGACTCCTGAAGTATCTGCCGAGGCTCCCACAGGAGAAGGTGATAGCACTTTTGACGATGACAGACTTACTATGGAGGATGATATTGAAGCTTATATAAAACAAAAGCATGAACGTCAATATCAGGATTATCTAAAAAGGAGAAAAGAAATAGGGTCAAAATCTTTAACAGATATATTAGCTGAAAGTCAATCTGCTTCAACTAATATTCTTATTCCTAATGACTCAGACGAAGATCAATGGGAACAAGAAGATCAGGGGGAAGAAGATTATCAAGATGAGCTAGATCGAATAGTGGAGGAGAGGGAAGGCGAAATTGAAACGAGAAGAGAGGAAATGGATGAGAAAGATACAATGGAGGAGGCGGTAGCCTGGGATGATCTGGAGGATGAAATGGATCGTATAAGGCAGGAAATGGAGGAAGAAGAAAGACAGGAACACTATTATTAGGATTATTAACTAATAGGTTCTAGTATTGCAGAACAGTAATACCGAACAGTAATACCAAAAGCCTGGAGGTGAAAGTCTCCAGCTTTTACTCAGAAATTTGCAGAATAATTTTGGCTACTCAAGGTTATCGACGAGTGAATTTCACTATTTTCTTGATATCCATAACCAACTTAACATTCCAATTTTTAACTATAAAATAAATAAAAAATTTCTTGCCTTTATAATTATGGTAAAATAATAAAAAAATAGAAATTTAAGGGAGATTACATCATGAAAAAAATAATTATTAGTACACTGTTAGGAACATTCTTAGTGTTTTCACTAGGTGCTTGTAGTGATAAAGAAGAGAGTGTAGCAAAATTAGAGAATATGGATACCCCGCAACTTTTTGATGCTGAAATGGGTAAACCATTTAAGGCAGTCCGCATTGGCGGTGATCAAAATAGTATCGTTGAGATAACGGTTAACAATTATGCTATTGAACAAAATTTACATGAAAATGAAGAGGTTAATCAGGAATATGATTTTGCGAAATTTGATGTTTCTGTTAAGAATATTGGAGAAACAACAACCAAGGAGGATATTGTTATCAAACAAAGTTTTGATTTCTTTGATTCGAATGGTAAAGAAATTGAAAGAGGATTTGTTTTGGGTTTTGAAGACGAAGATTTTAAACAAGCAGAATTAAGACCAGATGGCGTAAATGAAGGGACACTTGTTACTGCTATACCTAAAGGCTCTGTACCTGCTGAGGTAATATATTCAGTACATCATATCTATTTGGATAAGAATAACCAGTATCTTATGAAACTTAATTAATGTATTAATCTTAGCTTTTAAAAAGGACGCAATCATTGCTTCATATGGTTGCGTTCTTTCTCTCTTATCCCCCTTTTAAGTATATTAACTTTTCTTAAACGTTTACTATTCACTAATAGAGCCAGGAACTGAACCAAAGTCACTAACGTGTTAATGTACCTGGGGGCTGGCCAGCCCTTAGGAATGGGCCGGTTGGTACTGTTACAATGAACTTTGTTAAGGAGTTTAGTTGGTTAGTTCAGATAAATCGAGTGTAGAATTAATCAAACGTATGTTTAAATCATTAGGTCAGGGGAAATCAGGGTCTGACCCCCATTACACATTAACGTATTAACGTATTAATGTGCCGGCTATATTAATCGACAAATGTCGGGACGTCACTGTGACATTAAAGATTGAGGTGAATTCCATGTTTAAAAGGAAATGGAAATTGAGTTCTATTATTATTATATTTGTCTGCCTGGTTGTGCTCTTGTCCTTACTGATAACAGATTTGCTTATTAGCAATATTACTACCCAAAGGATTCAGGATGACCAGGAAGAAAAAGCTCAAATTGTTTCCAGAACTGTAGCAGAATCGAAAATAGTGAAGGAAGGTTTACTGGATGACCAAGCAGCACAGTCCATCCAGAATTATACGAGTGAAGTACAGACCATAACCGATATGATGTTTATTGTGGTTTTGGATATGGAAGGAATCAGAAAATCCCACCCTGACCCTGATTTGATCGGAAAAAGATTTGTAGGTGGAGACGAAGAAGTAGTTTTACAGGGAGATGAGCATATATCAACCTCTGAAGGAACGCTGGGTGACTCATTAAGGGCGTTTACTCCTGTTTATGATAATAACAACAATCAAATCGGGGCTGTTGTCGTAGGGATTTCCTTGGAACAAGTACAGTCGGCCCTTTTACAGGGGCATCTAAATATCTTGAAGGGCACAGTATTTGGATTATTGGCTGGGATTTTAGGAGCGATTCTTGTTGCTAAGTACATAAAGAGAATGCTATTTGGACTAGAGCCGTATGCTATTTCAAAGCTTCTAGAAGAACGGAGCACAATGCTTCAGTCTGTTCATGAGGGCATTGTGGCAGTCGATCAGGACAAAAATATTACACTGGTCAATAAATCAGCCCTCAGAATTTTTAAACTGGCCGGATTATCTGAAGAACCTGTGGGGATGAAGATCTCTGACTATATGCCAAGCAGTAGACTGGACAGGGTCTTGAAGACAGGAAAGCCTGAACGCGATG
Source organism: Rossellomorea vietnamensis (assembly GCF_008180615.1). GTDB lineage: Bacteria > Bacillota > Bacilli > Bacillales > Bacillaceae_B > Rossellomorea > Rossellomorea vietnamensis_D. The sequence continues at coordinate 112,904 of NZ_VTEH01000012.1, forward strand.
AGGAACAGATTCTGAACGGGGTGTCAATCCTTGTTAATCGGGAGCCCCTCATTGTGGATGACCAGGTCATCGGAGCCATTTCAACTTTCCGGGATATGACCGAAATGAATCATCTTGCAAAACAGTTAACCGGAATTCGAACTTATGCTGAATCGCTCCGTGCTCAATCACATGAATTCATGAACCGGCTGCATGTCATATTTGGAATGGTCCAATTAGAAGCGTATGATGAATTAATGGAATTTATCCGTAAGCTGGTTGATCACAATAACAAGGAAGTCGATATGGTTACAAAAAGCATAAAAGACCCGGTGCTTGCCGGTTTCCTGATGGGAAAAATAAGTTATGCCCGCGAAGAAAACGTTGAGTTGATTGTGAAGAGTTATTCAACAATAGAGGAAATCTTTGAACCAGAGGTCAATCATGAACTGATCACAATCATAGGGAACCTAGTTGATAATGCGATCCAAGCCTTGGCGGATTGCGAAAAGAAAATAATAGAATTGAGACTGAAAGACGAAGGTGGAAGGTTGTTCATTAAAGTGGAAGATACCGGTCCCGGCATTAAGAATGAAAATAGTGCAGTCATTTTCGAGAAAGGATATTCCACTAAAGGTGAAGACCGGGGCTTCGGCTTATACTTGGTCAAAAAGAGCATTGAGCGCCTTAACGGAAGTCTCACAGTAAAATCGAGTGCTGAAGGAACGGTCTTTTCTGCAGAAATACAATATGATACCACGAGAGTTGGGATAGAACATGATTAAGGTATTAATAATTGAAGACGATCCGATGGTAGCAGAATTCAATAAGCGTTATCTGGATAAAGTGGATGGTTTCGCATTAGTGGATGTGGTTCATACAACCAAAGAGGCAAAATCGGTATTGGAATTGGAAAAAGTGGACTTGATGCTGCTGGATGTGTTTATGCCTGGCGGGAATGGCCTCGAACTGCTGCGGGAGGTAAGAGAAAGGGGGCTGGCTGTGGATGCAATATTGATCACAGCAGCCTCAGATACCGAGAAAATCCAGTCTGCCCTTCGCTTTGGGGCAATCGATTACTTGATCAAACCCTTTGAGTTTGACCGGTTTAAACAAGCACTGCTGAGATTCAAAGAAAAGCAGACCATTTTTCATAATAGTGAGAAACTCAGTCAGGATGAGATTGATCAGAGGTTATTTGAACCTGAGAAAAGTGAGATGGAGACCGATAAATCACTGCCGAAAGGACTTACCAAAAACACCCTTCAGGTAATCGTTGAGACTATTAAGGAACTGAAAAATTTTTCAACCGATGAATTAGCGGAGCACACAAACATTTCCAGGGTTTCAGTAAGGAAGTACCTTGTATTTTTGACGGAGCTGAAAGTATTGGAAGAAACGCTTGTATATGGGATCGGACGCCCGGTATATCAATACTCCTACAAAGAAAATGATAAAGTATTAGAAGGATATTTATAAAACCCAAGAATCTTTACTGGTTCTTGGGTTTTTTTTGGCTCTTTCCAGTCTGCTGCTGTATAAGAGACAGACGATTTATATACTCATGTTTTTTGAAAAGGCTCTTTTCGTAAACTTTGTTGCTATTTGATACTAATTCCGAAAATTAACCATACAGGGTCGGTGAAATCTGGTAACACCGAAAAGAGATAAGACTCTTAGTATCCGGGATTATTTGAAAGCAACAATATATGATAAAACAGCCTTTCTAAAAGATTGTTACTTTTAAATGCTATTTTATCTCCTCCTCCTTTTTACGTGGAAGGATTGGAGCGGAAGGCGTGCGACCTCCTGCGGAACTAGCGGGACAGGTGAGACCCCGCAGGCGAATCCAGCTTCAGCGGCCAACGACTAGCAGATTTCGGTCTCTCTCCTTGCGATAAGTCATCATCGAATCGCTGTCGCTCTTCGTGATTCCTTTATCTCATACGAGAGCCCTAAAATCTGTACGTCGCTGAACGGCCGCTTTCGCTTTTTATGAAGCCGAGGAGGCCGGGCGCCCGCCCCGCGGAGTCGCGCGCCTGGAGCGGAAATCCATTACTTTTAAAATAGCCACAATCTTTGCGAAAACAGCCTTTGAAAAAAATGGCCACAAGTCCGAAGAGGTTCGATAAGAAACGGAACGTCTGCTTTTTTTAATTTCAAAAAGAATGCAATAGTTTCATAACCTGTTTATCTTTTAAAAATCTCTCTAAGATAAAAGTAGATTATGAAAGCGATTACGTGAGGAGAGATTAAAATGTCCAGACGAAACCTGAGAGATGAAACTATTGCACTCCATAGACAGCATTCAGGAAAAATTGAAGTAAACAGTAAAGTGAACATTAAGACCGAAGAAGATTTAAGTCTTGTCTATACTCCGGGAGTGGCGGATGTCTGCAAGGCAATCGCAGAAAATGAGGCAGAGGTTGACACACTGACTTCAAGAGGAAACATGGTAGCGATCGTCTCTGATGGAACAGCTGTATTGGGCCTTGGCGATATTGGTCCAAAAGCGGCCATGCCTGTGATGGAGGGAAAGAGCATCCTTTTTAAAAATTTCGCTGACATCGATGCTTTTCCACTTTGCCTGGATACTAAGAATGTAGATGAAATAGTCAATATTGTTAAAGCGCTTCAACCAAGCTTCGGGGGAGTGAACCTTGAGGACATCTCTGCACCGCGCTGTTTTGAGATTGAAGAACGACTGAAGAAAGAACTGGATATACCTGTATTCCACGATGACCAGCATGGAACAGCAATCGTTGTTTTGGCAGCGCTTTATAATGCCCTGAAAGTCGTAAATAAAGTCCATAAAAACAACAAGATTGTCATCAATGGTGCTGGGGCTGCTGGTATTTCGATTGCGAAACTATTGTTACATGCGGGCTATAAAGATATTACTCTTGTGAGTTTGGAAGGCGTTGTCTCCAAAGGTGAAAAGTGGTTGAATACAGCACAGGAAAAAATCGCTGAACAGACCAATTTAACCGGAATCACGGGTACTTTGAGCGACGCTATACAAGGGGCCGATGTGTTTATCGGGGTTTCTGCTCCCGGTGTTATGAAGCCTGAACATGTGAAAGCAATGAATGAGAAAGCGATCGTGCTGGCAATGGCAAATCCGATTCCGGAAATTTATCCGGAGGAAGCATTGGAAGCAGGTGCTGAAGTCGTTGGGACTGGCCGTTCTGATTACCCTAATCAGGTAAATAATCTGCTGGCTTTCCCTGGGATTTTCAGAGGCGCTTTGGACGCTAAAGCAAAAGACATTACGATGGAAATGAAAGTGGCAGCTGCATATGCCATTGCGGGGGTTATTACAGAAGCAGAACTGAGTGCAGATTATATCATACCAAAAGCTCTTGACGAGAGAGTGGCAAGACTCGTAGCCAAAGCTGTCAGAGCAACAGCGATTCAAGAGAAAAAAGGAAGAAGTACGGTTTCTTAAACCGGACTTCTTCTAAAACAGAGGAGGAAAAAGATATGGGGGAAGCAGCAAGAGATTATACAGCTATAGAGGAAACGAAAAAAGTCACCAGTTCAAATATTCAATCATTCAAAGACGGAAACATATCCATTTTTAATACCCCGATTTTATGGTTTGCTATTTTCTCAGCGATTACGCTGATTAGTATGTATACAGGAAATCTTCCTGGCGGTATGATCGGAAGTTTGCTGGTTATGATAGTGCTGGGTGAATTATTTGGATTTGTTGGTGACAGACTTCCAATTGTGAAAACATTCCTTGGCGGTGGAGCCATTGTCGCTATTTTTGGTTCCGCTTACATGGTATACAGCGGCCTGCTTCCTGAGAGTATCACCACATCAGTCACCGACTTCATGACATCAGGCGGATTCCTGAACTTTTACATCGCGGCTCTAATCACTGGAAGTATTCTTGGTATGAATTCAAAGATACTTGTGAAAGTTGGATTAAGATACTTTCTTCCAATCGGAGGAGCGGTATTGGGTGCAGTGGTACTTACAGCACTTATAGGTTCTCTAGTTGGATTTACCCTTCAAGAGGCAGTTCTTGTCATTGCCATGCCGATCTTGGGAGGCGGAATGGGTGCCGGGGCTGTCCCGATGAGCCAAGTGTATTCTGAACTTCTTGGTAATGACCCGAGTTACTATATTTCCATGCTGGTACCCGCTTTGGCCCTCGGGAATGTATTCGCCATTGTCCTTGCCAGCATGCTGGATTTGCTCGGAAAGAAATTTCCTTCCCTGACAGGAAACGGTCAATTAATTCAAGGATTTAAATATGAAAAAACAGAATCAAATTATGATATACAAAAAATGGGAGTGGGCCTTCTGGCTGCGCTGAGCTTTTTTACAGTTGGCACATTACTGGCTTCATTCATTCCATTGCACGCATATGCGATCATGATCATCCTGGTTGCTGCTGCCAAAGTGGCAAACGCCATTCCGTCGACAGTCGTTGAAGGTGCGAGTCAATGGTACCAGTTCGTCGCTAAAAACTGGACCTTTGCTTTGTTGTTCGGAATCGGTGTAGCATATACTGACCTTGGGACTGTTCTAGAAGCACTTACTCTGCAATACATTCTTACGGTTTTCGGTGTAGTGCTTGGGGCGATTATCGGTGCAGCGCTTCTCGGCAGACTCGTTGGATTCTACCCAATAGAAGCTGCTATTACAGCAGGCTTGTGTATGGCAAATATGGGAGGAACAGGTGATGTGGCCGTCCTTTCTGCAGCAAAACGTATGGAATTGATGCCATTTGCCCAAATTTCCTCACGTTTGGGAGGAGCAATAATCCTGTTGCTGGCTGGTTTGCTGATACCGCTGTTCACATAAAGATGTGGAAAATTAGGGCCTGATCCCGGTACATTAACGTATTAATGTACTGGGGATCAGGCCTTTGTCTGTAAACACTAATCATTACTAATTATAGTTACATGTATTACTTCTGCTTTGCCATTACACCCGTGTAACTGATAAACAGTTCGATTGTTTTGGTCTATTTTCTCTATGCTTTCACATACAGCTTCCATTACTAATTGATCCCCAAATTCATCTTCTCTTGTATCTTTCTTCGAAGTTAGTTCATCGTTGAAATAGTTTAAGTAATGAATAATGGGATCGCCTTCATCAGTGTAATTTACTACTCGGACTTCACTATCCCTATCCATAGAAACATCTTCTATAAAATTCTCAAGTAATCTTAAATTCTCTATGTTTCCATGTGTATTGACTACATCATGCTTAGAGGGAGAATATTCGCCACAACCTGAAAGAAGAAATAGTAATATAAAGGTAAAATAGAATTTCCTCATTTTATCACTCCCTAATAGTTGGGGCAGGGGGGACAGGTGAACTGCACTTGTGCCTGCCGAATTTACGAAATTAAACCTCTTCGGAGATCTCATACATTCCTCCCCTGTAAAAAAATGGATTGGTCTTGGCGTCCGTTTTCAAAACTGCAGGCCAAAGGGTCTTTCGCCGAATTCATCGAGGAAAGCCTAGGAAATCAGGGCCTGACCCCCAGTATATTAACGTACCGGGGGGCAGGTCCTTTTATTTATATTTCTTCCGCCGCTATTTTCATTTTTTCGAAAGTAACCCTATTACTAAAATCCTCTTTAGTTATCTTTAAACTATCACACGCGTAATAGAGGTGCTCCAACCAGTCATCATCTCCACAGTTGACAGCTTCTTCGCATTCTTTCTCAATATAGGGAGTGCTGATATCCTTACCTACATCCCTGAAAGTTGCTATTGCTTCCATGGCACCTGGCCAGTTCCGGTCCTGTAATAAGCGGACTAATTTGGGTAATGCCTGTTTGTTTCGCGGGTAGCCCATAGTTCTTAATAGGGACACACCATTTTCCCAGCATTCTTTTCCGTACGTGGGAATCAGCAAATCCACCTGATCAGGAGGCAATTGAAAAAGAACCTTCTTTGCTACTTCCTGCTGTTCCTCAGGAAGTAACCAGTTCAGATTGTAGACATAGTAGATAATCTCTTCTTTTTCCAAAACAATATAGTCAGTCATAACGTTGGTAAGCACCTCAGTTTTTAGAAGATACAGAAATAGCCTGAAGGATTTTTGAGGAAATCAGACTTCTTGACCCCCTCTAATCATTCTTTAGTAATCTCATACATTCCCCCCTGTAAAAGAATGGATCGGATTACTAAAGAATGAAG